>CAVOQS010000003.1:0-377500 GCA_963698415.1 uncultured Gammaproteobacteria bacterium | reverse complement strand
GGCTGAAACGCGAACAGGGCGGACCCACCATTATACAGGCGAAGGAGGCCTAAGCAACAATCCTCGTGCGCCTGTATCTATCTCATGGGAGCCCACTGAGGTCCACCGTGTCCCTCAGCGAGCCGCGCATTATACGGGCGATTGCCTTTCCGTCAACACCTTTTCGGGGTTTTTTTTCAATTACCTGAAATGGGCGTCCGGCGAGGGCTCCCGGGGCCAGAACCCGGCAGCAAAAGTGGCACTTTCCCGCGGGAAAAACGGGCTATTTGAGCCTTTTCACCCTGCCCGGGCCGGATGGCGCCCGGAGGTCGGTACGAGCCTACGCAAAGCGCCCTGGCGGGGATTCGTTCCCGAATCCCGCAGATTCACGTGGCGTCAGGGTCGGCGTCCCGCCCGGCTCGCCAGTCCTTGTATTCCTGTTGATCGATGAGGACCCTGAGGAATCGGTCCCGCCGCAGCTTCTGGGGGACCAGCAGGTGCCCAAACCGGTCCTCGAGCTGGCTCAGCGCCTCGGTTGCCCCTTCATAGTCTCCTGCCGCGGTGCGTGCCCGCAGCAACGACCACCAGCTCAGTTCGAGGTCGGGCTCGGCCTGGGTGGCGCTCAGGGCAAATTCCTCTGCCCGCTGCATGTCCCCCAGCGCCATGGCCGCCGTGGCTTTGAGCGACTCGGTGGCTCCATCGACCACCCCCAGCCCTTTTTGCAGCGTCTCCAGCTCGGTGATCGCCCGGTCGAACTGGCTCATCGAAATGAAGAACTCGATCAGGCGTTGACTGAAAAGGGGGTCGTTTGGAAAGGCCGCGGCTACCGATTCCACGGCGCGACCGAGCCGGGCGCGATCATTCCAGGTCAGTGCCATCTGCAGATTCAGGGCGACCACGATACGCTCGGACTTGAGCGGTTCCTCCATAGCATCGTAAATACTGAAAAACCGCGGTTGGGAATTGTCACGAACCGCTTTCAGCATCTCCGCGACCTGGAACAACTGGCCCTCATCGACATCCTTGTTCTGCAGCAATTGCTGCGTGGCCTGCTGCGATGGCAGGGCGGCCACAAAGGACTCGGCCGCTTCCCTGGAGAACAGCCCGCCCTGGTAATAATCCGTCCAGTCCACGATACCGACGCGCCCTTTCGAGCCAACGGTCATTTCGTAGACGTGATAGGCGAACCGGTAGCCCGATGACTCATAGCGCACCAGCGCACGCGCTGTGTCGCCGTAGCCCTCGAATGCCACAAGCGTGCCGACAATGTCCGACTCCGATGGCGGGAACGAGGCGATAAACATGTCCTGCACCCACTCATTGAACAGCTCGTCCAGCTGATCGCGGATGTCCTTTTCGATCAGGTACGTACCAATGACCCGGCCCAGCAGCTGCTTCTTGTCGATCGCAGCATGAAAGCTCTTGAAGGAGTCGTTGTTGAGATCCTCGATAATTGCCTGAAGATTCTCCCGCGCAAGCTCATCGTTCGATTGCGCGGCAAACAAGAGGGGCGCGGTCGTCATCGCGAGCGTCACCATGGCAATGGCCAATAGCCTTTTCACTGCATTCATCTCCAGCCCGCGCGCGGCAATCGAGCCACCGCCAGCAGTCTCAGGTGAGGCTGACGCGTGCGAATTTGCGTTTACCCACCTGGTATATGTGTGTGCTGCCCGCCTTGATTTGCAGTCCACGATCTTCAATCTTCTCGCCGTCGATCTTCACAGCGCCCTGCTCGATCATGCGAAAAGCCTCCGACGTGCTGCTGACGAGTCCCGCAGCTTTGAGAAGATGCGCGATTCCGAGCTGACCATCTCCGCTGTCCAGTGCCTTGTCGGGAATTTCATCCGGCATCGCCCCCTTCTGGAAGCGCGAGATGAATTCCTGCCTGGCCCCTTCAGCTGCAGCGTCGTCATAGAATCTGGCAACAATTTCCATTCCAAGTTCAAATTTTGCGTCGCGCGGATTCATGCCATCGGCCACCGCCTTCTTCAGCCCGGCGATATCCTCGAGCGACCGGAAGCTCAGAACCTCGAAGTACCGCCACATCAAATCGTCCGAAATCGACATGAGTTTGCCGAACATCTCTCCGGGCGCATCGGTGATGCCGATGTAGTTGTCGAGTGATTTGGACATCTTCTGCACGCCGTCGAGGCCTTCGAGAAGCGGCGTCGTCATGACGATCTGGGGCTGCTGGCCAAAATCCTGCTGCAGTTGACGGCCCACCAGCAGGTTGAACTTCTGATCGGTCCCGCCCAGCTCAACATCGGCCTTGAGCGCGACCGAGTCATAGCCCTGCACCAGTGGATACAGAAATTCGTGGATCGAGATCGACTGGCCGCCCTTGTAGCGCTTGTTGAAGTCGTCACGTTCGAGCATTCGCGCCACCGTATGACGCGCAGCCAGCTTGATGAGTCCCGCCGCATCCATGGCGCCCATCCACGTGGAATTGAACTCGACACGCGTCTTGTTCCGCGTCAAGAATCTTGAATATCTGGGCCTCGTAGGTCGCCGCGTTCGCCTTAATCTCTTCGGGCGACAATGGCGGGCGCGTGGCGTTCTTGCCTGAGGGGTCACCGATCATCCCGGTGAAATCCCCGATCAGGAATACGACGTCATGCCCGAACTGCTGAAACTGGCGCATCTTGTTGATCAGCACCGTGTGGCCAATATGCAAATCAGGCGCCGTCGGGTCGAAGCCTGCCTTTACGACCAGCGGCCTGCCCTCCTTGAGCTTCGCCAACAACCCGTCCTCGGGCAAAATCTCGTCCGTGCCGCGGCTAAGCTCCGCGATTTGTTCCTTTATGCTGCTCATTGACCTTCATTCTATCGGGGCGGCGCCGGCCGCATTGAGTACGCGCGAACTGTAGCATTGTCGCGTGGTTTTGACCTCCAAAATACCAGACGGTAGAGTAGCGGCATCTAACAACATGGGGACGCAGACTTGAGTCGTCCGGCGAGTCCACTTCTTCACGATTACAAGCCGTCTGCAGCGAGAAAGCCCGCTAAGTCCAAAGCACTCTGGTGGTTTGCGGCCGGCCTCGGCATCCCCCTGTTGGGCATCGCCCTGGTTACCGGTTTAAGCACCGATGCGCCGCTGCCTCCCGTCTCCGACTCACCCATGATGACCTCGCCGAACGCCGTTGCGTTGCCGGTCGACGAAATGGATGCCGCGGCGATCACGAGCGATGTCCTTGAACCGGTGATCGAGGTCGAACCCGATCCGGAATTCGACAAGCTGACCCTCACGGTCGGTCGCGGCGATACCATGGAGAAGCTGTTTCGCAAGAACAGTCTCGATGTTGGCCACCTTATGCAGATTGCGCAGATCGATGAAGCAGAGCAGCGCTTTCGGCGCATCAAGCCGGGCGATGTGTTTGAAGTCGAGCACGAAGACGGCCAGATCTTCAGTATCTACTCAAAGCTGGACCTGACCACGGCACTGCGCATCGACAGGGTGGAGGACAACTTTGTCGCCCAGATCATCGAGCGGCCTGTCGAGCATCGGAAGCGGCACGCGTACGGCGTCATCGAGAGTTCGCTATTTGAGAGTGCGGCTCAAGCAGGCCTGTCTGACAAGACGATCATGAATGTCGCCGGGATATTTGCCTGGGACGTCGATTTTATTCTCGATATTCGTTCGGGTGATAACTACTACGTGCAATACGAGGAAATCTGGCAGGACGGCGAGTTCGTCACGGACGGTGAGATCATAGCGGCCGAGTTCAACAACAACGGCCGGCAGCTGCGCGCCGTTCGTTTCAAGGATGGCGAGAACAACACCGACTACTTCACGCCCGACGGAGACAGCGTCCGCAAGGCATTTATTCGTGCCCCGGTTGATTTCACGCGCATCAGCTCGAACTTCAATCCCAAACGCCGCCATCCGATTCTCAACACGATTCGCGCACACCGCGGTGTGGACTATGCAGCGCCGCGAGGGACGCCAATCAAGGCCGCCGGCGATGGCAAGGTCATTTTTCGTGGTACCAAGTCGGGATACGGCCGCGTGGTTATCCTGCAGCATGGCGGCAACATTACGACCCTCTACGCACACATGTCAGGCTACGCAGCCAAGGCAACACTTGGCAGCCGCGTGCGACAGGGACAGACCATCGGCTACGTGGGCATGACCGGTCTCGCAACGGCCAATCACCTGCACTATGAGTACCGGCTGAACGGCGTACATCGCAATCCGCGCACGGTTTCTTTGCCGGATGCTGAGCCTATCGCCGACAAGTACCGGGAGCAGTTCCTCGCAGAAGCGGCGCCGATCCTGGAGGAACTCGACAGGTTCAAGAGCACACAGGTTGCTTCTATCGCGTACAGCGCGCCGTAGCGCCGATGACCGCCTATTACATTGGCCTGATGTCCGGCACCAGCATGGACGGGATCGACGCGGCCGTCGTTTCGTTCGATGACAATCGCGTGGTACTGCACGCAACCGTCAACCAGCCTTACCCCGAAGCACTGCGCAAAGACCTGGTCAGAGCCGCCCATACCCCGGCCGACAGCCCGATCGAGGATCTCGATCGCCTGGACGCATTGGTTGGCGAGTGCTTTCGGGAGGCCGCACTGGAGGCGCTGCTTGCATCGGGCATCGATGCGAGTGACGTCGCCGCAATCGGAAGTCACGGGCAGACCCTGCGACACCGGCCGGACGCGGAGCCGCCCTACTCCCTGCAAATCGGGAACCCGGAGGCCATTGCCAGCGGCACTGGAATCGTGACGGTCGCCGATTTTCGCAGTGCCGATATCGCGGCGGGCGGCCAGGGCGCGCCCCTCGTGCCGCCGTTTCACGACTGGCTGTTCGGAGGGACAGCCAGGCACCGCACAATCGTGAACGTCGGCGGTATCGCGAACGTGACGCTGCTTGGGCCGTCCGGCAAAGCCGTGACCGGCTTCGACACAGGGCCCGGCAACACGTTGCTCGATCGGTGGATCCAGTTGCACTGCGACCAGCCATTCGATCGGGACGGCGGATGGGCCGCCGCGGGCAAGGTCATTGCCCCGTTGCTCGATACGTTCCTTGAATACGCCTACTTTGCCAAATCCCCACCGAAGAGCACGGGGCTCGAGGAATTCAACCTCGAGTGGCTGACTGCCCACGAGGTGTCGGACTACGAAGCCGTCGATGTACAGGCGACTCTCTCCGAACTGACCGCCAGGACGATTGCCGTCGACATTCAAAAATACGCGCCTTTGACCGAGGAAATCTATGTATGCGGCGGCGGCGCGCACAATACCAACCTGCTGGCGCGTCTCGCTCGAGCCCTCCCGGAAGTACGTATCGACACGACAGCAACAGTCGGTTTACATCCTGACTGGGTCGAAGCCGCCGCATTTGCATGGCTGGCCATGCGGACCGTCAACAATCAGACAGGAAATCTGCCAAGCGTGACCGGTGCCCACCGCAAGGTCGTGCTTGGCGCGATACACTTGCCCTAGTCATGGAAAGCAACTACATCAATCGGGAACTCAGCCTGCTTGAGTTCCACAAACGCGTACTCGCACAGGCGCTCGACCCCGAGGTGCCGCTGCTCGAGCGCCTGCGCTTTTTGTGCATCAGCTGTACGAACCTCGACGAATTTTTTGAAATCCGTGTCGCCGGCCTGAAGCAGCGCATGGAAATTGGTGCGCCCGCCCAGGGCATCGAGAAGATCTCGGCGCAAGCGGTATTCGACAAAGTCCATGTTGAAGTCGCGGACCTCATACGCCGCCAGTACGAACTGCTCAATAAGGTGATGTTCCCTGAGCTTGCGAATGCAGGCGTCCGCTTCCTGCAAAGCGACGACTGGAACGACGAACAACGGGCGTGGCTTAGCGATTATTTCGATGAACAGGTCGTCCCGGTGCTGACGCCGCTGACCTTCGACCCTTCACGGCCTTTCCCGCGGATTCTCAACAAGAGCCTGAACTTCATCCTGCGCCTGCACGGACGCGATGCGTTCGGACGTCGCCGGCACCGCGGCATGGTGCAGGCGCCGCGTTCTCTGCCACGCATCATCGAATTGCCCGAGCACCTCGGCAAACCCGATGAGCGCAGTTTTGTGTTTCTTTCGTCAATCATTCGCGTGCACGTGGAGCGCCTGTTCCCGGGGCTGCAGGTCGACGGTTGCTACCAGTTCCGCGTCACTCGCAACAGTGACCTCTATATCGACGATGAGGAAGTCAGCGATCTCGTGCGGGCGCTCGAAGGTCAGCTGGAAGCCAGCCGCTACGGCGCGGCCGTGCGCATAGAAATCGGGCATGAGTGCCCGGAGGACCTGCAGGAGTTTTTGCTCGACCACTTCGACCTGCAGGAATGCGACATGTACCTGGTCGAGGGGCCGGTCAACCTGAATCGCATGAGTACCGTATGCAGCATCAACGACCGGCCGCAACTCCTCTACGAGCCATTCACGCAGGGCTTGCCCGATGAGCTGCTGACGGACGAGGACATCTTCGAAGTATTGTCCACGAAGAACGTGCTGCTGCATCACCCCTACCAGTCCTTTGCGCCGGTTATCGAGCTCATTGCGCTGGCCGCGGTCGATTCGAATGTTCTGGCGATCAAACAGACGCTGTATCGCACCGGTGCGGATTCACCCATTGTCGATCACCTGGTAACGGCAGCGCGCTCGGGCAAGGAAGTGACGGTGGTCATCGAGCTCATGGCTCGGTTCGACGAGGCGGCAAATATCGCGCTGGCGAATCGTCTCCAGGAAGCAGGGGCGCATGTCGTCTACGGCCTGGTCGGCTTCAAGACACACGCAAAAATGCTGCTGATCGTACGGCGCGAGAACGACAAGCTCGTGCGCTATGTGCACCTCGGCACCGGTAACTACCACCATGCCACGACGTCGGTTTACACCGATTACGGCTATCTCTCGAGCAGCGTGAGACTCGGCGAGGACGTCCACAAGCTTTTCCTTCAACTGACGAGCCTGACCGAGGCAGTTGGCATGACCCGCATGCTGGCGTCACCCTTCAGCCTGTTTGATGCCCTGATGGCCAAGATCAAACGGGAAACGGAAAACGCAGAAGCGGGCAAGGACGCGCGCATCATCGCGAAACTCAATTCGCTGAACGAACCTCAACTGATCGATGCGCTCTACGCGGCGTCGCAGGCAGGCGTGAAAATTGACCTGATTGTCCGCGGCATCTGCGCACTGCGGCCGGGCGTCAAGGGACTCGTCGGAAAACATTCACGTCCGCTCGATCGTCGGGCGCTTCCTGGAACATTCGCGGGTCTACTATTTCTTCAATGGTGGCGATGAGGAGTACTACTGTTCGAGCGCGGACTGGATGGAGCGCAACATGTTCCGACGCAACGAATCGTGTTTTGAAATTCGCCAGAAAGCGATGAAAGACCAGCTACGCGAGCACCTGGAGTTGTTCCTGGCAGACAACTGCCAGGCATGGGTACTCGCTGGCGACGGCAGTTATGTTCGGCAGTCACCGGGTGACAACGAGCGAATCTCCGCCCAGGAGACGTTTCTCAATACACTCACTGTCAGAAACTCAGAGGTACCTCCTCCTCAGTCGGGCACCTGCGTTCTTTGAAATTCGTTCAATACCGAATCGATCAGCGTGTCGACCAGTTTTGCCATGGAGAACGCGCCGCCCAGGTAGAGCTTGCCGGTCAGCGCGAGCATGCATATGCCGTGGATACCACTCCACAGGGCCGTGGCCGAGTGCGCAACCTCCTGGGGAATGTGGTTCGGTGAGAGCTGCCGAAAATTATCCGCGACCATCTCGAAGACGACGTCACGACGTACGCCCATCAGTTCCGGCGTCGGCACGCCGGGTGGTGCCCGGTGTTCGAACACGACCCGCCAGCGATCAGGATGCTCGGTCGCGAAATCCACGTAGACCGCTGCCATGGCTCGAATACGGGTCTCCGGACTGCGCTTTTTGCTGACCGCTTTCTGGATTCGCGCCACTATTTCGTCGATCGTCTGTGCATTCATGTGAATGACAAGATCGTCGAAATTCCTGAATACGTGGTACAGCGTACCGACTGTATAGCCGATCCTGGAGGCGACCTTCCTGGCGGTAAGCGCTTGAAACCCTTCAGTTTCGACGATCTTCGCTGCCGCATTGATCGCCATCTTCCGGATTTCCTCACGACTGTGGTCGCTACGCCTGCCCATGCATTATGTCCTCCAGGAAATGGCCTGTTCTGGCCGAACAGTAACATTATTTGAACATCGTTCAATAACAATGTATAAAATTAAACGCCGTTTAATAAAACGGTTGTTTTTTGGCTTGATATTGAACGATGTTTAATTGGGAGAAAATCATGAAGTCCAGGAACACCATCAGTTTCATCGCGGTCATTCTGACGCTGCTTGCGGCAGGGTCGGCGACAGCAGCCGGCTTGCTGATACCGCTGGGGCAATCCAGTTCGCTGGATATCCGTGACCACAAGGTCAATGTTGTCGTCGAGGATGGCTACGTCGTCACCGCGGTTGACCAGGTCTTCGTTAACGCCGGGGCTAACGAGGTGGAAGCCGTCTACAGTTTCCCGGTCCCTTCGCACGCAGCGGTCGCCGAATTCACCTACTGGATTGACGGCAATCCGGTAACTGGTGAGGTACTGAAGAAGCAGGAAGCCAGGGACCTGTACGAACAGGAAAAATCACAGGGTCGTGAAACGGCGCTCGCAGAGAAGGACGAGTACCGGACATTCAATATTTCGGTCTACCCGGTCCGCGCCAACAGCGATGTACACGTTCGCCTCGTCTATATCCAGAGTGCGGATACCGACACTGGCATCGGGCGTTACGTCTACCCGCTGGAGGAAGGCGGCGTCGATGAGGAACGCAAGGCGTTCTGGGAAATTCGCAACGCTGTGCGGGGCACCTTCAGTTTCGACCTCGAGCTGAAGTCCTCTTACCCGGTGGACGCCATTCGGCTCCCGGAACAACCCAATGCCGTGCTCAAGCAGGTAGATGCGGGGCACTGGACCGTGGGGCTGCATTCAACCGGGTCCTCTCCCATTGACGAGGAGTTCGAGTCGCAGGTAGCCGCGCTCGAAGCGGGTGAGACACCTGCACCCTCCTCCACTGCCTCCGGGGTAGCGAACCTGGATACGGACATCGTCGTCTACTGGCGCCACTCGCCGGGCCTGCCGGGGACGGTAGACCTGGTTACGCACAAACCCGATCCGAACGGTCGCGGCACGTTCATGCTGACCTTCACACCTGGAGACGATCTGCCCATGATCGAAAACGGCCGGGACTGGGTCTTCGTACTCGACGTGTCGGGCTCGATGCAGGGCAAGTTTGCGACGCTCGCAGACGGTGTCCAACAGGCGCTCGGGAAGCTGAACCCGGCTGATCGTTTTCGTATTTTCACGTTCAACGACTCGTCGCGAGAACTGACGAGCGGCTTTGTTGGCGCCAATACCGAAAACGTCACGCACTACGCACAAGTCGTCGGCCAACTGCAGTCGAGCGGTGGCACGAATCTCTATGCAGGTTTGCAGGCAGGGCTTCGCAGCCTCGACAGCGATCGCTCCTCGGGAATCGCCCTGGTTACGGATGGTGTAGCGAACGTCGGTGTCACTGAGAAGAAAGATTTCCTGACGATGATGGAGAAACACGATGTCCGGCTTTTCACGTTCATTATGGGCAACAGCGCTAACCGTCCGCTGCTCGAGGCCATGACCGAGGTGTCCAACGGCTTCGCCATGGAAACATCAAACAGTGATGATATTTCCGGGCAGCTTATGCAGGCGACGGCAAAAATTAGTCACGCCGCCCTGCACGATGTGAACCTGACAATCGATGGCCTCAAGGTCGCCGACTTCACACCCGAGAAAATCGGCAGCCTGTATCACGGTGAGCAACTCAAGGTTTTGGGTCACTACTGGGGCAGCGACGAAGCGCGCGTTCGGCTGACAGGCAAAGTAGCAGGCAACGACGTGGAGTACACGACGCGCTTCTCGATGCCGGTACAGTCGGATCTCAATCCGGAACTGGAGCGGATCTGGGCCTACGCCACGATCGAGAACCTGCAGGCGAAAATGGACTACTTTGGCGCCGACCAGGATACCGAGGACGCCATTACCGATCTCGCGATGGAGTACGGCCTGGTCACTGACTACACGTCAATGATCGTCGTTCGCGAGGAAGTGTTTGCGGCGCAGGGCATCAAGCGCACGAATCGTGATCGGGTCGCAGCCGAGGAAACAGCGCGCCAGGCCCGTTCCCAGCAAAAACCACAAGACCGACGCGTTGACCAGCATCAGCCAATGTATGCGAATAATCGTCCGTCAACAGGTGGCGGTGGCTCGGGTGGCGGTGCATTTGGGCTGCCGATGGTGCTGGCGCTGCTGGGAGTCGTGATGTTCCGTCGACGACGGGAAGTTTAACCTGTCTCCTGGGCCCCGCAAGGGGCCGGGTATAGATAACCCACAGCAAAAAAACCCTCCACCTCTGCACGCAACACGCAGGGGTGAGAGGGCTTTCTTTATCCGGAATGGACAATTAGCCGGGGTAGTAGCCTGGATGTCAGCTATTCCGGGAAGCGGTCATTCGAACGACAGATTATTCGGACGACTGGCAGGCAGCTATCGGCCGAGGCCGTGTAAAAACGTCAAATCAGATTTCCCGGTGGGGAATCGAAACACCAAACAACTGCTGGATGCGAACTTGTGGAAGGCGCCGGTCATGTTATTGGGTTTCCCTGATGATTTGTGTTGCGCTGTCCCGTGAAGACGAAATACGCCCGGGTTTTTACACAGCCTCGGCCAGGAGTAGACGTTTGACCATGAGCTAATTCTTGCTGACAAAGTCGCACTTTCCGGACCTGCAAACGGGCAACACAGTCGACGGTCCAATGCCGCAATCGTATAGGCAGCTCTGACAAGACTCAGCCGATTCTAAGGACGCCGCTTGAAGCTCCGGGAGTTTGTGCTTGTTTACCGCGCTCACACAACCAAAGGGACATCCGAACGCGGTAGCTACGCAGTCGGCGTCTGTATCACAGTCCCGTGAACTTTCTATCAATTTGGCAAAATTCTGCTCAAACGACTTACAAGACAATTCTCGCATTGCAGCGCCCACTTCGGCAGGCTGCTCGCCGTTCTCGGCAACCACGATCTCGTTGTCCGCCTCGGTGCAACCGGAAGCATGTGCGAAAAGCGTGAGAGCAAGAAGAAGATGAGCCCGCAATGCAAAACCCCTATGTCAGTAACCGGTGGCCCAGGGTCACAGGCAGAAAGTATAGCGCGAAACTTTCAAGCGGCCGCTTTCGAGTGTGATTTCAACCGGTCAGTTCTCTTCTTCAAACCAGCCGCTCGTGTCATAGCCAATTGCTGAGTACCCATCGATCCGGCATTGCTTCAGATTCTCATCGAAGATCTCCCAATATTCGTCTTCGGTGATCTCATCGTCGAGCACTCTGTCAAAACCGCCCGGAACGTGTTCGTCCGGGGTCCACCGATAGTAGATGAACCAATCGGTGTCCAAATCAACGACGCACGCCCCGCAACTGAGTTTCTTGTGTTCCTCAAGGCAAAGATGCAACTCGGTTCGAACGTCTTGGGCATGGACTATCTCGGCCCAAACAAATCGTTTCTTGACCGGTAATTCCCCAACAAATCCAAATCTTGCAGCACTGTCATAGTATTCGACGGAAAATAGACCTGCCTTGCGGAAATGCTCTTCCCACTCTGGGTCGTCTTCAACTATGTCTTGTTCAACGAACTCTCCGCTCTCTTTATCGGCTACTACATGATAAGAGTCGTCGAATCGAGGTATCCCCAATATGCCGGTTTGAGAAACGCGAAAATAATCAGACGCGATAATCTTCGCCTCCAATACTTCAAACGATTCTCGATTGGTGTTGAATTTCTGGACCAACTCCGACTCATATGGCGGCCACTTTGTGCATCCACTGAGCGCTATTGCGAGCACCGCGGCGGCTAGGTATCTGGAGTAATGAACAAAAACCGAATTTCTCCTTAGGGTCAGTACCAGCCTGTGAGTCTGTCACCAGGTGAGCGGCTGCTCTCGGCGATGAGGCGCGCGCACTCTAATGCACTTTCAGCTCGTAGCCAACCTGCCGAAGATAATCCACCTCTCGTTCCAGGTCAGCGATCGTCAGCGGGTTTTCGGCAAGCCATTCAGCATCGAAGTGCAGGGTTAAACTGTCCTCGGTGACATCGATCGTCGCGGGTATTTCAGTCACTTCCTTGCGGCTGCGATTAAGCAGCACGGCAAGACGCAGAATAATCAACAATCGCAGTGCGCCGGTCCGCCAGGCTTTCGGCAACGGCTTGAATGCCGACGTATCTATCGCGTGGCGATGTCCGCCAATCAGCGTCGCCAGGAGACGTTGCTCGGCGCGCGGGAATCCCGGCATGTCGGCATACTCGGCCACGTATGCTCCATGGCGCTGGTAACCGTCGTGCGATATGTCGAGACCAATTTCGTGAAGCCGTGCGGCCCAGTCCAGCACATTCCCGGCAATCGCGCTCGAAAATCCCCATTTGTCCCGGCACTGCGAATAAAGGTCCGTCGCAGTTCGCGCCACGCGTTCTGCCTGCTGCTCGTCCACCTGGTAACGCGAGGCCATGGCACGAACCGTCCGCTCGCGGGCATCCTCATGTTGCAGGCGGCCCAGCAAGTCGTAGAGCAGTCCTTCGCGCAGGGCCCCGTCGGATACCTGCAGGTCGCCTATTTTTAGAGCCCGGATCAACTCCGCGAGGATGGACAAGCCGCCGGGCCAGACCTGGGCGCGACGCTCTGACAATCCGGACAGCGACAATTCGGCCACCGACTGCACCTCGAGCACCTTCTCGATGAGCTGCTCGACGGCAGCCAGCGTCAGGCCGGATTCAGAGATACCCAGCGCACGCGCAACCGCCTCCGTCGAGAGAATGGTGCCGGACGTGCCGATCGCCTCGACGTCGCTCGCATTGCGGAAGAACGCCTTGACCGGCCGTAGCTCGAGCTGGGCCGCCGTGCGCGCCTTGTTGAAACCCGCCCGGGTGATTTCCCCACGTGGAAAGAAGCGCTCGGTCATCGACACACACCCGAGATGCAGGCTCTCGAGCGCCTTGGGCTGTGTACCCTGACCGAGAATGAGTTCCGTGCTGCCGCCGCCAATGTCCATGACCAGCCGCATGCCCTCGGTCGGCGGCAAGCTGTGCGACACGCCGGTGTAGATGAGCCGCGCTTCTTCAATACCGGAGATGATTTCGATCGGGTGACCCAGTGCCGTCTCGGCCTCGGTCATGAACGTCGAATCTTCGCGCGCCCTGCGGATGGTGCTGGTACCAGCGGCGCGTACGCTCCCGGCATGCATGTCCCGAAGACGCTCGCCGAACCTCGCCAGGCAATCGAGCGCGCGCTGGCGTGCATCCGGCGAGATATCGCCACTATCGGACAGGCCCTCGGCCAGGCGGACGGTTTCGCGGATGCGATCGAGGATTGCGAGCTGGCCGTGGCGCAGCTCGCCGACGATCATGTGAAAACTGTTGGAGCCGAGATCGACGGCTGCAATGATTTCCGCTTGGACGGACTCAGACGGTGAAAGACTGTCCGCAGCCGCAGGTGGTTTGTGCATTCGGATTCCGGATGATGAACTGCGCGCCCTGCAGATCTTCCTTGTAGTCGATTTCTGCACCCATGAGGTATTGCACGCTCATCGGGTCGACCAACAACGTAACGCCTGCATTCTCGACCTGGCTGTCACCGTCCTCGACGTCCTCGTCGAATGTGAAGCCGTACTGGAATCCCGAACAACCGCCGCCCGAGATAAATACCCGCAGCTTCAGATTCGGATTGTCTTCTTCCGCGATGAGTTCGCCCACTTTGCTGGCCGCGGCGTCGGTGAATACGATGCCGTTTGGCGCCTGTGGTGCGATGTTGGTTGCTGTCGTCATACTGTTTTCTTCCCTGGGAGCCGCTTACTCGTTGGCTGCGGCCGCCGCTTCGTCGATTCGATTGGTCTGTTCGAGCAATGGTACCTGCCCTTCGGGCTGATGTACGAGCTTACCGTTTATCTCGGCACCGATCGCCATTTCGATCAGATTGTAATACACATTGCCAATGACACGCGCGGTCGGTCCAAGTTCCACTCGCTGGCTCGCAAAAACGTCGCCCCTGACAATACCGTTCAACACGACATAAGGCACCGTGACACCGCCGTCTACAGTACCTATATCACTGATGGAAAGCGCGGAATCCGTGTCCGGATCGGCCGTAACGCCGCCGTTGACGATTCCGTCGATGTGGCAGCCGCCCATGAAATGCAGATCGCCGTTGACCTTGCTATTGGGTCCAATCAGCGTTTCCACGACCGTATGTCTGCGTTGTTTCTTTCCGAACATCTGGTTCTCCAATCAACCCTGGCTCGTCGCCCAGGCGAAACTCTCTTCTATGCTCGAGATCGAGCGGGTCTTGGAGCGCACTTCAACATGCACGCGCTCCGGGGTGAAGCCGTCCGGCAACACGATCTGCCGGTCGAAATCCTGAAAATAGCGAAACGAAAAAGGCCATGCCTGGTCCGCGCCGGCCGGCAGCAATTCGGTCAACGCGTAGGACTTCGCCTCACCGTCTTCACTGCCTTCCACGCTCAAAGCAACATCGCCCGATACCTTGCGATCGTGCTTCATGGCCTGCACGAGGACAAGTCGCAAGTGGAACTCACGCTCTTCGCTGCCTCGCGTCAGCTTGAAATCCTGCACTCGGAGTCCCGGCTTGCCGTCCGCCGGCGACACGATGCCGCGATAAAACGCGATGGCGTCCTGTTGCTCCACGATCTTGGTCTGCAGCGCGATCAGGCTGCCTTCTACTTCCTTGTAGGCCTCGCGATCGATTTCCCGATGCGTTTCGAGCAGCGCGACTTCCTGCTTGAGCGACTCGATCTCGTCATCCAGCGTATCTATGTGGGCCTCAAGCTCGCGGCGCTCGTTTGCTGCATCGACCGTGTCATAGCCGGCGCTGATCCGCCCGTACTCGAATACGAGGTAACCCGCGATCAGGACGAGCAACACAAGGAACACCCGAACCATCAGGGTTCGCGCCATTCCGTGCCTCTGCAGGTGAGATCTTGCCACCACTCTTTTACCGCTTAGCCAAAAGACATTATGTTACGCGGAGCATGAGGCCCGCAAAAGTGCGCCAGGTCACGGATTTGGCTCTTCGATCGCCAATTTGGCCGCTTTTTCTGCCTTCGCGATGTCCTTGTCGAAAACAGTTTGCCAGCGGCGCGGCCACCAGCGGGGGCGGTTGGGCAGCCCGTCAGGATGCACATGGTGCCCGAGTTCATGCAGGGCGCGCGCATAGACGCGCCGCTTGAAGTAAATAACTTCGTTCACGGGACGCCAGAATGGCACCCAGCGAATCCGGTCAAATTCAGGCTTGGCACCGCAGTCGAAACGCACCCGGTCATCGTCCGCAAGCATGCGGAGCATGAACCAGCGTTGCTTCTGGCCAATACAAAGCGGCTTGCTTTGCCGGCGAATGAACTGGTCCGGGAGACGGTAACGCAGCCAATCGGCGGTCACGCCAAGCACGTCGACATCATCGGGCTCGAGCCCGACTTCCTCGTGTAATTCACGAAACATCGCGACTTCGGGTTCTTCGTCGACGAGCATTCCACCCTGGGGAAACTGCCAGCCCTTGGCACCCACGCGACCGCCCAACAACAACTTGTCTTCTGCGTTCACGAGGATGATGCCGACATTCGCCCGAAAGCCCTCGGCGTCAATCCAATCGTTGCCCATTGCAACCGCACTAAAACTCTAACTGCCGATTACTTTACACTATCCTTCGCCGCTCGCCCCAGGAGAATCTTCTTGAATTCAGGCCGGACCGGAGTCCTGTTTGCCGTACTGCTGCTGATCGTTGCCGCCGCATTTCTGCTGGCGCTGTCGATGGGCAGTGCGGACATCAGTTTCTTCGAGGCGATGCGCGCCCTGCGTGGTGGAGCCCCCGACCAGGTGCAAGCGCTCGTCACCGAGCTGCGACTGCCGCGTGCGCTTACCGCCTTTGCTGTCGGCGGCTTGCTGGCGGTCGCCGGCGTGCTCATGCAGGTCCTGCTTCGCAACCCGCTGGCCGAGCCTTATATTCTCGGCAGCTCGGGCGGTGCCGCCGTTGCGGCCCTGATTGCCATGAGTCTCGGTATGGGTAGCCTCGTCGTTGACGCCTCGGCGTTTGGCGGTGCGATGGCCGCCACGCTGCTGGTATTTGCGATCGCGCAAGGCACGGGGAGCTGGACGCCAACACGCCTGTTGCTGACCGGCGTCGTGCTGGCGGCGGGTTTCAGTGCCGCGACCACCCTGCTCCTGGCACTCAGTCCGGACCAGAATCTGCGCGGCATGCTGTTCTGGCTGATGGGCGACCTCAGTTTCGCGTTCGATCCCGAACGCTGCCTGGTACTGCTCGGTTTACTCGTTCTCACGGGAACGCTCAGCGCCAGGCATCTCAACGTACTCTCCCGCGGCGAACTGCAGGCGGCAATCGTTGGCCTGCCCGTGCGCACGTTCCGTTACCTTATCTTCGTGGCTGCCGCGCTCGCCACCGCGCTGTCCGTCACCACGGTCGGCGTGATCGGCTTTATCGGGCTCGTCGTCCCACACCTGGTGCGGCTGGTCGCCGGCAGCGATCACCGGGTGGTCCTGCCGGCGTCAGCGCTGGCTGGCGGAGCGCTGCTGGTGATCGCCGATACCCTGGCGCGCACGATCATGGCACCCCGGCAATTGCCGGTTGGCGCGCTGACCGCCGCGATTGGCGTGCCGCTGTTCCTGATATTGATGAACCGGATTCGCGCCGAGCGTTACCGGTAACCCGCGCGCTCGGCCAACAGGCGCGCTTCCGCGTCGCGCCAGCCAGCAATGCCAATGTTCTTGCCGTTTGAGTTCACGGGCTCCACTGCCGGAACTTCCGACAGCACCCACTCAACCAGCCGTGCCCCAGCTTCCGGATTCTCGGCATGCCGTGTGACGCCGATACCCTGAATGTCGCGATAGGCGGGATCCGGGTAGATTCGCGTCAGGGATTCGACGTCCACAGATGCCGAAATTATCGCGGTGCTGCATGCACCGGATTCAAGCGCCGCCACCAGCTCACTCTCAGTCGCGAAAGGCGCTTGCGCGAGATTGCGCGACCAGCTCCGAACGATACGTTCGGCAGGTTTCAGGCCGAGGTCTTCGATCAGCATCCCGATCAACGCACGATTTGCCGGCAGGCTCGAGCTTGTCAGGCACAGCTGGCCGGCAAATTCGGGCAAACCGAGGTCGGCGTAACGCGTAACCTCGACGTTCGGCGCATCGGGTGTCAATCCAATCAGCAATGAACGATGTGAGGTCGCCGCCCATGCATGGTCCGGGTCCCGCAGTTCCACCGGAACACTTTCGAAAACGGAAGCCTCGAGCGGTCGCATGGCCCCTTCATCAGCGGCCCGCCAGATATCGAAAATACCGGACGTAAACAAGACATCGGCGCGTGGCGAGTCCTGCTTCGAAATAACCCGGTCGGTAATGACGGCGCTGTCACCTGCGATGACGGTAACGAGCAGCCCGCTTTCCGGCAGCCAGTCGTTTGCTCGCTCCTCGAACTCGGTGGGGACATAGACAACGACCGGTGCTGGCGGGTCCCTGTCGCAGGCGGCCAGGACAATCGCGCAGAGAACGAGAACTCCGAGGTCGCGCCTCACGCGGCTTCAACCTTGACGCGATCTCGACCTGCCGACTTCGCGGCGTACAGCGCAACATCCGCTCGAGCGATCAGCGAATCACCAAGCGTCTTGAGGTCCTTGTCGTCCGGACCTGGACTTACTTCAGCAATACCGATCGACGCGGTAATCGTCACGGACTGGCCGTTCGGCAAATCGATTGCCGACTCCGCGATTTCCCGGCGAATGCGTTCCGCGAGCTTCGCCGCCGCGCCAACATCCGTCCCCGGAAGCAGTACGACGAACTCCTCGCCGCCGTAACGTGCCGCAACATCGCTCGCGCGCACCTGGGATTCGATGCGTATTGCGAGCTCACGCAGAACGGCATCGCCTGCCGCGTGGCCCCACGTGTCATTGACCCGCTTGAAGTGATCGACATCGAGCATCAGGCAGACAAGCCGTGACTGGTCGCGACGCGCGCGCGCCAGCTCCTCGTTGAGCCGGACGGTCAGGTAGCGTCGGTTGTGCCAGCCCGTCAGGACGTCGGTGAAACCACTGCGCAGCAGGCGTGCGCGGTTGATGACATTCTCGATACAGAACGAGGCAATGATGCCGAGGTGTGCAAGAAAGTCGCTCGCGTGCACCCGGGTGAAACGTAACGGATCGTTGCTGCACAGGTTGATACTGCCAAGCAGCTTCCCGCGGTGTGAAAGCGGGATCATCGCGATGCTCCGGGCCTCACCGGCTCGCGGGCAGATTAGCTGGTGATCGCAGGCTGCGAACGTACCGAGCCAGGGTTGTTGCAAGGCGATGTACTGCGGCGCCAGCCCCGATATGGATTCCACGACCAGCAAATCCTGGAATTCTTCCGCCGGCGTGCCGTTGGCGAGCAGCAGGTGGCGGATGTCGTGGTCAGGGTCGCACAGCACGACGCTCACGTACTCAACGCCGTAGCTAACCCGGAGCCCGTCGATCAGCGTGCGTATCAGGTCGTCCAGGCTTTCCGATTTCAGCAGGCGCAGTTCACGCCCCTGGGCACGCCGCATGATTTCGTCATTGCGTGCCACTTCCGTAGTCAGGTCATCGAGCTGGCGGCGAGTCGCTTCAAGCTGCGCCGCTAGTTCTTCCATTGACGTCATGATGTCAGCTCCTTAGAGCGAGATATTCGCGCCCCTTTTCCATGAGTTCGACAAATGCTTGCTCGTCACCATCGGCGACCGTCTCCCTTATCCGTCGCGCAGCACCACATAGCGCGTCAAGCGGTCCCAGTCCGAACTTGTTCAGGTTCTGAATCTCAAAATACAGGTGTGGATTGTCCCGCGCTACTGCTGCGGACACCAGCAACTGCGAATCAAATGTGGTCGACGAAAGTTTGGCGAGTTTCGGCGCCGCTTCACCACTCTCGGCGAGGGCCGTGAAGAACGCTATGTTCAACGCGTGGGACAGGCCGAGCACGTACGCGATAAGGCGATCATGATCGTCGAGCCCCATATCGAGCTGCTCAACCATGGTTGCCGCAAACAGTTCCTTGGCATCAGCCGTTGCCTGGGAATCGCCCGCGTCGCAGAAGATCAGGTGGCGACCCGACAGCAAGCGCGTATCCGGCCCGTACATCGGGTGCAATGAGGTTACCCGGCACCCGGCCGCACGCAGCTCTTTCAGGCCATCGAGCAACGGCGACTTGAGCGACCCGATATCGAAGATGAGACCCTTCGGTTTGAGCACGGCCAGTTGCGCGAGAATGCGTCCCGAAACCGCCAGCGGCGCTGCAACCACGATGACGTCGTAGTCCACGCCGGCATCGGTCCAGTTTTTGAACCGGTTCGGTCCATCGTCAATGGAGACGTCCGCGATCGTTGTCGAGAACCCCTGCGAGGCAAAGAAATCGGCAAACCAGCGGCCCATCTTGCCGGCACCACCGATAACCAGGGCTTGACGGCCATCACCCTTGCCCTCGGCAACGACCCGGTCGCGTTCCTGGCTTTCCAGCGAGGTGCGAATGAGGAGTTCGAGCAATGCCTCAACGAGGTCGGGGTCGACACCCAACTCCTCAGCCTGGGCTCTGCCCATATCCAGGACGTCCTTCTCGCGCGCATAGTCGCGCGTGCCGGTTCCGCTCCCACGTTTTGTCTTGCCGATATCACCGACAATCTTTTGCCGCTCGGCGATCAGTTCCACGAGTTGGCGATCAACAGCCGACAGGTGCTTTCGCAATTCATCGAGTTCCATGCATTCGTCTTTTACAGCAGACGCGGTCACAGTGAAAGCCGGCCCGATCGAAATCGGGCCGGCCTGGCACTTCGTACTGTCAATTGCCGGTGTTAGTGCCGGTGCCGACCACCCCGCTGATCGCGCCGCTTGCGGTCGTGCCGGTCGTGATCACGGTAGCGATACTGGTAGTAGTCGGCCCAGTAGTTGTCGCTGCGGTAGTAGGTCTTGCCCCAGCGCCTCTCCCAGCGATAGATATCGAAAAGCTGGTTCCAGGCAAGGCGCCTGTCGCGCTTGAGCTGCGTGTGTTGGTACCACTTGCGGAACGCATGATCGCGCTTCAGCCAGCGTGGCATGTCATGCGCCCGGCGCGCGTCGACGTGATAGTACACGGGTGGCTGGTACACGTTGTGTACCTCCTTGTGCGCCGCGGCCTCTGGCGAGTTCATCAGCATGAGGCCACCGGCAAGTAGCGCTGTCGTCATTAACTTGTTCATAACATCCTCCGGTTTGTCCCAGTGCAGCCTCAGGGTAGAGCCGAGCACATGAACCGCGAGTGAATTCGTGAGAACATTCGGCACCGGTAAATTCTGAATATGAACAAGGGGTGAATGGTTAATGAAGACACGTGCCGCCGTTGCCTGGGAAGCAGGCAAACCACTCGAAATCGAAATGCTGGACCTCGAGGGTCCGAAGGCCGGCGAGGTATTGCTGCGCAATGTTGCGTCGGGCGTGTGCCACACCGACGCGTTTACGTTGTCAGGTGAAGACCCGGAAGGAATATTCCCGGCCGTTCTCGGCCACGAAGGCGGCTCTGTCGTCGAGGAGATCGGTGAGGGCGTCACCTCGGTCAAGGTTGGCGATCACGTGATTCCCCTTTACACACCGGAATGCGGCGAGTGCAGCTTCTGCACATCCGGCAAGACGAATCTCTGCCAGGCCATCCGCGCCACCCAGGGCCGGGGCCTGATGCCCGACGGCACGTCGCGCTTCTCGCTGAACGGCAAGACGATCTATCACTACATGGGCACGTCGACCTTCAGTGAGTACACCGTGCTACCCGAAATTGCCGTAGCGAAGGTGAGCAAAGAGGCTCCGCTCGAGAAGGTCTGTCTGCTCGGCTGCGGCATCACCACCGGAATCGGTGCCGTACTGAATACCGCGAAGGTCGAACCGGGCGCGACGGTCGCTGTGTTCGGACTCGGCGGGGTTGGCCTGAGCGCCATCCAGGGTGCGACGATGGCCAAGGCTGGCCGCATCGTGGCCATCGATATCAACGAAGACAAGTTCGAGCTCGCGAAGCAGTTCGGTGCGACGGACACGATCAACCCGAAGAACTATGACGCGCCGATCCAGGACGTCATCGTCGAATTGACCGGCGGCGGCGTTGACTACTCCTTCGAGTGTGTCGGCAACACCGATCTCATGCGTTCGGCACTCGAGTGCTGTCACAAAGGCTGGGGTGAATCGGTAATCGTCGGGGTTGCCGGCGCGGGCCAGGAGATTTCGACCCGCCCGTTCCAGCTCGTGACGGGCCGTGTCTGGCGCGGCACTGCGTTTGGTGGGTGCAAAGGGCGCTCACAACTGCCGGGCATGGTTGACCAGTACATGGACGGTAGCATCAAGATCGACGAGTTCATCACCTACACGATGCCGCTCGAGGACATTAATCGCGCGTTTGATCTCATGCATGAAGGCAAGAGCATCCGCTCCGTCATTCACTTCTGACCCGTGTCCAGAGTCGCTGTCGCAACCACGTCGCAGCTCGCGGCCGACGCGGCCCGTGAAGTCGCTGAGATTGGGGGTAACGCCATCGACTGCGCCCTGGCCGCCGCCCTGCTGACGATCAATACCGAACCCGGCGTGTGCGCGCTGGGTGGCAGCGCATTCATCACGATCTGGAGGGCCGGCGAAGACCCGATTACAGTCGATGGCAATGTCGCGGTGCCCGGCATAGGACTGGCTGACGAGGATCGCGGGAAGGGCGCTGTCGAGGTAGCGCTCGCCTATGGCGGCGGCATTATGACGCTGGTCGGACCGGGATCCGTGTCTGTCCCGGGCACGCTCGCCGCAATGGAGGACG
This sequence comes from uncultured Gammaproteobacteria bacterium, assembly GCA_963698415.1. Taxonomy (GTDB): domain Bacteria; phylum Pseudomonadota; class Gammaproteobacteria; order Steroidobacterales; family Woeseiaceae; genus UBA1847. The sequence continues at coordinate 355,620 of CAVOQS010000003.1, read as the reverse complement.
CCTGGAAGAATTACGGCAGCGTTCCCTGGCAGACCATATTCGCGCCGACAATCCGTGCGTGTCGCGAGGGGTTCCCGTTGTCCGGTGCCTGCCGGTACTACCTTGGTTACTCGGGCGACATCATCTTCGGCCGCAGCGAAGACGGCTACAAGGCGCTGCACCGCGACGACGGATCCCTGCTCGACGCCGGTGACGTGGTGGTCGTGCCGCACCTTGCCGACTCGCTCGATGCGATTGCTCACGAAGGCGCCCGACTCTTTTACGAGGGTGAAATTGCGCGGGCGATCGCCGAACACTGCCGAGCTGGCGAAGGCATGCTGACACTCGAGGACCTGCAGAGCTACCGGGCGATCGAGAGAGCCCCGCTGATGAGCCAGATTGGCGCCTGGCAGCTCGCGAGCAATCCGCCGCCCGCGGTTGGCGGCGCCGTATTGACCGCGATGTTGCTCGCCTGCGCGGATCTCGATATCGAACGCTGGGACGCGAAAGCGCTCGCGCATTTAATAGAGGCGCAGCGCGCCTGCCTCGATTTTCGTCAGCGCCGCCTCGACCTTGCCGAGGATGTCGGCCCGGAAGCGGCGCGCCTGATCGAAACGGCACGCAGTGGTCGCCTGTTGTCCCGTTGGACGTCGGCCTCGACAGTGCACACGTCGGTCGTGGATGACAGCGGCAATGGCTGCGCCATCACCGCTTCGTCAGGCTACGGCTCCGGCGAAATGCCGGGCGGTACCGGGTTGTGGCTGAATAACTGCCTGGGCGAAATCGAGCTGAACCGACGCGGCCTCGATGCCGGTCCGCCAGGCTCGCGGTTGCCGTCCAACATGGCCCCCAGCGTCGCCCGGCGCGACGGCGCCGTGCTGGCCGTCGGTTCTCCCGGAGCGGATCGAATCACGACTGCGATGCAGCAGTTCCTGATCAACTACCTGCAGATTGGCATGCCATTGGCCGATGCCATCGCGCATCCACGGGTGCATGTGGACACGAGCGGCGAGGAGATCCGGCTCAAGGCTGAGCCGAACCTGGAACTGCCCGACATCGATCTGCCGGTCAGCGTGTTCCCCGAGCTCGTCATGTACTTTGGCGGCGTCGGCGCTGCTGTTTTCGACAACAACGACGGCTTTGATGTCGCAGCCGACCCCCGACGGGAAGGCGGTGTATTCCGCTCCGACGCATGATGAGCCTCCGATTCGCAGCAATAGCCATCGCGTTTCTTCTTGGCGCCTCCTGCGCTTGCCAGGCGGACGAGACGATCACGCGCGGTAACAAGCTTGCGGTCGATGCCTCGGCAGACGGCCGCCTGCTGATGGACCTTGCGGGCGGCATCTGGATCGTCCCGCAGGGCGGCGGCGAAGCGCGGCTCGTCAGTGCCGGCCTGTCGTCGGCACACCGGCCGCGCTGGTCGCCGGACGCGTCGGGCTACGTGTATACCGCGACGGCCAATGCCAACAACGGCATCTGGTTGCACGAACTCGCAAGCAACACGACACGCCGCTTGAGCGCGAGCGCGCACTTCGATCTGCACCCGGCCTGGCACCCCTCCGGCGAGCGCATCATCTACGTATCGGACCGCCGGGGCACCGGCTATGACCTGTGGGAGCTTGACTTGCCGACCGGCTTGCACTGGCGCCTGAGTAGCCAGGCGGGCGACGAAACCGAGCCGGCCTGGTCTGCGGATGGTCGTGACCTGGTCTATGTTCACCGGCAGGACGAGCTGTGGTCGCTCGTTCTGCGCCGGCGGGGAGAGCCCGAGGAAGTGCTGCTGACCAGCACCGATCGGCTGGCCGGTCCCTCGTGGCGACCCGATGGGAGCCTGGTGATGTTCTGGCGGGAAAGCGACTCGGGCACGTCGCTCGACATGGTCATTCTCTCGCAACCCCGGCTGATCCGCCGTTATGCAGACGGTGAAGACTTCGTGACCGCTCCGGTCAGCTGGCTCAACAGGCGGCAGATGTTCTACTCGGCCGGCGGCGTTATTCGACAACGCCAGTTCAATTCCTGGTCATCAAAAACCGTGCCATTTCGCGCAACGATCGTCGCCAGACCAGACACGATCATCGAACCCGTGCGTCGCAGCCTCGCGCGTGTCGGTGAACCGGAAGGGTCCATCGTGATTCACGCCGCACGTCTGTTTGACGGCCTGGGGGCCGACTATCGCGAGGACGTGGATATTGTCATCGACGGCGGCCAGGTGCGGACCATCGAAGCCCATACGGAACGCCCGGGCGCAATCGTCATCGACATGGGCGACCTGGCGGTGCTGCCCGGGCTGGTCGATGTTCAGGCACGGCTGCCCGTCGACGCCGATGAGCGCATCGGCCCGATCTTGCTTGCGGCCGGCGTAACGACGATCGTCAGCAACCACCCGGACGCCGAGCACCTGAACACGGTCTGGTCCGGCAAGGACATGCCGGGACCGCGCATCCTGCCTGCCGCCGATTGGCCGGTGGCCGATTATTCGGGCCTGGCCGACAGCACTACGCCGGGCATCGATGCCCTGCTGCAATCGCGGCAGGCCCGCCTGGTCGGCTTCGACGAGGTTGTGGCGCGACGCTTCAGTGAACCCCCGTCGATCGAGTACGGCGCAACCGCCATGGTGCTGGGCAGTCGCCCGAACGGTCTGCCCGCGGGAATCGGGCTTCATGCCGAGCTGCGTGCCCTGGTTGCGGCCGGACTGCGGCCGGAACAGGCCCTGCGGGCGGCCGGCGTGAATGCCGCGGCGGCGCTCGGTGTGGACCCGAACCTGGGACGAGTCGCGCCCGGCGCGGTCGGCGACCTGATCCTGGTCGACGGCGACCCGCTACAGCGCGTCAATGACGCAATCAACGTCGTCGCCGTTGTCCGAAATGGCCGTTTCTTCTCGGTGGCAGGACTGATAGACCGGGTCGACGCTGCCCGGACTGTCGAATAATTTGACAGAATGCAGCGTGCTTTGGCAGGGCCGTTTCTTTATCGCTGATTAATCAGGTATTTAGCCATGGCTTCTACGTGAATAGATGAGCAAAACCGGGCCAAATCGTCGACATTCTTTACAAAGCCGGTAGCGCGGCCCGATGGCCCGGCATTGAGCAACTGCTAAATCATTGAATTTCTGCCTCGCACGGGGTTGTTGGCACAGCTCTTGCTTTGAATACTCTGCCCAAGCGAAGTGCAACTGCGCCAGGGTACGTATATCGGTCAGAATCAGGATTTGGACGCCAGAAGAAAAATAACAACAAAAAAAGAAGATCAGAATCCAACAACTATAAGAAAGTATCTGTCTCCGATTACCTTATTCGCAGTTGCCTCTTTTGAAAAAAAGAGAATCCAGCCCCGCCGTTAACACCGCGGGGCTTTTTCTTTGGCTAGAATGAGTGCTCACTAGAGGGGACCGCACATGAGCACAACAACAAGAACCGGGCTTTCCATCACCGCGGGCGTCGTGATTGCCCTCGCACTGGGTGCGTGCGGGAAACAGGCGGACGAGGAACACAGCGCCCTGCCAGCCGCGGAGGAAGCCCCCGCGTTACCGGCAACCTCAATTTACGAGGATGCGGTCGCCAACGAGGCGCGACCCGAGGCCGACCGGGCTCGGGACGAAGGACGCAAACCCGCCGAGGTCCTGGAGTTCCTCGGGATCGCACCCGGCATGACAGTCCTCGACATGTTTTCCGGTGGCGGTTACTACACGGAAATCCTGTCGTACACGGTTGGCAACAGCGGCCGCATCATCGCGCAGTCCAATAAGGCCTACCTGCAGTTCGTGGGCGAGGAATTCGAGAACCGCTATCTCGGCGGTCGACTGGGCAATGTACAGGTCCTGATGGCCGAAAATAATGAGCTCGAGCTCGAACCGGACTCGCTCGACGCGATCATGCTCGTGCTTTCGTTCCACGACCTTTATTACGCGGCGCCGGAAGACGGCTGGCCGGCAATCGACGTGCCGGCGTTTCTTGCCGAACTGCACAGCGGACTGCGGACCGGCGGGTTCGTCGGCATCATCGATCACTATGCCGCCGACGGCGCGCCGAGCGAGACGGGCAGTACCACGCATCGCATCGACCCCGCGATCGTCATCGCAACGATGACCGAGGCAGGGTTTGTACTCGACGGACAAAGCGACATACTGCGCAACCCGGACGACGACTACGAGAAGACCGTTTTCGATCCGGAGCTGCGCGGCAAGACCGACCGCTTCGTCATGCGATTTCGCAAGCCGGAGTAAGGCGTGCGGCGGCTATGGCTCGGCATTGCAGTCGCAGCGCTCGCGGCGTGCTCCGGCGCCGAACGGGATTTCTCCGAATCGAGTATCGCGGAGCTGCACGACCAGATGCAGCGCGGCGAGATATCGTCGGTGGAGCTGGTTGACTGGTACATCGACCGGATTGCAAGCATCGATAAGGCAGGGCCCGGCCTCAACGCGATCATCGAGATCAATCCTGACGCGCGCCGCATAGCCGCTGCGCTGGACCAGGAGTGGCAAAGCTCCGGGCCGCGGGGGCCCTTGCACGGGATTCCGGTCGTGCTCAAGGCCAACATCGGCACAGCCGACCAGATGTACACGAGCGCAGGTTCGCTGGCGCTCGCCGAGCATGTGCCGAACGAAGACGCATTTATCGTCAAGCGCCTGAGAAACTCAGGCGCCGTCATTCTTGCCAAGGCCAATCTCAGCGAGTGGGCCAATTTCCGTTCATCGTACTCATCAAGTGGCTGGAGCAGTGTTGGCGGGCAGACGCTCAATCCCTACGACACGGCGCGCTCGCCTTGCGGGTCGTCAAGTGGCTCCGGCGTCGCCGTTGCAGCAAACCTGGCGGTCATCGCCGTGGGCACGGAAACGGACGGATCGGTGGTCTGCCCTGCCGGTATGAATGGCATCGTCGGCATCAAGCCGACGCTTGGTCTTGTCAGCCGGAACGGCATCATTCCGGGTGCACACAGCCAGGACACCGCCGGTCCAATGGCACGCTCTGTTCGCGATGCGGCAATCCTCCTGACTGCGATGACCGGAGTCGACGCCGATGACCCGGTCACAGCCGCGGCCGAGATTCATCATGATTACTCGGCAAACCTGACGGCGGACGGACTGAGCGGCAAGCGCATCGGTGTCATTCGCTCGTACTACGGTGCGGGCTCCGATCCCAAGGTTGAGGCGATTTACGAGATGAGCATTGCGGCGCTGAAAGCCCAGGGCGCCGAAATCGTCGACGATATCCGTATTGAAATCGGCAACATGTACGCCGACGAGAACGAAGTGTTCCTGTATGAACTCAAAGCGGACCTGAATGCCTACTTCAAGGCATCGGGTGCGCCGGTCGAGTCACTCGCCGATGTCATTGCATTCAACAATACGCACGCCGACACGGTCATGCCCTTCTTCGGGCAGGACTACTTCCTGCTGGCGCAGGAGAAAGGGCCGTTGACTGACGAGGCCTACCTGGCGGCAGTTGCGAACAGCAAGCGAGTGGCGCGAGCCGGTATTGACGGCGCGCTGGACGAGCACGACCTTGACGCGTTGATCGCCCCGACCAACGGGCCGGCATGGATGATCGATCATGTGAACGGGGACTTCTTCAGAATCGGCAGCTCCTCGCTGGCCGCGGTCTCCGCATACCCGAATATCACGGTTCCGGCCGGCTTTGTTGCGGGACTGCCGATCGGCTTGTCGTTTATTGGAAGGCCCTGGAATGAGAAACAGCTCATAGAGATCGCCTACGCATTTGAGCAAGCTACGAGAGCAAGACGCGCCCCGGCCTTGTAGCCGGGAAACCGAGACTCACGGGCAAGGCGATGTTCAAGGCAGTACGCATTTCAATATTGCTGTTTATCCTGTTCTTCGTCCTGGTCAGCCAGCTGCTGACCCAGGCGAGAAGCACGGACTGGAACAACAGCCTGTGGATCAAGATCTACCCGATCAACGCTGACGGCAGCACCGAGGCGACCGAGTACATCGACGCGCTGGATGTACAGACTTTCGAGGGCATCGAGAAGTTTCTCGCACGCGAGACAGAACGCTACGCGCGCTCACTCGAGCGCCCGGTTCGCGTTGAGCTGGGTGAACCGGTGCTCGAGCAACCGCCCGAGTTGCCGGCGGAACCCAACATGTTCTCGATCATGGCCTGGTCGCTGAAGATGCGATGGTGGGCCAACTCGGCTACCGACGCGCAGGATCGCATCGAGCCGGACGTGCGCATTTTCGTGCGCTACCACCGACCCGACCTGGCGGTGACGCTGGAGAGTTCGGTTGGCCTGCAGAAAGGCATGGTCGGTATTGTGAACGGCTTCGCAAGCAGGCGGCACCGCGGCACGAACAACGTGATTATCGCCCACGAGTTTCTGCACACGCTTGGCGCAACCGACAAATACTCGCCCGCCACCGGCCAACCGATCGGCCCTGACGGTATTGCCGAACCAGCCCGCTCGCCACTCTACCCGCAACGCTATGCGGAGATCATGGGCGGCCGCATCGCGCTGACCGCAGACGACTCCATCATCCCCAAGAGCCTGCAGTACGCGGTCATCGGCCCGCTCACCGCCAGGGAAATCAAACTGATCGACTGACGCGGCTGTTGCTGCCCGCGTCTGTAGGCTACGCTCAGTGTATGAGCGAATCCGACCACACACTATTTTCCTGCAATAAGCTGCGGGTCGACGTCGCCGGCCGCAAGCTGGTCGAGGCGCTCAATTTTGCTGTCGGCCGTGGCGAACTGCTGGCCGTGCTCGGACAGAACGGCTCCGGCAAGACCCTGACGATGCATACGCTGGCGGGATTGCGACCGGCGTCAGGCGGGACCGTCCTGCTGCACGGGAATGACGTCGCTACGTCGAGTCGACAGGAAATCGCGCGCCATCTTGCGCTGTTGCCGCAGCACGTCGACGACATCTTTCCGGCGACGGTGCTCGACACGGCAATGATCGGACGACACCCGCATATCGGCCGGTTTCAGTGGGAATCGGCCGAGGACTTCGAGATCGGTCGCGCGGCTCTCGCCGCTGTGGATCTTGGCGACCTTGCGCGCCGCGACGTCTTGACCCTGTCCGGCGGCGAACGGCGCCGGCTGGCGATTGCGCAGGTACTCACGCAACAACCGGACGTCTACCTGCTCGATGAGCCGACAAACCACCTCGACCCGCAACACCAGCTGGATGCGTTGCGCCTGTTCAGGGAGCGAGCCGATGCGGGCGCGGCGGTCATTGCCAGCCTGCACGACGTCAATCTGGCCGTGCGCTACGCGGATCGGTGCCTGTTGCTCTACGGGGACGGGCGCTGGGACCTCGGCAGTACCAGTGAGGTTCTTGACGAACAGCGGCTGAGCCGCCTGTATTCGACACCGATGGAAGCGATCAACTGGCGGACGACGCGCCTGTTTGTCGCCTCAGGCGACGTAGCCTCGTAGCAATTCCAAATACTTCGCATGCAGCGACGGGTTTGCCGCAAGAACCGAGCGAATACCCAGCGTCGGCTTCTCACCGTTGAGGCTGGTGAAGACACCGCCGGCCTCGCTGACGATGATCGACAACGCCGCGATATCGAGGATATTCACGTCCGATTCGATAACCGCTTCGATTTTTCCCGCCGCGAGCAAATGGTAGTGATAAAAATCGCCGTAACCGCGAATCCGGTCGGCACGCTCGACAACAGTCCCGAGCGGCGCCCAACCGTCGCTTTTTGCCAGCGACTTCAGGTTGCCAACTGATACAGCAGCGCGATCGGGGTTGTCGATATGACTGACCTTGAGCGGCTTGCCATTGAGCCATGCGCCCTGGCCTTTCTCGGCCCAGGCCAGCTCATCCATCATCGTGCCGCTCGACACACCCAGGACAATCTCCCCGTTGTGCATCAGCGCAATCTGCGTGGAAAAGAAGGGGTACTGTCTGACGAAGCCCTTGGTCCCGTCGATCGGATCGACGAGCCAGAGGTACTCGGCGTCCTCCTGGGTTCGCCCGGTCTCTTCACCATAGAAACCGTGCTGCGGAAACTCCCGCAGGATAATCTCGCGGATCGCCTGTTCGCATTCCACATCGGCCTGCGTGACCGGCGTCAGGTCATCCTTGGTCGTCACCGTGAAATTGCCGGCGTAATAGGAGCGGCTGATTTCCGCCGCCCGGCTTGCGGCTCGCAGGGCGACCCTGAGAAAGCCGGAAGCGGTGTTTTCGTCGAACGAGGTCACGGGCAGACTATGGCCACATCCGCGCCTCGAAACAAGCACCATTCTTGACAGGCTTGCGGCCGCTACCTATGGTCGCGCCATGGGAAACCGACTCAGCAAGATTTACACACGAACAGGCGACGACGGCACGACCGGCCTCGGCGACGGCAGCCGCATAGCGAAGGACAGCTTGCGGGTAGAAGCCTACGGTACCGTCGACGAAGCGAACAGCGCGATCGGCCTCGTACTCGCGAGCGGCGCGGTGCCTGCCGGGATTCGCGAGTGCCTGACCGAAGTGCAGCACGATTTATTCGAACTCGGCGGGGAGCTCTGCATACCGGGGCACAGCGCCGTCACCGCCGCGTTTGTCGACCGACTCGAGCGGGATCTTGACGGGTTCAACGAAGCCTTGCCGCGCCTCAAGGAATTTATTCTCCCCGGCGGCGGCCCGGCGGCAGCGAGCTGCCACCTGGCAAGAACAATCGTGCGTCGTGCCGAACGACGCGTGTTCACGCTGTCGCAAACCGAGGATGTCCGTCCCGAAGCGATCCAGTACCTGAATCGCCTGTCGGACCTGCTGTTTGTCGTCGCGCGCGTGCTCGCCCGCGCAGAGAATGGCCAGGAAATCCTCTGGAACCGGGCGCGGTCTTAGGCGCCGAATCTCGACATTCCTCGACTTCATTGTGCCGCGGCACGATTACGACGCGCCTGGTCGAGCGCGATGCAGGTTGCCTGGGCCGCTATCGTCAATCGAGGTACAGGGCGGCCGATGGTCTCGTCCGGCAACAGGAACTGGTTGCCGTAGCGATTCGCGGCCAGGCCTGGCCAGCGGGTCCACTCGGCAAACGCGTCGTCGCCCAGGTTGGTGCCCGCGAGCATCACCTCGGGATCCCTGTCGAGCACAGCCTCGACCGACACCGATGGCGCCATATCATCGAGATCGTCGAAGACATTGCGGCCACCGCAGAGGCTGATGATCTCGCTGATAAAGTGCTCCCTGTTGATGGTGTAAAGCGGACGACTCGATATCTGGAAGAACACGCTGATGGGCGCAGCGTCGCGATACTGCCCGGACAACTGCTCGAGCGCAGCGGTGAATTGTTCGGCGGCTGCCTCTGCCGTCGCGTGTTGCCCGGTGAGTTCACCGAGCCTGATCATCGCGCGGCCGACGTCAGCCAGGCTGCGCGTGCGTATGGCCTCGACGCGATAGCCGCGACTCCGAAGCTCGTCCACCACATGCGATGGCATACCGCTTTCCCAGACCAGCAGCAGGTCCGGTTGGAGTAACGACAGTTGCTCCTGATCCACCGTGAAGGCGTCGCCGATTTCGGGAAGCTCCAGCACCGCGCGAGGGTAGTCGGACCAGGAGCTGACGCCGACGAGCCGGTCACCCGCCCCGATGGCGAACATCATTTCCGACAAGTGGGGGGCAAACGTCACCACACGTTCGGCGGCATCGCCGCTGGCGGTTTCTGATGCAGGTTCGGAGCAGGCACAGAGCAGCGCGCAAATGCACGCCAACCCCAGGGCCCTGATCACTGCGTAAAGCCGTACAACGTCATGACGGCGATGATGAAGGCCCAGATCAACAACAGTTTGAAGACCAGGTGATTCGCGGCTTCGGCACCACGAATCGCACGCTCCGTCGCTGTTTCATCCGGACGATCCTGCAACGCAAGTGCGGCAACCCCGACGCGCGCCAGCAGGTTTTCACTGCGCTCCGAGACCGATGCGTCGAGCTCCTCCGTCGGAGCACGCAGCGCGGCAATCGCGTCATCGAAATGACCGGCCGCCGCGTAACCGATGGCAGTCAGTCGCGCCGGTATCCAGGCAAGCCAGCCATGCAACATCTCGGCGGCGTCCCGGATGCGGGCCGAATTGCTGTCGGTGTCGTCGTCACGCGAGGCCGTAAATACCGCACGACGACGGATGAGGTCTGTCACACGGTACGCCCAGGCGCCCAGCGGCCCGAGCGGCCCCAAGACGACAAACCAGAAGACGACCGCAAACAGGCGGTTATTGGCCTGCACACAGACGGCCGCCTCGACGCAGCCGGTTCGGGCACGCGCATCGTCAGGGACGTCGCCTTCGACGATGGCTTTTGCCGCATTGTGGATTGGTTCCGGCTCGTCCCCTTCCAGCGCCCGGCAGTATTCGCCGACCTGCTCGCCAATATCCTGCGGGCCGAGTGAGAAGAACAGGACGACAACCGCGAGGAGCAGGTAGGTGAAGCCGGCCAGCGTATCGCCGAGAAACCAGATGATCGCCGAGACAGGCAGGACCAGCAGCACAGCGAGCAACACGACCGGGATAATCGCGGGCCAGGTAGCCAGTCGGTCGGCCTGGCGAAAACCGGCGTCGATGATCCGGTCCAGCCAGCGCATGCGGCGCCAGTGGAACAACTGCGTTGCCAGCCGCTCGATAACAAGTCCGATGAGTAATGCGATGAGGTTCATAGTTCGTCAGTTTCCAGGCCCGAGACCATCATACAATCTGAACCAGTCGAAAGCAGGCCCTGGATCGGTTTTGCGACCGGGCGCGATGTCACTATGGCCGGCAACCTCGCGCGCAGACAGGCCGGGATAGGCCGTGCACAAGGCGTTGATCACCGCCTGCAACACCGGGTACTGCCGATCATCGTACGGCGTTTCGTCCTCGCCTTCGAGTTCAATGCCAATTGAATAGTCGTTGCAGCGATGTTTTCCGCGGAAACAGGATTCCCCCGCGTGCCAGGCGCGCTCCGTAAACGGGACAAACTGGATGACGCTGCCGTCGCGCCGGATGAGCAGGTGCGCGGATACTTCCATACCGCGAATTTCAGCGAAATACGGATGCGCATCCCAGTCGAGTGTGTTGGTAAAAAGCGCCTCGATTTCAGGTCCTCCGAACTCGCCGGGCGGGAGGCTGATGCCGTGCACGACGATCATGGACGGGGCGTCGCTGCCTGGTCGCGCATCCTGGTTCGGGCTGGGGCACTGCACCGCGGGCTCCAGCAGGCCGGTGGCTTTGTCGACGGCGAATAGGCATGATTTCGAGACCATGAAGACGAGGCTATTTGTTTCCGGTCAATTGATCAACGGCGGTGAACTGTTGCTCGAAGGCGATCGCGCGCGCTATCTCGGGCGCGTGCTGCGCCTCGCCGTCGGCGACGAGGTTGCCGTCTTCAACGGTGAAGGCAAGGAATGGCCCGCTACGATCGGCGCGATGACCAAGAGCACGGCCACCCTGCGACTTGGCGACAGCCGCGAGGCGGGATCCGAGTCCCCGCTCAAGGTTCACCTGGTGCAGGGCATCTCGCGCGGCGAGCGCATGGACTTTGTCGTGCAGAAAGCGACGGAACTGGGCGTGAAGCGAATCACGCCGGTACTGACCGAATACGGCGTGGTTAAACTGGATGCTGCGCGTGCGCAGAAGCGTCGCGAACACTGGCAAAGCGTGGCCGCCAGCGCATGCGAACAATCGGGCCGCACCCGCCTGCCACTGATTGATGTGCCGGTGGCGCTCAAAGACTGGTTCGGCAATAAACCCGGCCAGGTTGACGCCGAACTGATCCTCGCACCGGGCGCGACGACATCGCTTACGAGCATTGCCGCACCAACGACCAAGGTGTGCCTGTTGATCGGTCCCGAAGGAGGTTTTAGCCACGTCGAATATGAGGATGCTGCGCTGGCCGGATTTACCGCCGTGTCGCTGGGTCCCCGCGTGCTGCGAACCGAAACTGCCGCGGTCGCGGCGCTGGCTGTCCTGCAGTCGCTGTGGGGCGACCTGGCCTGATCAGGCCTGCAGCGATTCGCGCGCCAGCATCGCCTCGAGTCGTTCGAGGTCGGGAATCAGCGGAAACTCGTTGATCATCTTCACGCGGCACAGTACCGGCGCATCTTTGGGCCAGCCGTCGCTCGTGTGCAACTGCAACACGTCCTTGTTGACCCGCACGAGTTGTGGAAAGCCCTGGGTCAGCACGCCGAAGTAACCCGTTTTCAGTTGCCCGGTACTCGCATAAAACACAACCACTCGCGTGCGGCCGGTTGCAGGCGGCACGTCCTTGCCAAGCGCCCCTTCGAATGAAACGACGGGCAGTGGCCGTCCATTCCAGTTGATGCTGCCAACCATCCAGTCGTGGGCGCCCGCCTCCTGCTTGGGCGCCGTGAATCGCACGACCTCGGCCACGCAGGCGCGAGGTACGATCAAGCGATCCTCGGAAAGAGGAATGAGCAGGCTGTAGAGTTCCTGGGAAGCATCCGTCACGGCAATTCAATCCCTTTTTCCTGCAGTTGCCGGCGAATGGCGTCGAGCAACTGCGAATCCTGGTAAGGCTTGCCAAGGTAATCATTGACGCCGAGCTCAATCGCGCGCGCGCGGTGTTTATCGCCCACACGCGAGGTAATCATGATGATCGGCACATCGGCCACACGCGGATCGTTACGCACATGAGACGCGAACTCGTAGCCGTCCATACGCGGCATCTCGATGTCCAGCAGGATGACGTCGGGTTTGTGATCCTGCATCACGCTGATCGCATCCAGTCCATCTTTCGCGGTCTCGACGCGCACGCCGTTGCGCTGCAAAAAGCGCTCGGTCACACGCCGTACCGTAATCGAGTCGTCCACTACGAGCGCGAGCGGGCGGTCATCGCTGGGCGTCGGCGCCGCCTTCTTTATCTCGACCACCGGCGCGCCGGTACGAACCAGCGCATGGATATCGAGAATCAGGATGATGCGTCCATCGCCAAGAATCGTGGCACCCGAGATGCCGCGGATACCGGCGAGCTGAGGACCGACGGCTTTCACAACGACCTCGCGGCTGGCCAGCATTTCATCAACCAGCAACGCCGCCGAGTATTCGCCGGCGCGTACCAAAATGACAGGCACCGACGACTCGTCTTCGGCGAGCTGCGCAGCCTGGCCGCCAAGGTACATACCGAGGTGGCGGAACTTGTACGCCTGCTCACCGTACTGGTAGCTCGGTTCGCTATGTCGTAACAAGCTCTCGAGTTCCGCACGGGGAATGCGCGCCACACCTTCGACGGTCGGCAGTGGCAGCGCGTAAACCTCTTCGCCCGTGCGCACGATCAGCGCTTGCGTAATTGCGAGTGTAAACGGCAGGCGCACGGTGAAATTCGAACCCTGGCCGGTAACCGACGAGATGCGCAGGGAGCCACCGAGTTTCTTTACCTCGTTGGCAACAACATCCATGCCGACGCCGCGCCCGGCAGATTGAGTCACAGCACCTGCCGTCGTGAATCCGGGCTTCAGGATGAGATCCATGATCTCTTCGTCGGTAACTTTTGCGTCCGGCTTGAGAAGATCGAGCTCGAAGGCCTTCCGCCGAATGGATTCGACATCAAGACCCGCACCGTCGTCGGACACGTCGATAACCATCTCCGCGCCTTCACGGTGTAAGCGAATCGTAATCCGGCCGACAGCCGACTTGCCGGCTGCCTGTCGCTTGGCAGCATCCTCAATGCCGTGAACGACAGCGTTGCGCAACATATGCTCGAAAGGCGGCAACATCTTGTCGAGTACCTGGCGGTCAAGTTCGCCGGAGGCGCCTTCAACAGCCAGTTCAGCACGCTTGCCCGCATCCTCTGCCGCTTGTCGCACGAGTCGTGTCAGGCGCGAGACATGGCGCTCGAAAGGCACCATGCGCGTACGCATCAGTCCGTCCTGCAGCTCGGCCGTGACGCGGGATTGCTGGACGAGCAATCCCTCCGCCTCGGCGGTAACCGATTTCAGCAGGTCCTTGAGGCTGCCGAGGTCGTTCGCCGATTCCGCCAGCGCACGCGACAGTTGCTGGATGTTCGAATAGCGATCGAGCTCAAGCGGGTCAAAATCGCGAGCCACGAGCGTGTCCTGGTGGCCATGCATGATCTGGGCCTCGGTCTCGATCTCCAGCTTGCGCAGCTGCCCACGCAAACGAGCGACGGTTTGTTCGAGCTCTTCAACGTGGAATTCGAATGAACTGACCTGCTGATTGAGACGCGAGTGGTAGATGCTGATTTCACCGGCCGCATTGAGCAAGTCCTCGAGCAGATCGGCATCGACGCGCGCAAAGTCTTGCCGTTTGTCCGGCGTACGCAACGCACGCACATCGGCCGGTGCTTTCTTCTTCGGCTCCGGCGCAGGCCTGGGTTCGGGCTCAGGCTGCGGTTCTGGCTCTGGTTCTGGCTCCGGTTCGGGCTCCGGTTCGGGTTCCGGTTCGGGTTCCGGTTCGGGTTCCGGTTTGGGTTCCGGTTTTGGCTCCGGTTCGGGTTCGGCTTCAGCCTGTTCCGTTGCCGCTTTCTCGCTGCCGATCCTGGCAAGCTCGTCAGCAAGCGGCGAATCGACAATAACCATGCTGACCGTGTCGTCGGGTTCAATGGTGAACTCTGCCGGTAGCGCTTCCTCGACACTCGTGTCCCTGGGGGCCAGCTCAACATCGGCGTCGTCGGCGACTTCAAATCCGGCATTGGCGTTTTGAATGCGTTGTTCGAGTTCTGCCGCAGCGCGTACCGGCTTGCTCGCAATAACCAGGTCACGCATGCGGTGCAGTTCATCGATACTGCGTTGCAGCAAGTCCTCGACAGCAGGGGTTGCCTTGACGCGCCCATCGTCGACAGAGATCAGGAGCGTTTCAATCTCGTGGCTCAGGTTACCCATCGCCGTAATCCCGGCCATGCGGGCTCCGCCCTTCAGCGTGTGCAAATGGCGCTTGAGCTCGTCCATCGGCTGCGCGGAACGTTCCTTGACCCAGTCAATCAGCGCGCGGTCCGCCGCCTCGAGGAGTTCAGCCGATTCCTCCGTGAAGATAGCGGCGATCTCGGCGTCGTATTCGGCCTCCTCGCTGGTTTCAGGGGCGACCGGCGGCCGCTGCTTCTCAACGGTCGCCGGCGCTTTGGCCGGTGGCGCGGCCGGCGGCTTCTTGGCCTCGGCCACCGAGACCTGGATAGCGTTACTCAGGTTGCCGATATGATTGATGAGCGACGTGTAATCGGCTCGATCCCGGTCAGGATTGTTGATGTCACCGACAATCGTGTTGATCGCGCGGGCAGCGGCGCGCAATGCGTCCAGCCCGGATTGTTGAAACCCGATCTTGTGATCGTAGTTGTGACGGACGAATCGGTTCAGGCACGCTGCGACGGCGACACCGCGTTCGACATTCGCCATATTCGCACTGCCATGCAGCGTATGACAGGCGCGATGCAGCTTGTCGGTGACGGCAAACGGCGGCTGATGTCCCTCGCATGCCTCGAGGTAATCGGTGATGACTTTCAGATGCCCTGCGGTTTCCTTGGAGAAAATATCGTAGAGCACCGGATCCATTTCGAGCGCCGGCTCTTCCTCAGCCGGCTTCTCACTTTCGGCACGGCTGATGGTCAACTCGGCCGCATTCGGATCGCCATCGGCGAACGCATTCGCACGCACAATCAGGAGGCTGATATCCGCGGTCGGTTCCGTACCGATCTCCAACTGCTCGACAAGTTGCGGCGTCGCCGCAGCAGCCTGGAGGATGAAATCGACCATGGGTGGAGTACGTTTAAGCGTCCGGTTAATCAGGCGGTTGAGCAGGTTCTCCACAGCCCACGCGTATTCGCCGATCCTCTCCGCGCCCACCATCCGGCCGCTGCCTTTAAGCGTATGGAACGAGCGACGGACCGTGATGAGCATCTCCAGGTCGTCTGGCGAATCCACCCAGGCTGGCAGATGACGCTTGATCGAGGCAATCTCTTCCTTGGCCTCCTCGATAAACAACTCGAGGATTTCGGGGTCCATATGCTCGGCATCCGGCGCAACTACCGGCAGCGGCATGACCTCGGTAGCCTGCAGTTGCGGCGCCGCTAGAGGCTCGTCAGCGAGTATTCGCTGTCCTTCAGCCTCGATGTCGAGCGCCTCCAGTTTCTGTGTCGCGGCGACTTGTTCAGGCTCGGCGAACGCCGTTTCCTGCATGCGTTTCTCGACGTCGCGCAACACACCGAGGCAGGCCTCGGCGTTATCGAGCATGTACCAGGGCTCGCTGCGGCCGGCCTTGACCGTTTCCATGTAGTACTCGATGCTCACAATCGCGTCGGCGAGGCGATCTGTTTCCTTCTGCGTCAGTCCGGAGGGACCGCCGGCACGCAGCATGGCCGTCACGAAGGTGCCAATCCGATCGACCACTTCCATTGCCCGGGGCTTGTCGAGCATCAGCAGGCCGGCCTTGATGCCGTCGATCAGCGACGGCACGCTGTCGAGACCCGCCGAAGGCGCCTGGGCGGCAATGCTCTGACTGATCGTCTCCTTGATCCGCGCCAGGTTGATAATGCACTCGCGCATCACCGACTCGGCAACCTTGCGGAAGTTTTCCCGGTCCTCCGGCGATACGCCGTCGTCGTCGGCGGTGGCGACTTCCTGGGGCAGCGTCAGGCGTATCAGTTGTTGTTCGAGGCGGTCCTCGACACGCAGTAGCGTCGAGGCTATGTCGAGGATGATCTGGTCATTGGCCACACCACCGCGTTCGACAACAGTCTTCAGCCGATCGATTTCGCCGTCGATATCGCCACGCAATTGACCGAGACCGAGAACGCCGAGCGTGTCGCTGATCTTCTTGAGCAGTTCAAGCTGCGGCACGAGCTCAGACGATTTGTTCATGCCCGTGCGTACAAAGATGTCGAGAACGTCTTTGACTCGACTCAGGTCCTCGCGGATTGCAGAACCAACCGTTGCCATGAGCTTGGCACTCGGCGCGGCCAACGCCTCACGCGCATGCTCGACCTGCTCATCCCCTGGCAACAGTTCCGCGAGGTTGAATGCAGCCCGGATTTCGCTGATGCGCGCACCGGTACTGGAGGATCGGGCGACGTAATACAGCAGGTTGTTCAGCAGGTCGTCGATCGGATGCCGTTCGTAGGCGAGCAGGCCCTCGTCAATGACGTACTTCAGTTGCCGGTCGGCCTGACCCAGCAGGCGCTTCAGCGCGACCGACGTTTCGAGACCGCCGTTCTGCAGCGACTCGAGCACGCCGCCGACAACCCACCACAACTGGTACATGTCGTCGCGCGTCGACGAATTCTCGATGGCGGCAGCCACCTTGCCGAGCGTCTCGAGGTGACGCTGGCTCTCCCCTCCCTTGATCCAGCCGAGGAGCGCAAGCTGGAATTTTGGACGCAGGCGCCGCGCCACAACGACCGGATCCTCGCCTGTGCCCTCGCGCTTGCTGCGTTTGTCTTGCGAACGCGTCGGCGACAAATTCAGAAGCAACAACGTACCTTCGGACAGCAGCGGTTCACCGCGTGCGGCGCGCAGGTCGTTTAGCATGGGCAGCAAGACGAGTGCAATGTCCCGGCCACCACTGAGCAAGCGCTCGATGTAGATCGGCAACTGCACCATCGAGCGAGTCAACGCGTCCAGCCCATCCTCTCGGCCGACGCCCGAACGCAGATTCGACAGGTACTTGCAGCACAGCTCCATTTCCTCGACGAGCAGTGCTGCACCGTAGGTCTCGGTGATGCGCAATGCGCCGCGCGCCTGGTGCAGTAGCTCGCCGGCTCTTACCAGGGCAGCCGTACCACCTCGGCCATCGACACAATCTTCAAGCGCCAGGTGCGCGTTACGGATGGTCTCCATGAGCTCGGTACTGACGATCGCGAGCGCACTAACGGCGCCCTGGCCGCTATCGTCGCCGATCATATGCTCATGAATTCCCGTGTCGCCGGTCATCTGGTCGTCCGTGTCGCTCGCGAAGCCTGCTGCTTCGCCTTATCCTGTTTTCGCCTGGGGTTTTGCCGGTCCCGCTACTGGCGGCGCCGCATTCGATGTCGTCCTGGTCAGTGCGCTTGTCTGCATCATGTCAGCCGGCAGCGCAAAGCCCTCGACGGTCTTTCTCAATTCCGTTGCCAGCTGAGACAGTTTGGCAATCGACGCCGCTGTCGCCGTCGTCGCCTTACCCGTCTGGTCCCCAATTTCCTTCAGGCGTGTGGTGCGCCGGGTCACGTCGGCGGCCGCCCCGGCCTGCTGCCGTGCGGACCCCGAAATATTCTGGACCAGGCTGGCAATCTGATTCGATACCTGCTCGATTTCATCCAGCGCCGCGCCAGCATTCTCGGCCAGCAACGCACCGCCAACCACGTCCGTAGTGCTGCGCTCCATCGAGATCACGGCTTCGTTGGTATCGGCCTGAATCGTGCGGACCAGCACTTCGATCTGCTTGGTGGCATTCGTCGAACGTTCGGCAAGGCGCTGTACCTCATCGGCGACCACCGCAAATCCGCGACCCGCCTCGCCGGCCATCGAGGCCTGGATCGATGCATTGAGCGCGAGAATGTTGGTCTGTTCGGCGATATCGTTGATCAGCTCGACGATGTTGCCGATTTCCTGCGAGCTTTCGCCAAGACGCTTGATACGCTTCGACGTCTCCTGGATGGTCTCGCGGATTGCGTTCATACCATCGATCGTCCTGCGCACTGCTTCGCCGCCTTTGTGTGCAACCTCCACCGAGTGACGCGCGACGTCGGACGATCGTTCGGCATTGCCCGAAACTTCCTCAATGGAGCTCGCCATCGATACGATCGATTCGGTTGCTGCATTAATTTCCCTCGCCTGGTTTTCGGCCGCCTTTGCGAGATGCGCAGCCGTGTTCTCGGTCTGCTTGGTTGCCGTATCGACCATGAGCGCCGTCTCATTGACGGTCGCGACGAGTTTGCGAAGCTCCTCGATCGCGTAGTTGAATGAATCAGCAATCGTGCCAGTGATGTCCTCGGTCACGGTCGCCTCGACAGTCAGGTCACCATCGGCGAGGCTGCCCATTTCGTCGAGCAGGCGCAGGATGGCCTGTTGATTACGTTCGTTCTGCTCTGCCTGTTCCTTCGCCGCGCGCTCGAATATGGAGCTCTTGCCGTGCAGGACCTGCAGGACGAGGACGAGTAACAGTGCAAACCCGACCAGGCCGATCGGAATCCACGGGATATGCAGCGCTGCTGGCAGAATGCTGCTGCCGGCCCCAGACGAAAACGCCGAATCCAGAAGGCGGTTTGCCGTGGCGGCAAGCTCTGCCTGCGTATCGGCGAGTCCACCAAGTTGCCCGATGTTGGCGCCAAGCGCGGCCGATTGTTCTTCGAGACTCGTGATGGGCCCCAGCAGCGGTACGATCGCAGTTTCCTTGCCGGCATCATCAAGCGGACGAATGTCGAGTTCGCTCGCTTCCCCATTCAGGCCGTTAATCACACTTCGCAGAAACGCGACATCCGCGCTGATCCCATTGGCCGTAGTGTCACCACCCGCCGGCAATCTCGCTGCGGCCCTGCGAATGCGGTCCGCTCGTTGCTGCAATTCCTGGATGGCTGCCGTCGCGCCCGAGCGATCGAGCAATTCGTTCGATCCGTCGAGGACGGCTGTCGCATCCCTCCCCAACTGCGTGGCAGCCGTATGCACGGCCTCCACGACAGAGCGCTTTGCGAGTATGGCTGACGCCTGGGATTCAAGTTGCTGCCAGTCCGACGAACTGCCAGGTGCGCCGCCACGCCGCAGTGACGCGACCCGCTTGATGCTGCTGTCGAGCCTGTCAAACGCACCATCTTGGCCATCCAGCGCACCGGCAGCCTGCGCCGGGATCGCCTGTGACAAAGCAGCCAGCTCGGAGCTGCTCGAGTCACTTCCGGTGCTCGTCTGCAAGTAGACGAGCGCGCCCGCAGCGATCAGCAAGATCGCTGTGAGACCGGCGACGATTTTGAAAGTGGACGCATTGTCAGTTTGTGTGGCCATAGTTCTTCGGACCTTCTACTCCGCAGCTGCCTGCAGAAACATGTTGCTTTCGACGAGGTCGAACAAGTTGAAAACGGGCCAGGACTCATCGCCCCGTTGAAATGTCCCGCCGAGGAAACGATCACAGCGGACGATGGTCTCGGCTGTGTCGTTTGCGAATTCATGATCCATGAAGCGACGGAATCCCAGCACCTCGTCGACGACGAGACCAGCCGGGACCTCACGATGGTTCACAGAGATAACGCGCGTTGTGCGACGCAGTGTTGTGCGGCCACTGCCCAGCAGCAGCTTGATGTCGACCAGCGGCAGCAGGTGACCGCGCAGGTTGGCGATGCCGAGCAACCAGCGATGCGCGCCCGGCACCCGGGTGATCGCATCCGGCAGCATCAGGACTTCACGTACCTGGTCACGGCTTGCAACAAACTGCTCTTCGCCGATACGAAAGCCCACGCCGACCCACTCTTCGGGCATCGCGCCCGCACCCTGACCGGCGTGCGCCACGCGACTGCGACGCTCCATTTCCTGGAGCAACTCAAACGGTTGTTCCACAAGCGCCGCAAGATCCGCGGAAGCACTCATTTAATCAGCCATCACCGAATTGATTTTTGCGATCAGGTCCTTGTCGGCGATCGGCTTGACGAGGTACTCGACCGCGCCCTGTCGCATACCCCAGATCTTGTCTGTCTCCTGGTCCTTGGTAGTGATCATGATCACTGGTATTGATGAGGTCGCCGGATCCTTGGTGAGCTTGCGGGTCGCCTGAAAGCCGTTCATGCCAGGCATGACGACATCCATGAGTATGCAGTCCGGACGCGACGTTATGGCTTGCCTGATGCCCTCTTCACCGCTATCCGCAACGAGCGTATCGAAGCCGGCTTTCTCGAGCATGCTCTGGAACAAATGCAGTTCAGTGGGTGAATCGTCAATTATGAGAACAACTGCCATCCGTCGGTCCTTAGTTGATCTGGTTTGAAATTGCGCCAAGCAGCTCGTCTTTGGTGAACGGCTTGGTCAGGTATTGTTCGGAGCCCACGATGCGGCCTCGGGCGCGATCAAACAGGCCGTCTTTCGACGACAGCATGATCACGGGCGTCTCCTTGAAGGTCTTGTTGTGCTTGATCAGCGAGCAGGTTTCGTAGCCGTCGAGCCGCGGCATCATGATATCCACGAAGATGAGATCCGGCTGGTGGTCGGCGATCTTCGACAGAGCATCGAAGCCGTCGATCGCCGTGAACACCTGGCAGCCTTCCTTGGACAGCAAAGTCTCTGCAGTCCGGCGGATGGTCTTGCTGTCGTCAATTACAAGAATCTTGAGCCCGCTTAAGGACCTGGACGCAGTACTGGTCACCGAATTTCCCCACGTTGAAAACCGACTTTTACCATATTGACATAACTCCCGCTACGAAGCGCGCCACGAACCGCAATTTCATGATAATTCGGGCGCTTACGCGCGATTTCGCTGTATAGTATTCCGCCCCGAAGCAGAACCCCGGATTAGCGGCAAAAGATGGCAGAAAAATCCCTGAAAATCGGCATTGTTATGGACCCAATCCAGTCGATTAAGCCCTACAAAGACTCGTCATTCGCCATGTTGCTCGAAGCCGAGCGCCGCAACGCCGAGATTCACTATTTCGAACAGAAGGATCTCAGCTTGGTATCGGGCAAAGCGCTGGGGCAGTCCACACTTTTGCATGTTCGCGACGACAATGACGACTGGTTCGAGCTGGGGGACCAACAGACAATCGAACTCGGCGACCTCGATGCGATCCTGATGCGCAAGGATCCGCCCTTCGACATGGAGTATATCTACACCACCTATGTGCTCGATCGGGCACAGCAGGCAGGGGCCCTGATCGTGAATGCACCGCAGGCGCTTCGCAACATGAACGAGAAAGCCTACACCGCCTGGTTTCCGCAGTGCACGCCAGCCACCCTGATTACGCGCTCGATGAAAGAGATGAAGGCCTTCCTGGCCAAACACGAACGCGTTGTCGCGAAACCACTCGACGGTATGGGCGGCCGATCAATATTCGCCCTGCAAAAAGGTGACAAGAACGCCAACGTTACGTTCGAGATGCTAACTGACTACGGCACCCGGTTTGCGGTGACACAGGAATTTGTTCCCGAGATTACGGCCGGAGACAAGCGCATCCTCCTGATCGACGGCGAGCCGGTTCCTTACGCGTTGGCCCGCATTCCGACAGGTGACGACCATCGCGGCAACATGGTGGCCGGCGCGGTAACCCGGGGTCAGGCGTTGTCGGATCGGGATCAATGGATTTGCGAACAAGTCGGCCCGACCCTGCGTGATGCGGGCGTACTGTTTGCCGGTATCGACGTCATCGGTGACTACCTGACCGAGGTGAATGTGACGAGCCCGACCGGCATTCGCGAGCTCGATACCCAGTTCGGCCTGAACATCGCGGGCCAGCTGTTCGACGCCATGGAAAACAAGACCTAGTCCCTTGTTTATGTAAACAAAATGGCGGAGTATTCGCGCGCATATGGCGAATCCGGCTGTCAGTGTAGATCCTCTCGATGAGTTGCGGCTCATGGCGCCGATCGTGCCCGATCGCCTGCCAGCCATGCTGTTCCTCGCCGCGCTGGTCCACGGCATCCTGATAATCGGCGTCACATTCAACGCCGCGATCACGGACCAGTTCGCCGACGCCATCTCCCTCGAAGTCACCATTGTTGCGGACCCCGACCAGCAGATCGACCGGCCCGACGAGGCCGCTTATCTCGCCCAGGCCAGCCAGCAAGGCGGCGGCAATATTACCGACCAGATTCGGCCATCCGCGCCGCTGCAGAGCGCCATGCCCGTCGATAACCAGGGGAGCGAAGCAGGCACGGCGCTGAGCGACGCGCAGGCGCACCAGCGGTCGGCTGACGAGGTCCTCGCAAGCGACAACCCCAGTGATCGCCAGGTGGCCATCGACCCGCGCACGGAGCCACAGCCCGAGGACAGCATCGCGGTCGCGATGGAGGCTGGCAGTGAAATAACGCTGCCCCTGCCGCAGGAAGACAAGGCGAGCTTCCAGCTAACCGACGACGACCCCCAACAGCTGATTATCTCTGCTGATACTCGTGAATCGGTTGCCGCGGCTTATCTCGATTCCTGGAAGCGCCGCATCGAGGCGGTCGGTGCCGCTTACCTGCCAGAACTCGGGGGAATCGACCACTTGACTGGCAGCCCCACCCTGCTTGTGCGCATCGCCGAATCAGGCGAGCTTCTCGAGGCTACCGTCAGCAGAAGCAGCGGTTCCGCGCTCCTCGATCTCGCATCGGTCGACATCATCCAGCGGGCATCGCCCTTCGATGAGTTTCCCGAGCCAATGGCAGACGAATACGACACGGTCGCGTTCGAATACAAGTTCCTGTTCACGGAGCAACTTGTACGCAGCGACTGATGGGCCGATACTGTTCCTATGGAACTGCATGATTCTCTGACAAATCAGTTGCTTGTTGCCATGCCGGGCATGCTGGACCCCAACTTCAGCACGACTGTGACGCTCATTTGTGAACATAACGACGACGGTGCTCTCGGCATTGTCATCAATCGACCGACAACGCTGAAGCTCGGCGGCCTGTTTGATCAACTTGCCGTTGATTATGCGGATCCCGAGACGGCCGCGACCCCGGTACTGGCGGGTGGCCCCGTCGGCATCGAACGAGGCTTCGTTCTGCACAGCCCCGGGCAAACCTACGAAAACACGCTCGCCGTGTCGGACGAAATACGCCTGACCTTGTCGCGCGACGTCATCGACGCGATCGCCAGGGGCGACGGTCCCGAGCAGACCCTCGTCGCTGTTGGCTATGCAGGCTGGGAAGCCGGCCAGCTCGAGCAGGAGATGCTCGCCAATTCCTGGTTGAGTGTGCCAGCCACGCCGGAAATCGTCTTCGATACGCCCTTTGCCGACCGTTGGGACTCCGCGGCGCGGACGCTGGGCATCGATATCGCCTGCATGACGCCGGACGCCGGACA
The DNA here is from genome assembly GCA_963698415.1 of uncultured Gammaproteobacteria bacterium. Classification (GTDB taxonomy): domain Bacteria; phylum Pseudomonadota; class Gammaproteobacteria; order Steroidobacterales; family Woeseiaceae; genus UBA1847. The sequence continues at coordinate 331,801 of CAVOQS010000003.1, read as the reverse complement.
CGCCTGAATTGTCCAGACCCCGCACGATTCTCGCCTTCGACTTCGGACTTCGGCGCATCGGCGTAGCGGTCGGCCAGGACGTCACCGGCTCCGCCAGCCCTCTCGGTGTGATAGCCAATCGCAGCACCGGGGTGGATTCCGGGAAGCTCGCGGCACTGCTTGCCGAGTGGCACCCGACCCAGCTTGTCGTGGGCATGCCCTCGCATGCGGACGGCTCGCCCAGTGACCTCCAGGAACACGTGGAGGGCTTCATCGAGACGCTCAGGGCCTACGGACTGCCGGTCGAGACTGTCGACGAGCGCTACACATCCGTCGAAGCAGAGCGTGCGCTCAAGACGGCCCGCCAGGCAGGTACTCGCGGTCGTATTTCGAAAGAGGAGATCGACAGTGCAGCGGCGGTAATTATCGCTGAAAGATATCTCACCTACCGGTAGAATTGCGCCCCGATGAACGCAGCCAACCCCAACGAGCCGTTTCCCGACGAAGCCGCACTCCAGCTCGACGCGAATGGCAATCTGCGCCACCTCCTGACCCTCAAGGGTCTCGACAAGGCATTACTCAACGAAATTCTCGACGATGCGGCAAGCTACCTGACCCGGCCGGGCGAGTTGCCTGCTCGAAGCCAGTCACTGGCTGGGCGCACGGTCGCAAACCTGTTCTTCGAGGCGAGTACCCGCACACGCGCATCATTCGATCTCGCCGGCCATCGTCTCGGCGCGGACGTCCTGAACCTGGACGTCAATACCTCGTCGCGCAAGAAAGGCGAGAGCATCCTCGATACGATCTACACGCTGGAGGCGATGCAGGTCGACGTCATGGTGGTTCGGGACGCGAGCGCGGGAGTACCCGCCTATATCGCGAGGCACGTCCTGCCGCACGTCAGCATCCTGAACGCAGGCGAGTCGGACGTATCGCACCCAACGCAAGGCTTGCTCGACGTCATGACCATACGGCAGCACAAAGGGAGCTTTGAGAACCTCACAGTCGCTATCGTCGGGGATATTCGTCATTCGCGCGTCGCGATGTCGGCGACCCAGGCGCTGACGACGCTGGGTGTTGGTGAGCTGCGCTTGATCTCGCCGCCGGTACTCGCGCCAGACGCCGCCAACGTGCCGGGCGCCCGGATCCTGCATAACCTCAAAGAGGGCCTCAAGGATGCCGATGTCGTAATGGCACTGCGCATACAGCGCGAACGCATTGGTAACCTGGACGGCATACCCGGCATCGACGAGTACTTCGCAAACTATGGCATTAGCCACGAGAGCATGAAGGCGGCCAGGCCGGATGCCATCGTCATGCACCCGGGCCCGATGAATCGTGGCATTGAAATCGAGGGCTCGCTGGCTGACGGTCCCCGGTCTGTCATCACGCAACAGGTAACCAACGGGGTTGCCATCCGCATGGCCGTACTCGACCGTGTGGGCAAGACCATGGCAGCGCGGTGACGACAGCAGCGCAGAAAAAAGCCCAGGCAAACCGCAACACGATCTTCGTCCAGGATGGCGAAGTCCTGTCGATCGAAGCGTTTGCCGGCGATCAGTTCATCATGCGTATCCGCGCGCCCAAGTGCGCTGCCGCCGCAGAACCCGGCTGTTTCGTGCACATCACGTGTGACGAGTCGCTGCCCATGCGGCGACCCTTGTCGATCATGCGGGTCGGCGAGGACTGGATCGAGATCCTCTACAAGATCGTCGGGCAGGGACTGCGGCTGTTGTCGCAAAAAAAGCCGGGCGATCTGGTCAGCGTGCTTGGTCCCATCGGGCAGCCGTTCCGGCTGTCTGCCGAGCGACCGAACACGCTGCTGATCGGGGGCGGTGTGGGTATTCCACCCATGGTCTTTATCGCTGACCGCCTTCGCCAGGATGGCAATGCCTGGAAGCCGTTTGCAATCCTCGGGTCGGAAATCCCGTTCCCGTTCGAGCTGCAAAAATCGTCGCTGCAGGTTTCGGGTGTCGCTGACGAAGTATCCAGCACGATGCCGTTGCTCGACAGCTGGGGCATACCGGCCAGGCTGACCAGCCTGCAGGGTTACGAGGGCTGTCACCAGGGCTACGTCACCGACCTCGCGGATGAGTGGCTCGCAGCACTGTCGGCCGCGGAACGAGCCAGGGTGGAAATCTTCGCCTGCGGCCCGACGCCGATGCTCAGGGCTGTCGCCGAACTCGCTGCCCGCTACGACTTGCCCTGCCAGGTATCGCTCGAGGAGTTCATGGCTTGCGCTGTTGGTGGCTGCGCGGGCTGTGCGGTAAGGATCAGGACGCCCGCTGGCGACGCGATGAAACGCGTCTGTGTCGACGGTCCTGTTTTCGATGCTGCGACCGTCGTTTGGTAGATAGCTATCTGGGCACGTCGAGATTGAGCATCGACCGTTTGAAGTCGACGGTGACGATGAAGTGCTTGAGGATATCGTAGCCAAGAATACCCATTGCAGTCTTGCTGCTTTTTATCCTGGATCCCGTGGTCGATTCGCCGGGGCGCCATTGATCCATGTTTAAAGTGCCTCCTTCGGCGGGCACTGTGACAAGGACATTCTCGAGTGTGAAAGGACCGATGGTCATGGTCGGCAATCTGAATTGTTCGGTACCGGCTGCGTCGCCCGTGAATCCCACGATGCTCGACTCCTCCGTTGCGTAGCGTTCGAGCCAACCGAGTTCTTCAGCGCGCATGCGCTGTAACAAGATGCCGCCGGTGCTGCCTGTATCGAATATCAGCCAGGGCTTGTCCTCCCCGTTCAGGTCCACCCTCACGGCCGGTTGTATCGAATTTGTCGCTCGCTCCATCCTGACGTTTTCGAACTTCTTCATGTCAACCGAGTCGTGGGTAATGAGACGAATCTGCTGTCCAGGGTAGTCGATCTGGATGACAAACATGTTGAAAACCGGCAGGCCGATGATGAAATCGAAACCGGCGTCATCGTAGGGCATCAGGTGATCAATCTCGAGCTCAAGGCCGAACATGCCGATATTCATATTCTCGACGTAGTTGGTTGTCCTCTGCCCGTTGATGCCGGTCACGATTATTTCCCGGCCGCGCGTGTAGTCAATGCCGTGCTCATTGATAAAGGCCATGGAAATCGCATTTCCTGAAGCGCCCGAATCAACCAACGCCCTGGCCGGCTGTCCGTTCAGGGTTACATCAACATAGATATGGCCGTCCTCGATGTCGAACGGTGTCCAGGCTGTAGCTGCGGCGAATAGCGGTGCCGACGCGAGCAACAACATCAGCGCTGCGAGTCTTTTCATTGCTAGCCGCCGAAGTTGACCTTGGCCTCGAGGTTGGAGCGGGAGTCGGCATGCGACATGGCCTCTTCGAGCGTGATCGTGCCGTCCTTGTAGAGCTGCAACAGCGCGTCGTCGAAGTTCTGCATGCCCTGCTCGCCCGAATCCTTGTGCGCTTCCTTCACGGCCGATATGTCACCCTTCAGGATCAGGTCCTTGATGTGGGGCGTATTGAGCATGAGTTCGACCGCGGCGACGAGTTTACCGTTGCGGGCGCGGACGAGGCGCTGTGACAGGATAGCGCGCAGGTAGTGCGCGAGATCCATGAAGACCTGGCCGTGCTGCTCCTGCGGGAACAGGTTGATAACCCGGTCCAGGGTTTCCGGCGCATTGTTCGAGTGCACGGTTGCGAGTACGAGGTGGCCGGTTCCGGCCATGTCCAGCGCAGCGCGCATTGATTCGGTATCGCGTATCTCACCCACCTGGATCACATCGGGTGCGCCACGCATCGCGCTCTTCAGCGCCCGGTTGTAGGACTTCGTGTCCAATCCGACTTCACGCTGGTTAACGATTGACTGCTTGTTCGGGTGCAGGAACTCGATCGGGTCCTCGATTGTAATAATGTGAGACGAGGTCTTTTCATTGCGATGATTGATCATCGCCGCGAGCGTTGTGGACTTACCGGCGCCCGTCGCGCCAACCATTAGAATCAGGCCGCGCTTCAACATGACGAGCTCTTTGAGTTGCGGCGGCATGCCGAGTTCATCGAGCGTCGGCAGATCGGCCGTGATGAAGCGCAGCACCATGGCTACGTTGCCACGCTGGTGGAAAACATTGACGCGGAATCGACCGAGGCCCTCCTCCGATAGCGCGAAATCGATTTCCAGTTCCTTGGTGAACGTCTCCATCTGTTCCTGAGTCATCAACTCAAGCGCTGCCTGCTTGACCATCTTCGGCGTCATTTCCAGCTTGTTGACCGGAATGATCTTGCCTTCGATCTTGATCTTGGCAGGCGCGAACGGGGCAAAGAAAAGGTCCGAAGCCTTTTTCTCTACCATCAACTTGAGCAGCGGTTTAACGTTCATCAGTCATGCGTTCCTTGCGCTCAGAAAGTCCGAGCCGTGTCTTCTTCCATGATGCGCAGGCTTTCCGACTGCTGATCGGCAATCGACGAGTCGCGCTTGCTTTCAAGCTTGATGCGCAGGCGCAGCTCGTTCTTCGAGTCCGCATTACGCATCGCCTCTTCGTAGGATATGACGGCATCCTCGTACAGCGCGAACAAGGCCTGGTCGAAGGTCTGCATTCCGAGTCGCGTCGACTTCGCCATGATCTCTTTGATCTGGCCAACCTCGCCTTTGAAGATAAGGTCCTGAATCAACGGCGTGTTGAGCAGGATCTCCATCGCGGCGATGCGTCCGATGCCACCCTCGCGGGGTATCAGTCGCTGAGAAACAAATGCTTTGGTGTTCAGTGAGAGATCCATCAGCAGCTGCTGACGGCGCTCGTCCGGGAAAAAGTTGATGATGCGATCGAGCGCCTGGTTCGCACTGTTGGCGTGCAGGGTCGCAAGGCACAGATGGCCGGTCTCGGCGAACTGAATGCCGTACTCCATCGTCTCCTTGTCACGAATTTCGCCGATCAGTATCACGTCGGGCGCCTGGCGCAGCGTATTCTTGAGGGCCGCATGCCAGGTTTCCGTATCCACGCCCACTTCACGCTGCGTGATCACGCAACCCCTGTGCGGGTGCACGTACTCGACCGGATCCTCGATCGAAATAATATGGCCGCGGGAGTTTTCGTTGCGATGACCGATCATCGCCGCGAGAGTCGTCGACTTACCAGAGCCCGTGCCACCGACCACGATGCACAAGCCCCGCTTGTTCATCACTATGTCCTTCAGGATAGGCGGCAGGTCCAGGTCTTCCAGCGTCGGAATTTCCGTCGTGATCGTTCGCAGCACGGCACCGACCATGCCCTGCTGAACAAACGCGCTTACGCGAAAGCGACCGATACCCTGAGGGGCGATCGCGAAGTTGCATTCCTTGGTGGCATCGAATTCCTTGATCTGCTTGTCGTTCATGATTGAACGCACCATCATCGTCGCCTGATCGGTCGACAACGGCGTGTCGGTTGCCTTGTGGATCGTGCCATCGACCTTGATCGCCGGCGGGAATCCTGACGTCAGGAAAAGGTCTGAACCATCGCGTTCGACCATCTTGCGCAGCAGGTTTTGAGTCAATCGTACCGCTTGTTCGCGTTCCATCTTTCCTATCTCCCATCAGGCTGCGTAAGCGCGGCCCTTTAGAATTTTTCCTTGTTGACGGCCCGGAAGCGCGCTTCTTCCTTGTTGATCAGGCCTTTTGCCATCAACTCACTCAGGTTCTGGTCGAGCGTCTGCATGCCGGATCCCTGCCCCGTCTGAATCGCCGAGTACATCTGTGCGATCTTGCCTTCGCGGATCAGGTTACGAATAGCCGGCGTACCAACCATGATTTCGTGGGCAGCAATTCGGCCACCGCCGATCTTCTTCAGCAAGGTCTGCGAAATCACCGCGCGCAGTGATTCCGACAGCATGGCACGTACCATTTCTTTCTCGGCCGCCGGGAACACGTCGACAATACGGTCGATGGTCTTCGACGCCGAACTGGTATGCAAAGTACCGAACACGAGGTGACCGGTTTCCGCCGCTGTCAGGGCGAGACGAATGGTCTCGAGGTCACGCAACTCACCAACAAGGATAATGTCCGGGTCCTCACGCAAGGCTGAGCGCAGTGCCTCGTTGAACCCAAGCGTGTCGCGATGAACTTCGCGCTGGTTGACAAGCGATTTTTTCGATTCATGCACGAACTCGATCGGGTCCTCAATCGTGAGAATGTGATCCGGCTTGTTCTCGTTGATGTAGTCGACCATCGCTGCCAGCGTGGTGGACTTACCCGAACCCGTCGGGCCTGTCACGAGGACGATGCCGCGCGGATGCATGGCAAGATCCTTGAATATGGGCGGCGCGCCCAGGTCATCCAGCGTCAGGATTTCAGAGGGAATGGTACGAAACACGGCCGCGGAGCCACGATTCTGGTTGAACGCGTTGACACGAAAGCGTGCCAGCTTGGGGATCTCAAAGGAGAAATCGGTCTCGAGAAATTCTTCGTAGTCCTTGCGCTGCTTGTCATTCATGATGTCGTACACCATGCTATTGACGTCTTTGTGGGTCAGCGCCGGCATATTGACGCGCTTGATGTCACCATCAACGCGGATCATAGGCGGCACCCCACCAGACAAGTGCAGGTCAGAAGCGTTGTTCTTCACCGTGAACGACAACAGTTGGGCAACGTCTACGGCCATATTTCTCCCTCTTGGATGAGCCCCGGACTTACCATAACCCGGCGCAGATAAGAGCCTAGTATAGCGAAGCAAGCGGACTAAAACGTGATTGGAGTCACGGAAAACTTAGCTTTAATCAGTGATTTGCTGCGTAAGTCGGCGATCGAGGCCGGCCGTGAGCCGGCAGGCGTCCGATTGCTCGCGGTGAGCAAAAAACAGCCCCTTGTGAAGATTCGCGAAGCCGCTGCCGCCGGGCAACGTGATTTTGGCGAAAACTTCGTCCAGGAGGGTGTCGACAAGATCGGGGCATTGGCCGATTTGGACCTCACCTGGCACTTCATCGGACACCTGCAGAGCAATAAAACACGGGTGGTCGCCGAATACTTTGACTGGGTGCACACAATCGACAAGATCAAGACAGCGCGGCGCCTGTCCGAGCAGCGGCCGGACGACAAGCCACCGCTCAATATTTGCCTGCAGGTCAATGTCGACGGCGAAGCGTCGAAGGCTGGCGTCGCGCCGGCCGCATTGCCGGAATTGGCGGCCGCCTGCGCCGAGTTGCCAAACCTGCGGCTGCGCGGTCTCATGTGCCTGCCTTTGATTCGGACCGGGTTCGAGGAACAACGCATCCCTTTCGCGGCGTTGCGCGAGATGGCCGGGCAACTCAGAAGCGCAGGTATCGAGACGGATACCTTGTCGATGGGCATGTCGGACGACTACCGGGCGGCAATTTTCGAAGGCGCTACTATTGTGCGAATCGGCACCGCGTTATTTGGCGCCAGAAACTGAAGGCAAGGAAAAATGGATTACGGAAAAGTCGCCTACGTAGGCGGCGGCAACATGACACGAGCGCTTGCCGGAGGGATGCTTGCGGCGGGCTACGCGGCACATCACGTGCTGATCTCGGAACCGCTCAAAGAGCACCGCGACAGCCTGGCCAGGGAATTGCCTGGCGCGATGATCTTTGAAAAGAATGAAGACGCTGTTCGTGAGGCCGAATGCATCGTGCTTGCAGTCAAACCACAGATCCTGTGCGATGTTTGCAAGCCACTCGAACTACTCGTACAGCGGAACAAACCCTTAGTCATATCGATCGCGGCCGGCGTCAGGGCCGTTGATATCGAGACCTGGCTGGGTGGCGAGTTGCCCGTCGTACGCGTGATGCCGAACCAGCCAGCCCTGCTGCGTCTCGGCATCTCCGGCCTGTACGCCAATGAGCACACATCCAGGGAACAACTTCGCGCGGCGACCAACATCATCTCGACCACGGGGCCGGTAATCCAGGTCAACACGGAAGAAGATATCGATACCGTCACGGCCGTATCGGGCACGGGTCCGGCCTATTTCTACCTGCTCGTCGACATGCTGGTGAAAGTCGCGGTCGAACTCGGATTGTCGTACGAAAATGCGCTGGCATTGGTACTGGAGACCGCGCGGGGCGCCGGTGAGATGGCCGAGCAATCTGGAGAATCGATGGACTCACTGATCGCACGCGTCCGCTCGCCGGGCGGCACCACGGCAGCCGCATTTGACTTCCTCGACGGCACAGACTTTCGTGATATCTTCAGCGCAGCTGTTGTGGCAGCGCGGGATCGCGCTGTCGATCTCGCCGACCAGGCGCACAAAGCCGGAAAAGACTAGGAAATGCCGAATAATTTTGCCTCAGCGCTTGCTTTTGTTGTCTCGTCGATCGCACAGCTCTATCTGTTTGTGCTGCTCTTGCGGCTCCTGCTGCCCTGGTTGGGTGCCGACTTTCGCAATCCGCTGGCGCAAGGCGTGCTGAAGATTACGTCACCGCTCGTGGTTCCGCTGCGGCGTGTCATTCCACCCATCGGACGTATCGATACGGCGACCCTGATCGTTACATTCGTCATTCTTTACGCCACGATATTCCTGGTTCTGCTGATTTACGGTCAGGCCGAACAGGCGAACTTCTCGAAGATCGCGATCTCGGCCGCTGTGTACTGTGCCCTTGCTCACGCTGCGGCTCTATACGTTTCTGATCATCGCGCGAGTGGTGCTGAGCTGGGTTTCCACCGGCGGCTACAATCCGGCGGTGGCGATTATCTTCACGCTGACTGACCCGGTGCTGCGCCCGTTTCAACGGATCATTCCCGCGATGGGCGGTTTTGACCTGTCCCCTATTTTCGCGATCATCCTGGTGGGCGCTTTGCTCCGGCTGGTTTCCGGATACGTTCCATTAGCTGTGTTATAGACGGGCCGGTGGACGCCGCCCGACCGCAGGGCGAACAAAACCAGCCCTGAATAGTTTATAGTGAACAATAAAAAAGAGGGGGTGGTGTTATGACATTGGCGAGAACTCTGATCTCTTTTGCGTCGCTTGCGCTGCTGTCTGCGTGCGGTGGTGCCGGCGACTCCGCAAACGCACCCGAGGCGCAACCCGCCGGTGCGACATCTGCAGACATTGGCGACTACGTCGTCCACTTCAGCGCACAGTCGACCGATCAATTACCGCCCGAAATTGCGCGCGCCTACAATATCGTTCGTAGCAAGAACCGTGCAATGCTCAACGTATCGATCATCCGCGAAGCAGACAACATGCCGGTGAGCGGTGTCGTTACCGTCAAGACGGTTAACCTGACCGGGCAATTAAAGAACGTCACGATGCGAAAAATCGAGGAACCCGGCGATGTGGTTGCCATCTATTACATTGGTGAGACGCCGGTGGCGAATCGCGAAACGCTGGTATTCGATATCAGTGTGAAGCCCGATGGCGAAACATCGTCCGCGGATGTTCGCTTCAAGCGCGAGTTTTACACCGACTCCTGATAAGAAGTCGTCATGCCAATCGCGCAAGAATGGGCACAAGTGTGCCCGTTTTATTTGCGCGGCGGTACCGCAAAAATACCTAGAAAAAAAGGCCTTTTTGCGCTTACGCCGGATGCCGAAAAGTGTTATCGTCGCTGCGCTTTCACAGCGGGCGCGAGCCCGTTTCGTTTTTTTTCCAGGAGTTAGTTTTTCATGGCAGCGAACACCAACAAGCCACCTACCAAGTCCGAAATTTATGCGAAGATCGTCGAAGACACCGGTCTGACGCGCAAGGACATTGCGGCCGTTTTTGAATCATTGAATGGCCAGATCCAGAAGAATCTTGGCGGTCGTGGCGCCCCGGGCATGTTCAGCATCCCCGGTCTTTTGAAGATGCGTGTAGTCAAGAAACCAGCACGCAAGGCTCGCAAGGGCGTAAACCCGTTCACGGGTGAGGAAATGATGTTCAAGGCCAAGCCGGCAACGAAAGTTGTCAAGGTTTCGGCGCTCAAAGGCCTGAAAGACATGGTCTGATTGATTCAAGCGAATCAATGCGAAGAAGCCGGGCATTGCCCGGCTTTTTTTATTCTGCAATAAACGCCATGACGGCGTCCCTGAGCTCAGCCAGGCGACCATGAAAGAAATGTTCGCCACCCGATATGATCAACAGTTCGGGCCCGGGTTCGAGTCGGTTCACCCACTCAACCGTTTCCTCGACGTCAACGAGTTCGTCTTCGTCGCCCTGCACCACAAGCCATGGGCACTGCGGTTGCGAATCGAGGCCAGTCGCGAATCGACTGATCGCCGGCGCGACGCTGACCAGGCCATCAACATGCGTGGCAACCGCCGCTTTCACTGCAATCGCTGCACCGAATGAAAATCCGGCAAGCCATAGCGGATAGGATCCATGTCGTGCGCGCATCCACTCGATTGCAGCAAGCGCATCGTCGAGTTCGCCGATGCCGTCGTCGAAATGCCCCTCGCTCATCTCGGTGCCACGAAAATTGAACCGCAGCGTCTCATAACCCGAGCGAACAAACGCACGCGCCAAGGTATGTGCAACCTTGTTGTGCATGGTGCCACCATGCTGCGGATGAGGATGACAAACGACCGCACAGCCCTCCAAGGCTCCCTCGCCCGGACGCTCGACGACCGCCTCAAGACGGCCGACGGGTCCGTCCAGAAAGAGCTTCTCGCTTACAGGATGTGAAGACATGGGCTTCCCATGGTGGATCGCTTCGTGAATACTGCTGTAAAATTATGATCTTATGTAATCTTCGATGGTGCCATAGCTAATACAGGAATGCTGTATGCCCGACATTACCGTCATTCATATCGTTCTACTGGCAGTCGCCGCGATTGCTGGAGCCATTGCTGGCTGGATCATCCGCGGCAATCGCGCCAAGCAGGAAAAGGCGGCGGTGAACCACGGCTGGCGGGATCAGATCGGGGCGCAACGCAAAGAGCACGATCGACTGCTCGAGCAGAACAAGGGCCTGATGGAACAGGTCAGCCAGTTCCAGGCCTCGCACGCGGACGCCAAGAATCGCGCGAAGGAATTGTCTATCGTGGTGCAGGAGGCATTCGCGCGTCGCGACGAGCTGCAGCGTGAGATCAAGGATATTCGCAGCAACCTGGAAGTTGCCGTTAACGAGCGCAAGCAATTGCAGTCGGACATGGAAGCGCACAGCGTCGACGAGGATATCCTGCGCAAGAAGGACGAGCGCATCGATAAACTCAACCGGGAGCTCGAGAACTGGCAGAACCGCCTGCCGCCACTGATTGAACGCTTTCGCGTGCGCAACGAAGAAGCCGAGCACCTCGAGCAGGAGCTTGCCGAAGCACGGGAACGCATTCGCGAACTTGAGAGCGCAGCGGACCTGGCCGGGAATGACCAGACGCGTATCGAGGCCGTGCACGATCCTGACGAACTGACAGACGGTCTCGATGCTTCAAATGATCCGGAGGAGGAGGTCACCCCGGAGCCTGAGGTCGAGCCAGATACCGAAGAAGAACCCGAAGAACCGAAGAACCGGAAGAACCGGAAGAACCGCCGGAGGCCGATGATGAAACCGAAAGCGAGCCGGAGCCGTACACTCGGCGTGACAATCTCAAGAAGATAAAGGGCGTCGGGCCGGCGATCGAAAAGACACTCAACGAGATCGGTATCTTCAGCTACCAACAAATTGCCGACATGAGTGAGTACGACATCGATCGCGTTGCCAAACGCCTGAAAGGGTTTCACAGCCGCATTTATCGCGAAGACTGGATCGGACAAGCACGTACACTGCTTGATCAGGCTATTCGCGCCTGACTCTTGAGGTACGGGTTTCGAACGACGGCTGCACTGCTGGTCCTGATCGCCGGGATCGTCGTCTCCGTAAGGCTCGACACGGGACGAGACCACTCAGAAGCCGAGCCAGCCGCCTATTCCGCCGCAGAACCGGCCGTGTTCGAGCTCACTTTACGCCGTGGATCGCTGGTCCTGGCGGGAAACACCGTATCAGCCCAACACGAAGAACAGCTTCGACGGGCTGCGGCTGAGCACTTTCCCAATACGACATTGAGTACGAGCTTTCGTCCGCTGGGCGTGGCGCCCGACTGGTGGAACCTGGCGACGACCGAGTTGCTGTCTTCGCTGGCGGCGATAGAGTTCCCAACCGCGGTTCTGAAGCCTGACCGGCTCAGTGTGACCGGGTTGGTTACGAGTGAGGCGGTTGCCGCAATGCGCCTGCAGGCGCTGCGGGATGTTCTGCCCGATAACCTGACGTTCGATTTTCGATTTGAAAAGGTCGCGACAACGGCGACGTCCGACGCGATGTGTGCGCGGCAGTTTGCCGTGTTTAAGGTGGATCCGGTCAAATTCGAGGAATCGGGAACCGAATTTCGTTCGTCCGCCTACCCGGTTATGGACCGCATCATCGCACTGGCCGATGCCTGCCGGAACTCGACCATAGCGATCACTGGCCATACCGATTCGTCGGGCGACGAAAACCAGAATCAGCAGCTCAGCCTGGCACGCGCCAGGGCCGTCGCTGCCTATCTCGGCGAGATGGGCATAGAGCCCGGGCGAATCGAAGTCGCGGGCGCGGGTTCATCGCTGCCGGTTGCCGACAACGGGACGCGCTACGGACGCAGCCTGAATCGGCGCATCGATGTGTCCATGACGCAGGTGCGCCACGGACTGACCAGCGGCTCACTCCTCAGCCGATTCCTCTTCCTCAGCCTCTTCTTCGGCCCTGGTGGCATCCAGGAACTGCTGTTGGTCACCGTAATAATCGTCGATGGCATGCTCCGACGACAGGGGGCTCAGGTAGTGTTCGGCGGTCAAGCCCTCCCTGTTCATCGCAAGGCCAGTCAGGCAGGCTTTGATGATATGCGCGCTGTTCAACGTGGTCTTGTAGGTCGGGTCGAGCGCCGGATGCAATTCAACCAGGTCGAAACCGACGACGTTGGCTTCGGCGCACAGGCGCCTCACGATTGTGATCGCTTCACGCATCGTGATCCCGCCGGGAACCGGTGTGCCGGTTGCCACGGTAAACGCCGGATCCAGGACATCGATATCGAAGGAGATATGCAGCTTGCGGCCCTCTTCACTGGCCTCGGCGACCACGCGGTCGAGTACAGCGTCCCAGCCACGTTGCTCGACTTCAGCCATGTTGTGGTAACGCATGCCCTGTTCGCGCATCCAGTTAAAGCCGGCCTTGTCCGGCCATCCGGAGCGCAACCCGACCTGGATGTAGTCGGCCGCCCGCACATGCCCTTCGTTGATCAGCCGGTAGACCGGATACCCATGACCGATCAGGTGATTGCCGCCCCACCAGGCATCGTAGTGCGAATCAAAGTGGATGACCGACACGTTTTCCTTGCCGTAGACATCGGCCAGGCCGGCCACGTTGGGGTATTCGAGTGAATGATCACCGCCGACGATCATCGGTACCGCGCCGGTACTCGCGATCTCGCGCACGATTTCGCGAACATGGCTCATGGAGCGCTCGGTGCTGTTGTTGTCGACAGCGACATCGCCGTAGTCAACGATGGTGAGCACCTCGCTCGCGTCGATCTGGACGTACTGATCCCTGTTGCCGATCGGCCAGCCCAGTATGCGCAGATCCGTGGTGGCCCGCTCGCCCGAGTCGCGCCAGCCCGAACCCATGTTCAGAGGTGCGCCCAGGATCGCGACATCAACTTCACCGGCGATGAGATCTTCCTTCGTCAAGGCCAGCGGAAGCCCACCGAATGTCGGCGGACCGCCGCTGCCATCGTAGCGGCCAAGAGCAATCGGTCCTGCCTCCCGCTCGGGGTCCATGGAACGCGGTCTCTGCAGCCGCCACGCATTGAACTCGGGTGACGACATATTCAGCGGAATATTCGGTGAGTCCCGACCTTCCTTGTACGGGTTGTGATCGAGAACCAACTGCATGGCATTGACCCAGGCCTTTACTTCCTCGGGCGTTCGCTCTTCGAGCGCCTCGACAGTGTCCTCTTGTGGCCCGGTAAACTGGCGTGCGTCATTGCTTTTCAGGAACGCCACTTCTTCCGCGCTCAGCAGGGCGAGTTTTGGTGCCACGCTATCGGGCAGTTCGATTGGCGGCTTGTCCTCCTCTTGCTCCCGGGGATCTTTCGTGTCGAACGGATAACGTTGTTCGCCGGTCACATGCTCCGGTGTCTGTGGTGGATCGTCCGAACCCCAGGTGACCGCGGTGATCGCGAGACCCGCGACGAGCAGAGCCATGCGCAGGAATCTATTGGCCATGATCAAGAACCAGTGGGTGGATGTAGTCGGGGTCGAGGCCCCTCTTGCGGACAGCAATGCCGGCAAGACAGGCATTGAGCACGGCATTGGCGTTGACGACCGATAGTCGGGAGAAGTCCAGCATCGGCGCCAGGTCGGTGATTTCGAACCCGACGATATCTTTCGCCGCGCAGACATGGCGGATCAGCCGCGTGACTTCATCCATCTGCATGCCATGCGGCGCAATTCGTCCTGCCGCGATCATCTCTGTCGGGCGAATGACGCTGACGTCGATCGAGACAAAAAATGCGTCTGGCCCCTGGTCGACTTCTCGCAGCACCCGCTTCAGCACCTTGTCGAAACCGCGCTGCTCGATTTCCGCCATCGTGTGGTAGCGGACCTGCTTACTGCGCAGCCAGCTCAGCGATTCGACGTTGACCGCCGGCCCACGCAACCCGACCTGAACAGTATCGCGGCCCTTGACGATGCCTTCATCGAGCAGCAGGAAGAGCGACTGCCGATCAGAGACAGTATGATCGCCACGCTGCTCTGCATCAGGATGCGCATTGAGATGCAGCAATCCAAAAGTGCCCGAGCCGTGCTGGCGGGCAACGCCTTTGACACCCGGATAGAGCATGGACGTGTCGCCGCCGACGAGCATCGGAATCGCACCCGTCCCGGCGGTTTCGGCAACCATGTCCGTGATGTGATTTATCGAGAGTTCGGTGGCCAGCCAATCCACGGAAAAATCTCCGTAGTCGACGATTGACAGGACCTCGGCTGGCTCAAGCAGGGACTGCACGTCAGCCATCGCGATCGTGTTGGTGGCGCGCATGGCGTTGGGGCCATTTCCGGCGTCGCGCCGGCCGCTGCTCGCGTTGCTGGGAACGCCAATAATCGCCACATCCACGTCACCCGCGACCAGGTCCTCCGGCCAGATCGCCACCTTCGCTCCGGCAAAGGTCGGTACGCCGGATTGGGGATACAGGTAACGATGTGCGCTGAACGGCCCGGGGTCACGTTTGAGTTCGCGCAACGGCGCCGGTGTAGGCAAGGTGCCACGGTTGAAGCGCTTGGAAGCAAGGTTGAGCGGTGTCGCACCCATGTCCCGCTCCGGGTCATAGGCCATTTGCCCCGCCAGGGCCATGAGGTCATTTACCAGGGCTTGCAGGCTCTGGGTATCGCGCGTGGCGAGTTCGTGCTCGAGTTGCTGCTGCGGGATGAACTTGAGCACGGCACCGGACGTAATGAACGCCGCCTGCTCATCGTTCAGCGCACGTACGTGCTGGAGCAACTCGTCAGGCACGGCCCATTGGGCACGTACAACGTCGAGCGGCACGACGAGCAACGCCCCCAGCAGCAGTGCCGGGGCGCATCGCATAAGCCTGGACAAGGACAAGATGTCCTGACTATTCCGGAGCGGTGAGCTTGATCAGCTCGATTTCGAACAGCAGCGTCGCATTGGGCGGCACAGGATGCTTGCCGCGTTCCCCGTAGCCGAGTTCCGGCGCGATCCGTAGCTCGCGCTTTTCACCCTCGAGCATGCAGGTTACGCCGAGATCCCAGCCTTTGATGACCTGCCCGCTATCGAGCTGGAACTGGAACGGTTGCGTGCCACCGGACGACCAGATTTCCAGTCCGCGACCGCCTTCCGCCGCCTCATCATAAAGCCACAAGGTCGTGTGCACGTCGGCATAGTCCTTGCTGACGGCCGCCCGGCCATGTCCTTTCTTTGTAATCCTCGCGACGAGTCCGTCCTGGATTTGCACGTTACCGTCGCCGTCAGCCTGCGGGCACGCGGCCTCAGGGGCAGCACCTGCAGCGGCTTCCTCGGTCGGCGGTTGCTCGGACTTGCCACAGGCACTCAGCAAGATGGCGGCAGCGAGTGCCAGCGACAGGTTGATCTTGTTCATTCGGGCTTATCCTCGAAATCCAGGGACGCAGAATTGATGCAGTATCGCAAACCCGAGGGCTGCGGGCCATCCTCGAACACGTGGCCAAGATGCGCATCGCAAGCTGCGCACACGACTTCGATCCTCGTCATGCCGTGTGACTCATCGGATACGGTCTTCACAGCATCCCCGGCCAGCGGCAGCCAGAAGCTCGGCCAGCCGGAGCCCGAGTCATACTTCGTCGCGGAGCTGAACAACGGCGAATCGCAGCAGACACAACGATAGGTGCCATCCGCCTTGTGATTGACATACTTGCCCGTAAACGGTCGTTCCGTCGCTGAGCACTGCGTGACCTGGTATTGCTCGGCGCTGAGCTTGTTACGCAGGTCGTTGTCATCCGTCATCGCTGGCTCCCGAATCGATGTCCAATAGTAACTTGTTCATGCGGCGCACGTATTCGGCAGGGTTGTCGAGCTGCGAGCCTTCGGCCAGCAGCGCATGATCAAGCAAAATGTGCGACAGCTCTCCGAACCGTCCGTCATCGGATTCGGCCGACAGGCGGCCAACCAGTGGATGGTCGACATTAATCTCGAGAATCGGTTTCGATTCGGGGACTTCCTGGCCGCTCGCCTCCAGCATGCGGCGCAGCTGAGGGCTCAGATCGTCGTCGCCCGAAACAACACACGCCGGCGAGTCAACGAGCCGCCGGCTGACGTTCACGGCCTCCACGCGATCGCGCAGGACGCGTTTGATCTTCTTGAGCAGCGACTTGTGCTCCTCGTTCATCACGTCCTGGCTGATCGAGCCGTCACCTTCGGGCAAATCGAGCGCAGAACGCCCGATATCAACGAGCGTCTTGCCGCCATACTCACCAATACCGTCGACGACCCAGGGGTCAATGCGATCCGTCAGGAGCAGAACTTCGATACCGCGCTCCCGGAGTTGCTCGAGATGCGGGCTGGCAACGGCCGTCGCATAGTTCTCAGCGAGGATGTAGTAGATCTTGTCCTGGTCGTCCTTCGCTCGAGAGAGGTAATCGTCAAGCGATTGATCCTGGGCAGCGGTGCCCGAGTGGGTAGTCGCGAAGCGCAGCAATTTGGCCAACTTCTCCTTGTTGGCGAAGTCTTCGACGAGACCCTCTTTGAGGACCTGGCCGAACGCTGCCCAGAATTTGCCGTAATCGTCGCCCTTGGCAAGCTTGCCCAGCATGTCGAGCACGCGCTTTGTCAGCGCGCCACGCATGGCGGTCAGTTCCGGGTTTTGCTGCAGCAGTTCACGCGAGACGTTCAGCGGCAGGTCGGAAGAATCTACGACGCCTTTGACGAAGCGCAGATACAGGGGCAGGAACTGTTCCGCATCATCCATGATGAAGACGCGCTGTACGTAGAGTTTCAGACCACGCGGCGCTTCGCGGTTCCAGAGGTCGAATGGCGCTGTCGCCGGAATGTAGAGCAGGCTCGTGTACTCGCGCTTGCCCTCGACACGATTGTGGCTCCAGGACAGCGGATCGGCGAAGTCGTGCGACAGGTGCTTGTAGAATTCCCTGTACTCGTCATCGCTGACTTCGGTGCGCGGCAGCGTCCACAATGCCGTCGCGGAGTTCACGATCTTCGTGTCATCTTCGCCGGCAACATGCAGCGACACCGGGAAACCGATGTGATCCGAGTACTTGCGAATCAGTGACTCAATGCGAAACGCATCCGCGAACTCGCCCTCGTCTTCCCTGAGATGCAGGGTGACGCAAGTGCCTCGGTCTTCGCGCTCGATATCCTCGATCGTGAATTCACCCTCACCGTCCGATTCCCAGCGCACCGCCTGGTCTGACCCGGCCCTCCGCGTGTCGACGGTCACCTTGTCCGCCACGATAAACGCGGAGTAGAAACCGACACCAAACTGGCCAATGAGCTTTGCATCGTGCTGCTGGTCGCCGGTCATCTGCTCGAGAAACTCGGCTGTTCCCGAGCGGGCGATGGTGCCGAGGTTGTCGATCAGTTCTTCGCGCGACATGCCAATGCCATTGTCGCTCACGGTGATCTGCCGCTTCTCCTTGTCGACCTCGATACGAATTTCCAGCGCATCCTCACCGAGCAGGCCGGGCTGAGCCAGCGCTTCGAAGCGCAGCTTGTCCGCCGCATCGGACGCATTTGAAATCAGCTCACGAAGGAAGATCTCCTTGTTGCTGTAGAGGGAGTGGATCATCAGCTTGAGAAGCTGACGAACCTCGGTTTGGAATCCTAGTGTCTCTCGCTTGTCGGCCACGCCGATTTCCTCCTGACCAAAGGCAGAGAGGATTGGGTCTGGTGCGGCGATTTCAAGCCCGGAGACGGGCTCGAGTGGTAGAGGCTAGCTCGCCTGCGCCCACTTTCCGGACGGAACCGTCACGGAGCGATACAGGAGAATGACGAACAACATGGTGGACGTGGCCATTGCGATCGGTGGATGCGCGAGAGCAAGCCCGATCCCGGCAGCTGCGACGGCCGATAGCAAGGCAAGGGTAGCCAGGAGGATTATCGTCCTGCGAAGGCGTTCCCAAACGAGGCCGAATGCACCGTAAAGGTCATCCAGGTCGTCGAGGTACTGCAGCAGAAATTCCATATCAGTATCTAGCGAATGATCGTCAGCAGGGGACCTGCACAGTCTGCGTCACCACCTTCAGTGTCGGCTTCGTGCAGTGCTGCCTTGTTCGATTCCTTGGCATGTGCGATCGCGCGGTGAAACAGTTCCCAGCGCTGGCGCGCCGCTTCGCTCTTCAGTGCGTCGATCGGAAAATCCGTTTTCTGATGGTTCTTTGACATACTCTGACAGCGTTGTTGTCTTTGGTAAGTTGGACTATAGGACCGCCGTACTGCAGTCTCTGTGAGGCCGGTCACAGCTTGCTTCACCGAACCTTAATGAAGCCTGAAAAAGCTCAGAAACAAGACGCAGTTCCGCCTTTTCCCGGGGCCCGGATCACAGTCTTCTGAGCGCATGCTCAATCCTGTGCGCCTGGCCCGGAAGGACAAACAAAAACGCCGGCATATAGCCGGCGTTTTTACCTTATGTTCGGGCAACTACTCTTTGTCGTCCGTGGAATCTTTTGACCAATTGCGGCGAACCTGGTCCGTCCAGTCACGATAGCCTTTCCAGGAATACAGCGACGGATCGATGCCTGCGCGACGACCGCGAGGTGTCGGCGCTTTGGATATCCAGCGACGGTACTGCTGCCAGCCATCGGCATCGTTAGCCGCCGGCTCGGTCGCATCGACTGTCGCGTCGTCCGCTTTGGGGTCCTGCTCGGCGTCCGTGCCGAAGCTCTCGTCCCACTTCATGTGTTTACTGTCTGGCATAAGTTTGCTCAGCAATTCCTTTGAACAAATATTAAGTCCAGTAATGCTGAATTCACAGGAACTGCATCACAATGCGCAGCCCCTCTTTTGCCTTTTAAAACAGAAGGTTAGTGCCTGGTTTTACTTAATCACGTAACAGGGGTTGTAGTCGCCACGTGAAATCTTCATGCGATGTTGCGCCACAAAATCAGCCAGGAGTTCATCGAGCAGGCCCATGATGCGCCCCGATCCGTGGATCTCGAACGGGCCATCGCGCTCTATGATCGCTGCCGTATCCTCACGAACGTTGCCCGACACGATCCCGGAGAACACGCGCCGCAGGTTTGCCGCCAATTCGTGAGTATCGAGACCTTCACTGATATCAAGATCCCGCATCGTGTCATGCGTAGCTACGAAGGGACGCTGGAAGTTCTCGTCAATCTTCAGCCTCCAGTTGAAGTAGTACGCGTCACCGTGCTCGTTGCGAAATTCGAGCACATCATCGAGGCCCGCTTTCATTTGCTGCACAACTTTCGCCGGGTCATCGATGATGATCTGGTAACGGCTTTGGGCCTCTGGCCCGAGGGTCGCTGCAACGAAGTCGTCAATTTTGCGAAAGTAGGACTCAGCCGAGGCCGGCCCGGTCATGATCATCGGGAAGGGCTGACCTTTGTTTTCCGGATGCAGCAGAATACCGAGCAGGTAGAGAATTTCCTCCGCCGTGCCGACGCCGCCAGGGAACACGATGATGCCGTGCCCAAGCCGCACGAATGCCTCGAGGCGTTTCTCCATGTCCGGCATGATGACCAGGGCATTCACGATCGGATTCGGCGATTCCGCGGCAATGATGCCGGGCTCCGTGATACCGACATAGCGCCCGGTACGGATACGTTGCTTCGCGTGCCCGATCGTCGCCCCTTTCATCGGGCCTTTCATCGCGCCCGCCCCACAGCCTGTGCCGACATTCAGACCGCGAAGCCCGAGTTCGTAGCCGACCACCTTGGAGTAGTCGTATTCTTCGCGGCCAATTGCGTGGCCGCCCCAGCAGACAACCAGGTTGATACTCGCGGGAACCGTCAACAAACGGGCATTGCGGACGATATGAAATACCGCGTTGGTGATGCCGTCGGATGTGGACAGGTCGAAACGACCGCTCTCGACGACCTCGTTGCGCGTAAACACGATGTCGCGGAGCACTGCCGACAAGAGCTCGCGCGTACCACGAATCATTGTGCCGTCGACGAAGGCTTCGGGCGGCGCGTTCTTCAATGTGACTTTGAGACCGCGGTCCTGCCGAATAAAACCCACTTCAAAGTCCCTGTAGGTCTCGAGCAGTGCGCGAGCGTCGTCGGACTGGCTGTCCGCATTCAGCACGGCCAGCATACAGCGGCGCAGCAGCGGGTACAGGCCGCCGGAGCCACTGGACTGCAGCTGGTCGACTTCGAACTGGGACAGCACCTCGAGGCTGCCCTCGGGCCAGACCTCGGCATCAACGAATTTTCTGGACATTCAGGGCTTGATTTCGATGGGCGTGTTTTCGCCGGTCATTAGCCAGATATCGATCATGTCGGAATTGGACACGGCAATGCAGCCATTGGTCCAGTCCTGCGTCTGGTAGTAGGTTTCCGAGTACGTCGGGCTATTGGGTTGACCGTGGATCATGATGGCGCCACCCGGTTCGTAGCCTGCCTCGCGCGCCTCGCGCCAGTCGACCGGGGTCGGGTAGGAAATATGGATCGACAGGAAGAAATCGCTATTCGGGTTCCGGCCATCGAGCAGGTATTTCCCCTCGGGCGTCCTGAAGTCTCCTTCCCGCAGCTTGTCGCCGACGGGAGCGATACCCAGCGCAATCTTGAACGTCCGAAATACCTCGCCGTCCTTCACAAGGTGCAGCACGCGCGCGCCCTTCTCGACGATCACCCGGTCCGCCACCGGGAACTCACCCGCCTGCACCAGGCAGGGAATGAGCAGCGCGAACATTGCGATCGCGAGGATTCTCACAAGTGACCTCATAGTTTCGGGTGTACCCCCATGACAGGCAACAAGCCTAGCAAATCCCAAGCGCTCGAAAAACGCTGTGTATCACATTACGCATTGCGGCCCGCTATCCAGCCAATCGCGAAACCAATTCCGCCGGCAACCAATGTGTAAAGCGGCAGGTATCGAAAAACGCGATCAGGGGATGGGGCGTCGCCAAACATGTCGTTCAAATTGACCGAGTAAGCATAGTGCAGGTAGGCGGTCAATCCGAGCGACGGCACGGCAAACCCCAGGGTCCCGAGCGGCATGCGCATTCCCGCTCCCGACCAGCGGCCGTCGCCCCGATACAGAGTCAGCCAGGACAGCAGCACGAGCGCCAGTAAAGGGGCCAGGTTTCGCGCGACCCATTGTCCGCCAGACGGCCCACCCTGTTGCACGTCCGCGAACCAGAACCCCGCGGCCAGGACCAGCAGCAAAACCGGTAGCAGGCGCACAACGAGGTACTTGCTGCGCGCGTCCATCAACCGGTCTCCGCATCTGCCAGGATTGGAATTTGAATCTTGATCCCGGGCCGGACGTTATGCATGTCGAGGGTGGGGTTGTACTGGCGGAACAGCCATACCGGCACTTCGTACTGGCGCAGCGCGATGATCCAGATCGATTCGCCCGACCTGATCGTGTGTTCGGTAACGCCGCTGATGACGTGTCTGCGAAAGAAACTGTCCTGTTGCTGGCGCTGATAGGCAATGCGCCGTTCTTCAAACTGTTTTGCATCGACCGTCCCCAAGTCCAGCCGGATGCGGTCGCCGACCGCCACGGGCGTGCCGAAGGCAAGCCCGTTCAAATCGCGCAGGCGCTGCGTCTTGATCTCGAGCCAGTCGCCGTAGTGACCCAGCGTCTCCAGAGGCTGAACCTCGATCGTGCCATCCGCAGCGACAGAGTAATCGCTGGGGTCGGAGAGCAGCGCCGTCTGGATCGTGCCCATTAACGACGCGGCGAAGTCACCCCCCATGGTCTCCGGCGTCATCTCGGCCACCTCGACCGGTTCCTCCACTGCAGCAACACTCGCGATTACCACGGGTTCAGGCGCTGCGGGTGGCGGAGATTCCGGTGCTGCCGGTAATGGCCCTGCCGCGGGCAGGCGCAGACGTTGTCCGGCTCGAATTCGATGACTGCTGCTCAACTGGTTGAGCGCCACCAGTGTGGATACGCGTGTGTCATAGGCATCGGCAATTTGCGACAGCGTGTCGCCACGAGCGACCGTGTGGAACATGTCCGGCAGTTGCTCCGCGAAGGTCACCTCATCCGGCAGGCCTGCGACCAGCGCTTCAAGCGAACCATTCGCGACCCCGGTTGGCAGTCGCAGTTCATAGCCCTTGGGCAGGTACTTGCTGCCCTGCCACACCGTGGCCTGCAAACCGGGATTGTGTTTTGCAATGGTCGCCTGCGAAATTCCGGTGGTCTCACTCAGACCCGCTACCGATATGTAGGTCGTCAGTTTTGCCGTCTCATAGTCAACAGGCTTTTTGGGCACCGTCCCGGGGAAATACTTGTCAGCGTTCTGGTCCACTTCGCGCGCCGCCAGGAAGGCAACGTAGAAATTCCGCGATGCGAAGCCAAACGTCCTGCCATCGTAATTGCGGAGAATGTCGACATACGCCTCGTCGCCATACTGCTTCATCGCACGACGCACGCCCCCGAGCCCGTGGTTGTAGGCCGTAATGGCCATTGGCCAGTTGCCCGTGATCGAGTAGTTGTAAGCCAGCAGGCGACCCGCCGCGCGTGTCGCCGCAAACGGATCGTTGCGCTCGTCCACAACATGATCGACGCGCATGTAGCGGCGCCCCGTGCTGCGAGTGAATTGCCAGATACCCGAGGCGCCAACGTGCGATCTTGCATCCGGGTTGTAGGACGATTCGACGTGCGGCAATGCCGCGAGATCAATCGGCACACCCAGCGCCGTGAACTGCTCATTGACGTAAGCGCGCCACAGTCCCGAACGCTCGAGCCCGGCCTTGAACCGATCGCTCAATCCACTCTGGAAGCGAATCTGCCGGACGGCC
This sequence comes from uncultured Gammaproteobacteria bacterium, assembly GCA_963698415.1. GTDB lineage: Bacteria > Pseudomonadota > Gammaproteobacteria > Steroidobacterales > Woeseiaceae > UBA1847. The sequence goes on along the minus strand of CAVOQS010000003.1, from coordinate 308,518 downwards.
GCAGCCAGGGTCGCGTCGCTGACATCAGCCGGCCACAAAGCCAGCACCCGCGCCTCTTCGCGGGTCAGATTGTTGCGCTTGCCGGATGCGAGCGACCGCAGCACGGCCTGCAGTTCCTTGCGGCGGGCATCCACGCGGCGATCGCGTTCCCGCCGCGACAACTTCGCGGGCATATCGAGCCGCGCGTAAACGACGCCGAGGTCGCGGTTGTCGTGCAGAACCCCCTCATCGGTCGAGTACTGCGTGAAGATCGAAACCCAGAAATCCACGTCCGGCCGGAGTTCTTCTGGCTGTGGGAAGGTCTCGGCTGCCGGCACCGATGCGGCTGCAAGGCACCCGACCAGTAACAAAACGCAACGAATGCTTGTCATTTGAATGAGTTCAGGTTTCAATCGCAAATTCTTGATTAGTTCACGGAAATTATCGGCATTCTGCCGTATTTTAAATAGCGTATGAGTGCATTTTTCGCACAATTTGACCGGTTCCGAGGCATTGTCCATGTCTTGCTTGTCGTGTGCCTCGGTTTCTCATATGGCCTCGCGCTGGCTGGCGAGACCTCGATTGAGCCCCCGGGCAGCGGCGTAGACCTGCTCCAGGATACGACCGGCGACGAAGATGCGCGTTCCAGCGAAACGTTTGCCGTAGCCGAAGAACTCGTCGATGCCGTGCCTGCTCACGAACACAATGTGCCGCTTGCCGATGCCGTTCTGACCGCAGACGGCCAGGCGGAGCCACTGCTGCTGCTGGGTACTGAAATACTCCCGGGCACGGCGCAACGCCTCTCGTGGTCGGCAACCGAACTCTTCGAGGGCGTGCCGGTGTCGACGCCAGTGCTGGTCGTTAATGGCGCACAGCCGGGTCCGACGCTTTGCCTGACAGCAGCGGTGCACGGTGACGAACTTAACGGTATCGAAATAGTGCGCCGCGTTTTGCATGACATCGACCCGCAAGGCTTGTCCGGCGCCGTTATCGGCGTTCCGATCGTCAACGTCCAGGGCTTTCGTCGTGGCTCGCGCTACCTGCCGGATCGCCGCGACCTGAATCGATATTTCCCCGGTAACCCGCGAGGCAGCGCCGCAGCGCGGATTGCCCATTCGCTGTTTACCGATGTCATTGCACATTGCGACGCGCTGGTCGATCTTCACACGGGCTCTTTCGAACGCGCCAATCTGCCGCAGATTCGCGCGAACCTGCGCAACCCCGATGTCGTCACCCTGACGCTCGGATTTGGTTCCATGGTTGTATTGCATAGCGAACCTACAAGGGGCACTTTGCGCCACGCGGCAACGATGGCGGATATTCCGGCCGTGACCGTGGAAGCCGGCGGACCGTCCCAGCTGGAACTCGCCGAAGTAAAAGATGGCGTGAAGGGCATCGAGACCCTGCTGACGACCCTGGGAATGGTCAAGAAGCGGCGTTTGTGGGGTGATCCCGAGCCGGTCTACTACCGTTCCTCCTGGGTACGCGCCGACAATGGCGGGATTTTGCTCGCGGATGTCAGCCTTGGCAGTACAGTGCGCGCAGGCGACCTGCTCGGCACGATCACCGATCCCATGAACAACGCACAAACCGAACTCTATTCGCCCTATTCCGGCCGGATCATAGGCATGGCCAGGAACCAGGTCGTCATGCCGGGCTTCGCTGCATTCCACGTCGGCATCCAGGCCGACGTCGTGATGGAAGACGCCGTGCCAGCGCCGGACCAGGAGCCGAAATCGACCATTGGTGGTTACGTGGACGGGATGTCCGAGTAGAATTCCGGCTCCACCCCCATAATAAGAAAGCATGAGCGGCGATCGCAAACCCCTGTCCAGCTACCGGGCGCCACGCTATTGGCCCATATGGATTGCGATGGGCATATTGCGCCTTGTGTGCCTGTTGCCACATCGCGCCGCATTGGCCATCGGCCGCCTGCTGGGTCGACTGGCGTATGCGATCGGTGGATCGCGAGTTGCCATCGTGCGGCGCAACCTGGCGCTGTGCTTCCCCGACTTGTCCGCCGGCGAGCGCGACCAACTTACCCGCGAACATTTCAAGGCGCTCGGCATGAGCGTCATCGAAATGGGCCTGGGCCGCTGGGCAAGCACTCGACACCTGAAATCGATAACCAGGCTCATTGGTGCCGAGAACCTGCTGGATGCGCTGGCGACCGGCAGGGGCGTGATTATGCTCAGCGCACACTTCACAACGCTCGAGATTTCCGGTCGCGTTCTCGCCGATGCCGTGCCGCCCTTCGATGCCGTTTTCCGCAAGAACCGCAGCGAGTTCATGACTGAACTGCAGCGCAGCGGACGCGAGGTATCGGCCGACACGACGATCGAAAAACGCGATATCAAGAAGATGGTTCGCAGCCTGCGCAATAACCGCGCCGTCTGGTACGCCCCGGACCAGAGCTACAATCGCAAAGGATCCGAGGTCATCGAGTTCTTTGGCGTGCCCGCGATGCACGCAACGGCGACATCCACGCTCGCCCGCCTGGGTGACGCCCTCGTGGTACCGTTCTTCCCCCGCCGGCTGGAAGACTCGACCTATGAGCTCATCCTGCTACCTGCGTTCGACGCATTCCCGAGCGACGATCCTGTCGCCGATACGCAGCGCTACATCGCTGTACTTGAAGATCATATTCGCAGCTGCCCGGAGCAGTACTTCTGGATCCACCGCAAATTCAAGGACCTGCCGGACGGCTATCCCGACTACTACGCTGATCTCGACGCGTCGAAATAGCCTTCGAGCAATTGCTCCCAGTTTGCCGCACGAAAGTGCAGCCTCGGGTCCAGGTTTACGACCTTGTTCAATGACCGATGCAGCCGGCTCAGCGTTTTCTGTTGCCAGGTGCCCGGCGCCCTGAGTCCACCCTTGTCGAAATCGAGCATCCACAGCAGCCCATCACTGTCGATCTGCACGTTATAGGCGTTCATGTCGGCATGGTAGACGCCGGCTTTGTGAAACTCGTAGATCGCCGCGCCGACGGAATTCCAGAAGGCCGCGTCGGGCTTGTGGTCAGCAATGTATTGCGAGAGTGGCACGATATCGGGCACACGCACCGTAATGATGTCGGCCGTATAGAAAGTACCGCGTTGCGTGTAGCGTGCGGCTGCAGGTCGCGGCACGCGCATGTTGTTCGATGCCAGCTTGTCGAGCAGGCGCCATTCCATGAATGAACGGGTCTTTTCAGCACCGGAGAAGATGTAGGTATCGCGAACCAGTTTGCCAATGAGACCGCCGCGCAGGTAGTGCCGTAAGACGAACTGGCGTGGCACATTGCCCACGAACATCGTGTTACCGCGCCCGCCCGAACGCAGCGAACCGGTCAACAGCTCTGCATGCAACCATCCCTGCGGAGTGAACCGCTTCTCCGAAATCTGGTTGATGATGGCCTTATCGTATAGGATTGCGCCGGTCGCGGTATTCTCGACAGTCTCGGTCAACGGACCCTTTCCCCAACAGCTGATTGGACTGATATTGCCTGATTTGGACCTGCAATCGAAGCCTCAAAGCATCTGTGTCATGCGCCTCTCGGCAATTGGGGACACCTGCCACGCCCTCGCTGTCATCCGGCGCATGCAGGACAACTGGCCCGACGCACACATCACCTGGATCATCGGCAAGACCGAAGCCTCCCTGATGTCCGACATCCCGGATATCGAGTTTGTCATTTTCGACAAATCCCTGGGGCTGCGCGCATACCAGGCGGTACGGTCGCAACTTCGTGGCAGGGAATTTGACGTTGCCTTGTGCATGCACGCGTCGCTCCGTGCCAACCTGCTGATTCCGTCCATACCTGCGAAGCTGCGACTCGGTTTCGACAAGGATCGCGCGAAAGACTATCAGTGGCTGTTTACGAATCGGCGCATCGACGCTGCGCAGGGAGAACATGCCATGGAGGCCATGATGGCGTTCGCCACAGCCATCGGCGCCGAGGAACGACCTTTGCGCTGGGACATACCGCTTGCCGCCGGGGATCGTGAGCTTGCACAGCGATGGTCAGACGACGACAGACCCCTCGTGGTGATCAGTCCCTGCAGCAGCCAGCGTGCTCGCAACTATCGCAACTGGGACAGGCGAAATTATGCGGCCGCTATCGAGCACCTCGAATCGCAATACGACGCCCGCATTGTCCTGACGGGCGGCCCGTCCGATCTCGAGCGGGAATACGGCGCTGCTCTCGCGGCCGACAGCGATGCCGGGGATCTTGTCGGCCGGACGACACTCAAACAACTCGCCGCCCTGATCGCGGCAGCGGATCTGGTTATTTGTCCCGATTCAGGTCCCGCCCACATGGCAACGGCGCTGGGAACGGCCGTGATCGGCCTTTATGCGACGTCCAATCCTGAGCGCACGGGACCCTATTTGTCGCAAAAATTCACGATCAATCGCTATCCTGATGCCATCCAGCGGTATTTAGGGGTAAATGTCGCCGATGTTGCCTGGGGGAAACGGGTTCGCGATGCCGATGCGATGAACCTGATCCGCGTGGAGGACGTTGTGCAAAGTATCGACGATTTCTTCGAAGAACGGGGAGTTTAGCGGCTTTTTGCCACTATTTTATCGAACACACTACCCGGATCGAGGTCATTGAGGCACTTCAGATGACCCAGGGGGCATTCCCGCGCGAAACAGGGACTGCAGTCCATACCAAGTTCGTGAATATCGCAACTTTTCGTTAGCGGAGGCGTGAATTTCGACGAAGATGAGCCGTAAATCCCGTGTACGTGCGTACCGGCAGCGGCGGCAATGTGCAGCAGGCCGGAATCGTTGGACACCGCCTGTTCGCAGGCCGCGAGCAGATCAATAACGTCCTCGAGCGAGGTCTTTCCACAGAGGTTCACAGCACGGCTGCCAGCCGCAATGATGTCCCCCGCCGCGATGTCCTTCGCCGAACCGAGCACCCAGACCGCGTAGCCCGCATCCCCGAGCCGGGCCGCCAGCGCCGTGAAATGCGCATGCGGCCAGCACTTGGCCGGACCGTATTCCGCGCCGGGCATCATCGCAACAACCGGCCGCTCAAGATCGACACCCAGGTCGCGGATGGCGCGGGCCTGGTTCTCCACCGAGACCGCGAGCGCCGGGTTCGGCAATTCGCCGGGCAACGGCTCGTCAGTGTCGAGACCGAGCGCGACGAAACGCTTCACGGTCTGGTTCAATTCCTCAGGATCGAACGGCCGCATGTCATTGATGAGCCAGTACCGGGTTTCTCCACGAAAGCCCGTGCGCGTCGGGATCCGGGCGAACCAGGGGATCAGTGCGGACTTGGCCGAGCGCGGCAAAACGATTGCTCGATCGTACCCGGAGCCCTGCAGATCTTTCGCAATGCGCCGCCGTGTCGAAAGCCCGATTTCCCCGTGGGCAGTCTCCGACGCAATGCCTCCCCGAATCTCGGGCATGCGCGCGACAATCGGCAACGACCACTCGGGCGCGAGCACGTCGAGTTCGCGATCCGGTTCGCGCGACTTCAGGACCTTGAACAGCGACTGGGCCATGACCATGTCACCGACCCAGGATGGCCCGACGATCAGAGTGGCTGCGTTCCGCAAAGCTGGTCCAGGTAAGCCGGCACGCCCTCTTCCACGGGCCGGAATTTGACGTCGCAACCGCATTGGCGCAGCTGCGTCAGGTCGGCTTGTGTGTAGCTTTGATACGCGCCTTTCAGATGATCGGGGAACGGGATGTAACGGATCTTGCCCTTGCCGTGGAATTTGATGACGGCGTTGGCCACATCGTTGAAGCTCTGTGCATGTCCCGACCCGGTGTTGAATATCCCCGAGACGCCCGGGTTATCGAGGAACCAGAGATTGACCTTGCAGACGTCGTCGATATAGACGAAGTCACGCAGCTGTTCGCCGTCACCGTAGCCGTCTGTCCCCGCGAACAGGCGGGCTTCGCCGTCCTCGAGTACCTGGTTATTGAAATGGAACGCAACGCTGGCCATCGAACCTTTGTGCTGTTCGTGTGGCCCGTACACGTTGAAATACCGCAGCCCGACAACCTGGCTGTCCGGTGTTGCCGCCACGCGCCGCACGTAGCGGTCAAACTGCAGTTTCGAGTAACCGTAGACGTTTAGCGGATGTTCGAACAACGGGTCCTCGACGAATTCTTTCGACCCGCCGTACACGGCGGCAGAAGACGCGTAAATGTACGGCGTCCTGTTCTCGAGGCAATGGTGCAACAAGGTCTGAGAGTAGCCGTAATTGTTCTTCATCATGAAACGGCCGTCCCACTCGGTGGTCGCCGAACAGGCGCCCTGATGAAAGATGGCCTTGGCCGACCTGGCGAAGGTCTTGTCGCTCGACAGGCGCTCCAGGAAATCGTCCTTGTCGAGGTAGTCGGCGATCGGCAAATCCGAAAAATTGATGAACTTGTGACCGTCCTCGAGATCGTCGACGACGACGATATCGTCGTAGCCACGATCCGCGAGTGCACGTACGAGGTTGCTGCCAATGAACCCGGCGCCGCCGGTTACGATATGCACACGCTTACTCCGAGCCTTCCATCATGCTGTATTGGGCCCCGCAATAGGGGCACCTGGCCTCTCCCGTCGCTTCTATCGGAATATAGACCTTCGGATGCGAATTCCAGAGGTACATACCGGGCATCGGGCAGCTCAGCGGCAGATCTCTCGGACGAACGCCGTACCTGTTCTGTGCGTTCGCCGGAATCAGGTTCTGGTCAACGGTCCCTGCTTTGCTTGCCACGTGCTTCCTCATGGTGTCCGATGGGCTGGACGCGAATTATAAGCTCAAGCCAGCCAGTCGTCCCATGTTTTGGCCACGAACGTGCGTTCCGCGACAAATTCATCCTGGCTGACGAGCGGCGGCTGGTCATCGAGAACGAGATGATGTTGGCGCAGGCGATAGGCGCGGTACGCATCCTGCAGTGCATCGCCGACCGACTGCTCGAGGCAAGCCGCGGCGGTCAGCGCGTCCAGTTGCCGGATGTTGTCCGAGTAGAAGATGACATCGGGATGCTTCCCGGCCTGGTCGAGGACGAGATACTGCACAAGAAATTCGATGTCACCGATACCGCCGCGTCCGTGTTTAAGGTCAAATCTCTCACTGTTGCTGCGGTCGAGCTCGCCGCGCATCCGTTGCCGCATGTCGATTACGTCGTCCCGCAACTTGTCGCGACGCACCCGGCTGACCAGGGTTTCGCGCCGGATCCGCTCGAATTCCCTTGCCACGCTGACGCTACCGGCGACCGGCCGAGCGCGTAACAGGGCCTGGTGCTCCCAGGTCCACGCATTGTCTTCCTGGTAGCGCTCGAATGCGTCGGCGCTGGTCACCAGGAGTCCCTTGTGTCCGTCAGGCCGCAATCGCGTATCGATTTCGTAAAGTTGCCCCGATCCTGTTTGCGTCGTCAGGAAATGCACCAGTCGACGCACCAGGCGACTGAAGAACAGGGTGTTGTCGAGCGGTTTGCCGCCGTCGGTGACCTGCTGGCTACCCCGGGAATCGTGCAGGAAGACGATGTCGAGGTCGGACCCGTAGGACAGCTCGAGTCCGCCCAGCTTGCCGTAGGCAACAATGCCAAAGCCCGCTTCCCGTTCGACATCATTGTCTGTGCAACGCGGCGCACCGTGCCGCTCAACCAGGTCGCGCCATGCAACGCGCAGAGCCTCTTCCAGCACGACCTCGGCAAGCCACGTGAGGCCGTCGCTGACCTTCATGATTGGCAGCTTGCCGTTGAAATCCGCAACCGCGATACGGAACATCGTCGAGCGCTGGAACTGGCCAATCGCCTGCATGCGCGTCTCCGCATCCTCGTCCTCACCAGCCAGCCGCTTTTGCAGCGCGAGCGCAAGGTCGGCGCGCGTTACGGTCTCAGAGTACAGCTGTGGGTCCAGCAGCTCGTCGAGCAGTGCCGGGTAGCGCGCAATCTGTTCCGCTATGTACTGACTGCGCGCGCAAAGATCGACCAGGCGGGCAAGCGCTCCCCGGTTTTCGTTGAGCAGTGCGAGGTAGGCACTGCGCCGCAGGACCTGCTCGACGATCGAGAGGGTCCGCGACAAGGCCAGCAACGGCCGCTCCGACTGTCGCGATTTCCGCGACGAGCTGGGGCAGGAATCGCTGTAAACGATCGCGCGCAGCAGAGTCGATCTGCCGCGTGCCCGGAGCGTCGGAAAAACGCGCCAGGGCTGCCGCGATGTCCCCGGCTTCGTTATAACCTTCAGCGCTCAGCAACTCGGCCCAGGCCTCTCCGTCCGCCCCCGACTCCCAGGCCTGCTCAACACGCTTGTGAAAAGGCGTTTCGTCGGCGCCGCGCAGCGCAACATGCTCAAACTGCGCTGCGATCGCTGCCCGGTGCCGCCCGAAGTCCTCGCGCAGCTCGTCCCAATTCGCGTAGTTCATCGCCACGCAAAGGCGCGCACGATCGCTGGCACCGGATGGCAGATCGTGCGTTTGCTGGTCGCGAATGCCCTGGATGAAGTTCTCCAGCCGGCGCATGTAGCGATAGGCATCGCGCAAGTCCTGCGCGCCTTGTGCGGACAGGCCGCGCGGCCCCACAAGCAACGGCAGTACTTTTTGCAGTTCGCGCGACTGGAGGGCCGGCTCACTGCCGCCGCGCACGAGTTGCAGCGACTGCACGACGAACTCGGCCTCGCGAATGCCACCCGGTCCGAGCTTGACGTTGTCCTGCAGTTCGCGCCTCCTGACCTCGGCAGCGATTTTGGCGTGCATTTCGCGCAGTGACTCGAACACACCGAAGTCGATGTAGCGTCGGTACACGAACGGCCGAATCAGGTTGCGCTGCAGATCGTCGATGATGTCGTCACCCGGGCGTGGCCCGACGACACGGGCCTTGACGTAGGCGTAGCGCTCCCAGTCGCGGCCGTGCTGCAACAGGTAGGACTCGAGTGCGCCAAAGCTGACGACCGGTGGGCCACTGTCCCCGAACGGGCGCAGCCTTGTATCCATTCGAAAAACGAAGCCGTCGACGGTCGCTTCATCCAGCAATGCAATGATGTGTCGTGTGAGGCGCCCGAAATATTCCTGTGCGCTCACACTCTTCGTCCCGTCCGTTTCGCCACTTTCCGAATAGAGAAAAATGACATCGATGTCCGAGGAGAAGTTGAGTTCCAGGCCGCCCAGCTTGCCCATGCCCAGAATGACCAGCGGCACTTTTTCGCCCTTTGCATTGCGCACGACACCGTAGCGCGGCTGCAGGCTTAGTTCGGCGTGCCGCGTTGCGACGTCAAGCATCCGATCCGCCAGCACCGACAAGGATTCGAGTGTCTCGTCGAGATCCGCCAGGCCGAATACTTCTCGCCAGAGGACGTGGAGCATGAAGCGATTGCGGAATCTGCGCAGCTGCGCCTGGATGTCGTCGGCGCCAACATACGCGTCGAGTTCACCGGTATCGGGCGCAGCGTCAAAAGCCGCAACATTATCCAGGAACCACGCTTTCTCCCGCAGCACGACGGAACCGGCAAACTCGCTGCAGGTGACAAGCCTTGCGAGTGCATCAACGTGATCCGCTTCGCCGTAACGTTCCAGCCAGCGATCCACCGACGACTGAAGTTCGGCGGGCAATGTGACTACAGGGGCGCTCATGGCCTGCAGTCTATCGAAAAATCACGACCCGGCTGACGACTTTGCGGAATCTCCGAGCTCTGCAAGCACCGTGTCCATAGCGGCCGGTTTGCCAATCAGGTGTCCCTGGGCAAAGTCGACACCCAGCGTGGAGATCAGTGCGCGCGCATCCTCTGTTTCCACGTACTCGGCGACCGTTTCGAGCTCCATGACCTTTGCGACCTGGGTAATAGCGGCGACCATCGATTCCGAAATCCGGTTATCGGCGATATCGCGAATGAAGCCCCCGTCGATTTTCAGGGTGTCGACATTGAAGTTCTTGAGGTAAGCAAATGAACTCAGGCCGGCACCGAAGTCGTCAAGCGCGATCGTGCAACCGAGGCTGCGAAGGTGATCGATAAACGCCTGCGCCTTGTCGAGAAACGAAACTGCGGCAGACTCGGTAATCTCGAAGCACAGCGACGAGGCCGGCAGGCCGCTCTGGCGAATCTCTTCCTCGATGAACTCGAGGATGTCGTCGTCACCCAGTGTCTGCCCGGACAGGTTGATCGCAAACTGCGCTTCCTGGCCTGCGACGAATTCCCGGACTTCGACCAACTTCGCGAGCGAGGTAGATACGACCCAGCGATCGATCTGCGGCATCATCCGGTAGCGCTCCGCGGCCGAAAACAGCGCCTTTGCGGGCACGCTTCGCCCCGCCGAATCCGGCATCCGCAGTAACACTTCGAACCTCGGATTTGCAGATTTGCCTGTCAGGCAATGAATCGGCTGCAGCAGCAGCTCGAACCCGTCACCATCCAGGGCTTGCTGGATTTCGGCGACCAATTGCATGTCGTCGTAGCGGCGCACGATACTGAGGTTGCGTTCGTCGTAGACTTCAACCCGGTCACGACCATGGTCCTTGGCTGATTCGCAGGCCATTCTTGCGGTTGTCAGGGCATTGCCGTCGCTGCCATTCGAGCGTGTGAATTCCGCGATCCCGATGCTCATCGTGATCTGCAGCGACTTGTCGCCCTGGAGGTAGCGGAGCGCTTCGCCTTTCTTGCGAATGCTGTTGGCGTACTCGAGCGCCGTATCCGTGTCTGCGTGGGTGAGAAGCATGCAAAAGTCGTCGCCCGTCAGACGGGACAGGACGCCACTTTTTGGCAGGCCCGATTCAAGCAGTCGCGAGAATCGCATGATGACCGCGTCTCCCGCTTCGCGCCCGAAGGTGTCGTTGACGAGTTGCAGGTTATCGAGATCGAAATAGATTAGCTGGTGAACGTCCTCATCGGACTGCAGGGCTTTCCAGGATTCGTGCAGCTGGGCCTCGAAGCCGGCGCGGTTCATGAGGCCGGTCATCGCGTCGAACGACTGTTCGATGACGTACTCCACCTTGCGGACGATGTGCGACATGAAACGCCGGTCATTGCTCGAAAACTCGCTCTGATCGACGCGCCCGAGCTGCGCGAGAATGCCTTCGACATTGTCCTGGCTATCGAGCAGGGGAGTCAGCAGCGCCTGGTAACCATGTTCCGCCGCATCGTTCGTGCCTTCGACGGCTGGAATATTGAAAATCACCGGCTTGCGCTCGCCTTCCAGCCGCGGCAGGAGTTGTTCAACGAGATACCGATCGACAACCTTTCGATTGACTGTTTTCCAGCTCGAGTGCGTCGCGCTTATGCGTATTCGTTTGGACGGAATCAACAACACGCTGTAGTTGATGCCCAGAAACCGACCACTTTGACCAACCAGCTGCGCGAGACTCGAGTGTCGCGTCTTGGCCCCGTGGATCTTCTCATCGACCTGGTAAACGAGCTCGAGCTCCTTCTCAACGGCGGCGGAGCGGCCGAGGGCCCGGTCAAGCCGGCTGCCGACAATCAGTCCTTCGCCGATGAGCTCGACGGCAGGTTCGAGAATGCTTTTGAGCAGACTTGGGTTGAACGACGATGACTTGCCCGCGTTCTTCGAGAACAAGGTGACGAGAATGCCGAGCCGTGTTTGCGGGTCACCGTACACCGGAAACACGAGCACGGTTCGACCGGATGACAGGGTTCTTCGCAGGACCTCTTCTTTGCGATCGAACTTTTCAATGAGCTCATCGGGGAGCTCGGCAACAAAATTGTCGATCTCGTAATCTTCAGCGCCGTCGCTGCTCCACACACATTGGCGCTCCACGTCATAGAAACAGAACACCTGCGCGCGCGGCACCAGCGAGTGCAGCAGACCGGCGGCCTTGCCGATGCTCTTCTTCTCTGTCAGGTCGTGGATTTCCGCGGTCATGGCTGCTTGAGCGCCTGGACTAAAAACAGACGCCTACGATGCCAGTTGCGCGGCCGCGGGGCTGTGACATAAGTCTCAGCCGCAACCGGCTTGCCGAGGGAAATCAGCTATTTGCGGTCTTGTGTGACCAAATGCGCATTTACCGACTTACAGACCCGACAACCACTCGTCATCAGAGCCCGTGTTCACCCCCTCAAACAACGGTGTACTCAGGTAGCGCTCGCCGGTATCGGGCAACATGGCAAGGATGACCGAGCCCTCGGGGGCCTCATCGGCAACGTCCAGTGCCGTCGCCAGCGTGGCACCGGACGAGATGCCACAGAATATGCCTTCCTTCGCGGCGACCTCGCGTGCCACTGCGATGGCGCGGTCGTCAGTGACCGAACGAAGTTCGTCATAGACGTCGCGGCTGAGGACGTCGGGAATGAAGTCAGGTGTCCAGCCCTGGATCTTGTGCGGAGCCCACTCGGCGCCGGCGAGCAGGGCCGCTGCCGCAGGCTCGGTTGCGACGATCCTGAGGTCGGGCCGGGCTGCCTTGAGCACTTCGCCCGCACCCGTCATCGTGCCACCCGTACCGTAGCCGGTGACCCAGTAGTCGAGTCGCTTGCCGGCAAAGTCCTTGAGAATTTCCGGACCCGTCGTGTTGCGGTGATACTCCGGGTTCGCCGGATTCTCGAACTGGCGTGCGAGGAACCAACCGTACTGGTTGGCCAGCTCTTCCGCTTTCCTGACCATGCCGGTGCCACGCTCCGCCGCAGGCGTCAGCACGACCTTGGCTCCCAGCCCACGCATGACCTGGCGACGTTCGACGGAGAAAGAATCCGCCATTACGGCGACGAAGGGATAGCCCTTGGCCGCGCAGACCATCGCCAGTGCGATGCCGGTGTTGCCCGATGTCGCTTCGATCACGGTCTGCCCTGGTTTCAAAACGCCGCGCTGCTCCGCGTCGTTGACGATGGCAAACGCCAGCCGGTCCTTGACCGACGCCATGGGATTGAACGACTCGACTTTCACGTACATATCGACGTGATCCGGCCCCATACGATTCAGACGAACGACTGGCGTGTTGCCAATGGTTTCCAGGATGTTGTTGTAGATCATCGTTTTGCCTTTGTTGTCAGACCTTGCAAACTGTTTAGCACAATTCGCTGGAATTTGCGTTTCTGCGCTTGATCCGTTTATAGCCAGTGGTTATAAGGGACCACTGACAGCAACCCCCACCACGCTTGTTGGGCCGGTTGAAACGGAATCGGCCGCGCGCGGTCAGATAGTGGAAGACTGATACAAAGGGCCGCATGAAACTTCAGCAACTGAAATACTTGCTCGCGATCGTCGACAACGGCCTGAACATCACTGCCGCTGCCGAGAAGCTCTACACCTCGCAGCCCGGCGTCAGCAAGCAGCTGAAGTTGCTCGAAGAAGAACTTGGCATGCTCCTGTTCGAACGCAAAGGCAAGAGCCTCGGCTCAATCACACCGACGGGTGAACGCGTGGTTGAGCGGGCGCGCGTCATCATGAAGGAAGTCGACAACATCCGGACGCTGGCATCCGATGCTTTTGCCGAGGAAGAAGGTTCGCTGTCGATCGCCACAACGCATACCCAGGCTCGCTACGTCCTTCCCGAGATTATCGGCGAATTTCGCAAACGCTTTCCGAAGGTCAGTCTGAATCTGCACCAGGGAACCTCGGAGCAGATCGCTGACATGGTCGACGCGAACCGCGTCGACTTCGCCGTCGCCACGGGATCGCGAGACCTGTTTTCCAAGCTCCTGCTCGTTCCCGGCTATCGCTGGAATCGATCGATCATCGTGCCGCGAGGACACGAGCTCACCAGGCTCGGTCGAAAGCTGCAACTTAAGGACCTCGTGAAGTTCCCGCTCGTCACCTATGTGTTCAGCTTTTCCGGCGAATCGTCGCTGAAAAAGGCGTTCGCCGATGAGGGACTCGAACCCGAGGTGGCATTCACCGCCCGTGATGCGGATGTCATCAAGACTTATGTGCGCATGGGATTGGGTGTTGGCATCGTCGCCAGCATGGCCGCGGATTGCTCGGACCGAAACGACCTGGAAGTCATCAATGCCGACGGCCTGTTTCCACAAAGCCTGACCTGGATCGGTTACCGGCAGGACACGGTACTGCGGCGTTACATGCTCGAATTCATCCACCTGTTCACGTCGCACCTCAGCCGCAAGCAGATCGATGAGATCCAGCGCGCCACCACCCAGGCCAGGATTGACGAGCTATTTCAGGACATCGAAATTCCGCTGCGCAGTGGCTGCGCCGACGAAGTAACCGTCGCGGCCTGACCTGTCAGTAGATTCGAATGCCGCCGTGTCGCTTGCGGCTGGCGCGATCGGCCCACCAGAGACCGGTGAGCAATCCTGCGATCAGACACACGAGGATAGCGCCGCCAACCCAGGCAAGCGGCACACTGCCGCGGTACTGTTCTTTCATGCCCTGGATGGACGCGTTCTCTTCCTGCAGTTCCGATATCTGCGCGTGAGCGCTGTCGAGTTCGGACTTCAGGTCTGTCGCCTCTTTCTGGAGATTGTCGATCGTGGCCGCCGGCTCTGCAAAGGCAGCTTTTGCGGCGGCGAGCTCCGTCGCCAATGCGTCACGTTCGGCCTGGGTTTCCGCAACGATCAGCTTCGCCGGCTTCTCGTCGACCAGGTAGCCGGTTTTGACCCAGCCCTCGGTGCCGTCGGGCAAGCGCACGTTGGCGTAGTTTCCGGCACGCAGCAGGACTTCCATCGGCTGCCCGCTCTCGAGCGTGCGAAACGGACGATCACTGGTATCTTCGGCCTGGTGCAGGCCAAGCCTGAGGTTGTCGGTAACGTAGGCCGTGTCTGCCACCGCCATCAACGGCAGCAACGCGAGCACCCCAATAATCAGACGCATATTCGATCTCCAAATCTCGCGCCGAGTGTACACCAAGATAATATGTTCAATTGTGAACTACTGCTCGTAAAGCCAGCGGAGCAGCGCTTCCTGCACCTCCTCGCCAGGCCCGCGGTGAATATCCTCGTGGTTTTGCATTACAACCATGGTGAAGCGGCGCCCCGAGCGCGCCTGGACAAACCCGGCTATTGCCGTGACGTGATCGAGCGAACCCGTCTTGAGGTGTGCCTTGCCGACGAGCTCGCTGTCTTTGAAACGGCGCGACAGCGTGCCGTCCAGTCCGGTCAGGGACATCGACGCGAGGTACTCGGGCATATAGGGCTGCTTCCAGGCAAAGCGCAGTAACGCCGCCATGTCGGCAGCGGTGATACGGGATTCGCGCGACAGGCCTGCACCATTCTCAAGCGCCAGCTCGGTGGGATGCAGGCCATTGTCGGCAAGCCACTTCGCGATGACTTCGCGCCCCCCCGATTCAGTACCCGGAGGACCGAGCAATTCTGCCGACAGCGTATACAGAACCTGCCTGGCCATGACGTTGTTGCTGTGCTTGTTGACTCTCGCGATCATTTCGAAAAGCGGCAGCGATTCGAAAGACAAGAGTGGCTCCACGTCTTCGGCCGCAACGACATTTTTCCAGGTGCCATCAAAACGGCCGCCCGATTCCGACCACAGCGAGCGAAACAGGCCGTAGGTGAATTCGTTGTGCGACAACACGGCCCTGTCCATCGCATAGCGTTCGCAACCGCCTGGAAACTTGCCTGAAAAAGTGACTTCGTCATCGCGACCGTTGCCGGAGACCGCGATGCCGCGCTGGTATCCGCGGCAGCTGCCGGGTGCGACCCGAAGCTGATTCGTGACTCGCAGGTTGTCGAGCGGCGGATCCAGGGTCACCTTGACAGATTGGCCGATCGGCTCGAACCAGTAACGCACGACCTTGAAATTGGTCAGGAGAGCATTGGGCGCAACGTTGTAGGCTCGCAGCGGTTGGCGATCAAAAGCACCGGGATCGTATGCGCCTATATCGAAGTAACTGTCATCAAGCAGCAGGTCGCCGTCGATCTCGTCGATCCCGGCGCGACGAATGCTGCGCAGCAACTGCCAGAATCGTTCGGTCACGAGGAACGGATCGCCGTAACCCTTCAACAGCAGATCGCCATCGAGGCGCCCATCCTTTATCTCACCCAGCGCGTACACGTCCGTCTTCCAGCGATAGGCAGGACCGAGGGTGTCGAGCGCAACGAGCGTGGTCAACAGTTTCATTGTCGATGCCGGATTGCGCGGCGTGGCCGCCAGGTGCTCGAGGACCACTTCGCCCGTCCCGACATCCTGCACGTGCACGCTCAGGGAATCCGCCGGAACCTGGCGGAGCTTGAGAACGCTGCGCACGCCGAGCGGCAGCTCATCGTCCTCCGCAGCCGCGGCAAGCGGTAGTGACATGGCAAGCAACAACAGGAACACGCTTTGCAAACGATCAGGCATTTTCAGAATCCACAGCTGGCAAGTGACGGTCGAGGGCGCGACTGGCGGCTCGATGCATGACCCAGGTAAGCAGGGAGATCCCCACTATTCCCGCGCTCAAAATCCAGTATCCGAGCGCCGTCGGTGTCGCGGCACCAGACAGTATTTGTCCAATGTCCCGAGCGAGGGTTCCAAGGTAGACATAGAGGGCAACCGGGACGAGCATTCCTGCAGCCGTCGCAAAGAGATGCGTACGACCACGCACGGCGGTGATCCCGTAAGCATAGTTCAGCAGGTTGAACGGGATAACCAGGGACAAGCGAGTCAGCACGACAATCAGGAACGCCTCTTCACGAAGACCCGCCTCAATCGCAACGAGCCTCCTGTTGGCTGATACTTTCGCCGCCACCCAGTCGCGCGCGACGAGCCTGCCGACGAGAAACGCGCATTGCGCGCCAAGCGTGATGGCGGCTGCAGACAGGAGCGTCCCGGTCGTAAACCCGAATACATAGCCGGCGATCATCATCGACCCCGATCCCGGGATGAATAACACCGTGGCAATAACCACACACACGATGTAGGCGACGCCGCCTGCCAGTGGATTCGCCTGCGCCCAGTTGACCAGCGTGGTAACCGGACCTGCGATCGGCAGGACATACAGCGCATAGACCAGCGCCGCGAATAGTGCGACGAGAACCAACCTGTTGAAGGCCGCTCGTTTCATTTCGATGGCCGCTCGATCTTGTAGGTACGGATGCGGTCGGCCAGGGTCGTCGGGCGGACGCCCAGCAATTCTGCAGCGCCGCCTTCGCCCGAAACTTTCCAGTTCGTTTGTTCCAGCGCCTTGACGATATTCTGTTTCTGGTAGTCGCGCATTTCCTTCTCGGTGAGGACGCCTTCGGGGGCAAACGTTGTAGCGACCGGAGCGCTATCAGTAAGCGCAAATCCCGGCATGGACAGGTCCAGGCGCAAAACCTTGCCCGGCGACAGGATGACAGCGCGCTCGATGACGTTCTTCAGCTCACGCACGTTACCCGGCCAACCGTAGGCCTTCAGATTGACTGCCTGGGCACGCGTCAGCGTCAAAACGTCGCGGCCGAAGTCCTTGCACGTCTGTTCGAGAAAGTGCTGGGCAAGCTGGACGATATCGTCACCTCGTTCACGCAGTGGCGGAACTTCAACCGGAAACACGCTGAGGCGATAGAAGAGGTCCTCACGAAACTCGCCATCGACGATCAGCTGTTCGAGATTTCGATTGGTTGCGGCGATCACGCGCACATCGACAGAGCGCGTGACGTCATCGCCCACGCGTTCGAATTCGCTTTCCTGGAGTACGCGCAACAGCTTCCCCTGTAGTTCCATCGGAATCTCGCCAACCTCGTCAAGAAAGATCGTACCGCCATCGGCCAACTGGAATCGGCCGATGCGATCGCGGTGCGCGCCGGTAAATGCGCCGCGAACGTGACCGAAGAACTCGCTCTCGAACAGCTCTTTGGGAATCGACGCGCAATTCACCTTGACGAGTGGCCCGTCGGCGCGCGGGCTGCGGGCATGAAGTGCCCGGGCGACAAGTTCCTTACCGACGCCCGACTCCCCTTCGATAAGCACGCTTGCCGGCGTCTCTGCCACTGCCTCCACTCGCTTCAGCATGCGCCGCAGCGCCGGGCTTGTCCCGACGATGCGCCCGAAGTTCAGGGCAACATTGACTTCTTCGCGCAGGTAGTCGCGCTCACGCTCCAGTTCCTCCCGCAGACGGGCATTCTCGAGCAGGGTGCCCCGTAACTGGCTCTCAACGCGATTGCGCTCGGTCACATCCTTGGACGCAACCAGCATCTGGTTGACCTCACCATTTTCGTCTCGATTGGAAATCGCGGACATGACGAGGTCGATAGTCGTACCGTCCTTCGCCACCATCTGGCGCTCGAGATTGTTAAAGCCACCCTCCGCAATGAGCTTGCGCAAATTTCCATCTGCGTAGCGCTTCTGATCCGCAAGGCTCATGAAGTCCGTGATCGGCCGACCGACCACCTCTTCTCTTGAAAATCCGAGCTTGCTCAGCCAGTGATCCGTAACTGTGATGATCAAACCGTTGCCATCGACCGTGTGCAACATAGCCGGTGTCGAGCGATACAGTGTTCGATACTTGAAGTTGGCGCGAGCCTGGTCGGACAACTCCGTGTACATGGCGACCGTTCGCAAAAACTGACCTTCCTGGTCGTATTCGACGAACGCATTCGTAATGCACTCGATGACTTCGCCTGACGCCGCGACCAGGCTGACTGGCTTGTTCTCGAGTTTGCCGCGCCGACGCAGGGCCGGTCGCAACTCATTCACAATCCGCTCGGCCGTTTCCGCCGTTGCAAACGTCTCGGGTTTCCTGCCGACCATTTCCTCGTGCCGATAGCCCAGGCGCTTGAGCATGGCGTCGTTAACGTCGAGGTACGAGCCGTCCTCCGCGATTGACGTGGTCATGACGGGGGCCTTGCGAAACAGCCATTCGTAGTCGTCCTGGGTGATCATCCGCGCATCATATACGATATTTCGTAAATTGTCTTACGATTTTTCGTAATTTACGAGTTTTCGTAATGGCTGAAAATCACACAACTGATTGTTTAATAAGGTTTTTCAAGGTTGGCACGGCTTGTGCAATAAGCTAAGCAGAAACCGAAGCGAAGCGGATCGAAAGATCCGGAGCTTCATAAACCTATCGAAAGGACACGATGATGAAAGCCAGAAATATCGAAAACGGACTCGCGCTGGTTGGTGCGATTGTCGTTTTGATCGGCGTTTCGTTTGCCGCGGAAAATGCCCTGGCAGAGGACAACGCCAAAGTGACAAGCACAGCCGTCACGCTTCACGAAGCGGCGGACGACACTTTGAACAGTGCAGAACAGGCCAATGTGGAAACCGCGGCCGAGGCCGCGGCATCGCTGGCGCGTGAAAACTGGATTGACCTTGATATCCAGCTGGAAGGCCGCACATCGACGTTAGTAGCCCGAGGCGACTAGTCTCTGCACAAGATCCCCCCTCGGTCACGAGCCTGCCAGGTTTCTCTCTCCCCCTGACTGACCTGGCCGCTCTGACCGAAAATCACGCCGGATGGATTCCGGCGTTATCGGACCAGGAAGGTCCGGCGGCACCCCCCTGCCGTTTACTTAAAAGGCGCCGGGTCTCCGGCGCCTTTTTTTTATTCCCCGGCCACCCTGCTGCGGTGAATCTCTGCCTTGCTGTTGCGGTTTTTCGAATTATGGTTGCTGATCGCGTAGCGCAAACGTTTCAGCCACGCGCGCGCCCATGCGAATTCGATACTCAGGATTGCAAGACCGACCGGGATCAGCACCAGCGCAGGGCCGGGCGTCACGATCATGATGACGCCGATAATCAGCACGGTTACACCAACAACGGCAATAACGATGCGACGCGCCGCTTTGTAGGTCAGGTGGAATGCCCGCTTGATCATCAACGTTGTCCTTCGTTTTTTGAGCCGCTTGCCGTAGCCTTAGGCCCATGAAGTCATGTCGAGCCCCTATTCTAGCGCTATTTGCCTTTGCGACCGCCGTATCAACGGCTGTCGCCGACGATACAATCGTGGTCGCAGCCCAGGAGGTCGAGGCGACCGTCGCCCCGCGGCCCAGTCGCGCACGTGTCGTGGACTTGCCTCCGCTCACGTTCGAACTGCGCGCGGCTATTCGCTGCAAGGGCAATCCCGTGTCGGTCACGTTAAGCATAGCCGATACCTTTGTGACCAAAACACGCGATGAACTGGATGGACAACGCGCAACCGAAGCGTCACTGACCGTACCGGCGAGCCAGCTGACGATGGCAGCCAATCGACAATTTTGTACTGAGGAAGAATCCGGGGATGAGTTGTTCGCACCCGGCTTTGCAACAGCGCATGCGTCGCTGCAGTGCGAGAACGAAGCCGGAGTATCGGTGCTGTTTGCCAGTGCGCCGCTTAATGTGCGGCTGCGCTGCGCTCGTCTGACTGACGAGAACGAAGCGGGTCAGGAGCCTTCGTCCGATCCCAGGTGACGACCGAGAAACTCGACAGTCTTCGCCCAGGCATCGGTAGCCGCTTCCGCGTTGTAATTCGTCCCGGTCGGATTGGCGAACGCATGACCAACACCGGGGTAGATGTGAATCTCGTGCTCCTTGCGAAGCCGCTTCAGCGAGGCACGGAAAGCCTCGACGGCATTGACTGGAATTCCGGTATCGTCCGCCCCGAACAGGCCGAGAATCGGAGCGCCTATCGGCCGTAGCTTCTCTTCGTCAGCCGTCACATGACCGTAGTAGATGACCGCGGCATCCAGATCGTCCGGAAACAGCTGCGCCGTATTGAGCGACCAGCCACCCCCGAAACACCAGCCTAATGAACCGATTCGCGGCGCGCCGGCAGTAACCAGGAATTCATAGGCAGCGCGAATGTTGTCGTTGGCTGGACGCGGGTCCTCAACAACGTCCAGCATCAGCGCCCGGGCACCTTCTGGCGAGTCCGCCGTTTTGCCACCGTACAGATCCACGGCCAGCACCATGTATCCCTCGCCCGCCAGCCGGTCCGCCATGGCTCGAACGTTGTCGTTCAGGCCCCACCATTCATGTATCACGATGATTGCGGGCAGTGGCTCGAACACATCAGACGGGGCCGAAAAATAGCCATAAACCAGCTGGTCGCCGACCTCGGCATAAGCCATTCTCGGATCCGAAATGACGGCGCGTGCGGGCGCCAGTTCCACCGCCGGGCTCGGCTCGGTCGTATCGTCTGCATGCTCTCGCGACATGGCCTCGACGTTCTCGCGACCGGCAGCCAGCTCCGCCTCGGGCACCGGCTCGGCGCTCTTCTCACAGGCTGTTAGCAGCAAGCTGCCGACAAGTAGTGTCACAACAGCGACTATTTTCCCGAGCCTGACTGTGAACATTCGACCGCCCTGAACTAATTCGGAGTCACGTAGTGTAATCGAAAATCGAGAAAGAACCCTACCCACCGATACCGGACAATTTCGCGCTTAATCCCATTCGTCGTCGTCCCACTTCTTGATCTTGCTCTTGTCGGCCTGCTTCCATTGCTGTTCACTTAGGCGGTTCAGACTTATGACCTTCGCGATCGTGTAAATGATGACCACGGCAATCATGACAAGAATAAGAATCAGCCCTGTCGGCATCGGACGCTACTCCCAATATCGGCGAACGCCCAGCATAGCACCGTGGCCCGAGGGCCGTCAGTGACAGAGCTGCGCTCAACCTGGCGACGGGTGCGGTCTTTCTTTCTTGAGGCCCTGCGCGACAACGACGAGGATTTCACGAAGGGGCCGATAAACCGGGCGCTGGGTTTACTCGCGATCCCGATGATGCTCGAGATGGGGATGGAGTCGATTTTCGCGATTGTCGATATCGCATTCGTCTCGCGTCTCGGTACCGACGCGGTCGCGGCGGTTGGTATTACCGAAGCACTGATTACCGTGCTCTACGGAATCGCGATTGGCCTCGGCATGGGCATCACGGCGATGATCTCCCGTCGCATCGGCGAGAAGGACCCTCATGGCGCGGCGTTGGTGGCCGGCCAGGCACTGTGGGTTGGCATCGCACTGTCGGTCGGAATCGGCCTATTTGGCGTCATGTTCGCTCGGGATCTCCTCATACTCATGGGCGCCTCGGACAGCGTCGTCGAACAGGGCGCCGGCTTTACCACCGTATTGCTCGGCGGCTCATTCAGTATCATCTACCTGTTCCTGCTCAACGCGGCGTTTCGCGGTGCCGGTGATGCAACGGTGGCACTGCGCTCGCTCTGGATCGCCAACGGCATCAACATCGTCCTCGACCCCTGCTTTATTTTCGGTCTCGGTCCATTCCCCGAGATGGGCGTAACCGGTGCCGCCGTCGCCACGACAATCGGCCGCGGCACCGGGGTGGTCTACCAGCTCTGGTACCTGATGAATGGTCGCGGGCGGCTCGCGTTTGCCGCGCAACACCTGAAGTTTATTCCATCGCTGGCCTGGCGAATGCTCGTCATCTCCCTCGGCGGCATTGGCCAGTTCCTCGTCGCGACATCCAGCTGGATTGTAGTCATGCGCATCGTCGCGATCTTTGGCAGCCCGGCGATCGCCGCGTACACCATTGCGCTGCGCATGATGGAGTTTGTATTCCTGCCGGCGTGGGGCCTGGGTAACGCTGCTGCGACACTTGTCGGGCAAAACCTCGGAGCCGGACAACCCGAGCGGGCCGAAGAGTCGGCCTGGCGCGCGGCAAAATACAACACGCTGTTCATGACTTTCGTCGGCTTGTTCCTGCTCGTCTTTGCGGGCGCATTTACGAGCCTGTTCACGGTCGAGCCGGACGTCCTGCGTATCGGTACGAACTGCCTGCAAATCCTCGCGATCGGTTTCCCGGCTTATGCCATCGGCATGGTGATCGTCCAGGCAATGAACGGAGCGGGTGACACGGAAACGCCAGCGACCCTGAATGCGATTTGCTTCTGGCTCCTGCAAATTCCGCTGGCGTATTTTCTCGCCACGAGGACACCGCTATTATCAAATGGTGCTTTTGCAGCAATCACTATTTCCGAGACGGCTCTGACGATTCTTGCAGTCATCGTATTCCGGCGCGGTCGGTGGAAGACGCATGACGCCTGAGGTACCGCTTGTCGAGATCCGCAATGCCACGATCTGGCGGGGGTCTACGTGCGTGTTCGAGAACCTCGATCTCGAGATCCAGCAGCACGAACGAGTCGCCATTGTCGGTCCCAATGGCTCAGGCAAGACAACCCTGCTCAAGGCCATCAACAGGGAGCTCTACCCGGTCGCCAACCCACACTCGGTGTTCCGGATACTCGGCCGCGACGCCTGGAACGTCTGGGAGCTGCGCAGGCATATCGGCATCGTGTCGCAGGATCTGCAGCAGCGCTATACCCAGGCGACGACGGCCCTGGAGGTGGTGATCTCGGGATTTCACTCGAGCATCGGTATCCATGGGACGCTGTCCGACCGGGTGGACCGTGACCAGGTCGAGGCAGCGCGCAAAACGCTCGGGGAGCTTGGCATCGGCGCTTTGGCAAAGACGCCCCTGCGGCACATGTCGACGGGGCAGCAGCGGCGTTGCATCCTTGCGCGGGCGCTCGTCCACGATCCGCGAACCCTGATCCTCGACGAACCGACGGCCGGTCTGGATTTCTCGGCCAGCTTTGACTATCTCGAGCGGATCAGACGACTGGCGATAGAGGGCCGCAACATTATCGTCGTAACACACCATCTCAATGAGATTCCGCCCGAGATCGATCGCGTCGTGCTGCTCCGTGACGGTCGCATCGCGGCAGATGGCGGCAAAGAGGAGGTTCTGACCGACGAAATACTCAGCGACGTCTATGAAACCCGGATTCGGGTCATCGAAATCGACGGTTATTACCTGGCCTACCCGGGGAAGAATGCAAAAACGTGACCTGTTACGCTGTCTGCGGGCCCATACAGGCTTACTCTATGCCTTATGTTGAAACCGGTTCGAAGAATGGTCACCAGCGCACCGCTCGTCGCGGTGCCGGCACTCGCAGCTGACAGCGGCATGCAAACCGGGATTACAAGCGTTGGACCCGCCTTGTTTCTTTTCACGATTGCAGGTGCCCTGCTGCTGACCCTCGTATTCCGGTCGGTCGCGAATCACGTTGCCCTCTACGTTACCGGCGCGATCGGACAGTTCAGGATTCGATCCGCGCTGGCCAGGCGCAGCAAAGACGTGCTGCACGACTTCATACTCCCCGGAGCCTACGGCGGCCTCGCGAAAATTGATCACGCCATCCTGACGGCTGGCGGCATCCTGTGCATCCAGACGAAGCACTTCAACGGCATCGTTTTTGGCGGACCGGACGAGGCGCAGTGGACCAACGTCGATGGCGTCCATCGTCGCCGTTTCCTGAATCCGCTGATCCAAAACGAGGGCCGCACACGCGCAATTCAAAAAGTTGTGCCGGACGTTCCTGTAGAGAATCTCGTTGTCTTCACGGGATCCGTCGAGTTCACGTCAGCACCACCCAGGAATGTCATCCACGTACGTGAGCTCGAGAGCTATATCGCCAAACACGTATTCGGGCCAAGCAAGATCGAAGACTGGGACGCCGTCTGGCTGACCATCAACTCCGCGCTGCTCCGCGACGCCGACACACGCAAGGATTTCTCCGCCCAGATCAGCTTCGGCTGAACCGCAGATGCTTTATACTCGGTCGCCATGTTTCGGCATCAGGCGCGTTGAATGGAAACCACCCAAGTACTGATTGCATCACCGATAGGTGTACTCGCCGTCCTGTGCGTAGTCGCCGCCTTCTTCTTCCTGCTGGCCCAGGTAAGCCAGGCCAAGCTCTTCAACTACATTCCTCCGCTGCTGTTCATCTATGCAACGCCGGTGTTCCTGAGCAACCTGGCGATTGGCGGCCACACGCTGATACCCAATAAATCGATCATTTACGGCGGACTAAGCCAGTTCGCCTTGCCGGTATTCATCGTGCTCATGCTGATCAAGGTCAATGTCCCGGCAATCGTCAAGGTGATGGGCAAGGGTGTGCTGGTCATGCTGATGGGCACCGCCGGTGTAATGGTTGGCGGCGTGGTTTCCTATGTGCTGGTTCATGGCTGGCTGCCTGACGACTCGTGGAAGGCCGTGGGAACGCTCGCCGGCAGCTGGATCGGCGGTACCGCGAACATGCTTGCGTCCAAGGAAATACTGGACGCGTCCGAGGCGCAGTTCACGCTGGCGATCATCGCCGACAATGTCATTTACATCGTGTGGTTGCCACTGCTGCTCATGTCACGGGACTACGCGGACAAGTTCAACAAATGGGCCCGCGTGCCGGCCGAACGCCTCGCCGCGATGGACGAGGCGGCCGAGGCGCATATCGAGGACGACCATGCGCCGACCATGCAGCAATACCTGTATCTCGCGGCGGTCGTGATCGGCGTCACCGCGATCGGGCACGGTGCAGCACCTCCCATCGCTGGCTGGCTTGCGGCGGCCTCGCCGGAGATGGCCAATATCTTTTCGGAAACCACGGTGCGCATTCTGCTCGTGACGACGATCGCGCTGGCCCTGTCGACGACACCCATTTCCCGCTTACCTAACTCAACCGCGATCGGGACCGCGCTCGTCTACGTCTTCGTTGCCGGCATGGGTGCACGTGCCGAAGTCGGCGGACTTGGGTGATGCGCCGATCTTCGTACTCGGTGCGTTCATCTGGATATTCATACACGGCCTGTTCATGCTTGCCGGTGCGTGGATTTTCCGCGTCGATGTCCACAGCGTGGCCATTGCGTCAGCGGCCAATATCGGCGCGGCCGCCTCTGCGCCAATCGTCGCGGCACATCATCGGCCAAATCTCGTTCCCGCGTCGATCCTGCTGGCGCTGCTTGGCTACGCAATGGGCAACTATCTTGCGCCGCTTACCGGGCACCTTGCCAGGATGGCCGTAGGACAATAGGCATGTGGAAACAGCGGGTAAGCCGGGCAGCCATCGTTACCGCCGCGGTACTCGTTGTCGCGGCGGCGGGCAGTGCCATGATCTGGCAGAACCGCCCATCGCTTGAATCTTCCGGCTGGAGCGCCTCTCCGCAGCCGCCGGAAAACGCCGCATCCGTCACGGCGACCTGGCTGGGCGTGACGACGCTGCTATTCGATGACGGAGAAACCCAGATCCTGATCGACGGGTTCTTTTCGCGCCCCTCGCTTATGGACACGCTGTTGCGGCGGGCGGTCGTCAATGATGCGGCGACGATTAACTTCGCCCTGCACGAGTATCGGATGCAACGGCTGGCAGCCATCATCCCGGTGCACTCGCATTTCGATCATGCGATGGACGTTGGTGCTGTCGCCAAGCGCACGAGCGCCTCTATCCTGGGATCGGAGTCGACCGCAAACATCGCGCGCGGTGCCGGCGTGCCAGAGGATCAGATTGTCGTCTCTGATGAGACCGTGGTCTACGAGTTCGGCGAATTCAAGGTCCGGCTGCTGCCGTCGCGGCACGCGCCTATAGGCTGGCGTGGCAACCCGCCTCTGCCCGGTACGATCGACGCGCCACTCGAAATGCCAGCACCCACCACGGCATTCCGGGAAGGCGGCAGCTTCACGATCGTCATCGAACACCCGCAGGGCACGACACTCGTGCAGGGAAGCGCCGGTTTTGTGGAAGGTCTGGCCGACGACATTTCCGCTGACGTCGTTATGCTCAGTGTCGGTGGCCTCACCACGCTGGATGAAGACTACGCGGAACAGTACTGGCAGGCGTTCGTAACGAGCACCGGCGCCAGCAGCGTCTACCCGATTCACTTTGATGACTTCACGAAGCCATTCGGCGTCATCGTGCCAGGTCCCAGGGCATTCGGGGATCTGGAGGAGATATCGCGATGGTTTGACGCGTTTCGGGACCGGTGGGACCAGGACGTCACCATCCATCTGCCGCAATTCGGCCTGCCGATCGCGCTTTACGCGCAGCCTTCCTCGAGCACCTGAAGGCACCGCAGGTCGGCAAGGCGACTCCGGCCGTCGATCAGTTCCAGTTTCTTTGCGCGATCCAGTCTTTTGACCCGGTATTCGAGCTGCGATGCCAGCGCACGGTTACCGATGACCTCCTGAAATACGATTTCGAGCGGCCCTTTGCCGCGCAGGAACCTGGCACCGCGCAAGCCTGCTGCATGCTCGGCCAGGCGCTTGTCGACATCGATGGCGATGCCCGTGTACAGGGTGCCATCTGCGCAACGCACGATATAGAGACTGAATTCGGAATGCGCCACTTCGGCGTCAGGCGTTGCCGCCAACCAGGGTGTCGCCAAGCACGCGAAATGCACCCACCTCGATGCTATCGAGATTCTCGGTGGTTTCCGCCCAGGTCAGAACGATATCGGCGATACCACCGAGTTCCACGGCAGGTTCGTGAAGGCGCAAGGTCAGAACATTTCCCGTCAGCGCGGCTTCGCGGATCAAATTATGGCCGCCGAACTGTTGCTCATTGATCTCGATATAGATCGACTCGTCAAAATCGTCTTCGATCGTGCGCATCAGCAACAGGTAGTCGTTGATATCACCCTCGTCTGTCGTTTTTGCGAAAAACAGCATCGTTGCGTTGTCGCGAACATCGAATGCGACCGTGTCGTATTGGCGGCTTTCAGTCATGAGACTCTCGTGTGATCAGCATCTGTTGTATCAGTTCGTCCTTGTCTTGCCAAATTTCACTGAACCAGTTATGGACGCGACGGCGAAAGTCCCGGTCATGCTGGTAGTCACCGGCGATGAGCCAATCCTCGACTTCACGCTCGCGCACATCCACAAATATGCGCACGTGCTCGCCACAACACATATCCCAGAAAGTGGCCGGACCATCCGGATAAACGAGCGTCACATCGAGAATCGAGCCGAACAATTCGCCCATTGACGACATTGCGACAGCGAATCCTCCTGCCCTTGGCTGCAGCAGGTTCCGGTAGGGCGAGTTGCGTGAGTCCCGCTTGCTCACGCTAAAACGCGTGCCTTCCACGAAAGTGATAACCGAGGTCGGCGTGTACCGGAACTTCCTGCACGCGCGGCGGGTGGTCTTGAGGTCCCTGCCCCTCATGTGCGGCTTCTTCGCGAGGTACTTCGGCGAATATCGCTTCATGAACGGCATATCGAGTGCCCACCACGCCACACCGAGAAACGGAACCCAGACCAGTTCCTGCTTGATGAAGAACTTGAGGAACGGGATGCGCTTGTTGAACACCTTTTGCAGGACAAGAATATCGACTGCAGAGACGTGATTCGCGATGATCAGGTACCACTGGTCGCGGCGCAGGGTCTCGAGTCCCGTCGCACGCCAATCGATGGATCCGGCTGTCGTCAGGATCGCCGAATTGACGTCAACCCAGGTTTCACCGATGCGCATGAGCATGCGTGTGATACGACGACGGAGTCCGCGAAAAGGCGTCAGTAATTTGGCAACCGCCAGGATCAGCAGCGGCATGAAGCAAAGCAATGTATTGACTACGAATCCGCTGAAGACGACGAGGCCGCGCAGGTGCCGAAAGTATGCTCTCATTTGCTGTACTCTAATGCTTCGACGCGCATTTTAGCCCGAAGCCATGACCGAACGCATGACGCCTGAAAACGCACTCGCTGCCGTCGCCGCATCCGACGACGGCTTGTACGGCGTCCTGCTCGAGCACGGGACGCTTGAACTCGGCTATTACAGGCCGCGCGGAAACGACGACCAGGAACCTCACGACCAGGACGAAATCTACATCGTGCATACGGGTAGCGGTGCCTTCCAGCTGGGTGAGGAACGCATTGCGTTCGCGCCCGGGGACGCGCTTTTTGTGCCGGCCGGAGTCTCGCATCGCTTCGTCGAGTTCACGGACGACTTCGGGGCCTGGGTGATCTTCTATGGCCCGGTGGGCGGAGAAGCACTCGAGTGAACCTGTCGCTCGTCGCGAGAGCAAGCGTCGTCTGTTTCGGGTTTCCCCGAGTAGCAACAGGGCCGCCAAGGGGTTACCCTACGGCCCGTTTTTCTCTATGCATGGAACGATTTCGATGAGCGCAAAACGTATCGACGGAAAAGCCAAGGCCGAACAACTCGCCGAGTCCATCACGGAACAAACCGCTGCATTGCTGGCCGACCACGGCATCAAGCCCGGCCTCGCGGTCGTCATCATCGGCGAGGACCCGGCAAGCCAGGTGTATGTGCGCAACAAGAAACGCCGCGCCGAGGCGTGTGGTTTCCACTCGGTACAACACACGCTCGCAGAAGACGCGTCTCAGGATGACGTCCTGGCGGCTGATTGACAAACTGAATAACGACGACGCTATTCATGGCATTCTCGTGCAGCTGCCGCTGCCGGGCCATCTCGACGAACAGACAATCACGCAGGCCATCTCACCCTCAAAGGATGTCGATGGCTTCCACTTCGTCAATATCGGCAAGCTGACCGCCGGCCATACAGCCGATGCGTTCGTTCCGTGCACGCCTGCAGGCTGCATTTTGATGATCGAAGACGAGCTCGGCAGCGATTTTTCCGGCCTGACTGCCGTCGTTATCGGCCGGTCGAACATCGTCGGCAAGCCGATGGGCGCGCTGCTCCTGCAACGCAATGCCACCGTAACGATGACGCACAGTCGCACCAAGGATTTGCCCGGCGTGGTGCGCAATGCGGACATCGTAATTGCCGCAGTCGGCCGCGCCGACATGGTCAAAGCCGACTGGATCAAACCCGGAGCCGTGGTTATTGACGTCGGCATCAACCGTGTCGAGAAGGAAATCGATGGCGAGATGAAGTCGAAGCTGACGGGTGACGTCGACTACGACGACGTCTGCACGGTCGCCGGCGCTGTAACCCCGGTGCCCGGCGGCGTTGGGCCGATGACCATCACCATGCTGATGTTCAATACACTGCGATCGGCGCGCCTCACGGCCGGCCTCGAAGGCTAGATGTAATCTGCCGGCAGCTTGTTCACACAAGGTGCAAACCCGCTGACATTCCTCACACGGAGCGCATCGCGTGTTCGTGCACCGACTCCGTGCGGTGATCAAGACGGGCAGGGACAGGTAGCCGAATCCATAGCCGAGCTGGCAGTCCGATGAAACTACGTCGTGAAAACGGAACACGCGAGGCGTGTTCGGCTACCTGTCCCTCCCCGTCTTGCTCTATGGCTGAAAGAGCTTGTCCATGGGAATGGCCAAATGAACAACCTGCTGGACAGCTACCGCTAGACAGCGCCCGACTCCCGCAGCGCAGCGAGGTCGTCATCCGAATACCCGGCGGCGAACAATATGGATTCGGTGTGCTGGCCAGCAAGCGGTGGTGGTGACGCGATCCTGGATTTCGTCTTGCTGAATCGCGGCGCTGGGGCCGGCTGCGTCACACCCGCCACTTCCGTAAACGTGCCGCGCGCCTTGTTGTGCGGGTGCCGGGGCGCCTCATCGAAATCGAGCACGGGTGCAAAGCAAACATCCGTGCCCTCCAGAAGCGCACACCACTCGTCGCGGGACTTCTGCCTGAAGACCGCCGCGAAGCGCCTTTTCAGCTCGGGCCACTGCTGCTTGTCATACTGTTCTGCAAAATCCGGGTCCTCCTGAAGTCCGAGCTTCTGGAGGAGCAAGTCATGAAAGTTCGGCTCAATCGCCCCGATCGATACGAATTTGCCGTCGGCACACTCGTAGGTGTCATACCAGTAGGCGGCGCCGTCGAGAAAATTGTCCTGGCGATTGGGCGTCCATTGACCGCACTTGAACAGTGCGTACAACAGCGTCGTGGCAAGGGCCGAGCCGTCAGCCATCGCCGCGTCCACCACCTGGCCCTTGCCCGTTTCCTGCACGTTCAACATGGCGGCCAACATGCCGACCGTCAGTAGCATGGCGCCCCCACCCATGTCGCCAACGAGCGTCGGTGGCACCGTTGGTGGCGAGTCCGAGCGGCCGCCGTACCAGAGCGCGCCGGACAGCGCGACGTAGTTGATATCGTGTCCCGCGACCTGCGCCAGCGGGCCATCCTGGCCCCAGCCCGTCATGCGCCCATAGACGAGCCTTGGATTCGCCTCCAGACAGTCCTCAGGGCCGAGGCCCAGACGCTCCATGACACCGGGGCGAAAACCCTCGATCAGGCCGTCCGCCTGCGTGAGCAATCGCAGGACGACTTCCCGGGCGCCGGCCTGCTTGAGGTCCAGCGCAATCGATTGCTTGCCCCGATTCATGATCGTGGCGTTGGCGGACTCGAGTGCACTTGCCTCGAATGCCGTCCTGCTCGTTGCCGCTTTGCGTTCGATCAGCGTTACCTCGGCACCCATATCGGCGAGCAACATGCCACAGACGGGACCCGGACCCAGTCCGGCGATTTCGATTATCTTCTTGCCTGCAAGCGGTCCCATGCGTCACTCTCCTCCTGCAATACAGGTTTCACCCATCAAGATACCCTATCGTGACGACTGAAAACTTTCGAACCATCTGGCAGAAGCCGGACGACCCTGCCGTCGTGCAGATCATCGACCAGCGCGTGCTGCCGCACGAATACCGCGTGCATGACCTTCATACCTGGCAGGACGCGGACACCGCGATCGCCGACATGTACGTCCGCGGGGCGCCGTTAATCGGCGCGACCGCCGCCTGGGGCCTGTACCTGGCCGCCATCGCGGAGCCATCCGCAGACGCTGTACGCGCGGCGGGCAATGCCCTGCTGCAATCACGCCCGACCGCGGTCAACCTGCGCTGGGCGGTCGAGCGTATCTTCCGGCTCATCGATGCGTCGGGCGATGATCTGGTTGAGCGGATTCGCAGGGACGCACAGGCCATCTGTGACGAGGACGTGGAAATCAGCCGCGGCATCGGGAAGCACGGGGTCAAGTTGCTCGAAGAAATCTCGAGAAGAAAATCCGGCGATACCGTCAACGTGCTCACGCACTGCAATGCCGGATCACTGGCGACGATCAACTACGGCACTGCAACGGCCCCGGTCTATTTCGCGCAACAACGGGGTATCGACGTGCATGTCTGGGTCGATGAAACGAGACCGCGCAACCAGGGCTCACAACTTACTGCCTGGGAACTGGCCAGGAGTGGCGTGCCACACACCCTGATCGTTGACAATGCCGGCGGCCACCTCATGCAACACGGCCTCGTCGACATCGTTATCACAGGCACAGATCGCACTACCCGTTGCGGCGACGTCGCGAACAAGATCGGCACCTACCTCAAGGCCCTTGCAGCGCACGACAATGGCATCCCGTTCTACGTAGGCTTGCCGTCGACGACGATTGACTGGAACAGCCGTGATGGTCTCAGGGAAATCCCGATTGAAGAAAGGGATCCGGAAGAAGTCAGCCATATTTACGGCATGGTCGACGGCGAGGCAAAGCGCGTTCGGACCACGGCCGGTGATACGCCGATCAGCAACTTCGCGTTCGACGTTACACCGGCGCGGCTCGTTACCGGGCTGATTACGGAGCGCGGAATCTGCGACGCGTCCGAAGAAGGCCTGCTCGACCTGTTTCCCGAGATGAGACACGCGTGATGCTCGACGAAGGCTATATCAAGTACGAGAGCCACTGGACGCCGGGTCCCGCGACACATGTGACGGCCGCGCGCGAACTCGAACGCTGGCGCAGGCCGTTGTACGAGGCGCAGCTGATCGGCGAATACAAGGAGCACGGTATTGGCTACGGCAATATCAGTGTGCGTCGAGGCACCGGCGGGTTATTCCTGATCAGCGGCACCCAGACCGGCCATTTACCTGTCACCGATGAGAATCACTATTCCCTGGTCACGGATTGCGACGTCCGTGCCAATGTAGTCCGCTGTAGCGGACCCGTGCAGGCGTCGTCAGAAGCCATGACGCACGCGTCGATCTACGCACTGGGCGACGCGATCGGCGCGGTCGTACATGCGCACAGCGCAGAACTCTGGCGCCGGCACCTCGGTCAGCTGCCAACCACGAATCCGGAGATTGCCTACGGCACACCGCAAATGGCCCAGGAACTGGACCGGCTGTACCGCATGGAGGGCTTGCGCGAGGCAGGCATCGCCGTGCTGGCCGGCCACGATGACGGGCTGATCAGCTTCGGGACGACGCTCGAAGAGGCGGCAACCCGCATGCTGGACCTGCTTCGGGGCTGAGAATACCGGCGCCCTACAACGTGCCGGTAACGTTCAGGAAGAAGCCCTGGTGGTCGTAGTTCAGGTCCGTCAGGTCGTCAGAGAAGTCCGTGAAGTTATAACCAACACCAAGCTTGACGTGATCGCCGAAATAGCGTGACACGGCGGTTAACGCGCCAACACGGTGCTCGCCGAGGTCCGGCATATCGAGCAGGCGCGTTTCCAGCAGTACTTCCCAGTTCTCACGGAAGCGGTAGTCGCCGCGCAGCACGTACAGGCTCGCCGCATTGTCGAAGAACTCCGGGTTCTCACGGTCGAGGCTGACCTGGCCGAGGCGATGAGCGTACTTGCCGCCGATGGTAAGGCTCGGCGTAATGTCGTAGGTCACGTCAATGGCTGCAATGTGGCTCTTCTGGATGAATTCGACAGCGATGTTCTGCATGCCGACCTGTTCTGTCGTGGGTACATTGTAGAAATACGTGTACTTCACGAGCGCATTGAGGCGATCGTTGTAGACCGGCCGGAACGCATAACCGACGACAGCCTCGGTGAAGCCGCCATCGTAGAACGTGCCCAGGGAACTCTCACTTTCCGAGTGATTCAGCTTGCCGAGCAGGCGTCCCGCCTGGCTGGTCTGGTAACTGATATTGTTGCGCAGCAGCCAGGTCTCGCGTTGATTGCGAGAGAGGTTCAGTTGTTCGACGTCATCACTGCGGTACTCGATGCCGCTCGCGATCCGCAGGCCGCCCAAGGCATAGCCAACCTGGACACCGGCAGCCAGGCGTTCCGTGTCGGCGCCGGTATTGACGTCACGCAGCGTGCCGATATCGCTGTTCAGCCCGAAACTCCATTCCTGGTTCGGTGCATAGGTGACACCCGTGGAATGAGTCACACCAGTCACTGAACTGCCGTGCTGGTAGCGTTCTTCGAGGAATACAGACGCGCTGTCACCGAGACGGGAACGTACACCGGCGACGAGATTGCCTTCCGAACCGCCCGGGCTTGCCCAGTTGGTATCATTCTGTTCGTTGTCGAGCGTGTAGCCGAAGTACATGCTGGACCGATCCGAGAAATCGTAGTTCGAGCCGAGCCGCCCGCCGGTGCCAAGATCGCCGTCAGAAACTTCGGCATCGATCGACAGTTTGTCCGTCACCTTGACCGTGCCACCGACACCGACACGACTGTTTTCTTCGCGAGATCCCGTTACGTCCAGTGTGTCCTGCACAAACCCGTAAATATTCCAGTTCGCCTGCGAGTTGTACCCCACCTGCACAACCGCGTCGGATCGTTTGCCCTCTTCCTGCGTCAGGGGAACGAGGACAGAGGTATCCGCCCGCTCATCCTCGCGGTAGCCGACACTCACGTCCCAGGTATCGCTCAGCGTGTACCCCAGGTTGTATTCCAGGGCGCTGGTACTGATTCCGTTTTCCTGTTCCCGATCGTCGAACTTGGCTGCAACCGAGAAACGATCACCGATTGGCATGCTGAACGTACCGCCGACGTTCGTCGTGTCAGTCAGCGCCGTAAGTCCGGGCGCCGTGTACCCGGCATCGACCTGCTGCGTATACAGCGTGACGCGCCCATCGATCAGGCCGTTGAAGTCGCCAAAGCGCAAGCTGACATCGGCACGACCCGCGTCAGCTTCGGCATTGACGAACGACGCCGGGTCGTAGCCGTTGAACTCGAAGCCACCGTCTTGTGATATCTGCGGCAGGGATACGAGACCTTCGCTCGTCGCCTGCTGGTACTTGACCCAGGTGTCGGCAGAATAGCGAACGGTAAGATCAGCGGCATTCAGGCTGCTGTCTTCGCCATCCTGCTCGTTCGCATTGGACGTGACACCCAGCTTGACGTAGTCGCCGAACCAGTAGTGCGCCTGTCCGCCAACGGATACTGCGTCAATATTGTCGAAGCCCGGGGTGTACTCGTAGCGCACGACGAGATACGCCTCGTCGCCGGAGATCGCGCCACTGCGGACCAGCAACCTGTCATCAGCCGTCGAGGCCAGCGGCTCCGCCAGGACGATGCGCCCCTGCAGGTAGTCGATGTCGTAGTCCATCGCCGGCGCCAGGTTAACGACGCCCGTCACCATGCCGGACGCCTTGTCGCGCAGCTCGATAAGGACGCGCTCGGAGCCCGCGAGCAGATCCTGGCGTCGCAGGAAGTACAGCGAGCCGCCTGTACCACGGAACTCTTCACGGCTGGCGAGCGTTCCGGGCTCAGCCGCAAAGGCATCGACTGCGAAGCGCTTGTCGCCAAAGTTCGTTGCTGCGTCCGCCTCGTAATGCAGGTTAGCGCCGTAAAGCCCGCGGTCGACCCTGCCGAGCTCATTATTCATATAGGCAATCTTGAAGTTGCCCCATTGGCCGAAGTTATCGTCCTGGCTGACGCGGACGAAGAACTTGCCCATCGTCGGCGCCATTTCCTGCACCACGGAATCGTCGCCAAAGCTCGGGTAGTAGTAGTCGGGATCGATGCGCCGGAACAGCGAATCCGGCGACTTGTCCATGAAATTGCTGAACAGCTCGCTGACCGGGCCTTCGCGCGTATCGGCGCTCGCCGTGACGCGCCAGTGATTACCGAATTTGCCGTTCACGAAGAACGCAAGTCGGCCATCAACCGTCGAATCATTGTCGTAGGGTGAGTTTGCTCCCTGCAGCAGGTCCATCGCATCGTCCGTACTGCCACCAGACACCGTCACGTCGGCCATACCCACGTAGAACCAGTCGCTGTCCTCGAATTCGAGATCGCGCAGGTAAAGCTCGCCGTTGCCTTCTTTATCCAGTACGGCGACTTCGACGGTGTGCTGACCTTGTGGCAGGACCTCCTCGGCAAAAAAGCTGCCCTCCTCGTCGACCGGGATCGGGCGGCCCGCTACCCAGACTTCCTGGTCCGGACTGATGCCACTGCCACGTACGTTGACCGTGCCGCTTGAGAGGCCGATATTCTGCAAGCCAAGGCGGTTATCGGCAAAGGCGGACATACGCACCGGCTGCTCGTACTCGTCGTCGATGCCTTCTTCGGTCGGTTCGTCGTCGTCAGGAACCGGCGCATCGCTGTACGTTATCCACAACGGCTGAGCTTGCGTCTCATCGAAGTTGCCGTCCGCACCGTACACGCGCAGCACGTACGCGAGTTCATCGGCGGGCGCGCGGAACGTGTCATCCCAGGGCTGCCATTTCGCGTGGCCATCCACGCTGATATCGATGACGTCGATGGGTGTCGATTCCTGGGACTGCCCATTGCGGAACAGGCGGACTTCGGCGCGTTCAATGAAGTGTGAGTAGTTCGTGTACATGCTGAAGTTCACTTCGGAACCCAACATCGTGCCATCTTCCTGCTGCACAAAATCGACGCGCGATGGTTGCGCTGTCACGCTCAGGCGCGGCGCAGACCGAAGGTTGTCAAAGCCGAACTGGATGTCGACGTCCGCCAGCGCAACGTCGGTGCAGCGTTGTATGTCGGACGAACTGCGGCGCGGGTCATCAAGTGGCTCGCCATCGACCGTAATGCGCATCAGGTTCAGGCCAAGCGGATTCTCAGGATGCAACTCGCGCGTCATGCGCGTGATGTCAACGCCTTCATAGTCGTCAAGAACGGCGAGTTCGTCGTAAACAACCTGCACAGCGACATGCGAGGTCTCACCCTGCACGAAGCCCGCATTGACCACGTCATCGGAGTGCACGAAGCCACGGCCTTCAAATTCGAGTTTGCGACGAGTCGAGCTGCATCTGTTCCGCCACGAGTTCCATCGCACGTCGTGCACGGGATGCCGACAGCCCGATATCGTCGCCATAGACGCCCGCCGTGCGTCGCGCCAGGCGCTCGTTACGCGTGTAACCCACAAACCGCAAGCGCGGATTGGTCTTGTCGGCAACATCATCGAGCCCGCGCGCAAGTACACCGGCGAGGCCGTCTTTCAGTACCGGCTGGCCATCGACGAACTGCACATTGGGAATACTTCCCCACGGCGGATCGTAGACTTTCGTGACCATTTCCGCGCCGGCATCGCCAGGACAGAGCTGTGGCTCGTCGGGCAGCTCCTGCAACGGATCGTCGTACCAGAACTCGACTTCAACGCGGCGGTTCAGTGCGCGCCCGCGTGCCGTGTCGTTCGACGCGATCGGTTTCGCGGCGCCGCGTCCGTCACTCATGACGATATCCGTCGGCAGGTCGAGACCATCCTGGACTGCCAGCGCAACACGACGAGCACGCGCTTTCGACAAGCCGTCCTGGTCGCCGTAAATGCGCTCGACACGACCGGTCAGCGGCATGGCATCGGTGTGCCCGACAAACTTGACGACGACGTTTTGCTTGCCACCGAGATTCGCGAAGGCTTCTTCGACGTTGGCGATGAATTCCTCGCTCACATCAATCGATTCTGCATCGAAATACAGTGGAGCGATCAGGTTCTGCACACGGGCACGACGCGCATGGCCGTCGACGTAACGCAGTTTGCAGACGGTCTGCATGCGGCAGACTTTCAGGGTTTTCGCTTCCTGCTTCACCAGGACTTCTTCGAGCGTGGCTTTCTGGCGAACCTCGTCGTACCAGACTTCAACCTCGACGCGCCGGTTCTGCGCACGACCGGCTTCCGTGTCGTTGCTCGCCGCCGGGTTCAGGTCGCCTTCCCATGTGTATGACACACCTTCAGCGGGCAGGGCCAGGGCGGTCTGCATGTACTCGGCAACCTCGCCAGCACGCTCACGCGAGAGGCCCAGGTTATCGCCGTAGATTGCGACGAGGCGTGGCGAAAGTGGCTGGTTGTCGGCGTGGCCGACCAGGTGCAGGCGCACATTCATACGGTCGCGCATACTGTCCAGGATCTTGCCCAGCGACGCGACCGTCGTACCCGGAATCTGCGCGACACCGGTCTCGAAGTAAATCGGTGGCACCAGTCCGGTCAGCTTGATGGTTTCCAGGCCATTAGCGAGCCCTTCGCGCAACTCGATGGTATCGGCGACTTCGTGGTCCACGCGTTCGGGGTCCTGGACCCACTGCATGATCGGTTCGTCAAGCGACAGGTGCCGTTCGACAGCTTCGCCCAGCGGCGCCTCATCGACGTCCTGTGCGATTACGGCGATTGGCGGCCACAGCAACAAGAGCCACGCCAGTGCGATGCGGAAATGCGTAAGGTTCATCGTTCGCCCTCCCGCTTCTTGTCGGCCGGCTCGCCAAGACGCCAGTGAACCTCGGGCTCGATGACCAGGTCGTAGCAGCAGGCCATCTCTTCCCAGGCAGCTTCGATCTGGCTCTTGAGCGTATTCAGTCGGCGATCGACCAGCGAAGCTGATTCGACGTCGGCCACGTAGGACAGTCGCAGTACCGATGGCGACTTCTTCAGTTCATCCAGCAACAGGGTGAGGCGCGGCAGCCACTGCTGGCGCATCTCGACAGAGTCCGGCACGAACACGGCGTCTGCAATGTCCAGCCCGACCACGCGGTGGATCGAAGCGCCGAAATTGATGCGCAAGGCTTTACCGCGCGTCGCCCGTTGCACCTGCACGGGCCGCGTCGATGGACGGTAGCCGGTCGGCAGCGAGCGATCGTCGAGCTTCAACACGAAGTTGCTGCCGCGGCTGTCGTGCGGAACGATTGCGCAGGTTACGTGGTAGCGACCCTGCTTGTCGGTGGTCGTCGCCAGGCCGCGGGCCGTCACGAGGCGCACGCCGGCGAGGCCGGTTTCGTCGTTATCCTGGTAGCCGTTGCGATTGGCGTCGTCGAAGACCTTGCCCGTGACGTCCGTGCAGTCGAAGGTCGGGTCGGGAACGATGCGCACCGTCGCCGACGCCTCGGAGGACATGACGCCGCCCGTAATGGCATTGATCGCCTGGGCGCGGTTTACGAACTCGCCCTCGGTAACACCCGCGCCCACTGCGAGCAGCAGTTTGATCTCGTGGCGTCCGTCTGTGGCGAGCGAGAGGTCATTCCACAGGAGTTCCCGCCTGGAGGCAGCAAGCACCGGCTCGGTTGGCACGTTGTCAAAGCGCGCCGAACCAGCAACGTAACGGAAGCCCGCCGGGAAGCGATCGACAACGACCACGTTGTTGAGATCCGCTCCGAACGAGTTGCTGACTGTTATCACGTACGGCACGAGCTGGCCGCGCGTCACATTGAGCATCGGTGTTGACTTGGTCACCGCTACGGCACCGTCGAGGCGTGGATCGAGCGGAATGTGATTATTGAACAGCTGGGACGTGCCCGGACTGGACGTGTCGTCAAGCCGCAGGAACAAGTGGTAGTTCGTTCCGGCGCTGCGCCCGGGTATGTACGCGGGCGGTGCGAACTCGGAGGGCTGCGCTTCACAGTGCTGTGCGGTGGCCGGCACCTGGTCATTGCTGGAACCCGCACACATCGGCACATCAAAGGGGAGCGTCGACAGGTCGGATGTCGGCGGGATCATCTCGGAGACGTTGCCGGTGTATGCCGTACTCGGTGCGGTGACCTGCAGCAGGTAGTTACCCGGACCGGGGCATGCCGGGTCGGAGAAGTTGATATCAAACTTGTAGTAGCCGTTGCCGATCGTGACCTGGCCCTGCTGGTTCGGATCGTCGAAACAGGAATTCGGCAATGGCAGTAAATTGCGCGGGTCGACCAACGAGACGACAGCACCTGCAACCGGCGCACGTCCCATTGAGTCGTAGACCACGCCATTGGGGTCGACTGGCAGGTTCAGGGCAAGCAGGTTACTGCCTTCCTGCACGTCGATCTCATCGATGCGCTGCTGCCCGTCCGTGAAGTCGGAATCGGTCTCGCCGAGCAGTGCCGTCGTTGCGGTCGCACCCGGTGCGGAGAAACGCAGTGAATAGGTTTCGCCAGTCGTGTAGTTCGGAACGACGTTGGCGAACAGGTAGTAGCCGCCCACATCGGTCTGCATCGACCGCACGACCTGGCCGTCGAGAATCAGGTCGACGGTCCAGAGTCCCAGCGTATACTCGTCGTTGTCCAGCGTGTTGTCATGGTCGGCATCGTGCCAGACGTAACCGCTCAGCATCCCGGCGTTGGGCATTGCGCCAACATCGATTGACACGGACGCTTCTGCCTGCTGCTGGGGATCATCCCAGTAGACGCGCGCCGTGTTGGTGATCGTCGTGCCTTCCAGGAGAGTCGGGTCGATCACAGCCTGGAAGCGCAGGACCACTGTCTCGCCCGGCCCCAGCGCCCCGTACTCATTGAAGTAATCGGCCGTGATGACCTGGCCCGCCACACTGACACCCGCTGGTAGCCCGTTCAGCGTCGCCGACTGATCAACATAGGTCAGGTAGCCCGGAGTAACCTCGTCGAGATCGTCCCTGAGCAGTACGTACAGCGCCGGGACGTTGGCAGGATTCTGCACGGTCACCGTGTACTCGAGCGTCGCGCCCGCAATGGCCGCTCCGCCACCGACAACCGCCACGTCCTTGACGATCGAGAGCACCTGCGCGTCGCCGACGACCACGACGGTGGGCTGCGCCCCGTTGGACGGGTCGCCATCGGCATCAGTCGGGAGGTTGGC
This sequence comes from uncultured Gammaproteobacteria bacterium, assembly GCA_963698415.1. GTDB lineage: Bacteria > Pseudomonadota > Gammaproteobacteria > Steroidobacterales > Woeseiaceae > UBA1847. The sequence goes on along the minus strand of CAVOQS010000003.1, from coordinate 268,299 downwards.
AACTTCCGCGCTGTAGACCGTTGCCTGGTTCGTGATCAGCGTACCGCGAGGCACATTGTCGACAAGCACGAGAAACTCGACGGTCGTCGAAGCACCCGGATCGAGCACGCCGTTGTTGCCGATCGGGATACGGCCTTCCAGCGGGAACACGCCGCCATCGGGCTGGCCGACCGGAGCGCCATCGAGCGTCGTGGTGTCGGCAACATAGGTCGAGTTGACCGGGACGTTGTCGAACAGTTCGACGACGGTCGCCGGTACGTTGCCGTTGTTGTAGACGGTAATCGTGTAGCGCAGCGTGTCGCCCGGGTCGACGATGCCCGGCGAAACGAGATCGGTCTCGAGCACCGCCGTCTTCACGGCATAGAGCAGCGGGTAGTTGCCAACGACATCGCGCGTCGGATCGTCCGCAAGCTCGGTGCGCGGATCGTCGGACGGCAGGTTGACCAGTACCCTGGTCCACAGCACTGACGAAGGCCTGGTTCGAGATAATCGTGGCATCCGGTGCGTCCGGGTACACCCTGACGTCGAACGTGACGGTTACTGCCGGGCCACCGGCCGGAACGTCACCGAGATCGATGCCGCCGATGAGTGGCGAGCCGTTCGCGTCGTCAGGAACGGATGCCCCGTTCAGGGTCGTGCTGCCGGCAACGTAGGTCGTATTGGCCGGCACCCTGTCGGTCATCGACACGTTGGTGACGTTTTCCGTACCCGTATTCTGCACCGTGATCGTGTAGCGCAGCGTCTCGCCGGCGAGCAGGACGTTCGGGTCGCCTTCGAGGTAGGTCGAGATCTTGTCGATGTCCAGGTACGGAGCCGACTGGATCAGGATCTCGGTCGGATCCTCGTCACCGCCGACAAACGGGTCCGCCGGCCCATTGATGTTCGGATCGTCACTGACCGCAACGGTATTGCCGGCATAGACTGCCTCTGACTGGTTCAGTACCGTCGTATTATTGGCGATCGCACCAGCCAGCTGCGCTTCGAATACGATCTGGAAGCTCTCACCCAGTCCGTTGAGGCTCAGGCCACGAACGTCCAGCAGGCCGGTGCCTGCCGCGCCGCCATTGGCATCCGTGTTGCTGTCGTCTGCACCCGCCGGAATCGAAATGACGTTCAGCGACCCGGGCACGAAAACCGGTGTTGCGTTCAGGCGATCAAGCTCATCGACAATGCTGAAGTCGTCGACGGTTACGTCATTCACATGCTCGACATTCAGCGTGTAGCGAATCACATCGCCCGGCGTTGCCGTTACGGCCGGATCCTCGCCTGTCGTCACATTGACGGCGTATTTCTCGAACACAAACGCCGGTGCGAAGACCGTCGTCGTGTGTGCATCCTCGTGGTCGAGCGTCCCGACCGTGCCGTCGGTGACGTTGCGCGTGTACGTTCGGCCTCTAGGGTCAGCCGGATCTCTACCGAACCATTCGGTCGCACCGGCAAGGTTGGTGAGTACCGCATTATCGAGGGTGCCGACGTCGACCTGGGCCTCAAAGGTCACGATCAGGCGCTGGTCCGCGCCGATGGTCGTGTCGGACGACTGCATGGTGAGCGTCAGTGAGCAGGTCGGATCGCCGGCAAAGCTTGCCGTGAAGTCTGTTCCTTCCGCGAGCACCGGCGATACCGGCGTCGTGCCGTCGGCCTCAAAGACCTGCGCCGTGATGTTCTGTGGCGGCACATCACACATGCCGCCGTCTGCGTCGTTGGGCAGGAGGTCGGTCAGGGTAACGGCGTAGGCCGGAGACCCGCCGGCATTGTGCACATCAAGTGTAAACGTCTCCGGAACACCGACGTTCGCGCTCAACGGACCGGTCTTTGTCATGACGAGGTCCGGCTCGACGATGGTCATCGGTGCCGACGTTCCCGGATCGCCGACTTGCTGCGTGGCAGGATCGCCGTCGACCTCGTTGTAGGTGTAATAGGCCGTATTGGTAAATGTCAGGCCGGCTACATTGGTCGGCGTGTCCGCCAGGCGCACCCTTAGCCTGAGGACCAGCTGTTCACCCGCCGGAATGTCGAAGCCGCTATTGAGGTCTTCCAGGACAAGACTCGTCGCTGTCTCCTGTATTTTCCGCTGTCCCGCTTACCGTTCCCGAGATGTTGGCGACTGCTGATATAAAGGAGGTCGGCGGCCGACGCAGACAGGTCATCGAAAATACGCACATCGTAGAGCGGCTCGGTGTGCGGTACCGACGGTACCGTGATCTTGTAGTTGAAATGTCTCGCCGAATCGTCGCCGTATCCTGGGTATTCGCTTTTCGCGAGCGCCGCCGGCGGTCTGGCCTCGACCAGGACACGTGTCGGGTCTTCATCACCAGGCAGGTTCGGATCGTCACTGATGGCAGCCGTGTAATCGCCAAACAGGAGGTCCGACTGGTTGTAGACGTAGGTGCCGCTCGGAATTGTCAAATCAAGCTGGACTTCAAACTCGACAACAACGGTGTCGCCCAGACCGCCGATACTCAGGTTATCGATATCCAGCAGGCCGGTACCGGCAGCGCCACCATTCGGATTCGAATTGTCGACCGCACCGGCTGGCAGAGAAACGACGTTAAGCGTGCCAGGCACAAACGACGGGTCTGTATTGAGCGCGTCGAGTTCGTCGACAAGTGAGAAATCGTCGACCGAGACGTTGCTCACGTTCTCGACATAGAGTCGGTAGCGAAGCGTGTCGCCCTGTGCCGCATTAGTCGCCGGGTTTTGTCCCGTGGTCACGTTCATGACCGTCTTTTCGAATCGCAAATCCGGCAGTGCCACCGCAACGGTGTGTGCGTCCTCGTGGTCCCCGACGTCCACGGTACCGTCGGTCAGCGTGCGTCTGTATTGGGTCGAGCCGTCTTCAGTCTCCCACGCGATCGCACCGGCCACGTTCGTCAGTGCTGCGCCATCCTGGGTATCGGTGTCGAGCTGCGTGCGATAGTCGATTACCAGGCGCTCGTCGACGCCGATCACCGAGGCGGTCGACAGCGTATTGAACACGAGCTGGCATGCGAAACCGTTCCACGACAGCGAGTAGTCCGAGCCCAGCGACAGCGGTCCCTTACCCGGTACCGTCGTGACACCATCCGATTCGAATACCCGCGCGCTCAGGATCTCCGGCGTCGTGTCGCACATGCCGCCGGTTGCATCGTCAGGCAGCACGTCGAGGATGGTCGTGTTGTGCGCGTCGGCCTCACTCGCGTTCTGGATCGCGATGGTGAACGTGCCCCACTCGCCGATGTGCATCATCGCCGGGCCCGTCTTCGTAGCGGTGAGTCCCGGCGGCAGCGTGAACTGGCCGACGAGGCCCGTGCTGTTGACGATGTTGCCCTCATTCGTAATGAACTCGTCGACGGCACTGCCGTTGTCGAGGAAGCTCATCTCCAGCGTGTAGTCCACGCCATCGACGTTGAACGTCGTGGGCGCGGGTGAGGCGACGATCTGCACACGGTCCGTACACCCTTCCCCGGGCGGCGTCGGATAGGGGCACGGGTCCAGGTTGTTCGGGGTTTCGTCGTGGTTGATTGTGAACGTGAAGCTCAATGGCGCGATCTGCACACCGTCAACGGCAATCACGAGTTCAACATCGAGTTCGGCCGAGACCAGCCACGGCGCACCGACCGTGAAATTCCGATGCTGGAACGTGCCCAGCGCGAAGTACGGGATCGGCCCAGGCAACTCGAAAGGCGGCGGCAGTGGCTGTGCCGAGATGAAGTCGTAGCCACTTTGGGGGCCATTCGTCGTACCCCAGCTGATGCTCGAGATCGGGTTGCCGTTCGTGATGGCGGGATCGCCCGGGTTGAATGCCGGGCATGGTGTCCACGGGGTCACGCCAGGACCCGACAACGGATACGAACGAGATCTCGGCCGCCGACGCGCTCCCTATCGGGACCAATGCGGCCGATGCAAGCAACAAAAACGCGAACAGCCGGCTTGCAAGCCGACCGCTACGGGCTCTTTGTGATCCTTTGCCTTGCGCTTCCCTGGGCATCGTCGTTATGTCGTATCCAATCCATGGAGGTCCCTGACACGGGCGGCCCTGGCGCCGAGTTGTCGACGTGGGCAATCCCGCTACCGTGAACCCCGAAGGGCTCTCAGGCCGGAGACTTTGCGTCACCACCTTTCGGTGGCTTTGCCTTTATCCATATCCAGAAGTGAACTATCGCGCATCGCCGGGCGGCAAAACTCGACTTGCATCACACCCTGAGATTTTTCCTGAAATTAGGGAAAAAGACTGTGAACACGGACGCTTAGGCAGGCCCAAAAAGACGGGGCAAAGGGCTCTTTCAGGCCTTATGTAAGCTACCTGGCATTATGCGAAACGCCGGCACGCAGCCTTACGCAGCCGGCAGGAAGTCGATCGGGTAGATGATCGTGACGGCGGCAATGTCTTCCTTTGCACCAAAATCGAAAGTCGTGACACGTTCCACGACCTGCTGTATCAGTGTCGGTGCATTCATGTCCGATGACTGCATCACGCAGAACGACACGGAGCCGTCCGGCTCGATTGTGAGCTTGAGGATCATCTGGCCGCGCAGTGTCGGATCCCGGCGCAGCTCCCGGTTGTACAAGCGATACAGCGACGCTTTGTAGCGATCAAAGACGATCTGGATCTCTTCGTCCGTGCGGCCGGCCAGTGCACCGCCACTCATCGGGCGACTCCCGAAACCGTCGCCGCCGGTGCCAATGGAACTCGAGACACGCGTAGCGGCGACGCCACCCATGCCAGGACCACCGCCACCGCCGACATCACGACTGATAGAGGCGAGATTAATACCACCGCTCGAGCCCGGGGCATTACTCGTAACCATGTTGCGCGACGGCCGGCCAACGGCATCTTCACCGGCATTGCGTACCCGCGCTTGTGAACCGAGCTGCGTCGACGTGCTCATGTTTGCAGTGCTCGCGAAACTTTCGCGGAACGCAAGAATGCCTTTCGACTTCACCTCTTCCTTGACGTCCGGGACGTCCGGCTCGTCGACAGCCGCCATTTTTGACTGCTCAGCGGATTCAGGAACAAGCTCGGGCGGACTCTCTTCAACGACCTCCTCCGGCTCGGGAATCTCTTCCTCGATCACCGGCTCTTCGATCGCCGCAACCGGCGGTGGGGGCGGCAAGTCCTGGCGTACAAGCTTCGCCATACGCTCGGGCAACTCGATATCCTGCGGTCGTTCGATCATCGGGATAGCAATGGAAGCGACCAGGACGCTGAGCGCGGCCGATGCGAGCAGCGATGAGCCCAGTGACTTACGATAGCGCCGATCTTCTTCTGTGCCGCGGGTCCACGGCATGACGACCGGACGCGTGGGCCAGCGCTCCAGTTCGCGCTCGACAGTCCATTCGCTCTGGCGCTCTTCTTCGCGCTGCAGTACGTCCGTCAGCTCATAGTGCAGGCAATCCAGCGAGACGTTCTGGTCCCCGATCCTGTCGACGATCGTCTGGCGACGGCTCTCCGTCTTCAGGATCAATTCGCCGTAGTCATGAATCCTGTCACGCGCCCCCTGAATGTGCTCGACAGGGTCGCCACCGTGACCGCGATCCTGCCAGAAAAGGCTCATGGCTCCGAGCTTGTCGAGCGCCTCGAGCGAACGACAGACTTCACCCAGCGTATCGTACTGCACGCTCTGTTCCGCCAGGTCCTTCAGCTCGGCATCAACCGCCTGCAATTCTCCTTGCAGTTCTGCGAGCGCCTCTTCCGAGTCCTGGACCTGGGCGCGCAGGGATTGTTCCTGCTCCGAAAAATCCGTTTTCATGTCACCTTCATCCATGAGGTGTTAGAGCGCCGCTACCTGCGCCGACTTTTGGGTGACCGCAAGTGACACGTTTTCGTAGCCCTGGCTGGTGCATGTCGACATGACTGTTTTGACAACCATGAAGGGCACCGATTTGTCAGCCAGGATGGTGACTTCCTGGCTGGCTGCTACCGTCAGCGTGCTTGTACCGATGATATTTTCCTTGAGATCCGCGAGGCGCGCATGGATCGGGTCGAGAACTCCCTGCTCGCCGTTAACGATGTCCTCGACACGGGCAACCAGCTTGCCCTGGACGAGCACTTCTTCGGGGCTGATGAAGACGACAACCGTTTCACGCGGTTTTGACTCCACTCGCGATTCCGGCAGTGTCACTTCCTTGGGTGCATCGAGAATCTCGACGGAACCCGAGTTGACCAGCAGGAAGAAGACGAGAATCGTAAACACGTCCATCAGCGACGTGAGATTCATCTTGCCAATCTTCACGCGGTTGCGTTTCATGCGCTTGATTCGACGTGAATTCCTCACGGCGCATCTCCTACTGAAATATCGGTAAACAACGCCACCAGCTCAAACTCTGCCTCGACATCGGTGGGCACTTCGATGCTGCGGACGATGTCCATCACCTGGATCAGGTAATCGTAAGGAATATGAGGCTCCATCAGCACAGAGGCTTCTTCGTGCTCCGGATACTCACGTTTCAGTTCAACGATGTACTCCGACAAGGTATCCAGGTCGTATTCGCCGTCGTCCAGTTTTGGAATCGCCGCGATCGTGCCCGTGCCGTTGCTGATCACTATCCCCTCTTCCCGGACGATGACTTCGACGCGGAAATTCTCCGCCGCATTCGTCGGTCCACCCGCCGTGCTCGGCAGGTCGAGTTCGACAATCGTCAGTCGCGAGAAGACGGCCGTAATCAGCAGGAACGGCACCAGGACCACCATGAGATTAAGAAACGTGGTGACGTCGATGTCGTACGTGTTGCCAGTACGCCGCTTGTAGTGGTGCTTTCTGCGCGCCATGTTGGTTACGCCGCGACAGCGGTCCTTGCCCGTCTGGAGAACACGTTCAGGGCTTTCACCGTTGCCATCTCAAGGCTGTCCACGATGTCGCCCGTCTTGCTGGTCAGAACAGCGTGGACGACGAGCAGCGGGATAGCGACCATGAGGCCGAATGCGGTCGTGTTCATGGCGACCGAGATACTCGCCGACAGCAAGTCCGCTTTTTCAGCGGGGTTTGCGTTGGCGACGGCCGTGAACGCCTGGATCAGGCCCATGATCGTGCCGAGCAGTCCGAGCAGCGTCGCGATACTGGATGCGAGTGCGACGTAAGGCGTACGCTTTTCGAGGCGCGGCACGATTTCCATCATGCTCTCCTCCATGGCGATCTCGATATCCTCGCGACGGCGTACCGTTCCCTGCAACGACAGTCCCATGTTCAATACCTGGGAAATTGTCGACTGGTCTTCGTTGGTCATCGTCCGGGCTTCGTCGAAGTCGCCGCTGTCCAGCAAGGGTTGTACCTTGTTCCAGACAGCCTGGTTCTTGTTCGTCACCAGGGTCAGCGTAATGAAGCGTTCTACAGCAACCGCGACGCCGAAGGCGAACACGAGCAGTATCGGATACATGAACAGGCCACCCGTTGCGAAGAAGCTGACAATCGAATAGAAAAAGTCCATTTCCAAATCCTCAATTAACAGAAGGTCCCCGAATCATCTCGGGGCGAAGGCCAGAATAGACAGCGCTTGCGGCAAGGAATGTGATGCAGCGCACGTTCAGGGATTATGTTCGACCGGGAATGCGGTTCTTTGAACTAAATCACAGAGTGGCGGATTACTCGCCGGTGCGGATTTCGTAGAACCTGAGTTCGCGCAGGAAAACGTCCTTGTCCACGGGTTGGGCGCGATCCTTGAGCGTATCGCTGAAGGTGAGCGCGTCACCCATCTCGGACGATTTCCAGGGAATAATAACGAGCGATTTGGGCGTTTCCTCGTTACCGAGAATCGACATGCCGGACATGTTGCGCGGATTCTTGATGCCGTCGCCGTTTTCAGCGACGTCCTCTACGACTTCGACGGTGTCCTCGGCAGGCTCCTCGGGTTCTTCCGCGAGGCAAAGCGCCGGTCCCAACGCCAGAATAACCAGGTAAATAGGCTTCAACATGTCTACTCCTGTATGCCCAGTCGATTGCGGGTATCGGCGATCCACATTGCCACTTCCGGATCTGCGGGCACGGTGGCCATGTAGGCCTCGTAAGCATCCAGGGCGCAGTCAAGATCGCCCAGGTACAGGTCGCACAGAACGCCGAGATTGCGCCTTGCAGGGTGATAGCCGGGGAAAATCGACAAGGCCTTTTCGTAGGCCGATCGGGCCTCCTGGAAGCGGCCGGTCTTGCGATACACGATACCAAGTTCGTTGTAGGTTACCGGGTGATCCGGGTTCAGTTCGAGCGCCTTGAGCAGGTGTTCTTCTGCCGCTTCAAGATTGCCCGCCTCGTTTTCGGCGATCCCGAGATCAATGCGCGGACCTGCAGCGTCGGGAGCCGCCTCGGCGACCCGCGTCAGCAAGGCAATTCCCCGCGCATGATCGCCGCCTTCCAGCTGCGCGATGGCCTGGCTGTAATCCAGGCGTTCACCATCAGGTACCGGTGATGCTTCCGTAATCGTAAAACCCACGTCCTGCTGCACGTCGATACGCGACGTCGGACGCGGTTTCTCGGTCGTCGTGGCGCAGGCGGTCAGTAGCAGGACGCCAAGGAAAAGAGGAATCGTGCGGGTGATCATTCGGCTGCTCCCATATCGTTATTGAGAACGACAGGTGATTCGGCGACTATTGAGCCCGTTGGTTCAGGGTCAGTTTCCGAACTGGCCGTGCCTGCGCTTTCGCCAACGGCTGGCGGCACCGCGATCGGCATGACGTAGGCATACACCTCGCTGGCGCCAAGATAGCCCTCATTGGTTTCTCGCTTGGCGTAGCGCCCGGGCATGAGGTCGGCAAGGTTGTCGAGACTCTTCTGCACCCAGGGGTTGTAAACGCCGCTTGCAAGCAGTTCGAAGTTCGCTTCGTGAACTTCGATTCCGCGCTCCTCGAAAGGATAGGCTTCGTCTTCAAGCACCAGCTCGTAAGCGTTTGCTTCCGCCGCCGTCATGCCCTCTGGCCGTTCCGACTCGAGTAGCGAAGCGCTGAACTCCAGGTAGACCTCGGCGATGTAGTACGTTGCGGCCGCTGTGACTTCAGCAACTTCGTAACTTACGAGGGCCTCCATTGCGCCCATGGTTTCATCCATCTGCCGTTGCTTGAGTGCAAGGCTTTCCTCGAAAGGCTGCGTCAGGCGAGTGCGCTTGAACTGCTCGAACGTTCTTTCCGAGAGCACCAGTGCCGCCTTCGAGGCCAGGAAGCGACTGCGATCGGTCCGTGCAGGCCCCGCCTCGCGATCCTGCTCTACGATTTCGTTGAGCTCCTCAAGGTATTTCTGGAAGTCCGACTGCCCGCGATAGATCTCGGACAAGCGCGTCCGCGTTTGCATGGCGAGATCGAGCGGCGAGCGGCCATGCGTCGACATACTCTTCGTAAACCCGAATGGCATCGTCCATGGCACGCACTTCGTCGTACATTTCACCGGCCGTGAGCAGGGCTTCGCGGCTCAGATCGGGATCGCTCGCCTCGGCGGCAATGCGTTCGTGCTCGCCAGCGGAGCGTGCAATCTGGCCGTCCTCACGATAGATATAAGCCAATTGTTTGGTGGCGTCCTTGTTCAGCTCGTGGTCCGGGTGTGTTTCCCGAAAATCCTCAAGCACGCTGGACGCTGCCGTCCAGTCCGACAATTTCATCAATGCGGCCGCAGCGTCGTATTCCGCGGCGCTGCGAATACTCGACGTTGGTGTAATCGTCTTCACGCGCAGGAAATGGTCGGCGGCGGCCTGGTAGTCTTCAAGCACGTTGGCCTGCTCGCCCTGCTTGTAGATTGCGGCTGCCAGGTTTTCGATGACCGCAGGACGTGCTTCGTCATCCAGTTCAGTCAGGCCCAGCACCATGGAATAGGCGTGCTCGGCATCCTGGTACTCCGCCGTGTCAATCGACGAATGTGCGATTACGGCCCACGCGGAACGACGCAACGCCCCATCCGACGCGGGGTAGCGGTCGATCAACTTGTGTGCCGAATCGATCGCCCGTGCGAAGTCCTTCATCTCGTACAGGTCGTCAGCGGCAGCGCCGAGAACAATGGGTGCCTGCTCATGCTCGCCGAAGCTGTCCGCAAAGCGGAGCGAACTTTCAACCGTAAGTTCCTTGACGTCGCGCTGCCTGGCGCCTGTCGCAAGCTTCAGGTCCTCGCGATAAGCGAAGACCGCGGCGTAGCCGGCAGCCGACGATTTCTCGTGGTCAGGATAGTCGTACGCGGTGCGCTCAAACTCGAGCGCCGCATCAGCGAAGTCGCCGTTCTCGAGTAGCAGATCGGCGAGCTGATAGTTGATACCGGGCGTTTCCTCACTCGATGGGAAGGATGCCAGCAACTGCCGATACCAGCGCTGCGCCTCGCCGAAGTTCGCGGGCTTCTCCTCCTCCAAGCCGTCGGACTGGTACAGGGCATGGTAGTGGCCCGCCAGATCGGTCAGGTTGGTCTTGAGGAACCCGACCACGTCGGCAGACGACTCCACGTCGACATGATTCCAGTAAGCCGAACCCAATGCGTACTCTGTCGCAAATTCCTTTTTCGATTCCACCACGCGTAGCGGGAAGCCGGCTTCGCCGTAGATCTCGATAACGCGCATGCTGAAGTGCGGGGAGATTTCGTGGAACGGGTTCAGCTCGATGAACGACTTGTAGACTGATGCCGCGTCCTCGTAGCGGAGTTTCGCGAAATAGAACTCGCCCAGACTTTCGTAGACCTTGTCCGCGTAACTTCGATGACCATTCTTCGCGAAGTAATCATCGATCACCTCGACATCGCCCATGTTCGAGAAACTCAGGCTGATGACGCGGAACGTATCGGATATGCGGTGCTCATCATCGTCTTCCTCGAACGCGTCGAAGTCGAAGCCGATAGCCTTGCGGTGATCGAGCATCGCGAAGAAATTGTCGAGCGCTTCTTCGTAGAAGTACTGTTTGTACAGCGTCCAGCCCTTCTTGTAGAGCGCCAACTCGTAGTAGGAAGAGGACGCGCCCATGTTGATTACAGCACCGTAGGCATCTTCGGCATCGATGTACTTCTTGCGGACGAAAAAGTACTCGCCGCGACGAAACTGCACTTCATCGACGAGGCGGGAATGCGGGTATTCCAGCACCAGGCGATCCATGACAGCCATGGCCTTGTCCGGTTCGCCAATCTCGTCATACGCGCGCGACATCTGGTACAGCACCTTGTCGTTGCGCTCGTAGTCCGGGTAGGTTTCGAGAATCTTCTGGTAGGTTGCGATTGCCTCGCGCGGGCCTGCCGGCACAACTTGCGTATCGTCGCCGGCGACTTCATCCCGGTAGTCGGTTGACTGGGAGTGGAACGACTCACGTGTCGCCCGTTGTTCGAACTCGAGCTCGGACTCGGTCGGTTCGTCAGGCGCAGCGCCTGATCCGCTCGCCTGAATGACGCCGCCCGCGACGGCCGTCTCTGGCGCTGCCATTTCGACCATCGTGTCGCTGCCGAGTACCCCATAGGCCTGCTCTATCTGCAGGTCCGCCAGGCGTCGCATGGCCTCGGGTGTTCGCGCACTCTCCGACGTTTCCTCGAGGTAGCGGCGATAGCTCTGGGCTGCGCGCTCGAGACTGTCATCGAGATAAATCTCGTCGAGGTCGGGTGGCACATTATCGAGTTCGGCCAGCGTCCCCGATCTGTCTTCGGTTGTTCCGCAGGCGGCGAGGCCTGTCAGGAGGAAGCAGCAAGCGAGATAGCGCATCTTCATTCAGCACCGTCCAGCCGGGCTTGCGCCTGGGTTGCGCGATCGTAGCTATCGGCCAATGCGAAGCGGGCCTTGTCGCCGTAGTCTTCCAGGTGATCGCGGCGGGCGATCAGCCGGTCGATGGCAAGCACTTCGAGCAGGTGCCCCTGCCGCGCCATGAGCATGTCGATCTTGTCTACGGACTGCTGTACGTCGGCGCGCAGCCGCTGCATGGGTTGATCGTAGCCCTCAAAACTGTGCGTGGCCGCCTGTCGCGAGCGCACAAACTCGTCATATTCGCTTTGCAGCGTTGCCATGGCCTCGTCAAGACTGCGAAGGTTGCGATCGAATTCGGTGAACCGCTCGTGGTATTCGATGTTCAGCGTGTACGCGAGGACCCCGCGCAGTCGCTCTACTCGCACGAGGTCCTGCCCTGTTGCCTGCGCCTCAAGCTCGTCCAGGCGCGCGATAATTGCCTGCTCGTCACGGGTCGCCAGGAACTCCGGGCGCGGTGTCGTCAACAAGTCATTTCGACGTCTGACCAGCATCCGGTGCTGCTCCAGGCGTAGCCGCATGCGCGAGTCGAGCTTGCGGAATGCCTCATCGACGTCCGGCAAAAGGGGTTCGTAATGCGTTCGACGAATCTCGACCATCTCGTCGTAGGAATCGAAACCGCCCTCCCAGGTCAGCAAGCGGCGTTTCAGATCGGCCAGGTCAAGGTAGTTCTGCAGCCCTGTCTGGAAATCGTGCGAGGCAAGCAATTCCATGAGGTAATACGTTTCAGGTGCGTCGGGCAAGGAGCGCAAACGAATCAGCCAGTCTGTGTCCTTGCGAATCTCTTCCCGTACCAACGCCTCGAGGAACTTGCCGTCGCGAATACTCTCGATCGAGTCGGTGAGCTTGTCGATCTCGGCGCCAAAGGAATCGAGGGCCTGGCCATAGTGCACCGCCGCGCGCCCGTGAATATTGAGTTTGCTGTACGCATAGGGGAGTGCCAGTAAGGCTTCCTGGGTGGCGGCGTCAGTAACTTCCCGGCCGGCGAGGATGCTCCACGGCACAATGGCGCGCGCATAGTCTTCGCGCGACATGTTGGCCCAACCGGCACTCAGCAGCGCCTGGTTTGAATACGGGCCGTCGAGACTCACACGATTCAGAATTGACGCAGCCTGTTCAAAATTCCCGGCTTCAAGGTAAATCGTGCCGAGGACGAGATTGGCCTTGTCCCGAATCGCGAGTTCGCCCGGCTCGTCGCTGCTCATCGTTCCGGCGATGTTGAGCTGCTCGAGCGCTCTGGATTGCTGGCCGTCCTCGAGCCAGGCAATACCGAGGTTGTAGGCGGCGAAGCCGCCATATTCATCGGATTTCAGCAGTCCTTCGAGAACCGGGACGGCCTCGAGCGGGCGGCCCTGTGCAAGGTAGACATTGGCCCTGAGGAAGTCGATGTCGTCGCGTATTGCCTTCGGAATTTCACCGTCGATTCGGTCGAGCGCGAGCAGCGCATCTTCCATCTGCTGCTTCTGGAAGTGAATGCGCGCAAGTCGATAGGCGGCATCATTGCGGATGCGTTCATCAACGGCGCCCTCGAGTACTGCCGTAATCGCACGACCGGCGCGGTGATGCATCCGATAGCGCAGCTCGAAATCCCCGAGTGAAAACTTCGCGTCGTCGATGTGAACGTAAAGAGAATCGAGCTGCGCCTCATCGACTGCGCGATGCTGCAGGACTTCGGTATCCATGCGCTCCAGCGCGTCGAACCAGTCTCCCTGCAATGCATAGTAAACCGCTTCGCCAAAGTAGGGGTCCGGCGAATCATCGGCCAAAATCTGCCGCGGAGTCAGAGCTATGACAACAAGCCCCGCTACAAGTAGCGACGGTCGCAACATCGTCTACCAATCCCCAACCCTGATGCTACCGCTGCCGAGCTTGGGACTTTCCAACGCGATTCCCACGGCCGAGGGCTTAATGCCCTTGCTGATCGTGAAAACGCCAGACTCCGAGAAATCCTCGCCGCTCTTGAGTTTGCCGATCATCCTCACGGACAACTGGTGATCACCGGTCGTCAGGTTGCCCGTGTAGAGTCTTTGCACACCGCCACTCTGCAGCGCGTCCAGCTCCTTGAAGCTGTAGATATGATGTGTCGCGAGTTCGCCGTCGATCTCAAGCTCGATCGCATCGAGCCGAAAATCCTCATCTTCGGCGAGCGAAACGAAAATCGACACCTGCGTGTGTGACGGGAACAACAGGCGTTCCTCAAGCGTATTCAGCTCCGACGCAATGCTCAGGACGTCCGACTTGATCTCCTGAACCTGGCCATCGAGGCTTCGCATGTCGTCACCCGAAGGCTCGCCAGCGAACGCGACTAACGGGCTGCCAAGCAGCAGAGTCAGCAAGCACCTGCGAATAGAAATCGACATCCTGAAACTCCCTGTGGTCTTACATAATCCATTGTTTCATCGCCGTGTTGTGCGACGCGCGACCAGTCTCTGGCACGAAGAGCTAGTGTTGGGGAGTTGCGCTTTCATGTCTGTGAACTGGCCCGCAGTTTAATTGGGCGTCGAATCGTGAACGGAGTCACGGCACGTTTCGTACCGCAATCGCATAGTTAGCGCATGCCAAACCTGTTCCTTATGCCGGGCGAGACCCTTATTTACCTATTGTCGTCACACGCGCCGTGGGCGGCATCTCTCATGGGTATCGGCCGGGAACCGGTGGTCCTGACAATCGTGCTGTCGACACTCGGCTGGATTCTCGCCTGCGTCGGCGCCTGGGCGTTATACCGCGTGGCCATGAACAGCATTCGCTTGCTCAACGCCATTTACCTGACAGCGACGCACCGCCTGGTGCAGGGACTTGGCAGTCTCAAGACGATGCTGACCTGTCGACTGCGCCGCTGGCTTCCAAAAAGTGGCACGAGCGACATCACGGCCTATTCTGACGTGCAGTTCGACAAGATTGACCTTGCCGTGCTGCGTACAGCCGCTGCCCAGGGCCAGGCACAACTCATGTCTGCACCCGCACTGGCTGAGCGGTTTGGCATGCGCCCAGCCCAGTTCCAGTGCAGCCTGCAAAAGCTCCACAGCAGCAAGATGATCGACATAGCGACCCGGTCAACGGGAGGTTTCGATAACTATCGGCTGACGGACTACGGCGCGGCCTATATCAGTATGCATCGACGCCAGCACGCGGCCGGCTAGACCTGCTGTCGAACTGGTTGGCGGCCACCGGTTTTCAGTCTGGCTCCTGGCCCATCGGTACCGGAACCAGCGTGAAGCGAAACGTGCGGCAAGCCTTGATGCCGGTGGCTTCTGCGTCCTTTTTAAGCGGTACCCATGTCGAGTTTCGCACTGCCTTTCGGGCGGGCTTTTCGAACAGGCTATTGGTGCTTTTGCGAACGGCGATACGTTGCGGGTAACCGTCGCGGGTAATGTCAAAGCAGACCTGGACTTCACCCTCGATGCGGTCTCGGCGCGCGACCCGTGGGTAGTCGGGAACGACAGTGTGCAGGGGCACGCGGTCTGTGCTGGAATCGACCTGCTCAACACCCTCCTGGGCAGGCGCGATCGCGCTCACCAGCAACACCGCCATAGCTGCGAGTCTACTCGCCCCTTTCGGCATCCTCGCCACCGTCGCTTGTCCCTCGCCGCTCATCGATTTCGATCGTCTCGGTCACCGGGTCGGTTTCGTCGAGCAGCATGCCTTTGACGATCTTGAGCTTTTCCGACCCGGGCTGCAGGGCCTGCCCGCGTGCAACATCAGCCTCCGACTCTTCGTAGCGCCCGAGCTTGAGATACGCGATAGCCCGGTTGTTATACGCACGCCAGTAATTGGGATCGTGCTCAATCACCCAGTTGCAGTGTTCGAGCGCAGTCAGGGGCTGATCGATCATCGTGTAGCCCGCACACAGATTTGCGTGGGCGAACTTTGTCTCGCGAGAGCCATGCGCAAACTCGAGTGCCTGCAAGGTAAGGCGGACACCCTCTTCGCCGTCGCCGGCAAACAGCGCATCGGCGCCGTCAGCCAGGTACACGTTGCGAGGTCCGACTACCGTCTTGTTATCTTCCTGGGCCGCAAGCGGGGGACCGCTCAACAGCAACGCGGCGAGGGCGAAAACGTACCAAACACTGACGTGTCCCCTGGTCACATCAGGTCTTGCGCTGTTTTTTTCGCCATGCTCTGCTCCGGGCGGACTAGCCGCTGATGTACTGCTCCAGCTGCTGAATCTCTTCCTGTTGATCCGAAATGATGGCCTGCACCAGGTCGCCGATCGAAATCAGTCCAACCACTTCTCCGTCATCCACAACGGGCAGGTGACGAATACGTCTGTCAGTCATTAGTGTCATGCAGTCGTTCACCGATTGGCGGGGCGTCGCCGTAACGATGTCGGTCGACATGATCTCGCCAACTGCCGTGGATTCGGACGAACGTCCTTTGATGATGACTTTGCGCGCGTAGTCGCGCTCAGTGACGATACCTCTTGAGATCGCGTCCTTCCATTACCAGCAGCGACCCGACGCCGCGGTCGGCCATAAGCTTGATCGCATCAAATACCGACGCGTCCTGGACAATCGAAATCAGTTCCCTGCCTTTTCTGTCGAGCAGATGTTGAACCAGCTTCATCCCTCCTCCCCTTTGCCTCTTTGGGCGCGTGTTTTCGAAGAAGTTTAGCAGATACGGCCGGGGCGCCCTCTCCGACGGCAGGACCGTCCGTGCCTACATCGCTGAAAGATACGGTTTCAGCCGTTTCGCGAGTTCCGCAGCGCTGTACCACTGCCCCCTGACCATGACGCCGTGAATGCGCCGGCTGTTGCGAATATCGACGAGTGGATTCGCGTTGAGCAACACAAGATCGGCCGCCCGACCGACCGCAACGCTGCCGGTGTTGCTATTGAAAAACTCGCCGACCGCCACCGTGCCGGTGCGCAGTGCCTCGTAGGGAGTAAGCCCGGCATCGACGAGCACATCGAGTTCCCGGTGGATCGAAAAGCCCGGCACGTTGAACACCTGTGGCGAATCGGAGCCAAGCAAGAGCCCGGCACCCGCACGATGCAATTCGAGGATCAGCTTGCGGCGAATCTCGATCGCCAGCGCAGCTACTTCAGGGTTGAAGTCATTTGCAGCGGTAAGCGTGGTCTTGTCGTTGACCCAGCGCTGCACGGTGGCTGCCGGCATGTACCGCATTTCAGGCCGGTTGCGCAGTTCGGTTACCGGAGTCTCGTTAATGCGAAGCTCAACGAGCACCTCGGTCGGCACGTTCCAGGTACCGGCTGCGGCTGTCTCACGGGCGAGGTCGGCGATGCGATCCGTCTCGAGTTCGCCTGCCAGCATGACATCGAAGAAGCCACCGTAGCCACCCGATCCATCACTGTTCGGCGGCAACAACGCCGCCAGGTAGCCATCGAGGTGGTCGATCGAAGCCATGTTCAGTTCGAGCGCGCGTGAGACGCCTGCCGCCACGGGCACATGGCCCGAAAAGGGCATTTCGAGGGCATTCGCGGTTTGCGCAAGGGCCTCGAATTCGTCGGCGCTGAGCCCCGGGTGCACCTTGATGAAGTCGTATCCCGCTGCGTGTTGCTTCTCGACAAGTTGCCGGGCGTGCGCCGCCCCATTCACCGAACGGCCATTCAATGAGGGGCCCGACGTGTACAACCGCGGTCCGAATACTTTCCCGTCCAGCAACTCCTCTCGCAACGCAAGATGCGATGGATGACCGAGCATGCCGCGAATGGTTGTTACTCCGTTAGCGACATACAGACTGAAGTACCGCTCCAGGCTGGGCGCGTCGCTCTCGGGGACATGCGCGTGCATCTCGGCAAGACCCGGCATCAGGTAGCGGTCCGTGCCGTCAATCACCGCAGCTTTCTCCGGTATAGGGACGTCGTCCACCGGACCGATCGCCACGATATGACCGTTTTCGACAACAACCGTCTGCTGCACAACCACGGTTTCCGAGGTCATTGGCACAACGTTCACGTTTACGAACGCCGTACTGTCAGCAAACGTGACGGTCTGGGCGAGCAGCAGGGCAATGAGTGAGAAGATCAGTCGCATAGCTATGTTCCCTTGGACCCGCGCAGGGACGGAATTACTGCAACTCCCGCAATACCGTCCATCGCCGTCGCCCAAATTCGGAAGAGAATAACGAGTGCAGCGGCCTCTGGCAGTGGGATATACGCTGCCAGTATCGATGCGCCCACTGCCTCCCGAACCCCGATGCCACCGGGCGCAAACAAGGCAAAGAAACCCGCTGTGATGGCAACCGCATTGGCCATGACCAGGCCAAGGCCCGTCCGCACACTGACAGCATCGTTGAAGAAAGCGCAGTAGAGCCCCAGGAAGACCCCACCCAGCATGGTCCAGAGCAGCGCGTAACCCAGTACGAGCCAGAAATACTGTCCATTGTCGACGGCCCGGATGTCATCCTCGGAAAAGCCGAGCCCGGCACGCTGTGCCAGCCAGCCGCCGGCGCGTACCGCGACTGCCGACCACCAGCTTCCGGCAAACATGCTCAGTATCGCCGCCACCGCGATTGTCAGGAACAGGCCGGTCGGGTGTTGCAGGGCATAGGCAGCGGTGCACATGATGACTGCGCCATGCAACAGGATGCACTGCTCATAGAACGTCGCGACCGCGATTCGCTGCGTGCTGACGCCCTGGGCCGCCATGTGCGAGCCACGAGCTACCATCCCCCAGATCTTTCCGGGCAAGTACTTGCCCAGCCCGACGAGGGCAAGCTGCTGAAAGCCGTGCCAGGTTGACACGTGGTTACCAGCCACAATGCGCGATAGTCGCGTCCACATCGTCGCGGCGAACCACCAGAACATGAGCTGCGCCACGCAGGTGAGAGCGAGATTTCGGGCGGAAACGAGCTGCGGCCAGGCAAATGTGCTGGCCTCATTCCTGAGCACCCACACGATAGCGACGATCGCAACGACGGCCAGTAGCACCAGCCAGGCCTTGCGCAGTGTCCCGAGCAATCGTGTCACGACCTGAAGTAGCGGGCGCAAAGCACCGTCAGGTTTTTGCCGATGCGATTCGGCAATGCCTTGCGTTTCCAGGCTGATTTGAGCCAGGACAACAGTGGATAGCGCCACGGCAGTAAGGATGGTTGCAGAGTACCGAGCGCAACGGACGTGATCGACTCTGGCGTAACGGTAATCGAGTCCGCAGTCAGGTCGGAGCGGGCAAACATTGACTCGATAGAGTCATTGAGCCGCTTTGCATCCTGCGGGGGAATATCCGACACACCATCCAGTCCGATATCAAACGTCGCGATCAGTACGCCGCCCGGTCGCAACACTCGATGAAACTCCCGGACGATCACTTCGTACTGGTCCGTGTGTTCGAGCACAGACACGCAGTACACAATGTCGAAACTCGCATCATCGAACGGCAGGGCTCGCAAGTCTGCCTGTCTGAAAGCAACGTCAGTTGATCGCTCCGCGTTGACGGTCTCGAATATAGGCTCGAGTGTTGCGTCATAGTCGCAGCACGTTACCGAACCGGCGCCCATTTCTTTGCGCAGCAAAAACGGAAAAAACGTCGCTCCGGAGCCCGCATCAAGAATATCGGTGCTGCGCCCGACGCGGCGCTGCAATTCCTCCTGAATGGACTGGAAAACGAAAGGATATTCCCATTGCCGGCTCCACTGGTGCAACGGATCGCTGACCCAGCCGTAGGACGCCTGAACGACCGGATGCGTCGCCAGGAACTCCCGGGAAAACCGCTCCATCTCGATAAAGGTGTCCGACCCGACGACCGACGCGTAATCACGGTTGTTGGGAATGCCGCTTGGTATTTTTGTTTTCATCAACCCTTTCGTCGTAGCACGAACAGTTCGTTGTTCGGAATTCGGATTCCAATGCGCAACAGAAGTTTATCAATTTCGTAGAACAGCCTGCCAAAAAACCGGCCCAGCACGGGAATTCGGATCATGAGAAAACCGAGCACTTTGTAAAGACCGGCAATGGGAATATCGAGCCAACGATGCCCCGTGAGTGGCGGCACGAGGATATTGAACAGGTGCCTCGATTCCGCAATTTCAAATCCGGTGTCTGAGAGCAGCTTCCGGTAGTTATCGCGGCCACGAAACTTGACGTGCTTGCGCAGGAAATAGTCATCCTTCGTGAGCTGTTCATAGACCAGCACAAGTCCGTTGGCATCAAGCTGGTCGCGAATGTTACCCAGTGCAGCCACCAGTCTCTCGTCATCTACTATGTGATAGAAAACATCGAAAACGGTAATGATGTCGAACGCCCGCACCTTGTCATCGCCCGATGCCGCAGTGATGTCCCCTTGTCGAAACCTGTAGTCCGGATACTCATCGGACAAACGGCCGATAGTGTCGTGCGACAGGTCGACGCCGACATAGTCACGCACGCCTTTATGCTGCCAGTACTCTGTGTAAAACCCGCTCCCGCAACCGACGTCAAGCAAGGACATGTTCACCACATCGATTTCCATTTCGTCGAGCAGAGCGTCGAGAACATCGACGCGTCGGCGATAGATGTACTCGTTGTATGCGACGCCAAGCGAACGGTGCCCGACGACACCGACGGTGGCGTCTTCACCCACCCGGTCTTGCCAGTATTCATTGGGATCAAATTGTGGGTTCAACTGGCAGGGTTCCTGGCTTACCGGGCTGCGGTTCGGCGCATTTTGCCATAATCGACGTTCAGGCGTTGCCCATCACTTTCATCAGCATCTCCGCACTGATGTTGCCGCCGCAAATCACAACAGCGACCTGCTTGCCCCTGACTGCTTTTGCCCTGGCCATTAATCCTGCGATCGCCACGCCGGCAGCCCCCTCTATGACATCTTCTTCGTGCGCCATGAATGCTCGCATGGCGTTGGCAATCTGCTGTTCGTCGACGGTAACCCAGTCATCGACGACTGCCTGGTTAAGCGCAAAGGTTATGGCGCCAGCCTCGATACCACCCGCCGTGCCATCGGACAAGGTAGGGTCGCTCGGCATGTCGAGAATCTCGCCCGCTTCTATCGACCGTGTCATCACTGGCGACGCCAGCGGCTGGCAGCCATAGATCCGGATTTCGGGATTGTGTGCTTTGAGTACACATCCGGACCCACCAATGAGACCACCGCCGCCCACCGCGATGAACACCGCATCGACATCCGGCAACTGGGCGACAATCTCGATGCCGCAGGTGCCCTGCCCTGCGATGACTTCCTCATCGTTGTAGGGGGACAGGTAGAACATACCGCTTGACTCGGCGAACTCTCGGGCATGCTGTTCTGTGTCGAGGCCATCGGTGCCGAAAAACCGGACGTCTCCACCATAGCTCCTGATCTTCTCGACCTTGGCCGGCGACGTCTGTTCCGGAACGAAGACAATCCCGGAGACGCCGAGTTTCTGCATCGCACAGGCGACGGCGGCACCGTGGTTACCGCTCGATGCCGCTACACAGCCCTGGGCGCGTTGCTCCTCGCTCAGGGTGAGAAGCCGATTCGTCGCGCCACGGAGTTTGAAGGATCCGGTTGTTTGTTCGTTCTCGAGTTTGAAGAAAATCTCGGCGCCGAGGTCATCGCTAAAAAAATCGGATCGCCGCAATGGCGTGAAATCCACGAAGTCGGCTATGCGAGCTGCGGCTTGTTGTGCCCTCGCTGCAGTCTTGTTGATCAATCGCTTCACCTTTGCAGTTCACGCTCTAGTTCTCAAATCGATAATTGAGATCGATGCCTGTTTCCTTGTCGCCGGACGAGGCCTTGATACCAAACGCTTTGGACAGATCGAAGCGCGCGCTGACGATATTGTCGCGCTCGAACACGCCAATACCATAGCTGACAAACAGTCGGGGCGATATGTAGGTACCGAAATCGATCGCCCCAACGCCCTGCTCGAAATCAAAGTCGCTGCCCGTAACCAGCAGCGTCAGCGCACGCTCTCCGGTCGTCTCCGGCTGCGTGTAGGGTTCGACTCTCAGCGCAGTCACCGTTCCATCCACGAGCACGCCCGCGCGCTTGACCTGGGTATTACCGTAAATCTCTCGCTCCGCGCGAATCCTGACAACAGGGTTGTTGGCAGGCACGTCCGGAAAACGCACGGATCCGTTGGAGATGTCGAGCACTTGCCCGAATGCACTGACTGTCCCGACGACTTTGTACCGCCCATTGGCGTAGGGCATCGAGTCCCCTCGCCAGTCGAAAGTAACCTTGCCCTGTAGCGAAGCTTGCGCCACGTCAAGGTCGACGATCACCTTGTCCCCCAGCGAGACGTCGATCGTTCCCGAATAGCGTAGTCCTTCGGAACGATTAACCTCGGGCAGATCGGGCAGTTCCCCTGCGACGATGACGACATCCGGGCTTTCGTACGCCTGGGGCACCGTCAGGTTTACCGGCGCCACGAGTGCCTCCGGTATATGTACGCTTCCATCGATCGACAAGGTCTTGCCGGTGAGCACGAGTTCAAAGTCCGGGTTGGCAGCAGCGCGAATGTCCTCGACATTGATCAACGCCAGTTGCTCGCCTTTGAAGGCGACTCGCAAGTAAGGATCGTCGATATCGCGGTAGTCGACCAATGCCGTAACGGTTCCGTGGCCCTCGCCCGAACGAAAATCCCCGTCGAATTCAACACGGTAGTTTTCGATCATTTTCGCGCTGAGACTCAGGTCTTCGAGCAACAGTCCCAGTGAATCGACGGCCACGCTCCCGTCTGCAAGGGTAAGATTCCCTCGCAGCAGTGGCGTACCGATCGACCCGGTCACTCCCACATCGAGGTGCAAGCGACCGCTCGCGGTATCAATGGCCGGTATAAGCGATGCCAGCACAGCGATCTCGGCAACGTCAGCAACGATGCCACCACTGACCTGGCTCCTGTCATTGAGTTCGAGGTCGTGCAGTCGAACATAGCCGTTGATTTCACCCGTTCCGGGCAGCGGCAAGCCAAGCGTCGCATTTAGCAGCCTGTTATCAGCGACTCGGAAATTCAGCACGCCTTCTCCTGTGGCGAGCGTCAGTCGCGGATTCTCGATACTCGAAATGCGACCAGCAGTCATCGACAGTTGGCCAAAGCCACTGGGGCCGATCGCAGGAAGATATGACCAGCCAAGCTCACCATTGACGACTTCATCGAAAGCAAGACCTGTATCGACCGCGAAGTTCACCAGATCGACAGGGACATTCCTGAACCTGGCCGATGCGTTATAGGCGCCACTTGCGGCCCAGTCACCCGCGGCGCAGATCGACGCGTTCGGATCGGGCCCGACGCAGGCCTCTGCAATCTCGAACTTTGTGGCAGAAACAAAGAGTTCTGCCGGCGACAACAGTCGCGCCACGTGTTGGTCATCCGGCGCAACCTCAAGCGTCCTGAGCACGCCGCGCCAGCCTGCCGTCAGTGGTGCGCTCCAATCCTCGACGGCGCCTTCCAGGGACAGCGACAATCGACTGTCACGATAGTCCCCGGACACGGCCAGAGACTGCCGCGTCATTGTCGCCTCCAACACCGCTGTGATGTCAGGAAACTCGCGATCTCCGACGATTATCTGGGTCGCGGCCAGCTTCAGGCCAGCCATTTGCTCTTGCGTTCGAACGTCATCGATACGCAGGTCGCTGATCAGGACATTGCCATACCGCAGCTCCGTCGCATCCGCGGTGAGTGACAGGTATGACTGACCCGGCGTCGTTCGCACCACGCCACTGCTCTTGAGGTCTCCCGAGAGCGCGGCAACGTAATCGCCGATGTCTGGAATCGAAATTTCGAACGCCAGCCCGCTCGCTTCTTCCGTCCCACCATTTGCCTTGAACACCGACAGTCCATGCGTGGCATGAAGATCATTGACAAGCAGTTTGTTGGTGGCAAATGAAAAGCCGCCGCTCGCCTGGAGTGCTGCGCCACGGAGCGTTCCTGTGACGTCGGTCAACTCGGCCGACAGCGCCAGCGGCTCGGTCTGCCCGCTGACGTCGATGCGGCCCGACACGCGCCCTGGCCACTCCGGAATCAGCGGCCCTGTTTCAATCGTCGCGACGTTGAGCTGGCCCCGCCACGGCTTCGCACCGCGCCAGGAATACTCAAGCTCGCCTTCGAGCGTGCCGCCCAGTACTTGCGCCTCGAGAACGCTGATCCTTGCCGCATCGCGGTCGCCATTGCCGTCAATGGTAAAAATGCCTTCCGGCATGTCCCGGGCACCGAGCTCAATAGTGCCGTTGACGGACCAGGCATCGAAAGTGCCGCCCACACGTACGTCCGCGTAATCACTCTTGATGTCATAAACGTCGCCATCCAGCGGCCAGCGCAGATTCGTCCAACGCATGACACCGAGCACGCTCCGGTCAACCTGGTCGATATCGCCTTGCACCTGCAATTCAGCACCGACGCGTGGCACGACGAGTCGTGACTCGCTGATCTTCAGCCCCTCTTCGTCCAGGCTCGCAGTGACGGCGCCCTCGATCGGATAGGCCTCCGGCCAGTCTGGCAACAGGAACCGCGGGTCGAGGCGCGCGATTGCGAGGCTGGTTTCCAGCATCCGGTCCGCTGCCCAGACAACGGTGGCCGCACCCGTCACCGCAAGATCAGCCCCTTCCGCGCGCAAGGACTCCGCCCTGAAACCGTCCGTGTTTCCATCGCCAGTCACACCGACTGACAAACGACGCAATCCCGGTGCATCGACGTCACCGGACACGTCCAGCGACCAGGCTGCGAGACGTCCTGTTGAGCTCACATTCAGATCATGGATCTCCACGGACTCATCACCATCCTGGAGTGGCCACCGATAGTGCGGCACCGTGACGTCAATATCCCACACGGGCTCTTCAAACAGGCGACGGATCTCTGCGTGTGCTACAGCGGCGACATTCTCTACGTCGATGCGCAGGCCAAGTCGATCGGGCCCGCCCTCGCTGCGTACGCCGATATTGATTGTCTCGGTATGCCCGGTCAGCTCGGGGTCCAGCCGCAAGACCAGGTTACCAACATGCAGCAGGTCGCTTGTGAGATCGAACGATGCGTCACCTTCGATGTGGATTCCTTCACCATCTGCACGCAGCCAGTCAACGACGATTGCGTCCTGCCACCGGGCCTTGAGCTCGAGTAAGGAAACAGTATGTTTGAAGCCAGGCGACTCGATCGCCAGGCCCTCGGCGACGAGGTCCGATATGCGCAGCTCCAGCGGGAGCTGGAGCTTGCGGAGCAATTCGGGAACATCGAGCGGCTTCGCCTCTGACCCTGGCGTTTCACTGATCACCAGGCCAACGGTCTCGATCCGCGCCGAGACGATCTCGACCGACAATGGCAACAGGTCGACGTCGATCGCCAAACGCAGCGAAGCGGCTGTCGCTTCCAGGCCAGCAGACGTGTATGAGATGCCGTCAAGATCAAGTCCACTGGCCAGGTCGCCGTCGACCGAGCGCGCGCCAAATGCACCTTCGGTTGCTAACTCGACCCTGGCAATCAGCCACTCGGCGCCCGAATTCGTATGCAGCAACCAGTACCATGACGCTGCGCAACCCGTGATCGCGATGACGACAACAATGGACAGTCGACGCAGCAGTTTCATAGCAAGGGCGTGCCTATCGTAAAATGCAGACGCCACGGCTTGCCTTCAACATCCAGTGCTTTCGCGACATCTACGCGAATCGGCCCGGCTATCGAGTACCAGCGAACGCCGACGCCGGCACCTTTGCGAAGTTCCGGCTCATCCCAGTCATTGAACGCGTTACCGATGTCAAAAAACGCCGCCACCGACCATCGCTCGAGAAGCTGAAATTCGACCTCGGCACTGGCGGTAACGATATTGTTGGAACCAATATCGTTATTGCTCAAGGTCTCAAAACCATAGCCACGAACACTTTGACTGCCGCCCGCCTTGAACCGGTAGAAACTGGGAAGGCGCGTTATTGACAGCACGACCTGCTGGTCGCCGGGCGTGGTGAATTCAAGATCATCGACCTCTGCCTTGCTGTACCCCAGTTCACCGCGCAGAAGAAACTTCCAGCGCTCGCCCATCCGGTACATGCGGCGAGAATTGATGTAGAACTGGGCGAATTCATAGGACGAAGACACCGAGTTATCGCCGGCGAACAGCCACAGCCGATCACGGTGTCCGCGCGTCGTCCATGCCCTGCCCTGAACGGCGACGAGGTCCACATCGATACCGACAGAGATTGCATTGTCCGTGCCCACCAGGAAGTGCTCGCTCCCGGATCCGGTGGGCACCGGGATCGTTACGAGCGGTGTGAACGCCCGGGAGCTGTTGAGATACTGCACAAACGGAGTCGTAAAAAGCTGCTGGGTTCCTGATTTGCGGTTGCGAATCTTCAGTCGGCCACCACGCACGTTGACCTCGTTGATGTCGCCGTTCGCGATGTTGATGAAATCCTCGTCTTCAGGCTGCAGTTTTATCTCCAGGTCCGTATTCTCAAACCTCTGGAACAACTCGAGCGTCCAGTATTCCCGACTCCGGCTTCGCCGCGGCAATCGATAGTTGCTGTGAATGGAAAATTCGTCGTTTTCCTCCTGCCAACCGAAGCCGAGGTCGAGCCGGTCACCGTTTCGAGACATCGGGTTGCGAGTCCACAGCGCCTGCACGCGCATCCCCGTGTCGGAGCCGACACCCAATGAGCCCTGGTAGGAATTCTTGTAACTGGTTTCCAGGTCGACACGCAGATCGACGACTGGCGGCACGCTTTCAGCCTGCGTGATTTCCACAACGTCAACACTCGTGAAGTAGCCGGTTTTCCACAGGTCGAGGCGAAACTCGTCGAGCAGGCGTATGTTGTACGGCTGGCCTCGCCGAAACCTCGGTATTTGATCGAGGATGCCCGGCTTGAGTGCGTGTTCCCCAAAATCAACGTCACCGAAGACAAACTGCGCCCCGGTGCTCAGCTCAAGCTTCAGCGCTGCCCGGTTGCGCTCGAGATCGACCTCCAGGATGTGCTGACTGAACTTCGCACTGAGGAAGCCGTTGGCGGTGGCGATCTCGAGGGCCAGTTTCTTTTGTTCCTCCCAGGTGACCTGGTTCAGGATGCTGCCGGCCCGCAAGGGAAATTCGTCGCGCCATGACTGCCACGCACGATGTTTCGCTCCCTCGCCGACAACCTCGATGTGCACAGAATCCACGGTAACGGGTTGTCCGACCTGGATGTTGAGCGTCAACAGGTGCGCGTCCGCGCCAGTTCTCTTGATGCGCCCTTTGACAGCTGGCATGTAGTAGCCGTAGGGGCGCAACGCTGCCCGCGCACGCTTTTCGGCAGTGGCAATAAACTCGGCGTAGTCGTCTTCTGACTTCGGCTCCTTGCGGCCTATCTGCACAGCATCCACATGACTGAGGACATTATTCTTCAGCGGATCGGCAATACCCTCCACTGCATAGCGCAGCTCGCCCGCTGTCGCCATCGCAGTGTAAGCGAGCAACAGAGTCAACAGGGAGTACCTGGCAAAGGGGGGTACGTTCACTGCATCCCTACAACTGTCCTTCGATCGGCAAAAGACTCATCAACCGGGTCAGGAAGCGCCGCCATAGACTCGTTTGAGGCTCAGTCGTGATAACCTCCTCAACGCCAGCCGACTGCAGCAACCAATGCAGCTTGCCTTTGTCTGACAGGCGCAATTTGTAGGCAAAATCGGGTAAGGATTCGAGAATACTGGTCGCCATCCTGCCCGCGAGAATCGGCGAATCTACCGCCATTCCCATTTCCGTGTTCAGGTACAGGGAGCGAGGATCGAGGTTGAATGATCCAACGAACAGCTTGTGCCGGTCCACCGTGGCCACCTTTGAATGAAGTGTGAGCTTTGTCTCTGTCTCCATTGCCTCGGATTTCGGGCGCAGCTCATACAGTTCGACTCCATGTTGCAGCAATGGTTTCCGATAACGTGCATAGACAGCATGAACGCTGGAGTGATTGGTCGATGCCAGTGAATTCGTAATAATGATGACTCGCACACCCTTCCTGACGAGCGTACCGAAGAACGCCACCCCCTGCTGTTGCGGCACAAAATAGGGGGAGATAACGATAACCTCTTCCGCGGCGGCCGCTACCAGCCGTTGCAGGTAAACACTGGTTGCACTCGCCTCGCGTCGAATGAGGTTCCGGACCTGTTCAGGGCGGTCCTGGACCACCTCGGCCGCCGCCGCAATCAGCTCCAGCCTGCCCGCAATCAGCGCCTCGATCAGTCGGCCGTCCACACCCTTGAGAAAGGCTGTATGGCTGTGCTTGTCAACGTATTTGCGGGCCTCCTTCACCGACTCGGTGACGTGACTGTGGGCGACCATGCGGTCAAACGCGGCCATGGGGATGGCTTCCGGCGAATTCCAGTACTCGTCAAAGCTGTCGGACACATCGTCGACCGGCGGTCCAATCGCCAGCAGGTCTTCATCGATAAACTCCGCGGCCCCGCCGCTCTGATAGTACTCGTCGGCAATATTCCGGCCACCAACTATCGTTACCTGGTTGTCCACCGTGAACGATTTGTTGTGCATGCGGCGATTGAGAATATTGAAGTTGGCGAGCAGGCTGACGAGGCGCGAGCGGCGTCGCGGAAACGGGTTGAACACCCGAACCTCGATGTTGTCATGTTCGTCGAGCGACAAGAGGCCCGCGTCTACTTCGTCGGTCAGGGCGTCATCCATGAGCAGGCGCACGCGGACACCACGGTCTGCTGCCGCAGCGAGATGCAAGGCGACCAGGTTACCCGTGATGTCGTCCTTGATCAGGTAACTTTGAATGTCGATCGACGTCTCGGCGCGTTCGATCAATCCGACCCGTGCGCTGAGTGCATCCAGGCCCGAATCGAGTCGATAAAGCCCGGCAGCCTGCGGGTGTGCTTCGCGCCAGTGCTGTACGGCCCTGCCCAGACGCGTGCCAGCCGTGTTCTCGGGTTTCCAGGACTCGACACGCGGAGGAAGCTTGAAGAAGCGCTGGTATTTCGGCGGCAGGCGGCTGCCTACCAGAGTTGAGAACATTCCCATCGGTATGGACTAGCGCTGCCAAGTTTCTGGCATTGATTTAAGGAAGGAAGACAACTACTCGTGTATCGAATCGAGACCGTCGCGCACACGTGTTGCCCAGCTTTGCGCCCAGCGACGAACTTCTGCCCATGCCGTTGATTCGGGTAGCCCTGATCGACGCATGCGGCCGCGCGATCGCCTGGCGATCCGCGGCCCGGTACAGGGTTTCACCGCTCAGCGAATCACGCAATTCGAACACCAGCGTCGCTTCTCCGAGTGACGACAGGTAAAGCGCGCCGGAACCGGTCCTCTGCGGCGGGACTCGGGATACGATGTCCAGCAGCGTACCAGTCAGGATAAGGGTGTCGGCACCAGGCTGCTCAGTCAGGGTAAACGACTTGCTCGCCACAAGTTCCTCGCGAAAGACGCCGCTTACAGTCTCGATCAGCTGCGCCCGATTCTCCTCGGTGATATAGAACTCACGCACCTGGGAACTGTCGACTGACGAGCGAAAGTCGGCCTGGCTGACAGTACGAAAGTCGAAATCGACTGCGCCCACCAGGATCTTGTTGTACTGGGTCAGGTCGACCCCGGGATCGATCCAGGCCCGCTGGAACGCAGAATTTCGAATGGGTGACAAGCCGTCATAGGTTAGCTCTGCATCCGGACCCTGGTCGATTGATGGCCCACTCGCACAACCGACGATGAGCGACATCACAACTGCCAGAAATAGCTTGTTCATTGAACTCCTCTCCGAGACTGAAGCGACCGGTGCACAGGCAATAATGGGTCGCTCCCTACTGCCTGTCAATGAAGCCTCGATTCGCCGTCAGGGACCATATGCGTCGGCGCTATTTGACAGAATGGCAACGGCGGAACTGGTCTATTGCAGCGCACCTCGATGTTGTGCAAGGATCGATGTTCGTATGACAAAGGCACACCTGTCGAAAGACAGCGTCGCAAAGCTTCCGGTCTAAGGGTTTTCCTACGACAGCGGGGCTACCAAGGCGAATCCTCATCAGC
Organism: uncultured Gammaproteobacteria bacterium; assembly: GCA_963698415.1. GTDB lineage: Bacteria > Pseudomonadota > Gammaproteobacteria > Steroidobacterales > Woeseiaceae > UBA1847. The sequence continues at coordinate 238,786 of CAVOQS010000003.1, read as the reverse complement.
TGTTGCGATGCGGGCCGTGTGTCTTTGGCAATGGATTACTATCGCTGGAGACATGGATGGCTTCCCCGAGATTTCGCGACACCGGCCGCTTCGTGCGGCGCCAGGCACCCGCCAAAACCTACACACCGGCCAACCTCGCGGACCTGATGCGATGTTTCGACCCCGCCAACAAGGTGCCGGTACCTATCCGTGTGCGCGGTTCCGGCAGTGCGTCGACCGACTGTAACGATTGTACGTCCGGGACACGTGTGGACATGACCGGTCTCGATCGCATTCTTGGCATCGACGATTACAACCATACCGTGACGGTGGAGGCCGGCGTTCGCCTCGGATCACTCCTTGCCTCCCTTGCCGAACACGGGCTGGAACTTGTCGGCAATCTCGATCAACTGCAGCGCACTGTCGGTGGCGCGGTTGCCTCACCCTGCATGGGGCCCGGCATTGGCGACAAAGCGGCGTTTCTCTCGACACAGGTTGTCAGCATGCAGGTCATCACGCCCATCGGTCAGCTGATGAAGATATCGAACCAGCAGCAACACCTGTTGAGTGCGCTTCGCCTGAGCTACGGCATGCTCGGCGCCATCTATGCAGTTACCTTGCGCGTACGCCCAGCCGCGACATTTTCCGCCAGCCATCGGCGCATGACCATCGACACTTTCGCAGACGTAGTGAACCGGCTCGCCGCTCGGGATATCGGGCTTAAATTCTACGTCATGCCCTATATGGATCGGGTGTACCTCGATCTTCGACGCTACGAGGCGTCTCCAGGAAACAGTTACGCCCCGCCATGGAAAATCAAGGACTGGGGCGAGAGCACCGTGCTGCCTCACGTATTCAAATCACTGAATCGTGTCGTGCCTATTCCGTCGGTCAGGTACCGCCTCATGGACAGCATTGGTGCGGCAACGCACGACCTCGTCAACTCGCGGCTGGTAAAAAACGGCAACAACAACACGTCGGCGGGTCGCAGGCGCAAACCACGCAATCGACTGCAATCGACATGGTGCTTCCCCGCGTCGGACTTCTCGGTCGTCATCAAGGCATACCGGGAGTTTTGCCGGAACACGCTCGAGAGTTCGGGCTACCGGACCGATCTGCCGGTTGCCGGCTTTCGCGTCGGCAAGGACGCCTCCGCGATGTTGTCACCATCGTTCGACGAACCGCTCATAGCGTTCCAGGTTTCATCGACACAGGAAAAGGGCTGGGAGGATTTCGTCATCGATCTCGCACAGTTCGCCGAGAACTGGGGCGGCACGCCCCTGTTCAACCAGTCGCGGTCCATCCAGGCGGAATACGGCAAGCAGATGTACTCAAACCGCCTCGAACTGTTCCGCAAGATCCGACGGCAGCTGGATCCGCAGGGACGGCTGCTGAACCCGTTTCTCGCGCAGTACTTCAGCTAGCCGGAAACCGTCGAAACCGGACAATAGAAACGATTTGTTACACCTGTACGCTGGACTTTATATATCGAACTGATATTATGCATCGCCCCGATATATGGGCAGCCGCTGCTGCCGTGAGTACAGCCCATGGATGTAAAAACCGTTTGCCTCGGAATGCTGACCGACGGGCCCGCGTCTGGCTATGACCTGAAGAAGGAATTCGAGTCGTCTTTCGCTCATTTCTTTGCTGCCGGCTATGGGTCCATCTACCCGGCGTTGTCGTGGCTGTCTGAGAACGGCCTGGTCGATTGCGAAGAGGTACCTCAGGAAGGCAGGCCGGACCGCAAGGTCTACCAGATCACCGACGACGGCCGGCAATTCCTGCTGAAAGCGCTGCAGAATCCAAGCCCCTGCCACAAGATACGATCGGAGTTCCTGGCAACGATGTGTTTCGCTCACCTGATGCGCCCACAGGACATCGAGACCGTGCTCGACAACCGCCTCGCGGACATCGCCCGATACCAGGCGATGTTCAAACAGCTGGAGGCCGAAGAAATGTGCGACTGGCCCGACGGCGCGAAATTCGTGCTCGGCTTCGGCAAGGCTGTCGCCGGAGCGATGCAAACCTACATTAATGAAAACCGTCATTGGCTGACGGAAGAGACGGCCGCGAAACTTGCGGCCGGGCAATAAGGAATCTGAGCGATGCAACAGGGCGCCCTCAAGCAATACAAATCCTGGCTCGTATCGGCCGGTATCGTCATCGCTGTGACGTTGTGGGTAGCGTCGGGCTCGCTCGGAAGTTCCGATGACGAAACTGTCACCAGCGACCCTGCAGTCGCGGCGCACTCCAGGAATGCCGTACGCGTGCGGACACAGTCTGCCGAAGAGGTCATGCGGACGATTGTCGTTAATGGCAAGACGGCGCCTGCACGTATCGCAAGGCTCTCGGCTGAAACCGACGGGCGCATCGAATTGATCGGTGCAGAGCGCGGCACCAGCCTCGAGCGTGGCGAGTTGATCTTGCGTATGGACGAACGCGATCGCGCCGCGCGTCTTGCCCAGGCTGAGGCAACGGTCACACAACGTGAAGTTGAGTACGCGGCGAGGCAGCGCCTGAAATCCGAAAGCTATGTATCGGAAGCGCAACTCCAGGAAGCTCTCGCCCTGCTCGAATCCGCCAGGGCCGAGCTGACACGTGCAAAGCTCGATCTCGAGTACATGTCTGTACGCGCGCCTTTTGCCGGTGCGCTGCAAGACCGCCTGGTCGAAATCGGTGACTTCGTCAGCCGCGGCGATCCGGTCGCGACTTTCGTCGACAACCGCACCATCATTGTCAGCGCGAACCTGTCTGAATTTGATGCTCGGTACGTGGACGTGGGCGATACGGCGGAGGCTCGCCTGGCCACCGGCGAGACGGTGCGCGGTTACATTCGTTACGTTGCCCCGGTGGCTAACGAGGCCACGCGGACATTCGAGGTCGAGCTTGAGGTTGCCAACAACGACGGCAAGCTGCGCGCCGGCGGCACGGCCGAATTGCGAATTCCTGCAGAAAACGTCTTTGCACATCGTATTTCGCCGTCACTGCTGACCCTCGACGATGCGGGCAATGTCGGTATCAAGATCATCAATGACCAGGGCGAGGTCGAATTTGTCGTCGCGGATATCGCCTTGTCTACGAATGACGGCGTGTGGCTGGCTGGTCTGCCGGAAACCGCGACGATCATCACCGTGGGCCAGGGCTACGTTGCCGACGGCGCGATTGTCGACTCGATTCCCGAAGCCGACGTCGCCACGGCAGTCGCCATCAAGGATGGCGAGGATACCGACTGATGCAGGTAATCGAGCTGGCAATGCTGCGGTCGCGGACCGTTGTTCTGTCGTTGCTGGTCGTATTGATCGGCGGAATCGTCGCCTATACGACGATTCCCAAGGAAGCCGAACCTGACATCGAGATTCCCATTGTCTACGTGAGCATCGAGCACGACGGCATTTCGCCCGAGGACTCCGAGCGCCTGCTGGTGCGGCCGATGGAACAGGAATTGCGGTCCATCGAAGGCGTCAAGGAAATGACCGCCAACGCGTACGAAGGCGGCGCCAACGTCCAGCTTGAATTCGATGCCGGTATCGATACCAAGCAGGCCCTTCAGGACGTTCGTGAAAAGGTCGATCTCGCGCAGGCCAAACTCCCCGGCGACACCGAGGAACCCACGGTCAACGAGGTGAAGATGTCGCGCTTTGACCCAATGCTCGTGTTGAACCTGGCGGGTGACGTACCGGAACGCACCCTGACCAAGATCGCGAAGGATCTCGAGGAGAAACTCGAAGCGCTGTCCGGCGTCCTGGAAGTCAACCTGATCGGTACTCGAGAAGAGCTGATGGAGGTCGTCGTCGACCCGCTGTCGATGGAAAGCTACGGTCTCGACCAGGCGCAGATCATCAACTTTGTGAACCGCAATAACAGGCTGGTTGCGGCCGGCGCGCTGCACGCCGACGAGGGCCGGTTCCCGGTCAAGGTGCCCGGTGTCTTCGAGAGCGCGGCAGACGTGCTCGACATGCCCATTAAGGCGGTCGGCGAACGTATCGTGCACTTCAAGGACATCGCACAGGTACGCCGTACCTACAAAGACGCCGAGAGCGTTGCGCGCCTGAATGGCAAGCCCGCGATGGCAATCGAAGTCATCCAGCGCTCACGTGCGAACATCATCGACACGATTAACGAGGTCAACCTGGTTATCGACGAGGAGCGCGCTTACTGGCCGCCCGGTATCGAGATCGTCGCCTCGCGGGACAAGTCGAAAGATGTGAACGACATGCTCTCCGAGTTGCAGAACAACGTACTCGCCGCTGTCTTGCTCGTGTTTATTGTCATTATCGGGATTCTCGGTATCCGCTCTGCCCTTCTCGTTGGCGTGGCAATACCGGGCAGTTTCCTGATGGGCATCCTGCTCATCGGCTCGTTCGGCGTAACGATCAACATGATGGTTCTGTTTGCTCTCATCATGGCCGTCGGCATGCTGGTCGACGGTGCGATCGTCGTCACCGAGATGGCGGACCGCCGCATGGCAGAAGGCGACTCCCGCCACGACGCGTACTCGCGTGCGGCCATACGCATGTCGTGGCCGATCATCGCGTCAACGTGTACAACGCTGGCCGCGTTTGTGCCACTCGCACTCTGGCCGGGCATGTCCGGCGAATTCATGAAGTACCTGCCGATTACGCTGATCGCCGTACTGGCGGCGTCGCTGGTGATGGCCCTGATTTTCGTGCCGACGCTCGGTGCGATCTTCGGACGAACCGGCGCGAATACGGAGGAAGCACGACGGAATCTCGCGGCTGCCGAGACTGGCAATCTCGATGAGGTAACCGGCCTGACCGGCAAGTACATCCGGTTCCTGAAGAAGACACTGCGTCACCCGTGGCGTGGCGTCGCGGGTGTTTCCGGACTACTCGTTGCCGTCTATGCCGCATTCTTCATCTTCGGCAAGGGCGTCGAGTACTTCCCCGACGTCGAGGCGCCTTTCGGCATGGTGGATATTCGCGCGCGCGGCGACCTGTCAACTGACGAGCGCGATTTCCTGGTACGCCAGGTGGAAGAACGTGTGCTGGGAATGCCGGAGGTGGAATTCCTGTACGCGAAAACCGGCTCCAGCGACCAGGGCGCTGAGGACCTGATCGGATCGCTTACCCTGAACTACGTTCACTGGGACAAGCGCCGGCCTGCCGACGAGATTCTCGCGGAGATCCGTGAGCGCAGCAATGATCTCGTCGGCATCCGTATCGAGACGCGCAAGCCGGACTCGGGTCCGCCGATGGGTAAACCGATCAGTCTCGAGTTTTCGTCGCGATTTCCGGAGGCGTTAAACGCCGCTGTCGAACGCGTGCTCGAGCACATGGCGATGAACGACTCGATCGTGAACGTCGAGGACAGCCGGCCGTTGCCCGGAATTGAATGGCAGATCAAGGTGGATCGTGCCGAAGCCGCACGCTTCGGGGCCGACGTCTCACTTGTCGGCGCAATGGTGCAACTCGTAACCAACGGCATCAAGATTGGCGAGTATCGTCCCGATGACAGCGATGACGAAATCGATATTCGTGTGCGTTATCCCGAAGGCAGCCGCAGCCTGTCCCAGATTGACGAACTGCGTATCCCGACGGAGCAGGGTCTCGTTCCGATCAGCACGTTCATCGAGCGTGTTCCGGCACAGAAGGTCGGCACGATTCGACGTACGGACATGCGGCGCACACTTTCCATCGACGCGGATGTCGCGGCCGGTGTGCTGGTCGACGATGTCGTTCACCAGCTCAAGGCGGACCTCCCGAATCTGGACATTGATCCACGGGTCAGCTGGTCGTTTCGCGGCAGCACCGAGGACCAGCAGGAAGACATGGACTTCCTGGCACGGGCGATGATGATGGCACTCGCGATTATGGCGATCATCCTGGTGACGCAGTTCAACAGCATTTACCAGGCAGGCCTGATTCTCACGGCCGTTCTGTTTTCGACAGGCGGCGTTCTTCTCGGCCATTTGCTTATGGGCAAACCCTTTGGGGTAATCATGTCGAGTGTCGGCGTCATCACGCTCGCTGGCATTGTTGTGAACAACAACATCGTCTTTATCGACACTTATAACGTGTTGCGTAATCGGGGCGGGCAGCCTTTCGAGGCGATCCTGCGCACCTGTGCGATTCGCCTGCGGCCCGTCTTGCTGACGACAGTAACGACCATCGTCGGCCTGATGCCGATGGTCCTCGGAGTCAATGTCAACCTGATCGACCGGGCGGTTTCGATCGGTGCCCCGAGCTCACAGTGGTGGACCCAGCTGGCCTCGTCGGTAGCCGGTGGCCTGGCTTTCGCGACCATTCTGACCCTGTTGTTGACGCCGAGCCTGCTGATGATCCAGGCGAACCTGGTGCAGCGATGGAAAGAGCGGCAGGCAATGGCACCCGCGGAGCCAGCCGCAAGCTGAGGCCGGCGGGCCAGTCTGCCGAGCGCCAGAAACTTTTTTCGCCTGCAGCAATCCAAACCCCTGTCCCGCGCATCTAATAGTCGAGTGGCGGCGTTGCGCCGCCACTTTGATCGTAACTCCTTGATTTTATATGGGACGGGCCGAGGCCCCAAAACTGCGAATTCCTGGGTTGCGTTATACCGAACTAGTGTTATACTTCACTACAACACTACATGAGTCTGGTCTGGGTAACATGAAAACGACAAAACCGATCATTGCAGATACTGGCGCTTATGGGATCCGCCCTGCTGGCAGGCTGCGGCGTGGGAGAAGCCAGTGTTTCTGACGAGGCCACTGCAGAGAAGGCCACACCGGTTCCTGTTGAGGTAGCGCAGGCATACCGCACCAATATCTACGCGACCTACATGGCGACCGCGACGATCACATCGGACGCGGATGCACCGGTTGTGGCGCGCGTGGCCGGCGAGATCGTCGAGCTGCTCGTCGAGGAAGGTGACCGGGTTGTCCAGGGCCAGGTACTCGCGCGGCTCGATGGTGAACGTTTGCGGCTCGAAATGCTGTCCGCGAAAGCAAATCTCAAGCAGGCGCGCACTGAATTTGAACGCAACAAGGATCTGCATGCACGCGGCCTGATCAGTGCATCGATGTTCGATAACCTGCAATACGACCTTGAAGCGCTCGAGGCAACCTACAAGCTGAAACAGCTCACCTACGACTACTCAAGTATTCGCGCGCCGATCGCGGGTGTTGTCTCCGCTCGCGAAGTGAAACCGGGCCAGCACCTCGACGCCAATGATGTCGCGTTCCGTATTACAGAAACCAGCGAGCTGCTTGCTCACCTGCAAATTCCGCAGTCCGAACTTTCCAAGTTCGCTGCCGGCCAAACAGCCAGTATCCAGGTAGCCTCGATGCCCGGCAAGAACTTCCCGGCCACGATTGCACGGGTTAGTCCGACGATTGACGCACGCAATGGCACGTTCCGGGCGACAGCAATTATCGAAAACAAGAAGGGTGACCTCGCTCCCGGAATGTTCGGGCGCTTCACAATTGCCTATGAACAGCATACAGACGCCCTGGTCATTCCGGCCGCGGCGCTGCTCGACGAGGACGATGTGAACACCGTCTACGTCGTGAGCGACGGCGAGGTTGTTCGCCGTGACGTGGACGTAGGAATTCTTGCCGACGGCAATATCGAGATCCTGAACGGACTCAGTGAAAATGAATTTGTCGTTGTTGTCGGCCAGTCTGGCCTCAGGAACGGCAGCAAGGTTCTCGCCAGCACGAAAGGTCTGGAAAGCTTCACCGGCTGACGCGATTCGGATTCGCGATAATCGCGTCGCAAGCCGACGCGGAACGCATAAGGGAGAATTCATGAAGCTACATCGCATTAGCTCGGCGGCGTTCGCCTGCGTGCTACTACTCAGCGCCTGTCAACCAGGCGAGTCAACAGGTGAGGAAGACGAGGACGAGGCTCCGCCAGTACCGGTCGAGACCGAAACGCCGGTGCGCGGTGATGTATCGGCAGTCTACTCCGGCACCGCTCCGATCGAGGCGTTCGCAGAAGCTGACGTTATCGCCAAGGTTGAAGGTGAGATTCGCGAGGTCCTCGTCGAAGAAGGCGACCTGGTGGAAAAAGGCCAGGTACTGGCACGGCTCGACGGCGATCGCCTGCGTCTCGAACTCAACGAATCCCGGGCCCGTCTCCGCAAGATGCAGCGGGATTTCGAGCGTAACAAAGACCTGCGTGAGAAAGGCCTGCTCTCTGAGGGCGACTACGAGAAGCTCCAGTTCGACCTCGAATCACTGCAGGCATCCTATAACCTCGCGAGCCTCGAACTCGACTACACACAGATTCGTGCGCCGATAACCGGTGTCGTTTCGGAACGCTACATCAAGCTTGGCAACACGATTCGTGTCGGCGATCCGCTGTACCGGGTTACCAGCCTCGAACCGCTGGTCGCCTATCTCCACGTGCCGGAACGCGAGTATCAGCAGATATCGGCGAACCAGCCTGTGGTCATCGATATTGACGCCCTGGATGATGCGGAAATCCTCGCGACCGTAACGCGGGTCAGCCCCATCGTCGATCCCGCGACCGGCACATTCAAGATCACAGTCGAGATTCGTGACGAATCGCGACGCATCAAGCCGGGCATGTTCGGTCGAATGAGTATTGTCTACGACCGGCATGAGAACGTCATGCAGGTGCCGCGCAGCGCCGTCATGGAGGAGCTGGGAACCGAAAGCGTGTTTGTGGTTGAAGACGGGAAGGCAGTCCGACGGGTTGTACAGACGGGCTACGGTGAGAACGGCATGATCGAAATCACCGAGGGCCTCAACGATACCGACAATGTGATTACAGTCGGCCAGCTGGGTCTGAAACCCAACGCCACGGTGACGGTCATCAATGCGCCGCCGGCTCCCGAAGCGGTTGCCGAGGAACCGAACTGATGCGTCGCCTGGTAGCGATCGCGACGGAACGTCGCGTAACAATCGTGATGTTCATGGTGGCAATCGTGCTGTTCGGCATGGTGTCACTGTCGCGCCTGAAGCTGAATCTGTTGCCGGATATTTCCTATCCGACGGTCACAGTCCGCACCGAGTTGACCGGGGCGGCGCCCCTGGAGGTCGAAAACCTGCTGACGAAGCCGATCGAAGAAGCGGTCGGCGTTGTCCGCAATGTGCGGCTCGTGCGGTCCGTCTCACGATCGGGGCAGTCGGACGTCACGGTCGAGTTCCTGTGGGGCACTGATATGGACATCGCGGGCGTCGACGTCCGCGAAAAACTGGATGTGCTATTCCTGCCGCTGGAGGCCAGCCGGCCATTACTGCTGCGCTTTGACCCTTCTTCGGAACCGATCGTCCGCCTCGGCCTGCTGCACAAGGAATCGGCCGCAGGTAGTGAGTCTGGCGAAGCTCGATTGAAAGCCCTGCGCCGTCTCGCCGAGGATCGCATCAAGACCGACCTGGAAGCGCAGGAAGGTACCGCGGCCGTGAAAGTCAGCGGCGGCCTCGAGGACGAGATCCAGATCCGGGTGGACCAGCAGAAGCTGTCGCAGCTGGGCATTAGCATCGACCAGATTGCGGCCCGGATTCGAGCCGAAAACGTCAACCTGTCGGGTGGGCGCCTCGAGGAAGGCAACCAGCGCTTTCTCGTGCGAACGCTGAATGAGTTCCAGAGCGTCGATGAGTTCCGTGATGCAATCGTCGCGTACGTGGCCGACCGGCCTGTGTACCTGCGGGACGTAGCGATAGTCGAACGCGGTTACAAGGAGCGCGAGGCCATCACGCGCGTGCGCGGGCAGGAGTCTGTCGAACTTGCTGTCTACAAGGAAGGCGATGCGAACACGGTGCAGGTGGCCAGGCGGATCGAACAGCGTGTCGATACGCTAATCGAACAACTACCTGAAGACATCGAGCTCGTGAAAATCTATGACCAGTCGACGTTCATCTCGTCGGCTGTCAACGATGTTCGTCTCGCCGCCATTCTCGGTGGCCTGATTGCAATCTTCGTGCTGTACGGATTCCTTCGGGATGCCCGCGCCACAACGATTGTCGGCATCGCCATTCCAGTCTCTGTCATCGGCACATTCCTGTTGATGTATACCAATGATGTTTCGCTGAACATCATGTCCCTCGGCGGAATCGCCCTGGCCGTCGGCATGCTGGTCGACAACTCGATTGTCGTGCTGGAGAACATTGTTCGCAAGAAAGAGCAAGGCGAAAGTATCGTCGAGGCCGCCCAGAATGGCACAGCCGAAGTCGGGTCGGCCGTCGTCGCGGCGACGCTCACAACAATTGCCGTGTTCTTCCCGATGGTCTTCATCAGCGGCGTCGCCGGCCAGCTGTTCCGCGACCAGGCGCTGACAGTTACATTCGCCCTGGTCTTTTCACTGATTGTGGCGCTCACCCTGATCCCAATGCTCGCATCGCTCGGCGCACGCAGTCGTTACGATGACGGTGGTGACGGGGAACCTGCAGGATGGTTTACGCGGCTGGTCGCGTTCATCGTGCGCATGTTCGGTTTTGTCTTCATGTTGGTCGGGAAACTTTTCCGGGTGCTGCTCTGGGTACCAACGTGGATTCTGCAAAAGCTGTATTCGGCGGTGGCCGCTGTCTACCCTGGCCTGCTGCGCTGGTCCCTCAATCATCGTGCGACCGTTGTGGTCACCGCCACTCTTGTATTTGCAGGAACAATGACACTCATACCGCGCCTTGGTACCGAGTTGATCCCGCAGTTTTCGCAGGGCGAATTCGATGTCAACCTCCGCTTGTCGCCGGGAGCCCCGCTCTCCGAGACAGACCGTGCCATCCAGACTGCGCAGCGCGCAGCGGCCGGTATTGATGCCATCGCACTGAACTACTCGGTTGCAGGAACGGGTAACCGTCTCGACGCCAATCCGGTCGATGCGGGCGACAACACGGGAACGCTCAGTGTTCAATTGGCGCCGGGCGCCGGCCGCGATGCCGAGGACCGGGCGATGGACGCGATGCGTAAAGAACTGGCCCGACTGCCTGGCGTGCAGTACGAATTCAGCCGCCCCGCCCTGTTATCGTTTGCAAGCCCGTTGCAGATTGAAGTGTCAGGTTTCGACCTCGACGCATTGGCCCGCGTGAGTGGTGCCGTCGTCGCCGAGATGTCTGCGTCTGACCGATTTGCGGACATCAAGACCACGGTCGAACGCGGCAACCCGGAAATTCAGATCGTGTTCGACCAGGAACGCGCAGCGAAACTCGGCCTTGCCGTGCGCGACATTGCCAATCGTGTCGTCGCCAACGTTCGTGGCGAACTGGCGACCCGCTACACCTGGCGAGACAAGAAGATTGATGTGCTCGTGCGCAGCGTGGATACACGTCGCTCGAGTATCGAGGAAATCAGAAACCTGATTGTCAATCCGACATCGGATCGGCCCGTCACGCTGGACGCGGTCGCCGAAGTGAAAGTATCGCAAGGCCCTGCCGAGATTCGTCGAGTCGCCCAGGAACGCGTCGCGATTATCACTGCCAACCTCGCGCATGGCGATCTGGGCGCGGCGGCGGCTGAGGCAAACGCAATCGTTGGCCGAATCCCGATGCCTGAGGGGATCACGGCCCTGGTCTCGGGACAGAGCGAGGAAATGGATGAATCGTTCAAGTCCATGCGGTTCGCACTGATCCTCGCAATCTTCCTGGTCTATCTCGTGATGGCGTCACAGTTTGAGTCGCTGATTCACCCATTTGTCATCCTGTTCACGATTCCACTCGCGCTTGTTGGCGCTGTGCTGGCCCTGTACATCACGGGCACGACCGTCAATATCGTCGCCCTGATCGGCGTCATCATGCTGGCGGGCATTGTGGTTAACAACGCGATCGTGCTCGTCGATCTGATTAACCAGTTGCGTGCGCAGGGCGTTGAGCGAGTCGAGGCCATCATGGAGGCTGGCAGTGCCCGCCTGCGACCCATTCTCATGACGTCCCTGACGACGGCACTCGGGCTGCTGCCCATGGCCATGGGCTTCGGTGAAGGCTCCGAGGTGCGCACGCCAATGGCCATCACGGTAATCGGCGGACTCGTCGTCTCCACGCTGCTGACCCTGGTCGTTATTCCGGTCGTGTACTCGCTGATGGACCGCAAACGCTGGCCGGTAAGTACTGGCGAAGAAGTGATGCCGGTACGATGAGACACACCGAAGTCGCATTGCACCGCCCTGTCACGACCGTCGTCGTATTCGTCGCGCTGGCGCTGGTTGGTCTCATCGCATCGCGGCTGCTGCCGCTCGAGAAATTTCCGGACATCGAATTTCCAGGAATTTTTATTCAGATTCCCTATGAGGGTTCGACGCCCGAGGAAGTCGAACGCCTGATAACCCGGCCAGTCGAGGAAGCGCTCGCAACATTGTCCGGTGTCGAGCAGATGTTCTCGACTTCTGACGAGGGCCAGTCACAGATATTCCTGCAGTTCGGCTGGGACCAGAGCATGGGCGCCAAGGGCATCGAGGCGCGCGCCAAGGTCGACGGTATTCGACACCTGCTGCCGGCCGATATTCGGCGCATCTTCGTCTTCACCGGTTCCCTGGGTGACCAGCCCGTCCTGCAGCTGCGAATTTCAAGTGAGCGCGACCTGTCGGACAGTTACGACCTGCTCGACCGGGTACTGAAGCGTCGCCTCGAGCGGCTCGAAGGCGTATCGCGTGTTGAGCTGCACGGGGTCGACCAACGCGAAATTCGCGTTCTGCTAAAGCCCGACCTGCTTGCCGCGTACGGTATCGATATCGCGACAATTCGCATCCTGCTCGAGAACAGCAATTTCGCTGTAAGCGCCGGCAAGATAACAGCAGGTGGTGAGCGCTTTAGTGTGCGACCGACCGGAGAATTTACATCGATCGATGAAATTCGCAACCTGAGCATCAACCCTGCCGGATTGCGCCTCAGGGATGTCGCCGATGTCGAGTTACGCACACCCGATCGCAACTACGGGCGACACCTCGATCGGGACTACGCGATTGGCGTTGGCGTCAACAAGGCGACGGGATCGAACCTCGTCGACGTGACCGACCGCGTAATTGCCGAAGTCGAGAAGATCAGCCAGTTGCCGCAGATGGAAGGCATCAACATCTTCGCGCTCGACAACCAGGGGGACAGCGTACGCGAATCGCTGGCGGACCTGCTAAGCGCCGGGGCGCTCGGTGGCTTGCTCGCAATTATTGTGCTGTACCTGTTCCTGCGGCAGTTGACGACGACGATCATCGTCACGGCATCCGTACCGTTTAGCCTGCTCATCACGCTCGGCGCCCTGTATTTCTCGGGACTGACGTTGAATATCCTGTCGATGATGGGCCTGATGCTCGCTGTTGGCATGCTCGTGGACAATGCCGTGGTTATCACGGAGAGTATTTTCCGCTATCGGACCGAGCATCCCGACGAACCCTATAAGGCGACGATCAAAGGCGTCAACGAAGTTGGCCTGGCCGTCATCGCGGGAACCTTCACGACGATTATTGTGTTTGCGCCGATCGTTTTTGGTGCCCAGACCGATATTACGATCTTCCTGACGCACGTAGCAGTCACCATCATTGTCGCCCTGCTGGCCTCGCTGCTGATTGCGCAGACACTGGTGCCAATGCTCGCGGCCCGCGTCAAGGTTCCGCCAATGCCCAAAGAAGGCGGCTTAATGTCGCGCCTGACCAGGCGCTACACGCGAAGCCTCGAGTGGATTGTGGGTCACCGCTGGTGGTCCGCTCTCGGCATCGTCCTGATCTGCGTAATCGGCATACTGCCGATGGCCCTGCAACTCGTGAAGTTTGACATGTTCCCGCAGGACGTAGGACGCCGGCTATTCATGCCCTATCACGTGGAAGGCCAGCATTCCCTGGAGCGCGTTGAGAAGACTGTCGATACGATCGAGAACTACCTGTACTCGCGGGCTGAGGAATTCAACATTCGTTCCGTCTACAGCTATTACGAGCAGGGCCGTGCCGAATCGACAATCCTCCTGACGGACGAAGACGATGCGACGCTGTCGACCAAGGAGATCATCGAGCTGATTGAAAAGGACCTGCCTGAAATCGCTATCGGCAAACCGAGTTTTCAGTTCGACCAGCAAGGCGGCGGCGACGGTTTCTCGATCCAGGTCAGCGGTGACTCGACCGAAATCCTCAACGCGCTTAGCGTCGATATTGTCCGTGCGCTCTCGTCCGTCGAGGGCCTCAAGGACGTACAGGGCGATGCGGAATCCGGCGATCGTGAGATTCGGGTGAATATTGACCGGACGCGCGCGGCAAATGCGGGCCTGACGACCGCAGAGATTGCGGAATCAATTGCGATCGCCATGCGCGGGCTAAGCCTGCGCGAGTTCCGCGGCAAGTCTGGCGAGGTCCAGGTTCGCCTTGCGTTCCGCGAAGACGACAAGCAGAGCATCGAGCAGCTCGCCGAGCTGCCCCTCTACACGCACGACGGTCAGCGCATCACGCTGGGTAGCGTTGCTACCATGCGCATCGGCAAGTCGCCTGACACAATTCAGCGAACCGATCGGCAGACGGCTGTCATCATCAAGGCCAACCTCGAAGAGGACGTGACCCCCGATGATGTACGTCCCCGCGTCAAGAGCCTGATGGAGCAAATCGAGCTGCCGCCGGGATACAGCTGGAAGGAAGGCCGTGGCTTTGAGCGCCAGGACGAGACGGCCGACATGATGGCCACCAATATCCTGCTCGGCATCGCCTGCATCTTTCTCGTCATGGCGGCCCTGTTCGAGTCGTTGCTACTGCCGTTCTCGATCATCCTCGGGTCAATCGTCTTCTCGATCTTCGGTGTATTCCTGTTCTTCGCTGCAACAGGCACTACGTTCTCGTTCATGGCCATGATCGGCATCATGATCCTGATCGGGGTCGTCGTGAACAACGGCATCGTGCTGGTCGATCACATCAACAACCTGCGCCAGGAAGGCGTGCCAAGAAATAAAGCCATTGTCGTTGCCGGCAGGGACCGCCTGCGTCCGATCCTGATGACGGTTGCCACGACGATTGTCGGGCTAACGCCGCTCGCCATGGGCAGTACGCAAATCGGTGGAGACGGTCCTCCGTACTACCCGATGGCGAGGGCGATTATCGGTGGCCTGGCGTTCTCGACAGTTGTGTCGCTGCTCGTCGTGCCAGCCCTGTACATCTACTTCGACGGCCTTGCCGCCTGGGGCCGCAAGGTCATGCGTACGGCAAGGAGCCCGAGAAGGAAGAGCAAGCCCGTGGCGCCGCCGCCCCCGGAATTAACCACGACCTGAGTCTGGCCGCCCGACCGGGCGTCGCGCGTGGAGTCCTCGAGCGGCAACAGCGCGAGCTCGGAGGTGTCCTCCGGGCCGAAGCTTGCGAGGAAAGTGCCGTCGTATGCATCGAAGAGCTCGATCAGGATGTCGTAGTCGCCGGTCGGGTATCCCGAGACAAGCTCGGTTTCGACAACGTAGTCATCGCTGCTGGCCGTGCCGAACAGGGTGAAATCGTCTGTCTCTGCGTACTCGTTCCACGGACCGTATTCGTAGCTCAGGTACAGCACGGCGTAGACTTCGGCAGCTGCATAGTTGGTATCTGCATCGAATAACAGGTCGATACCGAAGTAGTAACCGTCGTTATCGAAATCCGAAAACAACTGAACATCGGCGTCGTAGAACCAGAAGTTCGGATCGAATGCCTGGGTCACAGCGGCACCCGACTCTGTCGATGCCGAGCGTGCACTTTTCTCGCTGCGTGTGCCCTCGACACTCAGCGACTTGAACTCGTCGTAGGACGCGTTGTCATTACCGACGCTGCCACGAGCAATATTGCTGCCCTGCGAAGTCAGGCTCTGCCTGGGCTCGTCCTCCACCTGGGCCATGCCTGCTGTTGCCAGCAATAACGTCACGATCATCAATGTTGTGCGGGTCACATGTTTCATCTTGGTGTCCTCTCCTTAACTCACGCGTCCATTAGGCATTCGGAACGCTGAATCGATGCTGAACCCTGTGGGCTTTGGCAAAAAAGCGTGAGACCATGTTCAGGCTTCGTTCATCCGGAACCCTCCTGAATCACATGACGAGTTCACTCGAACACGAGAATATCCTCCGGGCGGCCGCCTGGATGATGTTTGGTGTGAGCGCGGGACTCGCCCTCGATCTCTGTGCCAAGGAAATTCTCGAAACCTACTCGCTGAACCAGTTCGTACTGCTACGTAGTGCGATCGCCATCGCAATCCTGCTCGCAGTGGCGCCGCGTTTCGGTGGCTACGACTCGCTCAGGACTCGTCGGATTGGCTGGCACGTATTCCGTTCGATAATGGCGGTGGGCGCGATGTTCGGCTTCTTCTACGGCGTGGCGCACATGCCGCTGGTCAACGCGTTGACGCTGGGCTACACCGCGCCACTGATGGTGACCGCGCTGGCAGCGCTGTTCCTTGGTGATGAAATTGGCTGGCGACGCTGGACCTCGGTCATTGTCGGTTTCCTCGGTGTGTTGGTCATGTTGCAGCCTGGTAGCGGCGAACTCTCATTTGCCGCCATTGCGGTGCTCGTCGCGGCCTTCTGTTATGCCTGCCAGGCGATTACCGCCCGCAAACTGGGCGATACCGAGTCGACGCTGTCATTGTCCTTCTACGTCGTGGTGGCACCAATGATTGTCGCGATACTGTTTGCCAATAGCAGCGACTGGCTGGCGCCGGACATGACCGGGTGGATGCTCATCGTGGGCGCTGCAGTGTGTTCAATCGGCGCCTGGGTCGGTCTGGTAAACGGATATCGGGCCGTTTCGCCGGCTGCCGTGGCGCCGCTCGAATACGTGGCGCTGGTTGGCGGTGCGATTGCAGGCTACCTGATTTGGGACGAGATCCCGGACACCCGTGTCATGCTCGGCGCATTCATCATCGTGGCATCGGGGCTGTTTGTTGTATATCGCAGCGAAGCAAAAAAAAGCGGGCCTTAAGGCCCGCTTTTCTCTAATCCTCGCGCAGAGCTCAGATATCGCCCGCGACAAGCCCCGCGATCTGGGCCGGCGTAACATTCAACGCGTCGACCACATTATTGAAGAAATCGACCTCGAGCGCGCTGACGGTAGAGTCGCTGCGGAAAACGGCCGTCAATGCCTTCACAATTTCCGTGCAGTGATCGTCGGTCAGCTTCTTTTGCGCGCCGCGCAGGTACTTGACGAGTGTCGCTTCCGCATAAAGTTCTTCGCGTGCTGCAACACGAACGTCGGCGGAACTGAAATCCTTGCCTGTGTGCTCTTTCAAAATTTCCCGGATACGATCGACCTCCAGGTGATGGATGCTCACGTCAGCATTTGCAGCTCTCGCCAGCGTCATGAGCAGGACTTCCTGGAACAGGTCGTTCTCGTGATCTGCGGACACATCGGAGCCACGGAACAGTTTGAGTACGTAATTGAGATCTGCAATTGCCATTATTTTCTCTCTTCTGATTTATGCCGGGCTGCATCCCGAGGCCGGCCAACAATAATAACCTACAAAATGTGTTGAATTGAAGGCATATTTATTTCCTAAATTTCTGCTTGGAATCTCTTGATTTCCAAGAGATACTCACCTCGGGCAAACAACTAGAAGGAGGTGATCCATGTCTCGTGGGATAACAAGGGTATTCGAAAAACCTGAGGGTCTAACGCGAAAGATGGAGCACCGCGACGCATCTCGCTGACTCTCCTTTTCGATTACATCATTCCACGGAAAGCCGCAGCAATGCGGCTTTCTCTATTTACGAGGGCCGCAGCAATGCGGCTTTCTCTATATCAGGCAACGACTATTCGCCCCAGTGCCTCGAGGCATTCCTCGATTTCCGCAGCGCTGTTGTAATGCACGGGGCCAATGCGCACCGCGCCGCCTGACTCGTAAATCCCCAGTGTCCGGGCAACCTCAACGGCGTAGTTGTGGCCACTCCAGACAAAGATATTCTCCTTCGCCAGTGACTCGGCAATGGTATTCGCTGCGACCGTACTGTGCGTGAACGATACCGTCGGCACGCGCCTGTCCATCGCGTCCGGTGACGTAATCCCCTGTACGACCACTCCATCGATAGCCTGTAAACCGGCGACCAACTGGCCTGCAAGCAATTTCTCATAGTCAAACAACAGTGCCATTGCGGCGCGTAGCGACGCTGGCCGCCCTTTGCCGCCGCCCATTGATTCGCCTATCCAGGCAAAGTAATCGACCGCCGCCGTAATTCCGGCGAAGCCTTCGTGACTTTGCGTACCGGTCTCGAAACACCAGGGAATGCTCGACGAGGCTGGCCGGACCTTGTACGGCTCCAGTTGCTCCAGGACTTCGCGGCGACCCCAGAGAACGCCCTGGTGCGGCCCGAAGAACTTGTAAGGTGAACACACGAGAAAATCGCAACCGATAGCCTGGACGTCCGTCGCGACATGCGGTACGGACTGCACGGCGTCAATGTAGGTCAACACCCCGGCAGCACGCGCCTTATCGCAGATTGCCGTCACATCGTTGAGCGTGCCCGTCAAGTTGCTGGCACCACCAACGCAAATGAGGCGCGTGCGATCCGTTAGCAGCTCATCAAGAAGTGACAGATCGAACTCAAATGTCGTCGCATCGAAATCAAGCCATTTGACTTCCAGTTCCAGGTCACGCGCGACCAGAACCCAGGGCCACACGTTGGCGTCATGGTCCATGCGAGAAAGGATGATTTCATCGCCTGGCCGAAACAGCCGACCGATCGACCGCGACAGGTGCAGCGTGATGGTTGTCATGTTCTGGCCGAATACGATCTCATCGGGCGACGGCGCGTTCAGAAGGTCTGCCATCGCAATACGCGCCGACTGCACGACATCATCCGCCCGGCGCGACGTTCGAAAGTGGCCGCCGAGGTTGGCATTACTGTTCAGCAGGCAATCGGACATTGCCGCGGCAACCGACGCGGGCACCTGGGTGCCGGCCGGATTGTCGAAAAAGATACGGCGTTGGCCGTCATCAGTACCAGCCAGAGCCGGGAACTGGGCGCGGACCGCTTCGAGATCAAATGGCATGGTTTAGTCCTGCTCGTTGCCGCCCCACTTCTCGCGGTGCGCGTCTTCCGCTTGCTGCCGCACCTTCTGGTGGCGGCGGGTTAGCAAAAGGGAATTAGGATCGCAGACTTCGGCCTTGATGATGCCGAGATCGGTGGCCGCATCGAACAGACTGGGATACCAGCGTTCCCAGTTTGGTAAGCGGGCCTCGACTTTGTCGCGAAGAGTCATGATCGCAATGTAACCGAGCGATCATGGCAAGACAATGAGAACGGTCTAGTCTTCGAGCGTGTTCAGCGAAAACATCACGACAAACAGAATCAACGCACCAGTCAGTATGAGTTGCAGCGACGGCAGACTGCTCTCCAGGGGCGGCACCAGGTCAACCGGCATACTCAAAAGAAGCTGGTAAACGCCTTTCAGGAGGCCGACAACGGGTGGCAACGCCACCAGGCCACCCAAAACAACCGCTGCAGGCAGCGTAATGCGGCGAACCCAGAGCTTGCGCCGGATGCGCCTCACAATCTGCGTACTGAACCCGTTATCCGCGATCGGCGCCGATGCAAACATCGACTCGAGTAAGCGGTCCTGTTCGTCTTTGATTCGCTCAGCCATGTTGATGATCTTTGATGTCAAAATTCGTCCTGATCTTTTCTTTACCACGAAATATCACTGATTTCACTGTTCCGACCGGCATACCCATCGATTCGCCAATTTCCCGGTGCGAAAGTCCGCAGGCATAGGACATAACCATAATGGCGCGCTCCTCGTCGGTCAGTACGGCCAGGAAGCGATCCAGGTCCCCAACTTCGTCGGGCTGTACCGTGTAGTTGCGATCTTCCACTTCATTCGCATGACCTACCTGGTCCAGAATCTCTCCATAGCGCTTCGATTTTCTCTTCGACTGCAGGAACGTCGTATAGGCGATCTTGAGCAACCACCCTATAAACGACCCGCGGCCCGAGAAGGTCTGCAGCTTGTCCCATGCGTGCATGAAACAGTCTTGCGCCAGATCGTCCGCCGTTGAGAAATCGCCGGTCAGCTTGCGCAGGAAATTTCGCACATGCGACTGGTGGCGGCGAATCAACTCGCCGAAAGCATCCGTATCCTGACTGGATACGACCCTTGCGACGAGTTGACTGTCCTCGGACGTGGTCAAGGTAGTACTCGCCTACGCCTCTTTGCCAGTAAAACGATACAGGAGCAGGTACGCCACGCCGATCGCGAAGGGGAACGCTGCGCCGGCCAGGCAACCACGCAGAGCTTCGCCGGACATGTCCGGAACTGCGAGACCACACAGCACGAGGCCAATCGCCAGCGACATCCAGATGACGCCCAGGCGCAGGTCTTTAAACTTGCTGGCCTTCGGGTGACCCAGTCGATCAATGATCTCTGGTGTCAATTCGTGCCCTTTATCCAGTGCCAACCGGATCGTCTGCTGCATCGCATCACGGCCACGCTGGCGGAACCAGAATGCCGCGATAAATACGACGGCTATGCTGATGAACATTACGATCGGAATCATTTCTTCAACCACGTTGGTAACTCCCTAAAGTCCAAATGATCTTGCTTGCACCCGTTAGATGCATGCCATTGGATGTTTGGATGCAAACTTTTAACTTGTTGTTTTTATTGGAATAACTATAACACACCAGGCGTGGTTAGACCCAAATCGCCTGCGCCCCCGTTAACAACGGGCATGAAACGGCTATCCAGACTGCGCGACCCGCGCTACTACCAGATCGTTGTCCTGACGACTTTGCTGAGCATCGGCATCGTCGTACTGGACTTCGGCATCCGCTGGCAGAACGCCGTCGCCATCCTGCTTGTGGCCCAGGCAACCCAGTTCCTTGGGACGCGACTGGCCGGGCTGCCCCGCTTCGACCCATTGAGCGCACTGATCACCTCGTTGTCTCTGACATTGCTGCTCCGGACGGAGCTGATCGGCCTGGCGATGGCTGCAGCCGTCATCGCGATTGGCAGCAAGTTCCTTATCCGGGTGCGCGGCAAGCACGTCTTCAACCCCGCCAACGCGGCGCTCGTGTCGCTCATGTTGCTGAGCGACCAGGCGTGGGTTTCCTCGGGACAATGGGGCAGCGCCACTATCGGTGCGTTCGGCCTCGCCTGCCTCGGGTTTCTCGTCCTGACGCGCGCCAAGCGCGCGGAGACGACGATTGCTTTCCTGTGCGTCTACGGTGCACTGCTATTCGGCCGGGCTGCCTGGCTCGGTGACCCAATGTCGATACCCGTCCATCAGCTACAGAACGGCGCCCTCCTGATCTTCGCGTTCTTCATGATTTCGGATCCG
The DNA here is from genome assembly GCA_963698415.1 of uncultured Gammaproteobacteria bacterium. Lineage (GTDB taxonomy): Bacteria > Pseudomonadota > Gammaproteobacteria > Steroidobacterales > Woeseiaceae > UBA1847. The sequence goes on along the minus strand of CAVOQS010000003.1, from coordinate 217,662 downwards.
AAGACCACACCAGACACTGCCGTTGGTCGCACGCTGTTTGCGACGCTCGTAGCGGCAATCGCATACACGATTCAGTTCGTTTTCTATCAACCCAATGGCCCGATTCTCGCATTGATATTGTCTGCACCGCTGGTGCCGCTCGTCGACGCAGTCTTGCAGGGATCGCATTACCGGTGGGAAAAGCCCGGCGCTCGAGCGAGCGTTTCTCTCAAAGGAGTTCAATCATGAGATTGTTGATCACCCTGGTCACGGCGATCGTGACCATTACCGTCACCACGACAGCGCAGGCATTCTGTGGCTTCTACGTTGCACGTGCCGATACGAGTTTGTTTAATCGCGCATCCCAGGTCGTGCTCGTCCGCGACGATGACCGGACAGTCATCACGATGGCCAATGACTTCGAAGGCGAAGTCGAGGACTTTGCCGTCGTCATCCCGGTACCGACCATGATCGAACGCGAGCAGATCAATGTTGGCGACCGGGCGGTTATTCAACACCTCGACGCCTATACATCGCCGCGCCTTGTCGAGTACCACGATGCTGACCCTTGCGCGCTCTACGATCGCGAGGAAATGCTCCGCAGCGATGCGGCTCTTCCCGAGTCGGCCAGGCAGATGAAGCGCTCTGCACAATCTCGCGGCGTTACGATCGAAGCCCAGTACACGGTCGGTGAGTACGACATCCTGATCCTGTCAGCCGAGCAGAGCAGCGGGCTGATTCGCTGGCTCAACGACAACGGCTACAAAATTCCGCGCGGTGCGAAAAAAGTCGTCGACAGCTATCTGAAGCAAGACATGCGTTTTTTCGTTGCCAGGGTGAATGTGGAGGAACAGTCGAAGCTTGGGTATCAATACCTGCGCCCATTACAGGTGGCGTATGAAAGCAACAAGTTCATGCTCCCCATACGGCTCGGCACCTTGAACGCCGCAGGGAAACAGGAGCTGTACGTGTATGCGCTGACGCGAACCGGCCGTGTCGAGACAACCAACTACCGCACGGTGAAACTGCCGAGCAACGTTGAGGTTCCGGAGTTTGTCGACGGCGAATTTGGCGACTTCTACCGCGCCATGTTCGAGAGGCAGACGATTAAGGAAAACGAGCGCGCGGTGTTCCTTGAGTACGCCTGGGATATGGGCTGGTGTGACCCGTGTGCCGCCGACCCGCTGAGCGCCAGTGAGCTTCGCCAGCTCGGCGTGTTCTGGCTTGGCAAAGTCGGACCGGAGGCAAAGCGTTTGCTGCAGGTTCCGGCACAGAATGTGTTCGTCACGCGGCTGCATGTTCGCTATGACGCGGAACATTTCCCCGAGGACCTGGTATTCCAGGAGACCGGTGACCGCAGCAACTACCAGGGGCGTTATGTGATTCGGCGCCCGTGGACGGGCGAGGCAAGCTGCGATATCTCGCAGTACCAGGCCAGCGTGCGTGAACGACAGGAACGGGAAGCCCAGCAGCTCGCGAACCTCACGGGTTGGGACGTTGATGATATCCGCGAGAAGATCCCGTTCGCTGGTGGCGTGCAACCAGAGTCAGGCAGGGATCCCTGGTGGAAACGGCTCTGGAACTAACCGTATCTCGTCGGACCGCTGCTCTGGCGCAGCGGCAGAGACGGCACCCGATGTAGCTCCGAGCGCCAGGCCAGCGATGATCGCTATCAGCGTGACCCAGTACAGCAGCGGTTTTCCCGAAATGAACTTGCGCGTGGTCATGGTGGCCTCCTCTCGGACCTCGATAGGCCGGTCCGGTATCGTGTTAGCAGGACGATGCCGGATCGCCCGTCGAGGGTCTGGTCCGAATACCTCATGTTCTGGTCATTTTGGATCGCGCAAATTCCCGCTCGCACCAGAACGTTGAGTATCCGCCAAACCAGCGAGAAGACCTCATAGCCACCGCTCGAGGCATCTGGGCCATGATCTCCGCTACTGCCTCAGGGCGGCCATTTGCGAATGACAAGATTTGACAGGCGAAGCTGCGCCAACACGAACCCTGGAAGATCCGCCATGAGAAGTTTGCTGACAGCGCCACTTATCGGGACAGCCTGCGCGCTGGTAGCGGCGTGCGGATGCGGCCAGTCCGACGGTACAGTCCCGATGATGCCTGTTTACTCTGTCGAAGGGCATGCGATAACGCTCGAGGATGGCGTTTACGAAAGCGGAAATGGCACGGTCTCTTTGCTGGTCTCGACATCGGGCGACCTTGACGGCGATGCCACCGTTGACCACGCCGCGATACTCGTGCACGACAGTCGCGGCTCTGGCGTGTTCTATTACCTCAACGTACTACTGAACGACGGAAAAGGACGACTTGCACTGGCGGGGGAAGTGTTCCTCGGCGACCGAATCAGGATCGATTACATGGAAATTTACGAGTCAGGTTCGGTCTCGCGGCTGACTGGCGCCCCGATCTCTCCAGAGGGCTACGGGCAACTTGTCGTCGGCTACTACATCCACAGTCCCGAGCAAGCCTACGCCGAGAGCCCTGGAAGTCTACGCAATGCGGCACTGGAAGATCGAGGACAACAAGCTGGTTTCCGGGGACGACAATCAGGCTGATTAAACACCAGGTACTAGCGATACCGTTTCTGCAGTTTCTGCAACTCGTCGTTGCCTGGATGCAATCCCTCGTACGGTAACTGCGACAAAGGCGTGTCCGTGTTGTTCATGAGTTCGTGCATTTCGGGGCGGTCTTCATTGACGTACAACAAGCCTGTAATCACTTCACCGGCATTGAAGCGGTCTCGCAGGAACTTGAATGCGTCCGCGCGACTTGTGGGGTCGTAATCCCGATTCAGTTTGCGCAGCACGATTGTATCGCCACCATGAAGATGAATCGGCATCGCCTCGCCCTCATCGTACGACGTCGTTATCTCTTTTGAGGGATGGATATAGTCAATATTCGAAACGTGATGATAGAACTCGCGTGTGTGCGCATAACTCTTCGTCGAGCCCTCATGATCGTTAAAGGTCACGCAAGGGCTGATGATATCGACCAGTGAAAATCCACTGTGCATAATCGCGCCCTTGATGAGCGGCACGAGTTGTTCCTTGTCGCCAGAAAAACTGCGTGCGATATAGGTCGCGCCGAGCGCGAGAGCAGAGCTCGCGGGATCGATGGGTTCCTGCTGGTTCGGCATGCCTTTCTTTGGCTTGCTACCGATATCCGCTGATGCCGAGAACTGGCCCTTGGTCAGCCCGTAGACGCCGTTGTTCTCGATCAGGTAGCACATATTGAGGTTGCGGCGAATTGCGTGGACGAACTGTCCAACGCCGATCGACAGGGAATCACCGTCGCCGGATACACCTATGTACGTCATGTCGCGATTTGCGGCGTTCGCACCCGTGGTAACAGACGGCATGCGACCATGTACGGAGTTAAATCCGTGTGCCTGGTTGACGAAATAGGCCGGCGTCTTGGATGAGCAACCGATGCCGCTTATTTTCGCAAGCATGTGAGGCTTGATATCGAGCTCGAAGACGGCCTGGATAAGCGCGGCCGTAACCGAATCGTGGCCACAGCCTGCACACAGTGTTGATACCGCACCTTCGTAGTCGCGAGCGGTCAGTCCGAGCGCATTTTTTGGCAGACTGGGATGGGCAACTTTCGGTTTTGCAATATAGGTCATTAACCTCTCCCCGCCTACGCGGCACGTCCCTTGACGATCTCGCTGCGCACGCGATCAACCACGAACGCCGCGTGCACTGGCATGCCGTTGTAATGCAGGATCGAAACGAGTTTTTTCTGGTCGGCACCGATATCTGTAATCAGCAGGGTTCGCAACTGTGCGTCACGATTCTGCTCAACAACATAAACAACGTCATGCTGCTCAATAAACTCGCCTATGGCGTCAGTGAACGGGAACGCTTTAACGCGGCAGTAGTTCAATCCCACACCCTCGCTGGCCAGCAGATCCAGGGCTTCCTTACAGGGACCGTCCGTACTTCCCAAAGTCAGAATGGCGGCCTTGTTGAACTTCGAATACCGAATCTCGGCGTCAGGAACCATCGTTCGCGTGGTTTCCCACTTCACCAGCAGTCGATCAATGACCTCCTGGTACTCATCTGAGTTTTCAGTATAGGCGCCGTACTTGTTGTGGCCTGAACCGCGCGTGAAATACGCGCCTTTCGGGTGCACGCCCGGCAGAGTTCGATAAGGAATGCCGTCGCCATCGACATCAAGGTAGCGGCAGAACCTGTCCATCTTCTCGAGGTCTTCGGCGCCGTAAATCTTGCCGCGATCCGGCACATAGGATTCGTCCCACTTGAGTTCCGGAACCATCCAGTCGTTCATGCCGATATCGAGGTCGGTCAGTACCATGACGGGCGTCTGCAGCCGTTCCGCAAGATCGAACGCCATTGGCGACATGTAGAAGCACTCGGCCGGGTCCGCCGGGAACAGCAACACGTGCTTGGTGTCACCGTGGGACGCATACGCGCAGCTCAGAAGGTCGCATTGCTGGGTCCTGGTCGGCATGCCCGTTGATGGACCTGTGCGCTGGACATTGTAGATGACAGCCGGGATTTCGGCGTAGTAGCCCAGGCCAATGAACTCGCTCATCAGCGATATACCGGGGCCACTCGTGGAAGTGAATGAGCGGGCGCCACTCCAGTTGGCACCGAGGACCATGCCGATCGCCGCCAATTCGTCTTCGGCCTGGATAATGCAATACGTTCGTTTGCCGGTTTCGGGGTCGACGCGGTAACGGGCACAGAAGGTGCGGAACGCATCCATTAACGACGTTGACGGCGTAATCGGGTACCAGGCACCGACGGTCGCGCCGGCAAACACCGCACCGAGACCTGCTGCGGTATTGCCATCAATGACGATATGCCCCTTGGTCGCGTCCATCTTCTCGACGCGTTTTTCCAGCGGGCATGGAAAATGCTCGCGTGCGTAATCGTAGCCGAGGTGAATCGCTTCCATGTTCGATTCGATGAGGTGCGGCTTTGAGGCGAAGGTCTCCTCGAGTAACTCCTTGATGATTTCGAGATCAACATCGAGAAACGCAGACAACACGCCCACGTACGCAATGTTCTTCATCAGGATACGCGCTCGCGCGCCGTCGAAGTGCTCATTGCACATACGCGACAGCGGCACGCCAATCACAACGATGTCATCGCGATCCAGCAACTTCGAGCGAGGCCAGGTGGAGTCGTAAATCAACCAGCCGCCGGGTGTTACTTCTTCCATATCCTTCGCGTAGGTTTGGGCGTTCATGGCGACCATGATATCCACCCGATCGGCGCGTGCTTGATAACCGTCACCCGTGACGCGGATCTCATACCACGTGGGCAGGCCCTGGATATTGGAGGGGAAATAATTCTTGCCAACGACCGGCACGCCCATGCGGAAGATTGCCTTACGCATGAGACCATTTGCGCTGGCGGAGCCTGTACCGTTGACCGTGGCTATCTTGATGACGACGTCGTTTACTGTAGCCACGGTAATCCCTTACGTTGGAGCGCCGCCTGCAGCGGTCATTGGCTGTTCGTCTGCTGCTTCGTCAACAGCGTACGGAATAAGAAGAGTCGATTTCTGCATGTCCCAGGCGCCGGTCGGACACCGTTCGGCACATAAGCCGCAATGCACGCACAAGTCCTCATCCTTCACCATGACGCGCCCGGTTTGGGGCAAGGCATCCGACACATATAGCGCCTGCTCGGTGTTTTCTGCGGGCGCCTTGAGACGGGTTCGCAGGTCTGCCTCATCACCGTTTGGCGTTATCGTCAGGCAGAGCACCGGACAAATATCGAGGCAGGCATCGCACTCGATGCAAAGTGGCGCTGCAAACACTGTCTGGATATCGCAATTCAGGCAGCGCTCTACTTCCTGTGCTGCCTGCTCCGCATCGAAGCCGAGCTCCACTTCAATCTTGATGTTCTTGAATCGATCCTTGAGATCGACGTGTCGCATCTGCGTCCTGGCGTCACCATCGTAGTCGTTCGAGTAACTCCACTCGTGCATACCCATCTTCTGGCTCGACAGGTTCAAACCGATCGGCAGACGATCGCGAATGTCCTCGCCCTGGCAGTATTTGTGCATGGAGATGGCGGCCTGGTGGCCGTGTTCCACGGCCCAGATGATGTTCTTCGGGCCAAACGCCGAGTCACCGCCGAAAAACACACCGTCGCGCGTGCACATCATCGTCGTCTCATCGACGACCGGGCACTCCCACTTGTCGAATTCGATGCCGATGTCACGCTCGACCCACGGGAAGGCATTGTCCTGGCCAATCGCGAGTACTACATCATCGCAGGGAATGACAACCTCGCCCGTCGACGTACCGCGATCGATACCGCCATTCTCATCGACCTTGTATTCCATCAGGTCGAATCGCATACCGACAAGCTTGCCGTCTTCATAGACGAATTCTTTCGGCGAGTGGTTGACCATGATATCGACGTTCTCTTCCTCGGCATCCTCGAGCTCCCACTCGGACGCTTTGAAGAAGCCGCGCGGCTTGCGCGCCATAACCTTGACGTTATCCGCCCCCAGGCGCAGCGACGTGCGGCAGCAATCCATTGCAGTATTACCGACACCGATAATCAGTACACGTTTGCCGATTTCCTTGATGTGCTCAAAAGCGACGGACTCCAGCCACTCGATGCCGATGTGGATCCGGTCCGAATCGTAACGCCCCGGCAGATCGAGGTTCTTGCCCTTGGGCGCACCGGTTCCGACAAACACCGCGTCATAGCCTTCGTCGAGCAGCTCTTTCATGCTGTCGATGCGATGATTGAGCTTCAGGTCGACACCCATGTCGAGGATGTAACCGATCTCCTCGTCGAGAACTTCAGGTGGCAGGCGGAACGCCGGGATATTCGTGCGCATGAGGCCGCCCGTGGTGTCGAGTGCCTCAAAAATCGTGACGTCGTAGCCGAGGGGACGCAGATCATTCGCAACGGTAAGCGATGCGCAACCTGCGCCGATCAGCGCGACCTTCTTGCCATTGTTCTTCGCGGGCGGCTTGGGCAAACGATCGACAATGTCATCACGGTTGTCCGCGGCCACACGTTTCAGTCGGCAGATCGCAACCGGCTTGTCTTCGACGCGACCGCGACGGCAGGCTGGTTCGCAGGGTCGATCGCAAACACGACCGAGAATCCCGGGAAACACATTCGACTTGCGATTCTCCATGTACGCGTCGCTGAACTGCCCCTGGGCGATCATGCGGATGTACGCGGGAACGTCGGTATGCGCAGGACAGCCGTACTGGCAGTCCACTACCTTATGAAAATACTCGGGATTGGAAGTATCTGTGGGCTTCATTTTTCTCGCGCTAGCATAACGGGATCGACCGGAAAGTAAACAGTGGCGTTCCCATCATCTTGCTCGAGTGAAATTCAGCTTCTGCCCGGCGACGGCACCGGTGAGACGACCGCCGCGATATACGACCTCACCGTTCACTATCGTCGTGTCAATTGACGCCGAGAATTCATGTCCCTCAAACGGTGACCAGCCACACTTATATAAGACATTGTCCGCTGTAACCCGGTACGGTGCAGCGCTGTCGACAATAACGAAATCGGCGAACCAGCCCTCGCGGGCATAGCCGCGATCCGTGACACCGAAGATATCTGCCGGCGCATGGCATGCCCGGTCCACTAACAGTTCCAGGCTGATCTTGCCGGCACTGACCAGATCGAACAGTGTAAGCAGTGCATGCTGGACCAGCGGCAACCCTGCCGGCGCGTTGAAGTAAGTACCCTGCTTTTCGTCCGCCGTATGCGGAGCGTGGTCGGTCGCGATGATATCGATACGCCCTTCGTTCAGTGCCTTTATCAACGCGTCCCGGTCCTCGGCACGCTTGATTGCCGGGTTACATTTGATGCGGGCGCCGAGCTCGTCATATCGCGATTCTTCGAACCAGAGATGATGAACGCAGACTTCAGCCGTGACCCGCTTTTGCAACCGCGGCGCCGTATCGAAGAGCTCCATCTCCTTCGCCGTCGTCAGGTGCAGGACCTGCAGCAGTGCGTCATGGCGCCTGGCCAGGTTGATCGCCATGCTGGACGACGCGTAGCAGGCTTCTGCCGAGCGAATCTTCGGATGCTCGCTGAACGGGACCTCGTCGCCAAATTTCTCGCGCGCCTGCTTTTCGTTCGCCCAGATCATCGGCGAGTCTTCGCAGTGCGTCACCACGATCACCGGCGCATGCCGGAATATCTGATCGATAGCGTCCGGGTCGTCGACCAGCATGTCGCCCGTCGAAGCGCCGAGAAATGCCTTGATGCCGCAACTCTCTCCCACCGAGAGTGCCTTGATTTCTTCGATGTTGTTATTGGTCGCGCCGAAGTAGAAGCCGTAGTTCGCAGTACAGCGCCCCGCCGCGCGGTCGTACTTGTCGGCAAGCGCCTCCCGCGTCGTCGTCAACGGGTTGACGTTGGGCATGTCCATGAAGCTCGTGATACCGCCTGCTGCTGCCGCAGCAGATTCCGTTGCCAGGTCGCCCTTGTGGGTCAGTCCAGGCTCCCGGAAATGGACCTGGTCATCGATCATGCCAGGCAGCAGGTACTTGCCTGCCGCATCAATAGTCGTGGCGCCCTTGGGCGCCGAAATGCCGGACGCAATCTTCTCGATCCTGTCCCCTGAAATCAGCACGTCCGTCTCACGAATCGAACCCTCGTTCACGAGGCGCGCGTTGGTAATGAGCAACTTGTTCACACGAGTATTATGAGAGTCCTGCTCGATAATTACTATCGCAACGGTTCGCAGCCGGAAACGGGCCTTTGCGGACGCCCACGCGGTATGCGATAACCCCAGAATGAATACCTCCAAATACCTGGAATTGATCGACAAGGCGGCGGTCTATGACGTCGCGACGAGGACGCCACTGGAACCGGCCGCGAATCTGTCGGCGCGCCTCGGTAACAACATCCTGATGAAACGCGAGGACCTGCAGCCGGTCTTCTCATTCAAGCTGCGTGGCGCATACAACAAGATTGCCGGGCTCAGCAACGAGGAACTCGGCCATGGCGTCATTTGCAGTTCGGCCGGCAATCACGCGCAGGGCGTGGCGCTTGCTGCCCAGCGCAGGGGTGTACGCGCGGTCATCGTCATGCCGGTCACTACACCATCGATCAAGATCAGGGCCGTCGCCGCGCTGGGTGGGGAGGTTGTTCTGCGCGGCGACACTTATGACGACGCCTACGCATACGCATGCAAACTTGCGGCGAACGAAGACCTCGTCTTCATCCACCCGTTCGATGATCCGGCGGTCATAGCGGGCCAGGGCACAATCGGCAAGGAGATTCTTGAGCAGGCCGAGGAGAAGATCGACGCAGTCTTTGTACCGATCGGTGGCGGTGGCCTCATCGCCGGCATTGCGGCCTGGATCAAACAGACGCGGCCTGACGTTCGCGTGATCGGTGTTGAGCCCGACGACTCCGCCGCCATGAAAGCATCGATCGATGCCGGGGAACCGGTCACACTCGATCACGTTGGCATCTTCGCCGACGGGGTCGCCGTGCGGCGTGTTGGCGACGAGACGTTTCGGCTCTGCCAGGAACTCGTTGATGAGATCATCACGGTCGATACCGACCAGGCGTGTGCGGCGATTCGTGACATCTTCGAGGATACTCGTTCTATCGTAGAGCCCGCCGGTGGGCTGGCTGTTGCCGGTGCCAAGAAGTACATCGCGGAGAACAAGCTCAAGGGCAAGACCTTCGTTACGATCAGCTGCGGCGCCAACGTCAATTTCGACAGGCTAAGGCATATTGCAGAACGCGCCGCGGTCGGTGAGCTGACCGAGATGATCCTCGCTGCGGAAATACCCGAGCAGCCCGGCAGCTTCAGACGCTTCTGCGAGGCCATCGGCCGCCGTGGCATTACCGAATTCAACTACCGCTACGCCGATCAGAACAAGGCGCATATCTTTGTTGGTGTCCAACTCATCAAGGGAATGCAGGAACGACTCGAATTGCTCGACACGCTGCGCGGCGCAGGCTTCCCGGTCGAAGACCTTAGCGACAACGAGATGGCCAAGCTGCATGTCCGCCACATGGTTGGCGGACGCCTGGCCGGCGTTCGCAACGAACGCTTGTTCCGTTTTGAATTTCCCGAGCGCCCCGGCGCTTTGCTCGATTTTCTCAATGCGATCGGGACCGATTGGAATATCAGTCTGTTCCATTACCGCAATCATGGGTCCGACTACGGGCGCATCCTTGCGGGCATCGATGTGCCGCCGGAGGAAACCGCCGAACTGGAGGCGCATCTTCAGGAACTCGGCTACCCGCACTGGGAAGAAAGCGATAACCCCGCGTACACGATGTTCCTCGGCTGAGGATTACGGCGACTTATTCCCAGATGATTGCAACCTTTTCTGGCGTACGTGCATCAAATAATCATGAACAGCAAAGAAAAGCGGGTGACAAACGTTACGCTTCGGACAATTGCCGTATTTCTGTGGGCGTGCCTGATCGGCGGTGCCGCGATCGCGGGTGAAGAACACAGAATGCGCATCGAGATCGACATAGATAACCGCGGCCAGGACCAGCAGTTTATCGAGTTGGAAGGCCGGGATGCCGACCTCGACCCAGAGTTAGACGCAGCAAACTAATCTATCCCTTAATATTGTTTGTTTCGCATTGGCGGTGACTCTTGTCACCGCCTTTTTTTGTCACCACAACTGCCGCATGCGCTCCGCAACATCGATACGCTTATCGGAGCGCACGCGGAACGCGCCGCCGTCAGCGTCCGGACGGCCGGCGAAGCGGTTGTCCATTGTTGCCAACAGTCGATCAGACATGAAACGACTACGCGCGCCATAGACATGCCTGTCGCCATCGCGTCGCTGTTGAGTCACATGAAAGCGCAATGGCGAGATCAGTGTTAGCGATTGCCTGGCTCGCGTCATCGCGACGTAGAGCAGGCGCCGTTCTTCTTCGATCATCTCAGGCTTGCCCGTCGCGAATTCGGAGGGGAAGTTACCGTCGGTGACGTTAAGCAAAAAGACAGACTCCCATTCCTGGCCCTTCGCTGAGTGCACTGTCGACAGGATCAGGTAGTCCTCATCGAGCAAAGGGTCGCCGGCCCGGTCACCTGCCGCGCTGGGCGGATCCAGCGTCAATTCGGTCAGGAACCTCTCGCGCGTCGGGTAGCGCCCCGAAATCTGCTCGAGTTGCTCCAGGTCTGCCTCACGCGTATCGAGCCCGTCATAAATGCGTTCGAGATGTGGCTGGTACCAGTGCCGCACCTGCGTCAACTGCGCCTGCCAGCCACGATCGCCGACTTCGGCGGCAGACAAGCCGATCAGCATGTCGCAAAAACCCGGCCAGTCATTTGCTGCGGCGGCCGGTGACCGAAAATCATGCAATGAGGCAAATTGGTGGTCATTAACCGCCAGGTACTCGAAACAGCGCGCCGCCGTCGATGGCCCCATGCCCGGCAGCAACTTGAGAACCCGAAACGCTGCAACTTCGTTCTTCGGATTCTCTGCCCACTTGAGAACCGACAGCAAGTCCTTGACGTGCGCCGCTTCGAGGAATTTCAGGCCGCCGTACTTCACATACGGAATATTGCGGCGCACGAGTTCGAGCTCCAGACGATCGCTGTGATGTGAGCCGCGGAACAGCACTGCCTGCTCCTTTAACTCCATACCAAGCTCACGATTGGCCAGTATCGACGTCACCACGTATTCAGCCTCTGCATCGCCATCTTCAACCGTCACGTATCGGGGCTTGCCGCCGTCTGCGCGTTCCGAAAACAGGTTCTTTCGATACTGCCTTTCACTCTCGGCAATCAGGCAATTTGCCGTATCCAGGATCGGCTGCGTCGAACGATAGTTCTGCTCGAGCGTGACCACCTGCGCCGTGGGCATGTACTGGTCGGGGAAACCGAGAATGTTCTCGACCTCGGCAGCCCGGAATGAATATATCGATTGCGCATCGTCGCCGACCACGGTGACGCCACGGCCATCCGGCTTGAGCGCGTTGAGAATTTGCGCCTGGACAAGATTTGTATCCTGGTACTCATCGACCAGCACGTGGTCGAACCAGGATCCGATCTCGGTCGCAAATTCCGGCTCTGCAACAAGATGGCTCCAGTAAAGCAGCAAGTCATCGTAGTCGAGCGACTGGTTCTGCTGTTTTCGCAAGGTGTAGTGACGAAACAATGCAGTCAGCTCGTCAGTCCAGTCCGCACACCACGGGTAGGTCTGGTCGAGGACCTCGACCAGGGGCCGCTGCGTATTGACGCAACGGGAGTAGATCGCAAGGCAGGTGTCTTTCTTCGGAAATCGACGGGCTGTTTTTGTCAGCTTCTGTTCGTGCCGCACGACGTCGATCATGTCGGCGGCATCACCCCGGTCAAGAACAGAAAAGCCCGGGTCGAGGCCAAGGTTGTGTGCAAAACGACGCAGCAAGCGATTGGCGATGGAGTGGAAGGTCCCGGACCATGGCAGGCCGCCTGCAGGCAAAGGCGGCATTGATCGCAGCGAAGATTGCCGAGCCGACGTCTGCACGATGTTCTCGACACGGCGCGTCATTTCCTGCGCGGCGCGGCGCGTAAAGGTCAGCAACAGGATGCGCTCGGGACTGATGCCTTTAATAATGAGATGAGCAACACGATGGGCAAGCGTCATGGTCTTGCCGGTACCCGCGCCGGCGATCACGAGCAATGGCCCCGCTCCGAAACCGCCGTCTTCGCGCTGCTCCCCGTATTCGGCAGCCAGTCGCTGCGCCGGGTTGAGTAGCCCCAGGTGATCGAATTCCTGCTCGGCAACTTGCACAGCACACACCCCTGCAAAAGTCTGTATTTTTATACAGTACTGGATGTATTTACAAGTATTGTCTCAGGAAGGACTCGATCGCGGCGGCGAGCTCGACCGGGGTATCGAAGTGCGGCATATGCCCGGCCTTCGGGATACACACCGACTGGTCGTGCGGCAGGTCCACCTCGTCGTCGACACCCAGGTGCTGTGCGATCTCGCTCTCGCCACCCGTCACCAGCAGCACCTCCGCGGTGATCGCCCGCCAACAGGCCTCCGCCGCAGCTCGCCGGTAGAGAATCGGATTCGGCAGTTTGTGCAGCGGGTCTGCCCGCAGGATCACTCGCCCGTCCTCCTGCTCCGCACCCCATTCTGCGGCGACAAACCCCGCATGCGCCGGGTTCATGCGCGGATTACGTTTCGCGATGCGCTTCGACAAGGCGCCCAGGTCCGGGTAGGTAGAGAACGCCGGCTTCGACTGTGAGGCTTCGATCCACTTGCGGTAGCGCCCTGGTGCGTCGGCCGGATCGGATTCCACGAGCCCGAAGCCTTCGATGTTGACAAAGGCCTCGACGCGTTCCGGTATCGTGCCAGCGTAAAGCCCGGCAACATTGGCCCCCATGCTGTGGCCGACAAGCCGTGCGGGCTGCCGGGGCGTGTAGAGTTCGAGCAGTTCGTGCAAATCGGCAAGGTAGTCAGGGAACCAGTAGGCCGCGCAATTCGCCGTCGAACGCCCGAAGCCACGCCAGTCGGGCGCCACGACGTGCCAGTCGTCCTGCAATGCATCGACGACAAACTGGAAAGTGCTGCCGGTATCCGCCCAGCCATGCAGGTAAAAGAACAGCGGCGCGCCACGCTCGCCCCACTCTGTCACGCTGTATCGAGCGCCACGGATGTCGAACTCTTTTCGCTGGCTGCCTCGTGACGGGCTGTATGGGGTCGGGGACGACATGCGGACAGTGTTGCACAGGCTGCGGTCGCAGTGCATGTGCATGACGATTTTGCGCTTCAGGTCGTGTATAAATGTGTGGAACTCCACATGTAAAGCCGCAACGCGTCCAAAGAACGACTGAATGACCTTCGAAATCGCACTGGTACTCGCCATCCTCGCAATTTCGCTGGTCCTGTTCATTAGCGAGGTCATTCGCATGGACCTCGTTGCGCTGTTGGTCCTCGGCGCACTCGCGATCGGCCTTCCCGATATTGTCACTGCCGACAAGGCCTTTGCCGGCTTCAGCAACAGCGCCGTCATCACGGTCTGGGCAATGTTCATTCTTAGCGAAGGCCTGACTCGAACAGGTATCGCGGACATCATCGGTCACCAGGTCATGCGCCTGGGTGGCCGTCGCGAGGTCACACTGATCTTTGTCATCATGGTGACGGGTGCCGTCCTCTCCGCGTTCATGAACAACATCGGCGTGGCCGCGCTCATGCTGCCGGTCGTCGTGGAAGTCGCCAGGCGCACGCGCATTCCTGCATCACGGCTGCTTATGCCGCTGGCCTACTCAACGCTGCTTGGCGGCCTGATGACCCTGATCGGCACGCCGCCCAACCTGCTGATTTCGGAATCGATGGTGCTCAACGGTCACGCGCCGTTCGAACTCTTCGACTTCACGCCGCTCGGTGGCGCCGTAATGCTCATCGGCGTCCTGTTCGTTGCACTGGGCGGGCGCTTCCTGCTGCCGAAGCAAAAGGCGGCACGCGACAAACACGTCAGCCAGCGCAGCCTGCGTTCGCGCTACAAGCTGCAGGAAAGGACGTTCATGCTGCGTGTGCCGACGGATTCGATCCTGGTCGGCAAGACACTCTCGGAGACTCGCATCGGGTCGTCCACCGGACTCATCATCCTGTCGCTGATCCGCAGCGGCCGCAGTGAAACGCTACCCAATCGGCAGACCGTTCTGCGCGGTGGTGACGGGCTGCTCGTTCAGGGCCGCGTAGACCAGTTCCGCGAGTTGCGCCGCTGGTCCGATCTCGTCATCGAGCGCGAGGCACCGGTTCTGAAGTCGATGGTTGCATCGAAGGTCGCCTACGCCGCCGTCACGGTCGCGGACAGCTCCCCGGTTGTCTCCGAACTCGTTCGCCACGCGGCATTCCGGACAAGATTTGACGTCGCGGTCGTCGGCATTATGCGCCGCGGCGCGTACCGTCTCACCGACCTTGCCTACGTGCCAATCAGGTCGGGCGACCAGATCCTGGTTCAGGGCGAAATCGACGCAATCGCACAGCTTGAGAAGTTCTCGGACTTCACGAAGGTCGACGTCTATACGCAGGAGAGGCTTGCCGAGGAGTACCACGCCGACGAACGCATGTTTGTTGTGCGCCTGCCAAAAGACAGCGGCCTGGTTGAGGAGACGCTGGCGAAGAGTCGCCTCGCCGAAGTATTTGATTTCCGCGTTCTCGCAGTATTCCGCGATGGTGAGCTCAGGGTCATGCCGCACGGCGACGAGGTTCTCCTCGGCGGCGACCTGCTCCTCATCGAAGGACAGCATAGCGATCTCGATGTACTGCGTGGACTGCAGGAAATCGAGATCGACACGAAAGTGCCTGCAAGTGCGGCCGCGTTTGAATCCGAACGTCTGACGCTGATGGATGCGACGCTCGATCCTCGTAGCTCGCTTGCGGGCCGCACGGTCGGCGAACTCAATTTCCGTGAACGCTACGGTATCGAACTCGCCGGCATTTGGCGTGAAGGCGAAACTGTTGGCACGGAACTCGCTGATGAACGTCTGCAGATCGGCGATGCCCTGTTGCTGCTCGGCCCCCGGGACCGCCTGCAACTCCTGTCTACTGATTCGGATTTCCTCATTCTGACGCCGCTGGGCCAGGAACCTCCCGACACGCGCCGCGCACCACTGGCGGCCGCCATCATGCTCGGCGTTGTGCTGACCGTGATGCTCGGCTACGCACCCATCTCCATTGCGGCCGTCATCGGTGGCACCATCATGGTTCTGACGAAATGCCTGAATATGGAGCAGGCTTACCGATCGATCGACTGGCGTGCGATATTCCTGATTGCGGGCATGTTGCCGCTCGGGACAGCCATGCAGGAAACCGGGGCTGCGACCTACCTCGCCAGCCAGGTCATGAACCTGCTGGGTGATGCCGGGCCGTGGCCCGTGATCATGGGACTCTATATCCTCACGGCCATGGCAACGATGATCATCCCGACAGCGGCACTCGTCGTACTTATGGCGCCAATTGTCATGTCGGCCATGTCCGATCTCGGCGTCGCACCCGAGACCGCGATGATGGCGGTCGCAATGGCTGCGTCTGCCAGTTTCACGAGCCCCATTTCGCACCCGGCAAACATTCTTGTAATGGGCCCCGGCGGATATCGATTTGTTGACTACCTCAAGGTTGGCGTGCCGCTGACCATTGTTGTCTTTATCACTGTCATGGTCCTGCTGCCTGTCTTGTGGCCGCTGGTACCGGTTTAAGGAGGATTCATGGCTACCCGAGTCGTCATTGCGGGCGCCGGCCACGCTGCCGGACAAGTCGTTGCCAGCTTGCGGCATCACAAGTTTGACGGTCAGATCGTCCTGGTCGGCGACGAGCCGTATCTGCCCTACCACCGTCCGCCGCTGTCGAAGAAGTATCTGTCCGGTGAAATGCCGGCTGAACGCTTGTATGTGAAGCCCGAGAGTTTCTACGAGGATCCGGCGATCGACCTGCAACTCGACACCCGGATTGCCGCAATCGACCGTAGCGCCAAATGCCTGAAGATCGAGGGCGGTGCCGATATCCCCTACGACAAACTCGTGCTCGCTACAGGTTCGCGCGTACGTCGCCTGCATGTTGAAGGTGCATCGCTGAAGAGCGTCCACTACCTGCGCAGCATTGCGGACGTCGATGCCATTCGTGGCGACATGGACAGTGGCAAAAAGGCGGTCATTATTGGCGCCGGATATATTGGACTCGAGGTGGCCGCCGTTGCTCAGCAGGCGGGACTCAACGTGACCGTTGTCGAAATGGCCGACCGGGTCATGAGTCGCGTCGTATCGCCGGAAATCTCGGACTTCTACCAGATCGAACACACCAACCAGGGCGTCAAGTTTCGACTGTCGACAGGCGTTGCGTCGCTAAACGGCAAGAAGCGGGTTAAGTCCGTAACCACGTCGGAAGGTGAAACCATTCCCGCGGACCTCGTAATAATCGGTGTTGGTATTCAGCCGAATACCGAGCTCGCGACGGCGGCCGGGCTGGAGGTGGACAACGGCATTGTTGTCGACGAACACTGCCGGACAGGGGACGCTGACGTATTTGCGGCAGGTGACTGCACTTCGCATCCCAACAGGATCTACGGCCGCCGATTGCGCCTCGAATCCGTGCACAACGCGGTCGAGCAGGCGAAGACGGCGGCGGCGAATATCTGTGGACAGGATGTCATCTACGACCAGGTCCCGTGGTTCTGGTCCGACCAGTACGATCTTAAATTGCAGATCGCGGGATTGTCCGAGGGATACGACGATGTGGCCATTCGCGGAAATCCGGCAGAACGCTCTTTCTCATGCCTGTATTTCCGGGATCACCGACTCATTGCTGTCGATGCGATCAACGCGCCGCGCGACTTCGTGCAGTCAAAACAACTGATTGCGGATCGTGCAGAGATCATGCCGGACAAGCTGGCGGATGCGACCACGGCGTTGAAGGACCTGGTGGCCTGATTCAGCGCGCAGCGGAGTTATCGAGTCAGTCGACCGGTTCGTTTAGCGACCCGGGAACCTCGATGATCAGTCGACCCTCTGCCCCGACCAGGCCGATGTTTGCAGAGTATGCGCGCACGGACAGCGACTCCACGCCATTCATTTGAATCCCTTCGACTCGGCCTGACCCGCTACTGACCGCGGCAGTGCCAAGTGCACCGGGTCCTGCTGTCATGTTGCCGAGCCAGCTGCCCCGCCAGTTGTTCGCGGAACTTCGCCAGGCGGGAAACGCGACCTCGCGAACGAATGGCCAGTAGTTTTCGGTCTGCTCGATGAAGAACGCACCTTGTTCGGGCAGATAGAGATACCAGACACTGTCCGCGATCACTTCGCCGAAAAGCAGGCGCGATTTCTCGGAGTCCGATGAAAACTTGATGCCGATGCCTGCGGTCTGATTGCGAGCATCGCGCATGACCGTCACCATCGCCTCTGTGCTGCGAATAGGCGCTTCCCAAAGCTGGAGCACCTTTGCGGGATACGGCGCACTGACACTGCGTACCGGCGCTTTCCAGAGTCGCAGCGTCCCGGTGAGTGGCGACTGTTGCAGCGATTCACCGTTATTGGTGTAGACGATGCTCTCGCTCGGCACGTTCGAGAAACTGAGCGTAATGACTTCCTCGTCGGTTACCGACAACGGAGAAAGACCGCGGTCCGCCATGAATGGATTGTAGATAAGGCCCGCGACAAAAATGATCACTCCAGCGAAGAACCCGAGAACCAATGCGATGACATGCTTCATTCGACTGGCCCCTCATCCACCGCTGGCGCCGATTCGCCGACGTAGGTTGCGACGAGCTCGATGTGTCCGGCGGGCGCTTCCTCGTCGCCGGAGTCATTGGCAACCCAACGTTCGGTCATGAATCCATGCAGCGGCGCGAACTCACGCGACCCCGACCGAATCTTGCCGAGGCGGTAGCCGCCTTCTCGTGGCGTGACATCCATGTTGACGAATACCGAACCACGAGCCGGCAAGTGCAATACCCAGTCAATAATGTTTTCGTCACCGCTCTTCGCGGCGGTCCGGACCGCGACGCCTATGACCGTGTCGCGCGCATTGCGAATCTTGAACATTTCGGCGCGAACATCGGCCAGCACCTCGTCGGCAGGCCAGTCGAGCCCGTCAGGCAGTGCACCGGTCTGCCCGGGAGCACCGATCATGATGCGATCCACGGGCACGTTAATATGGAAGGACTCGACATTACCGCCGTTGGGAGTGACCGCTATGATGGACGCTTCGCGCACCTGGTCGACGCTGTAACCGTACAGCGCGCCGGCTGCCGCCAGCAGTCCAAGGAAGATTCCAATGACAAAAGTTTTCAGCATCTGGTCCCACCAACGCCCAATAAGCCTGCCAAATCAGGCACATGCGGCAAGTTTAGTTAAATTGGACCCGATGGCCTACAGGAGCACGGCTTTTTTGTGACGGACCGCACAGGATTGGGGCATGGCGCAGTGACAAAGTCGTCTAACAGGACTGAAAGTATCGCTGCAGGTATTGGTCGAGCGAAATGTCGTCAGCTGCCTCGATCTCCTGCTGCCTGCGTATCGAGTCGGCGGCCTCCCGGGCCAGGCGTGCTTCCTGGGCATCGGGCAGCGGCGCGATCGACGCGAAGTAGTCGCGATGACACCTCGCCATTCCAAGTGCGAACTCGAAGAAGCTGCTGCCTGTCGCCTCGAGCTCATTGACGATGCGTGCTGATATCGTCGCTTCCGGATGGTCGACAAATGGACGCAGCGACCGAACGGCATCGGAGTAACTCCGGTCATTCTCGTGCACGTCGATAATCTCGGCGATGGCCAACACCTTTTCCAGAATCTCGGTCGCCCACTCTTGAACAGTTGATTCTTTAGCCGTTTCGCATCAGGCGAAATTCGGGATCACGCCCCCGTTTTGCTGTGGCCGTATGATTGCGACTGACTTCCCCGATCGCGATCTCATCCAGCGGCGGACTGTTTTCGAGCAAGCAATAAATCAGGAATGCCTCGATAAACCGCATCGTATTCTGGTTGATGCCTGACGGGTCGAACATGTTGATATCGAGAGATCGAATCTCTAC
This sequence comes from uncultured Gammaproteobacteria bacterium, assembly GCA_963698415.1. Taxonomy (GTDB): domain Bacteria; phylum Pseudomonadota; class Gammaproteobacteria; order Steroidobacterales; family Woeseiaceae; genus UBA1847. The sequence goes on along the minus strand of CAVOQS010000003.1, from coordinate 198,199 downwards.
ATATTCGATACCGTCCCGCCGCAAAGCCGCGGTAGGTTGTTCGCCTGAACGTGCCACCCGTTTTGGACGTACGGGGGAATAGTATTCGTTTTCAATTTGCAGGAGGTTGGCATTCAGCTGCCGGTATTCGCCATCGACCTTCACGCCGATCTTTTCGTACGCCGGTTCCGGCGTTGAAATGGCGTTGGTCAGATCTTGCACATACTCGTCGAGACTGTTGAGCGAAATGTTGATGCGTGACTGATTCTTGTTGCTATACCCGAGGTCGCTCATCCGCAGCGATGTTGCGTAAGGTTCAAACCAGGTATCCGCATTCAGCGACGGCAAGTTGACCGCGCCGCCTGCAAACGATTTGCATACGGCGGGCGACGAGCCAAACAGGTACAGAATGATCCATCCCATGCGCCGGAAGTTCCGAATCATGCCGAGGTAGTGTTCCGAGCGAAAGTCGGTCGCCGCTTGTTCGTCGCTTAAAATTGCCTGGTACGCCGGCCAGAACGCTGCCGGTAGTGAGTAATTGAAATGTACTCCAGCAATAACCTGCATCTGCCGTCCGTAGCGATAACCCAGGCCACGTCGATAGATGTTTTTCATGCGCCCGATGTTTGACGTCCCGTACCGCGCCAGGGGGACCTCGCGGTCAGATGGAATCCGGCAGGGCATGCTCGCGGTCCAGAGCAACTCATCACCGAGATGCGCGTACGTGAATTGATGGATATCGCAGATGCAACGCAGGGCCTCCCACGTCGTCTCGAAAGCGGGCGTTACGAATTCCAGCAGCGCCTCGGAGAAGTCCGTTGTGATGAACTGGTTGGTCAGCGCTGAGCCCAGGCCTGCAGGATGTGGCGTCTCGGCCAGGAAGCCGTCCGGACTGACACGCAGCGACTCTTTCTCGACGCCTCTTAGTCCGCCGCACAGCATCCCGCTGCCGGCTGCAGCGACAGCCGCAAGGCGTTTTTCGAAACCCTGCTTCAAATCGAATCCTTCGGAAGCCGCCCCTACCGCGAGCTGGTTCGCTGTTTTACCATAACCGGGCACATTGCGTCCGGCCGCTCAGTCCTGCCACCCAGGCTCTGCTATGCTCCAGTCTGGTACGCGCAGAATGTGTTGGCAATGAAAATCAGACTTTACACGACCCTGTTAGTTGCAGCTCTGTTGCTCGTCGGCGCGCCGGCGCATGCATTCCGCTGCGGCAACAAGATTGTGACAGAGGACATGCACGAAGCGCAGGTACGTGCGGCCTGCGGCACACCAACCACGGCGCGCATACTCGGGCGCACCATGCAGAACATCAACGTCCCCATTCAACGCGTTCATAGCGGCGGATGGACGCAGGGGCATTTTCCCGGATATGCCTTTGTGGCGGAGGTCATCGTCACGGAATACGTCTACAACTTCGGTCCGCGCAAGCTCATGCGCCGTTTGCTGTTTGAGGGTGGCGTCCTGGTTTCGATTGAAACGCTTGGCTATGGCTACAAAGAAGACGATTAACACAGCGCTGCTTCACGGGTACTATGCGCACACTGGTGACTACCTTTTCTTTGAGAGCTAACACTGCATGAACGAATCCAAGCGTAGACGCATCCGCGACCTTACCTCAGGCGCGCCGACCCTGATCAACGCAGGCTGCAAGATATCCGGCGTCATTTCCGGCCAGGGGGACTACCAGGTCAGCGGAGAAATCGACGGCGATTGCGAAATCGAGGGTACGGTAACGCTTGCGCGTGATGGCTACTGGCAAGGCACGATCAGGGCCGATAATGTCGTCATCTCCGGCCACGTCGAAGGCGACATAATCGCGACCGGAAAGGTAGAGGTCGCGCAAACGGCTCGCATCACAGGCACGGTTACAGGCGAGGCCATCGCGGTCGCTGAAGGCGCGGTGGTCGAAGGCGTTATGCGAACAACGGGGCAACCCAAGCCTGTTGGCTTCGTGGAGAAGCGCGACAAAGACGACTAGCGCAATTGCGCGGTTCCGTGTCCGCGCCGACCGGCCCAAACCCATTTGGTCCAAAGTGGTAAATACGAAATTCCTGCACGCTCGGGATGCTAGACTCTAGACGTGTAGATGGCCGAATAATAACGATGACATGATCGGCAGCAGGATTCCGCGATTTCTTCTTTACGCGACAGCGCTCGGCATCGTCGTCGCTGGCATTATGCTATCCATGTTCTACGGTCAGTATCGGTGGCTGGCCAACCAGATTGTATCGACCAGTTACGAAGAGCACCGCAACCTCCTTGAAGCCAGTTTCGAGCGCCGCATGCGAGCCGAATTGCATGCGATAGCCAATGAGATGCCGGCCGAGTCGAGCCGTGACCCGGACGCCGTGGTCGATGCCCTGGATCGGGCCCTGTCCGCAAATCCCGAACTCAATGGACTTCGATTCACGAATACGGCCGGTGAGTCATGGTCGAGCGGCGATTTCCCAGCGGCCGAGTACACATCGGAGACAACCTGGCTGGCTGAGCAAATGCTCATTACTTATCCCGTCATTCGGGGCCAGCAGGAGGTCGGGCATGTATCCGGTGCGTTTTCCCTGGCTAGCTTCAGGGCCGACCTGGCCGGTTTCACTGAGGAGTTGCAGACCAAGGAAGACGAGAGTCGGCGCGTCAGCTTCTTGTGGATAGTCGGTGGAACAATCGCAGTCCTGTTGCTTTGCGGCGGCGTTATCTGGCTGCTGGTTCGTGAGCAGACCAAGCGGATTCGTCAATTGAAAGCGCAGGCAGAGCGGTTCCGCGATGCAGATTTCGGCGAACCGCTACCCACCCGCCGCGGTGACGAGCTTGGCGAACTGGCCGCCGTTTTCAACGACATGCGCGACAAGCTGCGGACGACGACGCATTCACGCGACTACGTCGACAGCATTCTATCGGGCATGAATGAAGCAATTATTGTGACTGGCGACGACGGTCAGATCCAACGTGTCAACACGGCCACGACTCACCTTCTCGGTTATGAAGAGGAAGAACTGGCGGGAACGTCGATCGACTTTGTCATCGATTCGAAGAAGAGCCGCTCGCTCGCCGGTGACCCGCCATCAGGCTTACCCCGGGAGGCAATTTTTCAGAGCAAGTATGGGGAGTCGATACCCGTGTCCTATACCTGCTCCATCATCGAGAACAGCGGCGCAGGAGAAAGCAGCAGGATCTACGCTGCCCAGAATATTACTGAGCGGCGCCGGGCCGAAAAGCGCATTCGCTACCTCGCAAGAATGGACGCGCTGACGAAGATCCCGAATCGCATGCAGTTCCAGCACCTGCTGCAACGGGGGATAGCCAGGGCACGTCGGGCTGGCAACCCACTTTGCCTGTTCTACATAGACATCGATCACTTCAAGGAAATCAACGACACCTTCGGACACCTGGCGGGGGATACGACGCTCGAGACTGTGGCGGAGAGACTCTCGATGGCCCTGCCGGAACACTCGGTCATCGGCAGGCTCGCGGGCGATGAGTTTGCCGTTATCGTTCACGAGTTGGGGCCGGACAAGGAGGGGCTGGAACGAACAGGTGCGTTGGCCCAGAAGCTGCTGAATCGCCTGGCTGACCCGTTCTTCGTCCAGGGTCACGAGGTCTTCATGACCGCCAGCCTGGGCGTAGCGTTCTATCCCAAAGACGCGCCGAACGTGATCGACCTGATTCGCAATGCCGATGCTGCCCTCTACAGCGCGAAGAAGGCTGGCGGCAATGTGTTCGCCTACTATGCACCGGCCATGAACGAGGCATCCGTCGAACGACTCATGACAAAGAGCAGGCTCAAACGCGCATTTGAGCGCGACGAGCTGCTGGTTCATTACCAGCCGAAGTACAACCTGGAAACCGGCGAAGTATTCGGAGCCGAAGCGCTCGTTCGCTGGGAGCTCCCCGATCGCGGGCTTATCCTCCCCTCCGACTTTATTCCGATAGCCGAAGAAACCAGCCTGATCATCGAAATCGGTGAGTGGGTACTGGACAAGGTCTGCGAAGATTTTCGTGTGTGGCAACGCAGCGTCAGCTCGCCGGGTCGCGTATCCGTCAACCTGTCTCTCAAACAGTTGCGGCAACTGAATTTTATCGCGCGCATCAGCGCGATACTTCGCAGCCACGAAGTATCCCCGACATCGCTCGAACTGGAGATCACAGAAACAACCCTCATGGAAAATCCGGAACGCACGATCAAGTTGCTGGATCAACTCTATGGACTGGGCCTCCACCTCGCGATCGACGATTTCGGCACGGGTTACTCTTCCCTCAGCGCGCTGCAACAGTTTCCGATCAGCACGTTGAAGATCGACAAGTCATTTGTCCGCCACGTCGTGACCAGCCCTGACGATGCGACGATCGTCGATACGATTGTGCAGATGGGCCGCAACCTGAATATGGATGTGGTCGCCGAAGGCGTCGAGGATGAAGCGCAGCTCAATTTCCTGCAGAAGCTCGGCTGCACCTATGTACAGGGATTGTTGTTCGGTGATCCGATGAGTGCCGACAATTATCTCGAATTGCTGCGCGCCCAGGCTGAAGGAACGGATACCTATCGTGCTCTTTTCGGGTAGGCACATACATAAACGACTGATTTACATAAGCTATCCGGCCGACTTCACTCCGAACCGGCAACATGCTTAAATTAGCAAACCAAAACCAACACGCCCTGTCGTACCAGTTGCCAAGGGCCCGATAAAGTAGATCCCATGAACAAGACTATGAAATCGGCCATCTCCGTGGCCATACTTTTTATTGCGCAAAGCGCACTCGCCTGCGACTACCCTGAGCGTGTCGACATGCCGGTTGGCGCGACCGCAAGCAAGGAGGCCATGATCGCCGGACAGAAGGACGTAAAAACCTATATGGCCGCGATGGAAGAATACCTGGCCTGTATTGAGGCCGAGGAAGCGGCAGCGGTTCTGTCTCTTGGCGATGTCGACGAGGACACCAAGCGACAGCGCGCGGAACTGTTTAACAAGAAATACAACGCTGCCGTTGAACAAATGAACCTCGTTGCCGAGGAGTTCAACGTACAGGTTCGGGCCTACAAGGACATCAATCGCTAGGATTTCTGTTTCCAGACGCAAGAAAAGGCCCGTCACGTGACGGGCTTTTTTTATGGGTGGCACATACCCACTATTTCAATTTGTCGATCTCTCGGCCGAGGTCGAATTTATTCTCGGTGACAATTCGCTCAAGCACCCTGATACGCTCTTCCAGGCGCTCCATATGTGCCAGCGTCTCTTCGAGTTCAGGATCGTTTTCTTTCTTGTCATTCTTCAATTTCAGATACTTCTGGATGGTATCCGCCGTGAAGACGATTGCGACGATGCAAACGACGTAAAACAATGTATTCATTGGCGCGTCCCTTAAGCTTGTTTTTAGAGTCGGCGGAATTCTTCATCGAGGTCGTAGCGCGACGACGTGACGTATTTTTCTATCCTGGCGAGTCGCTCGTCCATCGATTCATAGCGCCTGCGCACTTCACTGACCGTCGGTTTCGCCCTGTGTATCTCCTCGCGAAGCTCTTCTTTGCGAAGCTCCTCGTAACGTTCCGCATCATAGACTCTCGACGACGACGACGGGATGAGGAGGACCGCTGCGAGGTAGGCAATGATAGCGAACGGCATTACGCACAGAAACGCTATGACCGCCAGGAAGCGAGTGACCTTCAGGTTGAAGCCGAGATACCTTGCCAGCCCTGCGCAGACGCCACCGAGAATAGCCCGATCTGCGTCGCGATAGAGACGTCCTCCCGAGGTTCCTGCGAATGTCGTCATGAGTGCCTCCAGCCGTCGTTGCGGTACTTGCGCCAGAACTCGTACTCGGCTCGGCGGCCCGAGTATACGAGCGGCTTTTCCCTGATCAGCAAGGTCAGACCAATATATATGGCGGCAGTTGCCCAGAAAAACAACCACAGGCTGATGACCGCAAGAACCCGCACAGTGCCAATATTGAAATTGAACCGCTCGGCAATCCCCGCGCATACGCCGAATATCCAACCGTTTTCACGATCACGATAGAGGCCTCGCAGGGGGCCGTTGTCAATATTCCACGAGTCTCGACTCATTCTTTCCTCCGTGTTCTTGTGTGGAATGCCACGCTTCTATTCGGTTCCTGTGGATCTTTCTGCGGCGACGCGCGCCTTCAACGCATCGAGCTCCCTGTTGACCGATTCCTCGGCTTCAAGGCTGGCAAATTCGTGGTTCAGGTCCTTCGGAAGGCCCAGGTCATACGCTTCAACACGCCCTTCAACGTCGTCGATACGCCGCGTATAGGCCTCAAATCGCACCATCGCGTCGTCGATCTTGTAGTCGTGGATCTTCTTGCGGGCGGCGAGACGGCTACTTGCTGTCTTGTGCCGGGCCAAGAGGGCTTTCTGCCGGGTCTTCGCATCCTCGAGTTTGCTTTCTAGCCTCGCGATGTCCTCGTTGAGTTTGGCCAACCCATCGTCAACCGCGACGTAGTCTTCTTTCAGCAGCTCAACGGCTGAGGCAACCCGCGACTTCTCAACCAATGCGGCTTTCGCCAGGTCTTCCCTGCCTTTGCGGATCGCAAGTTCGGCTTTCTCGTCCCAGTCGTTTCTCTCCCGGTCAAGCGACTCGATCTTGCGATTGAGATCCTTCTTGTCTGCGATCGAGCGAGCGGCGGCAGAGCGCACCTCGACGAGCGTGTCTTCCATCTCCTGGATCATGAGTCGAACGATCTTCTCGGGATCCTCGGCCTTGTCGAGAATGGCGTTGATATTGGAGTTCACGATGTCGCTGAATCTCGTGAAAATACCCATGATTGTTCCTCTTTGCGTGTGATTGTGCCTGTATTACTGCAGCATTCGTGCCAACCGGGGGTGAAGCGGATAAGCTATTGATAATAGTGACTTTATTGCCTTCTCCCGAGCGAAACCAGGCGACTCAAAAGTGGCGTAATTCGCTAATTAGTCGTCATTTTCCTCAGTTTGTAGTCTAATAGACCAATGGCTGTATCGCCCGAATCGCAACCCATCATTGGTGAGGCTCCGGCCTTCCTGGAAATGCTGGAACATGTGTCACGCGCCGCCCCACTCTCCAAGCCGGTCCTTGTTGTTGGAGAACGAGGCACGGGCAAGGAGCTGATTGCCTCGCGCCTGCATTTCCTGTCGAACCGCTGGGAGCAACATGTCGTCAAGGTCAACTGCGCAGCGCTGACCGAGTCGATCCTGGAATCCGAGCTATTCGGTCACGAGGCCGGCGCTTTCACGGGTGCCTCCAAAACGCATATCGGGCACTTCGAACGAGCGGATGGCGGAACGCTGATCCTCGACGAACTCGCGACGATTTCATTGCGGATGCAGGAGAAGATCCTGCGCACGATCGAATACGGAGAAATTCAACGGGTAGGCGGCAATGAAACGCTGCACGTGGACGTCAGGATCGTTGGATCGACGAACGCAGACCTGCAAGCCCTCGCGGCTGAGGGGCAGTTTCGCAAGGACCTCCTGGACCGCCTTGCGTTCGACGTCATCACCGTTCCGCCACTTCGCGATCGCGTCGAGGACATACTGCCACTCGCGCACGCGTTTGCGATCAACATGGCGAGCGAACTCAAGTGGAGCTTCTTCCCGGGTTTCGGCTCGCGGGCGACGTCGGCCCTGCTCCGGAACAAATGGCCCGGCAACGTCAGGGAACTCAAGTACGCCATCGAACGCTCTGTTTACCGATCGACCGATCCGGAACACCCTATCGTCGAGATTGCGCTCGACCCGTTCGATTCGCCCTTCAAGCTTGCGTCGCAGCCATCCACGACGGGCCGCAGCACGCCACGTCGGAACGCGCCCCTGCTGCCGGCGGATCTCAAGCAACGCCTTGTGGATACAGAAGTGGATCTCTTGACCGCGGCCCTGGAGAAGGCGCGCTACAACCAGCGTTTGGCGGCCGAGCTGCTATCGCTGAGCTACCACCAGTTCCGGGGCAAGCTGCGGAAGTTCAATATCCGCAGCAAGCCCTAGCCTTTCGCTCAACTGTCGTCGCGGTAGCGACGCACGTAGATTGCAGCAGTTGTCAGTATTGCGCAGACCAGCAAGCCGCTCCAGAAACCCGGATCGGTCACAAACCCCACGAGGTCCATGTGCTCGAGCAGGCTGATATTCTGGACACCATCGCGCCACTGCTCTTCCTCGAAGAACTGCTCGAGGCTCAGCGTATGAAAAAGCGGCGTCATGTCGCCCCGCTCACCGATCGTTGTCAGGAAATACCTCGTACGGAACACGATCCATTCGAGCAGGCCCAATACGATGGGCGGCAGGAATGCCCACATGATGGGCATGCGTTTGGCCCACGTCGAGACAAACAGGAACCACGCGATAAAGGGTGACATCCACAGGCCGGACGCCAGCACGACAATGAGTGCTGTAGCCCAGTTGTCAAAGAGTGAAACCGAGCCCCAGACCAGCATGCCGGCATTACCACCCTTCGCCCCGACCCAGAGACTGAATACAACCAGGTTAACGAGGTGTGTTATCCAGATGCTCGCTGCCGTGATCGCAGGTATGACAATAACCGCTGTCAGCAATTTCGATACAACAGTTTCTGCATCGGTGGCAGGCATGGAACGCCAGAACAGAATGCTCTTGTCCTTACGCTCGGCATACAGGGAGTCGAGGCTATAGAAGACGGTCAGGAACATCAGGGCGACCAGGAAAAGCCATGACGTCCCGACAAAGAACCCGGTTAGTGCCGCTCGTCTTTCGACATCACCCGCGATGTTCTGCGCGCCAAATATTGCCAGGTCGAGTTCCTTGGCAAATCCGGAGGCCAACATGAGCATGGCAAGGACGCCGAGCGTCACGATAACCGCAATCGCCGCAGGCGTAACAAAGATCGCGCGATGCTCCCATAACTCCCGCCGTATCAGGGCTATCTGGTGACCGATCATCGGCGGGCCTCCTTTATCTTCGCCACGAAGAGGTCTGCGACCGATGGCACCCGGATTTCTCCCAGCCCCGTCAGATGATCGCGAGAAATACCGTCAAAAATCATCACGGACTTGCCAAACATCTCGCTTTCGGCGATCGGCTTCAGCCCGCGGGCCTTAAGCGCTGCCTCTCCGGACGTCTTCAATTCAAGGTATTGATCACCGAGGGTGTCCATCGATGAATCGAGCAAAATCTTGCCGTCATTAATGAACATGATGTCCGTCAGGAGGTTCTCGATCTCCTCCACCTGGTGCGTAGTAATCAGAATCGTGCGCTGTTCGTCGAAGTAGTCATTCAACAGGTTCGAGTAGAATTCCTTGCGGAAAAGAATATCGAGTCCCAGCGTGGGTTCATCGAGCACCAGCAGTTTCGCGTCGATGGCCATGATGATCGAAAGATGCAGCTGCACAACCATGCCTTTCGAGAGTTCCTTCACCCTCGCCCCGGCTTTTACCTTCGTCTGCTTGAGCAGTTCCTCGGCACGTGAGCGAGAAAAGTTCGGATGGATGGCTTCGACGTAGTCGAGCAGTTGGGACACCTTGATCCAGCGCGGCAACACGGCAACGTCGGCGATGAAACAGATATTCTGCATCAGCTGCTTGCGCTGCCTGAACGGGTTCAGTCCGAGGACTGACAGGTCGCCCTCGCAATCCGTAAGCCCGAGCACAGCTTTCAGCAGGGTCGTCTTACCCGCCCCATTAGGACCTATCAGGCCGAGGATCTTGCCTTCTTCAATGTCAAAACTGACGTCATCAACCGCTCGCACCTGGCCAAAGTGCTTGGAAACACTGCGAGCGCTAACCAGGCTACTCATTGTCCCCTCCTGCATCTCGTTCGGGATCTTGTTTTAGTAATTCGGCGGCATCGAGCCCAAGCCGTTCGATCGTCGCAACAACCAGGGGCCACTCTTTGTCGAGAAAGCGTGACCGCTCGTCTTTCAGCAATTGGGTACGAGCGCCTTCGTTGACGAACATGCCGCGCCCGCGTTTCTTCTCGACCAGGCCTTCATCAACGAGTTCCTGGTAGCCCTTGAGCACGGTCAGTGGGTTCAGTCGATACTCTGCGGCAACGTTACGCACCGACGGCAGGGCGTCCCCGTCGCCGAGCACGCCCTCCAGGATCATCGCCACTACGCGGTCGCGTAGCTGACGATAGATAGGCTGGTCTTCATTCCATTTCGGATCCATCAGATTCCGGGTTCCTGCGTTTCACATCGCGCCGAGGCGCTTAAAAAGGCGCCGGTCACATCGACCGGCGCAACCTTCCGTCGCTGCGTTACTCGTCTTCGAGACGGAAATGACTGATTCGTGCGGCCTCGGCGTCAGCTGCGTCAAGGGAAGCCAGTTTGTAGGCCTGCTCATTAATTTGGCCCGATACCAGTGCTACCAACATCAACAACATGACGATAAGGCTAACAATTTCATTAACATACGGTGACAGCTTGTTCATTTTTGATCTCCCGGTCATCCGGGGTTCCCCGTTCAGGGCCTAGGTGAATTGGTGTTATAGTTGACTATAACACTAAGAAATCATTTTGCAAGCCCTTTGTCGCATTTTTCCTAACCCGCGATCGCCCAAGGCACCGTTTGTAAGGGCAGACAACAGGGAGGCCGGATGGCCACAAACGCAGAAATCACAGTCGCAGCATCGCTGGGACTTTGCACCAGACCGGCGCTGGCCTATGCTCGGGCAATGGTTCATGAACCCGATGACAGTGCACTGATGCTGCGGTACCGGGATGGCGACGTGGCCGCGTTTGAGGCCCTGTATCGACGCCACAAGGACCCGATCTATCGCTACCTGCTGCGCCTGTGTGGCCACCGGGACACGGCCGAAGATATCTTCCAGGACGTGTGGGGGAAGATCGTCAACGCGCGCACCAGCTACCGGCCGACCGCCAAATTTACGACATTCCTGTATCGCGTCGCCCACAACTGTTTCATTGACCACTTGCGCCGTAACAAGCGTCACGCGAATAACACGTCCCTGGAGCCGGAACTGCATGGCGATCCGGGTGAGGCGCTCGAGCTCGTGACCGAGCGCAGCCTGGCCCGTGAGCGACTGGAGCGCGCGCTCGCTACCTTGCCCGATGAGCAGCGCGACGCTTTTTTACTAAGCGAAGAGGGCGGGCTAAGCATGGACCAAATCGCGAGCGTGACCGGCTGCAACCGGGAAACGGCAAAGAGTCGAGTGCGTTACGCCGTCGACAAGCTGCGTAGCGCGATTGACGAACCGGCAGAATCATCATGACGAATGAAGTTAACGACAACGACCGCCGCGTATCCGGCGCCTATCGCGAAATGGCAGGCGAACAGACGCCGGCCGAGCTCGACCGCAAAGTCCTTGCCATGGCCGCGGCCGCTGCGCGTGGCAGGCAAGGCTTGCCCCGAAGCTGGTTCAGGCCCCTGGCCTGGGCGGCAACGATCGCACTCAGCTTCGCGCTGGTGCTGGAAATAAACCAGGTCCGCGACATGCCGCTGGTCGACGACGTCACGAGCCCGCGTAGCGATGCCGATCTGGCTGACGTTGTCGAGGAAGGCCCACGGCCAGCCGAAGCGACCGAGCGGCAACAGACCGAGGCACTCGTGAATCAACAACTCAACAAGCGCTCGGCCGATGCGCCGGCAGCCGGCAAGGCGGCGATTACATCTTCCCAACCGGTGGCTGCTGCCAGGGATGCGGCCGTCAGTGCCCCGGCGCCCGAAAGTGCCGCCGTCGCATCCGATGTCGCAGAGGACGGCCGGAGCCTGCTGGGCGAAGCGGAAGAACAGGTGCGCATGCGGTCCGAGCCTGACCGTGCCATTAGCGCGCTGGCGGAAACAAAGGAGCTGACCGATCACTGCAGCCAGGACGCCCGGAAATCCGCGGAGAGCTGGTACGAGTGTGTCAGGGTCTTGCGAGAAGCCGGGCAGACGGAATCGGCGAAACTGGAATTCGCAGCACTGCGGGTCGAATTTCCGGATTTCGAGGAACCCACGGGTGACGAAAGCGGTACGACGGTCAGATAGGTACTTTGCGGCAGTGTCAGAAAGGCCGGCCGATGCTAAAATCTCGGCCCGAATTCCACTGAAAATCCTGCCAGGAAGTCCAAAATGAAAGCACCCGTTCGCGTTACGATCACCGGAGCCGCCGGTCAGATCGGCTACCAGCTCGCCTTCCGTATTGCCTCAGGCCAGATGCTGGGCAACGATCAACCCGTCATTCTCCAGCTACTCGAAATCCCGCCCGCGCTACCCGCGCTTCAGGGCGTCGTAATGGAGCTGGACGATTGTGCGTTTTCGACGCTCGCCGGCATTGTCGCAACGGACGACCCGAACGTCGCGTTCAAGAACGCCGACTATGCGCTGCTCGTTGGTGCCCGGCCGCGTGGCCCAGGCATGGAGCGCAAGGATCTGCTCGAGGCCAATGCGGCAATCTTCTCGGTGCAGGGCAAGGCGATGAACGACCATGCCAGTCGCGATATCCGGGTACTCGTGGTCGGCAACCCGGCCAATACGAATTGCCTGATCGCCCAGGCGAACGCTCCCGACCTTAACCCAGGTAACTTCACGGCCATGATGCGGCTCGACCACAACCGGGCAAAGGCACAACTTGCCATGAAGACGGGCAGCCACGTCAATGACATCAAGTGCATGACAGTTTGGGGTAATCACTCGGCAACGCAGTACCCGGACGTCAACCAGGCAAGCGTTGGCGGCAAGGCCGCCAAAGACCTGGTGAATCAGGACTGGCTGGTCAAGGAGTTCATACCCGTCGTGCAGCAACGCGGCGCCGCCATCATCAAGGCGCGTGGCGCATCGTCAGCAGCGTCTGCCGCATCGGCAGCGATCGATCACATGCACAACTGGGCACTCGGCACACCTGACGGTGACTGGGTCAGCATGGCTATTCCTGCCGACGGCAGCTATGGCATCGAGCCCGGCATCATCTATTCCTATCCCGTCCGCTGCACTGGTGGTAACTATGAAATCGTACAGGGGCTTTCCATCGATGACTTTAGTCGCGAACGCATGGACGCGACCGAGGCAGAACTTCGCGAGGAACGTGCCGCGGTCGAAGAACTCCTATAAAGTGTAGGGACGCATTTTCCCGGTCGTAATTTCTTTCACAAAGAGGACTTTGTCGTGTCCGGTCTGACCGCTAGCTTGTTTTGGGTGCTGCTGTTCTTTGGCGGCGGAATTTTTCTCGCGTACCAGCGTTTCGATTTGCGCACTTCGACGGTCGCGACAGGTGTCGCCCTGGCGGCCTACACGGTGTTCGGTGCCGGCGCATGGTGGTGGCTGATCATTCTGTGGGTGGCGTTCGGCCTCATGGTTGTGCCCAACCTCATCGAGGTACGCCGCGAAAAAATTACGAAACCCCTGCTTGCGGTGTACCGCAAGATGCTGCCCTCGATGTCGGATACCGAACGCGAAGCGCTCGAAGCCGGCAATGTCTGGTGGGATGGCGAGCTGTTCTCGGGAATGCCGGAGTGGGAAAAACTCATGTCCTTCCCGCCCCCCAAGCTCTCGGATGAAGAGCAGGCATTTATCGATGGTCCCTGCGAAGAACTCTGCCGCATGATCGACGACTGGCAGATCTGCCACGAACTTGGCGACATGCCGAAAGAAGTCTGGGACTACATCATCGAGAAGCGCTTCTTCGCGATGATCATTCCCAAGCAATATGGCGGTCTGGAGTTCTCCGCATTTGCAACGGCGATGGTGCTCACCAAGGTGGGCAGCCGCAGCGCAACAGTCGGATCGACGATCGGCGTTCCCAATTCACTGGGCCCGGCGGAGCTTCTGCTGCACTACGGAACTGACGAACAAAAAGAACGCTACCTGCCCGGCCTCGCTGCCGGAACCGAGATTCCCTGTTTCGCGCTGACATCGCCCCAGGCCGGCTCGGATGCCGCTTCGCTCGTCGACAGCGGTGTCGTCTGTAAAGGCAAGTGGAATGGCGAGACGATCACGGGCGTTCGCCTCAATTGGGACAAGCGCTATATCACTCTCGCACCCGTCGCGACCGTTCTCGGGCTCGCGTTCAAACTGTACGATCCGGACCACCTTATCGGTGACACCGAAGACTACGGCATCACGGCCGCGCTGATTCCGACCGATACCGACGGTGTCGTCGTCGGCCGTCGTCACAATCCGCTCAGCATCGCCTTCCAGAACGGTCCGACATCCGGCAAGGACGTGTTCGTCCCACTGGACTGCATCATCGGCGGGCCCGAAATGGCTGGCAAAGGCTGGAAGATGCTCGTTGAACTGCTGTCGGTGGGCCGCGCAATTTCGCTACCAGCGTCGTCCTGTGGTGGTGGCCAGGCGGCGAGCTATGCGTCGGGTGCATACGCGACGATTCGCAAACAGTTCAATACGTCGATCGCGAACTTCGAGGGCGTCGGCGACGTCCTGACGCGAATCGCCGGGCACACGTACATCATTAATGCGGCACTGTCCGTAACATCCGGCGCCATCGATCAGGGCGAGAAACCCGCCGTGCCGTCGGCGATTCTCAAGTACCACTGCACTGAACTCGGCCGCAAGATCGCCAATGATGCGATGGATGTTCATGGCGGCAAGGGCGTCATGATGGGCCCGAACAACTACCTGGGCCGCGCCTACATGGCGACGCCGATCGCGATTACCGTTGAGGGTGCAAATATCCTGACGCGGAGCCTGATCATCTACGGCCAGGGCGCCATTCGGTGTCACCCCTTCGTGCTTCGCGAACTGCATGCGGCCGGCGATGAAGATCATGATCGTGGCCTGATCGAGTTCGATGACGCCTTGTTCGGGCATATCGGTTATGCCGTCAGCAACATGGCACGCTCCTTCTTCCTGGCACTCACACATGCCAAGTTCAGCCGTGTGCCGCTGAACACGCCGACGCGGCGCTACTACCAGAACATCAATCGCTACTCTGCGGCGTTCGCGCTCGCGTCCGATTTCGCCATGCTGACGCTGGGTGGTGATCTCAAGCGGCGCGAACTCCTGTCGGCGCGCCTCGGTGACATCCTGAGTTCCATGTACCTGGCTTCCTGCGTGCTCAAGCACTTTGAGAACGAGGGCCGCCGCGCGACCGACCTGCCGCTGGTCGAGTGGTCGGTACGCACACTGATGTACCAGGCACAGGAATCTCTGCACGAATTCCTGCTGAATATCCCGAACCGATGGGTCTCCTGGTTCCTGCGCTTCTTCATCTTCCCGCGCGGCCGGACCTATAAGAACCCGTCCGACGAGCTCGGGCAGAAGATCGTGGCCCTGATGACAACCCCGGGTGAATCACGTGAGCGCCTGAGCAAGTACGCCTACACGACGCTCGAACCGGGCAATCCGCTTGGCAAGCTGCAGGAAGCACTCGAGCTCGCGGCACAACATGCCCCGCTCGAGAAGCGCCTGCGCCAGGCAAGCAAGGAAGGCCTGATCGAATCTGACTATCTCGGCCCGCAGATAAACGAAGCCGAGAAAGCCCAGGTCATCAGCAAGGCAGAAGCGAACAGTCTGCGCGACTATCATGAGAAGGTCGCCGCCTTGCTCGACGTCGATGACTTTGCGCCAGACGAATTTATCGGTCGGGGCAAGACGAGCACGCCGCCGCGCAACGCTGAGCAAGAAGCAGCACCCAAAAAAGTTGCCAGCAAGAAGAAGTCTGCCGCCGGGAAAACCTCGAGCAAGAAAGCCGGCAAGAAAACCACTAAAGCCTGATCGATGTCGAAAGATGCCGCACAGCTTCCCGATTATCCAAACTGCCTGAATTGCGGCACGGAACTGCGGGGCCAGTACTGCGGCACCTGCGGGCAGCGCGCTCGTGGCCGCCTGATCAGTTTGTGGGAGTTGCTGCAGGATGCGTTCGGCGACCTGTTCGAGATCGACTCGCGCCTGTGGCGCACGCTGATCCCACTGCTGGTTCGTCCCGGCCGCCTGACGCGGGACTATCTCGAGGGTAAGCGCGCCCGTTACATGCCCCCGTTTCGCATGTACCTCGTGCTCAGTGTCATCTTTTTCGTGGTCGCATTCTTCGATCCGCAGGACGATCTGAGCCTGTTGTTCGAACCCGAGCCGCTTCCCACTCCGGAAGAGACCGCCGCGCAGCAGGAAGAATCCGCTGCGAAAAGACAGGAGGCCGAAGCCGAAGTCAACGAGGTTCTCGAGGAGCTGGCTGCAGAAGGCATCATCCCGGGCGACAAAGCCGAGGAGGTCCGGGGCGCCGTGAAAAACGACGGTCCCAGTGTGACGCTCTACGGTGACGATGAAGGCGGGCTCAACTTCCAGATCGATCCCGAAACCGGGGAATGCGAGTTCAGTGGCCAGGAAGACCTGCCTGACTGGCTCAAGCGCCGCCTGACCAAGGAACGTCTCGAGGCAACCTGCGAGCGCATTGGAGCGGACGAAGGCAAGACGCTCTTCAATCTCGTGCTCGACAACATCCCCATTGCGCTCATCGTGCTGCTGCCGTTCATTGCGCTGGTACTGAAAGCCTTGTACCCCTTGTCACGACGGTATTTCGTCGAGCACCTGTTGTTCTTTGTACATTTTCACTCGTTCTTCTTCCTGATACTGACCCTGCAAATCCTGTTTTCCCGTTTCGCCGGCCTGGTCCACCTGCCCGAGCCGATCGCGGTCCTGGTCCTGGTCGCGGCGTCTTTCTATATTCCGGTTTACCTGTACAAGGCGATGCGTCTCGTCTATGGCCAGGGGCATTTCTTCACCCTTATCAAGTACATTACGCTGGTGGTCGCCTACATCACGGGAGCAACACTTACCATGATGGGCGCCCTGCTCTTCGCGCTCGTTTCCGTCTGAAGCATCCTGAGGCACAACAATGAAGATCAAATTTCTGCCCGCACTGATACTGTTAGCCCCACTCGCCGCATGCGGCGATCGAGCGACGACTGAACCCGCGGTCGAGGCAAGCGCTGCCGAACCGGCAGCAAGCATGCCGGCGCGCACAGAGTCGGCGGATGAAGCCAGAGTGTACTTTGTGAGCCCTGCCGACGGTGAAACCGTCAGCAACCCTGTCAGTGTGGTATTCGGTATCGAAGGAATGACTGTCGCCCCGGCAGGTCAGGACGTTCCTCACTCCGGGCACCACCACCTGCTCATCGATACGGAGCTCCCGGATCTCGGGCTGCCGATTCCCAAAGATGAGAATCATATACATTTCGGCGATGGCAGCACGGCGACCGAAATTACCCTCGAGCCCGGGGAACACAGGCTGCAATTGCTGCTGGGTGACCACCTGCACATCCCGCACGACCCGCCCCTGACGTCCGACGTCATTACCATAAACGTCGAATAAGGTGTTGAGTGACAAGGCCGGGGGCTCTAAAATCGCCGGGCTAAAGTGAATATCGACAATGACGACTCCTCACACCAGACGACCCATCGGAATCAGCGGCCTCGCGGCTTACATCCCGCCGTATCGCGTATGGCTGGAGGATTGGTGCGACTGGACCGATAATCAGTGGCCGAAGATTCGTGAGGTGGTCGGGCGCAGTTTTCGCGTACGCGGTCCGAATCACAGCGTCTACACCATGGCCGCCAACGCCGTTCTTCGCCTGATCGACCAGTACGACGTCGACCCGAAGCGCGTCAAATTCCTGGGGCTGGGCACCGAATCGAGCACCGACAATTCGGCTGGCGCGATCATCATCAAGGGCATGGTCGACAAGGCACTGGTCGCCCGTGGCAAGCCGCCCATATCGCGCAGCTGCGAAGTGCCGGAGTTCAAGCACGCCTGCCTCGGCGGTGTATACGGCATGAAAGGTGCCATTCGCCATCTCGCCCTCGACGGCGCGGGTGGACAGGCGATCGTTGTCTGCGCCGATATCGCCGAATACGCACGAGGCAGTTCTGGCGAACCAACACAGGGCGCCGGTGCCGTCGCCATGTTGCTCGAGGAAGACCCGCAACTTGTCGTCGTTGATCTCGTCGGCTCGGGCTCGGCTTCCGATTACCGCATCATGGACTTCCGCAAGCCTATGCTGCGCTTCTGCGGCCAGGACCGTTCCGAATCGCACCAGGTGCAGGACTTCCCGGTATTCAACGGCAAGTTCTCAACGACCTGCTATATCGACGAAACGCTGCACGCGCTGCGCGACATGTACGAGAAGCGCAAGCTCAATCCGAGCAAGTACCTGCGCTCCCTGCGAAACGTATTCATGCATCGTCCCTACCGGCGGATGCCTGAGACCGGTTGGGCGGTTTCCTACCTGTTTGCGCTGAGCCATGGCAACAGTGAAGACCGGGCGGAACTGGCCTCGTACTGCTATGAATCCGGAATCGATGTCGGGATGCTGCTGGAGGAGATGCTTTCGAAACCCGAAGTGGCCGCGTTTGCGGATCCGGAGAGACTGAGCTACGAGGCGTACCCGCTGACGATGGCGGCATTGCGAGCGTTCCGCGCATCACGCCACTTCCGCCGCGAGATTCTCGACAAGATGAAGCTGGGCAGTGACACGATGCTGGATCTTGGCAACCTCTATACCGCCGCCCTGCCCGCATGGATGGCCGCAGGCTTCGAGCAGGCGCTCGAGGAAGATTCGCTCGACGTGGGTGAAGAAGTGCTGACGCTGGGTTACGGCAGCGGTGACGCCGCCGAAGTGATCCCGTTCTTCATGGCCGAAGGCTGGCGCGAAGCCACGCGCAAGATCCAATTCGGCAACGCGATGCAATTTGCCGTCGACCTCAATTTCGAGCAGTACAAAGCACTGCATGACGGACGCCGGGTGACCGATCTCGAGTACCTGCCAAACAATGAATTCGTAATCGATCGCGTCGGCTGCCGCGATGAACGCCACTTCGCCGATCTCGGCATCGAGTACTACAAGTACATCGCCTGATTGTCAGGCCCGAGTCGTCGGGCCCGAATCGTCAGACAACATAGCGTTCCAGCCGCTCGCGGTAGTTCTGCTGCAACTCTCCCCACTCCTGTTTGAACCAGGGCGTGAAGCGCTCCGGGTATGCCGCCAGCTCAGCGTCAAGCTCTGCCGGTGAAACAAAACGGATCGCGGCAATCTCGCTGTCGTTCGGCCGCACGGACTCCGGCGCCCTGCCAAGATAGACGTGGCACAACTCGTTTTCGGAACCGGCGTCACCGAAGTGCGCCTCGTAGCAGAAGTGGTAGACGAACTCGAGATCGGCTTCGAAGTTGAGTTCGTCGAGCAAGCGCCGCGATGTCGCGATTTCCATGGACTCGCCGCGCCGCGGATGACTGCAGCAACTGTTCGACCAGTAGCCGCCCCACAGGCGCTTGCCCGGTGCACGCTGCTGCAGGAGCAGTTCGCCCGCGTTATTGAAGAGGAACAATGAAAAGGCGCGATGCAAGACACCGGCGCCATCGTGGGCGTCCGCCTTGGAGATGAATCCGATTTCATTGTCGGCTCGATCGACAAGTATGAGTTCCTCGCTCTCCGACGAGACAATTCTGTGCGGGTCCTTCACTGCTCTGTTTTCCTGCCCGGCACCAATGTCTGGTACCCACTTTGTTGCAACGCGTTCTCCACAGCCTCGATGCTGCCCGGACACAATGCAACGATTGCCCCGCCACCGCCGGCACCCGTAAGTTTTGCACCTGCGGCACCAGCTTGTCGCGCCAGCGTTACCATCCGCTCGAGAGTCGGCGTCGAAACGCCAATCGCATTGAGCAAACCATGGCACAGGTTCATGCGCACACCCAGTTCCTGCCACTTGCCGGACCGAAGCAGGTCCGCGCCCTGCCTGCTCAGGCTGTCCATTTCGTCAAACAGGGCATCGAAATGAGCCGGTGCCTGCTCGCGTCGTTCACGCACGCCGGCCACCTGCTCGCTCGTTTTGCCTTTTTCATCACCCCAGGCGATCACGAGAGGTGGAGGTTCTTCGAGCTCGATTGCAGTGATCTGCAGTCCGCCGTTATTGCGGAACAACATCGGCTGCGCATACGTCGAGAGCGTGTTGTCGACACCGGACGGCGTTCCATGAGCCAGCTTTTCACAGGCAAACGCGATTGCATTGACGCGCTCGTCATCGAAGCCAAGGCCGAGTCGGTGATTGAAGGCACGGACGATTGCGACCGCAATCGCGGCCGACGACCCCAGCCCCTTGCCGAGCGGCAGGCGCGACTGGACGTCAATGCGCCAGTTCGTATTCTCGACGCCCACCTCACTGAGCAGCAGGTCGACAAACTCCGTCGGGAGGTCGTGAACCAGGCTATCGGCTTCCTCCAGCGTTACGCCCACGGCGCCAGGGATTGGCAACGCCAGCGCATGACGCCCGTAAACAACACCGTGCTCTCCGAGCAAGATCACTTTTCCCGCTGCGAGTGCCAACGGCGCGGCCGATACGGCTGTGCCGCCCTGCAGTTCTGCGAGTATTTCCCGTGCCTTCCAGTCCTTGATTTCGCCGCTATCGACCAGGCGCGCGACCAGTTCGTCAAACAGTTCGTCCGGCGTTCCTGCCGACGCCGCAACGCTGCGAGCATGCAGTTTCATGTGGCCGGCCTGGATACCGCTCGTAGCCAGTGCTCGCAGCGCCGCAAAGTTCTGCGCCAAACCGACAGCGGCCATGAGCTCTGCCAATTGCCTGGCCGACGACGCACCGCTTAGCGCAAGGCCCAATGCCGCGGCCGGGTTGCTCGCCAGTGTTCCTCCGACCGTGCCCACCTTGAGCGGCAGCCGGATCTCGCCCAGCAGCTCGCCGTTCTCTGCGACCGCCCAGCGCGTCAGGGCCTGGTAGTGGCCGCCAGCCGCCGCGTAGGCATGCGCGCCCGCTTCAATCGCCCGCCAGTCATTACCTGTCGCGATGGCCAGGGCATCTATGCCGTTCATGACGCCCTTGTTATGCGTCGCCGCCCGGTATGGATCGACAAGAGCGATGTCGTTGGCCGTCACGATCGCGTCCCGCACATCGGCGGGCACCGCGAATCGCGCTCGTGCCGTAAAAAGGGAGCGGTCAGCCAGGTTCGACAGGATGCGCAATGCGACGTCACCTTCGCACGCCGCTGCGACTTCCGGCGCAATTTCCTCGCAAATCGAATTCACGAGGTTCGCGCCCATCGCGTCGCAGGTATCGACGAGCACATGCACCGCGATCAATGGCCGGCCGTCGGGCAGCCCGAACAGGCGTGTCTCGATCTCTCGCGCGCCACCACCGCGAGCGGCAAGGCGCGGATGAACCTTGTTGGCCGATTCAAGTAATGCGGGCTTCCTCTTTTCCAGCACTGCAATCGCACGGTCCGCGTCGGCAACATTGGTCACATGAATCTGCCCGATGAGCATTGAACCACTGCTCTCGACTTCGAAACCGCCGGCCATACGTGCCAGCGCGGCCGCATTGCTAAGGCCGGCCACGATGGAGGGTTCCTCGACGACGAGGGGCACAATGTGCTCGCGATCATTGACGATAAAATTGGGAGCGATCGCGAATGGCAAGCCAAACACGCCGACGACATTCTCGATCATGCGGTCCGCCGCAGCGGTCGGCAGCACATACAAGCCGTCACGCAGCCGGCTCGCATCCGCGTCTGACAGCCAGCCGAGTTCCTGCAATTTGCTGACGCGCTCGGCGACGCCGAGCCGGTACAGGCCGGAGATGCGGGAATCGCTCATTGCTGCAGCACTCGTACGCCCACTGGATCCAGCGCGCAAGGCAATACGCCGTGCATCAGGTTGCTGTGGCGGGCAATAAAAGTGTCCAGAGTCGCATCGTCCCTGCCAAGCAGAATGCCGATATCTCCGCCGCCGGCACCCGCGGGTTTGTAAACGAGATCGCTGAGCATTGCCGCGTCCGTGAGTTGGTCGTGACCAGCATCGAATATGCCGAGATCATGGTCAACACTGAATTGCCGCAACACACCGATGTAGGCGATGTAGTCGGTCAGGAGTCGATCGGCGTCACCGGACCGCCACGCTTCGGCCATACGCGGTGCTGCAAGCAACAACGCGGAACGCGAAGGGCGCGTCGCCTGCGCGGCGAGCCTCTCCAACTTCGCTTCGGTGCTGGACGGCACACCGGTCCAGATCACACGTATGCAAAGTCCCGACGGCCACGCCAGGGGTGTCACCGTCTGCGACCGCATCTGGAATTCAACCAGGCCGCCCTGAACGGCCGTGGCGACATCGATGCCGCTGCCGGCCCCTCCCTGGAGCCGCCGGTGAGCAAGCAGGGCCTCGGCCAGGACTTCTTCTGACCCCACAAGACCCGCGACCAGTGCGACCGTCAAGGCGGCACTCGAACCGATGCCTATCTTGTTGCCATCATCTGCAAATGCGCGCGTATCGAGCACGATATTTTTCGCCGGGCGTGTGCCGCCGCAGACTGCGTCGACAATTCGAAACCTGTCTGCTCCCGTGAAGCCCGGTGTGGACAGCCTGCATTCGCCATCGGGGCTGTCTTCCAGGGTGACCACGGCGCGGCGATCGATCGCCATGCTGATACCAGGTTCGCCGTCGAGCACGGCGTATTCGCCGGCAAGCACGATTTTCCCTGGTGCGCTGGCGACGACGGTCATCCCCGGCTCTCCAGTCGCGCGCCTTCGCCAAGGCCTGTCGTCATGATATCGACGACACCTGTGGTTGCACGCAATGCCGCCTCGACTTCAGCAACATGCCCGGGCAAACATACCGCCTTGACCTGCGGGCCTGCATCGATCGTAAAGAACACCGCGATCCCCCGGCCCTGCAGCTGACGCACGGTTTGCAGGCACCGCATCGTCGCCGCGTTCCAGTAAACCATTGGCGGCCTCGACGCCCACATGATCGAGTGCATTTTCAGACAGTTGTGTTCGGCAATCGCCGCGAGCTTTTCGAAGTCACGCGTCGCGATCGCAGTACGCGCCGTGTCCAGGTCCAATGCCTGCTGGTCAACCCAGCTCGCGTAGAACGGCGAGGTTTGCCGGCTGATTTCCATGGCCTCGGTCGAACCGGTTGCCTTCGGCCCGGACTCTGTAATTGCCACAACCACGGCCAGGGGCCACTCGTCCGCGTCACACAGCGAGCGACAGGCAATGTCGTCACCGACGTTCTCAAGCTCGACGAAGCCCCCCAGCAAGGAGCGCGCCGCGGAGCCGGAGGCCCGGCCTGCCAGGCTGGCTAACCTGGCGCTATCGAAGGTCTTGCCGGCAGCAGCGGCCGCCGCCACCGTCACGGCCGCAAACGAAGAGGCGGAAGACGCAAGACCGGCAGCGATCGGAAAATTACAGGTACTCGCTATCCGCGCACGCGGCCGCTCCGCTCCCGCAACCCTGTCGAGGCAAGAGGCCAAACGCGGCAGCATTTTCTCGTCCGGCGCGTCGTTGACCGTCAGCGAGTCCGCAATCAGCGCGTCGTCGAATTCGACATGCATGCGAGTATAAAGCGCACGCAGCGTGATCGAAATCGAGCCCACCGCGGGCAGATTGCGATCCACATCTCGCTTGCCCCAGTACTTGATGAGCGCAATATTTGGCTGTGCAATCGCCGTTGCCTGCATGCTGATCGGTCTCTTCTATACGTCGTCGGAGGACGCGAATTATAGCCCAGCGGCGCCCGCGCACATTGGCTCGTTTCGGTGTAGGCTACATGGCCCAAGCAAACAGGAAAGAGCGTTTTGCCGGAAACATTCAAAGATCGAATCACGGCATACCAGGCGCGCGTCGACGCCTGCCTGGACGAGGCGCTGCCCCCCGCATCGCGACCGCCCGAGCGATTGCATGAGGCAATGCGCTATGCCGTATTCAATGGCGGCAAACGAGTACGGCCCCTGCTCGTGTATGCGGCGGGTGAAAGCCTCGGCGTCGAACCGAAACTGCTCGATGGACCCGCCGTGGCGATTGAACTGATTCATGCTTTTTCTCTCGTCCACGATGACTTGCCCGCCATGGATGACGACGATCTGCGGCGCGGCAAACCGACGGTGCATATCCAGTACGACGAGGCGACCGCCATTCTGGCCGCCGATGCTCTGCAACCGCTGGCATTCTCGGTTCTTGCCGGCCTCGCTGAGACACCGCCAGCCGCACAGAATGCCCTGGTCAAACTCGTCGCTGACGCGTGCGGCTCGGTTGGTATGACCGGCGGCCAGTCGAGCGATCTCGCTGCCGAAGGGCAGACGCTCACCGTCGAAGAACTCGAGCACATGTACTCTCTGAAGACAGGCGCATTGATCCATGCGGCCATCGTCTCACCCTGTCTGCTGCGCGAGGATATTGACGACGGCGCCGTCGCAGCTCTCGACGCCTTCGGCCGTGCGATCGGTGTCGCCTTCCAGATCAAGGACGACATTCTCGATGTCGAGGGCGAAACTCACGTGATCGGCAAGCCCTCCGGGTCCGATGCAAGACTGGGCAAGGCCACCTACCCCGGGCTTTTCGGTCTGGACGCCTCGCACAGGCGTTGCGATGAGTTGCTGCATAGCGCCGTGGACAATCTCAAGTCCATCGGCCAGTCGACTGCGCCACTCGAATGGCTTGCGCGCTACATTGTCGAACGCGGTCAGTAAGACCATGATCCAATCAGCACGCAGCATCCTGCATGTTGATATGGACGCCTTCTACGCGTCGGTCGAACAACGCGACAACCCCGAACTGCGCGGCAAGCCTCTGGTCGTCGGTGGAACGACCAACCGCGGCGTGGTCGCCGCTGCGAGCTACGAAGCGCGCGTCTTCGGCATCCGCTCGGCCATGCCTATGCGCGAAGCCTGTCGGCGCTGCCCCGATTTACTGCGCGTTCGGCCGAACATGTCGCGCTACAAAGCCGTGTCGAAACAGGTCTTCGCCATCTTCAGAAGCTACACGCCGCTGGTCGAAGGCCTGTCGCTCGACGAGGCCTTCCTCGATGTCACCGCAAGCAAAAGCCTGTTCGGCCCGCCGCATGCGATTGCCGCCGCCATCAAGAAACGTATCCTGGACGAAACCTCGCTCACCGCGTCGGTCGGGGTCGCGGAGAACAAACTCGTCGCGAAGATCGCGTCGGAACTCGACAAACCCGATGGCCTGACCGTGATCTACCCGGGCGATTACGAACGCCGCCTGGATCCGCTGCCCATTTCGGTCATTCCGGGCATTGGCCGGGAAACGCTGAAGCGCCTGTCCCGCACGAGCATCAGCACGGTGCGTGACCTGCGCATGGCAGAAGACCGTGTCCTGGCGCCGATCTTCGGGCGCTACACGCAGAAGACGCGTGATCGCGCAGCCGGGATCGACGATCGACCCGTGGTGCCGGCGCGCGCCGAGAAATCGATCAGCGCCGAGGAGACGTATGACTCGGATCTGACATCACGCGAACATATGGAGCGCGAGTTATTGCGCCTGACCGAGCGCACCGCGTCGCGACTCAGGAAAGGTGGCCTCGCGGCGGGCACGGTCCAGATCAAGATTCGTCAGGCCGACTTCAAGACCTACACCCGGCAGCGCAAGGTTCAGCCGCCGACGAACGGCACGGACCCAATCTATGCGGTGGCGCGCAACCTGCTGGCAACCTGGCTGGCCCGCAACCCGGGAGCCCGCATCCGCTTACTGGGCATCGGGGGCAGCGACCTCGCTCCAGCCGCCCAAGCCGACCTTTTCGGCAACGGTGAACCCGAGGCGGTCATCGACAAGACCGTCGACGAAATCCGGGATCGCTTCGGGTCTGGCGTCCTGGGGCGAGCGAGAACGCTGGATTAGGGTAGAATCGAGGGTCCGCCTGCAAGTGGCAAGAACCCATGTACACCAGTTTTTTTGGACTCAATGAGAAACCCTTTGCGATAACGCCTGATCCGCGTTATCTGTTTCTCAGTGAGCGCCATGGTGAGGCACTGGCGCACCTGGTCTACGGCGTTACTGAAAGTGGCGGCTTCATTCAGCTGACAGGTGAAGTTGGCACGGGCAAAACGACGCTGGTTCGTTCCCTGCTGCTGAACAAGATGCCGGAAAATGCCGACGTCGCAGTCGTCCTCAACCCACAGCTCTCCGTCGTCGAGTTTCTCGCGACAATCTGCGAGGAATTGCACATCGATGTGCCGCACAACAAGGGCAGCGTCAAGGCGCTGACAGACGCCTTGAACCGGCACTTGCTAAAGGCCCATGCGGAAGCCCGCCGCACCATCCTCGTCGTCGACGAAGCGCAGAATCTCGCGCCTGCCGTGCTGGAGCAGGTACGCCTGCTCACCAATCTCGAGACCGCCAAGCAGAAGCTGCTGCAGATCATACTGATCGGTCAGGAAGAACTGCGCGATCTCCTGGCCAGGAATGACCTGCGGCAACTTGCGCAACGAATCACGGCGCGCTATCACCTTGAACCGCTGTCGCGGGACGAAACGGCTCGCTACATCGAGCATCGCCTCAAGGTTGCCGGGGCGCTCGGTGAGGTGTTCGACGGGGGCGCAAAAAAAGAGGTCTTCCGCCTGTCGCAAGGCGTGCCTCGACTGATCAACGTGATCTGCGACCGCGCACTGCTCGGCGCCTATGCGCAGGAATCGCGACGCGTGAACCCGCGATTGATCCGACAGGCTGCCGCCGAAGTGCATGGCGAATTTGACCGTTCGCCCTGGGTGCGCCGCACGGCAATCGCTGCCGGCATCGTCGGCGTCGCTGTCATCGCAGCAAGTATCTGGTCGGTCACACAGCGCGAAATCCCCGTGCAAGCCGTCGCTGTCGCAGAAGAACCGCCAATCGAGATACCGCCGCAACCCGAACCCGAACCAGCGCCCGTCGAAACTATTGCGCAACCGGCACCCGAAACCGGACCCACCCTGGATGAACAGTTAAAGTTGGCCAGTGACGTAACGAATACCGACTACGCGCTGGCCGCGCTGTTTGAAACCTGGGGCCTCGAATATCGCACGGGTGGCCGCAGCGGTTGCGCCCAGGCCGCCGATGCGGGGCTGACCTGCCTGTATCAGCGGGGCTCGTGGAGCGGCCTGCGCCAGATGGACCGGCCCGCTATCCTGACGCTCGTCGATAGCGACGGCAACGACCATGCGGTTGTACTGACCGGAATTACCGGCAGCAGTGCCGAGCTGTCACTGGGCGGCGTTCGCGTGACACACGCGGTCGCCGACATTGCCGACGTGTGGTTTGGCCAGTTCATGCTGCTGTGGCGACCACCCACCGGAACCGCCGTTTCGCTTGGGCCCGGCTCACTGGGCAGCGATGTTGCCTGGCTGCGCAATAGCCTGGCCACCATCGACGGCCGCTACGCAAGCGCCGACCTGCAGTCGGAAGTGTTCGATGCGGAGCTTGAACAACTCGTGAGGTCATTTCAGCGCGATCATCGACTCGATGTCGATGGCCTCGCCGGTCAGCAGACACAGATCATCATCAATTCCCTGCTCGCGGTTGAAGGGACGCCGCGACTTTCTACTCCGCAACTGGCACAGGAATAAGGAATGTCTTTCATACTCGATGCCTTGAAGAAGTCGGAATCGGACCGTCAACAACACGGACCCGCCGAGTTCGCCAGCGTACCGACAAGCAATGGCAGGCAGGGTGCGCCGCGCTGGTTGTGGGTACTGGGTGTCCTGCTGGCGGTTAACCTGGTCGTGCTGATCGGGCTGCTCTTGCGACCCGACGTTGCGGTTACACCCGCTGCAAGTGTGCAAGTAGCGACCGACAATGACAGTTTTGCGGAACAGGTCGCACAAGCAAGGCAGAATATCCCGCCTCGCGAGGAACCGCGTACAGATGCGAGCCGGCCTGCGGCAACAGGCTCCACGTCTGCCCCGGTGACGACCATGCCGGCGGCTGTCCGCGCCTCCCGCATCTTCTGCCAGGCGCCGGGCGGCCAACACGGCTTCGCTGCCCACGATTCACGAGGTCCTCGCCAATGGCACGGTGACGCTCCCGGCGTTACATGTCGACATTCACGTCTTTGCTGATTCGCCTGAAGATCGCTTTGTTTTTATTAATATGAACAAACAGGTCGAAGGATCGAGGCTGGCGGAAGGTCCGATCGTTGAAGAAATTACGACCGATGGCGTCGTGCTGAACTACAACGGCACGTCGTTCGTGTTGCCACGCGACTAGGGTACGCGTCGCTTGCCGGACGAAAGCGGGACATATCTTGATGGCGACACGCTCGCCATGGCGCTCACCTCCGGCATTCATCGTGTTCTCGCGGAGCAGGAGCTTCTCAACCGGATAAACGTCTTTCCCGTCGCTGACAGCGACACGGGAACCAATCTGAGCCTGTCACTTGGATCCGTCCTCGGCGTCCTTGGCAGACCGGGCGAAAAACACCTTGGCACGCTGCTGGCTGCCGTTGCAGATACCTTGCTCGACAGTGCCCGCGGAAATTCCGGCGCGATTCTCGCGCAGTTTTTCCAGGGCATGAGTGACTCAGCCGGCGAGATCACGCGCTTCACCACGTACACTTTCGCAAGGGCTGTTGCCGCGGGCAATGAGTACGCGCACGACGCCCTGTCGCAGCCGCGCGAAGGAACGATCCTGTCGGTAATTGCCGCGTTTGCCGAGAGCGTGAACCACCAGGTCAACGCCGTGAAGGAAGGACAATTTCCAGCGGTTATCAGCAAGGCAACGCAGCGTGTCGATGAGGCGCTGGCCAATACGCCCAATCAGCTTGACGTGCTGCGCAAGGCGGGCGTGGTCGACGCGGGCGCAAAAGGTTTTGCGGAGCTGGTTTCCGGCATAGAGCGTTATCTTGGCGACGGTACGATAGAACCCTATCCGGATACGCCGATCGCGCGAGAAATCGAACCGGCCATCGAGTTCGCCGAAGCCGACAACGATTCCCGCTTCCGTTATTGCACCGAGTGCATTGTTACGGGCGCCAACATCAATCGGCGCAAGTTGCGCGAAGCCCTTACGGAACTGGGTGACTCGCTGGTACTGGCCGGCACCAAGCGCAAGGCCAAGATCCACATTCATGTGGACGAACCGGAACGGGTGTTTGATACGGCCCGCCGCTTCGGCGAGCTCAAGGCCGAGAAGGCCGACGACATGCACCGCCAGCAGCATGCCACCCAAAGCGACAAGCGGCGCTTCGCTGTGATCGTCGATTCCGCCGCGGATATCAGCGATGCCGACATGGAACGGCTGGACATTCACATGGTGCCCTGCCGGATCCAGTTCGGCGAACGTGGTTATCTCGACAAGGTCAGCATTACAACTGACGAATTTTACGCTGAACTCGAATCGAACCCGCACCATCCGACGACGTCGCAGCCGGCACCGGGTGATTTCCGTCGGCAGTTCCAGTTCCTGGCCAGCCACTACAATGACGTGATATCGATCAACCTGACCAGCACCGCGAGCGGCACGTTCCAGGCGGCCGAGCTGGCCGCCGCCCGGACCAACGCAGCGGGCAAGGTTCATGTCGTTGACTCGCTTAACGCGTCGCTGGGACAGGGACAGCTGGCCATACTCGCAGCGGAGTGTGCCGAAGCCGGCCTTGATGTTGAAACGACACTGGCTGCTGTGCGCGCGCAGGTTCCCCTGACAAGGACCTATGCGATCCTCAGCGACCTGCGCTATGCCGCGCGCGGCGGTCGTCTGCCGCGCTGGGTGAAATCCGTTGCCGAATTCCTGCGGCTCAACCCGATCATATGTACGACAACAGACGGCCGGGTAAGCCTGGGCGGTTTTATGATTGGAACGCACAATCGCATCGAACGCTTTGCCCGGTATGTTGCGAGGCGCGCGCCGAAGGGACGCGTCGAAATCGGTATCGGGCATGCTATCTGCGAAGACGATGCGCAGCAGCTTGCGGACTCCCTTCGCCA
The DNA here is from genome assembly GCA_963698415.1 of uncultured Gammaproteobacteria bacterium. Lineage (GTDB taxonomy): Bacteria > Pseudomonadota > Gammaproteobacteria > Steroidobacterales > Woeseiaceae > UBA1847. The sequence continues at coordinate 168,622 of CAVOQS010000003.1, read as the reverse complement.
GCGGGTGCCCGAGATCAGCAAGCTCGTCGTGACCGGCCTTGGTACGGCCATTGGCGTACACGGCGGACCGCATACGTTGCTGGTATCGATGCGCCCGTTTACGTCAGCGCAGGACGTCGCCGACAGCATCAATTAGGTCAGCGCTTTCATTGCGCGCGTTGTTCACGCGCCGATCGACCGGCCAGGCCTTAAGGGCCGGCGTAATTGCCGCGACGTCATCAAGTAGATCGTTCGACCCGGCGAGCCACTCGCCCGCCGTGTTCGACTCGAGAATGACTGGCATGCGGTGATGCAGGGGTATCATGAATTCATTTGCGGCCGTCGTCATCAGGGTCGTTGTCTGCAACGAGTCGCCGCTCACTTTGTCGGTCCAGTTCTCCCAAAGACCAGCCAGCGCAAACGGCTCGCCGCTCGCAAGAGAAATGAAGTACGGCGTCTTGGTATCGCCTTCGCGGTGCCATTCGTAAAAACCATCGGCGAGAACCACGCAACGACGGTGCCGGTACGCCGCCCGGAATGAGGGTTTCTCCGCAACCGTTTCGGCACGCGCATTGATCATGCGGCTGCCGATTGATGGATCCTTGGCCCAGAACGGCACGAGTCCCCAGCGCAGCATGACAAGTTCCCGCTGTTTTTTCTCATCATCGCGGATGGCAGCAACGAATTGCGTCGGCGCTATGTTGTAGCGTGGTTTGATCTCGATCGATGCGGACACCCCAAACAGGGCAACGGCGGCTTCACTCGGCGAATAGAAAGCGAAGCGACCGCACATGGTTATTCACGGATCCCGATGCCGCGGCGCATCAGGTACATGCAACCGGAGAACAACAGCACGACAAACACGAGCAAGATCGCGTACGCCTGGCCGATACCGATATCCGAGGTACCGAGGATGCCGTAGCGGAAGGCATTGACCATGTACAGGATGGGGTTGAGCTTCGAGACGCTCTGCCAAAACTCCGGGAGCATCGAGATCGAATAGAACACACCACCCAGGTACGTCAGCGGCGTCAGGACAAAGGTCGGCACGATTGAAATATCGTCGAACTTCTTCGCAAACACGGCGTTAATAAAACCGGCGAGCGAGAACACAATAGAGGACAAGAGCACAATCGAAATCGTGACGAACGGGTGTGCGACCTGGAGATTGGTGAAGAACAGGGCGATTACCGTGACCAGCGCGCCGACGAGAAGGCCGCGCAGAACGCCGCCCGCCACATGACCGATGATGATCGTCGCGTAGGACATCGGCGCAACCAGCATTTCCTCGACGTGCTTGCCGAACTTTGCCCCAAAAAATGATGACACGACATTGCCGTAAGAGTTCGTGATCACGGACATCATGATCAGGCCCGGCGCGATGTACTGCATGTAGTCAAAACCGTCCATGACGCCGATACGGCGGCCGATCAGGTTGCCGAAAATGATGAAATACAGGGTCATCGTAATGGCGGGCGGCACGATCGTCTGCACCCAGATTCGCAGCACCCGTGACATTTCCTTGCGAATAATGGTTTTCACGGCGACGAGGTTCAGGGCGATATTCACAACTCACCCCCCTTCTTCTCGACGAGGCGCATGAACATCTCCTCAAGACGATTGGCCTTGTTCCTGAGGCTCACAACGTGGATGTCCCGGGCGGTCAGCTGGGTAAACAGATCATTTATGTCCGTGTCAGGACCCTTCTCCACCTCGAGTTCGTAAGGCATCGCGCAGCCGGGTCTGGAAACCTTCCAGGTCCGGCGCTGCGGACAGTTCATCCGTCAGGCTCAGGATGAATACCTCCCGTTGCAGTTTGCGCAGAACCTCGCTCATCCGCGCATCCTCGATGATACTGCCTTCATCGATGATCGCGATGTGGCGGCACAATGATTCCGCTTCCTCGAGATAGTGAGTCGTCAAGATAATCGTCGTGCCGGCTTCGTTGATCTTGCGCAGGAAGTCCCACATGGACCGTCGAATTTCAATATCGACGCCTGCCGTTGGCTCGTCAAGTATCAACAACCGGGGCTCGTGCACGAGTGCCCGCGCAATCATGAGACGGCGTTTCATGCCACCAGACAAGCTGCGCGCCGCGTCATTGCGACGGTCCCAAAGGCGCAGCTCCCGCAGGTATTTCTCGACGCGCTGCTTCGCGAGCTTTCCGCCAATACCGTAGTACCCGGCCTGGTTGGTCACGATGTTGCCGACCGAATCCCAGAGATTGAGATTGATTTCCTGCGGCACGATACCGAGGCACGCCTTGGCCGCCTCGAGTTCCGTGTCGAGGTTGTGGCCGAAGATCTCCACATCGCCCGCCGATTTGTTGACGAGCGAGCTGATAATGCCGATCGCGGTTGTCTTGCCGGCGCCATTCGGCCCGAGCAGCGCATAGAAGTCGCCCGCCTCGACCGACAGATCGATGCCTTTCAGCGCCTGGTTGCCGTTGGCGTAGGTTTTGGCGAGCTTTCTTATTTGGAGGGCTTGCATGAAGCGGCGTATTGTAACCGCACGCCGCCTTCTTCACACCTCGTCGGCAACCTGTCTCGCGGTTTGCGGCATACGGCATGCAGCGGCAGGCAAGCGCCCGTATTGCGCGGCCGGGCCGCTCGTCAACATCGATTGCAGTGCGGCAATCTGCGCAAATACACGCAGGTCTTTGTCTGGCGCACTGCCGCGGGCCAGCAGGCGACGCCAAAGCGAGGCATTCCTGACGAAGCGGGGTTCGATCATCCTGAAGCGGGCGCATTCCAGTACCCGGACGAGCGTTATCGTCGCCACCCGCTCGCACCAGTGCAAGGACGCGCCACTGACCAGTCGCGCCACATAAGGATTCCGGCGTACCAACTCCCACAGGAAACCAAGCCCGGCCACCTGTAATGCGTTGAGTTCGGCGGAGATCGGTGGCCCCTGCATGAGGAGATCCTGTTGCCGCTGCTCGTCAAGCAGGTGAGACCACTTTGCGTCATCATCCTCGCGAAACGAGAACAGGAGAAACGGTGTGGCGGCCAGTCGCTCCAGTTGCTGTGCGGACAAGCACCGCTGTGCACGGCCCTCCAGTTCGAGCCAGGCACGATTCAATGCCCGGACATTTTCCAGGTCATCCTGAGACAGCCCTTCGTACTCCATACAACCTCCCTTTCTTGCGTTGCGCGACGTCTCGGTCCTTTTTCGCGCATTCTTCTAATTACTATATATTTGCTTGTTGGACCATGTATGGATGTTATAGGGTATTCTAATACCGTATATGGTCTTTTTCTATCATAAAGGGCAAATAATGAGACTTACCGATGACCGTTATGCCGGGGAACGCAGCCAGTTCGAACTGGCACTGCGCATGATTCGCCATGAAGCACGCACACGCACCATCCGGGAGTGCACGGGTCTCTCCGACGACCGGATCCGCAAGGTTTTTTCCACCTATTTCCGCAACCATGGGCACACCGGCATCAAGCGCCGCCGCGGCAAGTCCCCAAGGCAGGTGCAGCGCTTTGTGAAGAACCCGGCGAGCCAGTTGCAGGCGACGACACTGGTCGCACTGTTCTGTGCCGGCCTGCTTGTCCGGATTGACGAGCGCAACCAGGTGCATGCCTGCTGGCCACGCCCTGACGTCGAATTCGGGCACCGACTCTGCCGCGCCTACGAGACGTACCTGCTGCTGCACGACGACGCCATACTCAATTTTGAATGGGTGTGGAACCTGTTCCAGTGCATCTCCTACAACGACGAGCTTTACCTTGCCGCCTGCGGCAGCTGCTCTGCGCGCTATGTACAGGATGCCTACGCGCTTGATAAGAAAATTTGCCCGACCTGCGAGATTGCTGCGACTTCCGGTACACTGTTTGCGCGCAGCTGAACTGTGCAATAACAAAACTAAAACGCCCAGGGAGATAGACCAAATGCTAAAAGAATTCAAAGATTTCGCGATGCGTGGCAACGTCGTCGACATGGCTGTCGGTATCATCATCGGTGCCGCATTCGGCAAGATCGTTTCGTCACTGGTATCCGATGTCATCATGCCTCCGATCGGCATGGTTATGGGAAGCGTCAGTTTCAGTGACCTGTCTCTCGCCCTCGGTTCGGGAGAAGGTGCCGCAACCCTTAACTACGGTATGTTCATCGATACGGTTATCAACTTCCTGATCGTCGCACTGGCTGTCTTCATGCTGATCAAGGGCATCAATTCGATGAAGAAGAAGGAAGAAGAGAAGCCCGCAGAGCCAGCCAAACCGTCCGAAGAAGTAACGCTGCTGACAGAAATTCGCGACCTGCTTGCCAAGAACTGATCGCGCCGCCAGAGGCCGGTCGTTCTTACAATGGAAGACCACAACGTCTTCGCGGGCGCTTTCGTCGATCGCAACGGCGAGCGTCGCAAGGACCCCGATTGGCTGGCCGAAGCACTCTCGAGCAATGAGACGCGCTTCGTGCCAGTCTGGGGGGATCGCTGCCTGGTGGGTGGCGACCCGCCGGGGGCTATCCTGCTCACTCGCGAACAGGCTGGCGACTGCATCGCTGATGACAGCCTCATTTTCCTCGGACTGTTCCGCAATCAGCCGGCGTTCGCCCTACCGATAGCGCGCGAACTTGAACCCCCGTTTGCGGCGCTGGGCGAGTTCAAGGATCTGCGCTTCCTCGGCACCGTGCTGCCGCCGGACGAGGCCAACCTGGCCGCGCATGCGCGGGCGCTGGTTCTGTGGCACGAGGCCACACTCTACTGCGGCAAGTGCGGCTCCGCCTCGCAACCAGAGGCCGGCGGCAACACGCGGCGTTGCTGCAACCCGGACTGCCACAAGGAAATCTTCCCGCGCACGGACCCGGCGATCATCGTCCTCGTGGCAGACGGCGACCGCTGCCTGCTTGGAAGACAAGTCGACTGGCCGGAGGGGCGATACTCGACCATCGCAGGATTTGTCGAGCCCGGAGAAAGTCTCGAGGATGCCGTACGCCGCGAGGTCTACGAAGAAACCAATATTCGCGTCGGCGATGTGACCTACCACAGCTCCCAGCCCTGGCCGTTTCCCTCTGCCCTGATGCTGGGGTTCATCGCGGAAGCGACCTCGGACGAAATCATTCTCAACGACGGCGAACTCGACGATGCGCGCTGGTTTTCGCGCAGTGAGCTGCAATCGGGCGAGGTTGGCTTGCCGTTCAGAATCTCTATCGCCAGGCGGCTTGTCGATTACTGGGTCAATGGCGCCTGACGATGTGCCTGGTCGTACTTGCGATAGGCCAGCATCCCCGGTTTCCCCTGGTCCTGGCAGCCAACCGAGACGAGTTTCATGCCCGACCCGCGAAGCAGGCACACTGGTGGCCCGATAAGCCGGACATCCTGGGTGGTCGCGACCTGCAGGCCGGGGGCACCTGGCTGGCACTGCACAGAAATGGCCGCTTTGCGACCGTGACCAACTACCGCGATGCCGAACCACCATCACCCAGGCACCGCTCGCGCGGTCACCTGGTGACAGATTTCCTGGAAAGTGACCTGGAACCGTCCGCGTTCCTCGAGACCGTTGACGAAAACGCCTATGCCGGCTTCAACCTGATCGTCGGCAGGGCCACCGAGGTCGCTTACCTGTCCAACCGGGAAGAAGGGACGCGCACACTCGGGCCCGGCACCTACGGCCTCAGTAATGCACTGCTCGACGGACCCTGGCACAAGGTTGAATCGAGCAAGAGGCGTTTGTCGAACCTGCTCGACTCGGGCGACATTAACGAGACGAGCATCATGCGACTGATGAATGATCGCGAGAAAGCACCCGTCTCGGAAGTCGACAAAGGACGTTTGGATTTCGGCACGGCTCACGCCATCACCGCGCCTTTCATTGTCCTGCCCGACTACGGCACGCGCTGCACCACCGCGGTACTCGCTGACAGTGAGGGTAACTGGCGTTTCACAGAGCGTCGTTTCGACAGGTCAGGCAGTAGTATTGGCGAATCCCGATTCCAGGTGCGCCTGTCCGGAAGCTACTCGTAACGCAGCGCCAGGATCGGGTTGGACCGCGCGATGCGGATCGCATGCCCCGCTACCGTCGTCCATGCCAGGGTGACAGCCAGCGCGCCGGCGACGATGAGTATCAGGACCGGTGACTCGATGCGTTCGGCAAAGAAATTCAGGTAGGTCGTCGTCGCGAAATAGGCAGCCGGCAACGCGACGGCCAGCGCCCACAACACCGGGGTGGAGAACTGCCACACGAGCAAGCGAGCTATCTGCGACGTACTCGCGCCCAGCACCTTGCGCATACCGATTTCCTTGGTTCGTTGTGCGGCCATGAATGCCGCCAACCCGAACAGCCCGACCGAGGCCAGCGCCAGGGCGACAAATGCAAAGCCCGCGAGCGCCATGTTCATGAACTTGAGAATCTGGTAGACGTCATCGAAGACCTCGTCGAGGAAGCGACCCTGCAGCGGGTACTCGGGAATTACCCGCTCCCAGATATCTTCGATCTGCTCAACGGTGTCCATGATGTTGCCACCCGAGATGCGAATCGAACCGATACGCAGGTTCTCCGGGTTGTAGGTAAACATCCAGGGCTTCACTTCATTGAACAGGCCAACGATGTTCTGCGTCGGCACGACACCCACAACGATGAACTCCGTGCTGTTGCCGTCGTCGTCCAGCCGGTAGAAGCGCTGGTTGATGGCATTGGCCGGCGTACCAAATTGCAGGTTATCGACTGCGAGCTCATTGATGATGACATTAACTGTCTCTGAATCTTCCTTTTCCAGGTCCTGTGAGATATTCCTGTCCAGGGCACGGCCCGCGAGCAAGGGAATATCGTAGGTACTGAAGAAGTCCGGCGTCATGTCCATCGTGTGCACGTTCGTTTGCCCGGCCTCATCGCCCGGATTCAGCGAAACGCTCATCTGCGAGTTGTTCTGCTCGTAGGGAACCTGGGAGGAATAGGCAACGGACGTGACGTTTGGCAGAGCTTCCAGTTCGTACTTCAACGTGTCGAGCCTGTCCTTGATGCCTTCGACAAACAGGCGATCCATCGTATAGACCTCTGAGCGCGGGAAGATGTAACTGGACTCTTTGACCTTTTCGTTCTGCATGTAGACGATTGAAACAATCGCCAACATGAATGCCGAGATCGCGAACTGTGCGCCGATCATGATGGAGCGCATCCGCGCGCCTTTCTTGCCTTTGCGGGCCATGTCCCGAAGCGCATCAATCGGGCTCGCCCGCGTGATCAGCCAGGCCGGGTACATGCCGGCAACCAGTCCCACCATCACCGTCGTGAGCACCAGCCACGGGAGGGTGGTGAGATAATTGAGCGTGAGGCTCTTGCTTGCAGCGTTATTGAACAGGGGAATGAGCATTTCGAGTGCAGCGATTGCGACGACCATCGCGATGGCCGCGATCACGAGGCTCTCGATGAGGAACTGCGCGAGTAACTGGCGCTGGCTCGCCCCCATGGTCTTGCGCATGCCGACTTCCCGGCTGCGGCCGAGTGACTGTGCGGTCGCAAGATTCGTGTAGTTGACGCAGGCGACGACCAGGACCAGGAAGCTCAGCAACGAAACGACGGCGATAACGGGCATGCCAATCATGTCCCAGATGGCCAGGTTCGCGCGCTGCAGCGGCGCGACTGTCAGGTCGGCAATAACCTCCTTCTGCTCATCCGGCACCATGCGTTCGTAGATCCCGTCGATCTGGGTATTCAGCCAGTCCTCGCCGAGGGTCTCCGGCAACAACACGTAGGTCATGTCGCCGATGGACAGATTGCGCCAGTTGCCGGCGAGATCCCAGTCACGCATGCGATTGAGTCCGTCGATCGGGCACGACAAAATTGAAGCCGTTGTCCATGATCACGGACGACGTGAAGTGTGAGTTAAGCGGCACGTCTTCGATAACGGCAGTGACGTGGAAGTCGTATTCATTGTCGAACGTTATCGTTTCGCCCAGAACATCCGTATGACCGAAATACTTGATTGCCGACGACTTCGTTTAGCAACAGGCCAGACGGATCCTGCAGTGCGGTGGAGTCGCCATGGATGTAGTTGAAGTCGAAGATCTCGAGAAACGTGGCGATCGGCAAAATGCAGGCCTTCGTAGAAGCTCTTGTCGCCAACCGAGAGCAAATACTCGCTGCTTACGGTCCGCGCGACCAGTTCCACGTCCTGGAGCTCCGCGTCGATCAACGGGCCGACCGCCGAGAACGTGGCATTGAAATTGTCGACACCAACATCCAGATCCGGCGCCGCGATGGAGCCGATCGTGTAGATGTTCGCCGCATTCCTGAAGAACATGTCGTGCGTGCTTTCATACTTGACCAGCAGGCCGCCAAACACATAGATGGTCAGGCCGAGCGCCAGTCCCAGGATGTTGACCAGCGCGAACACCTTGTTCTTGCGCAGGTTCCGAAGTGCGATTTTTACGTTGTTCCAAAACATGGCTTTCCCCGTTGGAAGTCGTCCGGCGCGATTCAGGCGGCGCGCGTGTTTTCGGTGACGATGTGACCGTCAAACAGGTTTACGGTTCGATGCGCGTAGTCCGCATGCGACGGCGAGTGCGTCACCATGACAATCGTCGTGCCTTCCTTGTTAAGGGAGCGCAGAAGTTCCATCACTTCCTGGCCATGTGCCGAATCCAGGTTGCCGGTTGGCTCATCGGCGAGGATCAGGGGCTGGTCACCGACTACCGCACGGGCGACCGCCACACGTTGCTGCTGACCGCCGGATAGCTGGCCCGGCATGTGGCTCGCGCGGTGCGCAATGCCCATGCGATCCATGACGTCCGTAACCCGCCGCTTGCGTTCTGCCGCCGGCATGTTGTGGTAGAGCAAGGCCAGCTCGATGTTTTCCGCGACCGTGAGTTCGTCGATCAGGTTGAAGCTCTGGAAGATGAAACCGATATTCTGCTTGCGAATCTGGGCGCGCCCGGACTCGTTGTACGGCGCGACATTTTCATCGTAGAAGAAGTAGTCGCCCTCGCTGGGGTTATCCAGCATGCCAATGATATTCAGCAGCGTCGACTTGCCGCAGCCGGATGGGCCCATGATCGCGACGAAGTCGCCTTGTTCGATTTCCAGGTTGACGCCGTTCAGCGCCACGGTTTCAACTTCGTCCGTGCGATATACCTTGTACAAATTGTGGAGCTTCAACATGGCGGGTTCCTCTGATCAATAATGCCTATTCGTCGTCGAGGCTCAGCCGGTCCATGCCGACGAAGCTCGTATACGGTGATGTGATGACCTTCTCGCCAGGCTCCAGCCCGTCGAGTACTTCGATGTAGTTCGTGTTGCGGCGACCGAGCTTCACGCTGCGCTTGATCGCTTCACTGCCATCCGGCGAGACCACGAAGACCCAGTTGCCACCGGTCTCCTGGTAGAACGCACCGTTTGGTATGAGAACAGCGTCGGTGTTGTCGCCAAGTGTGAGTTTCACCTGGAGTGTCTGTCCGCGGCGCAGCCCGACCGGCTCGTCATTGAACAGCATGTCCACCTCGAACTGGCCTTCCGTGACCTGCGGATAGATCTTTGCAACCTGGAGGCCGAGCTCGCGGCCGTTGTGCTCGGCCGTGGCGACTTGCTGCAGGTCGACGCGACCCAGATAGTACTCGTCGATTCGGACATTCAGCTTGTAGCCGTCCGGGTCGTCGATCTGACCCAGTCGCCCGCCGGGCGTAATCGACTGGCCAATTTCGATATTGAAGCCGGAGAGCTTGCCCGAAACCGGCGCACGAACGCTGAGGTCCGCGAGGTTCTCACGCGCAAATCCCAGCCCGGCCTGCAACTGCGCCCCGGCTTCCTGCAGCTGCAGCAACTGCTGCTCCTGCATGCGCGCGTCGGTAGCCTGGCTTTCGAGCGTTAGCTCGCGGCGACTCTTGTAGTAGGCGAGCTCGTCCTCGAGTTGATCGATGGTCGATTGCGATACCAGGTTCTTCGAGATCAGCTCACGCTGGCGCGCTAATCTCGCGGCTCAGGCGTGTAATCTGGTAATCGATCTCGACGAGATTGCGCTTGTGCGACAGCCGGTTCTGTTCCAGCTGCAGCTCGATGGTGCGCATGTTGTTGAGCTGTTCCGTCACGGCCGCTTCACGCCCGAGAACCTCGAGCTGCAAATTGGTGTTGGACAGGACCGCGATCATGTCGCCCGCCTCAACCATCGCGCCGTCTTCGAGGAGAATCTGTTCAACCCGCCCGCCTTCGATCGCGTCGAGGTATACCGTGCTGCGCGGCACCAGTCGGCCGCGCAGGGGGATGAAATCCTCGTAGGTGCCGACCGTGACGTTCGAGACGGTGATGCGCTGTGAGTTGATGCTCAGGCTGCGCCCACCCATGAGGGTGTCGACGAACCACCACGCAAACAGCAACGCCGCGATTCCGCCTGCAGCGTAGGCCGCCCGGCGGGCGTGGGAGGTTTTCTTCTCGACCTTCCGGTCCATCCGCTGGCCGGATATGCCAGCCGTCACCGGCTCCCGAATTTTCCTGATCTTGTCCACGATGCTGTTTGCTTCCTCGGCCGCGATGGGTAACTGCCTATAGGAATAGCAAGGAGCGTGCCAGTTTGTAAGTTATTGTTTTGATTAGGTCACGCCAGACTTGCTGCCGCAAAACTGTACGCCTGCGGACAGTAAGTGTACGATTCCGGACAGTATTCCGGGGGCGCAATGAGCAAGACGGGCAACATCCTTATCGTCGACGATGACCTCGACATCCTGACCGCCGGCCGCCTGCTGCTCCGGCGCCAGTTTGGCGGCGTGACGACCTGCAGCAATCCCGAGCAGGTGCCCGACCTGCTGGCGAGCAACGACATCGACGTCGTCCTGCTCGATATGAATTTCGGTCCCGGTGAATCCTCGGGCGAACAGGGTCTTTACTGGCTCGGGCGAATTCTCGAGATCGACCCGGAGGCGGTGGTAGTCATGATCACCGCGCACGGCAATGTGAACACCGCGGTCGATGCGATGAAGCGTGGCGCGACCGATTTCGTTGCGAAGCCCTGGCAGAACGAGAAAGTCGTTGCCACGATTTCGGCGGCACTCAAGTTGCGACAAAGCCGGGTCGAGACCGAGGCGCTCCGGCAGACCAATGAGGTCCTGATGCGTGAGGCCGGCACCGGGGACCGGAAGATTATCGGCGAGTCGCCAGAGTTGCAGAAGGTTCTTGAACTCGTACAACGCGCCGGCCCGACCGACGCGAATGTCCTGATTCTCGGCGAGAACGGTACCGGCAAAGAACTGATCGCCCGCGAACTGCACCGGCAGTCATCGCGCGCGCGGCGGGCTTTTCTGTCTATCGACATGGGAGCGATCAGTGAATCGCTGTTTGAGTCGGAGTTATTCGGGCATCGCAAGGGGGCATTCACGGACGCAAATGAAGACCGGATCGGCCGGATTCTTGCGGCTAATGGCGGCACCTTGTTCCTCGACGAAATTGGCAACCTGCCACTGAACCTGCAGGCGAAGCTGCTGAGCGTGCTCGAACAACGGCAGGTCACGGCGGTCGGTTCGAATCAGGCGCAGTCATTTGACGTACGCATCGTCGCGGCGACCAATCTGCCACCGGCCCGGCTGCGGGATCCCGAGCACTTTCGCCCGGACCTGTTGTTTCGCCTGAATACCGTCGAGATCGAGGTACCGCCGCTGCGCGATCGCAAGGACGACATCATGCCGATTGCGCGTCATTACCTCGAGCTGTTCTCACGAAAGTATGGCGGTAAGCGGCGCTCCTTCACCGACGCCGCCGAAAAGGCCCTCGTCGAATATGCCTGGCCCGGTAACGTGCGCGCACTGCGCCACGCCGTCGAGCGCGCGGTCATTCTTGCCCCGCGTGAAACGATCGAGCCGCATGACCTGCAGCTCGACTATGCAAGTGAGCCATCCGCGAAGCCGGCGCCAGCGGCCTCGATTCCGACCATTCTCAATCTCGATCACCTCGAAAAAGAGACGATCCTCAAGGCCCTGCGCAAACATGGATTCAATATTTCTCGCGCATCCAGCGAACTCGGACTGACGAGGGCGTCACTTTACCGGCGCATGGAAAAGCATGATATTTAGGCGCTTCCTTGTCGCGCTGGTCCTGCGACTCGTACTGACCGGGGTCGCTCTCACGGCCTTTGTCTGGCTCCTGTTGCTTCCCGGTTATCACAGTGCCATGGCGCTGGCGGGCAGCGCGCTGGTCCTGTTGGTCGTTGAGCTGTGGCGTTACGTCAGTCGTACAAATCGCAACCTTGCCCGCTTCCTCGAGGCCGCGCGCTACGCCGACTATTCGCAGCGCTTCGATTTTGAACATGATGGCTCCGGGTTTCCCGCGCTCGGGGCCGCGTTCACCGACATCCTGCACCGCATGCGTGATCGCAGTACCAACCAGGAAGCGGAGATGCGCCGCTCGCGAGCCCTGATCGAACACATTCCGGTGCCGCTCATGACCCTGCATGGGGACGAGTCGATCACGCTGCAGAACAACGCCGCGCGCCGTCTGTTTGGCGCGGAACATGTGACCAAGCTCCAGGACCTTCGCAAGTTCGGCTTCAGTTTCGCCGAGTCGATTTCCTCGGCAGTGCCCGGCATGCGGCAGCTTGTAACGTTCACTGTGGAGGGTATCGAGTACAAGCTGACGCTTGCGACCACGGAACTGATCATCGCGGGCAAGAGCGAACGGCTCATATCGCTGCAGGATATTCAGTCGGAACTCGACGCCACCCAGGCCGAGGCCTGGGAAGATCTCGTGCGTGTACTTACGCACGAAATCATGAACTCGATCACGCCCGTCACGTCGCTTGCGAAGACAGCCGCCGACGTCGTCAACGACGTGATCGAGAAGGCACGTGAGAATGAACCCGTGGCGGAAGACCTCGGGGACCTGCGGGACGCGATTGAAACCGTTGCGCGACGTTCCGACAGCCTGGTGCAGTTCGTTGACAGCTATCGGCAGATCACGCGGCTCGCACCGCCCGAGAAGAAACGCGTGCGGCTCGCGGAGCTGTTTGCAACGGTAGTCCGCCTGGCGCGGGCAGAATGCCCGCGCGACGATGTGGAGTTTTCCATCCGGGTGCAACCGACCGAACTGGACGTGTACGCAGACCGCGATCTGCTGGAGCCGGTGCTGATCAACCTGCTGCGTAATGCCTGGCAGGCGCAGGAACTGACCGCCTCGCCGGTCGTTCGGCTGGGCGGTCGACTCAATCGCCGGCAGAATGTTGTCATCGAGGTGTCCGATAACGGCCCTGGAATTCCGGCCAGCATCGCGACGAAAATCTTCGTGCCCTTCTTCACAACCCGGGAAAACGGCTCCGGCGTGGGGCTTGCACTAGCTCGTCAGGTGATGATCGCGCACGGTGGCTTCATCCGCGCAGGCTCCAACGATGATGGCGGTGCCGTCTTCAGCCTGACGTTCTAGCTCCGTAGATTTTGACCAGCCACGCGGCGATGTCGCGAATCTCTTCCGCACACACTGCGTGTGCCATCGGGTAGTCATGCCACTCGATGGTGAACCCGGCATCCTGAAGCCGCTCGGCCGACACCTGTCCCCATTGCATGGGCAACATCGGATCGAATGAGCCATGCGCCATGAAGACAGGAAGTTCCCGGCTGCCCGTCGATCCTTCGACTTCGCTCGGCAACGGCAGGTAGGTCGACAGGGCCATCAGACCCGCCAGCTTCTTACTGCTGTGCAGCGCCGTGTTAATCGCCACCGCACCCCCCATCGAGAAACCCGCAATGACGATCTTCTCGGCAGGGATACCGCGTTCTGTCTCCCGCGCGATCAGGCCTTCGAGCAACGCCGTGCTGTCGTGAACACCGGCTGCATCGGCACGGCCCTCTGCATCGAGGCTGACGATGTCGTACCAGGCGCGCATCGACATGCCGCCGTTGATTGTGACCGGGCGCACCGGTGCATGCGGAAACACGAATCGCAGCGACAACTCCGCAGGCAGGCGAAGCTCGGGGACGATCGGCTCAAAGTCGTGGCCATCGGCACCCAGCCCGTGCAGCCAGATCACGCTGCCAATCGGGCTGTCACCCGCAGTCACTTCCACGCATTCAGGTAAGGCCACTTTCGAGCTCCACTATCGCTAAAGCGGCGCAGTTTACCCCATTCTGTTTACGAACAAACACGTGTGTCCCGGCGGGACCGGCACGGTGGACACAGGAGCGGCATTCATCGGCCAATACTTGCCACTTGCTTTGTTTCGGCCCTTTCCAATACTTGTCGCTCGCGATCGGTTTCTCCGAAATAGTAGCAATGCCAATTACTAGTGGTTTTCGTCTCTCCTAATGGCTAAAACAGCAATTCGGGTTTAGCCTAATCATCTGCCTGGACATATCTAAGGCTGCCTCCAGTTCTCGCGGAAGAAGGAGGCTTTGCTTCTTATCAAGTTCGTTCCGCATTGTTTGTGCAAACTTTCGACCGCTTTCGCCATACTTCTTAAGCATAACTTGCTCGATTACGATGTACGTATGAAAAATGGCGAATGCTTCGATATTCGCGGTAGGATCATCTCCGCTTTCATAGGACTGATATCGCATCGTGGCCAAGCTCTAGCAGGCCCCCTGGGTTTCCGGCGTTCCATGCTTTTCGGTAGAGACTCTCCGCTAGCTCCGGATCCGTTTGCCGCAATCCCATTTCAATCATCGCTGCTGATGAGCCATCCGCGGCAGCCCGTTCAAGCCACTTCTCATCTAGATTGCCCTGCTTTTTCGCGAATTTCCTACATCGCAAGTAGTTAGAACGGAGCCCCTCGGCAATTAGATCAACTTCTTTTGGATCGACCAGAGCCGTGGATTGATCTCGACCGGGCACGGGGTAAGTATGCGTCTGATAAAGCTGATCAACTGCCACTTCGAGCTCCTCATCAGTTTCGTACTGCAAACGACAGCCGTTCTGCCATTCATGCAAAATCATGCTAATCACCGCATCACCGTTCATCGCCGCCTCGCGTAGAACTTCGTAATTATCAATGTCGATATTCCGAACGGATGGCATCGGATACTCGCGCCAGTTTATTTCAACTATGTCGCCGTCGAGGAACACCAGGTGATTGGGATTTGCTTCCGTTTGTTCGAGATTGGCACTCAATTCTTCCGGCGGCACCAAATCGGCTCCTAGCTCGGCATCTCGAGCATAAGCTCGAAGCGAGGGGTCCTGGTCAACCTCCACAGGTTGCGAGACTTCCGTATCCGGTGTCCTGACTTGCTGCAGTATGAATAGACCGCCTAGAAGAGCGGCCACAAGCGATATGAGCAATCTGGTCTTCACGCGTTGGAGGATATCAGGTCAGTAGCAGCTATCGTCTTTTCGCCTGTTCGTAGGCGATAGAAATTCATTGCTAAGTAACGAAATCACATGCTCGAACGGAAAGTTTCGAAGGAGCTGCCGCTCAGGCCAGCGGCAAGAATGGGTCAGAATTTATCGCTACCCATTTAAACCCGTAAACGAGTTCTTCAGCATAGTAGGCCGTTCAGCAACGTTCCCCACAAGCCTTAACGATCGGCTGCGCCCGGTGCTAGCTTATGTCCGCTCCCGGCCTTGCAAAACAGCCAATTCTGCCCAGTTTTGATGCATAGAAAAGTCACTTAACTCGCTGTTTCTAAAACGAAAAAATGGGTAGCTGCGGTATAATTACAGGTCATTCCTGTTTAGCCCCGAGGAACCTGATATGCCTACTGAACTGACCCCCATCGAAGCACTCGATTCGCGCATATTGAATCTCTGCACACGCATTAATGTGGCGACTTACGAACTACTGGTGATGATCCGTGAGTTCGACGAACGAGGGGGTTGCCTCAAGTGGGGCCTGGACTGCACGGCCAAGTGGCTTGCGTGGCGTTGTGACCTGTCAATGGCCGCGGCGCGTGAGAAGGTCCGTGCTGCTCGAGCCCTGAAGCACCTGCCACTAGTCAGTACGGCATTCGGTTCGGGCGAGCTGTCCTACTCAAAAGTCCGTTCGCTGACGCGCGTCGCGAACAAGGGCAATGAAGCAAATCTTGTTGCCTTTGCCCTCAGGAACACAAGCAGCTGCGTGGCGGAGCATTGTCGCGAGCTGCGCATGGGAACACCCGCATCGACCGACGTTGCCGAACGGGCATTTGCCCATCGCTCCTTAAGGCTACGGCGTGATGCCGATCGCGGCATGCTCTCCGTGACGGTGGAGCTGCCGCTCGAAGCCGGTGACCTTATCGAAAAGGCTCTCGACAAAGCACGTGATGATGAGTGTCTCGAGATCCCGGATCTGGTGGATACGTCATGGTCCAAACGCCAGGCCGATGCCTTTGTCACCATGCTCATGGAGTACCTGCAGGGCCATGAGACTGGTGAGACGAAGAAGACCTCGGACAACTACCTGGTCAACATCCATGTCGATCAATCCGCGCTCGCGGGCGAGGTGGGTCGCTCGTCGCTGCCAATCGAGACGGTCAAACGCCTGTGTTGTGACGGCCAAGCGGTCGTGATGACGGAAACCAAAGATGGCGAGCCCTTAAGCATCGGGCGCAAGTCTCGCGTAGTTCCCAAAGGCATAGAGCGGGCGGTTCGTGCCCGTGACAAGAATACGTGCCGCTTCCCCGGGTGTTGCAACAAGCGCTTTGTCGACATCCACCACATCGAACACTGGGCAAATGGCGGTGAGACGGCGCTCGGGCAGCTAATGCTGTTGTGCCCGAAGCACCATACGCTGGTTCATGAAGGGGGCTTTCGTATCGAGAAAGACTTTCAGGACAACTGGACCTTTTTCCGTCCCGATGGGATTGCGATACCGGATTGCGGTTACCACGCCCGGGACATGCTGGATGACGACACTAGCTATGAGAATCCGCCACGTGGCGGGTTATTGAGCGCTGTGGAAAAACTCGTTAACGAGCCACCGCCACCACACTATTTTCATTAGCGTCGTTAGGGCTTGACTATTTATGCGCATTAGTTATTTAATATGCGCATATTTATTCAGAACGGCAATCGGGCTGAACAATGCCACCGACAACGGAAGACCAGACACAACGGCGCGCGGCGATCCGCGACCTGCTCCTCAAGGGGCCTGCCGAAACGCAGGCCTCGCTTGTCAGTGCACTGCAGGATCTGGGCCACGTCGCGACGCAATCGAGCGTAAGCCGGGACTTGCGCGAGATTGGCGCCATCAAGACCGCCCGGGGTTACGAACTGCCTGCGGCCAGCACCTCGGGTGACGATCAGGTTGCCGCCGTTGCGAATCTGCTGCGCAGCGTCACGCCCGCGGGTTCGAACCTGCTGGTCATCCACACCGGGGTTGGCGCGGCGCAGCGCGTCGGGCTGGCCCTGGACCGCAGTGGCTGGCCCGGCATGGTCGGCACGCTTGCGGGCGACGACACGGTATTCATAGCGACCGAATCTGCACACGCACAAAAGAACCTGATCACCCGGATCGAGCATGCCGTTCGGCCCTGATCTCTTGAGAACAAATCGTTGGAGAACCTAGTGAACACGGACCAGTCCCCTATCATCCTCGCCTTCTCCGGTGGCCTCGACACGTCATTTTGCGTGCCCTGGCTCAAGGAGAACCATGGCCGCGACGTCATCACGGCCTGCATCGACACGGGCGGCATCGATGCAGAAGCCGCCGTCGCGCTGGCAGAGCGGTCCAAGGCACTCGGGGCTGTCGAGCACCTGCTGATCGATGCCAAGCAGGAGTTCTTCGAAACGGTTATCCGGCACCTCATCGCCGGCAACGTCTTACGCGGCAATGCCTACCCACTTTGCGTCGGTGCCGAACGCGGCTTGCAGGCCGAAAAACTGGCGCTGCTTGCGAAAGAACGAGGTGCAACGACCGTCGCTCACGGCTGCACGGCGGCCGGCAATGACCAGGTCCGCTTCGAGGTCGCATTGCGGACGCTGAACCCGGGTCTCGAAGTACTTGCCCCGGTGCGCGACAACAGCTGGGTACGCGACGAGCAACTGGCCTACCTCGAGCAACACGACATGCCGCTGCCCGCCCAGGGATCGGCCTATTCCATCAACCGTGGACTCTGGGGCATTACCATCGGCGGCAAGGAAACACTGACGTCGGAGAATTCGCTTCCCGAGTCAGCGTGGGTGCTGTCGAAGAACGCGTTCGCCGCCCCGAAAGAGCCGTCGACCCATACACTGCGCTTCAGCAAGGGCGTACCCGCCGCGCTCGACGGCAAGGCATTGCCGCCGGTAAAACTGATCGAAGCGCTCGAAGAGCTGGCCGGGGGCTACGGCATTGGCCGCGGTATCCACCTTGGGGACACCGTGCTCGGCACCAAGGGCCGCGTTGCCTTCGAGGCGCCGGCGGCGATTACGCTGATAACTGCGCACCGCGAACTGGAAAAACTCGTGCTGAGCGCACAGCAACTGCGTATCAAGGACAGTGTTGCCGCTATTTACGGCGACATGGTCCATGAAGGAAAACAGCTCGACCTCGCGTGTGACGACGTGGAAGCACTGCTTGGCTCGTCGCAGCGACGGGTTACGGGCACGGTTAAATTCACCTTGCGGCCGGGGCAGCTGTTCATCGACGGCGTTGAGTCAGACTACTCGCTACTCGCCGCGACCAGGGGCGTCTACGGCGAGTCCGCCGGCGAATGGACACCGGCCGACGCGCTCGGCTATGCCCGCGTGCTGTCACTGCCCGGCTCGCTGCAAACCCGCGCCGGCGAGAATGGCGCATGAAAAGCGTCGTCGTAGACAAGATTGCTTCGGTCGCGCAGCACAACGCACTCGGCCTTGGAACTGCGGCTTTCCCGGGACATCCCGTGCGAGGAAGGTGTTCTCGTTGCCGTGCGCATACTCAACAACAAGTCGCGCTACAACCAGCTCGAGCTGACATCAGGCCGCATGGCCACGATTAACCAGGGTGATGTCATTGTCGGCGCGCTCGGCCATCGCAAAGCCTTGCGAGGATACTCGGGACACCTGCCGAAGACGCTCAAGCCCGGCGACACGATCCAGGTCCTGAATATCGGCGGCGTTCTCGGCATCTGCGATTCCGCGAACCCGGACGTCGGCCCACCGTTTGATTGCGAGGTGCTCGGCACCGTCCTCAGCTTCCCGTATCTCGGCGAGCGCATTGGCGTGCCTGCCCGGGCCGGCGCTTATACGCTGGATGTCGATGCGCCGATCGAAACCAACGGCGTGCCGGTAATCGCCATGGCCGGTACCTGCATGGACTCGGGAAAGACCGCCGCCGCCTGTGCCATTGTCGGTCGCCTGCGGCATCTCGGATTCAGGGTTGCCGCCTGCAAGGCGACGGGCGTGTCCCTGCGCCGCGACGTGCTCGCCATGGAAGACGCGGGCGCAGCGCAGACGATGATTTTCTCGGATTTCGGAATCGTCGCCACGACGGAAGCCAACGGCCCGGAACTCACCCGTGCCCTGCTGACCGGGCTCGCGAAGAATCGTCCCGATGTCATCGTTCTCGAACTCGGCGACGGCCTGCTCGGCGCCTACGGCGTCGGCGCGATCCTGTCGGACGAGGCAATTCGCAACTCATTGACTGCAGTCGTGCTGTGCGCCAACGACCCGGTGTCCGCCTGGGGCGGCGTGCAACTCCTGCGCACGGAGTTCGGCATCGAGCCGGCAATCGTTACCGGCCCGGCAACCGATAACGAAGTCGGCGTGCAACAGATCGACGCACGCACCTCCTTGCCGGCGATCAACGCGCTCTCCAACGGCGTCGCACTCGGCGACAAGGTGGCCAGCCTGCTCAAAAAGGCGGCGGCATGAGTACCGTTATTCCTGCCGCCATCATTGGTGCAAGCGGCTACGTTGGCGGCGAGTTGCTGCGACTCATTGCCGGGCATCCAAACTTCGAGCTCAAGGCCGCCATCTCGGACAGCGCAGCGGGCAAACCAATAGGCGAAGTGTTTGGTCACCTGGCCACCGTGTTCGACGGGCACACCTTCGTTGCGCACGACGGGTGGCTCGACCATGTCGATGCGCACAGTTCTCTCGCGATCTTCTCTGCAGCGCCACACGGCGCGTCGGCTGCCGTCATCGCCAGTGCAATCGATGCCTGCGAGAAGAAAGGCATTCAATATCCATGTCGTCGATTCGTCGGCCGACTTTCGCTTTGCCCGGCAGGACCAATGGGAGGCGGTGTACAAGGCCGAGCATGGCGCTCCCCGGCTACTCGACCGCTTTGTCTGTGCCGTACCCGAGCACCTCGGTGACATTGATGTAGAACACGTCGGCCATCCCGGATGTTTCGCAACGGCCTCGACGCTCGCCACGGTGCCCCTGATTCAGTCAGGCCTGACCGAGGCGGAAGTGTTTATCAGTGGCGTCACCGGCAGCACCGGGTCGGGCAAGAATCCGCAACCCGGCACGCATCACCCGGAACGCAACAGCAATTTCTACGCCTACAAGCCGCTCGCACACAGGCACGCACCGGAGGTCGCGGCACTCGTCGAGGCCGCCAGCGGCCGTGCAACGAAAGTGCATTTTGTGCCGCACTCCGGACCGTTCGCGCGTGGCATTCACGTAACGCTGCAGGCCAGGGCGAGGTCGCCCGTGTCGGCAGCCGAGCTGCGCAAGGTATACGAGGACGCTTATGCCGACGCCCCCTTCGTGCAGGTCGTCACAGGCACGCCGCGCATCAAGAATGTCGTCGCCAGTAACCAATGTCACATCAGCGTCGCCAGCGACGGCGACACGATCGTCGTCATGGCGGCGATCGACAACCTCGTCAAGGGAGCGGCCGGCGGAGCCATGCAGTGGATGAACCGCTTGTGGGGCCTCCCCGAAACGGCGGGACTCGATATGCCCGCGCCGGGGTGGACCTGATGGTGACGATCAACGAACAGCTCGCCATGACCGATCCTCGTGTACGCGAGGCCAGCCTGACCATCCCGGTCTACGGTCAGCTGCCGTTCGTCCCCGAGCGTGCGAGCGGCTGCGACATTTTCACGCGGGATGGTCGGCGCATTCTCGATCTCTACGGCGGGCACGCCGTCGCCGCCCTCGGCTATGGGCATCCGCGCCTCGTCGAAGCAATCCAGAACCAGAGCAGCAAGCTGCTGTTCCAGAGCAATGCCGTGGCCCTCGACATCCGTGCGGACGCGGCAGAAAAACTCATTCGCGTGGCGCCACAATCGCTCGAACGTGTGTTCTTTGTGAACTCGGGGGCCGAGGCTAACGAGAATGCGCTGCGCATGGCATTCAAGGCAACCGGCCGGAAGAAGGTCCTCGCCATTACGCAGGGTTTCCATGGCCGCACCGCAGCCGCCGCTACGGTCACCTGGAACTCCGACAAGTGGTATGGCTTCCCGGGCAAACCGTTCGCGGTGGACTTCATCCCGCGCGACGACATCGCGGCTGCAAAAACGATGATCGACGACACCATAGCCGCGGTGATTTTCGAACCGGTGCAGGGTGTCGCGGGCGCCTACGACCTGTCGACCGAGTTCATCGAAACGCTGCGCAGCGAAACGAGCAAACACGGTGCCATCCTCATAGCCGACGAAGTGCAGTCCGGTATGGGTCGTTGTGGACACTTCTTTGCCGTGCAGGCGCATGGCATCGGCCCGGACATCATTACCAATGCCAAGGCCCTCGGCGGTGGCATCCCTTGCGGTGCCGTGCTGTGCACGCGCGAGATCGCTGCGCTCTTCGGGGCGGGCGATCTCGGCACGACTTTCGGTGGTGGCCCGATTGCAGCCGCGGCCATAGCGGCCACGGTGCAGGCAATCTCGGATGAGCACCTGCTGGCCAACGTCCGCGAACGCGAGGCCCAGATTCGCGAGCAATGCGTCACCGGTCCGATCATTCGAATCCAGGGCATGGGCCTGCTCCTCGGCCTCGTCTGCGATCGCCCGGCCACCGAGGTTCGGGACGCGTTGCTCGAGCATGACATTCTCACGGGCACTAGCAGCGACCCCAGCGTATTGCGCATACTTGCACCTCTTGTGCTTCAGGCGAAGCACGTCGACTTCCTGTCACAGACGCTGGCGGTCATCATGCCAACCACGAACTAGAATAAGGTATCCACTGAATGAAAGCCTTCAACGACCTTGCGGATTTTTCGAACGACGAGATTGCCGAGCTGATCACCCTGGCCGGGCGGCTCGACGAGTTTCCGGAACCGGATGCGCTCAAAGGCAAGGTCCTGTCACTGTTGTTCCTGAGCCCGTCACTGCGGACGCTCGCGTCGTTCCAGGCTGCGATGGTGCGCCTCGGCGGCGGTTCGTTTGTCATCTCGCCGGAAATGTCCATTCACGGGCTGGAGGTGCGCGATGGCATCGTCATGGATGGCGTCGCGGCGGAGCATATTCGGGAAGCCATCCCGGTCATCGCATCCTATGGCGATGCGATCGGCATCCGCGCATTTGCCGACCGCAAGAAGATTGAATACGACCTGGCCGAGACCCGCTTCAAATCGCTGACCGACCTCGTCGACTCGCCCTACATCAACATGGAATCGGCGATGAACCATCCTTGCCAGAGTCTGGCGGACTGGAAGACCATGGACGACCTGAACCTGCCCGCCAACGGCGGCAAGTTTGTCCTCAGCTGGGCTTATCATCCGCGGGCCCTGCCGCTGGCAGTGCCCTCCGCAACCCTGCACATGGCCGCCAAACGCGGCATGGATGTGACGGTCCTGCGACCCGAAGGGTTTGAATTGCCCGCTCCTGTCATGCAGAAGGCCATCTTCGCAGCAGAGGAGTCCGGCGGTTCTGTTACCGAGACCACCGACCGCAAGGCAGCAACAGAAGGCGCACACGTTCTCTACGCCAAGTCCTGGTCGTCGACCCGGCACTACGGCGACAAACTTGCGGACCAGAAACTGCGCGAAAAACACATCGACTGGTGTGTTGACGAGTCCTGGTTTGCAAACGCCAAGACTGACTGCCGCTTCATGCACTGTCTTCCTGTGCGCCGTGGCGTGGTTGTGGCCGATGAAATTCTCGACGGGCCACGCAGCATCGTCATACCGGAGGCTCGCAACCGCATGCTGGCCCAGATGGCGGTACTGCACCAGATGCTCGGCGGCAAATCATGACCTCGAAAAGAGAGCGGGCAATTGTCGTCTCGGCGCTGAAGCACGCCGCGCCCTACATCCGCCTGTTCAAAGGCAAGGTATTCGTAATCAAGGCCGGCGGCGAAGTGTTCGCCGACCCCGTGCAGGCAACTGCGTTCGTCGAGCAGGTCGGCATCCTGCACCAGGTTGGCATTCGCACTGTGCTGATCCATGGTGGTGGTCCGCAGTCGACGCAACTTGCGACCGACCTTGGCCTTAACACGGAATTCGTCGATGGACGCCGCGTGACCAACAGCGATTCCCTGAACGTTGCGGCGATGATCCTGAACGGCCAGATCAATACACGCATTCTTGCAACCTGCAGAGACCTGAAAATTCCCGCCGTAGGTATCAGTGGCGTCGATGCGGGTTTGATCCGGGCGCACAAACGGCCGCCCGTGGAACGCGAGGGCAAGGAGGCCGTTGATTATGGCTTTGTCGGCGACATCGATTCCGTCGACGCCGACATACTCAGGAAACAGCTCGACAATGGCCTGATGCCGGTCGTCAGTCCGCTGTCCTGTGATGAATCAGGCACTTTGCTGAACATCAACGCCGACACCGTTGCCGCCGCAATTGCAGCCGAACTCGACGCGGAGAAGCTCATTCTCGTGACCGGGGCAATCGGCATTCTCGAGGACATTAATGACCCGGGTTCATTGATCAGCTACATCGACCGCAAGCACCTCAAGCAACTCAAGGACGACGGCGCACTCGCGGATGGCATGCTGCCGAAAGCCGCGGCTATCGATGCAGCGATCGAAAACGGCGTACAACGCGTGCACGTCATATCGCACAAACTGGCCGACAGTATTCTTCTCGAAGTTTTCACAAATGAAGGCACCGGGACGCTCGTGGTCGACGATATCGCCGCGCTGTCGCCCGAAGAACAAGGCGAAGTGTCTTGAGTCGGCTGTGGGAGAAAGGTCTGCCGCTCGATGAGCGCGTACTCCGCTACACGGCCGGGGAAGACCATCTGCTCGATGCGCGCCTCGTCGCCTACGACGTGCAGGGCTCCATCGCGCATGCGGAGATGCTCGCCGCACAGGAGTTGATTTCCAGTGAGGATTGCAGCGCGATCTGTGCTGGACTTCGCGCGCTTGAAACGAGCTTCGCGGACGGCGACTGGCAAATCAGTCTTGAGGATGAAGATGTCCATACGGCGCTCGAATCCCGATTGACCGCGAGTATCGGGGAGGCTGGCGGACGCCTGCACCTCGGGCGGTCCCGCAATGACCAGGTGCTTACCGCCCTGCGCCTGTACCTGCGCGACGTGGCGCTCGATCTCGCCGGGCGTGTCGGCGGCTTGCGGGCGGCAATTGCCGCTCTCGCAAAGCGCCAGGGCGATGTTGCCCTGCCCGGCTACACTCACATGCAACACGCCATGCCCTCGTCGGTGAGTTTGTGGTGCGGGGGCTTCGATGAGGGTTTCGCCGACGCCGTGGCAGGCCTCGAAGCCGTTCGCAGGCGCATCAACAAGAACCCGCTCGGTAGCGCGGCCGGCTACGGCACACCCGGGTTGCCACTCGATCGCGAACTGACGACACGGAAACTCGGCTTCGATAGCACCCAGGAACCTGTCACCGCCGCACAGCTGTCGCGCGGCAAGGCCGAGAGCGCACTGTTGTTCGAGATTGCGCTCATCATGCAGGACCTGTCCCGCATGGCGAGCGACCTGCTGTTGTTCTACACGCAGGAGTTTGCCTACGTGTCGCTCGCGCCGGAGGTGACGACGGGATCGTCGATCATGCCGCAGAAGCGCAACCCCGACGTGCTCGAGCTGCTGCGGGCTTCATCCGCTACGGCCCAGGCCTGTCTCGACGAGGCGATGATGATCACCGCAAAGCTCCCGTCGGGATATCACCGCGACCTGCAGAGGTTGAAGTCGCCTGTTTTCCGCTCGATCGACCTGGCCATCGAAAGCGTGGACATCATGGCCTATCTGTTGGAAGGCCTCGAGTTCCTGCCCGGCAATATTCAGCTCGACGAAGGCATCTTCGCGACCGCAGAAGCGTATCGACTCGTGACGGAAGAAGATATGCCGTTTCGGGATGCGTACCGGAAAGTGGCCAAACGCTACGCAAAATGACGCACACAAGGGTCGGCCGACCTCTATAATCGACGGGTCCCAGTCCACGGTCGATACTATGAAACGTCTATCTATTGTTGTTGCTGCACTTCTCTTCATTGTCGCTGGTTGTGGCCAGAGTGGCCCGCTGTATGTCGCCGGCAACCCCAGCAAGATTCAGGATCCGCCTCCGGCGACTGAATCAGCGGATGCCCAGGAGCAGGAAGAGGACGGCGACGCCGACAAGGAATAGAGCCGCGCAAAATGACTGACCTTGTCCTGATCGACGGGTCATCGTATCTCTATCGTGCTTTCCACGCGCTGCCCCCCCTGACCAACTCACAGGGTGAACCGACGGGCGCGTTGCACGGCGTGCTGACGATGATCCTCAAGCTGCTTCGCGATGAACAACCGGCACATATTGCCGTTGTCTTCGACGCACCCGGCAAAACGTTTCGTGACGAAATGTTCGCCGAGTACAAAGCGAATCGACCGCCGATGCCCGACGACTTGCGGTCCCAGGTTCAGCCCTTGCTCGATGCCGTCGAGGCAATGGGCTTGCCGCTGCTGCGCGTCGCAGGTGTAGAAGCCGACGATGTCATCGGAACCCTGTGCGCAGAGGCCGAGAAGAAGGGCCTTAGCGTACTGGTTTCCACCGGCGACAAGGATCTCGCGCAACTCGTGACTGACAAGGTCACGCTGATCAACACGATGAATGACACGCGACTGGACCGCGACGCCGTGAAGGCAAAATTTGACGTGTACCCGGAGCAGTTCATCGATTACCTCGCACTGGTCGGTGACAGTTCAGACAATATTCCCGGCGTACCCAAGGTCGGCGAAAAAACCGCGGCCAAGTGGCTGAACCTGTACGGCAGCGCCGATGGCATCGTCGAGCATGGCGAAGAGATCAAGGGCAAGGTCGGCGAAAGCATGCGGGACAACGTCGAGCTGATGAAGCTGTCGCGCGACCTTGCGACCATCAGGAGAGATGTCGACCTGGAGATCGGGGTCGATGACCTTACGGCGAGCGATGCCGATAACGAGGCACTGCGCAAACTCTACAGTCACTATGAATTGCGCTCGCTGTTGCGGCAGCTTGACGAGGCCGGGCACGCAACGCCGGAGCCCGTCGCCGTCGAGGAGGAAAAGGCCGACTACGAAACCGTATTGACCTGGGCCGGCGTTCGATGGGTGGATGGAGAAGATCGGCAAAGCGGATCTCGTCGCCTTCGACACCGAAACCAACAGCCTCGACTACATGAACGCAGAGATGGTCGGTTTGTCCCTGGCCGTTGCCAATGGCGACGCGTGCTACGTGCCCGTTGCCCACGACTACCCCGGGGCACCCGACCAGCTGCCACGTGACCAGGTCCTCGAGAAATTGAGACCCTGGCTCGAAGATGATGCCAGCAGGAAAGTCGGCCACCACCTGAAATACGATGCCCACATTCTTGCCCGCTACGACATTGCGCTTGCCGGCATGGCCTACGATTCGATGCTCGAGTCCTATGTATTAAACAGCGTCGCAACCCGGCATGACATGGATTCGGTCGCACGCCATTATCTCGGCAAGGAAACGATCCACTACGAGGACGTTGCCGGCAAAGGCGCGAAGCAGTTGACGTTCAACCAGGTCGACCTCGAGACCGCGTCACCCTACGCCGCTGAAGACGCGGATATCACGCTGCAACTTCACGAGACGCTGTGGGAACAGCTCGCCGGGGTGCCGTCCCTGCAGGCGGTCTATGAAGAGATCGAGCAACCCCTGGTTCCTGTTTTGCTCGACATGGAAGAAACCGGGGTGCTGGTCGATCGCAAGATGCTGCAAAAGCAAAGCACCGAACTCGCGAAGAAGATGGCCGAACTCGAAGCCAAAGCGCATGAGCTTGCGGGGGGACCATTCAACCTGGGCTCTCCCAAGCAGCTGCAGCAAATCCTGTTCGAGCAACAGGCCTTGCCGGTCATCCGGAAGACGCCGAAGGGCCAGCCGTCGACCGCCGAAGACGTGCTCGTCGAACTGGCGAACGACTACGAGCTGCCGGCGGTCATTATCGACTATCGCAGCGTCAGCAAGCTGAAAAGCACGTACACCGACAAGTTGCCGTTGCAGATCAACGAACGGACGGGGCGCATACACACGTCCTATCACCAGGCGGTTGCCGCAACCGGGCGACTGTCATCGACGGACCCGAACCTGCAGAACATCCCGATTCGCACCGAAGAAGGCCGGCGCATTCGCCAGGCCTTCGTGGCACCCGACGGCTTCAAACTGCTCGCGGCCGATTACTCGCAGATCGAACTTCGCATCATGGCGCACCTGTCCGCCGACAAGGGCCTGCTCAAGGCCTTTGAAAAAGAGCTGGACGTACATCGCGCAACGGCCGCGGAAGTCTTCGGCATGGCGCTGGGTGACGTGACCGACGACCAGCGCAGGTCCGCCAAAGCGATCAACTTCGGCCTGATGTATGGCATGTCGGCATTCGGCCTCGCCAAACAACTGGGTATCTCGCGCCATGAAGCGCAGGAATACGTCGACCTTTATTTCGATCGCTATCCCGGGGTCAGAAAGTACATGGACGACATTCGCGCCAGGGCCAGCGAACAGGGCTACGTCGAGACCGTTTTCGGGCGACGCCTCTACCTGCCGGAAATCAACGCACGCAATGCCCAGCAACGCCAGTACGCCGAACGCACTGCCATCAACGCACCGATGCAGGGCACAGCAGCCGACATCATCAAGCGCGCAATGATCACCGTACACGACTGGCTCAACACGGAGCAGCCGGGCGCCCGGATGATCATGCAGGTGCATGATGAACTCGTGTTCGAGGTCCGGGACGATGCGATCGACGCGGTGACGAGCAAGGTGACCGAGCTGATGAATGGAGCGGCGAAGTTGTCGGTGGCGTTGAAAGTCGATGTCGGTGTCGGCAGTAACTGGGACGAGGCGCACTAGCGACACATTGAGGTCGCGGGGAACGTACTTCTTCACACGCCTCGCGACTTTGGTCACCGGCGACCCAGGCGGATGTACTACTTCACACGCATCGCGTCCACGTTCGCACGTAATTCTGTCGACTCAGCCGCTCCGCTATAGATTCCGTAGCACATCCGCCTGCGCCGCCTAACCAAGCCAAATTGGTGGTGACCTCCGGTCTCGGCACTTGGTAGCGACGATCCGGGACAGCGTTGCCGAATCCATAGCCGAGCTGGCACCTGGAGGGAAATACGCGAACAAGACGGAACACGCGAGGCGTGTGAGGCAATGCTATCCCGGATTGGCGCTACCGGCTGCCCGGGCCACGCTGTCTTCAACTATTTTCTATTAGTTATCAGCTAGTTAAGGTGTTCGTGGAACTATGTCGGAACAAGTAATTCTAATTTCTTGAGTGCATAAGTCACTCGCCTGTTTACCTCCCTAAGCAGGCGCGCAACACGGTAACCCCAAGCCTGTTGCTTCTTCAGGCCCCGGGGCACGCGAGTGCTTCGGGGCTTTTTATTGCTCGCCGGAAAGGGCCAGGAATTCCTCGAGCCGGGCGCGAGCTTCGTCTTCGCCCTGGCGATCAAGTGCCGAGAACTGCTGCACCGTGACGCTGTCGCCGAGCTCTCGCCGGACCTTGAGCAAGGCATTGGCGGCCTGCCCGCGCTTGAGCTTGTCGCTCTTCGTCAGCAAGACGTGCACCGGCAGCCCGACCGATTCCGCGAAGGCCAGCATCTCATGATCGAAGTCCGTCAGTTGGCGCCGAATGTCGACAATCAGGAACATCCCCTTGAGGCTGGCACGGATCTCGAAGTACTCGGCCATCAGGTCGGCCCAATGGTCGCGCATGCGGCTCGCGACCTTCGCGAATCCATAGCCGGGCAGGTCCACCAGGCGCTTATCGTCCCGCAGGGCAAAGAAGTTCACGAGCTGCGTGCGGCCCGGTGTCTTGCTCGTACGCGCGAATTGCCGGCGGTTCACTATCACATTGATTGCACTGGATTTTCCGGCATTGGATCGACCGGCAAACGCGACCTCTGCCCCGACGTCCGGCACGAACTGGTCAGGCTTATTTGCGCTCTTGATGAAGCTGGCTTGTGGGTACTGCGACATGGGTATGCCCCGTGGATTCTGTGTATAATTCGCGCTTGCTGGGCACAGGTCAACCTAACACCTTTCCGGTGTGACTCAGCCAACGGATTTGTATCAAAAGCGCTGACTTCTGTCGGCGCAGGAAAGTAACGGTTAGAAAATATGAAAATCAAACTCGCACCGCTCTTTGCGATGACCGCCCTGGCATTTGTCGCATCCCAGGTCCAGGCGGACAGCCTGGTCGACGGCTCCGCAGACGATGGCAAGGCCAAGGCCCTTACCTGCACGGCATGCCATGGCCCGGAAGGCAATAGCGTCAGCGCCATGTGGCCGAATATTGCCGGTCAAAACGCGCCCTACCTGCTTGCACAACTCGCAGCGTTCAAGGACGGCTCGCGCGTTGACCCGCTGATGAGCAGCCAGGCCATGCTCGTGTCCGAAGAGGATATGGCGGACCTCGCCGTCTATTTCGAGAGTCTCCCCGCTGCAGCGCAGTCGGTAAAGACCGCCGCCACGGTTGCTCGCGGTGAGGCCCTGTACCGCGGCGGGAATGCCGACGCAGGCATTCCGGCCTGCCTCGGATGTCATGGCCCATCGGGTCGCGGCAATCCGGCTGCACTGTATCCGGCACTGCGCGGACAGCACGCCGACTACACCGCCAAACAGCTAAACGACTACGCGAGCGGCACACGCAAGACCGACGGCAAGACTCGCATTATGCGTGACATCGCTGGTCGCCTCAGCAAGGAAGATATCGAGGCACTTTCTTCGTACGTACAGGGTCTGAGATAAGAATCTCCACCCGTTTCGCCCAGGAAGACACTATGAAGCACACTATCTGGATCGCCGCTGTGCTGTTGGCACTCTCGGCATGCAGCAAGGAAGAACAGCCCGAGGCTGTCGCCGAGGACGCGACGACCGTCGAGGCGCCCGCCCCGGAAGGCACAACACAGGCCGAGGCCGATCAGGAAGCAGCTACCGAGTCGCTCGAGGTTGTTGAGGAATCAGCGTCGGTAGAAGAACCCGTCGACGAGGCAATTGTGCTGGCCCTGGCCGAGCCCGATGCAACGCCCGCCCGCGAGTGGAAGTTCAAGGAAGGCGTACATTACTTCCGCATGGTGCCGACCCAGCCAACCGTTGGCGGCGCCGACAAGATCGAAGTTGCCGAGTCATTCATGTACAGCTGCCCGCACTGTTTCACGCTCGAGCCCTACATCAATGCATGGGCGGCCAGCAAGGATCCGGGCGTCCGTTTCGTTCGCATTCCGGCCCAGTGGAACCAGGCCGCCCAGATGCATGCCCAGATCTACTTCACGCAAGACGTCATGGGACGCAACGGCATCCTGGAAAATCCGGCGGCTTTTCACGAGGCCGTGTTTGAGGAGTACCACCGCCGCGGCAATCGCCTGACGTCAATGGCCGCGATTCGGAAACTGTTCAACCGTTTCGGTGTGTCGGACGAGGATTTCGACAAGACCTGGAAGTCGTTCGAGGTCAACCAGATGATGCGCGTGTCCGGAGACCTCGTGCGTCGCTACGGTATCAGCTCGGTGCCGGCGGTTGTCGTCAATGGCAAGTACCGCACCAGTGCCGGCGATGCCGGTGGTTACGATGAACTCATCGAACTCATCGAGGAACTGATTGCGAGGGAAGGCCTGCGCTAGCCGCTGTCTTCTGCAACGATCTTCAAGGCGCCGCTCTCCGAGCGGCGCCAATATATTCGGCGCATGGAAATCACCTTGCGCGACTCGCCTCCGTGACTTCGAGCCGAAAACGGCTCAGGTAGAGCCCCTCCTCGACCGGGTCCGCAAGCAGTAGCAGATCGCTGACAGTGACCTCCTTTATCGGCCGCTTGCCGACGGTCTCGAGGCTGAACGCCGACCACTCCTCCTTGTTCATTCCCCAGTGCTCGAACGAGTCATCGTAGCTGCTCAGCCAGGCATACATGTCGCCCTGTTCAAGACTCTCGGCCCAGCGCAATACGACCTGTTCCAGCGCGATGCGAATGGCCGCGACGGCCCCGGGCTCGGCCCAGCCTAGCTCGGTCGCGATCAGCACGGGCGTAACGTTGGCCCTGAAGGTCGGCACCAGGTCGAGCAGGCGCTCGTTCGGCAAGGCAATGCAGCCATCGGTATCGAGGGGCGGACGGGTGCCGCCTCGCGGATCGACACCGTGCACCCAGATGCCGTCGCCCGTACGGCCGAGGCGACGGTCCCACGCGTTCGGGTAATCCAGCGGAAACGCGGTGACCCCGTATTTGTCATGCAGGCGCGTGGTGTCGAGCTGTTCTGTGACGAAATAGATGCCCAAGGGCGTGCGCTGGTCACCGGAGCGTTCCTTGCCAATGCCGCCCTTGCCGATGGACATGTAGTCCTGCCGTACTTTTACAACACTGTCGTCTGCCCGGTCGAAACGGTGGAACGATGACGTCGATGTTTCCGCGATGAACACAGTCGGTGTCGACTCGGGCAGTCGCAGCACCCACGCCGGTACGCGTTCGGCGTTCACGTGAGCGGTCAGCAGGAACAACCCGATGAGTAGCAAGGTTCTCGACATATTCCGATATTACAGGCCTGCCACGAGCGTGCTAAGGTTCTTCGCATAGTCAACCAGGCTGAGGCCATACCGTGAATCGACTCTTCCTTGCTTTGCTTGTCAGTGTCCTGGCTGCCAGTGCGTACGCTGGTACGGCCACGGACGATGCCTTCCAGAACCTGTCCGACGAGTACATCAGCGATCTCACCAATTTTTCGCCCGTGACCGCGACGATGATCGGGGACCACAGCGCGGATGGTGAAATCGATCAGGTCGACGCCGCTGCCCGCGAAGAGTCGCTGACGCTGCTGCGAGAATACCGGGACGCCCTGGTCGCCCTGGATCGCGACGAATTGTCGCGCGCGAACCAGGTTGACGCGGAGCTGCTGCTGCACGAAATCGAGTCCAGCATCTGGTCCACCGAGAAACTGCAGGAGTGGGCCTGGAATCCGCTCTATTACGTCAACATTTCGGGAGGATCGATCTACAGCCTGCTGTCCCGCGATTACGCGCCAATCGAGACACGCCTGATGTCGGCCGCATCCCGACTGGAGCAGATTCCACGTTTCCTGGAGCAGGCGCGCGGGGAACTGCAACCCGAGCGCGTACCGAAAATCCACGCCGAGACGGCTGTGCAGCAGAACCCCGGCCTCAATTCGATCATCGACATGATGATCGTGCCGCACATGGACGTCCTCGGCGCCGAGGACCAGGCGCGACTGAATGCGGCGATCGAGACCGCCAAGAACGCGGTCGCCGATCACCAGACATGGTTGGAAGTGGAACTGTCTGCCGAAGGCGAACGGTGACTTCCGCATCGGCGCCGAGTTGTACGACGTCAAGCTCGCGTTCGCTCTTAACTCATCCCTGTCGCGCAAGGAGATCAGGGCGCGTGCTGAACAGGAGTATGAGAATGTGCGCAACCGGATGTACGAGGTTGCGAAGGTGGTCTACCTTGAGAAATACCCGATGACCGCGTTTCCGGACAATCCTGATGAGTCGTACAAGCAGGCCATCATCCGGGCGGCGCTCGAGGAAGCCTACCAGGAGTTGCCGCCACGCGACGGCATCGTCGAGGTGGCCAGGGAGCAGTTGCAGGAAGCGATCGACTTCGTCGTCGAACACAACATTGTGACCATGCCCGAGGAACCGGTTGAAATTATCGTGATGCCCGAGTTCCAGCGGGGCGTGTCCGTGGCATACCTCGACCCGCCCGGTCCGCTCGATAAGGACCAACCGGCGTTTTACGCGGTAGCGCCGCTTCCCGAGGACTGGACGGAACAGCAGGTTGAGTCGTTCCTGCGCGAGTACAACCTCTATTCGATCCAGGACCTCACGATTCACGAGGGCGTGCCCGGGCATTACCTGCAGCTCGCGCTCAGCAATCGCTACCCATCCACGCTGCGAGCCGTGCTGTGGTCCGGCCCCTTCGTCGAGGGCTGGGGCGTTTACGCGGAGCAGATGATGATTGACGAGGGCTACCAGGACCACTCGCCGCTACAAAGACTGATCACGCTCAAGTGGTACCTGCGCGGCATCACCAACGCCATTATCGACTCTGCCATTCACGTTGACGGCATGACCCGGGACCAGGCCATGAAACTCATGGTCGAAGGCGGCTTCCAGGAAGAGCGCGAGGCGGCCGGAAAGTGGGTCCGCGCGCAACTTACGTCGGCGCAGCTTTCAACCTACTTCGTCGGTTACCAGGAGCACCTTGAGATGCGTGCGGCCGTGCAGAAAGCCTGGGGTGAAGAATTTACCTTGCGGCGCTACCACGACCAGGCGCTGTCCTATGGATCACCGCCCGTTCGTTTCGTGCGCGCGCTGATGCTCGGCGAGGAGATTCCGCGCCGCGTCAAATGAACTCGGCGTCTTGTCGGTGCGGCTACGGTTCCGTTGCGAAAAAGGTCGCCAGCAAGTCATCCAGCAAGGGGTGCCAGTTGGACCAGTCGTGGCCAAAGGGAACCTCTATGTAGTTGACCGGGTAGCCCTTCTTTTCCAGGGTGCGGTAAAACCGCCGGGCCGCCCTGGTGTTGTCGCGGCGCGTGCCAACCGAGAAGAACATGCTTACCGGTGTTGGGTCTTTCTCTTCATACAGTTCTTCGAGGACCTCCAGGTGCAGATCGCTCGCCGGTGACTGCATGCCGACACCGCTAAAATAATCCGCCGCCATCAGGCCGAAGCAGGCCGCATTCAGGCCACCGAAAGACATTCCCGCGATCACGCGATCACCGCGTTCTTCGCTAACCGGGTAGCTCGCTGAGATCGCGGGGATCAACTCCCGTGTCACGAAAGCGACGTAACGCTCGTTGCACATGAATTCCTGGTTGCGGCGGTTTTCCGCAAGGTTGTCCGGATTCCGGCTGTCGATAAACACCGCTATGACCGGTTCGATGTTTCCCGCGGCGATTTCCCGGTCCAGGACTCCCACCGTGCCACCGGGCTCGATGTACCACTGGCCGTCGGTGATGTAGATCGTCGGCAGGTCTGTTGCCTCGCCAGTCTGAGCTGGCGTATAGACGCGGTATTGAAGTGCGTAACCCAGGTAGTCGCTGGCTATCCGCGTATCGGCCGAGAGGGAGCCGTCCGCCAGCGCGTTTCCGCCGAGCAGCGAAAACGTGGCGAGCAGAACGCCTGCCCGCGGAAGTCGAAAACCGGGTGTGCTCAAGGGGTCCTAGCCGTCCTGACTTGAAGCCGTCTCCGTTCTTTGTGACAGCATGATCTTCGTGGCTGCACCGTCGGTCAAGTTCTCCGCGCCGCGAATGGCGACCTGGTCGCCTTCGTTGAGGGCACCCTCAACGGCCACCATGTCGCCCGACGAGTCGCCGAGAATGACAGACACCTGCTCGGCGGCGTTGTCCTCATTAATACGGAAAACGAACGAACCGTTGTGCCTGAGCACCAGCGCATCACGGGGCACGGCCAGGGCCATCTCCCTGGCGCGGATCGGCACGCCGACACTGACGAGCTGCCCGACTGTCCAACTATCGGCGGCCGAAGCCGGCAGATCGATGTGCGCCTCAAAAGTCTGGGACCGCACGTCACCGGTCGGGACCAACGCGCGAATGCGCCCCTGGTACACGGCGTCCGTCGCGAACACATTAATCAGTGTCGCCGACGATCGTGCGTGGCAGGTGTTTTAGCGGCACGAAGGCCCGCACTTCCATGTTGCGGATATCGGTCAACTGCGCGAGCCGCTCACCACGCGAGACATCCTCGCCGCCTCGGTAGAAGCGACTGATTACGACGCCGGTAAACGGTGCGCGGATATCCGCACGCGCGATCTGGTCGTCAATCTGGCGGATACGCACACGGGTTATGTCGGCATCGCTCAGCGCGAGGTCGCGATTCGCCTCGGTTTGCTCAAGCTCGAATTCGGATACCAGGTCCGAGTTCTCGAGTTCGACCTGTCGGCGGAGCTGGCTTTCCAGCTGGCGCACATTAATTTCTGCTCGCCGAAGCAGCGCCTCCTGTTCGGCGCGCTGCAACTCCAGCGTACGCTTGTCGATGCGTGCGACGGGCTCGCCTTTCTGCACGATCGTGCCGGGCTCGGCGACCATCAACAGCTGGCCGGTGACGCCGGCGGTAACGTGCACGTCATTGCGGCTGTAAATCGTTCCGGGCACGGCAATCGTCGGTGCGATTTCCATGCGTTCAACGTTCGCGACCTGCACCACCTTGGCCGGCATTTGCTGCTGGGCGAACGCCGTTCCTGCCAGCAGGCAGCATGTGATTATCGTTATCGTTTTCTTAGGCATCGGCAATTGCCCCCTGTGTGGCCGGCGCGCCGGCAGTTTTGCGAATTCGGCCAAGCAGTGGTGGCAAGCGCAAAATGCTGGGCATCAGGATCAATGTGAATAAGGCGCTGACGAACATGCCGCCGATGATAACGGTGGCCAGCCCGCGGTAAATCTGTGAGCCAACGCCTGGAATAACCATCAGGGGCAACATGCCGAAGATGCTGGTTAGCGTGCTCATGTAAATGGGTCGCGCCCGGACGCGAACGGCATTGGCGACTGCTGCGGCGCGGTCCATGCCGTTCTTCTGGGCGGCACGCGTCTGCATGACAAGCAGAATGGAATTGTTCACGACAAGACCGAGCAGAATCAGGAAGCCGATTGTGGTCAACAGGTCCATTGCCTGCGTTGTGAACAGGTTGAGCACGCGCAACGCAACCACGCCGCCAGCGACGGCGAGTGGCATCGACAGCATGACCAGCGCGCCGTCACCGAGTGACCGGAACATGGCAGCAAGCACCAGGAACAGGACCACTGCGGCAATCGCCAGATTGACTGTCATTGTGCTGAATGCCTCTTCCAGGCGATCCGCGGTTCCACGATAGGCGATGCTGACATCGTCCGGAAGAACAGCGCGGAGCTGTGGACTCACGACATCACGCAAGGTGTCCAGCGCCTCCTGCACGGTCATCTCGGCGGGCGGTGTGACCTGCAGCGTCAGGGTCCGTTGCCCGTTGACCCGGATAAGCTGGGTCGGCCCAACCGTGCGCCGTATCTCGGTCAGCTCGCCGATACTCTGGATGCCGGCGAGCGGCGTTGCGACAGGCACGGCCGCCAGTTCCTCGGGTGAATTCCATTCCGGCCCTTTCAGGATCATGTCCATCCGGTCATTGCCGTCAAAGTATTCGCCGACAAACGTACCGCTGGTCATCGCCCGAACGATATTGGCCACAGCGGCTCGATCCAGGCCTGCCGCGGTGATGCGCCGGTCGTTGGGGACAAGCTGCAGCTCCGGCTCTGCGATTTGCAGGCTCGGGAACGGCCGCACCTGGGCCCCGGGTATCGCCTCGTTGATCATGGGCATAGCCAGCATGGCCATTTCCGACAGCGCGTTGATGTTCGACCCCTGGATATCCAGGTTGATACTGCGCCCGCCGTCGAAACCGAAATTCAGCAGCGAAGATCGCTGCACGAAGGCCTGGGTGTCCGGCAGGTCGACGAGCACCTGGTCGCGGACGATGCCGATCATTTCTTCGATCCGGTTTGGATCCTGCGGGTAAATGAACAGGGCATTGAACGACCCGAACGACGAGAGATTATAGCCGCGTATATAGGGCTGCTCCTCGTGGTCCATGTAGGGCCGCAAGCGTTCGACGATCTTCCCGGCGATTTCCGTCTCGACCATTTCGACGGTGCCGCCCGGGGGCATGGCGAAGAAGGCGTTCAGCGAGTCAGACGGTGCCTGCGGCAACAGGTTTGCCTTCGGCACCAGTAATACGATGACCAGTGCGGAGGCGCCGAGAATGCCGGCTATCCAGCCCCAGCACATGGCCGGTGTTCGCGTGAGACGCATGACCAGATCGGTAATACGATCCCACCAGTGCAGCAGCGGGTCGTCGTCTTCTTTCCTGAGAAAGAAGTTCGCAGCAACCGGCAACACCGTGATGGCGATAAAGAACGACGCCGACACGGCAACCGCGATCGTCAGGGCCAGATCCTGGAACAGCTGACCTTCCATGCCGTCCATGAACAGCACCGGTACAAAAATCGCGACGCTCGTCACTGTCGATGCGAACAGCGCGCCGGTAATCTGTCGTGTCCCCTGGGCCACCGCTTCTTTCTGGCTGAGGCCGCTTTGCCGGCAACGCACGATATTCTCGAGCGTCACGATTGCAGCATCCATTACCAGCCCCACGGCAAACGCGAGGCCGGCCAGCGAGATCACATTGAGGGACTTGTCGAACAGGCGCAGTGCAACGAAGGCAACGAGCACCGACAACGGCACTGTCGCCGTCACGAGGAAGGTTGCCCGGCGGCTGCGCATCAGGAAATACAGGACACCAACGGCAAGCAGCAGGCCGAGCCCCAGGTTGCTGCGCACGAGCGTAATTGCGCGCCGAATGTGAATCGACGCGTCAAAGCTCAGGTCCATTTCCAGTCCGGCCGCGTGCAGGACGTTCTCGTTGAGTTCGACGATCGCCTTGTTGACCTCGTCAAGAATCGTCACGGTGTTCGCGTCGTAATCACGCTGTACCGTGATGTAGTACGCCGGGTAACCGTTGCGCAGGGTAAAGCCATCCTGCTTACGGGGCACAATCTCGACGTCGGCCACTTCGCTGAGATAGATCGGCCGCTCGTTGCTCCAGCCGACGATCAGTTCATTGAGCTGCTCCGGCTCGAACTGCCCGACGAAGCGCACGGTGTACTGGCGACGACCCACATCCGCAAAACCGCCGGAACTGTCAGTGGCGCGCGAGACCGTGGCGATGATGTCGTTGACTTCGACACCGAGTGCCGCAGCCCGGTAGGAATCGAATGTGATGTGCAGTTCGCGCGGCTGCTCGCCCTGCAGGTTGACCTGCGATACACCCGGAATCCGGGCGAGCCTCGGCTCGACCTGGTCTTCGATGAGCTTCTGGTAGTCCGATAATTCGCGGTTCGGATTGTCGGGCAGCACCCGGATCAGCAGAGACGCGGCGCCCGGCGTTTGTCCGCCGCCGCCGACGTTAACCTGGGGTTCAAGCGCATCACCCGGTCGCGGCGGCGCCTGTGTCAGATTATTGATGACGTCGAGCTTGGCCGTCTGAATATCGGTGCCAACCGCAAACGTGAGATTCACGAATCCCGCACCGCGCCCGATAAAGGAATTGAGATTGGTAATGCCGGGCGTGTTCCGCAGGACGTTTTCCTGCGGCTCGACGATATTGGCTTCCATTTCCTCGGGTGCGGCCGCACGCCAGAAATTGGCCACGGAGATTTGCGGTTCCTCGATCGTCGGCAGCAGCTGAATGGGTAGCGACGCGATCGAAGTCAGGCCAAAAAGCGCGACGAGGGCGACGGCAGCGGCCACCGAGGGCCAATGCCGGGTACTCAAATCGGTAAGATTCATGAATCATTAGATGCGAACAGCCGCTATTTCGTTGCATGGAATGACGGGCAAAACCGGCGCGGTTTATATCCGTTTGGAATATCAGCTCGATGTGTTAGTTTAGCGGCCCACTATCGGACGATAATCGGATTTTTGACGGGGAGACTTGAAATGGCTGCAGCGAATGCTGACGCTGATGCGGCGGATGTAAAGGCCTGGTACACCAAACTGCTGGATCAGATGGTCAAGGAGATGATTGCCATCGAGGCGGTTAGCGGCGACGCCGTACAGGCCACACCGGTCTGGATGGTGCCCTACCAGATGCTCATCGCGAAGGTCTGGGGCATCAGCTCCGAGAGCGAGTACATCTGGGCCATTTCCGTCGACAAGCTGATCGCCGATTACGTCGCGGGATCCCTGGCCGCCACTCCCCAGGACGTCGCCCGGCATTTCGCACTGAAGTGGCAGATGGATGTCGACCGGCTTCTCAGTGTGGACCCGGGGCAGGCACCCGGCAATGTCACGTCGGAACAAATGAAGGACTACGCGAAACAGCTGACTGAATACGCGGAGGTCCTCTACGAGATGGCCGGCCAAAATGACATCTGGACGGAGGAGTTTTCGTTCACCCGCCTGTAGGCGCGCGAGCAGACAAGCGCCAGTGAACGACCTGATACACAATCCGGATTACCTGGCCTATGGATTCGACTTCCGTACGGAAAATGTCGTTTTCCTGCCGATCCAGCGTGACGAGATTCGCGAGGTCAGTTGTCTCAAGAAGGATTTCATCGACCCGGATCGGCAATTCATCCAGGTGCCGCTGGCTGAACTGGTCGGCCTGGTGGAATCACCGCCCCGGGGCCTGGTCGATAATCCGCCCCGGTTCATCTTTCACACGGCCTACTGCGCCTCGACATTCCTGTCACGCTGCCTGGATGTCGAAGGGAGCAGTGTCAGCCTGCGCGAACCGCAGCTTCTTCTCGATGCGGCAAATGCGAAGCGCATGCAGTGGCAGTCGAATACCACCAAGCTCGATCACAGTCACTTCCCGACGCTGGCACTGGCGCTGCTGCAAAAACACGCCACCGCCTCCGAGAAGCTCGTCATCAAGCCTGTCAATTCAGTGAATAACATCATTCCCGAGTTGCTGCAGTTGGCAAGCCCCGCCAGGTCCCTGATGCTTTACACGGATGCCAGGAATTTCGTCCTGTCGACGCTGAAGAAAGGGGAAGGAGGCAAGCAGACCATCCGCTCGATGTTTGACCTGTTGCGCTGCGACTTTCCGCACCTGTCTAATCTGCAGCTGACACACGCGATTCACATGACCGACCTCCGGATCAGCATGACGCTTTGGCGACTGCAGCTTGAACAGGCCGAGGCGGCGCTGCAGCAGTTCTCGCCCGGGAACGAGATGGCCTCCCTGTACGGGGAAGAACTTATCGATCGCCCGCTGGAGGTTCTGAAGGCCACGAATAAATTGCTCGAACTGGGCATTGCCGAAGAACGACTGGAAGCGATCGTTGCCAGCGATGAGCGCTTCAATGATGCGAAGAACGCTGGCGAGAAATTCAGTAAGACGAAACGCGCCGCGACGTACGAGAAACTGGAGCAATTCTACGGCGCCGATCTGGACGATGGCCTCGAGTGGCTGCAAAGGAATAATCCCGGCTGCAAGTTGCACCCGGATCTCAGTGGCGCACTGCAAATCCAGGAACTGCCCTCTTAGGAGTCCTGCAACTCCTCGAGCATTGGTCCAAGGAACTGCTCGTACTCGCGCCACAAGCCCACCGATTTCGTGTACATGGGTTGCCGCACCTGGAACGCACTGGCCGTTTTCACCACCGCCTTGCTCTTGCTGAAATCAACACAGCGCTCCTGAAACTCCAGATCGCAGGCTGCCAACAACTTGCGAATCTCATCCTCGGGATGGTGCGTGAGTGACTCGTAGCTGACGTCGTAAATCTCTCCCGGCATGGTCGCGTGCCAGTGCGCCATCAGTCGTTGATACAAATTGTGGAATTGCGCGACGGTCTTCATGTCATACGCGAAACGGTAGTTACCGGTCGTGAAGTTCTGCTTGAGAATGGACAGGCAAGTGTCTCTTGCGTCCCTGACGCAATGAATGATCTTCGCATTGGGCAATGCGATTCGTATGAGCCCGACCATCATCATGTTGAACGGCATCTTGTCCGTAACCCGGGTCGCCCGGTCATCAAGCCTCCCGATCATCTCGAGGTAGTCTTTGCCCACCGCCTCGAACATGCCCGGCGCGTAGGCATCCAGTGACTGGAACTCGTAGTTGTTTGACTCGCCCAGGAAGCGACTCGTACCGAGGGCAAACATAGTAGTCGAGTTCCCCGGCGCCATAAACATCGGAATGGCTGGCGATGATTTTTTCTACCAGCGAGGTACCGGACCGGGGCATGCCAACGATGAATATCGGCCTGTTCGACGTTTCTGCATTGACCTGCAGACGCGATATCGCCTCCTTGCTGAACGCGTCGATGATACTTTCGATGAGCGCCTTGTCACTCTCGATGTCGTAATTGAATTCGGCGAACCGTGCATCGTTGCCCGACTTCAGGTGCTTGAATGCCTGCGGATAGTCGCCAATATCCTCAAAGGCCTTCGCCAGTGCAAAGTCGAGGTGAATTCTATTGGCACTTCCGAGTCCCGTGCGCGGATACACGTCGAGCATCGCGTCGAAATGGGGATCGGACCGGTCCTTGTATTTGTGGATACCGGAGAAGGAAAAATGCGCCTGCGTGTAACCCGGCTCCCTGGCCATTACCTGCTGGTAAAGCGTCGATGCTTCGCCCATTTTTCCTTGCGACTTCAATATGTTAGCCAACATGTACCTGGCGATATAGAAGTCTTTATGGCTGGCAATAACCTGCCGGTAAATAGCGCTGGCCCGCTCGATGTCGCCAGCCAGTTGAGCGCTGTCCGCCAGGTTCATTTGCGCTTCGAGGAAGTTCGGGTCGATAGTGAGCGCCCTTTCCCAAAGCACATCCGCTTCGTCACGGCGTGCTGACCGGACACAAATCAGCGCCAGTTTGCAGTACAGGTCCGGGCTCTGGACGTTTTCGTCCACGAGTGCGCGGTAGGCCGCTTCGGCGGCCGCCACGCTGCCGGCTGAATGTGCATGCATGGCCTGTTGCAGCCGGGCATTTTGCTCACTCGATATTGGCGGCCCGGCCTTAGGACGGTTGCGAGGCTTCTTCATTCTCAATAGTCTGTTTCAGCGGCTCGAGAAATGCCTCGTAGTTCTTCCAGTGCTCCACGGCGTCACTGTAGAGAGGTTGGCGAACCTGTTCCGAACTCGGCGTCGCGACCGCTCGCTTGTTCAGATGGAAGTCGAGACAAGCCTCTTCGAACTCCAAACCGCAGTAAGTCAATACCGTGTTGACCGTCGCCGGGAAGTCCGCGACGAGATCTTCGTACCTGACAGTCAGAATTTGCCCGGGCAAAACCTCGTGCCAATGATTCATTAGCGCAATGTAGTCGTTGTAGTACTTGCCGATCGTTTCCAGGCTATACGAAAACGGGAAGCTGTCTGAGAAGAACTGTCGGTACAGACTCCAGCCGCTGGCCATCGGGTTTCGTCGTATATCGATGATCCTTGCATTGGGAAACAAGGTCTTGATCAGCCCGATATGATGAAAGTTATGCGGTGCTTTATCGACGAAAAAAGGAGCCTGTTGCCGGTATGGCTGAGCGTAGTCCAGGTAACGCTGCGCCAGGCCCTGGATCTGCTCGGCGCTCAGCTTTGCCAACGACTGCGGGTACTGTCCCTCCCTCGGCTGGCTGGGGTCGTTCACTGCGCGCGCGATCGACACAATTTCGTCAAGCTCCTGCGTCCCGTCAACCTGGCTGTGGCATGACAATATCTGCTCAAGCAGGGTCGAACCGCTGCGTGGCAAACCGACGACAAAAACAGGCGCGTCGGTCTGGTTGCCTTGGTCCTTTACACCGGCGAAATACTCGCTCGTAAAGAATGACCTGAAGCGCTCGTTCTGGCTGGTGTAGGTGTATGGGCGAATGGACGAGTAGGCGTTATTTGCTGCCTGGTAATGCTGGAAGCTTTCCTCGAATTGCTGCGCATCCTCGAGCGCTTTACCCAGGGCGAACTGGATCAGTGCCTTGTCCAGGGGCGATACTTCTTCGGATTTCAGCAGCTGCCGCATTGACTCTATCTCGTCGTCCGAGAACCGATAGGTCTTCAGATCCGCCAGCTCCCACCAGGCCTGTCCCAACCTGCTTTCGGACTCAAGCGCACGGTGGTAGAACTCTGTGGCCTCATCTACCTCACCGACAGTCTTCAGTACTTTGCCGAGATGCAACAAACGCAGCGCACGTCTTTCTGGCACCTTGGACAGTTCGCGATAGATTTCTATCGTTTCCTGGTATCGGCCAAGGTTGAACAGGACTTCTGCCTTGAGGTCGTATACTTCGAGCATTTCAGGTGCGAGCTCTATCACTCGCTGGCACTGCTCGAGCGCTTCCGGGTACTTTCTGCTGGCGGCCAGTGAGTATCCGTATTCGAGACCCAGGGCTGCGTCACGAGGCCTTGTCTCCACGCAGCGCGCGAGAGTGCCGGTACTGAATTCATAGTGCTGGAACTGCCTGGCGATCCTGGCCAGCAAGCGAAGCGTACGCACTTCGTTGGGCACCAATCGCAGCAAATTCCGGGAAATGCGGTCCGCCTCCTGGAAGTCGCCCTTCGAAAACGCCTGCTGTGCGACTGCCAGCTGGTCGTTGAAGGACTTGATCAAGTCGTGCTGTTTGAGCGCGTCGTCGCTGGCCTGGGCGTGTCCGTCTCTTTTCAGGTAGTCACCCAGCATTTTCCAGGTGCCGATAATCTCCGGCCTCGCCGAGGTCACCTCTGTGAGCAGTCGAATTGCGTCGCGCGCGTTGTCTTCTTCAAAGTAGATTTTTGCCAACGCGGTTTTCGCCAACACATGCTCGGGGTCCTGCTTGACCAGGCCCTCAAGCGTTTGTTTCGCCTCATTCGCTTTTTCCATGAAAAGGTAGCCGCGCGCCAGCATGAACAGCGCGCGCGAATTCAGCGGCTCTTCCTCCAGCACGCCAAGAAGCTCCTTGATCACCTCTGCCGCATCTTCCGCGAGCCGGGCTTCGAGAACTTTCAAGGATTCATCGGTCAAATAAGCTGTAAGCATGTGTTTCTTGGTCTGGGTTGTGGCAATCGGACGATTGTACTTGCGTCTAAAGGAATAGACCAACAATCAGAAAGAACGGTAATGGTGGACCGATAGGATGCGTAACGTGCACAGGTGTTTCCTGCTATCGCTGGCGATGGCCTTTCTCACGGCCTGCACCGGCCTGACGATAGCGCCGGACAGCAGATCTCTCTCGACCGAGGAGCTGCTGCGGGCAGAGCCGTTGACGGGACCGACCGACGTACCGGAACTCGAGGATATCGACGTACTGGCGCTGGACCAGGACATGCGGGATTTCCTGAATGAACACGTGAATCCAAACCGCGGTTACTTCCTGAAGATGCACGACCTGATCTACGCGATGATCTCTGACGGCACCTTCGGCCTCGAATACGACGAATCCACCCGCACGGCAGAAGAGACCTTTCATGCCCGGCACGGCAACTGTCTGTCATTCACCAATATGTTTGTCGCAATGGCCCGCGAAGTCGGCATCGATGCTTCGTTCCAGGAGATCGAGATCCCGCCAAGCTGGTCCGTGGAACGGGGATACGTACACGCTGAGCCGTCATGTGAATATCTTCATCGACCTTGGTGCGGGCTATTCCAGGGAAGTCGACTTCAACATCGACGACTGGCGGGGCCGTTATGAGCGGCGCCTGATTTCTGATGAAAGAGCGCTCGCGCATTACTATTCGAACATTGGCGCGGAGTACTTGCGCAAAGACGCGCCGCTGGAGGCGCTACGCTATTTTCGCAAGGCGCTAGCCGTTGACCCGAAATTCGCCCCCGCATGGAGCAACCTGGGAGCCCTCTATTCGGATGAGGGTCACTACCGCTACGCCGAAGCCGCCTATGTGCGGGCATTGCGAGTAGACCCTCATGAACTGGTT
The DNA here is from genome assembly GCA_963698415.1 of uncultured Gammaproteobacteria bacterium. Taxonomy (GTDB): domain Bacteria; phylum Pseudomonadota; class Gammaproteobacteria; order Steroidobacterales; family Woeseiaceae; genus UBA1847. The sequence continues at coordinate 124,114 of CAVOQS010000003.1, read as the reverse complement.
GCCATGAGCAATCTCGGCCAGTTGTACAAGTTCAAAGGAGCAACTCGACCTGGCCGACTGGTACAACCAGAAAAGCGACCGGCACCGCATGCGTAATCCCTACTATCGATACGACCTCGCGGAAAATGCTTTTGTCGCCGAGGATTATGAGACCGCGATCAAGCATCTCAAGTATTCGCTCCGGAAAGAAAAGAACGAGGACACGTTCTACTTCCTGTTGGGTCTGAGTTACCTGCAATTGGGCAATGAAGCGGCGGCCCGCAAGTCGCTCGAAAAGGCAGAATTGACGGCCAGGGACGTCGGCCTGAAAAACAACTATCACAGCAAGATGGAGAGCTTACTGGGCACGCACTAGCGTGTCAGTCGATGAGCGTCCCAGGCGGTCGCCCGCTACTTGACGCGTTTAACCCGCTCTGACTTTCCGCCCTCTGTCACGAGGAAAAAGGAACCCATCAGTCCCTTCTTGACGGTTGCGTCGAATGGCGCGCTTACTGTCCAATTGCCGGCATTGCTCTGTTTCCAGGCCTTGCCGTCGTCAGTATAGAAATAATGCGTACCCGCTGAGCTCTTGCTGACGCGTACAATGGTAACGCTTACCTCATCCGCAGAGATCTCCGTTGGCGCGTCAGTTTTTCCGAAGTTCTCTTCCTGCACTTGCTGCAATTTTTGCTCGTTGAATATGCCACCCTCTGCAACTGTGTCGTAGCAAAGCAGTCGCTCGGCCTTGGCCGCAATCCCCTTGCACCCCGCTATGTCGCTGATATTGACAGGTTCCTCGGCCAGCAAGGGCTGCAGCAGGAATAGCAAGACCAGCGAAGTGGGCAAAAAGATGTGTTTTGGCGTCTTTTTCATGGCCGTAGATTAGCAAAAATCTCAGATTCTGAGCAGCATCGCAGAGACAATTATTTCACGTAATAGTTCCATTTTTTTCGGCCTGTCCCGTATGACATACGGATAGCGCTTGTGCTGTAATAGGAAATTACATCAAAACCAGCTGTGAATAACAGGGGAGCTATCATGACGAAGTATTTTGGTGCGGCCATGCTGCTATTTTTCGGAGCACTGGCGCCCTACGCATCGGCAAACTCTGCAGAGTCAACGGTACCCGAACCGTTCCAGGGCTTTGACCCGAATTCCACGTACTCAATCAACTACGACGATCTCACGGCGGCACTGAGAACGGCGGTCGTTGACGTCGGGCTATCGACCCGTAAGGAAGCCGCTCCGGCCGAGGAGGTCACCGGCACCCGCATGAAACCGAAGGTCAAGAAGACAGCCAACGAAGGCAATCGATTCTACTTCGAGTCCGTCAAGGACGATGAAAATTTCGTGCAATTCATGATTGGCATCCAGAAAAGCCTGGAGGAGTTACCGGCAGGCGCTCCACTCAAGTATTTTTCACGTGAGGAACAGCTGGCCTATTGGCTGAACCTGTACAACGTGACGGTATTGAATGAAATAATCGCGATATACCCGAAAAATAATCTCAAAAAATACACAGTCGGCAAGAAGTCGATCTTCTCGAAGAAGCTGCTTACTGTTGCCGGCGTGCCCCTGAGTCTGAACGACATTGAATTCACCATTCTGCAGCAGAACTACGACAATAACCCTCTGGTTCTGTACGGCCTCTACAAGGGCATTATCGGCGGGCCAAGTATTCGTCGGCGAGCGTTTACAGGCGACAGGGTCTTTGAGGACCTGGAGAACAATGCATACGAGTTCATCAACTCGAACCGCGGCACTTATATCAGGGATGAGAAGACGTTTCGGGTTTCGAGTTTGTACGCGCGGGAAGAATCCTGGTTTCCTGATTTCAATGACGATCTGTCCGCGCACCTGATGGCGCACCTTCGAGGCGAGGAGCGTGCCGCGCTCGAGTCGGCAACGAAGATAAAAGCCGATATTAACGACTGGACCGTGACCGACCTGGGCGGGTCTCAAGCCAGAATCGGCGGAAGCTTTGCTGACAGCCGGGCGGCCCTGCTTGACTCTGTCAAAGGCACAACGCCAGCCGACGGTGGTGGCGTCATGGCCGCGGCAGTCGGCAACGGCTCCAGCATGGTGACGCAACGGGGTAAACAACGTAGCCTCGAGCGGGTTGATCCGGCACTGATGGCGGTCCTGGAAGACATGGCCCAGAGCCGCCTTAACGAGAACGCGCGTAACGCGACTGTCACGATCGACGAACTGGAAGACGAACCGGAGAAGCCGGCCGTCGAGGCAGAGCCCGCGACGGAAGACCAGAACCAGTAGCAGGCCTAGATTCAGGGCCGGGCTCGAGATTTTCGGCCCGGCCCGATTTCGAACGGCCGGCCTTGTTCTCCAGTAATTTTGGTGGGCGATGGAACTCCGGGTACCCGATGTCCTCTAATCGTTTCGGGGGATGCATAATACGATCCCATGTTGACCTCTCTAGACAGACGCAAGAACTGCTAGGAAGCTATCATGCAAAATTACGTTGGTACGGCTTTACTGATTACCTGTGGAGCGATTGCCTGTGGCACCCTGGCACTACAGGGTCCCGCCAATGCGGCCGAGTCCGCAGTCCCCGAGCCATTTCGGGGCTTTGACAACGATTCCAAATACTCGATCAGCTATGAAGACCTGAGCGAACTGCTCCTGACCGTGGTGGTTGACCAGGGCATATCGACCCGGGATATCGCCGATCCAGTGCGGGACATCACCGGCACCCGCCTCAAGGTCAAGTACAATCGATTGACGGTCAATGAAGCCAATCGTTTCTTTTACGAGACCTTCACAGACAGCGATGCGGGCCGACAGTATCTCCGCAAGATCCAGCAGGATCTGCAGGCCCTGCCTGAGAAAGTACCGCTCGAAAAATTCTCGCGCAATGAGCAATTGGCGTACTGGTTAAACCTGTATAACGTCACCGTTTTGAACGAAATCATCTCCGTATACCCGCGGCGTAGCCTCAAGGGAATGATCGTCGGCAGAAACTCAATGTTTTCCGAGAAGCTGCTTACGGTATCGGGTGTGCCACTCAGCCTGAATGACATTCAGTTCACCATCCTTGCCGAAAACTACGACAACGATCCGCTCATTATTTATGGGCTCTACCAGGGCATTGTCGGCGGGCCGGATATTCGGCCACTGGCCTATAACGGCGATGATGTTTATCGCGCCCTGGAGGACAACGCCTTCCGATTCATCAACTCCAATCGCGGTACCTTCACGCGCGGAGAAGGGGCATTTCGCGTATCCAGTTTCTATGACCGAAGCAAGCCCTATTTCCCCGACTTCAGTACGGACTTGTCGGCGCACCTCCTGAGCTACCTGGAAGGACGGGAGCGGGAAGAACTGCAAGTCGCCGCTGAGATTGCGCCGGATATCGACGACTGGACGATTACCGACCTGGGCGGGACGATTCCGGAAATTGGCGGTAGCCTGGCGAACAATGCCGCGGCCTTGCTGGACTCCTTCAGGTCCGATTACAAGAATGTCTATGGCGGTCAGTTAACCGCGACTGTCGAGGCAAAATGGCCGGAACGTGATCAGGACGACGACAGGGGCGAGAACCGGGAAGACTCGGACAGGGTTGGGAGCCTGGCGTCAGGGTCCGCCCCGGTTGAAGGCGCAGACGTAGAAGAGGTGTTGCTCGAAGACTCCGAATAGGCGGCGTAAGGTGATGGCTGTCACGCGCCCACATCGGCGCCGAGAGCCTCCACAAACTGCTTTTCGTAGTTCTTCCAGCGACCGATCGACTTGTCGTGCAGCGGCTCCCTGACTTGCCAGACGCTCGCCGTCCTGACGCTGTTCTTCATCTCGTGAAAAGACAAGGCAGCGCTCATCCCAGCTTTCTCCAAGCCAGGTTAGCAAGTTTGTCATCGTCTGTTGTGGCTGCAACACCAGGTCATCGTAGCGAACGCGCATCAGGTCCGAGCCCAGCACGCCTTCCCAGTGATCGACAAGTTTCGTCTGCATACTGATGTAATGGCGAATGTCTTCGAGACTTGTCGCATAGGGTTGACTCGGTCCAAGCCGCACGGAATAGACAGAGGTGGCGATGTCGCGCCAGTCGCGTTCGGTTACCACGAATCTCGCCGCAGGCAGAACGGCTTTGATGAGACCGAGGTACAGGAAATTGTCGGGTCGCTTGTCGGTTACTCTCAATGACCCGCCGACAAGCCTTTCTAACTGGTCACTGTGTTGCCGTTGCCAGGCACGCAGTTTCTCGGCCGACAGGCTATCCAGCCCGAGCGGATAGTCGGGAAACTCTCTTGCGACAAGGCGAGGGAAGAACTCACTTTCTCCGCCTGCTACGAACCCAGGGTGCGAGGCAAGCATCTGTTCCAGCAACGTCGAGCCGCTGCGAAACATTCCGCAGATAAAGACGAGATCGCGAGACGAGCCGTTGAATCGCTCGAGCCAGGCACGATCACACGAGCTTGCCAAGCGTTTGAAATGCCGCCTCTGTCTGTTTCGCGTTATAGACGGGCATTGCTCGTCGATCCAGTTCATTGCCCCTGGAAAAGTGACTCCAGGCCTTGTCGTATTCGCGTAGTTGTTCGTACGCCTTTCCGGTTGCGAAATGGAGGTCGCTATTGCCGCTGTTCCTGGCGGTCTGTGACCAGCTTTGCCAGCAGGGAGTCATCCTGCTGCGTAAATTTCTGTGTGTCGGCAAGTCGTGCCAGCGCCGACTCGTTCGTCGGGTCGAGTTGCAGACATCTGTTCAAAGTTTCTGCGAGCCGCGTCGCGTTCGCCCTCCTGCTCCGCCAGGTTGCCCAGGTTGTAGAACGCACTCGAGTAGGAAGGGTTGAGGGTCAGCGCCTTTTGCAAGTGCGCTTTGGCCGCCTCCTGCGCATGCAAGTGGTCCATGTAGATGTTGGCAATATTGAGATGCACCTCTTCCGGTGCGCTTATCCCCAGCGCCAGCGCCCGCTCATACATCTGTATCGCCGCCTCAAACCGGGCTGCCTTCGAGAGGTTGTAGGCGTAGTTGAAAGCGGCGGTTGCCGAGTCGGGCTGGTACTCCAGGAATTTCGCGTAGGACCGCAGAACGTGGTCCAGCGGATACTGTCGCTGGCGCATATGACCGGCGATCTGGTCGATCGCGGCCAGGTCCTTCCTGGCGTGGATCAGGAGCAAGCGGAGCTGTTCGATCGCCTCATCTGCCTGCCCCTGGCTCTCCAGGCTTTGCACCATCAGCCAGTGAGCCTGCAGGTGGTTCGGCTGGCGCGCAAGCACCGTGATCAACAGGCGTGACCGCCTCATCGAACCGCCGTCTCCTGATGGCAGCGATTGCCCGCTGTAGATCCGCGTCTGTCGTCATTGCGGCAAGATTACGTTTTGTGCCGCCCAAAAGAAAGCGGGCCATAAAGGCCCGCTTTCGGTACTGCTTGTTTCCAAGAAAATCTTAGAAACGCATCGTTGCCTTGGCGAACAGGAATCGACCGAGTGTGTCGTAGAAACCTGCAATCGTGTTGGCGTTGGTTGTCAGAGTACCACCAACCATCGGCGGCTCTTCATCCGTGACGTTGTTGATACCGATGATGATGTCACTGTTATCCATGAAGCGGAATACAGCGTTCAGATCAAAGTAGTTCTGAGCTTTTGACATATTTGCCTGTGCGATCGTGTCGGTAGAACCGTCGTAGTCAACACCACCGAAGTAACGCCACCTGCCTTCCAGGCTCCACCATTCGTTGGAGTCATAGCCGACGGATGCCGTGTGACGCCATTCAGGGCTCGGGAAGCAGCGCGTGCTGATGACACCAACACAGTCATAGGCTGAGTCTCGGATACGGCCGGCAATGACGTGGTTTCCTTGGTCAGCATGTAGGTACCGATGAGGTTCACGGTCCAGGCACCGCCCAGTCCTTCGATCTGCCAGTTGGCAGCAAGGTCGACACCTTCCCACACGTTCTCACCGAGGTTAACCGTCGTATCTTCGACGTAACCCTGGGTACCCTGCCAGAGACTGCCGGCCGCGTTACGCGTGACCTGCTCACACAGAACGCCGTACAGGCCGCACTGCTCGAGAATCGTCGTAGCACCAATGTTACTGATGGTATCCGTGATTTCGATGTTCCAGTAGTCAACCGAGATCGTCAGCGTATCCAGCGGATCAACAACGATACCAAGGGTCAGCGTATCGGCTTCCTCAGGACGAAGATCCGGGTTACCGCCGAAGATGGCGTTGTACTGACCAGCAGGGCTAGCCGTGATGTTGCCGTACTGACCAGGCAGCACGCCGAGGTTCGCACACTGGGCTTCCGTGTAAACCGGTGCTGCTTCTGCACAAGGATCAACGCCTGACCACAGGCCGAGAGACTGAGCCGAGAACAGTTCAGCCACGTTCGGCGCACGGACAGCGCGGTTGAAGCCTGAGCGCAGACGCAGTCTCTCGACTGGCGCCCAATCCAGACCGGCACGGTAGGTGTCAGTGCCACCGCTCGTGCTGTAATCCGAATAACGGTACGCAAGGTCAAGAGTCAGGTTTTCGAACGCCGGTGCATCGGAGATCAACGGAATGTTGGCCTCACCGTAGATTTCCGCAACGGTGTAACCGCCATTAACGCTAGGCGTCGGTCCACCCTGGCCAAGCAGCGAGCCATCCTGGAAGACCGAGTCCGAGATACGCTGGTACTTCTCTTGACGATGGGCAAAACCGCCAACGACCTGGATCGAGCTGTCAGCAAATGGAATGGTCCAGCCGGTGTCGCCAGTCGCGAAGGCTTCGATGACCTCGGTTGAGGTCTTGCCCTGCATGATGGCGGTGCCAAGCATCGGAGCGGCCTGCGTCAGGCGTAACGCCCTGGTAGGTGAATACCTCGTAAGGGATACAACCTGCGGTTGCCGCACATGCGTCGCCGTCTACCGCGGTCCGGATTCTCGGAGCGAAGAAGTCATTGACGTAGGACATGCTGGACGACGTTTCACCGTACAGGTAGGACGCATCGTAGTCCCAGTTGTCGCTGATGGCGCCTTTGACACCCGCTACCATGCGGAACGCGTCATGGAGGAAGTTACTGGAGCGTGGGCCACCTTCGACGTTACGCTTGCCGATGTAGATACCGTATTCATTGAATTCGGTGCCATTGGCATCGTGCTGCGCGTAACGATCGGCGGGGTCAGCTGCCAGGTATCCGGCCGGATCACTCTGTACATCGATACATACGGTCGGATTCGTCGCTGAATACTCGGCGCAGTACTGGTTATCGAAGTAAAGGAGCAGGTCATCCACGAACTGCTGCGGGAACACGCTGTTGTCGAGAGGCAGGAAGTACTCTTCTGCGAAGAAGGTACCCGATTCTGCGATCTGACCGTAGGTCTTGTCGTTCGCATAGTTTGCTTCGAAGTAGACCGTGGCACGCTCGCTGAACTCGTAGTCGGCCATACCGCCGAACGACCAGCGCGTGTCGGGACGCATGAAGTGGTTTACAGGCGCGTAGTTGTAGACGTTCGAACCGTCATACGGCACCAGCGGACCACCATCGGTCATGGTCAGGAACAGCGAACGGCTGTAGTCCGATACGCCATCGACAGCAGGAGCAATAAAGAAGTTAGGAACGATTGCGTTGGCAGAACCACCACAAGACGTCGAGCTATTGCTCAGTGCACAGCTGCCGTAATCACGCTCGGCCTGCAGCATTTCCTTGTTTTCACGCCAGGTTCCGTAGAGGGTCGCGTTACCGCGGCCATCGGCGAAATCAGAACCAACGATAAGGTCGATATTGTAAGCCTCACCGCCGATGCCCGAGTCGCCCGTAGGATACGTGAAGTTCCTGTTGTCCATCAGCCCCGTGATGAAGCTGTTGCCGTTGTCATGCTGGTAACCGCTTGCGCCAACGCTGAGTTCAACACCGTCCATACGACGCATGATGAAGTTAACAACACCGGCCACAGCGTCAGCACCGTAGGTAGCGGATGCGCCACCCGTCAGTACTTCGACACGCTCGATCATGGCGGCGGGAATCTGGTTAACGTCGACAGACGTCGCCTGCACACCACCAGGCTGCATGCGCTTGCCGTTCATCAGAACCAGGGTCCTGAAGGCTCCAAGACCGCGAAGGTCGATGGAAGCCGTACCGGAGATACCGTTGGCATCGAATGAATGCAGTGCCGTTTCTACTGACGGCAGGCTGTTCAGTACGTCTTCTACGCGGGTGAGACCGAGTGACGTGATGTCATCGGTGTTCATTACCGTAACTGGGCTGGTCCGGCCAAAGCCGTCCTGGGTCACGATGCGTGAACCGGTAGTTACGATCTCTTCAATGGGCTCGTCGCTTTCAACTTCCTGCGCGAGCGCCACACCACTGCCGAGCACGCCAAAAGACGACGCTCCGAGTGCGGCTGCCACTGCTGCTGCAACTGGCTTACGTTTTAACATGATATTTATCCCTCAATATTTTGGAATGTTGATCTTCCGAAAGCCTGTTCTGGCGGTCTTGACTGCCGGCGCGCACATACCGTGTACACCTGCCTCCTCCAGAAAGGATGCGCTGATGCTATAGGATTAGGCAGCCAAGCTCAACTTTCTGTGAGTAAATTGACACAAATTTTTGTTATATCTAAAAAAAACCTTATAAACAGTCACTTACAATGTTGTTTTTTTGCACCACGCGGGCTTCCGAGGCATTTCTGCAACAATATCCGGGTATCGCGCATCGTGGCAGAAGAGCGCCGCCGGCCGTGATTACCGGCGTCGAGCAAAGCGTGAACTTCAGCTGTTTTCGTGTAAATTGGCGGGATGCCAAATGACGCTACAACCTGGGCCTTCGCCCTGCACGGAGGCGCCGGCGCAGTTGCCGGCCGCGACTACACCGAGACCGAGAAACACCTGCACGAACTGGGCAGCGCCTGCCGCGATCGACTGGAAAATGGTGATGCTGCGCTCGACGTCGTCGAGTTTGCCGTGGCCGAGCTCGAGTCCTGCGGCCTGTATGTGGCCGGTCGCGGGTCAGCGCCGAACAGCGCCGGGCATGTCGAACTCGATGCATCGATCATGGACGGCGCGACCCGTGAAGCCGGTGCCGTCGCCGCGCTGCAGGACTTTGTTAACCCGGTGAAGGTCGCACGGGGCGTCATGGAAAAGACGCCGCACGTCATGCTTGCCGGGTCCGGTGCCGTGGCGTTTGCCCGGCAAGCCGGATTCGAGGAAGTCGCTGACCCGTCGTCCTATTACACACTGCCGGTCGGCGTGACACAGAACGACATCACCGATTTCGCCCATGGCACGGTAGGCGCCGCGGTACTGGATCGGTCCGGTGGCCTTGCTGCCGCGACGTCAACGGGTGGCACCTTCGGTAAGTTACACGGCCGCATAGGCGACACGCCCCTGATCGGCCCGGGTACCTGGGCGGATGACAATATCGCCATTTCCTGTACCGGTATCGGCGAGCACATCATCCGCTCGGGCGGCGCATCGTCGATCGCGTTCCGCTACAAATCGGGAATCGCACTCGGGACGCCGTCCGGGAAATGCTCGACGAGGTAGCCCGGCTGGGTGGCGATGCCGGTCTTATCGCTGTGACGCGGGACGGCCAGATTGCCATGCCGTACAACTCGGAAGGCATGAAACGAGCGAGCGCGTCTTCGACATCCAGGCTGGTCGTCACCACGTTTGGGAAGGAATAGCGCCAGGAATGCTACCCGGGGCTCAGCCCCGCTGCACCACATACCAAAGATACGCAACATACAATACGACGAACAGAATGCCGTGAGACCGGCGCACTTCGTATTTGCGGCTGGACACCAGCGCGAAGATGATCATCGTACTGGATGCGATGACCATGATGAGGTCCGTATTGCTCACGACTTCGAACGGCAATTCGACGATGCTCGACGTTAGCCCCAAAACCCAGAGCAGGTTGAAGATGTTCGAGCCAACAACGTTGCCGACAGCAATATCCGCCTGATTGCGGTACGCGGCCACCGCCGAGGCCATAAGCTCGGGAGCAGACGTGCCGATTGCGATGATCGTCAGGCCGATGAGTGCGTCGTCAATGCCCCGGCTCTGCGCAAGCCCGACCGCACCGTCGACCACCCACTGGCCACCAAAATACAGGCCGATAACGCCGAGCACGATCAAGACGAGCGCCCGTGCAATTGGCACACTGGACACGGCTTGCGGTACTGCATGTTCACCTGCTCGGGACACTTTATATACGTACAGCATGAAGAGCAGGAAGAATGTCAGGAGGATGCCGCCATCCAGGCGGCTGATGCTCAATGTATGGTATTCCGAAAATAACGCCGCGTTGGCGAGAAATCCGACCAGCAATGCCGCTGTCAGTGAAAACGGGATCTCCGATACAACGGTCGAATCGTGCACCCGTAGCGGGCGAATGATCGCCGCAATACCCAGCACGAGCAGCACGTTAGCAACATTGCTGCCGACGACGTTTGCAATCGCAAGGTCCGCGTTATTCTGCAGGCCCGACGTTAGCGTAACCAACATCTCAGGCATGGACGTGCCAAACGACACCACCGTCAGGCCAACGACCAGGGGCGAGATGCCCAGCCGGAATGCTATGGAGGAGGCTCCCCTGAACGAGGAAGTCCGCTGCCTTTATCAGAACCGCCAGTCCGACGATAAGCAATGCGCCATCAATCACTCGATGCTACTCCGAGGGTCAAGACGGGAACGAACGAATCTATGTTTGATTGCTGGTCTCCTCCGCCTCCGGGCTCTTCCCTAATTCCTGTACGAGATCTCGAAATTCGGGACGCCCCCCTCGCGCAGAGGTTTCCAGAAGCATGGCCTTCACAACCGGAATGGCCATCATGGTCCGCAAGCTTTCGCGAGTCATCTCCCAGAATTCGATTGAAACGAACCCTGTCTGGTATTGGTAGTGGGCATTGTCATATAGAAAGTAAACGCCATTTATTGTACGGCGCAGCGCATCGTACTCCTGCGTTGTAATCTCGTTATCGTTGCCCTCGGATGCTTTCCTGAAGGCGGATAGCGCGGCAGGGTTTGCGGCAAAGGCTGAATTCCACTCGGCCGCCGCAGCCGTCCTTGATTGATAAGTCTGCGACATCGAAATCTCTTGCGCCTGCCGCATTTCCAGACCCACGAATATGAGGGAAGCGACAACGGCAAAAATCCCGATTACCTGCATCCAGTCGTTCAGTTTCGTTGTGTTCACTTCGTTCCCCTTTGAGACTTCGACCGTCTGCGTCGTGTCATTTGCCAACGGAGACCGGTATGACCGCCGGAAACATGCCGAGAGATTGTAGCAGCGATACCCGCAGCAGGGCGTCCACATTGCCAGAGCTTTCCATCAACGCCGGTGGACGTTTTTCCGAAACTCTGATGTAGTGGCGATGACTCTCGAGGGGACAAGACATGACGAATTTCCATTACCGCAGCGCCGTGAAAATTGTTGTGGTTTTGCTATTCCTCCTGGCCGGCTGCTCGAATGACACGCCGCCGGAGACAAGTCCTGCGGCAACATCACCTGCTGAGGCGATCGCAACCGTGAACAAGGTCGCAGACGCGTACTACGCGCACGTCATGTCGACGACACCGGAGACCGCCTACTTTGCGGGCGTTGATAGCGAACGCCACGACGGCTTACATGACAACAGGCTCGCAGCTCGCGCCGCGAACGATGCCGCGATCGACGCAATGCTCGCCGAGTTGCAGGCAGTAGACAGTGACGCGCTCCTTGGCGATCCCGCCTGGATTACCTATGTGTACCTGCTGGAAGAGCTTGAAGGTAGTGCCGGGGTACGCGTCTGCCGCACGGAACTCTGGAACATCAACCAGATGGGCGGCTGGCATTCTGCGTACGTACAGGTCGCGCAGCTGCAGCCGGTCGGTACAGAAGAACTTCGCGCACAATCGCTAACTCGCTGGTCAGGATTCGAGGCCTACATCCAACAGGAGATGGACAACCTGGGGGAAGGCCTGAAGCTGGGTTACTCCGCACCGAAGACCGTGGTGCAGCGAGTCGTCGACCAGGTTGACGGCTTGCTGGCCCTGGAGACAGAGCAATCGCCGTTCTACTCGCCCGCCGCCCGAGATGATGACGAGGCGTTCGCCACCGCGACCCGCGCCATCGTCGAAGACCAAATCGTCCCTGCGCTGCACCGTTATCGCGCCTTTCTTGCAGGACCCTACATGGAAAGCGCCCGCGAGGAACTGTCGATTACCGCCAATCCGAACGGCCGCGAGTGCTACGACGCCTCCCTGCGCTCTTATACGACACTCAAGCGTTCCGCCGAGGACGTATTCGAGCTCGGCAAACAGACGGTCGAGGCCAACAAAACGTCCGTCATTGCGCTTGGCACCGCAGCGTATGAGTTAAGCGATTTCAATGAAATCCTGCAGCGTGCGAAGTCGGACCCGACAGATCGCTTTGCGGATCAGGACGAGTTGCTCGAATTCTCGCGCGAGATGGTCGCGCGCGCTGAGGCGGAGATGCCCAACTGGGTTGCGACGATGCCTCAGCAGCCGGTCGTTGTCGTTCCGTTCGAAGAACACGAGGAAGGCACGGGGCGTTCGGCGCACTATCGACCGGGTACCGACGAGCGACCTGGCGAATACCGGATTCCCCTGCACAATCCCGGGGACCAGACACGCGGCAACGCCGAGAGCACGGCCTTTCACGAGGCGTGGCCAGGTCATCATTTGCAGGTCGCTTTCGCCAAGGCGATCGAGGGCTTGCACCCGGTCACCGAGATCATCTGGTTCTCAGGGCCCGGCGAGGGCTGGGCACGCTACTCCGAGGCGCTGGCCGAGGAAATGGGCCTGTATACAACCACGACGGGGCCGATCAAGCGCCGCGCCTGGCCCGCCCGCGGCATGGTTGCCGACCCCGGCATTCACCTGTTCGGCTGGACACGCGAAGAAGCCATCGACTTCATGATGGCAGCCGGCCGCTTCCCCGAATCGATGGGCGATCAGATGGTCGATCGCATTGCGATCCTGCCGGGCCAGTTGACGGCCTACGATTCCGGCGGACTGGAAATCCTCGCTTTGCGGCGGCAAGCCGAAGACGCGCTTGGCGATGACTTCGACATTCGCGCGTTCCACGACCGCATCCTGGAGAATGGCACGATCCCCTTGCCTGCACTGCGCGAGCACATCGAGCGCTGGCTAGCGGAGCAGTGACCGGAAGCCGGTCCCGAATTCGGCGGCCAGCAGAAGCGGCAATACCAGGAACCAACCGACGAACGGAAACAGCGCGGCGGTCAGACTGACCAGGGCGCCGACCGCGACGCACCAGAATTCGGAGCTTTCACCTTGGCGCAGCATCGCTATGCGGCTTCCAATATGCGTGTACAGGCCGGGTGCGCCAAGCAGGCAGACAAGCGACGGCACGATTACGGCAATGCAGGCAGCAACCAGATAGGCTGGCTCTGTGGCAGTCTCGAAGCAGGCGGTCGAACTCGGCCTTCGCGTACAACCAGAAAGCCAGGGCACCGAATAGTACCCACCCGATTGCGCCGACAAGAATGGTCCGCACCGGGCTGTCTGCCACTACCTGCCGACCGCGTTGCGTCAGCCTGGGTAAGAAAGTGGCCAGCAGCGTCACGAGCGCCACGTACGACAGCACAGAGACGAGCACGAGTGCGAGAACGAAGACTTCATTCATGATCTGTGACCGTTGTCCGGGACACGCGGTGTCAGTCTCGCGAGCGTGACAGTCTCAGTCAATACGGAATACCCGCGGCGGCAACTAGTCGGTGGCGAATATTTCGCGCACGCGCTCCTCGGGGAGTTCTTCGATCTTCAGCCCGGCAACGCCGACTATCGTATCGGCCGCGACCATGGCGTTGACGACCGCCTCCTCAGTCGCGTGCACCGCTGCCGTGAACACCCGGCTTAGACCGTTGTTCGGGTACATGCGCACATCGCTCATCGCGTTCTCGTCGATTGCATCGATGTTGGCCGTGGAAAAGGCGACGAAGATGTCGCCGGACCCGTCGCTGCTTATGGCGCCAAGCCGGCCCAGCCCGAGCGAAGGCCGCTTCGCCAGTCGCATCAACTGATGCGGTAGCAAGGGCGCGTCGGTCGCGACGACAATAATGATCGAACCGTCCCGTGCCGGCTCTGTCACCTGCGCGGTCTCGCCCTCACAATAGGGAAACCAGTCGACATGGCGCTCGATCGAACGATCCGTAAAACAATGCTCGCCGCCTGGCAGCAAGTCGTCCATCAGCCGACCACCAAGACGAAAGCCTTTCGGTCCCCAGCCGTAGTTGCACTGCACGAGGACACCGACCGTGTAGGACACATCGTCCATTTCGACGACGCGTGAAGCGGTCCCGATGCCACCCTTGAAGCCGTTGCAAACCATACCGGTGCCACCGCCGACCGCACCCTCGAGAACCGGCCCACCACGTGCTGCCGCCATGGCCGCGAGTGCATCGTCCTTGCTGACATGGAAGCCGTTGATGTCGTTGAGCGCGCCATCGTAGGTCTCCCCAACCACGGGTGCGTGCCAGTCGGCCGGCCAGCCTTGTTCAACCATCCACGCAACGGCGGCGTCACGCACCACTCCGACACTGTGCGTATTCGTAATCGCGATCGGTCCATCAATCAGGCCGCGCTCTTCGAGCCATGTCGTCCCGGTCATTTCACCCGAAGCGTTGAGCGTAAACCAGCCTGCAAAGACCGGATCCGTGGAGGTTCTCCCACGCGGATGTACAACCGTGACGCCGGTGCGGACCGGACCTTCGCCGACCACCAGCTCACCGTGGCCTTCAATTAATGTTGTATGCCCGACCTCGACGCCGGCAACGTCGGTGATCGCGTTGAGCGGACCGGTAACGCCCTCGAAAGGTATGCCCAGGTCGCGTGCGCGTTCGCCCCCGCTTGCCGCTCCGGCGAGCAAGCACAATGACCAAAGAAGCGTTCTTGTTGGTATTCTTTGCATGCTTGTCTCCGCTTGCTATATGGGTAGCGCTGTCGTGTGCTTGGTGTCCGACAAGACGATACTCGACGTAACCTCCTGGATGCCCGGCAGCTGCGACAGCTTGTCGAAAAAGAATTGCTCGTAGGCCTTGATGTCCTCGGCTACGATTCGCAGCAGGAAATCGACATTGCCGAGCAACACATAACAATCCATGACCTCGGGAAAGCTCTTCACGGCTTCGGCAAATGCGGACAGGTTACTGCGCCCATGTGAGGTAAGTTTCACATGTGCGAAAACCATTGTTGTCAGGCCGACCTTCTCGCGATCGAGTATCACGGGCTGGTCCTTGATGACGCCTTCTTCGCGCAGCCGCTGGATCCGTCGCCAGCACGCAGACTGGGACAGGCCAATGCGCTCGCCAACGGCCGAGGCATTGATGCCCGACTCAGTTTGCAGCAGTCCGAGTATCTTGCGGTCGATATGATCGAGTGAAACAGGTTGCATAGAATATGTTCATTTAGACCAAAACAACGCATAAATTATGCGCTGTTTTGAGTTTTTATAAAAGTCTTTGCATGTTTTAACGGGTTTCATCGCTGTATATTTGTCACAGAATGCAGCCTTCCACAGGGGATGACAATGGGCGTCTTCGACCACACCGAGTTCGATAATCACGAATCTCTGCATTACTTCTACGATGCTGCGACGGGGCTGAAAGCTATTGTCGCTGTGCATTCCACCGCGCTCGGACCGGCTGCAGGCGGCACTCGGCGCTGGATCTACCGCAACGATGCCGATGCCCTTACGGACGTACTGCGTCTCTCCCGGGGGATGAGTTACAAGAACGCCGTGGCCGGCCTGAAATTCGGGGGCGGCAAGGCCGTCATCCTGGGCAGCGACGCAACACCCAAATCGCCCGAACTGTTTCGCGCATTTGGTCGCTGCGTTGACTCGCTTGGCGGCAGGTACATAACCGCCGAGGACGTCGGCTGCTCGACCGATGACATGCGTTATGTGCGCGAAGAAACCCGGTTTGTGTCCGGTTTGCCGCAGAACCAGGGCGTCGCCGGGGGCGATCCGTCGCCCTGGACTGCACTCGGATGCTTCGAGGGTATCGAGGCCGCTGTGCAAGCTCGGCTCGGCGCGGATTCGGTCAAGGGCCTGCGGGTCGCCGTGCAGGGTGTCGGCCATGTCGGCCTGTATCTCTGCCGCCTGCTCCACGAGGCTGGTGCCGAGTTGGTCATTGCCGACGTCAATAGCGAGAACCTGAAGATGGCGACGGACGCGGTGCCGGCAGCCGTTGTCGCACCGCCGGCACTCCTGTTTGCCGATGTCGATGTACTCGCGCCCTGTGCGCTTGGCAACATCCTGACGTCGACCACGATTCCGAAGATCAAGGCAAAGATCGTCGCCGGTGCTGCCAACAACCAGCTGTCCACACCCGCCGACGGCGTGCGCCTGGCGGAACGCGATATTCTGTACGCGCCCGACTATGTCATCAACGCTGGCGGTATAATCAGCGTTGCGGCCGAATACTACGGTGTAGGTTCCGAAGAAGACGTACGCGCCGATGTCGGCCGCATCAGGAATCGACTGCAGGACATCTTCAAGGAAGCAAAAGAAACTGGGCGGCCGACGCACGAATTGGCCGATGAGCTCGCTCGCAAACTGGTTGCAGCAGCCCGCTAGACAACGGAGCGCTCCGCATGATCGAAAAATCGCGATTACAAATACCGCGTC
Organism: uncultured Gammaproteobacteria bacterium; assembly: GCA_963698415.1. GTDB lineage: Bacteria > Pseudomonadota > Gammaproteobacteria > Steroidobacterales > Woeseiaceae > UBA1847. The sequence goes on along the minus strand of CAVOQS010000003.1, from coordinate 107,546 downwards.
CTACAGCTCGGCCCGGCGATGAGCCCGACTTCAGCTACCTGGATCTGTCGGCAGCCGGCGCGGTGGATAAACCGGCAATAGGCGCGCGCACTGCCGATATCGAGTACCTGAGCGGTGGGCTCGTACGCGTTCTCGACGACGATCACAGTGCCAAGGGCCCCTGGGACCCCAACCTCGATCCGGAGAAACTGCAGGTTGCACTGCGCTGGATGGTGCTCAATCGCGTATTCGATGAGCGCATGTGGCAGATCCAGCGGCAGGGTCGTATCTCCTTCTACATGCAGGCACTGGGTGAAGAAGCGATTTCGATCGCCCAGGGTATGGCTTTGCGCGCGGGCGACATGTGCTTCCCGTCCTATCGAAACCAGGGCCTGTTCATGTACCGCGGCATGAAGCTTGTCGACATGATGTGCCAGTGCCTTTCAAACACGCGCGACATGTGTAAAGGCCGGCAGCTGCCGATCATGTATCACAGCAAGGAAGGCAACGTCTTCTCTATCTCGGGTAACCTGGCGACGCAGGTTCCGCACGCAGTGGGCTGGGCGATGGCGTCGGCGATCAAAGGCGAAGACCACATCGCTGCAACGTGGCTTGGCGACGGCAGCACGGCGGAGGCCGACTTCCACTATGCGCTCACCTTCGCGGCAGTTTACCAGGCGCCGGTGATTCTCAATGTCGTCAACAACCAGTGGGCGATATCGACATTCCAGGGCACCGCAGGCGGCCAGCGCCGCCCGTTTGCAGCACGCGGACTTGGACTCGGTATCCCGGGACTGCGCGTCGACGGAAACGACTTCCTGGCGGTTTACTCCGCCACGCTCTGGGCCGCCGATCGGGCGCGGCGCGGTGGCGGCCCGACACTGATCGAACTGGTTACCTATCGTGGCGGCGCACACTCGACGAGCGACGACCCGTCCAAGTACCGTCCGAAGGACGAGTGGGACAAGTTCCCGCTTGGCGATCCCGTGGAACGTCTGAAGCAGCACCTTATTGCGGAACGAAAGTGGAGCGAAGCCAAGCACGAGGCGCTGGAAGCGAAGCTTCGCGAAGAAGTCATGGCCGCGTGGAAGGAAGCACAACAGTACGGCACGATGACCGAGGGTCCATGGCTCGACCCGGCTACGATGTTTGACGACGTCTACGCGGAGGTGCCTGCCCACCTCGCATCACAGCGTCGTCGCCTCCTCGAAATCCTGGAGGGGGAATAAGTCATGCCACAGATGAATATGATCGAAGCCATCCGTTCCGCTCACAACGTGATGATGGAACGCGACCCCACTGTCGTCGTTCTCGGCGAGGATGTCGGCTATTTCGGCGGCGTGTTTCGCTGCACCGACGGCCTGCAGCGCAAGTTCGGCGAGCACCGCGTCATCGATGCACCGATCGCTGAGGGTGGCATCGTGGCCGCCGCGATCGGCATGGGCGTCAATGGCCTGCGGCCAGTTGCGGAAATCCAGTTCGCTGACTACATCTACCCCGGCTTCGACCAGATCGTGTCAGAGCTGGCGCGTATCCGGTATCGCTCCTGCGGCGAGTTCTACTCCCCCGTGACCATCCGTACACCCTGTGGCGGCGGTATCCGCGGCGGACAGACACATTCGCAGTCGCCCGAGGGCATCTTTACCCACATCAGCGGTATCAAGACGGTTATGCCGTCGAACCCCTACGATGCAAAAGGTCTCCTGATTGCCGCGATCGAATCGGACGACCCCGTCGTCTTCTTCGAGCCAAAGCGCATTTATAACGGCCCGTTCGACGGCGATCCGGAAAAACCGGGTGTCTCGTGGGCATCGCACCCGAAAGGCGAAGTTCCCGACGGTTACTACACGGTGCCGCTCGGCACGGCCGAGATCGCGTTGCCCGGTGACGAACTGACGATCATCACCTACGGCACGCTGGTCCATGTTGCTATCGCGGCGGCGCAGGCGACCGGTGTTGACGCCGAGGTTATCGACGTTCGCACAATGGCGCCGCTCGACGTGAAAACGCTCGCCGACTCGGTCAACAAGACCGGGCGCTGCATGATCGCGCACGAGGCGACACGCTTCGGCGGTTATGGCGCGGAACTGGCTGCAACCATACAGAAAGAGTGTTTCTATAATCTCGAGGCACCGATCGGTCGGGTTGCCGGCTGGGATACACCGTATCCGCACGCCTTTGAGTGGCAGTACTTCCCTGGTTTGAAACGCATGTCGGCCGGTATCCGACGAGTCATGGAGGCAGAATGAGCGACTACATATTCAAACTGCCTGACCTCGGTGAAGGCACCGTCGAATCCGAAATTGGTGAGTGGTTCATCAAGGTCGGCGACGCGGTCAAGGAAGAAGACATTCTCGGCACTGTCATGACGGACAAGGCCGCGGTCGAGGTTTCGAGCCCGGTGACCGGCAAGGTTGTGAAGCTCGCCGGTGAGCCCGGCGATGTTATCGCTGTCGGCTCGATGCTCGTGGTCATCGACACTGAAGGGACTGCGGATGAAGGTCGCACGACCGGTACGAGCACCGCAGCGGCGAGCCCGGAGCCAGTTGCCAAACCCGCGTCGACGAGTTCGGTAACTGAACCCGAACCTGCGGACCCCGAACCCGAGCCGATTGAGCGCGCGCGCATCGTGACTTCGCCGGCGATTCGACGCCGGGCGAAGGAAGCTGGAGTCGATCTCGCGATGGTGCCCGGCACCGGCCCGGGTGGCCGAATCGTCCGCAAGGACTTCGATCGCTACCTGAAGGCCCGCGCCACTGGCGCTGCGTTTGCCGCGCCCACTATTCCGTCCACCCGGGTCAAGGAAATCAAGATCATCGGGGTGCGCCGCATAATCGCGGAGCGCATGCAGTCAGCGAAACTCGAGATTCCGCATTTTGCGTATGTCGAGGAAATCGACATCACTGAACTCGAGTCGCTGCGCAAGCACCTGAACGCGAAGAGGGAAGCCGCGGAACGCTTGACGATACTGCCGTTCCTGGGCCTTGCCCTGATCAGGACCTTACGAGATTTCCCGCAGTGCAACGTCACGCACGACAAGGACCGCAATCTGCTTCTGCAGCATGAAGCCGTGCATGTCGGCATCGCCACGCAAACGACAGACGGCCTCAAGGTGCCTGTCATCCGGCACGCCGAGATGAAATCGCTGGATGGCCTCGCTGAGGAAATCAGGCGCCTGTCCGAAGCGGCCCGGACCAACAAGGTCAAGAGAGACGAGCTGACAGGTTCGACGATCACGATCACCAGCCTTGGCAAACTCGGCGGCATCGCCTCGACGCCGGTCATCAACGCCCCGGAGGTCGCAATTATCGGCGTCAATCGTGCGGTCGAACGGCCGGTCGTGTTGAACGGCCAGATCCAGGTTCGCCTCATGATGAACCTGTCGTCGTCGTTCGATCACCGCTTCGTCGACGGCTACGACGCGGCGGCGATGATCCAGCGGATCAAGGAACTCCTGGAGCACCCGGCCACGATCTTCCTGCCATAGTCTAATTGGTGTCAGTCACCTTATACTCGGTATAAGGTGACTGACACCAATTAACTGGGAGACGCAAAGGCATGCAACTTACTTCTGTTCGGCTCGAGCCTCCTTACCTGCTGTACCTCGGCGACACGCCGGATGATGACCACGCAAAGACAGGGCACGGGATCGCCTACTGGCGATCGGAACACTGTGCCGGCCAGATGCGATTGCCCGGCTGCCCCGTGGATCTCGGCCTGCCCGAAATGTCAGTTGCCGACGCCGTCAACGCCGGAGTCAGGACAGCAATCGTGGGCGTGGCCCCGCTGGGCGGTCAGATTCCGGATCATTGGCTGCCGCAACTCATCCAGCTGGCCCGGGCAGGCATCGACATTGCCTCTGGCATGCACAGCAAGCTGAAGTCGATGCCGGATCTCGTCGCCGCGGCGTACAAAGGCGGGTCGACGCTGACCGATGTGCGTGTGCCGCCGGCGAATCTGCCCGTTGGCCAGGGAAAACCGCGCAGTGGCAAACGCGTCCTGATGATGGGCACCGACTGTGCCGTCGGCAAGAAATACAGCGCCCTTGCGCTGCACCGCGAACTCGAACGCCGCGACATCAAGACGACGTTTCGCGCGACCGGCCAGACCGGCATCATGATCGCCGGTGAGGGCATCCCGATCGATGCGGTCGTGGCGGATTTCATTTCCGGCGCAGCCGAGGTGCTATCGCCTGACAACGACGACGATCACTGGGATGTGATCGAGGGCCAGGGCTCATTATGGAACCCCAGCTATTCCGGCGTCACGTTGGGCCTGTTGCACGGCTCTCAACCCGATGCCCTCGTCATCTGTCATGATGCGGCGCGCACCGCGATTCTCGACGTATTCGGCGACTACCCGATCCCCGAACTCGACGAGGTCGTTGACGAAGCACTCCGCCTCGCTCGCCGAGTGCGGCCCGGCTGCTTCTGCGCTGGCGTCAGCGTAAACACGTCGGCCATGACGGATTTTGAACGCGACGCCTACCTTGGCAAGTTGCAGGGTCACCTGGGCTTGCCCTGTGTCGACCCGGTCGCCACCGGCATGTCACCCGTCGCGAACTTCCTTCTCAAGCACGCATGATGAAACGCAAGGTATCGATACACACCGAGTCCTGGCTCGCGATCACACCGTTTCGCATCAGCAACAACACCTGGAACGATTTCCCCTGTGTGATTTGCGAGCTGGAACAGGATGGTGCCATCGGTCGCGGCGAAGCACTCGGGGTGTACTATCTCGACGAGACGCTCGGGTCGATGACCGCCCAGCTGGAAGACGTGACTCGCGAACTTGCTGCCGGCGCAGACCGCCAGCAACTGCTGCAACTACTTCCTCCCGGCGGTGCGCGAATGGCTGCCGATGCGGCACTCTGGGATCTCGAGGCACAACTCACCGGCCGCACCGCCTGGTCGATGGCCGGCGTGGAACCCGGCCCCATCGAAACGGTGTTCACAATTGGCCTCGAAGACACGCCGGAAATGATGGCCGCCAAGGCACTGGCCGCGACCGACATTTCCCTGTTCAAGGTAAAGCTCAATGCCGACCGGCCAGTGGAACGCATCGCAGCGATCCGCGCAGCACGACCGGAAGTGCGCCTGGTCGTCGATGTGAACCAGGGATGGACATTCGCCGAACTGCAACGTTACGCCCCCGAGCTGCATGCCCTCGATGTCACCATGATCGAGCAGCCGTTGCCCCGGGGCGGCGATGCAGAACTCGAAGGCTACGAAGCGCCGCTGCCGCTGTGCGGAGACGAGTCCTGCCTGCATCTTGGCGAACTCGATGATGCGGTGCGACGTTACCAGATGATCAACATCAAGCTCGACAAGACGGGTGGCCTGACGCACGGCCTCGAGCTCGCACATGCGGCGCGCGAGCGCGGGCTTGATCTGATGGTTGGCTGCATGGGTGGCACGTCACTCGCGATGGCCCCACACCATGTCATCGCCCAGCTTTGCGACTTCGTCGATATCGACGGGCCCCTGCTGATCAGGAACGATCGACTCGGCGGACTGCGCTACGACAAGGGCATCGTCACGCTGCCCGAGCGGGCTTTCTGGGGCATCAGTACCTGAAGACATAGGAGATCCTCAGGTTCAGGTCGCTGTCAGTACTGGAGAATGAGTTGTCCGGATTAATCGTGGCACCATGGTTGAGAACCAGGACGATTTCCTTGCCAGCCTCGGGAAGGTAACGCAAACGACTGTTGATACCGGCAAGCTCGGCCGTGTTGTCGTACTGCAGGAGATTGGCCCACGACCAACGCGAATTGAACGCAATGTCCGCCCGCAAGCTGGCCAGCCGCGACGTGAAGCGGCCACTCGGCAGTTCGACATCATTCTCCGTGTACGCGACTCCAAGGAACAGGTGTTCGGATTGACGCCACTGCAGTTCGACTGTCTTTTCGAGACGCGTGCCGCCGAAATAGCCCCCGTCCTCCACGCCGAGTACAGCCCGAAACGGGCGCTGCATTCCCGTCGTGAGCTCCGCGCCGTAACGATCAAACTCGTAGTCACCGACTGGCACATTCAGGCGCTCAAACAGCTCGAAGTCTTCCAGCACGACTTCACTTTGACGACGCCAGCGCAGGAACAGGTAGTCGTCCCGATTGGAGTAGAGGCCCACCGGCTCAATGGCTGTTTGCTCCGACAGCGTATTGCCATCCATGTCCGTCACCAGGAAATAATCGACGCGGTGATTGATGGCCCGCCAGATACCGGTGTCCGGGCGGGTCCGGTAGCGCATTCCCGTGCCGATGCGCCGAATCCCCGCACGATTCACAAAGCCGAGTGCCGGCCGGAAGTTCTCGTCGATACTCTGCAAATCAAGATACACCGACAGCTTGTCACTCGGGATCTCCAAATTGGCGCCGAACGCCTGGTCGTCGCCGTCAAGGTCTGACGACTGGCTTTGCTGTGCCCAGAATTTGCCCGTCAGAATCTCGCCGAAGGGGCCGTCGCTGTCGCGGTACAGAAAATCGAGACCGACCACGGCATTCGACTCGTTCGAGGTTGGGTCGCCATGCGTCATGATGAACCCGATGGCCGATTCTTCCAGCACGTTATACGAGCCACGCGCCACGAACAGGTCTTTGGCCGTGATGTCGCCATACGCTTCCTGGCGAATCGCCAGCGCCCCGACATTGAAATCACCCATCCGCCCCGTGAGCTTCGCGCCGCCGTCGACGCCGACTGCCTCGCCATCGTCACTGAGGCCGATGCGCCGGGAGAAAAACGGCCGGCCATTGGTATCGATGTTGCCGAACTCGAAAATTCCGGCGTCCTGCAGGAAGAACTCCCGTTTCTCCGGGTAGAACAGGGAGAAGCGATCGAGCGCAACCTGCTGCTCGTCCACCTCCGCCGTCGCGAAGTTCGTGTTCAGCGTGAACGTAGCGCTCAGCGACGGCGTTATGCGGTAGCGAATATCCAGGGAGGGTTCAAGGTCGTTGGCCTTTTCGCCAACAACCAGGTCCCGGGTCTGGCTGGCATTGACTGACGGCACGACGTCCAGTCCGAGACCCTGCTCGATTTCCCCAATCCCCGTAACCTCGCCACCATAGGCCGGCCAGTCCTGGCGTTCGTGCGACGACCACATGTCGTACTCCTGCTTGCGCACGATGCCCCGCCCGAAGTTAATGCCCCAGGTATCGGACTCAGGTGCAAAGGAAATCGACTTGAACGGAATCGCGATCTCGGTTGCCCACCCGCTCTCGTGCACCCGTGATTCGGCATGCCAGATCGCGTCCCACTCCTCGATGAAGCGAGCATTGTTCTCGCGCAATGCGTCGCGCCGAATGCCATTCGCATTCACCTGGAAGAAGTAGTCATTGCGTTTGTTATTGAAGCTGTCGAGCGTCACCCAGAAACGATCGTCCGAAAAGAACATCTTTCCCTGGATCAGCTGCTTGGCTCGTATCCCCGCGGGCTCGCTGTCCTGCAGGTTGGCTGCGATGTAGAGATACTCATCGTCATAGGTGACGCGGACGATCGTCCGCTCGGTCGGCGGCGCCCCGTTGGCGGGAGCCGTCTGGTGAAAATCGTCAACAAACGCAGCGTTCTCCCAAACGGGATCATCGAGCATTCCGTCGATAAGCGGTGGTGAATCGGTACGACGAATTTCAAAGGACTTGCGCTCTCCGTTGACGATGTAGTTTGCAGCCACTTCGGTCGCGAACAGCAGCAGCAAGGCGACGATAAGCAATCGTTTTGTCATGACGAACCCCCAGGTACGGTGACGCAATACCCGTTAGAGAAGTGGGGATTCGGATTGGTTGCGTGGCTTGCGGTGAGGGGTGTCTTTCCTGCGACGAGCGGTGCAAGCCGCGTCGCGTAGGACTAAACGTGATTAGCGAGGCGCTCGAGATTGCCTTTATATTTGCGGCTGAGCTTCAGCTCGGTCGCATCCCCCAGCCGCAGGAAATACTCGCCATTTCGATGCGGACGCATCGATGTTACGCGGTGGCGGTTGACGATTGCCGAACGATGCACACGCACGAAGGTCTCGGGATCGAGCAGGTCTTCGAGGTGCTTCATCGTCCCTCGCAGAACGTACGTGTCGCCATTGGCATGAACACACATGTAGTCACCCGCCGCATCGACCCAATCGATAGCGTCAACATCGACACAATTAGTCTCTGCACCGTCGCGAATGGCTATGCGCTTTGGGTACGCCTGGCGCTCGCCGATGGCGACCTGCAGGGCAGACTCGAGAGTCATCTCACGACCCGTCAATTCGCACACGAACTTGAGCAGCTTGTTGCGCTGTTCGTCAGCTTGCTGTGCCTCCTGATGCCGGCGCACCCGCTCGATGGCGTCGCGGAGGCGGTCATCGTTGATCGGCTTGAGCAGGTAGTCGAGTGCATTCGCCTCAAACGCCTGCAACGCGAATTCATCGTACGCAGTGACAAATACGACATCGGGCATGGTGCTGCCGGACAGCCGTTGCAGCACCTCGAAACCACTCATGCCCGGCATCTGCACATCGAGAAACATCAACTCGGGTGAATGCTCACGCACCGCAGCAAGCGCTTCCCGGCCATTGCGCGCCTGTGCGCAGATTTCTATATCGTCAAAGTCGGCCAGGCGAATTTCGAGACCGCGCCGGGCCAGCTCCTCATCGTCAACAATCAGCGCCCTAAGCATCTCTGCTCTCGAACGGGAGGTTGATCGTTACCGTCAAGCCACTCGGTTCGTTTGGCGCCAGCGTAAATGCCTGCTCGTCACCATAGAGCTGCTGCAGGCGTTCACGCGTATTCTTGAGGCCGACACCGCTCGACTTCTGGCCGTTATTGCCGTTGCCAAGCCCGGGGCCCGTGTCTGACAACTGCAGAATCAGTGTGCCTTGTTGCACGCGCGCCGAGATTCGTAATGTACCGCCGTCTTCGCTGGGCGAAATCGCGTACTTGATCGCATTCTCGATCATCGGCTGCAGAATGAGACTCGGCACCAGCGCACCCAGTGCCTGGTCATCGATGTCTTTCTCGATAATCAGTCGATCACCAAAGCGAACCTTCTCGATCTCCAGGTAAAGGTCGATCGCGTCGAGCTCGGAGCCCAGGGTCACGCGGCTCATCGGGTCGTTGTCGAGCGTATAGCGCAGGAAATCACTCAGCCGGCTCACGGCCTGGTTTGCCGTCTTGTTGGCCCCGTCGAGAATCAACGTGGAGATCGCATTCAGCGTATTGAACAGGAAATGCGGGTTCAACTGGTAGCGCAGCATCTTGAGTTGCGCCTGATGTGCAGCGGCCACGGCCTTGAGCGTCTGCTCGGTCTGTTCCTGCAGCTGCAGGTAATACTTGATACCGAGGTACAGGCCGCTCCAGCACAGCATGATGTAGAAGGACCCGAGCACGCCGCCCACGTAGTCCATCAGATGCTCAGGTTGCCAGTCGTTCTTGACCCAGTCGTAATACAGTACGTTGCGCAGCCATTGCCAAAAGAACGCGACGACGTAGCTCGCCGCCAGCATGGCCGTTCCAAGGGCAACCACGGAACGCGACCACATGGCGCGGTACAGCAGACGCATGCCCAGGGTTGCGAGAAAGCCGCTGGCGGCGGCCGCCGCAATGACAGCGAAATAGGCTTCCGGCTTTTCGTGCGCGAGCGCACCCAACCATGCCGCCAGGGCATAGCCAACCCAGCCTGAAATATTCAGGATCCAGAACAGGCGACCGCGGTCGCGGAATAATTCGTCGAGATTCACCGGCCGATTATAGACCGTGGTATTCGGTCATTTGCACGTTTCACCGCGCATCAGGCACGCTTCGTCGCTGGCGTAGCCCGGAACTTTCGCGCCAAGGTACGATCTACTTACAAGGCCGCACTCGAAGACCAGGGAAAACGATTGACCAGGTTTGCAAGCAAACTCGTGCTCGTCCTGTTCGCGCTGGCGTTCATCGCCTCATGTGGTGGCGGCGGCGGAGGCGGAGGCGGAGGCGGGGCTTACGTCTACCGCGTTCCGGACGCTATCGGCGACGGCTGGGAGGTTGCATCCCTTGACGCGGTTGGCATGGATGAGGCCCGTCTGACGACGATGATGAACCACGTCCGCAGTGGTTTTTTCGAGGGAATCGATTCGGTTGTCATCGCTCGTAATAACAGACTCGTGCTTTACGAGCAGCTTCGGCAGGAAGTCGGGGAATTCGATGACTGGATCGGCAACACGGACCCTCGACGGCACGTACTCCATTCAACGAGTAAGAGCTTCACGTCGGCACTGATTGGCATCGCGATCGACCAGGGCGCGATTGCCTCGACGGATGTCCTGTTCTACGACATGTTCAACTACGGCGCCTACGACAACTGGGACCCGCGCAAAGCCGAAATGACACTCGAGGACGCCCTGACGATGCGCCTGGGTCTCGAGTGGGACGAATGGTCCCTGCCGTACACGGACCCGAACAACGATCTCGTCTACCTCCAGAACAACAACGTGAGTTGGGTGAAAGCGCTACTCGACCTGCCCATGACATCGGACCCGGGGACCGTGTTCACGTACAACACGGCGGCCACAATTGCGATTGGCCAGGCGCTCCAGAATGCGACGGGAATCCAAATGGCAGACTTCGCCAACGAGCACCTCTTTTACCCGATGGATATCACGACCGCGGAATGGGGAAGAATTCCAACCGGCCTGCCGAACGGCGGCTCGGGGCTGTTCCTGCGACCCCGCGACATGGCGAAGTTCGGCCAGTTGTTCATAGACGATGGCGCCTGGCAGGGACAACAGTTAATCAGCCCGGAATGGATTGCAGACTCGGTAGCCCGTCGCGTCAACCTCTCTTCCTGGGCGACCTACAGCGAAGCGTACGGATTCCAGTGGTGGCTCGACGATTTCCGGCACCAGGGACAGACCGTGGCTGCCTATGTTACGTCCGGCTACGGCGGACAGTACATCTTCGCCCTTCCCGAGCTCGACCTGGTGGTCGCGTTTACGGGACACAATTACAACAACGCAGCCGGCATCACGAATCTCTACGAGATGATGACCTCGTATATCCTCGATTCAATCAACTAGCCCGGCCGGCCATCCACGCGCGGCCGCAAGAGCATTGGTGCATAGCGCGCAAGGAATACGCCGAATGCAAGTATCCAGACCACGCCCGACGCAATAATCACGGCACGGTAACTACCGGTCATGCCGGCAATTACCCTGAGGACTGCAGCAACCTGCAGCAGCAGAAACGCGGCGATGTCCGCGGGGCTTGCGACCAGCTGGCGCCCGGTATGGCCCAGGGTGCTGCGCATCATCATCGCGACGATCAAACCGCTGAGTGCACCGGCGGTCAGCGCATGAATCCAGGCACCGGGCACGACGATCGCGAAGCTCGACAAGCCACGCAGTAACAGGGCGAGCGGCAGCCAGGAGTACGCGACAGGCATCATCCATAGCAGGGGATTGCCCAGCGTGAGCTGCGGCTGCCAATACGCCAGGCGCAACGCGTGCGCCACCGCGGCCAGCAGCAGCACGGTCGCCGGCACCCAGGGCGCCAATGCGATCGAGCCACCAAGGAGCGTCATCAACGCGACCAGCAGTAGCAATCCAAACGCGCACACCTCAAGCCATGGCTTGTGAACGGGATCGGATCCTGGCACAGCGTTGCGCGTAAATGCCGGGATCACTCGCCCACCTACCAGGGCAAACAGAATGACAACCGTATCAATGGCGGCTAACAACGAGCTGCGCGACAGCCAGGGCGGTAACTCGCCGGCGAGTGCCAGGTGAAAGACGAAATGCAAAACGCACAGCGCGACGAGAATACCGAGAACTTTGTAGTTACGCTGGTTACGACTGCGAACAATCGGGATGGCGACACCGACCGCGACGATGGGCAGAAAAGCCAGGTCGAGCGCGACGGCCAGCGTCGGCGGTCCACCAAGAAACAAGACTCTCGCCAGTAGCCAGAGCAACGCGATGAGGCCAAGCATCGCGCCCGCCGGCGTCGGCAGCCCGGTCCAGTTGCGCACGGCCGTAAACAGGAACCCCGTCATCGCGGCCGCAATGAAGCCAAACATCATTTCGTGGCCGTGCCAGAACACGCCCTGGAGATAGGTCCCGAACTGCGCGTTGCCGGTATAGGACAGTAACCAACCTGCCATGCCAAGCACGGCCAGCAAACCCGCCAGCAGGTAGAACGGCCGGAAGCCCAAGGCAAACAAGTATTTAGTCAGCAAGCTCAAACGTTATCTTTGTCGTCACATCTTCCGCCGGGACGGCAACCCCATCGACGAACCTGGGCGCATAGCGATATCTTTCTACCGCTGCCAGCGCGGCTGCACTGAAGCTGCGGTGCTCCTTCTTGTCTCGAAAACCGGAATGCACACTATTCCAACCACTGCTCCGCCCGCCAACAACCTCTTCGATCACCTCCGGGTCCCTGACAAACCCGCTTTCGTCGACGGTAAAACTCAGAACAACGTGACCTTCAACCCCGTTTCGCAGTTGGCTGTGCGGATACTGTGGCACGAGGCGGAACAGAGGCACAATTTCCTGGTTCGACGCAAACTGGCTCTCTCTGCCGATCGCAACACAATGCCTGGTGGCATTGTCGGATTCATCCAGCTCCTCGTAGCTCTGCACCAGGAGTACGCGGATCAACAATCGTTGCGCCTTTTCACTCTCCGTTTCCCCCTCGAACGCGGTTAACGCATCGAGCAGGTATTGCACGGCGTCGCGATTGTCACGGCGGTAGAACTGAAAGCGTCCCAACCAATAATTTGCCATCCCGGCTTCGTGTGACGACGCGCCGAACGCTTTTTCGTAGACCGCGAGTGACTGTCTCAGATACTTTTCGCCGGCAGGCGACGTCGACTGTCGAAATACGTTCGTCGCCGCATCAAACGCAAGATTTGCGTACTCCACGCTTTCCTTTCCAAAGTGGTTGGCGGCAACGTCCAACGCGCGCTTGTACCACTTGAGCTGAAGCATCTCATTACCGAAACCGCCGAAAGCCGACGCCAGGCTGGCATAGTATGCTGATGAGATCTGGGTCGTTCTTCCCGGATGACTTGATCAGCAAGTCGATCGACTGTTTGAGGACATCCTGACCTTCCTCGGCACGACCACCAGCGACGAGCGCAGTGCCGTAATTGTGCGTCAGGGCAGCAAGGCGCGGATCATCTAGTCTCGAAAATTGTGGTGCCGATGTCGCGCGCAGCCTTGCAGTCGTGATGGTGAGCTCGGATATCGCCGGCCTCCGCGGCGGCATTGTATGCAAGGTACGCCGTGTTGAACCGGCCGATATCGTCATCATCAGCAATTGCCGGAACGACCACAAACAGGAGAACGACCCAAGACAGCACCAAGCGCATTTGACTCCCCTAACGGCTAAACCAGCCCTGCGTCCCGAGACAGAACCTGACCAACATTAACATGAGCGGTACTTCGATCAACACGCCGACAACAGTGGCGAGCGCTGCACCCGACGACAGCCCGTAAAGCATCGCGGCTGTCGCGATGGCCACTTCGAAATGATTCGACGCCCCGATCATCGCCGTTGGCGCCGCATTCTCGTAGCTCAGTCCCAAGCATCTTCGCCAGCGCATAGCCCAGTGCAAAGATGACGACAGTCTGCACAAAGAGCGGAATCGCGATCCAGAGAATTGTCAGCGGGTTCTGGACGATCGTGTCGCCCTTGAACGAGAACAGCAGGATCAGCGTAATCAGTAACGCCGAGATCGTGACCGGGGTCAGGAAGTGCAGGAATTTTTCGCGAAACCAGGCCTCGCCCTTCGTCGCGAATATCCACTTGCGAGACAGGTAGCCGGCAACGAGCGGTAACGCAACGTAGATGCTGATCGACAATAGCAACGCCTGCCAGGGTACCGGCAGCTTGCCAACACCCAACAGGAACCCGCCGAGGAAACCGAATAACACGAGCATGGTCAGCGAGTTGATCGCGACCATGACCAGCGTATGGCTGTCATTGCCCTTGGAGAGGTAGCCCCACACCAGCACCATCGCCGTACACGGTGCGATGCCGAGCAGGATGCAGCCCGCGAGGTAACTCCGCCAGAGCGGCACCTCGAGCATGCGAATGCCGTCAACGAGGACCACCCTGCCGGCCCCGTAGGTGTCACCGACGACGAGGTCCTTGCCGAGCGGCATCTTGACGAGGTCAACCGCGTCCGGACCGATGAAACCGAGAAACAGCGTGCCGAGGAAGAAACTCGCGATCGCGTACATCGTGAACGGTTTTACCGCCCAGTTGATGAACAGGGTCAACCCGACAGGCTTGACCGCCTTGCCGGCTCTGACCACCTCGCCGAAGTCGATCTTTACCATGATGGGGTACATCATGAAGAAGAGGCAGAGCGCGATCGGGATGGAGACGACCGGTGCGCCGTCAACCGTAATTGCCATCGCATCAAGTGACTGCGCAACCTCCGGGGCAAACTTGCCCAGCGCAATCCCGACGACAATACACAGCGCAACCCAGACGGTCAGGTAACGTTCAAAAAAACCCATTTCCAGCGCCTCTGGAGCTATGGAACGAGTTTCGGATTCTCCCCTTTTTAGCCCGCCTTGCCTAGGTTGACCTCGTCGCAATGGCCGGCGAAATATTGCTGGCCCGGCGTGCCGGTCCCGCGACCGCCAGTTGCCCGACGATCCACAAGATGATCATCGCGATCGGAATCACGTACCACGCCAGCGGGGTCATCGAGAAGGCCTGGACCATAACGATGTTCAGGCCAACCGCGAGGATACCGCCCGTAATTATCCCGACGGAACTGACGATGAAGTTCTCAATCATGAAGTAACGCACGATTGCGGTCTTCGTTGCGCCCAGCGCGCGGCGGATACCGATTTGTCGCGTTCTGCGGGCGACGCTGAAGCTGGCCAACCCAACAATACCGAGTCCCGTAATCGCCGTAAGCAGTGCGATCACGAACGTCAGAATCGAGATCATTGCAGCATCTCCGAGATAGGCGAGCTTGCGCGCGTCTTCCACCGTCTCAACCGAACGAATGATGCGGTCCTTGTTACTCGACGAGAGCATCTCTTCGATCTGCAGCATCAGTTCATCCCGGCGTCCCGGCTCGGTCCGGATAACGTAATCCGCGTATTCACTTTCACGCTTCAGCGGTACGAGCATTGAGCGTTCGACACCGGTCCACGTCGGCCAGGGTGCCTGCAGTCGCTCGACGACACCGACAATGTTCGCGGGATTATCATCATTGAACCAGAACGTGTTGCCGACATAGGAACCCTCGTGATCCGGATACAAGTCCTCTGCAAGCGCCTGCGTGATAATGACAGTGGCGGGCCAGAAGTCATCGCTATCGGAGTCCCAGACGACTTGCGACGGTGTGAAGTTCTCGCCGTCGACCAGGTTCAACCCAAAGGTCTCCAGGCCATGTTCGTCGACAAAATAGATCGCCGAACTGGATACGCTCTTGCCGACCCCGGGTTCCCTGTGCAGTCCCTCGGACCAGCCACCCTGGCGTAAGGGGAACGAATTCGTGACAACCGCGTTAATGATACCCGGCGTGTTGCGGATCATCTCGAGGTCCTCTCGAATCACCGATTTGTGATCCACATCGGGCTTGAAGACGACGCTCTCCAGGCCAAACGTATTCGCCTCATCAATGCCGCTCGGCCTGCCCATTTTCGCCGCGCGCTCCTGCATGATCGCGAACGCATTCACCATGATCGCCATGGTGACGGCAATCTGCAGTCCGATCAGAATGTAGCCGCCCTTGCTTTGTCGCATCGCCCGCCAGATTGGTCCAAATTCCATGTCGTTCTCCTACTGCAGCCGCAGATAGCTGGCTGGCGTGATGTTGCAGGTACGCCAGGTCGGGTAGAGCGCCGCACCGAGCGCCGACACAATTGCCAGCACCACGGCGAGTATCACCATCGACCAGTCCATGCGCACGAGGTGCTGCATGAATTCGTACTCAACAAACAGGTTCTCGATCCCGCGAAGCCCGAACCACGTCATGACTATGCCGAGCAAACCTCCCGCAACACCGATCATCCCGGCTTCGATAACGTGCTGTTTGAACAACTCGGCCTTGCTGGCGCCGAGCGCCCGGCGCAGGCTCGTGTTCTTGGCGCTGCGCATGGCCTTTGCCAGCAACAGTCCGATCGTGTTCAACAGGCAAACAACAAGGAACAACACAGCCAGGCTCAGAAGCACATCGACTTCGTCATCGACGACCTCGTTGTACTTCATCCATTCAGCCGGAGTGCGGAGATGGTTGTTCAGTGGTCGCGGGAAGCGGCCGATGAGCTTTTGCTCCTCCACATAGGCGTCGAGGAACGTCATGTAGTCCTGCCTGGCTGACTCGTTCTGCAGCTCGACCCACATCTGGATCCAGATACACTCGGAGGCCAGAAAGCCCTCTCGCCCGCTGCCATCCGGTACCGGTTTCCAGCAACTCGTGTTTCCGGTGTTGCCGTAGTCTCCCGCGATAGCAACCGAAAATGGCAGGAACAGCTGCGCGGGCGATTCGAACGGGTTGTTGTTGACGTCGTAGTACTTGGGCACCGGGTTCCAGGTATCCAGAACACCGGTTACGCGAAATGACTGATCGTTCAGCATCAACTGCCGGCCCACTGAATTTTCGCCGCCGAACAACTTCTCATTCAGCTCTCTCGAGAGTACGACCACCTGCTCCTGTGTGTCGTCCGCTGACCGATCCCAGCCGGAACCGTGAAGGAAAGGCACATCGAACATCGGAAAGAAATCGGCTGTCGTCGCGCGAGCCTGTTCCTGGAAGGGTCGTGCATCTTCGCCCTCCGGCTGAACGACACGTGAGGTCTTGAAACTGGTGGTCTGGCGAAACGCCCGACCCGCATCGAACAGCGCTTTTGCATCCAGGTAGGTTACCTGCACGGGCGCTCCGTCGGGGTCGTCGTAGGGATCGTCGGGATTCCAGTTGTCGACCTGGACATGATAGAGCTGGTCATTCTTGTGCTCGATCGGGTTGCCACTCATCACGTGACGCACGGTCATGATGGTCATGCACGCGCCGATGCCGATGGCAATCGCCGCGACCATCAAGGCGCTCAGGATCGGGTTGGCGCGAATGCTCAGCGTGCCGAGCTTGAGGTAGTAACGGAACATAGCGCCCCCTAGCCGGCCGCAAGGCTGGCGAGATGTAATTCAGGTGCGCCATCGCTGACCTGGCCGTCCCGCACAAAGATATTGCGCCTCGCCCGGTCTGCCAGTCCCAGTTCATGCGTCACCATAATGATGGTCGTGCCGGCCGCATTAATTTCACTGAGCAGGTCCAGCACACTGTCAGCCATATTCGTGTCGAGGTTGCCGGTCGGTTCGTCGGCGAGCAGGAATCGCGGTTCACCGGCGAGCGCCCGCGCGATGGCCACACGCTGTTGCTGGCCACCGGATAGCTGCGCCGGCAAATGGCTCATGCGTGAGCCGAGACCAACCATCTCGATCGACTGCTCGATGCGTCGTTTGCGCTCGTCCGCTTTGAAACCCCGGTAGCGCAGGGGCACATCGACGTTGTCGAAGATGTTGAGTTCCGGGATCAGGTTGAAGCTCTGGAAGATGAATCCGATCTTTTCGTTACGGACGCCAGAGCGCTCCCTGTCATTCAGCTTCGAGATGTCGCGACCATCCAGCTCATAGGTGCCGCTGGTCAGGTCTTCGAGCAAGCCCG
The DNA here is from genome assembly GCA_963698415.1 of uncultured Gammaproteobacteria bacterium. Classification (GTDB taxonomy): domain Bacteria; phylum Pseudomonadota; class Gammaproteobacteria; order Steroidobacterales; family Woeseiaceae; genus UBA1847. The sequence goes on along the minus strand of CAVOQS010000003.1, from coordinate 89,937 downwards.
CAATATTCAGGAAGGTCGTCTTGCCAGAGCCTGACGGGCCGGTGACGGAAATGAATTCGCCTTCCTCGACGGTCAGCGAAAACTCCCGCAATGCATGAGTCTCGACCGTGTCAGTACGGTACACCTTGGAAACGTTCTTCATTTTTAGCATTGCCCTGTTCTCCTGAAGCTTTGGCTAATCAGTCAGCAGGACCGTTTCAGCACTGCGAAACGCGTCCAGGTTAGAAATTACGATCTTGTCGCCCGGCTCCAGGCCAGCGACGATTTCGACAGCACCGAGGCTGCGCGCACCTGTCTCGATCAGGCGTTTTTCGGCCATGCCGTTCTCGGTCACCAGGTACGCGATCCGGCCGCCACCACTGTCGAGAAACTGCCCGCGCTGCACCATCATGACGTCGTTGTGTTCGGCCAGAAGCACCCGCACAGTCAGTCGCTGGTTCTGGCGCAGGCCGGTGGGCATGTCGCTGTCAAAGCGAATGCGACTGGCGACCTGGTTATTGACGATCTCGGGAGAGACAGCTGCCAGCCGGCCGGGGAAGCGCTCGCTGCCGACCAGCACTTCGGCCGTCATGCCGATGGCAAGATCATCTGCGTAACTTTCCGGAATCTGTGCATCAATCTCGAAACGGGAAAGGTCGACAACGGCCATGACCGGCATGTCGCGCGCGACCGCGGCTTTCTGGTCCACAAGCAAGTCACCCACTATGCCGTTGACCGGCGACTTGATCGCGAGGTCATCGACCTGGCGACGCAGGTCTTCGACAAATAACTGCTGCCGGCTGACGTCGAATTCGCTGGCCTTGACCTCGAACGCGAGGCGCTCATCAAACAAGTCTGCGTCGGCTACCGCATGCTTTTGAGCCAGTTCCGCGTTGCGGAGGTCATCCTGTGCTTTCTCGTAGTCGATCTGTGGAATGACGCCCAGCTTGTTGGCTTCGTCGGCACGGCGTTTTTCACGATTGGCGGCAACCAGCGCTACGTCGGCCAGGTCCGCGGCCTTGCGCTTTTCGAGCGCAAGTTGCCGGGCTTCAATGCGCTGCCGCTCGAGTTCCATCTTGCGTTGTTCGAAAGCGGATTCGGCTTGTTGCAGTTGATTGGTGAGCTCAGGGCTTACGACGGTGGCAACCACCTGGCCTTGCAGCACCTGCTCGCCTGCCGTGACTTCGAGCGTGATGGTGCCGGCAGCGCTCGCGTACAACGTCGGGCTGACGGCCGCCACGACGCGACCCTGGACGGACACGTCCTGTACAAGATCACCTCGAGTCACGGTCGCCGTGCGAACGCGATCGGCAGGCACGCTGACAGTCGCGTTGGCCCAGCGTTGCACCACGGGCGCGGCCACCCACACCGCAGCAACCAGCGCCACGCAAATACCACCTATAATCAGTTGCTTACGTCTGGGGTCGCGTGGTGCGAGCTTCACGTCCTGCGCGGATGTGTCTTGAATGTTCAGTATCCCGCTTCCCTTGTCGGACTTCTGTTTCTAAGTTGGATGCCTCACAGGGGGAAATCGTTTGTTTATGGTTTGATTTCTGCCAGTCGGTGCCGGCCCACGCCAACAAGTGATGGGAAATGCGGTGGTTTTGGCGGAAAATGTCGAAATCAAGCCGTTCCGAAAGGCCCCGCAACATGAAGACAACCGCAGCCGCGCTGGTTCGCCATGCGCTGGAAGAACTCGGCGTCCGCTATACCTTTGGTATTCCCGGCGTCCACAACATTGAACTTTATGACGAGCTGCTGGGCTCGGACAGTATTCTCCCCGTACTCGTAACGCACGAGGGCGGTGGTGCGTTCATGGCCGACGCGATCAGCCGGGCGACGGACACGATCGGTGTCCTGGCAATCGTTCCAGCGGCGGGCATTACCCACGCGATGAGTGGCATCGGCGAGGCGTTTCTCGACGGCGTGCCGATGCTTGTCATTTCGGGCGGCGTTCGCACCGACATGAAACAGGCGTTCCAGCTTCACGATGTCGATCAACAGGCCCTGATGCGGCCCCTGACCAAGGCGACGTACAAACTCGAACGTTACGAAGATGCGATCCCCATGGTTTACGAGGCTTACAAGACCGCGGTCTCGGGCGAACCCGGTCCCGTGTTCATCGAATTGCCCGCCAACCTGCAACTGCTCACCGGCGAAGTCGATTCGATGCCGGCGGCCAACATACAGCTGGAGCGGCCACCACTCGATGCCCACAAGATCGATGCGGCCGTTGCGATGCTTGCCGCGGCGAAGCGCCCAGGGCTGTTCGTTGGTTGGGGCGCCCGATACGTCACCGACGACATCGTGCGCATAGCGGAACACCTTGGTGCGCCTGTCGCGACGACGTTACAGGGGCTCGCGGTGTTTCCCGGCGATCACCCACTGCACGCGGGCATGGGCTTTGGCCGCTCGGCGGTGCCGGCCGCCGAGAATGCTTTCGCCGATTGCGACGTCATGCTGGCCGTCGGCACACGCTTCGCCGAGATCTGCACCGGCAGCTACGGCGCGGTACCCCCGGCGAAATTGATACACATCGACATTAACCCCGATGCCATCGGCGCCAATCATCCGACGCCGGTTGGCATCCATGCGGATTCTCGCGACGCCGTTCCGGCGCTTGCCGACGCACTGCTCGCAGCGACCGAGGCTCGAGATGGCTCGGCGGTCGCCGCCGCCATTGCAAAGGACAAGGCTGCCTACCGCGATGAATGGCACAAGCACGATTCAGGCGGACGTGTGAACCCCGGCCGGTTCTTCGAGGAACTGCGCTCGCAACTCGACGACGACGCGATAGTCATTGCAGACGACGGCAATCACACCTTCCTGACCGCGGAACTGATGCCCATCCACAAGGGAGGACAGTACCTCTCGCCGACCGACTTCAATTGCATGGGCTACTGCGTGCCGGCCACCATCGCGGTCAAGATGGCCCTTCCCGAGAGGCAGGTTGTTGGCATCGTTGGCGATGGAGCGTTTCTCATGACGGGACTCGAATCTGTCACAGCAGCATCCAACGACATCGGCGCACTGTGGTTCGTGTTCAACGACGGCGAACTCGCGCAGATCGCACAAGCGCAGGAGATACCTTACCAGCGCAAGGCCTGTACCGACGTTGGCAAACTGAACTACGAGGCGTTCGCAGCCGCCACCGGTGTGGTCTACGTGGGCATTCAGTCGGACAGCGATCTTGCAGATGGTATCGCGGCCGCGCTCAGGGCTACGGCCGACAACAAACCGGTGCTCGTCGAAGTGCGTATCGATTACTCGAAGAAGACACGCTTCACGGTCGGCACCGTGAAAACAAATCTGAAGCGCTTCGATACGAAGAACAAGCTGCGCATCGTTGGCCGGGCGTTGAAAAGGAAGGTATTCGGCGCCTGAGCCCGGACTTACTCAGGCGAGTTCGCGCGGTACTCGGCGAGCACACGCGTAAACCAGTCGCCTGCCGTGACGGCGGGCGTGTCCGCGCATTGAATCAGGTAGGGTTTTCCGGACCACGAACTCTTGCTTGCGATCCGCTCGATGAATTCCTCGGTGGTGCCGTAGTAGCGCTTGCCTTTCCGCGCTTTCATCTGGAGATGATCGGCCGCCTCGCTCGCCGTGTGCTCCTTGCCGTTGCGCACGAATTTGCAGCCGCTCTGGGACACCGAGTCAATCAGGTAGCCGACTTCAACAGTCACGGCCTGCTCATCCGCCCAAATTGCCGAGCTTGAGATCAAGAGCAGAACGACGAAAGAGAATACGCGCATCCCTACATACCCAGTGTCACGGACATTGGATTGTGGTCCGACGATGTAACCACGCTGGAGTCGCTATTGGTCGCGAAAAGGCCGCGAACGTAGATGTGATCAAGCGGTGAGCCGAGAAAGCGTTTGCGATTATCGTCGCTGAACCGGACCGGCAGGAGTTCGAGCTCCTCGGCCATGGCCTCGATGGTCTGTGTCCTGCCGCGGCGCCAGGTGTTGAGGTCCCCGGACAGGATGATCGGCCCCTGGTGGCCTTCGAGTACGTCACTGATCTGCTTGAACTGCCGCTTGTAGGAACCGAGGCCGAGCGAGAAATTGACGGCATGGACATTGACCACCAGCAAGGTCTCGTCATGGCCCTCCAGGGCAAACTGGGTAATGCTCGTCGCCTTCGGGGTCCGCAACAGGGGTTCGGTGTTGGCAAAACTGCAGCGGGCGAGCGGCTGACTGCTGGACAACGTCAGGACCCCGGTTATCGAGTCGTCGGTTCGGTATCCCGGCGCAAACGACCAGTGGGGAACCGCTGGCAGATCGCCAACCGTATCCACTCGCAGCGAAGCTTCCTGGATGAGGATCAGGTCGCGCCCGTCGGTGAGGCGGCTGTAGTCAGCGCGCCAGTTCGGGATGCTCTTCTTTTGCATGTTCCAGCTGACGAGCCGGATCTCATCGGCATTCAGGCCGCCTGTGGCACTGACCGGCACGGCGTCGAATAACAGGCGGCAGGATTCGACCTCACGGCTTTCGGCCGCCGGCGAGCTGATGCTGCTTGCAAGCGCCTCTGCTTCCGGCCCGGTCTGCACCGTGGTACACGACGTGACGAACGTGCCGGTGCCCAGCAGAAGCGCAATTCTGGCCCATGCCAGGCGGTTTGTACGATGGTTGGTCATGCTTTGGCTATTAGTGTCCAGCTTCAGGTAACAGGGATAGAAAGACCCGGAAGTGTCATTTAGGTTCCAAATACTACGAAACGGGCCATACGGGCTCTATTCTTTTCGCCTCATCTACTGGTGCATTCGCGGCAGTCAGCGGGCAATGCCGACATTAGCAGTCGGTGGAACCTGTGACCGCCGTTCGCAACGTATTGTCGGCGGCCAGTTTACGATCGAAGAACTTAAGGACGGCCGATCGCAGGTAAAAAAGGTACAGCGCGGCGGTCGAATGGCCTGTCGGCAGGGTAATCGCCTCTGGCTGCCCCATTGCTACATGCAGCTCCTGCTGGTTGATGTAAGGCACGGCCTTGTCGTATTTCGCGAGAATCATCTGGATCCGATCGGCGTTGACATGCTGCGCCACCATGAGCGTGTCTGTCTCAATTTTCGTGTCCAGGTACTCGAGGAGCGCTGCATCATCAAGGCCGAGATCCAGCTGCAATGCGTCCACGGCCTCCACGATCCGGCGTTCATCCGAGTTCGCCAGGACCTGCGACAAACTGCCCCCGGCGAGTGCAATCGCCGCGACGTGTATGCGCTCGTCAACGGCCGCGAGGTACAACGCGTTGAAGCCCCCAAGGCTGGCACCGAATACCGCCAGCCTGGAAACATCCAGTTCGGGCCGGGATTCCGCCCAGTCAATAACACGACGATGCTTCTCTGTGACCTGCCGCAGCGCAGGGTCGGGGTCCTTGAGATCATCCAGAAGTGTCTTGCGCTGCACAGTGTCGATGATGATCACCGCGTAACCGTTTCTCGCGAACTTCTTTGCGAACGGCCGCATCAGGTGCTTTTGCCCGTTCAGGATCGGCATCAGCAAAACGACGGCCGACGGCTCTCCTGTCTTTTGCTCGTAGTACTCGAAGGTGGCCGGCGAATCGCTATCGAAGCCGTCGAGGCCGGCATGAATTTCAGCCTCGTACACGCGATAGGCTTTCTTCTCTTTGATCAGGCTGAGCTTTTCGACAAGCGGCGCCGGCTTGTAACAGAAGTCGGCCAGGGTTTGCTGCGGCAACGGACCGGGCACAGCATAGTTGTCCGGCAGCTTCGTCACCGATGCGCAGGACGACAAACCACTGATCAGGGCCAGGCAGCAGGCAATCCTGAGTTTCACTCGCATTCAGAATTCATAGCCCAGGAGAAACAAGATCCCCGAGTCGCCAAGTAACGCCAGATCGAATCCGAGCCGATTCTCCTGGTACCCGATCGTCGGCACAGCGCCAAAGCCCCATGCGTCGCCCCAGTAGAGTGGCGTTACATCCTGGTGCTCGCCCTCATACCCGTGAACAACACCAATAGTAAGCTTGAGTCGCATTGCAGGAAGTTTCTTCGACGGATGCCACTGCTTGCCCCAATAGACATACTGCGAGAAATCGCCAAATGAATTGTTGAACATGGAAAACCCGATGAGCGTGTTCTTTTCCCCGTCGTGGCGCTCGAGACCGCCGAACAGGGGGGCGTCGTCGTACTTTTCATTGTCTGAAAAGTGCGTATAGGCCCCGGCCTGCACGTACCACGATTTCGTATCGCTATCATCACGATCCGGCGCGGTTTGCGCCGCGGCAGCGGCGCAAAGGAAGACGGTCAATCCAAGTATTGATGAAATCAGGCTTCGCACAGGTACAGAACAGACATAATCGAAGTCGGAAAATTACACTAGCGCAGCTTGCGCAGCAATTTAAACTTCTTGTCCGTGAACGGCGCGTAGCGCAGCGCAAAATCCGGCCACCAGCCGCGCCTCATGACAGCCTTCATGTGGCTGAATGTCCTGAAACCGTACTCGCCTGAATAATTGCCCATGCCGCTCGGGCCCACGCCGCCAAACGGCAGCTCATCGACCGTCATGAACATCATCGTGTCATTGATACAGACGTTGCCGCAGCTGACTTTCTCAAGAAAGCGCGCTTCCGCAGCCGAGTCCTTAGTGAATATATAGGCAGCCAGCGGCTTGTCGAATGCGCGGATGAAGCGGATCGACGCATCAAGATCATCGGAACGCAGTATCGGCAGGATCGGCCCGAAGATCTCTTCCTGCATTGCAGGACTGTCCGCGGTCACGCCCGTCAGCACGGTCGGCGCAATGTAACGGGTCTCGACATTGGTCTGCCCGCCGATCGCCACTTCACCCGAGGCCAGGAATCCGCACAGCCTGGCAAAGTGCCGATCGTTGACGATGCGGCCGTAAGACTCGGACGCTTCGGGATTCTCGCCAAACATCTCGGTCACAGCCTGTTGCAGCAGCGGCACCAGTTTCTGCTCGGTCAGGGCGTCGACCAACAGGTAGTCCGGCGCAATACAGGTCTGCCCCGCGTTCAGGAACTTGCCCCACGCTATGCGGCGTGCCGTTGTCTGCAGGTCGGCGTCCGGCATGACAACACACGGGCTCTTGCCACCGAGCTCGAGCGTAACCGGGGTCAGATGCTTTGCAGCGGCCGCCATGACTATGCGACCAACATTGCCACCACCCGTATAGAGAATGTGGTCCCAGGCCAGCTCGAGCAAGGCACTCGTCTCAGGTACGCCGCCCTCGACAACTTTCACGCAGTCGTTGTCCAGGTATTCGGGCACGCAGCGGGCAACGACTGCCGAGGTCGCCGGCGCCAGTTCCGAGGGTTTCAATACCGCGCAGTTGCCAGCGGCGATCGCAGCCGCCAGTCCGTCCAGCACGAGCTGCGCCGGATAATTCCACGCGCCGATAATCAGCACGACACCAAGCGGCTCGGGCTGCAGCCAGCTCTTGCCCGGTTTGCTTGCCAGCGGGGTAGATACCTTGCGCGTTCGTGCCCAGCGCTTCAGGTTCTTACGGCAGTACTTCGCGTCTGCAATGACGTAGGCGACTTCTGTGCTCCACGCTTCCAGCGGGTGCTTGCCGAGATCCGCCTTCAGTGCGTCCAGGATTTCCTGCTCGCACTCGACCATCATGCGCTCGAGCGCAGCCAGTTGCTCTGCCCGCCACGCGAGACTCGCCGTACGCCCGGTCTCAAATGTCGCATTGAGATCGGCAAACAGCGGCGCGTAGTCGGGGGACGCAGTATTCGTAGACTCAGCCATTGCGAGGCATTCTCGCAGATATGGCGGCTCTTTTCCTCGAACTGAACGCCCGCGACCGGGGTCTGAATGGGTATTATGCACACCTGTGATTTCAAGGGTGCGTTGGCACCCAAGATGGAGTTCCTATGAATCATTCCCTGATCACCCGCCTGATCGCTTGCCTGGCCGTATTTCTGCTGTCGGCACCTGCACTGGCCCAGGATCTGACACTCGAGCAGATCATGGCGGATCCCGACTGGCTCGGGAACCCACCGGAGAACGCCTACTGGGGTGATGACAACCGCACGGTCTTTTTCGAGCAGAAGCGCAGCGGCTCGAAACTCAGGGATCTTTACTCGGTCGACACGCGCGACGCAGAGATTGCACAAGTCGCGGAAGCGGACTGGTCGCGGTACTTCAAGGAATCGATCGTATCGAATAACACTGGCGCACAGCGGGCCTGGACGTATGCAGGCGACGTCTACCTCGGTGATCGCAAGTCCCCTCTCCAGGTAACACGCACTGTCGCCGTCGAATCGGACCTCGCATTCATGAGTGACGGTCGACGCATCGCCTTCGAACGAGACGGGCAGGTGTTCGTGTTCGATCCAGCCAACGGGCTCACCGAGCAGGTGACCAACGTCCGTTTTGAAAAGGATCCTGCCGACGAGGAGGACTTCGACGTCTTGCGAACGCACCAGGAGCGACTGTACCGGCAGCTTCGTGAGGCGAAAGAGGACGAGATCGAGGCGCGCGAACGCGAGGACTCCCGTTTTGCAGTCGATGCGGCACTTGGCCCGGCACCCGTGTACATGGGCGACAAGCTATCGTCACAGGGACACTCACTGTCTCCAAACGGCCGCTGGCATCTTGTTATCACGGCCAGTGCGGATTTTGCTGAAGGCAAATTGGGCAGCATGCCTAACTATGTCACCGCGAGCGGTCATGTGGAGAATCGTGAAACCCGCACACGTGTCGGGCGCAACGGCTATGCAGCGCACGCCATCTGGTTGATTGATCTCGAATCGGGCGAGAAGTTCGAACTTGACCTGGGTGAGCTGCCCGGTATCGACGTAGACCCGCTCGCTGATTTGCGCGAAAGCGCGATAGAACACTTCGTGGGCATGGGCGAAGACAGGGAGGCGGCTGAGAAACGCTTGCAGGCTCCGGACATTCGTGGAGTGGAGATCTACTCCGTCCAATGGTCCCCGGACGGAACCCAGGCGGTTCTCTGGGTGCATGCGAGCGACAACAAGGACCGCTGGCTTGCCACTGTCGACTTCGCTGAAAAGAAGCTCGTCAGCCAGCACCGACTGAGCGACGAGGCGTGGGTGAACAACTACCATCGTGGACACGGTTGGCTGAAAGACAACAGGACGCTCTGGTTCCTGTCGGAAGATCACGCTTATCTCGGCATCTATACCAAGAACGTGACAGAGCCGCAGAGCGCAGCACTGGTCGCCGGCCAGCATGTCGTCTTCGACCCGGTGCTCGGGCCCTCGGGCAAGTACATCTATTACCGCGCCAACGTCGGACACCCGGGGATCTATGAGATCTGGCGTGTGGACGTTGCCTCCGGCAAGGCCGAGCAACTGACCGAGCTCGGAGGGGTCAATGAAGTCACGGTATCGCCCGATGAATCCAGGTTGCTGATCACGCATTCGGAGATCAACCGTCATCCGGAGCTGTATGTGCAGGCAAACAAACCTGGTGCGACGGCGACGCGGCTCACCGATACGATGAGCGACGAATACAAGGCGATCAACTGGCAGCAGCCGGCTATCGTTGAGGTTCCGTCCTCGCACGTCGATGCACCGATCTACACAAAGATCTATCTGCCAGCGGACCACGACCCGACGCAGGAGTACCCGGCCGTCATGTTTGTCCATGGCGCCGGTTACACGCAGAACTCTGACTTTGGCTGGCCCTATTACTTCCGCGAGGGCATGTTTCACAACCTGCTGACCCAGCACGGCTACGTTGTGATCGACATGGATTTCCGCGCATCGGAAGGTTATGGCCGCGACTGGCGAACGGCTATCTATCGCCGCATGGGTGTGCCCGAGCTCGAGGACTTCCACGACGGTGTTGACTACATCGTCGAGAATTATGGCGTTAACCGGGAACGCATCGGCGTGTATGGCGGATCGTACGGCGGCTTCATGACCTTCGTCGCCATGTTCCGCGCACCCGACCTGTTCAAAGCCGGGGCGGCGCTTAGACCTGTCTCCGACTGGTCGCACTATAACCATGGTTATACCTCGAACATTCTGAACACGCCGGATATCGATCCCGAGGCCTATCGGATCAGCTCACCTATCGAGGACGCGGAGGGACTAAAGAATCCGCTGCTGATCGCCTCTGGTATGCAAGACGACAATGTCTTCTTCCAGGATTCGGTGTTGGTGGTGCAGCGCCTGCTCGAACTGAAAAAAGAGGATTTCGAAATAGCGCTCTATCCACTTGACCCGCACGGCTTCGTAAACCCGGAAAGCTGGCTGGACGAGTATCGACGCATCTTCAAGCTGTTCGAAAGAAATCTGAAATGAGCAAGCCAAACGGCAAGGCGGCCGCTTTCGCGGGTTCAGCGAAGTTGATCCAGCGGCGCCGTGAAAATTCTCACAAAAACCCCGATCATTCGAGTTTCAATCTCACTGAGAAAATGATCGATGTCCGGGATCTGCCTGAACGTGCGATACCCTTTTTCCAGGAATTCCTGCAGTGCGCCGAACCCGGCGGCATGTGCGGGCGCCCTCATGGTACGAAGCGTCATACCAATCATCGGGACTGTGACGAGGGACTTCAGTGTCCTGCCCAGCCCGGTAATAAGATGTATAAGTTCCACACAGTCGTCCAGGGAACTGGCCTTGCGACAGGCGATGCAATACTCGAGTTCCGTTATCTGGGCCGGAAGGTCATTTCCAACAAGCAGACATCGACAAATGGCAGTATTGATCTCCAGTACCCGGGCGTTCATCTCCGCTGCTTTCGCAATAGTCTCAAGCGCCCGCAGTGGCAGAATAGTGGTGATTGCCGGAGCTGCACGTTCCAGATCGCGGTCGCGACTGCTGATGCCGATGCCGGCAAGGTCGCTTATGGTGAAGTCGATAGCGTCTGAATAACCGTCTCGGGCATACAGGTCGCTGAAGAATGGAAGCAGGTACTCGAGCTGCCAATTGGCAAAGCGATCATAGTTTTTCAGGAGACGTGCATTTTCCAGGTATTCGACATGCAGTTCGTTACTTCGCCGGATATGCTGACGGAACCGGGTCGCTGCCGATTTTCTGCTGGATAGGGACATACTAGAATCTTGGCATTACCAGCACCGTGGTCTTTCTCACGATAATTGGGAAGTGGTGTTAATCCCACAGTGTCCGCTTCCGGTCACCAGCCGTCATCTTACCGCAGATCTTTCGAGGGCGAAGTTAAGTGCTTATCAGATCATCGAACAGCGACGCCACTCTTGCGTTTGGCGATCTTGATTGCGAATTTTTCCGGGTATCGTTTCATTCTGATTCCCACTCATACTGACCGCTACGGCGCAGGGAGTACATGCCGTATACGCATAGCCTGGCCGCCTTCAAAGCGCTTGTCTCACGAACCGCGTACTCATCCGATACGCGGCTTGTGATATCGTCTCCAAACGAGATTTGCCGAGGTGACGACTATGCTGAGATACATTCCGGGCCTTGTGGGAGCCGTGGCGGCGATGGTCGCTTTCCGTCTTCTGGGCATGCTCGACTTTTCTTTGCGGATCCTGATCTTTTTGGTCATGTACCTGGCGGTGACCATCTTCGTCGACAAGGCAATGAGCCGCTACGGCAAGAAGGGCTCGTGACTCAGGGCTGTCGGGCGCGGAATCGATACCGAAAAGCGGTGACCAGCCTCAAAGAGATTCGGGAAGAACAGCTCGCGCGAAGTACGCAGTACGTGGAACTGGACCAGTGGCTGGCCGCCGGTCAGCTGGCGGAACTCGATTCGCCTGGCCTTGTATCGCGACTGGGTAACTTCTACGAGAGTCTTAATGCCCGGTTTGTCATCGCAGCCGATTACCGTCAGCATCCCACACCTCGATCTCACCAAGATTCAACGCCGCGATGTCCGCCTCGATCTTCGCCAGGTCACCGCTGATGAACCAGCTGAGCTTGCCAGGATCGACACGGTCAGCGAGTGACAGAGCCAGGTCTTCGAGCTGTACGGCTTCGTACTCTCCCTTGCGCTCTTCGACGTAATCGTCGGCAAGGCCATGTACGCCATTCTCGGCAAGGTATCCGAGAATGCCAAATGTCGTTGCGGTAACGGCCGGCAACTTGCGAATGCGCTCGTTGCGGACGTTTTCCAGTTCTTTGGCAGTAAACGGTTTATCGCCATTTATCGCGCGCAGCTCCTGCAGCAGCTCCACAATGCTTTGTGCAGTCTTGTCAGACTGTACCTGCGCTGTCACTTGCCAGACCCGGGGGCCAACGACATTCGAGACCGATGAGCGCACACCGTAGCTCCAGCCTTTCTCCTCGCGCAGGTTGGAATTAATCCTCGACGTGAAGGTGCCGCCGTAGATCATGTCTGCCAGGCGAAAGTCGGTGTGACCGGGCTGAAAGGGCGGATCGACCACCTGGGCCGCAATGACATTCGACTGCGGCGCGCCCGGCATGTCGAACAGGATGACGCGTGCAGGCTGTTGCTCCTCTGAATCGATCGGCTGCAGATCGGGAACGGCCGCGTCACCTTTGCCCGGCTTCCAGTCACCGAAGTGCTTGTTCAGGGCCTTGAGCAGGACGTCCGGGTCGATGCCGCCGGCTACGTACAAGGTCAGGTCCTGCGGTCGAATACGACGTTTGTACGCCGCGCGCAAATCGTCTTCTGAGAGTGACACAACGTCGTCCGGAGTCGCAGGCATGCCGCCATACGGATGGTCGCCGTAGATCACGGCATTGACATACATGCCCGCCACGGACGAAGGATTCGTCTTGCCTTGCGCGATGGAGGCAACGGCAACATCCTTCAGGAGCTGCACCTCTTTCTCGTCGAACGACGGATTACGCAGGATGTCGGCCGCGAGCTCCATCGCCGCGTCGAACTTCGATGTAAGCGTCGTCGCCATCGCGCGCGTTGCGTCCACTTCTGCATTCAGGCTGAATGAACTGCCTGTGCGCTTCAGGTCGGCCACAATTTCATCCGCCGAACGCGTCCGGGTTCCCTTGCTCAAGGCGCCCAGCGCAATACTTGCTGCCGCCGGGTTTTCGTCAACACCGACGACGGCACCGACACGGAACTGGCCGATCATGCTTACGGCCGGAACACCCGGTCGCTGCACGAAACGCACCGGGATACCGTTCTTGAGCTTGAAGTCCTGCACGGCCGGTGCCGTCGCCGGCGGGTAGCTCTCGACGGCCGGCAACGCACTGCGGTCAGCGCCGGTTTCGGCGACCGTGTGATTACCGAACATCGTCACGTGGATTTCATGGTAGCCGGCGCCAAGCCACGAGGTCGCCGCTGCGCGGATGGAATCAGTCGTTGCGCCGTCGATCCACGAGAATCCGGTTTTGTAGGCGTCCGGCGAGCCACCGTAGTACTCACTTTCTGCAAGGAGATTCGCTTTGCCTGACAGCGAGTCCAGCCCCTTGATCACCGAACCGGCAATCTCCGTCTTGACGAGCTCGACTTCAATTGGTGTCGGCCCATCCTCGGCAAATCGCGCCAGTTCCTCGTCGATGACGCGTCGCGCCTTGTCCACGTCTGCATCGGGATTCAGAACGACCTGCAGCCACGCGACCGAGGCCAGGTCGAAAACCTGCAGGTACATCGATGCCGACACGGCCAGCTGTTCTTCCTTGACCAGCCGCTTGTACAAACGCGACGACGAATCGCCTCCCAGGATACTGGTGGCGAGCGAAATCAGCGTTGAGTCCTCGTGATCACTACCGGGCACGACCCAGCCACGCGAAATCACAGGATTTGCAACCCGGTCCTGCATGGTCTCGGACGTGTTGTCAGTCCGGACAGGCAGCCAGTCATCGCGATGCGTTACCGGCGCACCCGGCGGGATATCGCCAAAGTGCAGCTTGACCATCGCCAGTGCTTCCGCCGGGTCCACATCACCGGCTACCGTGACGATGGCATTCGCCGGTCCGTACCATTCCTTGAACCACGCATGCACATCGTCAAGCGATGCTGCGTCCAGGTCTTCCATCGAACCTATCGTCGACCAGCTGTAGGGATGGCCTTCCGGAAACAGGCTTTCCATCATGCGTGGCGAGAGCTGGGCGTACGGCCGATTGTCGCGGCGGCGTTTTTCGTTTTGCACGACGCCACGTTGCTGATCGAGTTTTTCCTGGGTCACGGCACCGAGCAGGTGACCCATGCGATCCGATTCCAGCCACAGGACCCGCTCGAGTGCGGTCTTGGGAACTGTCTGGTAGTAGCGAGTTCGGTCGAGCCAGGTGTCACCATTCAGCGAACCACCAACATCCTGGATCGGCGCAAAATACTCTTCGTCGTAGTTCTCGGAGCCGTTAAACATCAGGTGCTCGAATAGATGCGCGAAGCCGGTCTTGCCGGGCTTCTCGTCGCGCGACCCGACCTTGTAGTACACATTGACGAACGCTTGCGGGGCCGTCTGATCGACATGAATGAGTACGGTCAGGCCGTTATCCAGCACGTGACGCTCGTAAGGAATGTCGATACCCGCGAAATCCTGCGCACTGGTGGAAGCAACGAAAAGGGTTGCCAGCAGCAGGGTCGCTGCGACTCGATTCAGCATGTGTAACTCCGTTCTTTTTCTACAGACTGTCCCAGAGGACCCATAGTATTGCGAGCGGCACGACGACGCGGATCATCCACAACCAGACTGTGAATAACGCCTTGTTGCTGAATGACAGATCGTCGGCAAGCACCTGCGGTTTGACCATCCAGCCCGCAAACAGTGCCATCAAAATTCCACCCAGTGGCATCATCAGGTTCGCGGTGAAGTAGTCAATCAGGTCATACGGAGTCTTGGTCGCGAACACATCGAAGTGACCGAGCGGATAAGTACCCGACCAGATATTGAATGAGAACACGGTCAGCAAGCCGATCGCCCACGCCAGTGACCCGAAGATGAGCACACCGTTACGGCGCTTCATCTGCCACTTGCCCTCGGCAAACCTGACGATCGGCTCGATAATCGCGATCAGCGACGTGACCGCCGCGAAAGCCAGCAGCACGAAGAAGACGACACCGAACACCCTGCCACCCGGCATGCCTGCGAATGCAGCGGGCAAGGTCTGGAAGATCAGGCCGGGCCCGGAACCCGGATCGAGATTGTTGCCAAATACGAGCGGGAAGATCATGAGGCCGGCGAGCAACGCGACGAGTGTGTCGGCGCCCGCGATAATGAGCGCGGATTTGGTCAGTGACACATGCCTTGGCACGTACGACCCGTAGGTCATGAGCAGGCCCATCGCAACGCTGATCGAGAAGAAGGCCTGACCGATCGCAACCAGGATCGTGCGGCTGTCGATCTTGCTGAAATCCGAACTGAACAGGAAGCTGACGCCTTTGGCGAAGTCACCCTCGACCGCGGCGTAACCGATCATTAACAGCAACATGGCAAACAAGGTCGGCATCAGCACAGTGACGACTTTCTCGATGCCACCCTTGAGGCCACGCCCAACGATGAACAGGGCAATGATCATGAATGCCGTGTGCCAGGTTATCAGCGCTTGTGGATCGGCGAGCATGTCGTCGAACTGCTGCGCGACTGCGCCCGGCGCCGCATCACCGAATCCACTTCCCGCCTTGAAGATGTAGGCCAGCGTCCATCCGGCGATGACGCTGTAGTAGGTGGCGATGAGGTAGCCGACGGCCATCGCCATGTAACCGACCAATGACCACGGCCCTGAGCGACCTGCCTGTTTGGCGACATTTGCCATGGCGATTGGCGGACTGTGCCCGCCCGCGCGGCCAATCCAGAGTTCCGCGATCAGGATCGGGACAGCGATGAACAAGACACAGCCCAGGTAGACGAGAACGAACGCGCCACCGCCACTCACGCCGACGACATACGGGAATTTCCAGATATTTCCCAGCCCGACGGCCGCGCCAACGGCGGCGAGAATGAACGTGAATCCGGACGACCAGGTCTTCGCTGATGCTTGCGCCATATTTGCTATTCCTTCCGTTACAGCGACCGATAGCTTAGCGCAAATCAGCTCAGACCAGTTTTTCCAGGCAGGACTCGAGAATATCGAGACCCTCGTCGATCAACTCGAATGGAATCGTCAGTGCCGGCAGGAAGCGAATCACATTACCGTTCACGCCACACGAGAGCAGCACAAGACCCTTCTTGCTCGCAGCACCGACCAGCGATTTGGTCAGCTCGGCAGCCGGCTTGGCGACATTGCCGTCCTCCACCAGTTCGATGGCCATCATCGCACCGCGATCGCAGCGAATGTCGCCGATTGTCTGCGGGTATTTCGCCTGCAATGTCTCCAGGCGTTTCTTGAAGCGCGCGCCTATCTGCAGGGCGCGATCGACAAGACCTTCTTCCCGGATCACATCGATTACCGCCAGTGCCGCGGAACAGCCAACCGGCGAGCCACCATAGGTTCCGCCAAGACCACCGGGTAGTGGTGCATCCATGATCTCCGCTTTCCCGGTCACGGCCGCCAGCGGGTAGCCGCCGGCGACACCTTTGGCAATGGTGATCAGATCCGGCTCAATGCCCGAGTATTCCGATGCGAAGAATCGCCCGGTGCGGCCGAAGCCCGTTTGTATTTCATCAGCAACCAGGACAATGCCGTGATCGTCACAAAGCGATCGCAACGCCCGCATGAACGCGTCCGGCGCCGGATAAAAACCACCCTCGCCCTGCACGGGCTCGACGATGATCGCGGCAACATCGGTGGGCGCGATATCGACCTTGAACAGGTTGTTGATCGCCTTGATCGAATCCTCAACCGTGACGCCGTGGTAGTCGATCGGGTACGGCGCGTGATAGACCTCGCCCGGGAACGGTCCGAACAGGTTCTTGTACGGCGTTACTTTTCCGGTCAGGCCCATGGCCATCATCGTGCGCCCGTGAAAGCCGCCGTTGAACGCAATTACTCCGCGACGGCCTGTAAAGGCGCGCGCGATCTTCACTGTATTCTCGACGGCTTCCGCACCCGTCGTCACGAACATCGTCTTCTTTGGCGAATCGCCGGGGGCCAGGTCGTTGAGGTGTTCGGCCAGTCGCACGGCCGAGTCGTAGGGTGTCACCATGACGCAGGTGTGGCTGAACCGCTCGACCTGGTCCTTGACCGCCGCCACCACCTTCGGATTCGTGTGACCCGTGTTGCAGACCGCGATGCCCGTCCCGAAGTCGATGTAGCGATTGCCCTCGACATCCCAGAGCTCGGCGTTGCTTGCGCGTTCTATGTAGACCGGCGCCATGTTGCCCTGCCCGACGGCCATCGCCGCCAGTTTCCGTTCCTGCCACTCGGCGTTGGTCGTCGACGCTCCGGTTTCCTTAGGGTCAGCGCTCATAGGGTGTCACCTTGTAAATCAGCTTGCTTGAAAGGCCGACAATTATGCCATGAGCGGGATCGCCATAGCTGCACCTCGAGGCGCAATCGACTAGTCCAGCGGCCGCGCGCCAGTGGCGATGGCGACGGTCACTTCGGCCAGCACATCGGTTGACGACACGAGCGGGACATCGAGCATAGCGGGCGTGAGGGCAAGCGGTATCTCGGTGCAGGCCGCCACGATCGCCTGCGCGCCCCGGTCCACCAGCGCTGCCGCGAGAGACTGCATCCCCCGCGCGATCGACTCGCTCCTGTCACCGGTTTTGATCGCGGCCACGAGGCGCATCATTTCTTCAACCTCCCTCTCGTCCGGCAATACGGCTGCGAGTCCGGCCGCGGCGAGCGCCTCCTGGTAAAGGCCTGCCTTGAGACAGCCAGGGGTCGTCAGGACGCCGATGCTTTCGTATTGGCGACAGGCGTCGACGGTGACATCGATGATGGACACGAGAGGTATCGACACCGCGCTGCGTATAGCCTGGGCAAAAGCGTGCGCCATGTTGCACGGCATGACGAGAAAGTCCGCGCCGGCTTGCTCGAGGCCCCTTGCCATCACCGCCATCGCAGGCCCCGGATCCTCGCCGGTACCCGCCTGGGCGGCTTGCCGGCTGGGCACCTTCGGGTTCTGGTCGACCAGCAGGTGGACGTGATCCTGGTCAATGCTGGCCGGCGTTGCCGCAATGACCCTTGCCATGAAATCCACAGTCGCGTCCGGCCCCATCCCGCCAATCACGCCTGCTGTTTTGTCTGTCATACGTCCTGTCCGGTGATTCATTTCGCAGCTTCGGGGTTATGATTCAGAGTACGCCAAGTAATTCGCCAATTCGAGGGGCGCGACATTGACCGGGACGCATCTGCATGAACACACACGTGACGGACTGACTGCAGACGAACTCCGCTTCTCACCACCGCGAATCGACGAGGGTCTGCTGGCACCCTTTCTCCTCGAACACTGGGGCATCGAGGGCAATCTCAGCAGCCTGTCCGGCGAGCGTGACCAGAACTTCCGTGTCACGACCGCGAATGGCGTCCGTTACGTCCTCAAGATCGCGAGCACCCTCGAAGACCTCGTGCTGGTTGATTTCCAGATCCAGGCTTTGCTGCATCTTGAGACCGCGGACCCCACCATCCCGATACCGCGCATCCTGAGATCATCGAATGGCAACACGTTCGAGACGCTGACAACCCGCCGCGGGGCTCACCCGGTTCGCGTCCTGAGCTGGGTCGATGGCGTGCCTTTTGGCGAACTCGATCCCCCGTCGCACGACACCATCGCGCAGATCGGGTCCCTGCAGGGGCGCATGTGCCGGGCGTTCCAGGGGTTCAGGCATGCGGGTGCTTCGCACTTCATGCCGTGGGACATCCTGAACGGCCTGGTTGTTTCCAGGGCGCTACGCAATAACTACCTGCGCGGCGACCTCGCGATGCGTTGCGCGCCCGCTCTCGAACACCTGTCCGCCGTCGCGCTGCCTCGCATGAGACAGTTCCCGCACCAGGTCATCCACAACGACGCACACTCAGGAAACGTGCTGTGCGATCCAGACGAGCCGGGTACCGTAATCGGCATTATCGATTTTGGCGACCTCCTCTATCGCCCCATCGTCGTCGACCTGGCCACATCACTCGCCAGCATCATGGAGACCACCGATTCTCCCATTTCGGCAAGCGCGGCCCTGGTTGAAGGATTCGCGCGAAACATGGAGATTCCAGCTGAGCAACTCGAACTGGTTTACGATGCACTACTGGCGCGGGCGATCCTGATCGTGCAGCTGCTGCAGTTTCGTGCAGAGAACACCGACGCCGACGCAAGTCTTGCCGACGAAGACATACCTCTCGTCACACGAGGACTGGAGCAAGTGCTTACAATGAAACGCAGCGAATTCTACGACGCCCTGCGAGGCGCAGCTTCCTCGAGGTCAGCCGATGCGTAACGAAGAACTGATCGAGCGCCGCAAGCGTGCGATGGGCCCGGCCTACAGTCATTTCTACAAGGAGCCGCTGTACCTGACGCGCGGCGACGGCGTCTGGCTGTTCGACGACGAAGGCCGGAAATACCTCGACTGCTACAACAATGTACCGTCTGTCGGGCATTGCCACCCCTACGTGGTCGACGCGATCACAAAACAGATCGGTACACTGAATACGCACACGCGCTACCTGCATCACGCGATCGTCGAATACGCAGAGATGCTCGCCGCAACGCTGCCAGGCGATCTCTCTGTTTGCACCCTGGTCTGCACCGGCACGGAAGCCAACGACCTGGCCTACCGAATCGCTCGAACAGTCACCGGTAATGAGGGTGCCATTTGTACAGTTGGCGCCTATCACGGCAATTCGACACTCGTATCCGAGCTCTCACCGGAATTCGAGCGCAGTCGTCCACAGCCGGATTTCGTTGTCGATGTCCACCCACCGGATGTCTATCGAGGCCCCTTCGGAAAGGACGACAACAACTACGTTCAGAAGTACGCTGACCTTGTCGATGACGGTGTTGCCGAACTGGCGGAGAGAGGTCACAGGCCTGCAATGATGATCATCGATTCGATTTACGATGCCGCGGGAGTACATACCCCGCCACCCGGGTATCAGCAGAACGTGTACGAGAAAGTGCGCGCGGCAGGCGGTTTGATCGTCTGCGACGAGGTCCAGTCCGGCCTTACGCGCATGGGCGATAACTACTGGGGTTTCATGGACTCGGGTGTGGTTCCGGATATCGTGACGATGGGCAAGCCGATGGGCGGTGGACACCCGTTGGCGGTGGTCGTCACGACGCCGGAGATTGCCGCCGAGTTTGCGCGGGAGTCGGACTACTTCAATACATTTGGCGGCAATCCTGTGTCCGCGACTGCCGGCAAAGCGGTCCTCGAAGTGGTCGCGCGCGAAAACCTGCTGGCCAACGTCAAGAAGAGCGGCGACTACCTGATCGCCGGGTTCAAGCGGCTCGCTGACAAACATGAACTGATTGGCGACATTCGCGGCAAGGGACTCTTCCTTGCTGTCGAACTTGTTCGTTCCCGCGACACGAAGGAGCCGGCCGGCAGCGAGGCCGCGGAGGTGGTCGAACTCATGCGCGAATACGGCGTATTGGTCGCGCTCATCGGCGAACACCGGAATACGCTCAAACTCCGCCCGCCGCTGGTGTTTGCAATCGAGCACGCCGACATCGCGTTGGCCGCGCTGGATGACGCATTATCGAAAGTGGCCCGGCCAGCCTGACCGAGACCAAATGATAGACCTGGCAAAATTTGAGGCTGAATGCCGCGCCGAGATCCCGTTGCTCACGGCGATGCAGTTGTCCTTCGTGGACTACGAGAACCTGACCCTGTCGATGGAGGCACCACTGGCGCCGAACATCAACAACAAGGGTACGGCCTTCGGCGGGAGCATCGCCAGCATCTGCCTGTTCGGTGGGTGGGCTGTTGCCACGCTAGCCTTTGCCGACAACGGTATTCACAACACCGAGATCGTCGTCTTCAAAAACGAAATGACGTTCGAGCGCCCGGCCAGGGGGCACCTGGCCATCAAGGCCACAATCAAGTCAGATGACTTCGAGCCCTGTTTGGCCAGCCTTCAGGCGAATGACCGCAGCCGTATCCGGATGGATATTCATGTTGACCTGTTTCATGACGACTATCGCTGCGCGACGATGAAGGGACTTTACGTTGTCTGGCTGAAAGACTGACTTGATACTTGAGGAAAAGACGCGCGGCGAATAACGGGAAGACGAATGCGGCCGCTAAGTATAAGATAACGGAGTGAAATTCAGGGCACTAATCTTCGTTCTTCTCCTGCTGCCGCTTCTCGCAATCGGGCAGGATCAGCGACTTTCGGGCGCCACCGTCAGGGAGAACGTGACAATCGGCGAGGTCGATTCGATGATTAACGCGACGTCGTCGCGTGACGATCTCGACGCTGAGACAAAGGACCGGGTGCTGGAGTTGTTACGCGACGCCCGAACCCAGGTACAGGTAAGACTCGACGCCGATGCCGCGGCAGCTGAATTCAAGGCATCACTCAATATAGCCCCCGCCGAACTGGAAGAACTGCGAAAAGAACTCGAAGAGAGTCTGCCGGCAGGATCTGCATTGCATGCTTCCACTATCGATGAGAACGCCAGTCTCGAGGAGCTTCAGCAGGAACTGGCCGCGGCGATAGCCGACCTCACGGCTGCCGAGTTGCGATTGGCCGATCTGAGAGAAAAGGTCGAAGTTCAAATAAGCAGACCAGCTGCGGCGCGTGAGCGCCTCGGCCAACTACGCAGCAGCCAGCAAGAACTCGAGTCCTTGGGCGACTCGCAGGTATTGCCGGGTGAACCGCAGGTCCTGTCGGATGCTCGAAACCTTGCTGCCCGATTGCGGCGGACCGCCCAGGGTGCCGAGATCAACCGACTGGAACAGGAGTTATTGAGTCAACCAGTCCGCTTGAGTTTGCTGCAGGCGAAACGGGACCTGAGTTTGCGCTCACAGGAAGTGGCGAGTGAGCGCGTCGGGTTCTTGAGAGACGCGGTAAACGACCGCCGCCAATCGGCCGCGGTGCTCGCTCAGGAAGCAGCGGCGGCAGCCGAACTGGCCGCCGCAGGCAAACACCCGGTCTTGCGCTTGTTGACGGAGGAGAATGCGGAACTGACGCGCGAACTTCCGCGGCGCATTGCGGAAATAGATGTCGCCAATGAACAACTCGAGCAGGTCCGGTCCGTGGCGACCGACATTGAGCGTCGACTACTGCGATCGGAACAGCTGTTCGAGATTGGTGGACTGACCAGCACCATTGGTCGACTCCTGATCGAAGAAAACAGAACCCTGCCCCAGTTATCCATGTATCGAGCGCAGCTTCGCGAGCGCGGCCGCAGGCTTGGCGAGATTGGCCTCGCACAAATACGCATTCAGGAACAACGGCGTAACCTGATCGCGTTCGATCAACAAGCCCAGCAGCTCGTATCCGAGGTCGCCGCAGATCTGTCGGACCCGGAGGAACTGGCAGAAATAGGTGTCGAAATTCGTCAGTTGCTGCGGGAACGTCGGGACCTGCTGTTACAGGTCGAGGACAGCTATCGCAGTTACCTGCAGACTCTTGGCGACCTGGATATCGAACAGCGTCGACTCCTTGAGTCAACAGAACGATACAAGGAGTTTCTTTCCAGGAATTTATTGTGGATACCCAGCGCACCGGTGCTTTTCACGGGCGCCTGGGATGACATTGGGCTGGCTTTTGAGCAATCGACTTCGCCCAATAGATGGCTTGGTGCAGTTACCAAGCTGGTCGATTCAATAGGCAACAGGGTTGGCGCAGCATTGTTGATCGCCGCTTTTTTTCTTGTTCTTCTCATGCTTCGCCGGCCGCTCGCTCGGCGCCAGGAGTCGATTAGCGAGAAGGTTCGGCGGATGCCAGAAGACAACATCGGGCTAACCCTGGCTTCTCTGGGCGTGGTCGTTCTCCGCGCATTGCCCGTGCCCTTGCTGATGGTCGCGGTCGCATGGTTCCTGCGCCAAACGCCGGAACCTTCAGTATTCACGGATGCCCTGGCTCGCAGCCTTTCTCTAACCGCGCCATTTCTTGCCAATGCGCTGGTGTTTGGTGCGATAAGCGCCAGGGACGGCATTCTCAACCTGCATTTCGGGTGGCAAGAAGCCAGCCTGATAGTCATTCGACGCCAGTTGCGCCGCCTCGTGACTATCGGTACGCCACTCATATTCACCAGCATATTGCTGTTCCTGTCGGACATAGCGAGTGACCAGGCCACCGTGGGCCGGCTCGTATACATCGCCTTTATGATTTTCCTGGCGGCTGTATTTTATCCGCTGACTCATCCCAATTCGGGCGTTGTTGCCGCCTACTACCGTCGCTATCCGGAGCGGTGGGCGAGCAAACTGCGATGGTGGTGGTTCGGACTGTCCGTTGGCTTCCCCCTGCTACTGGGCATGGTTTCGGCTCTTGGTTATCTCTATACCTCGGCGATCATCGCCGGATCGATGCTGGAAACCACCTGGCGCCTGCTCGCATTGGGTGTTGTTTACCTCATCCTGCTGCGATGGTTCGCGCTGGCGCGCCGCAAGCTGGCGCGGCACCTGGCCCAAGAGGAGTTTCAGGCGAAGCTGGCGGCACAACAGAACGAGTCGCAGAATGACTCCGAGAGAGAAGCGCCTCCTCCTGCCGAGGAGCCGTTGGATATTGACCAGGTCGATCAGCAAACAAAAAGACTGCTGCGTTCCGTTCTGATCGTTGTTGCCGCGATCGTTGTCTGGAGCATCTGGGCGGAGGTGCTACCTGCTTTCGCGGTGCTTGACCAGGTGGCACTCTGGAATCAAACGACGACCGTTGACGGCGTGCAGGTTATCGCTCCGGTTACGCTGAAGGACCTGTTGTTCGCCCTCATGATAGCTGTGGTCACGGCGATAATTTCCAGGAACCTGCCAGGTTTGATGGAGATCGCGGTCCTGCAACGCATCACGCTTGCGCCAGGCAGTCGCTACGCTATCAAGACGCTCGTTCGCTATGTCGTCGTCACGATTGGTACGATCTGGGTTCTAAGTATTATCGGCTGGAACTGGTCCCAGATTCAGTGGCTCGTGGCTGCTCTCAGTGTCGGCCTGGGTTTCGGCCTCCAGGAAATCGTTGCGAACTTCGTTTCAGGACTCGTCATTCTCTTCGAACGGCCTGTGCGTGTCGGCGACACCGTGACTGTCGGCCAGCTAAGCGGCACCGTATCCCAGGTCCGAATCCGCGCAACAACAATTACCGACTGGGACCGCAAGGAAATCATTGTTCCAAACAAGTCGTTCATTACAGAGCAGGTCGTAAACTGGACGCTCACTGATCCCATCACCCGCATTGTTGTCAACGTGGGTATCTCGTACGGCTCGGATGTCGAACTTGCCCGCAAGGTCATGTTGGAAACGCTATCGTCGCTGTCCAGCGTACTCGACGATCCGGAGCCGCGCGTCTACTTCACGGGTTTCGGGGACAGCTCCCTCGACTTTACCTTGCATGCATTTTTGCGGCAGCTCTCGGATCGTTTGCCAACGATTGATGAAATACACCGGTCGATCTTCAGCGCGCTGCGCGCCAATGGCATCGAAATCCCGTTCCCGCAACGCGACCTGCACATTCGAACGAATACGGAGGCGAAATGATAATTCGCGCACTTTTAATCGCTTTGCTGGTCTCTGCCTGCGCGCCGCAGCCGACAGTTCCGATCGCCACATCGACCAACAATATCGATGGGCTGGAGCAGGTTTCATCGCGGCATTTCGATACTGCCTTTGTGCGACCCGGTGTGGATTTCAGCCAGTACAGGGGACTCTTGTTGAACGGGTCCGAACTTGCCTTCAATACGCCCGACCGCAGCAAGCGACAGTTTCCGTTAAGCGCGGAGCAGAAGGACCGTTTTCGACAGGCGCTCGACGCGCAGTTCGCAGCAGAGCTGGCGAACCTTGGCAACCTTCGCCTCACAGACGAGGTGGGGCCCGACGTGCTCGCTTTACAGATCCGCGTGCAGGACATTCTCACGACAGTGCCTGCCCAGGCGACCGGCGGCGCCGGATGGGGTAGCCTGTCATTACGGGCATTGGGCGAGGCCACGCTGGTCATCGAGCTACACGATTCCGAGTCAGGCGAAATCCTCGCCCGTGTCTACGATCGACGCGCGGTGGAGGGTGTCGCGGTCGCTCAGAACCAGGCGGCGCCACTTACTCGCTGGGAAGATGCCGAGGTCATAGGTGAGCAGTGGGCCTCGACCGTTCGACAACGTCTCGACGCGCTCGTCGCCGGCAAACGCTAGTTCAAACAACAATGAGAGAGTCCTGTATGTCGATACCTGGAAAATCGCGCGTCGCCCTGCTGCAGATCGGCGTGCTGCTGCTCGCCGCCTGCTCCGCGATGAATGTCAATCTGCCGTCGGTCACTGAGTCACCGACCGGTGAGCGCCTGCCCGGAAAAATCGTCTGGCGCGACCTGCTGACCAACGATCCAGCAGCATCGCAGCGATTCTACGGCGAGTTGTTCGGCTGGACCTTCGAGAGTGTCGGCACGGCGTCAAATCTTGCGGACGACTCAAGTTATACGTTGATTCGCCACAACGGCAAACTGATCGGCGGCATGATCGACACGGTCGCCCTCAACGGCAGGGACGACATATCCCAGTGGGTGGTCCTGATGGCGGTCGATGATATCGACGCCAGGGTTCGGGCCGTGACCGCAAGCGGTGGCCGGATAATTACGCCCCCAACAGACCTGCAGGACAGGGGACATCTCTCGCTGATCCGCGATGCACAAGGTGCCTTGCTGGGCTTGCTGGAAACACGCGATGGTGACCCGGGCGACAGCGAGGCCGAAATCGGCGACTTCCTGTGGGACGAGCTGTGGACGACCGACGTCGAGAATGCGAGCGCGTTCTACAGCTCGCTGACCGGACTGTCCGCCGGCACTATCGACCTCGACGTCGGTGAGACTGACGCGTCAGCGTACCGCCTGCTCAAAGCGGGCGACACGCCGAGAGCCGGCATCATGCCGAATCCACTGGAAGGACTGGATCCGGTGTGGGTCAGCTACCTGAGGGTCGAGAGTCCGGCTGCGATCACGGCACGCGTGGCAGAACTGGGAGGGCGGGTTATCGTCGAGGCCCGACAACGAGCCGTCGGCGGCGAAGCCGCGTTTATAGCCGGGCCCTCCGGCGCGGGCATCGCGCTGCAGACCTGGCCACTCGAAGCAGAGAATTAGGAGACCAAGCTCATGAGAAGCCTGTTGAAGTACGCGAGGATCCCGGCAGTTGTCATGACCTGCCTTCTTCTGGGGGGCTGCGACAATGTCAGTGTCTATGGCAGCGTCGGCTATAGCTCATACGGTGGATATGGCGGCTATGGGACTCGAATCGGTGTCGGTGGGCGCATCTATTAAGCACTCAGTTCACTCGCCGGCATGGTCATTCGCTTTGATCGTGCTGGTTTCGACAGCAGCACTCCTGGCGCCACTACGAGCCGACGCCGGACGAATGATCGACTATATTCGTAACTACGACCTGAACGATTACTCGCTGGGGCTCTCCTTCAGCACGTCACAAAGTGCCTACCTCGGCACAGAAAACGCCTCGATCGTCTACCCGTACCTGACCAGCTTCACGCATTCCGCATTTACCGATGACTGGCTGCTGATTCGTGACGACAATATTGGCATCCGGTACATCACGGATAGTCAATGGGAGTTTGGCCTGGTAGCACGCGCGCAACTTGCGGGCACCAGTATACCCACGGATGAGGAACTTGCCGGTGTCGACGAAAAGCAATGGGCGGTGGAGGCAGGACCGCTTATCGGCTGGCGTGCAAAACCCCTGAATTTCCAGTTTCGGACCTATTGGGAAATGCCGCACCGGCATGACGGTATTACCAGCGAACTCGAGATTTCCCTGCCGATCAATTACTCGCGTGGGTTCTTCGTCCCGGCCGTGAGGCTGGCCTATCTGAGCGCGGACTACACAGACTATTACTTCTCGATTTCGGCAGCGGAATCGACACCAACCCGCCCGGTTTACGAGGCCGGCGCAGCTACCACCGTCTGGACCGGTTTCTCGCTGGGGTATGATCTGGCGCCACGTTGGCTGCTTAAAGCGAGCCTCGGCGTCGAGTTTCTCGATTCCTCGATTTCGGAAAGCCCCATTATTGCCAGGGACAGGCTGTGGTCTGGATCCATCGGGCTCGCCTATAACGCCGACATTTTCCAGCCGAGAGGTCGCGATAATCCGCGCAGCGCATACGGTTTCGAGTTCCGCATCGGGGCGTTTAACGGCGCGATCAGTACAGAGGTCGAAAGACGAGCAAGTGATGGTCAACCTCAGGATTCAACCGATCTTGAGAACCTGCTTGATGCCGCCGACAACAAGACCTTCCTCCAGCTCGACGGCCGGTTTCGCATCAACGACTACCACCAGGTACGGCTGGGTTACTTCGAGTTACGACGCCAGTCCGCGACAACGCTGGAGAACGACCACACTGTCGGTGACGAGTTCTATGCGGCCGGAACCGAGATTACAACCAGGACCGACCTTTCACTGCTGCGTTTTGCCTATGCCTATTCGCTGATGCATGACGGGCAAAAGGAATTGGGCGTAATGGCCGGACTCAGCTACACCCAACTCGACATTGACCTGGGTGAGGCCGGCTCGCAGGAAAGACAGCAACTGAAAGCCCACGCCCCGCTGCCGACGATCGGCGCGCTCGCCACACTTAGCCTCGGTGACCACTGGGCGCTTGGCGCTGACCTGAACATTTTTGCTCTCGATTTTGATCGGTACAGCGGATTCATGGCTTACATGAGCCTGGATCTCGATCGGCAATTCGGTGAGGTCTTCAGGGCCGGCGTAGGTTACAACTTCTACGCACTAAGCCTGTCCGCCAAAGACGAGGATCTCGGTGGTGAAATCGATTTGCGGATCCACGGACCCAAGGCCTACGTCAGCCTGACATTCTGATTTCAGGGTTAGTGCCACCCGGCGCTGCTGTGCCGGGTGGCATGTCCGGAATCGACGTTTGGACGCTGCTACTCAGCGCCAGCTGGCGGTGGCGGGAACGCCGCGAGAACGGAATCAACAGCCGCCTGGACGGTCACGTCCACCTGCTTGCGGTCAGAATCCGTAATCGTCTTGGTACCTACTGCGTGAAAAACGGGCTGGTGCGATTTGACGTCGAATACATCCATCGCAAGCATGCCCTTGGTGGTCTGCCGCACCTGCGTATTTGTGCTCATGCCGTAGCCGTAGTAAGCACCACCCCATCGCGGGTAGCCGCCATAACCGTAGCCCGCATACGCTGAGGGATACGAATCGACCCTGATTTCTTCCCGTGAGCCGACGGTAAATGACACCGCGAAATCTGCCGCTTCGGGGTCATCGATTCTCGTGTATCCCTTGGCGGCCAGGCCGTTTTCGATAGCGCGCATGATTTTGGGCTGCAGAAGAGGATTCGGTACCCGGTCCGAGTTACCGACAATCATCGGGTTTTCGCTTATCCAACCCCAGGTCTTGTAGCCACTGAAGTCCTGGTTCGGGTCGCTGTCGTAACTCGACTCAAAAGTGGACGCGCACCCGGCGAGGCCAAGGCTGACGATCGCGGTTACCAACAAGCTAGCTCTGTGGATTAGCATTTCAATTCTCCATTGGATATTCGTTTCCACGTAGTGTAGGAACGATACCCTGTCGCCCCACTACCCACAATAAGCGAATGTTACTAGTTGTAACCGGGCACGCCCCGGCTCGGTCCAAACCGTGAATTGTCGGCCGGGATTCCCTACTATTAACGCTTATCGCCTGCGCTGCAGGCCTGCCCTGTTAATCGTGGTGATTGTCAATGCTCAAGAATTACCCTGGCCCGGTTCTCGCAAAACTTCTTCTGCTCGGGCTCTGCGCCGCGCCTGCCATGGCCGAGAAGACCGACGTCGTCGTCCTGATCAATGGCAACGCGGTCACTGGAGAGGTTAAGAGTCTCGAGTTCGGCAAATTGAAATACAGCACCGATTCAATGGGCACGGTCAGTATCGACTGGGAAGACATAGTCAGCGTCAGCAGTCAGCAGTATCACCAGGTCGAGTTACCGGATGGCACGCGTCACTACGGTCAGCTAATCCCAACCTCAGAGCCGCATACCGTACGCATCGTGACGGCGAGCGATGAGTACATCTACCGAACGGCAGAGATTGTCCGCATCACGCCGATCGAGGCAAACGCTGGCTTCATCGAGCGGCTCGACGGATCGTTCAGCTTCGGCATTCAGACGCAGAAGGCAAGCGAAGTCACGACATCCAACCTGGCGGCCGATGTCAGTTATCGTCAACGCAGATACCTGTTGGGACTGAGGCTCAGTTCGGCAATCACCGATCAGCCTAACGAGCCGACCACGGCGCGCCAAAGCACCAACCTCAATTACCAGCGTTTTCGCAGTAACCGCTGGTTCACTGAATGGTTCACGGGCTGGGAGAAAAACGATGAACTTGGAATCCAGGGGCGTAGTTCTATTGGCGGCGCCCTCGGTCGTTACCTCCTGCAAACCAACAAGAACCAGCTCTCTTTAACGGCGGGTGTTCAGGGCGCGCGGTCAAGCTATGTTGGCGCCGAAGACAGTACAACCGAGGCCGAAGGCAGGATTGAACTCCGCTACCTGCATCGAAGCCTGTCGCCGGAAACGTCTTTCCGAATCACCGGTACGATTTACCCCCTGCTCGAGGACTTGAGCCGGTATCGAGCAGAATCTGACATGAGCCTGCGCCGGGAACTACTGGATGACTTGTTCCTCGAATTGAGTGTTGGCTACTCCTACCTCAGCGATCCGACGGAGGGTGCCGCAAGCTCGGATTACACGGCAACGACGTCGATCGGCTATTCGTTCTGACCGGGGCGGTGGTCAAGTATCGTCCGCGGTGGCGTTGAAACCCTGATGAGCGGAGAATAGTTCCTCCGTATAGAGAGCCCCGAATATGGTTGCGCGCCCGGCAAGACGATGGCATGTGAGGACCTTCTGGTTCTTGCTGGCGCTGCTGGGTCTTGTCAGCCTCTGCGTAACCTGGCTGTTCACGGCCAATCTCGGAGCATTCAAACCGCAGCTCGAAAACCTGGTCTCCGAACGCCTCGGACGCGAGTTTTCCATCGAGGGTGAGCTGGATATTCATCTCGGCCGCAATCTCGACGTCAGCGCCGAAAAGATAGTCCTTGAGAATGCGGCCTGGGTCGACGGGCCTGCGATGCTGGATGTCGGCCGGGTCGCAACGCGCGTGAATCTGTGGTCCCTGTTCTCGGGCCCGATTATTGTCGAGCTGGTCGATATCGATAATCTGACGCTCAATCTCGCGGCCAGCGAGTCGAATGAGAACAACTGGACGTTCGCACCGGCAGGAAGTGCCGACAAACCAGCCACGCAAGATGAGCCGCTGAGCTTGTTGCTGCAGGCACTCGAGATCGATGATGTGCACATCGTCTACGCGGATGCGCACCGGCCGGAACCCATCGACATCCGGATACAGTCGTTGCGGCAACAGCAGCGCGACGATGACATGCTCGAAACATCTGTCGATGCCGTGGTCAATGGCCGCGAGATAGAACTGCGAAGCACTATGGGCACCTGGGCCTCGTTGCAGGCCGGCCGCAATATTCAATTCGATGCCAAAGGCCGTCTCGGCTCGCTATCTGTCGAAGCAAAGGGACTGATCGACGACGTGCGCAAGCCCAGCCGCCCGGTGATCGACTTCAGGCTTACCGGTCCGAGCGTCGCGCACATCTCATCCATGCTGGGCTTCGGTGAAGTCGGTGAAGGCGATATAGACCTTGCTGGCTCCATGACTATTGACAAGACCGGCCCGCTCACACTGCGTCTGCAGGGTCACCTCGGGCAGACTTTCGTAGATGCCACCGGCAGCGCCCTGGCAATCGACGACCTCCGCGATGTCGACATTGTCATGGACGCGAGTGGGCCCAGCCTTGGCCGGGTACTTTCCTACTTCGGTGTGGACCGGGTTAGTGATGCGCCGTTCGAGATCGCACTGAACCTGCAGAAAGTCGGCACCGCCCTGACTGTCGGCAACCTGGGTGTGACGTTTGGCGATTCGCTATTCGCAGCGCAGGCGGAAGTCCCCAACTTCCCCGCTCTTACCGGGGCGACAGCGAGTATCGATTTTTCCGGCCCGCGCATTGAACACTTGCGGTATCTGCTCGGTATTCCTGGGGTCGCAACCGGACCGTTCCATGCACAACTCGACGTGCGGGAGGATGAACTTGGCAAGCCTGCGTTGCGCACAACGATGCAGACGAATCTCGGCAAGCTGGTGGCACGCGGCGTGGTTGGCGACCCTCCCGAATACATCGGCTCGAAAATAGACTTTGAGCTCGACGCGCCAAGCCTGCGACAGCTTGGCCAGATCGCGGGCATCGCACAACTTCCCGATCAGAAAATATCAGCACGCGGATCCGTTGTCCGGCAGGACGGTCGACTGGAACTCGATGGGCCCCTGCTGCTTCAAACCGACAGCGTCGTGGCTTCAGTCTCGGGAGCCATACACCTGGGGTCTGGCCTTCTCGGCACGGCGCTGCAGATTGAAGCCAACGGCGCGGACCTTCGCGACACGCTGGGTCGGTTCGACCTCGATGCCGGGATTCCGCCCGTGCCCTACACGATTTCCGGCGCTGCTCGCTTCGCGCCGGATGGCATCGATCTGCGGAACGCGGCGGTCAAGCTCGGCACTTCGACCGTAGAGCTTGACGGATTGATTGGCACGAGCAAGGGCCTCGCCGGAACTCGCGTGAGGATCAACGGCAACGGCCCGTCGATGGAGGAGCTGTTCTCAGGTCTGGACAACATCGACATCTTCCCGGGCGCCTTCGAAATCGCCGCGACTGTCAGTCTGAGCGAGTCCGAGATTCTCGTAGAAGACTTCAAGCTTGATCGTGAGCGCGGAAAGATTGGCCTGGATGCCAGGGTCGGCAGGCCGCTCTCGAGCCATCGGCTGGAACTTGACCTTGATGCGAGCGGTCTCGATGTCCGCTCGCTGTTCAGCGACCTGGGCGGCTTCGAGCCGGAAAGCGCACCGTTCAGGATCAAGGCCCTGGTCACGCGTGACGGTGGCGAGTGGTCATTCAAGCCAGTGCAGGCAACCTTGGGTATCGCAAGCCTGGAAGCCCGCGGTCAGCTCACATTGGAGCAACAGTCGGTGGCAGGCAGCCTCAGGATAGAAGCCGTAGTACCGGACCTCGCTGCCCACGGCAAATACCGGGGAAAGACCCTGAAGCAACTGCCCTTACACCTGAGTGCGACATTGAGCGGTGAAGGTGACCGCTTCGTTATCGATGATCTGGCGGCCGTTTATGGCGAGAGCACGATCGCCGGAAAAGCAAGCTATCGAATTGCACCGGTTCCCGATCTCGAGATTAGCCTGCAGTCCGAGTCACTCGTTGCGCTGTCAATCTTCGAGGAGGATGCGAGCAAACCGCCACCGCCCGCAGAAGATGGCCGCGTCATACCGAACATCGACATTCCATTTGCCTTGCTGCGAAAAGTCAACGCGAGGTTCGGGATTGAAATCGGCGAACTGCAGCGCAATGACTTTCACGCGGGAAACCTGCGGTTGCAGGGCACACTTCGTGACGGGACCCTGGCGGTTGATACTCTCGACCTGAACACGCGCGACGGCAACATCTCGGCATCTGGCAGACTGGTGGCCCACGAAACGGGTGGCCAAATGCGCTTGAAACTATCAGCGGAAAAGCTCGCAGTGAACCAGTTATCTGACAATCCGATTCGAACGGATGTCGACTTCGATATCCTCGCCGAAGGTGCAAACTTGCGGGAGCTTGCGGCGAGCGCCAATGGATTCTTCGTGCTCCAGGCCACCGCGGGCGAATTTCAGAAGAGCGCCATGATGGACCTGTTTTACGGCGGCTTTGCAGAGCAGTTGTTGGCCAAGCTGAATCCTTTCACGAAGTCAGGAGACACGGCCAAACTCGACTGCGGGGTTGTTGTGGTCAAGATTATCGACGGTGTCGTCCAGGGGCGTCCCGCAGCCTACGCTCAGAGTGACACGGCCCGTGTGCTTGCGGATGCGGTTGTTGACCTGAGGACAGAGAAAATCAAGATCGGCTTCGAGACGCTGCCGAAAAAGGGCGTCAGTTTGCTCAGCTTCAGCGAAGTCGTAAACCCTTACCTTGGCGTCGAGGGCACCTTGCGCGAACCACGGCTCAGCCTCGATGAGACGAGTGCAATTATTGCCGGCAGTGCGGCGGCGGCGACCGGTGGACTATCGATCCTGGCCAAGGGGCTCTGGGATCGTATGAAAGGAGCTGGCGACGCCTGCATAAAAGCACTTGATTATGCAAATGAGGCCGTGAAAACGGCCGAAAATCAGGACAACCCGTAGCCAGACCGGATGCTAGAATCGCAGGCCTCGCCGTTGTCGATGTCGGCCCTGCCGACAATGTTCAGGCCCCGTGAATAAGGATTGATTGTGAAGAATACTATTTTGGTGGTGTGTTTTGCCCTGCTCCTCGTGGCCTGCGCCGGACCGAGCGTCACCCGGACCCAGGCCTTGTCCGAGTCTGCGGATGCGCCGTACCAGAACGTGCTGGTTGTCTCGGTATTCGAGTCATTCGACGCGCGTCGGTACTTTGAGCAGGAACTTGTCGCTCAACTTGAAGGAAAAGGCGTCAAGGCGGTCGCGAGCACATCCCTGATGAATACCAAGGTTCCACTGAACCGCGAGACGATATTGGAAATGGTCGACAAGACCGGTTCGGACTCCGTGCTGCTGATGCAGCTTGTCGATCTCGAAACGGCGAAGAAATTAAAGAATACTAACCCGGAGGCCACCTACAACGTCCGGCCAACGTATTACTACAATGTATGGAACGTTGAGATGACGGAGTATAGGGAGCCGCCGGGGCTCGAACTCACGCACACGATAGTGCTGGCAACGCAGATGTTCTCCGTGGCCAGCAAACAGCCTGTCTGGGCGATTGAAACCCACTCGCAACTGAAACGTGACATCAATCAGCACACGAGTGGAACGTCAATCAAGGACGAGGCAAAAGGCGTTGTCAGCGCCTTGTCGCGTGACGGTGTTATCGGAGGAAAATAAGCGTGCGAGCGATGCGAAAGGACAGGGGCGCCGGCCAAACAGACTTCTTCTATTTGTTGACCGCACTGCTGTTTCTACTGCTCGCCATTCCGCTCGCACAAGACTTCGCACCGCTGGACCCGGACATTGTAAGAGCCTTCTTCTTCTCGGTACTGATGATTGTTGGCGCCCGGAGCCTGAAGGGTGGCGGCCGCTATCTGACTATTGGCATGGTCCTGGCAATCATCGGTGTCGCGCTTAACGTCGTCGCCATTGGCCAGGACTCGATCGTGTTCCAGGGCGCGTCGATACTATCGATATTTGCGTTTTTGCTTGTCTCAATAAGCTACACGATGAAGCAGGTTGCGTTCGGCACCGAGATCAACGCCAATCGGATTGTCGGTGCAGTCTGCGTCTATTTGCTGCTGGGAGTTATCTGGGCTCTCGCCTATGCATTCGTTGACCTGGTTGCACCGTCGTCATTTGCGGGCATCGAGCACGATGCCGACGCAGGCTGGGGCGCCGGCTGGTTCTACTACAGCTTTGTGACGCTGACGACCCTGGGATACGGTGACATCTTGCCACTCTCAGCGACGGCTCGCAGCCTTGCCTACCTGCAGGCTATCGTGGGCCAGTTCTACATCGCGGTTCTCGTCGCCGGACTTGTTAGCGCCTATATATCAGAAAAGCAAAACTTGTAGTTACTCAAGAGACTCGGCACGGCTTGCGCGGTTCGCCCAATACATCTGGTAGGCGACGTAGTACTTGAAAACGTTGCTAACGTACCGAACCGTCTCGCTGCCGATTTCTTTTGCGGCGATTAGCTCGACATTATCCAACCACCGATCGGGGTCGTAGCCCTCTGCCGCCGCCCGGTCACGGAGTCTCCGCACTCTTGCCGGACCCGCGTTGTATGCAGCCAACGCGAACAACCACTGTTGCAGTCCATCCATCTCGGCGTCCGCGAAATACCGGTCCATAAGGAAGCGCATGTATTTTGCACCAGCCAGTATGTTGTCGGCCGGCTCGGAAATGTCGTCGATGCCAATGTGCTTGTCGGCGGCCGTGGAAGGCTTGATTTGCATGATGCCGCGCGCGCCCGCGGGGCTCACCTTGCTGTTGTCCAGTTCCGATTCCTGGTAGGCCTGGGCGACCAGCATCAGCCAGTCAAGGCCCGTTTCGCTGGCACCTGCATGGAAGGCTTCAGTAAAGGGCTGCATCCGCTGGAGCCCCCCGGTCGACGTCGAGTTACTGACCCACTTCACATTTCCCAGGTAGCGCTCGACGAGGACGTTGCCAAGCAAGGTTCCCTTGCGATGACCTTTCACGAACTCGTTAATCTGCTCGGCAAGCAACGGGCTGCCCTTGCGGAAGGCCCACGCGATTTTGCCGCCAGACCGAATCACCAAATCATCCCTGACGATCATCTCTGTTAGCAAAGAAGACCATGACGTTGCCTTGTGACTGTCGATAACGGTCGCTTCCACCAGGCCGGCGTTGACCATCTCCAGAATGTCCTCGACGCGAAGTAGCTCCTCCGCCTCAATGATGTTGATCGGGCTCTTGCCGCGGCTCTGCAGGTCAACGCTCAAGCCAGACAGGTGTTCGAAGTAGCTGGACGACTTGCGCACGAAGACGTCCCGGCCAGCGAGGTCATCAATCGATTTCACATTCGCCCCGGCGCCTGGCGCGAAAACCACGATCTCATCGACGCCCGTGACGAGCGGCAGCGAGAAATCCACGAGCTGAGAGCGAGCCTCTGTGACGGTAAGATCGGCGGCAACCAGGTCGGCCTCACCGTTCAGCAAGGCCGGGATCAGACGATCGCGGCTGACCGGCATTGGTACGATTTCGATCTGCTCGTGCCGCCGGCCAAGCGACGCGTTCAACTCCTGTTGCAGCATTGCGAGTAATTCGGCGATCATGCCGCGCGGCTGACCTCGGTAGTAGAAAAACTGTGGTCCTCCGGGAACGACGAGCGTCCTGATAACCCGGCGTTCTTCCATCCCATCAAGATCGCCAAAAAACGGAGCCGATAGAATAGCCAGCCGCTGCGGCAGCAGATTTTCGAGCGAGGGGTCCGCCTCTGGCCGTTTATTCTCTGCATTCTTCTGCTGGGACTCTTCCGCAGCAGCAGACGGGGCTGGTGTTCGCGCATCGGATTGCGGTTGCGCGTCGCTGCCAGCATCGGAGCAGCCCACAGGAAACAGGAATACTGCGGCCGCACACAGGATGTAAATTCGTCGCAGCACCATGCTCATTTCTCCGGTCGCTTCCAGAACGCATCGAACACGTACACTGCGCCAACACCGTACAAG
Organism: uncultured Gammaproteobacteria bacterium; assembly: GCA_963698415.1. Lineage (GTDB taxonomy): Bacteria > Pseudomonadota > Gammaproteobacteria > Steroidobacterales > Woeseiaceae > UBA1847. Next base: position 53,815 of record CAVOQS010000003.1, on the reverse strand, counting down.
GTTGCCCAACCGAACATGAAGAGGCGATCGTAGAAACGGGCACCTGCAACGTCACCCGAGGCAGAATCAAGCACGGCGGGCGCCAACACGATAATCATCGTCAGGAAGGCGTAGTTCCAGGTAGCGGCATCGCGGCTTAATCCGCGACCTTCAAATATCCTTTGTCCAAAGAAAAGCCCTGCCAATGCAATCAACAGGAAATACAGAGTCAGCGAGGGCCAGATACTCAGGAACTGCCAGGCCAGAACGGCTGCAAGTCCGCCTACCAGCGTAGAAATGATCAGCGATCTTGCCGCATCCCTTGTACTGCTCGTCGAGACCTCCTGGCCCATGGCAGACACCTTGAGCATAACAGTCGCATTTGCCGCGCTTGCACTGGATAGAGCAAACCAGACCAGGATCGGCAACACGATTGTAAGTGAGCGCATCGCACCGTGCCTGGCGGTTGCAGGACTAACTTCTGCCGGCGTGTCCGGCGCATCGTCAGACTTCGGGACCAACACCTGCTCCTGGTCAGGAATCAGGCGATGACTCAACCAGGCAACTAGCGCCCCGACGGCAGCACCCACTACAAGGCCATTGGCGACAGCGAGCAATTCGTCGACCGACACGGTACCGATGGCGACCGTTATCGCTATGCCCATCGTCACCAGCGTTCCTACTACGTTCGACCCACCACGTGACGTGAAATAGAACGCATGAAAGAGCACCAGCGATAACAGCAGCAGACCGACCATTCCCTGGTGCAACAGCAAGGGCAGGAAGACAAAGGAACCGTAGATACTCAGCGTTAACGCCAGCACAACAACAACGAACATCTTGGGTTTCGGCTGCGACAACGGCATCCCTAGCAGGAACATCGTTATAATTGGTGCGAAAAATGACAGGTCCCAGCCGACTGCCTGGGAAATCCAGAGCGATACGGCGGTACCGAATGCGAGGCGCAGGACTCGAGTGCTCGCGACACTCGAAATCAATACAGCTGCTGCGGCCCTAGTAGGCATAGGTCAGGATGCTGCCAACGCGAATGTACAAGGCACCCAGCGTATTAAAGAACCAGCTGTCCGTCGCGTAGATGAGCGCCGTCACCTGCGCGCCTACCTTGAGCCTGCGCATGTCCTCGGTGGACATCTCGAAATCGATGACAACCGGGAAGCGCTGGGCATCTCTCAGCCACTCGCGGTTGTTGTCGATCGTCGGCAATGCGCCCAGCGGCGCCGAGTCAACCGCAACACCAAACCCGGTCGTGCGCACCGTGCCTTCGAAAACCCGTCCCGGAAAGACATCGAACACCAGGCGAACCGTATCACCACTCTCGACATGGCCGAGATTATTCTCGGTGAAGTCCGCCTGCACCCAGACATCCTCGGTAGAGACAAAGGTCATCTGCGGAGCGCCGGCCGCCGCGAAATTGCCGCGGTCGACCCGAACATCGGTGACAACACCGTTTGTCGGGGCCACAACATTCGTACGCTCGAGATTGAGCGTCGCCTGTTCGAGCGCCGCGACCGCCTGCTGAATTCTCGAGTTATCTTCGCCAACGCTGCCGCGATTCTGCTTCGCCTGCTCCAGGGACGCCAGAGCTGCCGCAAGCTGTTGTTGTGCGACGATCAGAGAGGCTTCTGCCTGTTCCAGCCTGCGATCCGACAATGCGCCCGGGTCCTGGGCCTTGATGCGGCGTAATCGGACTGCATCCTGTTCTGACTGAACAAGCCTGGCCTGCGCCGAGGCAACACCGGCAGCTGCTGCGTCGACGCTTGCCGAAGAGGCGCCTGTGGCCTGGCGGGCTGACTGGAGATCAGCCTCCGCGCTGTCAACAGTCAGGCGATAACGTTCATCGTCTATACGAAACAGGCTGTCTCCCGCCTGCACCACCTGGTTGTTCTTCACGACTACGTCGACGACCGATCCCGACACTTCAGAGGCAACCGGCACGACCAGCGCATGCACGCGCGCCTGCGACGAAACCGGCGTTAACCGGTCTGCCGTCAGGTAAGCAGCCAGCAGGATGACGCTCAGGATAAGTATCCTGATCGTCCATACCCGGACCGGGTCTTTTTCGGCCGTGGTTTCGGTCGTATCTTCTTGATCGGCAGGTTCTTGTTGTTCAGTCATTGCTTGTTCTCGTTACTCAATGAGGTCGCCCCAGTTCGTGCGTTCCTTCATGGTATCGCGCGTTTCTGCATCGATCATGTCGGCGTCGTCGCGCAACTCCCAGCCGCCGCCCAGCGCGAGGTACAGGGCTATGAAGTTGGCGATGATGTTGCTGTGGTTATTCACGTAGCGTGATTGCTGTGTGAACAGCGACTGCTGTGCATCGAGCACTCGCTGGTAATCGGCAAAACCCTCGTTGAATCGCAGCTGCGCGACTTCTGCCGATCGCTGGGCATTGGTGACAGTAACGGCCAGCAGTTCATCCTGTCGCTCTGAGCCCTCGAGGGCCACGAGGGCATCCTGTACTTCCCTTGCCGCCTGTAACACGGTCTCCCGGTAAGCAATTAGCGACTGCTGTAATCTCGCGTCCTGCACGCGGACACTGTTCCTGATGCGATCGTAGTTCAGGAATGGCCAGACGAAATTCGGGCCAAACGCATAAGTCAGGCTGTCGCCGTTGAAGAGTTCGCCGATGCCACTATTGCCTGTTTGAGTAGTGTCGGTATTCGCGGCCGCAGAAAGCCCCACCGACCCTGTCAAAGAGAAACTCGGATACAGGTTTGCTTCGGCGAGTCCGACCTGGGCATTCTGCGCCATCGCCAGGTACTCCGCCTGCCGCACATCCGGCCGCCGGCGCAACAGGTCGGCCGGGAGGCCAACGGCCAGTTTTCCGGGCACGCTCGGTATCGCCGACCCGCCTTTCAACAAGTCGCTCATGTCAGAAGGCAGCATGCCGAGTAACGTAGCCAGGGCATTCCTGGCCTGGTAAAGCTGGGCTTGCAGGGTTGGGAGCGAGGCCTTGGTAGCCATGAGGAGCGTTCGCGCCTGCAGCACGTCGAGCTCGGAAGTCGCGCCGTTTTCGAAATTCACGTTGACGATATCGAAGCTGCGCTGCTGAATTGCGATATTGTAGTTTGTAATCCGAATTTGTTCCTCCAGCGTGCGGATCGCGAGGTAGGCACTGCAAACCTGTGCCGTTACGAGGATCATGACCTGGTCGTAACCGGCAACGGATGCAAGATAAGCCGCATCGGCGGACTCTATGCCCCGCCGGAATTTTCCCCAGAAATCGATTTCCCAGGAGGCACTGATACCGGCATTGTATTGCGTATATCGCAGATCGCCGGCCGCAGTATTCGCTGCGTTCTTGCTGCCCTGGACCGCGGTCGCATCACCCACTACAACCTGGGATTGCGGGTACCTGTTGCCAACAGCAATACCGAGTTGCGCCCGTGATTCGAGCACCCGCAGTCCCGCGATCTTCAGGTTGTTGTTCTGCCGGTGCGCGAGCCCGATCAGCTCGTCGAGGACCGGGTCGCCCAGGGTCGTCCACCAGCGAACCTGCTGTTCGGCGTCGGTGTCATAGCGCTCGAACTCCGCCTCGTACCAGTCCGGGCCCAGCGGAGACTCAGGCTGAACATAGTCAGGGCCAACGGTGGTGCAAGCGCCGAGGAAGCCAGCCGCGCAAGCGAGCAATAGTGTTCTTGACAGCCTCATCGTTATCCGTTTTCGGCGGGGTCCGCGGCCTTTTCGCTGGTAGCCTGCAGCCACCTGGTCCCGATCGTGTAGCCAAGCCCCAGGATGACGGCGCCGAGGAAGAGGCCAATAATGCCCCAGGCGATCATTCCGCCGAGCGCTCCGATCAATACGACCAGCGCCGGGAGATCGACACCTCGACCGAGCAATATGGGCTTGAGTACGTTGTCACTGGCTGCCGCTAGCAGCGAGTAGACCGCAAAGATGGTCGCGGGCACCGGTGCCGCAAAGGAGAATACCCAGATGACGACGGGAGCCACGATAAGCAATGCCGGAACCTGGATGATCGCGATGATTAGCACGACGAGGGCAAGGAGGCCCGCATGCGGCACACCCATCACGGCAAAGCCGACCCCGAGCAGCACGGCCTGAATGAATGCGACACCCAGCACGCCGTTGGTTACGCTGCGAATCGTCGCTATCGAGATGTCCGTCAGGCCCTGTCCGTGGCCCGGCGCCAGTCGTTCTGCGATCCTGTGAGTCAGGCTATAGCCACTCTTTGCATACATCAGGGTGCCGCCCGCGATAATCAGGGACGCCGCAATTTGCAGCATGCCAATCATCGTGGAACCAACCTTGCGCGCCAGCCACTCCATGAGTTGCCTTAGCTGCGGCTGGAACTCAACCAGCGTCTCCTCGATATCACGGGCCGCGCTGGCCCAGGTCGCATACAGGCGTTCTCCAACGAGTGGCCAATCGGCAACGCTTTCATTGGGCGGCGGAACGGCGATAGTGCCCGCCCTGACGTCTGCGGCAAATCCCATGACCGACACAATCATTGACTTGACCATAAGCCAGCCTGGGTACAGCACTATCAGGATGCCCGCCAGCACAACCAGGGTCGCCGCCAGTTTTTGCCTGTCTCCCAACATCGAGGAAAGTTTCTGGTGAAGAGGATAAACAGCGACGGCCATGACCACGCCCCAGATCACAAGACTGGCGAAAGGTCCAACGATGATCACGCTGTAGCTTGTGAGGATGACGAGGGCGGCAATCTGGATGAAGGACGCCATCATGTTCTGTCGAAATAACTGGCTTTCTTCCTGTTCTGTCGGGCTGTTCATTTCGTTTGCTTCCTTCTGCTGATTGCCGTTCTTGGTCGCGCAGTGCGACCCGCAAAATCGCCAGTTGCAACCATAGCAAGTCACCGGGTATTCCGGTATCGTTCGCCGGTGTTTTGTCGGGTACCACCCGGCCACAATTACCAAAATCACCGTCTGTCGATGAACTAGTCAGGTTGCTCCCTGTCTCTATCATCGGCAGGCAATAAGGAGAAGAGTAATGAGAACAGCGATTATCGTCGCACTACTTGCGCTAAGCGCGACCGCCGTTGCGGCGCCGGGCTCGGGGGAAAAGGGACAGGCAGAGTTCAGCTTTGGCCTGACGTATGGTTTCGATGCCTCTGCCAATACGCTCAATGGCAGCTCAATCGATTTCGACGGTCAGGTAGGATTCGGGTTCGGTGGCGACTATTTCATTGCCGACCGACTGTCGATCGGATTTGACATTGGCTGGTCCAGGCCTGACTACAGCGCGATACTTGTGCCCGATGATGGCTCCCCGGAAGTCAGCATTCGGCATGAGGCCCATATTTGGACCGGGCAACTTAACGGCTCCTACTATTTCACCGATAAGCCCATTACGCCCTTTGTTGAAGCCGGATTAGGCTGGACAAATTTCGATTCCAACGTTGCGGATGAACCGCCAATCACCGGCTGCTGGTGGGATCCGTTCTGGGGATACGTCTGCAATACCTATTACAGCACTTACGACAATTCCAGTTTTTCTTACGGTGCGGGTCTCGGACTGCGCTGGAACGTCAGCTACGACATTTCCGTGAAGGCTACGTATCGCTGGCTCGAAGTCGACTCGGGGAATCTGTCCGATAACGCGGTACAGGAATCGGCAGTGCTGGAAGTCGTTTACCACTTCTGATCAGCGGCAGTTGAGAACAAAAATGCCCGGCAATGCCGGGCATTTTTTTTAGCGCTGCACGCGTCCTGACGCATCGCCGCCCATCAGGTGTTCAACTTCGGGCACACTGACGCGGTTGAAGTCGCCCTGTATCGAATGCTTGAGGCAACTCGCAGCGACGGCGAACTCGAGGGAATCCTGCCGCTTGTCGTGGAGATTCAGCCCGGCGATGAGCCCTGACGCAAAGCTGTCTCCGCCGCCGACGCGATCGACGATATCGGTGATCTCATACTGCTTTGACAGGTAGAAGCCGCTCTCGTCCCGCAGGCAAGCAGACCAGCCATTGCGGTCGGCACTGCGCGATTCGCGCAGCGTTACCGCGATGACCGACATGTCGGGGAAGGTTTCCAGGACCTTGCTGGTGAGCGCTTCGTACTTCTTCGTATCGAGTTCGCCGCTCTCGACATCAACGTCCACATGAATATCGAGACACTTCTGGCAGTCTTCTTCATTCGCGATGCCGACATCGACGTACTTGACCAACTCACGCATGACTTCCGGCGCGGACTTGCCATACTTCCACAGCTTGCCACGGAAGTTGAAATCGCAGGATACAGTCACGCCCGCTTTCTTGGCCGCCTTGCAGGCTTCGAGCGACAGGTCCGCCGCACTCTGGCTCAGCGCGGGCGTGATACCCGTGATATGGAACCACTTTGCGCCTTTGAATATGCTGGGCCAATCGAAGTCGCCGGGACCGGCCTCACAGATGGATGAGCCCGCGCGATCGTAGACCACTTTCGACGGCCGCTGGTTGGATCCTGTTTCCAGGAAGTAAATACCGATGCGCGATCCACTGCGTAGCACGTTCGACGTGTCGACGCTGAAACGGCGCAATTCGCGCAACGCCGCCTCACCAATGTCATTGGCCGGCAGCGCAGATACAAAACCAGCGTTCAAGCCGTAGTTCGCCAGTGAAACAGCAACGTTGGCTTCGCCCCCACCGAAAGTCGCTTCCAGCGTTGGCGATTGAAAGAAGCGCTCGTGCGCCGGTGATTTCAGGCGAAGCATGATCTCGCCGAAGGTCAGGAAGTCCGTCATGTTTATGCTCCTCGTGCCTGCGCGGCAATTTGCAGTGCCTCGCGCGCAAGCGTGCTTATCTGATCGTAGTCGTCCGCTTCGATAGCGCTTGCCGGTGTCAGCCAGCTTCCGCCACAGGCCAGTACCGCCGGTACAGCCAGGAAGTCGGCCAGGTTGCTGGCCGAAACACCGCCGGTCGGCATGAAGCGCATCGTGCGAAAGACACTGGATAGCGCCTTCAATGCAGGCACACCACCGGCAATCGAAGCGGGGAAAAACTTCACGATCTCGAGGCCGAGGTTGAACGCATGCTGCAATTCACCGGGCGTCACGATGCCCGGATAGACCGGCGCGCGCCGCTCCCTCGCGACCGCGACGACGCCGTCGTCGAGCCCGGGCGAAACAATAAATTGTGCCCCCGCCTCGAACGCCGCTTCCGCCTGCTTCGCGCTCAGCACCGTGCCAGCGCCCGCAATCATCTCGGGGACCTCATCCGCGACGGCCCGCAGGCACTCCAGTGCACGGTCCGTCCTGAAAACGACCTCGACGACCGTCAGCCCACCGGCAGCCAACGCTCTCGATGTTTTGACCGCAATGCCCGGATCGTCCGCCTGCACCAACGGCACGACCGGATTGGACTCGAGTACCTGATCTATATTTGTTGCCACTTTGCTCTCCCCGCGGACCTGAGGATGCTGCCTGTCCGCCACCAGGTTCATTGACTTGACAAGTTCCATATTTGGAACTAAGTTCCTTATTTAGATGTATTTATCGCGCGACAGCCTCTTGTTGTCAAGCGCTGCGTAAGGACAGAAACAGAGTGAGTGCATTTCGCAAAGGCTTCAGGATCATCGAAGTCGTTACAGCCGCTGGCGGCGCCGGCCTGCCTTTCAGTCACATCGTCGCGCAAACCGGGATCGCCAAAGCCACCGCGCATCGGCTGCTTGGCGAACTCGTCGAGCTGTCCGCGCTAACGCTGGACCCCGTGACGCGTTGTTACCGCGGTGGCCTGGTCCTTGCCCGCATCGGCGCATCGGTCATGGCCGACTACGATCTGCGCACGGTTGCGCGCCCTTTCCTGCAGGCGCTCCACGACGAAACCGGGCATGTCGCGACGCTGGGCATCCGTAACGACGATTCGGGAACCTACATTGACAAGATCGAGTCGAAAGACTTTGGTTTTCGCCTGCATTCCGAAGTCGGAAAATCGTTTCCGCTGCACTGCACGGCAATGGGCAAGGTCTTGTTGAGTCATGCGGATGAGGCCGTGGTTCGGCGCCTGCTGAATCGAAAGCTCGAAGCGCATACCGCCAATACGATTACGGACCCGAAGAAATTGCGAGAGGAGCTCGAACAGGTGAAGAACAGAGGCTTCGCGATAGACAACGAGGAAATCACCCGCGGCGTCGTCTGCGTGGCCGCCCCCATATTCGGCATCGACGGCAGGATTGCCGGCGCCATGAGTTGTACCGTGCCGACTTACGTCAGCGAAGAAAGGGGCATACAGGAAAGTATTGATACTGTCGGTCGCCTGAGCAAGCTGGCGTCGTCGGGTGAAAGTCTGCCCGCAGCCTAAGCTTGGTCCCGCGATGAAACGCTCGAGCAGCTGCTTATTGCTTGTCCCCTTGCTCTTGCATTGGTGTGCGGCAGCGCTCGGCGGGGATGTCGACCAACCCGGCATCCAGCGCGGCAGTTTCGACATCAAGCGCACAGCCTCCGAACTGGTCGATCCCGCAACGCTGCAAGGCATGGCGGACATTCTCGACGCCGATGCGAAGATCAACTGGCAGGTCTATGTTCCTGCGAATTACGACCCGGGCAAACCGGCAGGCGTCCTGGTCTATGTCAGCCCGATGCCGATGGGCCAGATGCCAAACGGCTGGCAACCTCTCTTCGACGAAGAGAACCTGATCTACATCAGCGCCGACCGGTCCGGAAACAGAACGCTGACGAAAAGGCGCATGCTTTATGCAGCACTTGCGCCCTATGTGCTGGCCGAAACCTACGCGATCGATCCGGCCCGGATATATGTGTCTGGATTTTCGGGCGGCGGCAAAGTGGCCAGTATCGCGGTCATTCAATTTGCCAGCCTGTTCACCGGCGCGATCTACATTTGCGGCGTCGAGTTCTGGTCCGAGATTCCTCCGGCCCTGCGATCCAGGGTGATGTCGAATCGTTACGTCTTCCTCACCGGTGGCCGGGACTTTAATCGTGACCTCACGAAAAACATCTACCGGCAATACGAGCGCGCCGGCGTTGCCAATATCCACCTGATGGATATCGCGGGCATGGGGCATGACGAGCCGGAAAGGGAGCGCTTCCGCGAAGCAATCCACTACCTGGACGGGCGCGAGTAGGACCAGGCCTGTTCTCGCCTGACACACCATAAGTCGTCAAACGATCCCAAAAGTGACGTGTCCTCTTCGCATTTAGCGTGCCACATTAGGGACCTGTGGCCCATAAACGGAGGATGTCATGGAAGATATCTCAAGAAAGAACCCTGCCTTCAGCAGGACCCGATCACTTGTCGTTGCCGGTTGCCTGGTCGCCGGCGTCTTTGCCGGTGCGATATGGCTATCGATCTCGACTGCCGCGAACAGCAAAACCGGCCCCACCCAGGCCCTGAACCGGCCGGGCCTGGCCAGCGATTCGACTGATCCACAGTCGGCGGCCAGGCGCGCCGCTACCGATTCGTCATCGAAACAATCGAATCCCGTCGTTGCTCCAGACGATGAGGTCGATATCGCGCTTGGCGGCAGCTGGCGCAACAGCGAGTGCACCTTCGTGCCGGTCCAGGTCGTGAAGGCATCGACGCATGAACTCGTCAACGCCATGGACTGCCGGCGATCGTCGCCAAAACCGATTCATGCCTACGAGGACTACTCGAATGATGCGCTCGAGGCCCTGGCTCACTCCGACCCGATCGCCTGCCTGGTACTCGGGCGTCGCCTGGCGGTAACGGACCCGGAGACAGCCTGGGACCTGATGATCCGTTCGTCGGCACTTCTGGGAGGCGACACGCGACCGGTCAAGTGGCTGGCGACGCACTCATTCAACCAGGTTACCGACAACGGCGAGATGGCGACCGACGCAATGCAGCTTCGGTATGTGCTGGACGCGCTGACAAGAAGACTCGACAACGATCCCGACCCGACTTTTGACTTCCGGGAATACCACCTCCGGGATGCGCTCAGTGATGCCGAGTTCGCGCGGCTTGATCGCATGGTGGACTCGCTTCTTCACAAGATGAAAGTGATCGAAGCGGAGACGACGGGCTCCAGCACGATCGGGGGGGCCGGATAATGAAAAAACCTTCAGGCTTCCTGTGCCAGGCATTTATCCTGGCTGCACTTCTCCTCGTTGCCGATACGCCCTGGGCGCAGGAGCACACACAGATCTACTGCGCAGATTGCCGCGATCCCAATGTGCATCCCGCGGATTTTGGAAATGCCGCGTTCAACGCCCTGAGAACACCCGATAACGGCTTCACTTTCGATGAGTTCGATGTGGTTGAAGTCATCAACTTGTCCGGCCAGTGGGCCTGGGTCAACCTGGAATTCGAGATGTTGGTTCTCGATCTTGGCTTCGAGATTCCCACTTTTGTGATCCCAACCGGAAATATCTTCATACAAATAACGGATGCCCATGGCCGCTGGACTTCGTATGTGATCGACCTGGATATTCCGAATCCGTTGGCCGTCGGCGAGGGCATCGGTCCGGGATACAACCCGGACGGCGGCAGCAATCCTATAGGGTCCGGCGACGCTCCGGGCGGTGGTGGGTATGGCGACAGCGGAGACGGCTGGGACCCGCGCGATTACTGGGATGGATGGGAGAATGGCTACGGTGGGCAGTTGCCCCGGCATTGCATTCCCGACTATTCCGATCCCTACGAAACGACCATTGTCTGTTTCAGATAGGCGATCACCGTATCGCATGGTGAAGAAGTCGTTGCCCCGGCGGACCGCCGGGGCAACGACATCTTCAAGCACTACTTCAAGACGTCACAGCAAGAACGCGATCGATCGCCCTCGACAAGCGCTCGACACCTTCTTCAATGTCGCCAGCCGTCGCAATCATCGGCGGAGCAAGCATGACATGCGGCACGGTCTTGCCATCAATTGCAATGCTTCCCGGGTAGCACACCAGGCCCTCCTCCATCGCCGCCTGCCGCAGTTCTTCGGCCAGGCGCGGGCGATCGGAAAATCCTGCCTTGGAGCCACGATCGCAGACGAGCTCGACGCCGGCGAACAGGCCGATGCACCGAATGTCGCCGACAAGCTCGTGTGACGCAAAGCGTTCGCGCAGGACGCTGTCGAGCTCGGCACCGAGCGTGCGGGTGCGCGCGAGGAGATCATCCCGCTCCATGACGTCGAGCACTGCGACGCCCGCCGCACAGGCGGCCGCATGGCCGACATAGGTATGGCCGTGTGCGAAGCCCGCATTCTCGAGCTCGTTCGCGACGGTGCTGGCCAGAACGGCTGCCGCCAGCGGCTGGTAGCCTCCGCCAATGCCCTTCGCGAGGGTCACGATATCCGGTCGCACGTTGAAGTGCCGGTGTGCAAAGAAATGACCCGTGCGGCCACTGCCACACATGATTTCGTCAGCGATCAACAGGATATCGTTGGCCGTGCAAATTTCCCGAATGCGCTCGAAATAACCGGCCACTGCTGGCACTACGCCGAGCGATGTACCGACAACCGGCTCCGCGATGAATGCCGCGATCTGTTCGCTACCGTTATTATCGATCGCGGCCTGCAGTGCATTGGCGGCGCGAGATGCATAGTCGTCGAGCGTTTCTGCTTCGCGCTTCTCGCGATAGGCATAACAGGGTTCGATGCGCGGCCACTCGAGCAGCGGCGCTGCCGACGCACGCCGGCGCCCCGGATTGCCACTCGCCGATAACGCGCCAAGCGTATTGCCGTGATAGCTGTGCTCGCGACTTACGATGATCTTCTTTTCGGGCCGGCCGCGCGCTGCCCAGTACTGCCATGCCAGTTTGAGCGCTGTCTCGTTGGCTTCCGAGCCACCGGACAGGAAATAGACTTTCGCGCCTTCGTCGCCGAAGTGTCGCACCAGGCGATCGGCAAGCTGCTCCTGCGGTTCATTGGTAAAGAACGCGGTATGCGCAAATGCGAGCGACTGGAGCTGTTGCTGCAATGCGGTCACTACATAAGGGTGGCCGTGCCCCAGGCAGGACACGGCGGCGCCGCCACTCATATCGAGGTAGCTGTGACCGTCGCTGTCATGGATGTACATGCCCGCAGCGGAAACCGCGCGAGGATAACGCTGCCGTGGCGCCCGGTAGAAAACCGAACCCGGCCTCTTCGACTCAATCATTGGGCGATTACGCACCTGAATGAAATACCAGTCAATGGCTTTTTTCGATCTATACTCCTGACGAATACTGAAGCAATACCACTACCCTCGGAGAGTCGATTTGCGACACCTAATTGCAACGTTTATCGCGTGCATGCTCGCGGCCAGCTGCCAGGCCAATGAATCGCAGTTTGCGGGCATTGTCTCCAGCGCTACACCGGAAGCGACCGCTGCCGGTGTCGCCATTCTCGAAGCGGGTGGCAATGCGATCGACGCGGCAGTCGCTGTATCGCTGACGCTCGGCGTGACAGAACCCGCTGGCTCGGGCATTGCCGGCCAGACAGTCATGCTGATCAAACGTCGGGGAGAGCCTGCGTTTGTCGTCCAGGGCACGACATGGTCGCCGCGTGAAATCCCCGCAGACGCAACGACCGAGCAGTTGAGGTACGGACACACCGCGTCGACCGTTCCTTCAACACTACGGGTACTCGATCTCGCCCACCGGCGCTTCGGCAGCGGCCAGCTTGCGTGGAGTGATCTCGTGCAGCCGGCTATCGATAATGCGCAGCAGGGTTTTATCCTGGGACCGTTCAGACAGCGGGCGTTCCGTAATTACGGGGACGACCTCGCCAGGCAGGATAGTGCGCGCGGCATCTTTTTCAGGGAAGACGGATCGGGCTACCAGGTCGGCGATACGCTCAGGCAACCGCTGCTTGCCGCCACGCTGCGACGCATTGCCACGCTTGGCGCCATGGACTTCTATGAGGGAGAAATCGCGGCCGAAATCGCGGCCGATGTGAACGCCAACAACGGCTGGATCACGCTCGATGACCTGCAGCAATTTCCGGAGCCACGCATTGTCCCGGCCATCCGCAGTAGTTACCGCGGCCACGATATCGAGACCCTGCCACCACCTTTCGGTGGTTGGGTGGTGCTCCGCATTCTCAACAAGCTGGCCGCTGGTGACGCTGGCACCCTTGCCGCAGATGACAGCCAGCGGCGACTGGCGTTGCTCGACGCCTTAGCGTGATGCGCACGGTCTGCGTCGCAGCAACCCGATAACAGACTACGACGACTACGACGACGCCATAATGCAGCGCCTGTCAGGAGCGGGTGAAACAACGCACTTCTCTGTGGTTGACGCCGAGGGAACGGCCGTGGCGGTAACGCAAAGCATCGACAGCTACTTCGGTGCGAAAGTCGCTCACCCGACGCTGGGCTTTCTTTATAACAACTATATGCAGGGGTTCCAGGTCGATGACCCGGATGCGCCTTACTACATCGCCGCGCGGGAAATGCCGTTGTCGTCGATGAGCGCGACAGTCGTTTCGCAAGAAGGCGAGCCCGAGCTGGTACTGGGCAGCCCGGGAAGCGCGCGAATTATTTCGTCAGTGGCGCAGGTCAGTAGCTACTGGGTCGATGTAGCACCTGACGTTGTCGCGGCCGTCGATGCATTTCGCGTACACATCGTGCCGCCCGACCGGGCTTACGTGGAAGGCGGTGAAATCCCGCCCGCCCTGCTCGGTGGCATGGCCGAACGCGGCTTGCGACTGATACGACCTGCGTACGGCGTTTCCGACAGCCAGCACGACGCCTATTTTGGCGGCGTACACGCCCTGGCATTCGAGAATGGCCTGTGGACCGGTGCGGCCGATCCACGGCGTGACGGCAAGGTGGCTAGCGCGTATCGCCAGGCGGAGTAGTTTCCAGCATCAGTCGCATGAGCTCTTCGGCGAACACCTGTGCCGCTGCTATCGTGTCTTCCCTGTCGGTTTCGTCGCCAACCTCGTAAGTCAGTGACGGGATGCCGTAGCGTACGAACATATAGGTCCTGCCGCTCGGCGTATCGCTTGCCACCCGCGGTTCGTTCGCAAAGGCATAATCACCGAGCCTTGCCCGCGCGCGCTCGAACCACGTCTCTATGAATCGCGATACTGCGGCATCGTCGGCGGCGTCCGTCGTGTAGAACAGGTTTCGCTTGGTCGAGTGAAAATCAACGAACACGACGACGGATTTCCGGCCGCGATCCAGTTCGTCCAGCAGCTCCGCAACCTCTCGTGTCTCGGGCTGCTCGAACGGGCCCCAGTCCCTGTTCAGATCAGCGCCAGCACTGTTGCCGCGCCAGTTACCCGTAATCACGCCGTCGGGGTTCAAGAGCGGCACGGCGATGATGCGAAAGCGTTCGCGGTAGCGAGCCGCCAGCTCGGTTTCCGAAAAGACCACCTCAAGAAACGCTCGCATCGCCACGGCACCGGAGACTTCCGGCGGGTGCTGTCGTCCGACAAGCAACACGATGTCGTCCGACGTCCCGCCGCTGTCCAGCATCGAGATGCTCCTGCCCTGTGCAGACTTGCCAAGTTCCGAGAGCTGCGCGACGCCACCCTCGCCCATGGCGCTCATCCATTCATCGTAGTGCGATGGCAACACGAGTTCCTGCGCAGAAATCCAGAACGGCGCATGCGGCGCATCGACTTCGATGATCGCGCGGCTGTTATCGTCGCTAACATGCACGTTGCCCTCATCGAGCGGCGTCCACCTGATGCCATCCATGCTGATCTTGGGGACATAGCGATGCGGCCACGTGCCGTAGTCAAGTTCGATGACGACGGGTCCCGCGCCGGTCGGTTCGACGCGAAACGAGTACCAGGTACTCGGGTTGGTCACCCGCTCGGACTCGCGAACGATGTCCAGCTCTACGCGGTTGCCCGACAGAACCGTGCAGTCGCCGCGACGCGCGCCTTCAAAATTGTCGCTAACCGAGAAGCTGTCGGTCGTGCACAAGGTCCCCGCTGGAATCGCATCCGGTTGTGGACTGCAACTACCCAGTGCAAGAACAAGGCTTGGGACAAGTAGTCGCGTACAAAGATTTTTCATCGCCCGAATGATACCGGGCATAATCGCTGTTGCGATACCTGTGAATCGACAAAGGTGCTTGGCTGACAATGAACAATCTTCCTGCTCAGGGCAAACTTATCGTCCTCCTGTTGACCCTCGGCCTGTTTGCGTGCGGTGAAGAACCCGCGCCATCCGGCGATGTGACGTTCAGCTTCGACAACTGGGCTGGACCCGCGATACCCGTAAGCCTGTACGTACCCGAAGCTGTCGATGCGTCGACGCCGATTGTCATCGTCATGCACGGCGCGAGTCGGGACTTGCCCCGCTACTACGGAGACTGGCGGGTCGAGGGCGAAAAGCACGGCTTCATCGTGGTGGTTCCACATTTCAGCAAGGACCACTTCGCGACCTCCGAACGCTACAATCTCGGCCATGTCTTCGATCCGGATACCGGAGTACAGCGGCCGCCCTCAGAGTGGACGTTTGCCGCGATCGAACCACTGTTCGACGCGGTGGTTGGCATGACCGCGAGCACCCGGGACGACCTACACCCTGTACGGGCACTCCGCGGGCTCGCAATTCGTACACCGATTCCTGTACTACGTTCCCGAGGCGCGCGTCAGTCGGGCCATCGCTGCGAACGCGGGCTGGTACACGATGCCTGACTTTGGCGTGGACTGGCCGTATGGCCTGGACGGATCCGGAGTTGCTCCGGACGTAATTGCAGGCTTTCTCGCCAGGGACGTCGTGGTCCTCTTGGGCGATGCCGATACCGACCGTGCCGACGACAACCTGCGCAAGACGCCCGAGGCCGAACTGCAGGGCAAGCATCGATTCGATCGCGGCCAAACCTTCTTCCGCGTGGCAACTGCACGCGCGCAGGAGCTGGGTGTGGAACTGGGCTGGCAACTGCAGACAGTGCCCGGTGCCGTACACTCGAACGCGCAGATGACTCCCGCCGCGGCCGAACTCGTGCGCTAGTCGGCGGCGAGACCGGCCTCCGCCAGCAGCGTCAGCAGACCGATCTGCAGCGCGAGGTGGCTGTCCTTGTTCTGCCAGTACTCGGCTGGCGCATGTGAATCCCCACTGACACCGCCACGGCTCAAGGTGACTGCCGGAATGCCCAGCGAGATTGGAATGTTCGCGTCCGTCGATGAAACCCGTAGTTCCGGCTCCAGTCCCGCCCAGCGAACGGCGGCTGCGGCGTTCTGCACGATCCCGGCATCGGCACTGCCCTTGGCTGCCGGGCGCTTGCCGACCTGCTCGACGTCGACCGTCAGTTCGTCACCTTCACTGCGCCAGGCGTTTTCTTCGTCGAGCGCTTCCTGAACCGCTTGCTGGAGAATAACGTCGATCGCGTCGATCTTGTCCTGGTTGGCTGAACGTATATCGATTTCCGCCCATGACTCAAAAGGCACAGAGTTGATCGAGGTCCCGCCGCCAATGCGCCCCACGTTGAAACTCGACTTTTCCCCGTCGGACGTCACTGATGGCGCCCGTGTTACGAACTTCTCGATCGCTCGACCGAGTGCATGGTGCGGGTTTGCCGTGCCGAAGGCGCCCCACGAGTGGCCGCCCGGACCCTTGTACGTCACTCGATATCGATGAGAACCGACACCCGCGTAAACAATTCGCGTGGTGTCCCCACCGTCCACGGCAATAAAGGAATCGATATTCGCGGCTCCCTCGCGGAACAGATGCTTGACGCCCCGCAAATCACCCAGGCCCTCTTCGCCGACATTGCCGATAAAGAGAATGTCTGCATTGGTTTGGATGCCCGCGTGTTGCATTGCACGCAGGATGCCCAGCAGCGCGACAACACCGCGCGTGTTGTCCCCGATGCCGGGCGCGGTATAGGTATCGCCGTCAATGTGCACGGTCACGTCGGTTTCCAGTGGAAACACGGTGTCGAGATGTGCCGCGAGGGCAACGACCTTGCCGCCGCCGCGGCCCGGACGCCGACCGATGACATTGCCGACCTCGTCTGTATGGACATCGGCAAGCCCGGCCTCGACCAGCAGCTCGGCGAAGCGTTCGCCGCGCGCGGCCTCACCGAACGGCGGCGCCGGGATCTCCGTCAGCTCAATGAGATCGTCCACGAGCTGTTGATCCATGTCGATGAAATGGGCAAGCGCCTCGCTCACGGCGGGCACGTCGGCAACGGACTGAATCCTGGTGTCACTGTCTCCGGCATGCAAAGTCGAAAATGGCGCCAGGAGCGCGAGAACGATCGCCGACTTTGTCAGTCGCAAGATTGTGTTCATCAGACAGCCTCTCTCCAAAATGACCGAAGCCGTGAGGTCTTCACGGCTTCGGCTCTAGCTCAAACTACGTTTGTGGCAAATTACAAACCGAAATCGTACCCGATCTGCGCCCAGACAACCCGTCCGTACGAATTGTGCAGGCCAGTGAAGTAACCAAAGCTCTCGTCTGCAAACGGCGGATCTTCATCGGTCAGGTTGCGTACGCCCGCAGAAACCGCCAATCCACCGAGTGCATCGTTTCGCGACGAGAAGTCGTAGCGCATCGTCAGGTTGTACACCGTCCAGGACGGCACATCCCAATAGACCGTGCTGCCAATGACCGTTCCCGGTGCACCGGAGCTGGCGGACTGCGACAACGACGAGTCATACACATCACCCGTATAGCGCATGGAGATGTTCGTGGTGAAGTCTCGGAACGCCCAGTTCAGAGCAACGGTGTAGCGTGTTTCCGGGTTGCCATTGCGGCGAAGGAGGTCCGAGGTGGCCAGTCCTTGTTGCTCGAACTTGGTCAGCTTCGTCATGTCACCGCGAATCCTGAACTGCCCGGCACCGGTCTCTGGTGTGGTGTACTCGATCATGGCGTCCCAGCCCTCGATTTCACGTGGATCGAGGTTCTCGTACTGGGTAATGATATTGGTCGCCGCACCCACCGCGACACGTTGGTCGTTCACGTTGGCTGGATCCGCATTCCAGGCGTCGAACAAGGCCTGGTCTGCCGGCGTAACCGGCGCGCGCTCAACCGCAGGGTTGAAACTCCCCTGCGAGCGCAACAAGGCATCGAGGTCCATCATGTCATCATTGTCCAGGATGCCTACCGCTGACTCGGTCTGGATGTTCCACCAGTCCACGCCAAAACGGAACCCGTCCAGCGCACCCTTCGTCGGTGCGAAGACGAAACCAATCAACGTGGTTTCGGCATCTTCAGGCTGCAAGTCCGGATTACCGAGGCGCGTTGTGTAACGGTAGGTGTCGCCCGTGTCGAGCGCGCTTCCGGTCACTTCCTCACGCAATGGATCCTCGATTCCCTGCAGACGCCGCACGATCGTTCCCTGGTTGAGCTGCAGCAGGTTCGGGGCGCGGAAGCCTTCGGTGTACGAGCCGCGAATTGACAGCGCTTCGACCGGCGCCCAGCGGAACCCGATTTTCGGCTCGGTGTTGGCGCTGAAGTCGCTCGGGTTCTCGTAGCGTGCCGCGAGCTGGATTTCGAGCGCATTCGTGAACTTGCCCGCATTGGCTTCGCCAATCAGTGGCAGGTAGAGCTCTGCGTAGGCTGAATACGTATCTCTGTCACCCGCCGAGTCGAAGGTGGCTGATACGCCGATGACGTCGCTTTCATCAAAGATGATGCCGTCCTCGAACGGCATCGAGCCGTCCAGTCTCGGGTCGCGATCATCGACATAGGATTCCTCGCGCCATTCGACACCGAACGCGATACCCGCATCGTTGCCGAACACGGAGAAACAGATCGCCGCGATTCAGGCGAAAATCCCACAAGTTCAGCTCGGATTCGCGTCGATCGGTGGTCGTCATTCGAATCAGGTCCAGGGTCTCCTGGAGAATTGCCGCCCGGCAACGCGAAAGGATTGAGCGCGTCCGGACCGGGCACATTCAGCGCATCGATGAACAGTGACTTGGCCTGGCGATTACCTTCGGCATCGATATTCTCGGCCTGCGAGAACAGCGAGCGCTGACTCCCAGTCCCATTTGCCAAACTCGCCGCGAAGCCCGCCCATTAAACGCCAGGACGTGTTATCGACATTGATGAGGCGCGGTCCGAGGTCGACCGGACGCCAGCGCGTGATCAGCACCTCCTCCCCGTGGAACGGATTGTACTCCGCATCCGGCGGTACGATCAGGAAAGCCAGTCCATCATCGAGCGGACTGGCCGCACGATTGAAATTCACTGAGCTCGAATCGTAGTAAAACGCATCGGCAAACAATTCCAACGTGTCGCTGAGCTCGTGGTTGAAGGTCACCATCGCATTCATGCGGTCGTTGTCCGAGGTCACCCAGGCCGGTTCATTGAAGTTGTAGTAGTTCGAACTCGACAAGCCGCCTGCGGTAACGTCGCCCGTCACCGGATCAATATGGCTTGTGCCGGCTGATGACCAGCTGCCGTCCGGGTTCAGGACACCGCGCTGGAACTCCGCGTACTGGGTGCGGGACGAAAGAGTTGTTCAGCTGGCTGTCACCGCGCCACGATTCCGGTATGGCGTCGAGCTGACGACGGTCGAGCTCGTAGTACAACTCGCCAAGCTCCGCGATGGGAACGTGGCTGCGTGAATACCAGGTGGCGTACAGACCGACACGACTGCGGCCCTCGTTGAATTCAAACCCGCCGGCGGCCTCCATCTCCGTTTCATCGTAGCTGCTGTCGCCCGATGCCACCTTGCCCGAGATCATCAGCCCCTGGTAATCGGTCTTGGGCACGAAGTTGATCACACCGGCAATTGCATCGGCGCCATACAGCGGTGCAGCGCCGTCGCGCAGAACCTCGATGCGCTGCACGGCAGACGACGGGATCGAATTCACGTTGTAGCTGACGACTGGCACGCTGTTGATCGTTTGCGCCACCGGGTGTACCACCATGCGCCGGCCGTTTAGCAGGACCAGCGTATTGCCGGAGCCCAGGCCGCGCATGTTGACAGCGGCCACGTCACCACGCGCGCCGTTCGTGCCGTTGTTGGAATCATCGAATTCGAAGTCGGATATGGAGGGTATGTAGGACAGGATCTCCTGCATGTTGACGGCCCCGGTATTCTGGATGGCCTCGCTATTCATCACCGTTACCGGAAGCACCTCTTCGGAGAGTCCCTTGATGTGTGTGCCGGTGACAACGATCTCCTCCAGGGTCTCTTCCCCGTCCTGGTCCTGTGCTTGTACTCCGCCCGCGAAGCCTACTGCAATCGCGGCAATAGCTGCGAAGCTGGCACGCGGATATGCCTGCTCGGATTTCTGTTTCATGGTATCCCCCACAAAAAAAAGAATAGCCGGTCTTCGATTTGAAGCCTGCCAATCGACTGTAGGTCGCACGTATCATCATTGCAATATTTATCTCACCGCTTGTCACCGCCTGGATCGAGTCGCCGATTCTCGGTTTACCGAGATACCCGCCCGACCACGCTCGGCGTAGGATGAAGCTGCGGGGTTTTGTACGCGAGAATGGGGACGACTATGACCGAAGCAACCCTGAAGATTAACGGCACTGACCACAGCGTCGACGTGCCACCCGATATGCCGCTGTTGTGGGCGTTGCGGGACATTCTGAATCTCACCGGCACCAAGTACAGCTGCGGCATCGGTGTCTGCGGCTCCTGTACCGTGCTCATCAACGGTGTACCGATGCGTTCCTGCGTGGTGCCCGCGGTCAGCATGGCCGGTATGGAAATCACGACGATCGAGGGGCTCGATCCCGCCGGCGAGCATCCTGTGCAGAAAGCCTGGGACGAAGAAGACGTTTCACAATGTGGTTACTGCCAGGCCGGCCAGATACTCACGGCGAGCGCCTTGCTCCGGCAAAACCCGAACCCGAGTGACGCAGACATCGACAGTGCCATGGCCGGCGTGCTGTGCCGTTGCGGAACCTATCCTCGCATCCGCAAGGCGATCAAGCGCGCGGCGGGAGGAGCGTCATGATGGATAGAAGGGCATTCCTCAAGGTTTCCATGCTGGCATCCGGCGCGTTGCTGGTCGGTTGCGGCCGTATCAGCCCGACGGGTCCGGGCGATGCCGAAAAAGAAACCTGGGTCGCGAATCTTTATGTCCGCATCGATACCGATGGAACCATCACCATCGTCAGCAAGAATCCCGAAGCGGGCCAAGGCGTAAAAACGGCATTTCCCATGGTGGTCGCCGAGTGCCTGAACGTTGACTGGAAGAATGTCTCGGTCGAGCAGGCACCGCTCGACGATCGTTATGGGCGCCAGGTTATCGGCGGCAGCCGAGGTACGCCGGACGGTTGGGATGACCTGCGAATTGCCGGCACCGCAGCCCGTCATCTGCTGGTCACCGCCGCCGCAAAAGACTGGGGTGTGCCGCCCGGGGAATGTAGCGCTGAGAAAGGCGTGGTGGTGCATGCGGCATCAGGACGGTCGGCTCGCTACGAAAGCCTGCTCGACGCTGCGGCTCAGCTTGATGTTCCGGACGTTGACGAACTGGACCTCAAAAGCCGCCCGTCCGACTTCTCGTTGCTCGGAACGTTCGTTCCGGGCGTAGACAACTTGAAGATCCATACCGGGCAACCGTTGTTCGGCTGCGATGTTCGGCTCGACGGTATGCTGTATGCGGTCTTCGAGAAATGTCCAACCTTCAAAGGGAAAGTCGGCGAGGCCAATGTGGAGGAGATTCGCAACCTGCCCGGCGTAACCCACGCGTTCGTTGTGGACGGTACTGACGACCCCGAAGGCCTGCAGTCGGGCGTCGCCATTGTTGCCACGACCTGGTGGGCGGCAAACTCTGCACGAAGGCGACTGCGCGTGAGCTGGGTCACGGACCACTCGGACTCGACGATGGACTACGATCGGCAGGCCAAAGCCCTGCTCGAGCAAGCGGGTGAGGTGCTGCGCTCCGATGGCGATGTCGACGCGGCGCTGGATCGCGCGACCGAGGTGGTCGAAGCGACCTACTACTATCCGTTCGTTTCCCACGCCAATATGGAACCGCAGAATTGCACGGCACATTATCGTGAGTCGGGGAAGCTCGAGTTCTGGGCCCCGTCGCAGAACCCGAAAGCCGGGCGCGAACTGGTCGCGAGAACGCTTGGCATTCCGGAGAGCAGGATTCACGTCAACCTGACGCGCATCGGCGGAGGATTTGGTCGGCGTTTACGGAGTGACTTCATGGCCGAGGTCGCCTGGATTGCGCGGGAGGTTGGTCAACCTGTGCAGCTGCAATGGACCCGGGAAGATGACATGCGGCATGACTTCTACCGGCCGGCTGGCTGGCACCGGTTCAGGGCCGGACTCGACGCCGACGGCAGGATGACTGCGTTTGATCATCATTTTGTCACGTTCGGCGCGGACGGACGGCCCATTAGCGGCGCCGATCTGTCGCCCGACCACTACCCGGCCGGCCTGGTACCCAATTTCCGGCTGCGCCAGTCGCTGATCGCGACGAATGTGCCGACCGGACCCTGGCGCTCGCCGGGCCACTCGGCGTATTGCTGGTGCTACCAGGGCTTCTTCGACGAGGTCGCCCTCAAGGCAGGCCGCGACCCGCTGGAGTTCAGGCTCGATTTGTTGTCCCGGTCTTACGGCGAAACCCAGATGGATCGGGAACGCGCCAGCAACACGCTGAAACTCGCCGCAGAAAAAGCCGGCTGGGGCACACGCGAACTCGGCGCGAACCGCGGCCTCGGCATCGCATTTCACTTCTCTCACCGAGGATACGTATCCCACGTCGCTGAGGTCGTGGCAGACGGGTCTTCTGTCAGGGTGGAGAAGGTCTTCTCGGCCGTCGACATCGGACCAATCATCAACCTGAGTGGTGCAAAGAACCAGGTTGAGGGTTGCGTTGTCGATGCATTGAGCACGGCCCATCTCGAGATCACGTTCGCTGATGGTGCGGCTCGACAGAGCAACTTCAACGACTATGAATTGCTGCGCATAGGCCAGGCACCGGAAGTCGAATGTCACTTCATCCAGAGCGACAATTCACCGACAGGTCTGGGCGAACCGCCGATAGCGGCCGCAACGCCGGCCATTACGAACGCGATCTTTGCGGCAACGGGAACGCGCGTCAGGGAGCTGCCACTTAGCCGATCAGGCATCATGTGACCCTGCCTGGCAGAACGGGTAAGAAGAAAGTCCGGAGAAACAAGATAGCGGCGCAGGGGCTGCTACAATTTCTCGCATGGACGCCATCGGGACACTTGTGAGGAAAAGCCTGTCTCTGGCAGTTTTGATCATTGCGTTGGTGCTGGGCGCCTGCGGTGAAAGAGACAACGCTGCTATTTCCGGCGAGACCGATCGTACGCTCGTGCGGGGCATTGGCGGAGATCCGGAAACACTGGATCCAGCGCTCGCTGAAGATGTGCACGCTTTTGCCGTCCTTATCGACACGTTCGAGGGACTGGTCACGGAGAACGCCGCCGGGCAACTTGTACCGGGTGTCGCGGAATCCTGGGACATCAGCGAAGACGCCACGACCTACACGTTTCATTTTCGGGAGAACGTCCGGTGGTCCAATGGCGACCCTGTCGTTGCGTCCGACTTTGTCCGGGCCATGCGCCGCGTGGCGGACCCACAATCGCTGTCACCCTATGCCTCTCTGCTCGCTCCGATACTGAACTTCGATAATGTTATGGCTGGGCGTATGACGCCCGATGCGCTGGCCGTTACAGCCATCTCGAATGAGACCCTGGAAATTCGGCTGGCAACCCCCGCGAATCACTTTCTCGCAGTCCTGGCCTTGCCGATCGCCTTCCCGCGGCACGAGTCGGGCGATGCAAGCATCGGCAATGGCGCCTTTGTCATCGCCGATCGCGTAGTCGGTGCCAGAATTCAAGCGCGCAAAAATCGCTACTACCGGGATGCCGACGCCGTCTATTTTGACGAGGTCAATTACCTGCCTGTCGTCGATCCTATGTCGGAATTCAACATGTTTCGCACAGGCGAACTGGATTTGTCGCATGACATTCCCGATGCGATGGTCGCCGGCATGCTGCGCGACGGCCGGAGCGACGCCCATATTTCAGCATCACTTTCGATGTATTACCTCGCTTTCGATATGAGCGCCCCGCCACTCGACGACCCGTCGCTGCGGCAGGCCCTTAGCATGGCGATCGACAGGCAAGCGATCGTCACGATGCTGGGGCGCGGCGACAAACCGGCATTCAGCGTGGTTCCGCCCGGCGTCAGCGGGTATGACAATACAGCCTATCACTGGGCCGACTGGGCAGATGAGAAACGTCAGCAACAGGCGCTGCAGCTCTACCAGGCAGCGGGCTACGACAACACCGGTCCACTGCAGATCACCTTGCTGTACGACGCCGGCGGAGTTCACGAACGGATTGCACTTGCTGTAACCGCCATGTGGCGCGACATTCTCGGTGTCGACGCAAGCATAGAAAAACGCGAGTGGAAGTACTTTCTCGACACGCGCGATCAGAGGGATGAATGGGACGTGATGCGGTTTGCCTGGGTTGGCGACTACAATGCGCCGAATACGTTTCTCGACATCTTTCGGACACGCGACGAACAGAATCTGGCAGGCTATTCGAGTGCGACCTATGACGAGCTCCTGGCCGATGCTGCGCGCCAGAGGGATCAGCACGCCGCAGCCAGGATCCTCCGGTCTGCCGAGGATGTCGTGCTCAACGACTACCCCATCGCGCCGCTCTACTTTTATGCCAGCAAGCACCTGGTTGATCCTTCCATAGGCGGCTTCGAGAACAACATCGTTGACCGCCACCCCAGCCGCTTCCTGTTCAGAATACCCGGCAACCAGTAATCCTTGTTGCCGGGATGCAGAGATATCCGGCCTCGTTGTGCCGGATACCTCTTCACCTTTTCTGACTCAGTCGCCTTGCAGCTCGAGTTCGCTCGCAGTCAGGGTTGTATCACCCGTTTCAGTTCCGCGCGCATCGACGAGGCTGCCTTCCTGCACGGCCGCCCAGAATTCCGCCGAACTCATGCCCACCTCGGTGCCCCCGCGCGAGTCGCGATACTGGGTCGAGCCATTGCTCACAATCGTCACGCCGAGGACGGTCAGGTTAGGTTCGTTATTGCCACCAACCTCGACAAAACCACGCAACTCGGTGCGCGTGTCTGGATCGTCGCGTTCGACGATCATCGCCGTGATCTGGCCAACCGGCTGCTCCTGGCCGCGAATTTCAACGTAGTCACCGGTATTGAGGTCACCTACCCGCAGCGGATCGACATCAGCGTCGCTCTTGTCCTCGAAGCGCGTCTTCAACGAATCCGTATTTACGGTAATTCCCAGTACGGTTAGCGTACTGCCGGTGACCGAATCCAGATTGCCGGTGACGCGGATCGCGGTTGCCGACTTGATATCGACTTTGGTCGCCACCAGCACGCCGCTCGTATTGAACTCACCCTCGACTTCAACTTTGAGGTTGAGCCCCAGGTCGCCTGCTGTACCGCCTTCGTAGGTAGTGCCGCCACTGGTCGTTACGGGGAGGCCGCTGACATCAAAGTCGCCTGCCGACGCGAAGCGTGTAATGAAACCTTCGATTTCAATGTGATCGCCGTCATCGTTAGCGAATCGATTTCCCTTGAATTCGACGCGTGTGGCGTCGAGCGTGGTGCCGTCAAAAGCTGTACCCTTGGCCTCGACCGGATCGCCGTTGCTGATCATGCCGGCAGTGGGAAAATTGTCGACAGCAGCTGCGCTGTAGTCCACTTCAAGCGCATTGATCATGAAAGTCATCGCGCCATCGTTGTGCCCGCTGACGATACCGTTTACTTCCATGACACCATCCCAGGTCGCGCCCCGGCATTCGATGCGCGTGGCCTCGATGACCCCATTCGCGTCTGCCAGGCCAGATACTTCAACCGCGGGTACGCCAGGCAGCCCTGCAAGCGTTCCCGGGCAACTGTCGTCGATCGACGTAGTCGCCGTAATTTGCACCGTCTGACCAAGGACCACAATCTGCTGCAGCGCGTCATCGACGCTCGATACCGGACCTTCGACAGCATCATCAAATTCGACCGTGTTCGCGCTGGCGTTGGAGCCATCATCGTTGATGGTGCCCTGCACCAACACAACCTGTCCTACGGAAAAGTCGTCCTGCGTGGCTGGTTGGCCGTCCTTTGTGAACGTGGCGTTGGCCGTGTCATAGGTCGTGCCATTGACGATCACGCTGCCAAAGCCGGTAATGGGACCCACGGCAACACCCGTTCGCGTTATTCCGCCAGTCGGGGGAGATGGAGGCGGCGTAACACCACCATCGCCACCACTGCTGCTACCACAACCAGCGGTGCCAAGTATTGCCGTCGCAAGGAGAGCGACGATGATTCTGGAGAGAGCATTCATAATTTTGATCCTTGTTCACTTTCGTCATAAATGAGATACACACCAACTCCCAAGCGAACAGAACGTGCTTTGGAGTCCGTCGATGTTTCGATTTCGTTATCAGATAGCCACCCGTCCATCTCTTCGAGAAACGACAGTCCTCGTTCCTGGACGAGCCTGCAAAAAGCCTTGTAGGTAGAAGGTCTGATGCTTGCATTGTCAGCAATCGCCTCGAATCGCGGTGCTGTCAGGCGCTGTTCATTAAGATTGTGTTCCAGCGTTGCTGCATGATCGTGCAGCGCGACCCCCATCCTGGCGATCATTTCGGGGTCCAGGTCTGAATAGATGTAGTCACGCTTCAGTACACGATAGCCACCGTCTGCTTGTTCCTCGATCAAGGCGCGCTGCTGCATTTCCTTGCGAATCGCCCCATGCGGCAGGTCACCGGCATAGCGCTTTAGCAGGCTGGAAAAACTCCCCGTCGGGCCAGTCGCGGGCAGCACTTTCGGTTGGCCATCGGCGTCAGTGAATTCACTGTCTACGT
The DNA here is from genome assembly GCA_963698415.1 of uncultured Gammaproteobacteria bacterium. Lineage (GTDB taxonomy): Bacteria > Pseudomonadota > Gammaproteobacteria > Steroidobacterales > Woeseiaceae > UBA1847. The sequence continues at coordinate 27,199 of CAVOQS010000003.1, read as the reverse complement.
GCCACCCGGTCAGGACCTGCGAAATGCGGTTGCCTTGCTTGTCTTCGACCAGCAATCCGCCCTCAAGAAGGCGGTCACGGATCCTGGCAACCTCGCGCCTGCTGAGGCCTGTCAGCATGGCAACCCGGGCATTATTAGTGGGCCGCCCGTCGATACCGTGGTCGTTTCTCGCCACCTGCACGTAAGCCTCTTTCGTCAGTTCAGCGAACTCGCTGCTGGTCACCCCGTGACGCAATGCGAGACGCACTACTGGCAACAACAGGTGGCGACAGCTCTTGATTACTTGTTCCTTGATACCCACAGAGTTTCGTCCGCAGTCCGTATATATGTGCTGTTTTAGCACATATATACGGTATTGCAACACTTTTCTCAATGTTCGGACAGGAAAGCCCTCCTTTCGGGACCTGCAAGAAGGCAGTTAGTCGCTGATTTTCCTGGGGTTTAGGGGGCGGTGTAGCCGGATACGAGCAACAGGCTGTCGCAGTCGATAATTTGCGCGCGCTCGCGCGATTGCCGCCTAGGTCTGGCTGGATTTTGGCGATCCGGACGGCTTGATGCCACAGGTATTGATGCCGAGTAGCGAGTAGACCGGGCAAGTGCCTACAAGGCCCGTGATCAACGGTACCAGGCCGACCCAACCCCAGGCCGACTGCGGCCCGACAAATACCAGGCTGATTACGGCGGCGCCGACAACTGCGCGCAGAATTCGATCCAGATTGCCTTCGTTCTTGATGCTCATGTTTGTGCTCCTCAAAAAATGCCGCGCTGCGGCTGGATGTCGAGGAGAATTCTGGCGCCCGAACAGGCGCACAACAGTGACTCAGTCACTTAAACTTGCGATTTTTTTGAGCCCTGCACGGTCGACAATTGAGATTCGCCCGCGACCCAGGTCTACCCAGCGCTCAAGCTCAAAGCGTTTGAGATGGCGTGACACGACCTCGCGTGCCGTACCGAGTTCGACCGAAATTTCCTGGTGCGTTATGCGTTCGACGCCGCGAGTCTCACAATCGAGCAGGACACGCGCCAGTCTCGCATCAATGCCCGTGAATGAGAGTTCCTCAATCCTGGTGATGACCTTCTTCAGGCGCGTCGCAAAACCATCGAAAACAAGCCGTCGAAATGGCTTCGACTTCTCCATCAGGTCCTCAAACGTTGCGCCTGGAATGGCGACTGCGACAACATTCGATTCGGTGACGGCCTCCGCGGGATAGTTCTCATTTCCGAGCAGGCACGACGTCGTCAGAATGCAGGAACCACCCGGCGCGATCCGGTACAGCGTGACCTCCCGGCCGCTTGCCGCCGTAAGCTGCACACGGACCCCGCCTTCAACCAACAGGAGGAATGCTTCGCACAGGTCGCCTGAGCGAAACACGTAGCTACCGCTGTCGAGCTTCACGAGCCTGGCACCGGCCACGACCTCATCGAGGAGTCGCTCGTCCGCATCGACGAAGCGCGACAACATGTCCCGCAACTCATGCTTCAACGTGGATTGGATCGTCTTCATTGTTGTCCGCAGTACTCTATTCCGGGCTCAACTCTGTGACAAGGCACGATGTCCCAGGCACAAGCGCGCCCGCCGGTGACAGGTCTTCCCATAAGACCCAGACTTCTGCGCCGCAGCAGGTCGACTCGTATCTTTCTTACTCCGAACTCCCCTGGACACGAAGGGGCCGTATAATCCGGCCCATCATGGATTTTACGCTCTATTGGTTTATGTTCCCTGTGTCGATCGTCGTCGCGACCTGCGCGATGCTCAGCGGCATAGGTGGTGCTGCGTTGTTCACGCCGATATTCATTCTCGTATTCCCATTGCTCGGCCCTGAGTATGTGCTCAGCTCGACGATTGCCGCGATCAGTGCCGCATTGATCACCCAGACATTCGGGTTCTTCTCCGGCTTCGTTGGCTACTATCATCGCAAGCTGATCGACTACGCGCTGGCCTCGCGCATTATGGTCGTTGCTGTCCCTGTCGCTGTTAGCGGCGCGCTGATCGCGAGCTTCGTTCATGACAGCGTATTGCTCGCAAGCTATTCCTTACTGGTGGCCGTGCTCGCCGCCGTGATGTGGCGAAATCGGCCTCCCGCGCATACGCATTCGGGATCGCACGACCAGGCAAGCAAGACGATCGTGGACTCGCGCGGCCACGAATTCACCTACCTCATACCAAGGCTGGGCCCGAAGAGCTATGCACTGACCGGGCTGGGCGCGTTTCTCACAGGCATGGTCTCCGTCGGTATCGGCGAAGTAACGATTTCGAAACTAACGCGAAAAGGGGTGCCGGTCGCTGTGGCCGCCGCAACGTCGGTCCTGGTGGTCATTGTAACGGTCGCGTTTGCCTCCACGACGCTCGCGCTACAACTCATCAAGGCGGGCGGATGGACAGCCGTCCCCTGGAACCTCCTCGTCTACGATATTCCGGGTGTTCTCATCGGCGGCCAGATCGGCCCAAGACTGCAGGGCAAGATCGCGCCGCACGTAATGCGCCGCGCAGTTGCCGTGTTGTTCGTGGTACTGGCCATCGCGATGATGACGGTGGCCTGGAACAGGAGCGCTCAATAGTCTATACGGGCTCCGTCGTAGGCAAAAAACCCACCTGTCTGATCGGCCGACAGGCTGTCGAGAACACCGAGGAGCCGGGTCGCAGCCATTTGCGGTGTGAACAGCTGTGACGTCGGCGTCCGGGCTGTGAATGGCCGCGACAGGTCCGTGCTTACGGTTCCCGGATGCAGGGCGACGACGACCGAACCCGGTGCGGTTCGTGCCTGCTCGATCGCCATCGTACGAATCAGCATATTGAGCGCTGCTTTCGACATTCGATAAGCGGTCCATCCACCCAGCCGATTGTCACCGATACTTCCAACGCGCGCCGACAGCGCCGCAAATACCGACTTGCGGTCTCGCCGTAGCCTGGGGAGGAAGTGCTTGGCTACCAGTGACGGCCCGATCGCATTCACTGCCAGAACTTCAGCCAGTGACCGGGACTCGATCTCGCGCATCGACTTCTCGGGTCTGATGTCCTCGCCTCGATGCAAAATGCCGGTGGCAACGATTACGAGATCCAGCGGTGCTTCGCTGGCCGCCGCTGCCGCCGCGGTCTCGATTGACCCTTCGTCCGTGAGATCGAGGGTATGCGAAACGACTTTGTCCTCCGCCCACTCGCACGGTGTCCGGGAAAACGCATGCACCTGCCGAATGGCGGCGTCGCCAGCCAGGAGGTCAACGAAGGCTCGGCCAATACCACCGCTCGCGCCGACAATGCCAACGTTCGCATTCGGCTGCAGGGACGAAAGAAGCGTCATGCCTTTGCGCTGAGAATTCAGTTCTTGAGTTCGGACTTGATCGCAGTCAATAAACCCTCGTCGTAAGGCTGCGTCCGCGGACTGAACTCTGCAATAAGCTTGCCGTCGCGGCCGATCAGGTACTTGTGGAAGTTCCACGTCGGATAGGTGCCCGAGTCATCGGCCAGCCTTTCGAAGAACGGATGCGCGTCACCCTTCTTCACCGTGACTTTTTCGAACATCGGAAACTTGATGCTGTAGGTGAGACGGCAAAACTCCTGGATCTGCTCTTCTGTGCCGGGCTCCTGTCCCATGAAGTCGTTGGAGGGAAACCCGAGGACGACCAGACCATCATCCCCATACTCCTGGTAAAGCTGTTCGAGGCCTTCGTATTGCGGCGTATTGCCGCACTTGGAGGCCGTGTTGACCACGAGGATCACTTTGCCCGCATAGGCGTCCTGCAGGTTCACGACATCATCGGACGCAAGCATCCGGAAATCCTGATCGAGAAGAGCGCCATCACTGGCGATCGTTGAAGTAGTGACCATAAGAATGAGTGCTCCGAATAGGCTTCGCATGTTGTGCTCCATAAGATGGGGTGATTCCCCAATGGTGAGGATTACCGATTTTCAGCCCGGTGTCTGTTTCGACTTGTAACAGTTGGGCCTCACTGCCTTATATTGGGCTGGCCAAAAGCTTATTCTTCAATGCCAACCCGGGTATCGTGACACGCCCCACGGATCAGCATCCATGCAAATTGCCGTCAAAAAACTCAACTTCGAGAAAGCTGTCGTTGCTCGCAAGGGCGACGGCAATCCGGAGGGCAAGGGCGTCAACGGGTTCATGCTCGACTGGTACCAGACGGAACCGAGGGACCTGGTTGCGAAACCGCATCGCCAGGTGCTGGCTGAACTTTTCACGTCAATGCTGGTGCTATCCGCCGCCTTCAAATATCGCCCGGCGGTACGGCAGCCCAACTATCTCTACTGGATAAATGGCGCATGGTCCCTGAGTCTCATCGCACCTCATGAATGGTCGGATGAGCGACGCGCAGGTTTTGTGGGGACCTGCGTGTTGCAGCTTGATATGACCTGGACAGTGACCCCGTCCGGGCTACTGGCTGAAAACAACCCGGTTTCCGCCGCGGTTGGCAGATTCTTTGACGCCTTTGCCGAGACCTTCGATACCGATCTTGCGCTCGAAGAAATACTGCCTTTCTTTGTGGGCAGGCTACCCTACTACCCTCGTCTCTTCGCCAGCGCCCTGAGCCGTTCGATACGCACGACCGTGAAGCTGGGTGGCCAGGCTTCCAGAAGTTGTCGGCAATGGTCCGCTCTGCTGCCGCAGCAGAAAGACTGGCTACTGACCCGGGCGAAAGCGACGACGTAGATTCCGCCAACGGGCAGCTCAGGTCTTGATCTCGTGTTCTGCGAGAACCGGCCAGTCAAACTCGACCCCGATTCCCGGCACGTCCGGGGCCACCGCCCTGTGATTCTCCAGGGTAAGCGGTCGCGTGGTGTACTGGTCAATCGGGAAACTGTGAATCTCCAGCCATCCACCATGCGGCTGCGATGAAACAAGGCTGACGTGCAGTTCCTGCATGCCATGTGAACACACGGGAATGCCATGTGTGCGCGACATTTCGGCGACCCTTAGCCATCCCGTGATCCCGCCGCAGTTGGATGCATCCGGTTGAATGAAAGAGAGACTTGCTTGCTCCAGGGCAAGGCGAAACTCGTGCATTGTTCGCAGGTTCTCTCCAGCCGCCAGTGGCACGCCCGTCTCCGCTGCGATTCTTGCGTGACCCTCGAAGTCCTCGGGTAACGTTGGCTCTTCAAACCAGAGAACGTCGTACCTGGAAAAGCCCCTGGCGGCCTCGATCGCCTGATCAACAGACAGCGAGTAATTCGCATCAACCATGAACGCGATGTCAGGGCCAATCAACTTCCTGACCGCTGCCGCACGATCCAGATCCTCGTCGAGGTCTTCCTTGCCAACTTTGATCTTCACGCCATTCGCGCCGGCCGCCAGGTAGCCGGCGATATTGTCCAGCAACTTTTCTTTGCTGAAATTGAGGTCGATACCGCCACAATAGGCTTTGCAGGAGTTGTCCGCCCCTCCGGCTACCTGCCACAGGGGCTGCCCTGCCTTTTTGCAGACGATGTCCCACAGTGCGATGTCGATGGCCGACATCGAGAACACGGCCACGCCACCGCGGCCGACGTAATGGACGTGCCACTCCATCGCATCGAGAACCGTTGCCGGAGAATCGCCATCCATGCCCACGATGGTCGGGGCGAGATCATGGTCGATGAGACTCTTGACCGCATGGCCGCCGCGCCCGCCGGTGTAGGTATAGCCGGTGCCAACGGATCCATCTTCCAGTTCAACCGTCGCCGTAACGATGTCGAAGTGCGAGTGATCGCCATGTTTCGCGTCGGCGACGATTTCCGGCAGCGGTACTTTAAAGAGTCGACTCGTTACGCGCCTGATCGCGCTCATCGCTAATGCGCCCACTCATCGATTAGCAGTTCGGCTGCACCGTCGGTCCACCTGACTTCATGCTTGTCGAGTTCATCCCCTGTTCCAGGCCCGAAAAACTCGTAGACGATGGTGCCGTCGCCCTGATCGCTTTCGATAATTCGCGTGGGCGTCCAGTCCGGCAGTTCGGCAGCAAGTACGGCGGCCACATCATCGGGTACAAGGTCCATGCCGATGTCACGCTGAAACTCGACGACTGTCCACACACCGTCTACGCGTGTCATGTCGAGTTCGAGTTCGCTGCCATCGGGCAGCGTACCGCCGACGTCGTAGTACTCGTTGCCATCACGGGTCTCGAACTCGACTTCGCCGATCACCAGGTCCGGTCTCGCTGCCAGTGCGGCAGCCAGCACCTCCTCTGGCACGGTTGCGAGCGCGGTGTCCTCTTTGCCGGATGCATCGACTTTCCTGCCCTCTTCGCGCTCGCCCGAGCAGGCGGACAGCGCCAATAGCACGGCGGTAAGTGCGAGTACGTGGATCTTCATAGTCATCGTTGTTCCCCTGATTCAGATCAAGCCTGTTGTTCGAGCCCAGCCAAGGAACAGCTCGGGCCATGCTGCGACGGGTTTGCCAACCGCTTTGCGCAGCCCGAAGCCGTGCCCGCCGTTGGCAAACAAGTGTGTTTCGACCGGGATTCTTTTCGCCTTCAACGCGGCTCGAAACTCGAGTGTGTTTTCGACGACCACGCTGGCATCATCTTCGGCGTGAACCAGGAAACAGGGCGGCGCGTCATCAGGCACGTTGTGTTGCGGCGAATGGCGGCGCTCGAGCTCCGGGCTCGCATTCTCGCCAATCAACATCTGTCGGGATACTGCGTGAGCAACTGGCAGTGACATGGATACCACCGGATAGATGTGCGCGGCGACCAGGGGCCGCGCCGACAATTTGTCCGCCGCATCGACCGGGTCATAGGTTGGCGTGGCGAAACGCGTCGCCAGGTCCGTCGAAACGTGCCCACCTGCCGAGAACCCCATCGCGGCAACGCGTTCCGGATCGATACCGTAATCACCCGCACGGGACCGGATAACTCGTATCGCTCTTTGGGCATCTGCCAGGCAGACATCCGGTCCCGCCGCCCATCCTTCAGCGGGCAAGCGATAGAAGAGCACGAATACCGTAAAGCCACGTGCGGCCAGCCAGCGACCAATCTCGTAACCTTCCTTGTCGATGACCACCCACTTGTAGGCGCCACCTGGCGTCACCATGACGGCCGCGCCGTTCGCTACGGCCGGCCGAAAGACGGCCATGCGGGGTTTGCTAATCCCGAACACCGCGCGGTCTGTCACCTGTTTGTCGGTGCTGCGTTCGTTGACTGTTTCCAGCGGAGGTGAGGCGGGCATGCCGGGCGCGCGCTCCGGCCACAGGTCAATCGTCTCGGTGGGTTGCGGCAAGCCGCCTGGCAGCGAACCGCCCGTCTCCGGGGGGGGCGTTTGCGCGCGCACCGGAACGCTCGCGGCGAGAGCCGTGAGCAATAATTTGCGTCTGTCGATAGTCACGCTCATGGCGTTGCTTACCCCGCTACTGCTCTGACACTACGGCAGAATGACACCGGTGTCAATTTGCCCGAATAGGGGTTAGACTATGTCTTTGCTGCCGACTGTAAGGAAGCCCGAATGGGGGTACACAGAGTCTTCGCCCTGTTGCTTGGCGCGCTGCTGCTAAGCGCGTGCACCGTCCGCGACGATGTCGTGGTGTTGAAGCTTGCGCACGCACTCGACACAAATCACTCGGTGCATAAAGGTATGGTGCACATGGCGGAGCGCCTGGCCGAATACTCGGATGGACAGATGCGCATCGACATCTACCCGAGCGGCCAGCTCGGTGTTGAACGCGAAACCGTCGAGCTCCTGCAAATTGGATCGCTTGCGATGACCAAGGTTTCGACGGCGCCGCTGGAAGCTTTTGTGCCGTCCATGAAGGTCTTCAGCATCCCCTATCTTTTCCGCGACCGCGATCACTACTTTCGTGTGCTCGATTCCGACATTGGCAAGTCGTTGCTCGTGTCGACCGAGATCACGCGAGTACGCGGCCTCGGCTATTACGATTCCGGCAGTCGCAGTTTCTACACCAAGGACCGCCCTATCCGGACGCCCGCCGACCTCGAGGGACTGAAAATTCGTGTCATGCAAAGTCAGACTGCAGTACAGATGATCAGCGCGCTTGGCGGCAGTCCGACGCCGATTTCATTTGGCGAAATATACACGGCGTTGCAACAAGGTGTCGTTGACGGAGCAGAGAACAACGCCCCGAGTTTTTATCTTTCCGGCCACTACGAGGCAGCCCGGTATTTTTCGCTCGATGAGCACACGGCGGTTCCCGATATCCTGTTGATCAGCACACGAATCTGGTACTCGCTGGACGCGCAACAACAGGCCTGGCTGCAGGCCGCGGTCGACGATTCGGTTGTCTACCAACGCGCGCTCTGGAAAGCATCGACCGAGGAAGCGCTGGCGGCTGTGCGTGCGGCGGGCGTTGAAGTCATTTATCCGGACAAGGCACCGTTCCAGGCAGCCGTTGCGGAGATGAAAGCAAGCTACGATGGCACTGACATTGGCGACCTGATTCAGGCGATCGAGGAGATGAACTGATGCAGTCATTGGCAAGAGTGGTCGACATCGCGCTGCGCGCCCTGTTGGTTTTGCTCGTCGTCGCGCTGGTCTCGTCCGTTGCGTGGCAGGTCTTGTCCCGCTACCTGCTCGAGGATCCGAGTCCGTGGACCGAGGAACTGGCGCGATTTCTCCTGATCTGGATTTCCATGCTCGGTGCGAGCCTCGCGTTTCGGCAACGTGCCCACCTGGGACTGGAGCTGTTGCCGGAAAAGCTCGAGGGCGTTTCGGCCGCTGTTCTGCGCTACTTCACACTGGCGGTCGTTGCGCTGTTTGCGGGGGCAGTGCTGATCGTGGGTGGTATTAACCTTGTCTCGCTTACCTGGGAACTTCGGCAATATTCTGCCGTTCTCGGCATGCCGATCTCCTGGGTCTACTCGGTCGTTCCGCTCACTGGCGTACTGATCGTCTTTTACTGCCTTGTGCAGGCGCTGGAGCCCGACGCGGACTCCGACGCGGTTCGTGAGGGAGGAGAGCTCTGATGGAAATCGCACTCCTCATCATTGTCTTCGTCGGCCTGTTTGCGCTCGGCGTTCCGATCGCGATCTGTATCGGCTTGTCGACGCTGGCCACCATGGTCGTAACGATGGACTTCCTGCCCGCTGCGACGACGATCGCACAGCGTATGGCGGGCGGTCTCAACAGTTTCGCCCTGCTCGCCATTCCGCTTTTCATCCTCTCAGGGCAGCTCATGGCGCAAGGTGGAATAGCGAGACGCCTGATCGAGTTTTCGAAGGCGTTGATCGGGATGGTTCCAGGCGGTCTCGCGTTCGTCAACGTTATTTCATGCACCTTGTTTGGCGCCATCTCGGGCTCATCGATTGCGGCGACAACCGCGGTCGGCAGCTTCATGATCCCGGAGATGAAAAAAGAAGGCTACGACAAGAATTTTGCGGCGGCGGTAACCGTGACCTCGGCTACCACAGGGTTGTTGATTCCGCCGAGCAATACGCTGATCGTGTATGCCGTTGCAAGCGGCGGCGTTTCCATCGCCGCCCTGTTCGTCGCTGGTTACGTGCCGGGCCTCATGATCAGTATTGCAACGCTGATTGTCTGCGCGATCTATGCACGACGTAACAACATGCCAGCCGGTGAAAGCGTTTCGCTGCGCCTGGCTCTCAAGTACACCATCGCCGCGCTGCCAAGCCTGTTCCTGATCGTGCTCGTCATTGGCGGAATTCTTGCCGGCATCTTCACGGCGACCGAAGCAGGAGCGATTGCCGTGCTCTATGCGTTGTTGCTTTCGTCTGTTGTCTACCGGGAAATTGGCCTGGCCGATATCGCGTCTATTTGCCTCAAGGCGGCGCAAACAACGGCCGTGGTCATGTTCCTTATCGCCGCATCGATAGCCATGTCGTGGATCCTGGCCTACCAGAATATCCCGGCCATGGTGGCCGAGGGGCTCGTGGGCATCAGCGACAATCCACTCGTTATTTTGCTGTTGATTAACATCGTGTTGCTGCTCGTCGGCATCTTCATGGACATGACACCGGCCGTATTGATATTCACACCGATCTTCCTTCCGGTGGCCATCGAGCTGGGCATGTCGCCGCTGCATTTCGGCATCATGATGGTGCTTAATCTCTGTATCGGCCTGTGTACGCCGCCCGTGGGAACCATACTGTTTGTCGGCTGCGCGCTGGCGAAGACGACAATTAACCGCATGGTGCGCCCGATGATGCCAATGTATGCGGCGATGTTCGTCGTGCTGATGCTGATTACTTACATACCGGAACTCAGCGAGGGGCTGCCGAGATTCTTCGGCCTTATTGACTAGGCAGTATCGCCGACGGCATCAGGCCGCGGTAGGTGAAGTCGGAGAACCTGGCCTCGCCCTGTCCTGCCGCGTACAACGCCGGTCTCAGGCTCAGGAAGTCGTAGGCCACGTTGTGGTGGTAGCCCGAGACTTCCATCTGCACGTCGAACTTCTGCCAGGTCGCGCCATTATCGCGGCTCGTGTGGATGGTTAGAATATTTCTCTGGTTTCTTAGACGAATACGCAGGCTGTCCGGCCGCAGTGCGTTGCTCGCATCCTCCCGCTGCCCCGGGATCGCGCCGCGCAGGCGCTGCAAACCGTAGCGATGCATCATGAGACCTTGCGGCCCGATGCCGAGGCCAGCGTAGAGTCGCCGGTTGTAAAACAACAGCAGGCCCGCCTCAACGTTGGCATCGATTTCGACGTGTACCTCGACCTCGTAGGAGTGATCTCCCGTAATACAGGAGAGCGGTGAGCTGTCGCCTGGCGTCGATCCCTTGGCGCGCAGGTGCAAGCGGCCACCGTGGCGCCGCACTCGATCAGCCTCGCCGGGTTCGGGATCGTAGAAGGCCCATTGGGTGCCCAACCGATCCACGGAGAAGTCATCCGACAGTGCCTGACCGTGCGGCTGCGGACCGAGATCAAGGGGTTTCTGTATCGGCTTCGACAAATCGCCGCCGAGCGGCCGCGGCCAGCCATCTGCAGTCCATTCGACAGGCTCGAGCAGGGCCTGACGCCCGAGTGTCCAGTATCCGTTTTCGTAACCGTGATAGATCATCCACCACTGCCCGCCCGGTCCTTCGAACAATGTCGCATGACCGCGCGACCACCATTTTTCTTCCGCTGACTCGGTTCGAATTACCGGGTTTCCCGGGTAGTTTTCCCATGGACCGTCAATAGACCCGGATCGCGCCACGATGACCATGTGCCCGGTCGGCGGACCTGCGGTACCGCCCACCGCGGTGACCATGTAGAAGAAATTGCCGCGACGCGCGATCTTGGGTCCTTCCGGGGCAAAGGTTTCTACGACCCAGTCCTCGGGGTACCGCCAGGGATCGTAAACGTGCTCGACCTCGCCGTTGGTCGCGAGCCCATCGGCTGCCAGTCGGACGCGGTCGCCACCCGAAAGAAACAACCAGCGCTCACCGTTCTCGCCAAGTGCGTGGCCCGGATCAATGTGGCGCGGCAACTTGAGATCAATCGGCTCGGACCAGGGACCCGCAATGCTTGGCGCGTGGATCACGTAAATCGAGCGATAGTCGGCAAACCGCGCGGGAATGTACAAGTAATAGCGGCCGTCGTGTTTAACGAGTTCGGGCGCCCAGACCGAGCCGATGGGGGTTTTTAAGGCCGCCGTGACAGGCGACCAGTTGACGAGGTCACGGCTGTGCCAGATGACGAGCCCCGGATAGGCGTCGAAGCTCGAGAATGTCAGGTAATAGTCGTCGCCGTCCGCAAGCAGGCTTGGGTCGGGGTGGTCACCCGCGAAGACCGGGTTCAGAAACGTGCCATCGCCAAGGTCGGCCTTGCGCTGCCCCTCGTTACCGGGCGCCCAGCGCATGTTTCGCCAGGGATCGAGGGACGAACTTGCACGGGAACCCTGCGCGAGCGCGTCGCGTCCGGCCCAGCCGGGAACCAGGCAGGTCGCACCCACACCGGCGAGCAGCTTGAGGCTTGCCCGTCGATCGATGCGAAGCGGCATGGGCTGCTAGCGCGCGAGCCAGCCGCCGTCTACAGGAAGCAACACGCCCTGGACGTAGTCGGATGCCGGCGATGCCAGGAAGACGGCCGCTCCGGCGAGGTCAGAGGGTTCGCCCCAGCGACCAGCAGGAATTCGCGTCAGGATTTCAGCGCTGCGCACCGGGTCGGCACGAAGGTCCTTGGTGTTGTCGGTCGCGAAGTAGCCGGGCACGATGGCGTTGACGTTGATGCCTTTCGATGCCCACTCGTTGGCCAGCAGGCGCGTGATGCCGGCAATGCCGCTCTTGCTCGCTGTATAAGACGGAACCCGGATACCGCCCTGGTACGACAGCAGGGACGCGGTATTGATGATTTTGCCGGGGCGGCCATCTGCAATCATGGTACGGGCAACGGCCTGCGCCAGGAAGAACGGCGTCCGCAGGTTGACCGACATCACCTCGTCCCAGTCCTTTTCGCTGAAGTCCACCGAGTCTTCGCGCCGAATGATCCCCGCGTTGTTGACCAGAATATCGATTGGCCCAAGCGCCTCGACAGTCTTCTCGATGATGCCCGGGATGACGTCTGTCGAGGACAGGTCAGCCATGATGACGGTGCATTCGCCTCCCGCTGACTCGATAATCCTGACTGTTTCATCGGGTTCGACGCGACCGACCAGCGCGATTCTCGCGCCGGCTTCGGCGAGCGCGATTGCCATGGCCTGTCCGAGGCCCGTGTTAGGACCGGTGACAACCGCCACCTTACCGCTTAGGTCGAATAATTTGCTCACGTCTTCACCGCCCTATTTCAATTGACAGATGTCGAGAACGTTCATGTCGGTGTAGTCGAGGTTCTCGCCGCCCATCGCCCAAATGAATGAATAGTTGCTGTTGCCGGCGCCCATGTGGATTGACCACGGTGGTGAGATGACCGCTTCCCGGTTGTGCATCACGATGTGGCGCATGGAGTCCGGCTCGCCCATGAAATGGAACACGCGCTCGTTCTCACCCAGGTCGAAGTAGAAGTAGACCTCGGATCGCCTGTCGTGAAGGTGTGGTGGCATCGTATTCCAGACGCTGCCGGGGTTGAGAATGGTCAGGCCGAGAAGGAGCTGTGCCGACTTGCAGGTCTCTGGCACAACATACTTGTAGATAGTCCGGTCGTTTGATTCCTCAAGGGAACCGAGTTTCACCGGTACGGCATCCTTGATCGAGATCTTGACGATCTCAAAGCGGGCATGCGCTGGGGTCGAAGCGAGATAGTAGGCCGCCGGGTCGCTGGCATCGTTGCTCGAAAACTCGACCGCCTTGCTGCCCATGGGAATGTACAACCCGTCTCGCGGTTCCAGGTCATAACTCTTGCCATCGACAACAACCTTGCCGCTGCCGCTGCCGACATTGATGACACCGAGCTCGCGACGCTCGAGGAAGGGCGCGCCTTTTACGGGCGCCGTTTGATCGGGCAGCCGCACAGCATTCTTCACGGGTGCCGCACCACCGATGACCATGCGTTCGTTGTGGGTGTAATTGAGGCTGATTTCGTCGGCGACGAACAGGTCGGTGACCTGGTAAAGATCGCACAGCGCCTCATTGCTGATGCCGTCGATCATCGATGGGTGTGTCGCCTGGTAGGTTTTCTTGAACATGAATGGGCTCCATCCGGGCCGGGTCAAACGTATATGGTAACCGGTGTCATCGTTGATTTAAAGCCATTTCTGGCAGAATTCTGCAAATATCATTCTTCGCTGGGGGGCGCTGCGGTCGAGTCGCGCACGACCAGGCTCGGCATGACCGATACTGCCGACGGTGGCTCCATCGACATGCGGTCGTGATTGGAGACCAGCAGTTGCGCGGCGATTCGTCCCATGTGCTTGATCGGCAGGCGGACAGACGTCAGGGCCGGCCATATGCGCTCTGCGATTGGCGAGTCGTCGAAACCCACGACGGACAGATCCTCAGGTATTCTCACTCCGGCATCGCGCGCCGCCTTGAATACGCCGACGGCCATTTCATCATTGCCACAGAAAACAGCTGTCGGCGGTTGCTCGAGTTCGATCAACTGTTGACCGCATTCGACGCCCGACTCAAACGTGTACCCGCCGGTCAACAAGTAGTCGTTCGCGACGCTGAGGCCGAACTCGGCCAGTCCGACCTGGAAGCCACGCAACCGCTCTTTTGCGGACAGGAAGGTCTGCGGTCCCTTGATATGGGCGATCCGGGAATGCCCGAGGTTTGCGATATGTCGTGCGGCTTCGGCGGCCCCCACGTAGTCGTGCGTTTCAATCATATTTTCCGGGGAATCAAGGGATACCGCGGCAATACGGACGTAGGGGCACTTGATCTTTCGCAACCTGCCAATCAGTTCGTCGTCTTCAGATATGGACGGCGTCAGTATGACCCCGAAGAGTTTCTGGTGAGTAACCAACTCCTCTATCTCGTCATACAAGGTAGGCGAACTGCTGTCACAGGGACGAATGACAACCTCGTAGGGTGTTCCGTTTGTTGCCTCGAGAATGCCGCTTTGCATGCTGACGATGTACTGCGGGTTTGGCTGATTCGAAATAAACGCGATCAGGTGCGATCGCCGCAGCGCCAGCGCGCGCGCCTGCGGGTCCGGTCGGTAGCCGTGCTCGGCCACAATCTCCAGGATCCGGTCACGCGTTTCCTGCCTGACAAGTCCGGAGTGATTAATGACCCTCGATACGGTTTTCTTGGACACGCCGGAGAGCCGCGCGATATCGGTGATCGTCAGCTTGCCACTGCCTTTTTTTTGCGCCTTAGCGTTACTGTCTTTCGCCATCACTCGTTTGCCGTGCCTTCATTCAGGGTCGGGTTGCCAGCGTGCGCCTGGCAACGCCGCGAAGCGGCATTCTAACCTGCACCGACGCCTCGCGTCCGATGCGATTGCTGGCCAAATTTGCGCAACGAAAACCACCCCGAAAAACCGAATTCCAGGCGCACAGCAAATGCACCGGAGCGGTGCACGTAATTCGCACATAAGTTATTGTTTTTACACAAACTTGACCATTTTCGGATGCTCAGGAACCTCCTTGCAGAAAAAAAATGACACCGGTTTCCATAATTTGCCGGAACCAGTTACAATTCAGCTGCAGAGCGCCAGGAAAAAAGCTCCAAGGGACAGCGCATGACAGCAGAACACAACAAGATCAAGCAAGGCCTGCCTGCGAAGTCGGTGGAGGAAATCGCAAGTTCGCTGGTTTCCGCCCGAATTGCTGCTCGCGGTCTTGATGACTACCCGGGATCAGCTCCTGCCGATCTGGCCACCGCCTACCTGATCCAGGACCGGGCCATCGATCTCTGGTCTGACAAAATCGGCGGTTGGAAGGTCGGGCGTATTCCGCCAGCGGTCGAAGACAAGTTCGGCTGTGACCGCCTGGCAGGACCGATCTTCGCCACGACAATAGTGTGGCAGGCAAACAACGATGTTCCGGCGATGCCCGTCTTTGCCGATGGCTTTGCAGCAGTCGAAGCTGAATTTGTCGCAGTCATCCGGGAGGACGCGCCTGCCGGCAAGGTCCACTGGGGCCGTGAAGAGGCGGAGGCGATGATCCGCGAGTTGCGTATTGGCCTCGAGATCGCGAGCAGCCCACTCGTTGGCATTAATGATCTGGGACCGGCGGTGGTGGCCTCCGATTTCGGGAACAACCGGGGCCTTATTGTAGGTCCGATTATCCCGGACTGGCAGGAGCGTGACGTGCAATCACTCACCTGCAGCACGTATGTCGACGATGAACTTGTCGGGGAAGGTGGCGCTTTCCGGCTAACCGGGGGTGTGACCCGTTCCGTTCAATTCATGCTCGAAGTCGCGGCAGGACGTGGCCGGCCGCTCCAGGCCGGCGCCGTTGTAGCAACCGGGCAGACGACAGGGATTCACGAGGTCACTCCCGGGCAATCGGTCAACATACGATTTGGTGGCGGGGATCTCGGCGAACTGCGCTGCCAGATAAAAGCATTGCTTGCGTCGCAGTAGCGACCAGCGAACAACTTACCCCGCAATCTTCAGGTGCCCGGCTGAACGTAGGGCACTCTTTCGAAAATCCTTCTTTCCGCGCCTCGCGGATCATTCACCATTCGCGGGGGCACGTCGAGTACCATCGTCGCCCGATCTGGCAGGGTAAAGTCCGTCCACTCGGGGAGGGATGAACTATTTGGAACGCCCGTGCTGGCAAAGCTGATAAACGCCTCGCTCATCATTGCCGACACGGCTCTCGATTCCCTTCCCGTTCCGGCAATCGAGCCTTGCGCGTCGAGGTTCCGGAATACCAGCGGAATATCGAGTGTATGCGGCGCGCCGAGCTCCGGTTTGACAGGATTTTGAAAATCGAGCTGGTAGACAAACGTGCCCGCGCCTTGCTGCTGCGCACGCACCTCGGCTTCGATAATTGCACCGCGCCATGATCGCGCCGCTGTGGTTGCCGCAAAGAAGACCTGCGAGGGAGTGTAGTCCGGGTAGATGCGCCGGTACTCGTCGACGACGTATTCGGGCCGTATGTCCACGCGCATATTGGGGACCAGCAACTCAGGGACCTCTTCCCAGGTGAGATCGTAATAGGCCGGGTCGCGCAAAAACGCTCTTGTCTCATCGTGCGTATTGCCTATGATCATCGGGATGTGTGCCGACTGCGGTGCGGCATCGGGATAGAACGGATGGCGGGTCAGTGAACGCATGTCCAGCACCGGACCGAAGTAAACCGATGCGTCGTACGTCAACACGGGGTCGCGGGCGCTGAGTCCGTTGACGAGTTTCTCGACAGGCAAATCTGCAAGCTGATCTACATCTTTTTGATGGATGTTCAGCGCATCCAGGTAGGCCATCGTTCGCTCGGTTGCGTTTGTTGGGCCCGAAGCGGTCACCTGTTGCCCGCTCATCGAGGCCGCCCGTTGGAACAGGCCTTTCGCTGCAGGCATCGCCATCATCGTCGCGATCTTGGCGCCACCACCGGACTGGCCGAATGCCAATACCCTCTCCGGGTCGCCGCCGAATGCCGCGATATTGTCCTGCACCCACTTCAGAGCCAGTACGAGATCGAGTTGTCCGCAGTTACCGGAGTCGGGGAACCGTTCCGGTGCAAGTCGTTGCAGGTAGAGATAGCCGAACGCATTCAGCCGATGATTAACCGTTACAACGACAACGTCGCCGTGACGCGCAAGGGCGCTGCCGTCATAGAGCGGACTGGACCCGGAGCCATGGTTGTAGGCGCCTCCATGGATGTAGAACATGACCGGACGTTTGCGACTGTCATTAACAGCCGGTGTCCAGACATTCAGGAACAGGCAATCCTCGCTGATCGTTTCGCTCGTTCGGTCCTGGGGCGAGGAGGCGCCATACTCAAAACAATCGACAACCTTGTCCCAGGCTTGCGGTGGCAGCGGTGGTTGAAACCTTCGCGACGCCGTCTCGGCGCCGTAGCGAATACCCTTGAAGACCTCGATGTCGTTGTCGGTGTAGCCGCGGACCTGCCCGTACGTCGTGGTAACGGTTGGCGCGAGTAGTTGCGCGAACAGCGGCGCGAAGCCGATGGTGCTAACCAGTCCCGCACCGGATCTAAGGATGTCTCGTCGTGAGATAGACATTGCCACGCATCACTCCGTCGCAGTCAAAAAAAAGCCCGGGACCATGGGTCGGCCCCGGGCTGTGCTTCAGGATACGTATCGGGGGGTCTGTATCCTATTTAGTGCTCGGTGCCCACCGGAAACCGAGAATGAACTCGGTGCCTGTGTGGTGATACACGGAGACCAGGTCGGCAGCATCATACAACTGGTGCTCGTACTCATCCGTCAGGTTGAGTGCTTCGAAGGTCAGCGCCATTGAGTCGTTCAAATTGTACGCCATGGCCAGGTCGATGTTGGTCGTTGCATCGTAACCGCGCTCATTACGGCCGCTGCTGTTCGCCCTGGTCGTCACGTACGGATCACGATAGGCCGCGGAAACGCGCGCACTAAACGTGTCATTCTCGAAGTAGACCGTCGCATTGAACGCATTCTCGGAGAAGCCGACTATCTCATTTGAATCGACCTTGGTGTAGTTACCCGTAAACCCGAAGTTCTCTCCGATTGGCTGCTGGTAGATAATTTCAAATCCGTCTACCTTGGCACTGCCACCATTCAACGTCTGGCTGATTTCGATCAGAGGATCCAGACCGTTGTTCAGGTCCTCAAAGAGAGGGCTCGAGGCCGGTGGCAGGTTCTCAGGAAGGCCTGACTGGCTGTAGGGCACTATGACCGGATCGCTATCCTGGAAGAACGAATCGACGTCCTTGGTGAAGTAGGTCAAAGACACCAGGGCGTCATCCATGAAGTACCACTCGAGCGAAATATCAAAGTTGGTTGAGCGATACGGATCCAGGTCCGGGTTGCCGGCGTCGTAAGCGTACGGAGGGCCGACGAAGCTGTTGAGTGAGCCGCCCGGTGTCAGGTCGCCAAGAGACGGCCGTGCCATAACGTCCGCGTAGGCGAGACGCACCAGGAAATCGTCCGTCAGGTCGAACACCAGGTTCATGGACGGCAAGGTGTCGGTGTAATCGCCACCGTCAACAAGAACGATCTGATCGCCAGTGTCATCGTCGACGACCAAACCTTGCGACGTTGTCGTTGTTTCGACATAGCGCACACCGATGTCGCCGCGCACGCCAATGCTACCCAGCTCGGTCGAGAAATCGAGCTGCACCCAACCGCCAACATCTTCTTCCGTCACGGACCGGATATTGCCTACCTGCGGCGCACCCGGAATGCTGTAGATGCCGATCAGATCAGCGGCCGCCTGGACGTTGGCGGAGATCCACTGACCATCATAGCCGGAACCGCCAAGGCCCGAGCCGAAGCCGCTAACCATCGTAACCAGTTCAGGTGTCAGCGGCGCACCGGTGATATCCCGGATGCCGTCGTCATCGAGGTCACAATCGTAGTAACCCGCATCACAGAGACGCGAACCATTGGTGCTTTCACGCCGGGATTCGGTGGTGTCAAACTCGAATTCCTTGTAGCTCAAGCCACCGCGGATCGTCAGGTTCTCATTCAGGTCGAAAGCAACGTCGGCTGCCAGGTTGCTGAATGAGTTCTCGACGAACTGTGGCCGATCGCGAAATTCCGTGAATGCGAAGGCTGAAGGATCCGTCACGTCCAGGTCGCCAAAGGAGATTGATGGCGTCTGGTGACTGCTGCCAAAGTCGTAGGAATATCCGCTTACCAAACCAACCGCGTCATACAGGATCGTGGTCTGTACTGGTACGTCCTGCTCCGAATTGGTCGTACCAGCCAGCACATTCATGCGGAACTGATCCGAGAAATCGTGGGTCAACTTTGCGGTGATCTGCGAGAACGTCGTGTTCAGCTCGTCGAAGCGATGCTCGCTGCGCACCGGGTGCGTACCGTTGGATAGCGGGCTGATGTCGAACGTGCCGGATTCAATAATGTTCTTCGAGGGATCCAGTACGACGTCATACGCATCGATGCTGCCTTGCTGGCTGCGGAAAAAGACCTCGAGAAATTCCTCGTCACGCTGCGCATCGAAATCCGAGTACAGGCCTTCGACAATAATCTCGGTCTTGTCACTGGGGCGAAATTGCAGTGCGCCAGTCACGCCAAGGCGTTGTTGTTCGTGCGTCAACCGACCATAGCGCGGGATGCGCGGGCCGTAGGTCAAAGAACTACCGTTGATTGACGTGCATCCAGGGTCAGCCGGGGTGAGCCCGCAGTCCACTCCTTCTACTGAGCGGTAGTTGCCATCGTCCCAGCGTACCGTCGAGAACCCTTCTTCAAGGATCTTGCGGTCCGAGTAGGCGAGCGACATCATTGCGCCAAACTTATCGTCGTCGCTCCGGTACGAAACCAGGCCGGCCAGTCGCGGATTGATTTCCTCCGACAGGTCGTTGTATCCACCTTGAACGGATGTCGCGACCGTCAGCCCATTATCATAGTCAAATGGGCGCGAAGTCTGCAGATCGATGGTTGCGCCGACGGATCCTTCCTCGACCGAGGCCGACGCCGTCTTGCGGACGGTTATGCCCGAGAACAACTCGGACGCGAAGGTATTGAAGTCGAAATCGCGGCCGCGGTTCGAGCCACCGCTCGAGTCAGTACCACCCGAGGTGTTCTGCGCTTCCATGCCGTTAATGCGAATGCGATTGAAATTGCCGGTCAGGCCGCGAACCGTTATCTGGCGACCTTCGCCATTCATGCGGTTGATCGATACGCCCGGAATGCGCTGGATCGATTCAGCAAGGTTCAGGTCCGGAAAATCGGCGATATCCTCGGCGATGATCGAATCGACCACGCCGTTCTCGCTGCGCTTTACCGCCAGTGACTGCCGCAAGCTGCCGGCAAAGCCCTTGACGACGATTTCCTCGATTTCCTCGGAATCGTCCTGCGCGATTGCAGTGCCTGTCGGAGCTGCAACAACCGCAAATGCGGCTACTACCAGCGTGTGAAGCAGGCGTGATTGGAGAGATGTCCCCGTCATGATTGTTTCCCCCTATCCTCTTGGCTAAGTGGTCGACCGTAGTACCGGTCGTTGCAAACATTCGACCCCTTCGGCCCCCCGCCGACTGAGTGATTCATCTGACGATTTGATGTCCTGAAGATGACACCGGTGTCATTGAGGCTAAACTATCACTTCTATCTGTGCTGCGCAAGTCGGTATTATTGCTACACCCTCCATGACGGTAGTTTGTTGAATAACAACAGTTTAAGCGTATACAGGGCGTGCTGGAGCGGCGCCGGCAGCGGCTGGGGCCGGACGTCGGAGGTATTAGCAATCGGGCACGAAAACCGGTAACCGGTGTCTGGTTTACGGTGCCTGAAGAGATTTTATCGGAATGCGCGTCAGCTCAATATCTTCCTTGTTGGTGGCGTAAGCCACATAGAGCCAGTCACCGATAACGGCGCTTTTCGGGTAGCTGTACCCCGGACGCTTGTACTGCCCTTCATAACGGAGAGCCGGCAAGGCCTCTCCCCCGGCACGCAGCAACCAGGCCCGATCGAAAACCTGTCCGTCCTGGCCAAGTGCTACGACCAGGGGAAATCGCGACCGGTTGTCGACAGGATTGCCGACCAGAAACGCAGTGCCGTCGCGCAGGTTACCCGCGCTTTGCTTGGTACGCGCGTCCGGCATCGTTGTTGATCATCGGGGTCGTCCAGGTTGCACCCCGGTCAACACTGACCGAGGCGAGCTTTCTGAAGCTCTCCGCCTGGTCGCGAAATACCATGACAATTGCACCGTCACGACGCGAGAACCAGCTCGGTTCGATTTCCCGGCTAACGCTTCCTTCTTGCGGCAGGTTTTGCATTCGGCCTCGTGTCCAGCCCCGCGTACCTGATGGGTCATCCGTATAAAAGGGAGCAACCAAAAGGCCTGGTTGCAGGTGAAAGGCGCTAATGATGCGGCCGTCCGGCAGAGCTCGTGGATCCTGCTCGAAGATACCCAACACCGGATCACCGCGATGATCGCCCACCGGTTCCAGCTTCGACCAATGGGTACCGTCACGACTCGTCGTAAACATCGTGTGACCGCCGTGACTGATGTCGCCGGCCCGCGGCCACACGTTGACATAGGCGATGAGTTGGTCACCGTGCGTCCACCAGCCGCCGCTGGTCGTCATGGCCTCCGGCGGCGACTCCACCAGCTGGCGGGGCGTTGACCATTGGTCGCCATTGGCGCTGGTGCTGTAGACGACATGGGTATCCAGCGAATCCTCGTCACGTCGCGACGTTTGCCACTGCACGTACAGGCGACCTTTGAATTCGGTGATGACAGCGCCGTGATTGAATGTGTTATCGGCTTCCCCGGGCCGGAAGACGGTCACAGTCTCGACGCCCGGTGCAGGAGAGAGCCCCAGCGTCGCCGCCTGGTCCTGGTCGAAGAGTCCGTCTGCAACAGAGAATGGGGCAACTACCGTATCGGCGTCGCTACACGGCGTGCCCGCTACGCCGAGTGCGACGAGCAGGATTGACAATGATACCGTGATCCTCATTCAGCGAAGCTTAGCGACCAACTGGCAAAATGCAAAGGCAAGAGAACATGACAAAGGCGATTCGAGACGGGGAAGTACGTTGGGGAATTCTGGGTGTTGGCGATGTCTGTGAAGTGAAAAGCGCGCCCGCGATGAACATCGTGGACGGCAGTCGCCTGGTCGCTGTCATGCGCCGCAATGAAAAACTGGCGGAAGACTATGCGCGCCGACACGGGGTTCCGAAGTGGTATGGCGACGCGGACGCTCTGATCAACGACCCGGATATTAACGCCGTCTACATAGCGACACCGCCCAACGCGCACAAGGATCTCACCCTGCGTGCTGCCGCGGCTGGAAAACCGGTCTACGTGGAGAAGCCCATGGCCCGTTCTTATAAAGAGTGCCAGGCGATGATCACCGCCTGCCGCGAGGCTAGCGTGCCTCTCAGCGTGGCGTACTACCGGCGAGCACTGCCGCACTTCGTGAAGCTCAGGGCGCTCATCGAATCCGGAGCGATCGGCGAAGTTCGTTACGCGCGGGTCGAACTCAATCAGCAACTGCCATCGCCGGAGGACCTGGATAATAACTGGCGCGTCGACCCCGAGATTGCGGGTGGGGGTTTATTCTATGACCTGGCTTCTCACCAACTCGACTTGCTCGACTGGCTGTTGGGGCCGATCGAAGCCGCCAGCGGGTTTGCAGGCAACCAGGCGGGACAATACGCGGCGGAGGACATAGTCTCAGCGGCTTTTCGATTTGCTTCCGGGGCACAGGGCTCGGGGAGCTGGTGCTTTGCTGCAAGCCCGGTGTCCGAAAAGGATGAAACGACCATCGTTGGCAGCAAGGGGCAAATACGGTTTGAGACCTTTGGTGCAGGCCGCTTCGATATGAGTACAGCTGCCAATGGCGAGGAGAGGTTCGACTTCGAGCTTCCCCGGCATATCCAGCAGAACCTGATCGAAGCGGTAGTTAACGCTCTGCTGGGTCGGGGCATCAGCCCCTCCACGGGTGACTCGGCTGCCAGGACCAACAGGGTCTTCGATGAGATATTCGGTCGCCTCGTAGGCCAGCTCCGAGCGATAGGATGATACCGGTGTCATATTGAGTTACATTCTCACCAGGCACTCACCACAGGACCCGTCGTGACTTCACGTACTCTCCCCACTCGTCGCACCCTGCTGCTGCTCATTGCAGGCACTTTCTTCACTGCCGCTTGTTCGAAATCACCGCCGGCGGAGACGGTCGCATCGGTCTCATCCGCGCAGGACTCCATTCTTGCGACGATGAAGCGCGCAACCGCCTTTATGCGCGACCAGGTCGCCACACAGGGTGGCTACGTGTGGGCCTATTCGACCGACCTCTCCCGCCGCTGGGGCGAGATGGAGGCCTATCCCTCGATGATCTGGATTCAGCCGCCGGGCACAGCCACCGTTGGACACCTGTACCTGGACGTCTACCACGCTACCGGGGACGAGTATTTCTACGAAGCCGCGGTCGAAGTCGCACAGTCCCTGATCGCCGCGCAGCACCCAAGTGGCGGCTGGAACTACCTGCACGATTTCGCGGGAGAGGATTCTGTGCGTCGCTGGTACGACACGATCGGCAAGAACGGCTGGCGCCTCGAGGAGTTCCATCATTACTACGGCAACGCGACCTTTGACGATGCCGGCACATCGGAAGCGTCGCAATTCCTGTTGCGAATGTACCTGGAACGAAAGGATGAGCAAATTGCTGCGGCACTGCAAAAGGCCATCAGCTTCGTACTCGACAGCCAGTACGAGAATGGTGGCTGGCCGCAACGCTTCCCGTTCGTCGACGATGCGCCGGCACTGCACGGCAGGCCGGACTACACGCGCTACGTTACTTTCAACGACGATGTTGCCGGCGAGAACGTCAAGTTCCTGTTGATGGTTTGGCAGACCCTCAACGATCCACGCGCTCCCGAATCGATAAAGAAGGCGATGCGCATATTCGCCGCCACTCAACAGCCGGCCCCGCAGGCGGGCTGGGGCCTGCAACATACGCTTGACGATCTCGCGCCTGTTGGTGCGCGTTCCTACGAACCCGATGCGCTGGTCACCCACACAACCGCCGGCAATATTTCGCTGATGATGGACTTCTACGAGTGGACGGGCGATGCGCAATTCCTGGCACGTATCCCCGAAGCATTCGACTGGCTCGAGTCTGTTCGCTTGTCCGGTGACGAAATTCGGATGCCGGGACGTGAGTTTCCAACGTTTATCGAGATCGGGACCAACCGCGCGCTGATCAATCATCGCCGCGGATCGAACGTCGTCAATGGCGAGTACTACCAGGACTACGACCCGGAGAAGCCGATCGTGCACTACTCGCAGTGGCGTGCCATCGACCTGGATGGCCTGCGCTCGCGTTACGAATCACTGCGCAAGGTGCCACCGTCAGAGCTTGTAGCGAACTCGCCCCTCAACAGGCGTGAAGACTTTTCGCTACCGCGTTTCTTCACCACAAAGAGAATCGAAGTGTCGGACCTGAACTCAAGCGGCTCCACTTCGACGGACAAGCCGACAGAGGCGCAGATTGCCAGTCTCGTCGACAGCCTCAATGACGAGGGCTACTGGCCAACGCCGCTGCGGGCGATCGCGAACCCCTATATCGGGGATGGCAGCACGGTTGCGGCGGACGGCGACTTCTCGCAAACCCGGGTTGGTGATTCGAGCGACACGTCGCCGTACGTTGCCGAGAACCCGGTCACGGGAATATCGATCAGCAGTTTCATCGAGAACATGAGCGCGCTGATGCAGGCGGTCGAGGTCAGTCCTCAGCCGTAAGGAACTCCTCAGGGACAAGCGCCCGTGGCGTAATCCTCACGGTCCTGATGGCGCCCTTGAACCAGTTCACCTTGTTCAGCCGCACGCCGAGCGAGGTTCTGCCCGGACGTTGCGGCTCGAAACGGATTGCCTCGCTCAATTCCAGCTCTCCGTTAACGAAATGCGTGAACGAGTTTTCATCGACGACGATCGCTGCGTGATACCACTTGTCGAGCTCGTGCTTGTTGTCCTCTGCGTACAGCGGAATCTTCTGCTCACCCGAGAAAACAAAGGTATCGAGAAACCAGAGGTCGCCGTCGACGAGTCGTGTTTCGAACATCACACGCTCCTGCGATGGCCCTTCCTGCATGTGAAAGAAACGCTGC
This sequence comes from uncultured Gammaproteobacteria bacterium, assembly GCA_963698415.1. Taxonomy (GTDB): domain Bacteria; phylum Pseudomonadota; class Gammaproteobacteria; order Steroidobacterales; family Woeseiaceae; genus UBA1847. The sequence continues at coordinate 2,202 of CAVOQS010000003.1, read as the reverse complement.
TCGGGTTCGCCGTGTTTGTAAGGACTGAAGATTACTTCCACGGTAAACGTCGACAAGCGGGCCAGGGGATGTACGTCGAGGAAGATGCCATCGTCGACGCCGTCGAACTCTATGGCTTTACCGTGTGGTGTATCGATGACTTTTGGATCACCTTCGACGGTTAGTGCGTGGCCCCCGACCTCGTCAAGGTTGTCCAGGTGCCAGACGACCTGTTCTGCTCTGACGCAAGCGGAAAGTGCAAGAACGGCGGCGACAGTCGATAAGCACTGTAGACCATTCACTTTCTAATTCCAGTCGGCAGCAGCATGGCGAACCACTCAAGCAGCGAGCGATCGTGTCCGGCACTGGAAGCTGATTGGTCGTGCGTTTCGTGCATCGGAGAATTGTACCACCTGGCGGATGGCGCACGATGTGCAGCATGAGCGAGCCTGGTTCACCGTCCTTCTTCCAACCGAGGGCGGTCATGGTCATTCCCCCTGTTATTTCAGACGGGTAGACCGACGATTCTCCCGGGCGCGAGATGGCCGACCTTGACGTAGATCAGTGCGCCCTCGTCGCGCGTGTACGGTGTGTGACGGCTCTGGTCGGGGTTGCGAATCCAGCTACCGGCCGGGTACTCGCCGTGTTCGTCATGGAAACAGCCTTCGAGTACGAGGATCTCCTCACCTCCCCAGTGCGTGTGCGGCTTGAACTCGGTGTTGGGTGCCCACTTGACGAGCGCCACGTGCTCGGTGCCGTATTCGTGCAGCGGCATCACCGTAAGCCCCGGTACGAGCCCGGGTAACCATTCAGCTTCGTTGGTGTCGAGGTTGACGGGCTGCTGGTCGGCTTTCTCGAACTGGTGGAGCTTGACGAACAGGCTGCAGCCTTCGTTGCCGACGCGCGGCGTATGACGCGTGCCGATCGGATTGCGGACATAGGTGCCGGTCGGATAGAGCCCGTGTTCGTCACCGAACTCACCCTCCAGCACGAAGAACTCCTCGCCACCACCGTGCACGTGCGGCGAAAACGTGCTGCCCGGTTGATAGCGAACGAGCGAGGTCGCCCGCGCGACTTCGTCCCCGACACGATCCAGCATCATGCGCTCGACGCCGGGCATCGGCGAAGGCACCCATGCGTAGTCGTCGGGACGAATCACTACGCGCTCGGAAAAGTCTGCGTTCAGGTGCATCAGGAGCGGCCGTGTGGTTCCTCGAAATCTATTTCGGGCCCGATCGGAATCACGCCCGTCGGGTTGATCGTGTCATGACTGGCGTAATAGTGCCGCTTGATGTGGTCGAGCTTCACGGTCTCGCCGATGCCGGGCTGTTGATACAGGTCGCGTACGTAGCCCCAGAGATTCGGGTAGTCCACGATGCGGCGCACATTGCATTTGAAATGGCCGACGTAGACGGCGTCGAAGCGCACCAGGGTGGTAAACAGTCGCCAGTCTGCCTCCGTAATCGTCGAGCCGGTCAGGTAACGCTGGTCGGCGAGACGTCGCTCCAGCTTGTCGAGCGCGGCGAAGACATCTCGCACGGCTTCTTCGTAGGCGCCCTGGGCGGTCGCGAACCCGGCACGGTAGACGCCATTGTTGATGTTCGGGTAGATGAAATCGTTCAGCGCATCGATCTCGTCACGCAGCGGCTCAGGGTAGTAGTCACCCGGTGTCGCGCCGATGTCATCAAAAGCACTATTGAACATGCGAATGATTTCCGACGACTCGTTGCTGACAATGGTGTTGCGCTTCTTGTCCCACAGCACGGGCACCGTGACTCGGCCGCTGTACTCGGGATCGGCCTGCGTATACACCTCGTGGAGGCGAGCCTTGTGGTTGACGGAGTCGGCAATAACGTCGTCGCCCTCGTCGAAGGTCCAGCCCTCGTCGCCCATGAAGGCATTGACGGCTGACAACGAGATCATGTCCTCGAGTCCCTTGAGGCGACGGAAGATAAGCGTGCGATGAGCCCAGGGGCAGGCCATCGATACGTAGAGATGATAGCGCCCGGCTTCGGCCCTGAAACCGCCGTCACCACTCGGCCCGGCCTCTCCGTCAGCCGTCACCCAGTTGCGAAAGCTCGAATCCTTGCGCACGAACCGGCCCTTGGTCGCCTTGGTGTCGTACCAGTCCGTATGCCACTTGCCGTCGATCAAAAGACCCATCTCAAATCCTATGTCCGTGATTTCGAAGGATCCAGCGTACCTATTGATCAATTCGCAACA
>CAVOQS010000002.1:0-358104 GCA_963698415.1 uncultured Gammaproteobacteria bacterium | reverse complement strand
TGCCAAGTGAACCAGCCGCTCACTCTTTTATCTGGCGAATACTCGCTCTCGGCCAAAACACGCCGTAAAACAGGTTCTATCTACTCGGAACAAAGACATAAGTCATAACTAGAACACTAAACAATGTGAACCACCCAGCGGTAATCATTAGTGGTCCGAAAAGAAAAATAGCGGGGTGGGCTTCCGGGTGAAGTGCGAGCTTGATATACGTAACGAGTCCTGCAGTGCCAACTGCGATAGGTATCAGAATGTTTAAGTAATTAAGCCAGTGTCCCTTCAGTGTTCTGTCAATCTTACGCGCGGTGAACATCGATACAACTATTGGTGCATTGGTGAGCACATACCCGAAAAAGACCAACGCTCCCTCCCAAGGCTGACCCGTAATACGCATGTACGACGTAAAAAGAACTACGTTTCCGACAACGAAGACTGACAGTGCTGAGGTGTAGAACGTCATCTGGATGCACACAACCTTGCAATCTCTGAGCGGCTGCTCCGGGTCAGTGGCAGCCATAATACCGCAGAAAACTTGACCGGCTGCTATGCCAAGTGAACCAGCAGCTCATTCGCCAACCTGGCGAATGCTCGCTCTCGGCCATGTAACGGACGTTCGTAGCAGGTCTCAGACTGTGTCTTTTCGCCTGTGTGCGTCAACGATTGCTTCGTGCATATTCTCTGATGTGGGCGTATGCGACTTCAGCCTGCGGCTGAGAAGAATCGCTGCTGCGGCTCCAACAACAGGGATCAGCCAGATCAATAGGTAGTAAGCAATTCGATCGCGACGACTCTCGATGCGACGAGCAACCACAAACGAGGAATATATGCAGATCGCAAACCAAAGAATGACTGTGACTACGTTGCTCATTCCGTGCTCCTCAGTGGCTGCCGCGGGTCAGTGGCAGCCATAATACCGCAGAAAACTTGTCCGGCTGCTATGCCAAGTGAACCAGTCGGTCATTCATCTACCTGGCGAATGCTCGCTCTCGGCCACAAGCGGCCAGTCGACAAAGGCTAACTCGTGTTGTTTTTCAACTCCATTTCTTCCCATCCAGCCTTAAGACACTCTTCTGTAGCAGCCTCAGTCTGCTCAAGGATTTCGTCCGGTGTTGGCAGTCCTTCGCCGACGCTGCCATCCCAGTCAGGTCCTAGATCTTGGGGATACCACCACCAATACATGTGCCAATTCGGATCAAGGTCCTTGTAGCAGGCACCGCAAGTCGGAAGGCGAGCCTTTTTTTCATTACGTTCTAGAGATAGGGCGATACGCCGGATCACTACCTCAATAGTTGCGGCAATTCCCTCGGCTAAGTTGCCGCATCGTAGCTCGGCTTCCGCTAGACCGAGAGCAAGGAATGCTCGCACCAGATTTGCGTGATGCGTTTCCGGAGTAGAGCCGATGATCCAGTAGGTAATGTGGTGATAGACGAGTCGGAACCAAGCCAACGAGCCCTCCTTGTCGTGAAAAGCGCAAGTCCTGACGAGAAAACTGAACGACCGCCTTAGGTCAGTGGCGGGAATATAGCGCGAAACTTCTGGGTGGCGGCTTTCGAGCGCTTACCGGTCTGTCGTTTTTCGTCCAGGCTGACTTCGGCACACGGCCACAAGCAGTCATCCGAAGCGCGTCTCATATTACTGCTGCCCTAGAAATCAGTTACTCTGACTGTCGTCGAGTACAGATCTGACTCGCTTTGCATGTTGCTTGCAGGACAGGAGCCCCAAGGAGCGTATTCACAATTCTCGATACATCCAACGACGCGAAAATGACTCCTACTCCATACGCCCCCACATTTCTTTAATCATTTCTTCTTGCGTCGGCCCCAGCCGGTCGTCCCGATGCTGTAGGTATTTATAGACCCCCTTCTCTTTTCCCCACCTACCGCTCTGCTTATTATGCGAAGGCTCTGCAGCCGACAAGAGTACCGCCTCAATGTGGTTTAGGGCTGTGCTAAGGCTCGCGCTGTGACGTAACTTGACCACAGATAACTTGCCACTGTTCAGCGGCCGTCTCAATCCGAACCATGAAAACTTATCCCATCGGCCTGCCAGATCGTCGCGCCTATGGTGCTCCTTTAGGCGGGCAAACAGCTTTCGTCGTCCCGAACCTGCCTGACCGATGTAAACGATTTGATGCCCTGCATACAGTACATAAATTCCGATCTGTTGCCGAAAGTCGATCGGATCGGATGACTTAGCCGCCGCCGGAACACCAAGCAACGCACCCGCATTATTTCCCTGGCCCCAGTAAACGTCGTCCGTACCCCAGAAAAGTCCATAACACTGAATTATCGCCATTGAGTGGTGCCCTAACTGAAATGTGCAATAGTTACCGAGAGACCTCTAGTCTGCATGAAGACGAAATAGACCTAAACCTACGCTTTGGGTCAGTGGCAGCTATAATACCGCAGATAGCTCGACCGGCTGGTATGCGAAGTGAAGCTGCCGCTCAGTCATGTTTCTGGCGAATGCTCGCTCTCGGCCACAAGGAGTCATACAGTCGCCAATACGTAGAGTGAGTCATCGTCTTCCATTTCATTGTAGACGACGATATCCAGCACACTGAAAATTCCGCCAATAATGGATCGTAATGTGTCCTCAGTTTGGTAAACGAATCTCAGACCATGATGTTCATCAACGCCGGTCCCGCGCCAGAATGAATGCAAGATTAGACCGGTGTCTGAGAGTATCTGTCTTTGTCGGCGAAGGGATTTCGTCAATTCCTCATCGGTCAGGTGATGGAGCACCTTGTTCGAGTAAACACAGTCGAAAACTCGTTCAGTATCAAGCTCCACAGCGTCTAGTTGAATCAAGTCGGAGTCTGGACAAGAGTCACGATAACGATCCAAAAAGAACTGTGAATAGTCGGAGCCGGTGGCCTCGAAGTGCGTCTTGAGGAGATCCAAGTCAACGCCGGGACCCATGCCAAGTTCTAGGACGCTCGCTCCAAGCGGCAAGTGCAGTTTGAGCACCTCAACCAGTTCCCGGCCATCATAGCCGTCGGCCATTGCGATGTACTGAAGGGCAGTCTTTTCGTCGTCATAGAACCCCATACGGTGACGAGATCTCCTATATCTTCAGTGGCTGCATTGGGTCAGTAGCAGAACTCGATGATACCCCGAAAGCAGCCGTTTGAGCGGCTGCTTTCGGGGGCGAAGCGGACTACGCCATTGGCAATTGCTAGGCCAATTCAGCCCCTGGCTGGGGGTTTCAATCGACCCGATAATCGATACTCACCACTATTTCCAGACTTTAGTGTGCTATTTCCAAACTATCGCCGCTATTTCCAAACTTTATTGTTTCTACACAAATTAGAGGCCGTTGTGGCGCCTATTCGACAGTCACGCTCTTAGCGAGGTTTCTCGGTTGATCAACATCGGTGCCTCGTAGCACCGCGACATGATAAGCCAGTAGCTGCAGCGGGATCGTATAAACGATCGGCGCGATCAACCTGTCTGCATGGGGCATCTTGATAACTTTCACGCCCTCTTCGCTCTCAATGCCCGTATCTGCGTCCGCGAATACATACAGCCGACCACCGCGCGCGCGAACAACCTGCATGTTGGATTTCAATTTATCCAGGAGCTCATTGTTCGGTGCGACGACCACGACCGGCATCTCTTCGTCAATCAGCGCCAACGGGCCGTGCTTAAGTTCACCTGCCGCATAAGCCTCGGCGTGAATGTAGGAAATTTCTTTTAGCTTGAGCGCGCCTTCCATTGCAATCGGCCACATTGGACCGCGACCCAGGAATAGCGTGTGCTGTTTGTCGGCGAAATCCTTGGCCAACTCTCGCAACTCATCGCTCATCTTCAATGCAAGGTCGGACGCCGCCGCGGCATGCGTGAGGTTTGCGACGAACTCATTCTCTTGCTCAACAGACAAGCCACGGTGCTTGGCCAACATCAAGGTCACGAGGAGAATCGACAACAACTGCGTCGTAAACGCCTTGGTACTCGCAACACCAATTTCCGGCCCGGCCTGCGTCATCATCACAAGATCTGACTCGCGGACCATCGAGCTGTGCGCGCTGTTGCAGATCGTTAGTGTGCCGAGGTAGCCCAGGCTTTTCGCCATGCGCAGCGCTTCGAGCGTGTCCGCTGTTTCCCCGGACTGCGACAAAGTGACGAACAGCGTGTTTTTCGGCACGTAGACGTGTCGGTAGCGGTACTCGCTCGCGATCTCCACGTGTGTCGGCACACCGGCTATCGCCTCGATCCAGTATTTGCCAACACAGCCGGCGTTGTAACTGGTACCGCAAGCGACGATATGGATGTTCTCGACCCTGTCGAGCAATTCGTTCGCCTTCTCTCCGAGTGACTCGGGGATAACGCACTGGTTCGACACGCGGCCATAAAGCGTGTCCGCCAACGCGCTTGGTTGATCGTGTATTTCTTTCAACATGAAGTGGTCGTAGGGCGCCTTTTCGGCAGACGCACTGTCCCACTCTGTTTCGTGAACATCGCGTGCAACATCGTTGCCCTCGGCATCGACAATGCGCACACCGTCGCGACGAATTTCTGCAAGGTCACCCTGCTCGAGGTAGATGAAGCGCTGCGTGACGGGGAGCAGCGCAGGCACACCGCTGGCCACAAAGTTTTCGCCGTCCCCCAGGCCGATGACCAGCGGACTCGCAACCCGGCTGACGACGATACGGTCGGGGTCTTCGGCATCGATGACGAGCAACGCGTAGGCGCCCTCGAATCGCTGCACCGCCTTGCCTACAGCCTCGACGAGGTCCAGGCCCTGGGACAGATAGTAATGAACCAGGTGAGCTGCAACTTCCGTATCGGTCTCCGACGCGAAAACGTAGCCCTCCGCCAGCATTTCATCTTTAATCGGCTGGAAGTTCTCGATGATGCCGTTGTGAATGACCGCCACGCGGCCACCGGATAGGTGTGGGTGTGCGTTCTGTTTCGGTGACCCCGCCATGCGTGGCCCAACGCGTATGAGCAACGCCGATCTTGCCCTGCAGAGGACTTCGTTTCAGTTTCTCGTCGAGCTCAGCCACTTTGCCGACAGTGCGGCTCAGGCCAATCGACCCGTCATCCCGAACAACTGCCACTCCCGCGGAATCGTAGCCGCGGTATTCCAGGCGTCGCAGACCTTCAATAAGGACCGGCACAATATCTCTACCGGCGACCGCACCGACGATGCCGCACATTCAGCTTGCTCCTTTCTTGACCGGCTTCTTCCAACCAGGCACGGTCTTTTGCCGTGAGCGCTCGAGTACCAGCGACTCGTCCGGTACATCCTTCGTAATTGTTGAGCCTGCGCCCACCGTTGCGCCCGAGCCGATTTTCACTGGCGCGACCAACTCAACGCCCGAACCAATGAACGCTCCGTCACCAATTGTCGTTTGAAACTTGTTGGCGCCGTCGTAATTGCACGTAATTGTCCCGGCGCCGACATTGACACCTTTGCCGATCACGGAATCACCAATGTAGGTCAGGTGATTCACCTTGCTGCCATCAGCAACCGTGCTCTTCTTTATCTCTACGAAATTACCAACCTTGACGTTGTTTGCCAGGTGGGCGCCCGGCCGTAAACGTGCAAACGGTCCGATCTCGCAATTGAGGCCCGTGTCGGCTCCTTCGATGTGGCAATTCGCATGTACGAGCGTGCCGGGACCCAGGCGACTGTCGCGCACGAGATTGTTCGACTCGATCTTCACGCCGTCACCGAGAACGACGTCACCTTCAAAGACCGCGTTGACATCGATAAAGACATCCTTGCCGCACGACAGGGTGCCACGTATGTCGACGCGCGCAGGGTCGGCAAAACCAACGCCTTCTTTCATCAGTTCATCAACCAGCCGTGCCTGCAAGGCGCGTTCGGCTTCCGCGAGTTGCTTCTTGTCGTTGATACCCATCACCTCCGTCCATGTGTCGGCCTTGATGCCGTGCACCGTTACGCCATCGTTAACCGCCATCGCGATCACGTCGGTCAAATAATACTCGCCCTGCGCGTTGTCGTTGCCAAGATTCCCGAGCCAGGCGCGCAACCGGTCTGCCGGGCAGACCATGACGCCCGTGTTGATCTCCCGGACCGCCTTCTCATCCGGTCCCGCGTCCTTCTCTTCGACAATGCAGCTGACATTGCCGGATTCGCGAATGACTCGTCCGTAGCCGGTCGGATCGTTCATGTCGACGGTCAGCACGGCGAGGTCGGTCGGTGGCGTCTCGTCGAGCAGGCGCTTGCAGGTCGCGGGCAGCAGTAAGGGCACATCGCCAAACAGCACCAGGACACGATTGGCGTCGGGCGTGTCCGGCATCGCCTGCTGCAAGGCGTGACCGGTGCCGAGCTGCTCTGCCTGCAGTGCCCAGCGCAAGGATTCCGCCGGGAACGCTGCCCGGACCGTCTCGCCGCCGTGACCGTACACTACGCACACGTCGTCGGACGCGAGCGCCGCCGCGCAGTCGAGAACGTGCGCCAGCAACGGCTTGCCAGCCAGTGGCTGCAGCACTTTGGGCAGGTCGGAGCGCATACGCGTTCCCTGTCCTGCTGCGAGAATGATGGTACTCAGGCCCAAGCCGCCTAACTCCTTGATTCTTAGCCAGCGAATGATACATGAAGTGAAGAATCGCGAACTTGATTAAGGTCTCGTTAATCTTCGTGACGTAAGCTGAAACCATGCGAAATTTGCTGTTTCTGGCCCTGTTGCCGCTGGCTGCCTTCGGTTCCGAGATTTTCACCCGCGATGGTGTCACCGACGGGGATACGTTCTACCTGGCGCCGCGGGCTCACTGCGGACGACGACCCCGTGCTCCAGAGCTGGGTCACGTACAGCCTGATGCGGTCCACCTGCAAACTCGAGATCGGCGGCGACAACCCGGCGCGGAACAGCGATTACGGCTGCGAGTTTACGGCCCGCAGGCACCTGGTCGAGGCCTGGGAGGCGCAGCGAGAGGAACACCAGGACGTGGCCGACGATTACCTCGATGATCTGCTACGCGTCCGGGACGCCGGCTTTCTCGACGAGTACACGGTGCACTATTTCGGCAAGAAGCACTGGCAGGTGCCCGCCGAGGTCCAGGTCGACAAATTCAAGCGCTGGCAGCGGCAGAACCTGCGCGGGCACAAGCCGCAAACGCGCATCATCGGTTCGTGGAACTACCGTCCGCTGTAGCCGACCTTGAGCATGTAAAGCGGTCCTTCGAGGGTGCCCGCATCCGGTCCCAGGACGGGAAAGATGCCCAGGCGATCGGCGTCGGATACCCTGCCAAAATCGACGAAGTGAACCCTGAAGCCAATCGACAGCCCACTGGATTTGCCGGGTCGGCCCGCGCCAACGTCCCAGGTTGCGCCGACAAACCAGCTAGCCTCCTCACCGCTCCAATGCTCGTTCTCGTAGGTGGTCCACCAGTTGTAGCTGACGTCGGCCATGTCCACCTCGTGGTAGCCGATGCCGGCATCCAACGCGACATTGCGCGCCTCGCCAAACGCCCATTTGACCGAGCCGCCGAGGTAGAACTGGCGTGCAATGAGCTGCTCGTAGGTCGCGTTGATGCCGCTGTCGGTGCCGCCAAACATAAGATCAACGCCAAGCAACAGCTCGCTGTTCGCAAGTTGCGCAACCGGCATATGGAAACTGCCCTCGAGCCCGAAGCCCAGCGAGTCGAAGGAGCCGCCGGTCTGCGGCTGCAGGTCGGTTAAGGAAGGCCAGACCAGTAGATCCAGCGATGCCGCCCACCGAGCGCCGGGCTCCGTCGGCGTTGCTTCATGTGTCACCGGGTCTGCGATTGTTTCCTCGATCGGCTGGGCGTAGCCGGGTGCGGCAAAGGCGGCCAGCACCGCGGCAAACAATGCGTATGAGTTCCTGGTGTTCGACATACTCTGTTCCTCCTCTGGGTGTAGCCCCACGACAATCCTCGCGCCTGTCGGCATACAAGCGACTGATGGACTCCTGTGGTTTTCCTGATGCTATGCTGTGCGCTGTGCTCAAATAAGAAGAAGAACAAGCATGTCCACACAGACCATTATTCTTATCGGTGTCGGCGTCTACATCGTGATCATGCTCGCGGTGGGCGTCTACTCGTCCGGCAAGACCCATTCCGTAGCCGAATTTGCCGTTGCGGGCCGAAGTATGTCCCTGCCGTTGTGTACGGCAACGATTGTCGCGACGTGGTTTGGCGGTGGCGTCATGATCGGTGTTGCCGGCGCCGCGTACGACGACGGTATGCTGGGGGTGATCGCCGATCCGTTTGGTGCCGGCCTGGCGCTGGTCCTGATCGGCTTCTTTTTTGTGCGCCTGATTCGGCGCCTGCAGCTGTTCTCCTTCATCGAGATTATCGAACAACGCTTCGGGCTTGGTGCCGGCATTATCAGCAGTGTCGCGTCGATGGTTTCCGGCCTCGGCTGGGTCGCCGGGATGCTCGTTGCCTTCGGTGTTATCTTCGAGACGCTGACCGGTGTGCCGCTGGCCGTTGGGATCATTGGCGGCTCATTGGTTGTCATCATGTACACGTCGATCGGTGGCATGTTCGCCGTCGCGCTGACCGACTTCGTCCAGATGAGCATCATTGCGATTGGCCTGGTGATGCTTCTCGTCGTCGTCCTGGTGGACGTCGGTGGGTGGGGCCCGATCGCGGCACAGCTTCCCGAGCACACGTTTCGCATGACGCCGCTCGATCAATCGCTCGACAGCTGGCTTTTCTACCTGCGCGCGTGGCTCATCTTTGGTTTCGCGGACATTGCGTCACAATCACTGCTGCAACGCGCCATGTCCGCAAAAAGTGAGCGGGTTGCCCAGAATTCTTTCTATGCAGCGGCCATCAGCTACGTGGGTTTCGCCATGATTCCAGTCATCCTCGGCATCATTGCAAGCGTCACCATGCCCGGGCTTGCCAACTCGGAGTCGGTGATCCCGGCACTCGCGCTGGAGCATCTTCATCCGGTGGCGATAGCCGTTTTTGTCGGGGCCCTGCTGGCTGCGATCATGAGCTCGTGTGACAGTGCGATCCTTGCGTCCGCGACGGTTTTCGGCACCAATATCCTGCCACTCATCAAGCGCGAGCCGTCCGAGCGACTGCAACTCCTGGTGATCCGGCTTGCGATTCCGGTCGGCGGTTTCTTCGCCGTGTACGTTGCACTCAATGCGCGCGCAGTATTCGATACTGTTCTCGACGCAAACATGATGATGCTCGCAGCGGTTATCGCGCCCTTTATCCTCGGCGTTTGGTGGAAGAAGGCGAACCGCACGGGCGCGTTGGCGGGAATGTGTGCCGGCCTCGGGGCGTGGTTCGTCACTGCGACGCTTTGGCCGTGGCTGCCCGGTGACCTGATTGGTTTCAGCGCGTGCATGGTGACCATGTTGGTGGTCACGCCGCTGACGCAGACGTTCGATCCGCCGCGCGGCCTGGTCGACCACGAAGGTAACGCGGTCGAACTGACGAACCGGCTTGGTATTCTGGGCAATCGCGGCTAGTCGCCGCTCCTGCTAGCGCTTGCCCTTGAGCTTCTGCGCCGCGCGGTAGCGGGCACGCGCCTCTTCGAGTTCCGCCTGTGCGCGAGCAAGATCGGTTTCTTCCGACGCGCCTTCGAGGGCTTTCTCGGCTTGGTGCTGTGCAGCAAGCGCAGCGGCTTCGTCGAGCTGGTCACCGCGCAGAGCGGTATCTGCCAGCACAATCACTCGCGTTGGCTGCACCTCGAGCATGCCGCCCGTGATGTAGAAGGTTTCTTCGTTGCCGTCGGCGTCCTGGACGCGAATCTCTCCCGGCTTCAGCGCCGTCAGCATCGGGGCGTGCCGCGGCGCGATGCCGACTTCGCCCATGGATGCAGGCGCGAACACCATCGCGGCGTCGCCAGAGTGAATCTCGCCTTCTGCGGAAACGATGTCGACCTGAATAGTTGCCATGCTTGCCTCTTACTGGTACTTCGGCGCGTTTTCGACCGCTTCGTCGATCGTGCCAACCATGTAGAACGCCTGCTCCGGAATGTGATCGTAGTCGCCGGCGACGATGCCGTTGAAGCCGCGAATCGTCTCAGCGAGTGACACGTATTTACCCGGCGAGTTCGTGAAGACCTCGGCAACGAAGAACGGCTGCGACAGGAATTTCTGGATCTTGCGCGCGCGGTTAACCACCTGCTTGTCTTCTTCCGACAGCTCGTCCATACCCAGAATCGCGATGATGTCCTGCAGCTCCTTGTAGCGCTGCAGTACGGCCTGTACGCCGCGTGCACAGTCATAGTGCTCCTGGCCGATGACAAGCGGATCGAGAATTCGTGAGCTCGAATCGAGCGGGTCAACAGCGGGGTAGATACCCAGCTCGGCGATGTTTCGCGACAGTACGAGCGTTGCGTCAAGGTGAGCAAAGGTCGTGGCCGGTGACGGGTCGGTCAGGTCGTCGGCAGGAACGTAGACGGCCTGGAACGAGGTGATCGAACCCGTCTTCGTCGAAGCGATACGCTCCTGCAGCACGCCCATTTCCTCGGCCAGTGTCGGCTGGTAGCCCACGGCAGACGGCATACGGCCGAGCAGTGCGGAGACTTCCGTTCCGGCAAGCGTGTAACGGTAGATGTTGTCGATGAACATGAGAACGTCACGACCTTCGTCGCGGAATGCCTCGGCCATCGTCAGGCCCGTCAGCGCAACGCGGAGACGGTTGCCAGGAGGCTCGTTCATCTGGCCGTAAACCAGCGATACCTTGTCGATAACGCCCGACTCGGTCATTTCGTGGTAGAAGTCGTTGCCTTCACGAGTACGCTCACCTACGCCGGCGAAAACCGAGTAGCCCGAGTGCTCGTGAGCGATGTTTCGAATCAGCTCCATGAGCGTTACCGTCTTGCCCACGCCGGCGCCGCCGAACAAGCCGACTTTACCGCCCTTGGCGATCGGCATGATGAGGTCGATGACCTTGATGCCCGTTTCGAGCAACTCGGTGGTCGCCGCCTGATCTTCGTAGGACGGAGCAGCGCGGTGAATCGGCAGGTGCACGTCAGCGCCGATGTCGCCCTTGTTGTCGATCGGCTTGCCGAGTACATCCATGATGCGACCCAGCGTCTTCTCGCCAACCGGCACGGTAATCGCGCTGCCTGTATTGGTGACGCTCATGCCGCGCTTCAGGCCTTCCGAAGAACCCATTGCGATCGTGCGGACAACGCCGTCGCCCAGCTGCTGCTGAACTTCGAGTGTGATTGCCGCATCGTCGATGATCAATGCGTCGTATACCTTCGGAATATGACCCGCCGGGAACTCAACGTCCACAACAGCGCCAATAACCTGCACAGTAGTTCCGGTGCTCATACTAGTTCCTTACCCTGATACGGCAGCTGCGCCGCCGACAATTTCTGAAATTTCTTGTGTAATCGCAGCCTGTCGAGCCTTGTTGTACTCGAGCTGCAATCCTTCGATGATGTCGCCGGCGTTATCCGTAGCCGACTTCATCGCAACCATCTTCGCCGCCATTTCGCATGCGAAGTTCTCTACCGCGCCACGGTAAACCTGCGACTCGATGTAACGCATCAATACATTGTCGAGCAATTCGCTGGCTTCGGGCTCGTAAATGTAGTCCCAGTGTTCCTGCAGCTCGCCCTCTTCCTGCTTGACGCTGGCGGGCAGCAGCTGCAATACGCGCGGTGTCTGCGTCATCGAGTTCACGAACCGGTTATGCACGACAAACAGGCGATCGATTCTTTCTTCCTCGTAAGCGTCGAGCATGATCTTGATCGAGCCGATCAGGTCGTTGACACTCGGCCGGTCACCCAGGTGCGTCGCGGTACCGACAACATTGCCACCCAGACGACGAAAGAATGCCACGGCCTTGGCGCCGACCAGTGCGAGGTCGACTTTAACGCCCTTGTCCTGCCAGTCCGCGATTTCGCCGATCGTCGTCTTGAACAGGTTGGCGTTGAGGCCACCGCAAAGACCGCGGTCCGTCGAAATAACGATGTAGCCGACCCGGCTAACCTCGCGCTCCGTCAGGAAGGGGTGCTTGTTATCCCCGTTGGCGTAGGTAAGGTGGCCAACGACGCGACGAATACGCTCCGCGTAAGGACGCGACGCTTCCATCTGCTTCTGGGCCTTGCGAATCTTGCTCGCCGCGACCTTTTCCATCGCGCTCGTGATCTTCTGCATGTTCTTTACAGAAGCGATCTTTGAGCGGATTTCCTTTTCACCTGCCATAGGAATTCCTAGTAAGCGCCTTTCTTGGCAAACGCCTCGCAGATGCCTTTCAGCGTCGCTGCGATGTCGTCGTTGAAGTCGCCAGACTCGTTGATCGCGTCGAGATCTGCCTGGTTGCTCGCGCGCGCGAAATCATGCAATGCCGCTTCGTAGTCAACGACTTTCGCGACCGGGACCTTGTCCAGGTAAGCCTTCGTTCGCCGCAAACAGCGACAGTGCCATCTCGGCCACTGACAGCGGCGAGTATTGCTTCTGCTTCATGAGCTCTGTCACGCGTTCGCCGCGCTCGAGCTGCTGACGTGTGGCCGAATCGAGGTCCGAGGCAAACTGTGCGAATGCCGCGAGCTCGCGATACTGGGCGAGCGCGAGGCGCACACCGCCGCCGAGCTTCTTGATGATCTTCGTCTGCGCCGCACCACCCACACGGGATACCGACAGGCCGGCATTGATGGCCGGGCGGATACCTGCGTTGAAGAGGTCGGTCTCGAGGAAGATCTGGCCGTCGGTGATGGAGATCACGTTGGTCGGAACGAACGCCGATACGTCACCGGCCTGCGTCTCGATGATCGGCAATGCCGTCAGCGAGCCGGTCTTGCCCTTGACCTTGCCACCGGACACCTTCTCGACGTACTCGGCGTTGACGCGCGAGGCGCGCTCGAGCAGGCGGGAGTGCAGGTAGAAAACGTCACCCGGATACGCTTCACGACCCGGCGGACGACGCAGCAGCAGCGATACCTGGCGGTACGCCCATGCCTGCTTTGTGAGGTCGTCGAAAATGATCAGTGCATCTTCGCCCTTGTCGAGGAAGTACTCACCCATCGAGGCACCAGCATACGGTGCGATGTACTGCATCGCGGGGCTGTCGGCCGCAGCGGCAGCAACGATGATCGTGTGCTCCAGCGCGCCCTCTTCTTCGAGCTTGCGTACCACGCCCGCGATCGACGAGGCTTTCTGGCCGATGGCCACGTAGATGCACTTGATGCCAGTACCACGCTGGTTGATGATCGTGTCGACAGCAACGGCGGTTTTGCCGGTCTGGCGATCGCCAATAATCAGCTCACGCTGGCCACGGCCAATCGGTACCATCGAGTCGATCGACTTCAGGCCGGTCTGCACCGGCTGGCTGACTGACTGGCGCTCGATGACGCCCGGCGCAACTTTCTCGATCGGTGCGGTCAGGTTGGTGTCGATCGGCCCCTTACCGTCAATCGGCTTGCCCAGCGAGTCGACAACACGACCCAGCAACGCTTCGCCAATCGGCACCTCGAGAATACGGCCGGTCGTCTTGACCGTATCGCCTTCTGAAATGTGCTTGTAGTCACCAAGGACGACCGAGCCAACCGAATCCTGCTCCAGGTTGAGGGCCATGCCGAAGGTGTTCCCCGGGAACTCGAGCATTTCGCCGTAACGCGCGTCGGCCAATCCGTGGATGCGAACGATACCGTCGGTTACCGCAATTACGGTGCCGACATCGCGCGCTTCCGCGGACGCTTCGAAGTTCTCGATGCGTTCTTTAATCAGCGTGCTGATTTCAGAAGCTTTGAGTGCCATTTCTTATTCCTCTTTACTTGGTCAGTGCATTCGCAAGGCCTTCGAGCCTTGCACGCAGTGATCCGTCTATAACGACATCGCCGGCGCGGATCACGGCGCCACCAATAAGCTTTTCGTCTATCTCGGTCGTAACGTTGATTTCACGACCGAGCTTTTTCCTCAGCGAAGCAGCCATCGCCTGCTGCTGCTCCTTGCTGAGCGGCACGGCGGACGTAATGACTGCATCGACAGTGTTCTCTACCTTCGCCTTGAGTGCCTCGAAATGGTCCGCGATCTCCGGCAACACGGCGACGCGGTCGTTTTCGAGCAACAGCTTGATGAAATTCGTGCCGTGCAGGCTGCCGCCGGCAAACACCGAACCCTCGCCAACCGCCTTCGCGAACAGCCCCTGCAGAAACTCCAGGCGCTGAGTGTCAGACAAGGTCGGTACTAACAGGAATGCGGCGACCTGGCCGTCTTCCATCAGTGCCTTTGCGACTGCGAGCGACTCAGACAGCTCTGCCAGCGCATTGCTTTCTTGTGCGACTTCGAAGGCCGCGCGCGCGTAGGGTCTCGCTACTGTGTTGTTGTCAGCCACTTAGCTAGATCTCCTGCGCAAGCTTGCCCAGAATATCTTCGTGCGCCTTGTCGTCGATCTCGCGTTTCAGAATCTTCTCGGCGCTGGCGATAGCAATGGCCGATACCTGTCCACGCAGCTCTTCACGAGCCTTGTTCGTTTCCTGCTCGATCTCTGCCTTGGCCGCAGCGAGCTGGCGCTCGCGCTCCTTGACGCCGGCGCCCTTGCCTTCGGCAACGATTTCGTTGGCACGTGCATGCGCCTGATCAAGAATGCCGGTTGCCTGTTGGCGAGCCTCAGCAACGATTTGATCGGCCTCGGCTGCCGCCCGGACCAACGACTCCTGACCCTTGTCGGCGGCGGCAAGACCTTCCTCGATTTGCTTCTGGCGCTCTTCGATGGCGCCCAGCAACGGTGGCCAGATGAACTTCATACAGAACAGGACGAATACGATCATCGCAATCGTCTGGCCGATGAGGGTCATATTAATATCCACGTATTACTCCTTGTTGGAGCGCGCCCTGCGCGCGATAAATCGCATGCAATACACGTCGCCCGCAAGACCGGGCTCCCACAACCAATTAACCGCCGGTCGCTGCCTGCAGCTGCGCCGACGAACGGATTGGCGAACGCGAAGAACAAGGCGACACCAACACCGATCATTGCAACGGCGTCAAGCAGAGCAACAACGATAAACATCTTTACCTGCAGCATCGGAGCCAGCTCAGGCTGGCGTGCAGCACCTTCGAGGAAGCGGCCGCCCAAAAGCCCCATGCCCAGCGCGACGCCGAACGCGCCCATGCCGATCATGAAAGCAACGGCAAGCGCCGTGTAACCGATAACGATTTCCATCAGTATCTCCTGTTTGAGATCAATTAATTAAAAGTTATTACGTTCGACTAGTGTTCTTCCGACGCCAAGCTCAAATAGACGATAGTCAGCATCATGAAAATAAACGCCTGCAGCGTCACAACCAGCACATGGAAAACAGCCCAAACGAAATGCAGTGGCAGCTGCCAAAGACCGACCAACGCTATCAGGATAAAGATCAGTTCTCCGGCAAACATGTTGCCGAACAGTCGCATCGACAGTGACAACGGCTTGGCCAGCAGCGCCACGCCCTCGAGAATCAAATTAAAGGCGATGACGAACGGCGCCGCGATGATGGCGGGGCCCTTTAGAGACGGCTCGATCGGATGCAGGGTGAGATCCTTGATCAAGCCGAGCGGCCCTTTGTACTTCGTCGTATAGATAATGATCAGCCCGAACACCGCGATGGACATGCCGAACGTAACGTTCACATCCGTCGTCGGCACGACCTTCATGTAGGGAATGCCGACCTTTTGCGCAGCCAGCGGGATCCAGTCAACTGGAATCAGGTCCATCAGGTTCATCAGGAAGACCCAGACGAAAATCGTCAGGCCGAGCGGGGCTATGAGGCGACTCTTGCCATGAAATGTGTCTTTGACGGAGCTATCAACAAAGTCGACGATGATCTCGACGAACGCCTGGAAGCGACTGGTCGGTTGTGGGCCGATACGTTCTCTCGCCGCACCCCAGAAAAACAGACTGAAGATGCATCCGAGCAACAGCGACCAGAACATCGAGTCCACATTGATCGCCATCGGGTTGCCGGCACAATGGTTCCAAACCCAGGCACCTGCTTCGTCTTTGCATACCTGCAGATTCTGCAGATGGTGCTCAATATAGCCGCTTGTCGTGAGTTCGCCGGGTCCGCCTTCAGCTGCCATTCGTGTTTCTCGTCGTCTGTTCCTGTTCGCCTCGCATCAGGAAGCCCGAAAAAGCGACCAGCTGCGAAGCTATGAATCCTGCAAAAAGTGCCGCTGCCGAAAGCGGCCGTACCAGCGTAAACACGAGCGTGAAGAACAACACGGTCAACGCCAATTTTCCTGTCTCGCCTATCCAGGCGGCCCGCATCAGGGCCGACGCACCGGGGTCTCGTCGCGGCGCCATCAAGCGGAGCGCGAGAAAGGCGTTCGGAACGACGCAAATAAGGCTGCCGAGCAACGTCGAGTAGCCTGCCACGCTTCCGAATATACCCCAAAGACCTGCAGCCAGGATCGCACCAACCACGCATTGCCACATCAGAACCCGGGGGATAGTGAGATCCATTTCTGTATGCCTCCGGCACTAAAAACGCCACTTCCATCGGGGTTGGCCGGCGGGTGGTGGCGGATGCGGTGTGGTTTTTTCCAGGCGGGCCTGTAAATAGCGTGCGCATTATAGAGGCAGGTATGGGGCAAGGCAACAAAAAACCCACCCTTTGCGGTCGGCTTTTCGGGGCTTTTTTCCCGTGATTTTAGGGGGTTTCGGCCGATTTCTCTCATTGGGACACAGAACACATCTGCGTCAGGCCTCTCAGGGTATAAATGGGCCCGTCGATCACTCTTTTTGCAGCCCTATGTTGTTGATTGCTAGCGAATCTATCCGCAGGAACCGTAGCCTGAACGATGTCGTTCGGGAGATGAGCTTCACGCTGAGTTTCTTTGCCAGCTCAGCAACGTTTGTCGAGCTGATGCACGGTCAGTCGCGCCGAATCGTCCTTCTGACAGAGGACGATGTGACCCCCGAGGCCGTGCGTACCCTGAAGGGCGCCAAGGACCGCGCGCCCTTTGGCGTGATTGTCGCTGCGGATCGGGCCAGGCTGCGCAACAGCAAACAGGCAGAACTCGTCGACCAGCTGGCCAGTTACGACAATATCGAGTGGGTCGGCAGCAATTTTGACTTCGACAAGCTCAGCGCATCGGCCCGTCGCTGCCGTCGCCGCATGCTCAAGGTGTCGCGCCAGGAGCTGGAGCAAGCCATCGAGAAGGGCGAGATCGTGCTGCGTTACCAACCCAAGGTGGAACGTAATGCGGGAAATGAATGGCTCACTCGAGAAGCCGAGGCGCTGATCCGCTGGCACCATCCAAAGCACGGCCTGATAGGGCCGCTCGAATTCCTGCCGGAGGCCGAGGCCTTTGGCCTGATGGGCACACTGAGCGAATTCGTGCTGAGGGAATCGGCTCGTCAGCAGGTCGCCTGGCGGGACAAAGGCATCCTGCTTAACTCCTGCATTAACCTGGCGTCGAGCCAGCTCAATGATCCGAAGCTTGCGAGCAGTTATCGCGACATCGTCAAAGAGGCGGGGCTGGAGTGCGCGAACTTCACGTTTGAAGTCATCGAGCAGGACCTGACCGACCCGTCGGCCCCGCATCTCGCGGCGATCAAGTCGCTACGTAACCATGGCTTTCGCATTTGCCTCGACGACTTTCGGGTCGCGGCATCGTCACTCGTCACGTTCGAGCACCTGCCGTTCGATGAAATCAAGATTCACGCATCCGCGTTGCGCCGCGCCCAGAATAGCGCGGTTGCCATGGCGGTCCTCGCGGCGGTGACCGGGCTTGCTCACAACCTTGGCATGTCCGTCTGTGCCGAGGGTGTAGAGGACCAGGCCACCTTCGACTTCCTGAAGACAATCGAGTGCGACAAGATGCAGGGCTTCCTGATCTCGGAAGCCGTTCTGCCCAACATCATTCGCCGCGTGTACTCGGCGAAGGCCGAGGAAAACTCCGCCGCCTGACCTGGGTATCAGTCACCTTATTTTCAGTCTAAGGGTATCAGTCACCCATTTCTCGCAATAATCGCCCTATTTGCGTACGGCGTGCCGCTGGCCCGCTGTGACTCTAGTCCCTTCATTTCGCAGAGAGTTGGTGACCAGATTTCCACGACTGGTGGTTCCGGGATTCCACATCACATCACGCAACGAGGTGTTCGTCGCCAAACAGACTTTCTTTGACGAATCCGACTATCGAGCTATATTTGGATCTGGCTGTCGAGCTGGCAGTGGCTGGGAAGTTGAGATTTGGGCTTACTGCCTGATGCCCAACCATGTCCACGCCGTAGCCGTCCCAAATCAGGCAGGATCTAGCTCTGTCGAAGTTCTTTGCTCTTCTTCACCGGCGCTACGCCAGGCGAATCAACTCACGGTACGAGTGGCAGGGACATCTGTGGCAGAAGCGATTCTATTCAGTGGTGATGGATGAACGCCACACTATCTGCAAGTTTGCGCTACGTGGAGCTGAATCCCGTTCGCGCAGGCATGTGAAATCCCCTCACGACTGGCCCTGGTCCAGCGCAAAAGCAAATCTTGGCCTGACCGAAGACCCACTCATAGATAGGTCGCGGACTGCCGACATCATCTCCGACTGGGACACGTATCTCGCCAGTCAGGAAGACACTCCCGCCGTGCAGACCTGCGCCGACAGACCAGCTCTGGACGGCCTGACGGCGATCGTGCGTTTATGAAGACAATTGAAACGTTGTCTGGGCGTCGCGTCAGCAAACAGCGCGCCGGGCGCAAGAAGAAATTGGGTGTCTGGTACCCTATTTGATAGGTACCCTATTTGATGTGCTTGAGGATGCCGTCGAGCTCGTCGAGGCTGTTGTAGCTGATCACGAGCTTGCCGCTGCCCTTGCTCGTGTGGTCAACGCTGACCTTGGCGCCCAGTTTCTCCGAGACTTCGATTTCGAGTCGGCGGATATCGGCATTCTTGGTCGGTGCCGCTTTCGCTGGTTTCGGCTTGCCGCCCTCCAGCATATGTTTGACGAGGCGCTCGGTCTCGCGAACCGACAGCCCTTTGCTGACGACCTGCCGGGCAGCGTCGTACTGCTGTGTGGCATTCGCTATCCCCAGCAGCGCGCGCGCATGTCCCATTTCCAATTGCCTGTCTTCAAGCAGTGGTTTCACCTTGTCCGACAGTTCCTGCAGGCGCAGCAGGTTACTAACCGACGCCCTTGAGCGGCCAACGGCCTGCGCCGCTTCCGCATGGGTCAGGTCAAACTCCCGGATCAGGCGGTCCAGGGCTCGCGCCTCTTCGAGCGGGTTAAGGTTTTCACGCTGGATGTTTTCGATGAGCGCCATCGCGATGGCGGACTCGTCCGGAATGTCGCGAATGACTGCCGGAATCTCCCGCAGGCCGGCAATTTGCGCCGCGCGCCAGCGACGTTCGCCGGCAACGATCTCGTACCGCTGTTCGCCGCCCTTGCTCGCAATTGGCCGGGCAACAATGGGCTGCACAACACCCTGCGCCTTGATCGAGCTTGCCAGGTCCTCGAGCGAGTCCTGGCGCATGTCGACACGCGGCTGGTACTGGCCGCGTTGCAGCAGCTCGACCGGCAGTTGTCGCAGAACATCCCCTTGCTGGGGTGTGTCTCCCGTTGCCTCAGCTGGCCGGGGTGCGGGCTTGCTCAGGAGCGCATCCAGGCCTCGGCCTAATCGTCTTTTTGGTGTCATCTGGTTCTCTATCGCGGCCAGTAGCCGCTCCTACACGGCTTCCGCCATGCGTGCGTCTTCGCGTCGCAGTATCTCGCCGGCAAGGGCCAGGTAGGCAATGGCCCCTCGCGATGACCTGTCATGGAATAACACGGGGCGGCCAAAACTCGGCGCTTCCGCCAACCTGATGTTCCGCGGCACGACCGTGCGGAATACCTTGCGATCGAAATGTTCGATGAGTTGCATCGAGACCTCGTTCGACAGGTTTACGCGCGGATCGAACATCGTCCGCAATATGCCGAAGACCTCGAGACCGGGATTCACCGAATCGCGAACCTGGTTGATCGTGTTCAGGAGCGAAGACAGCCCTTCGAGCGCGTAATACTCGCACTGCATCGGAATCAATACACCGTCTGCTGCTGTCAGCGCATTCACCGTCAGCATGTTGATCGACGGCGGGCAGTCAATCAGGATGAAATCGTAAAGTCCGGCGACCGGCGCAAGCGCTTTCTTGAGCTTCATCTCGCGGCCGATTTCCTGCAGACAGATTTACCTCCGCAAGGGTCAGGTCTTCGTTGCCCGGCAGAACCGCGAAACCGCCCTCTGGCGGCGAGATGATCGTGTCCGCCGCCGTCGCTTCACCCAGCAAAACATCGCAGGAGGTATTCTCGATCTCCATTTTGTTGATGCCGCAACCCATCGTTGCGTTGCCCTGTGGGTCCATGTCCACGAGCAAAACGCGGCGCTGCGTGGCGGCGAGCGACGCCGCCAGGTTGACGCAGGTGGTCGTCTTGCCCACCCCGCCTTTCTGGTTTGCTACCGCAATTATTCGCGTCATTTACTCAGACCCTGCGCAACAGCACGGCGTGCCGCGAGCCCTCTTCAAGGCCCGGCACGTGTAATTTCTTGACTTCATGACTCCACGGAGCCGTAAGTTCTTCGAGTTCTTCCGCCGGGTAGCGCCCCTTCAGCGCCACGAACACCCCGTCCTCTCTTACGTGATGTCCGGCGATTTCCACGAGACGCGGCAACGTCGCCAACGCCCGGGCGATCACGGTATCAAAGCGCCGACCGGGTGCATAGTCCTCCCCCCGGCTTTTGACAGCGGTAACGTTGCCGAGGCCCAGCAATCCGGCCACGTGTTGCACGAACATAATCTTCTTGTTGTTGCTATCGAGCAGCGTGAAATTCCGCCCCGGCTCCACGATCGCGAGCGGCAGCCCGGGAAAGCCGGCGCCAGTTCCAACATCAAGTATTTCGGTACCCTCGAGCAAGGGCTGCGCCGCCAGGCTGTCCTGCAAGTGCAACGTGATCATCTGCGCGCGATCCGAAACCGCTGTCAGGTTGAACTTCCGGTTCCAGCGTTCCAGCTCATCCAGTAGCAGACTGAACTTCTCCTCACTCACCCAGCGATTTCCACCACGACCCGGCCCGTCACGGTACCATCGATGTAGTCCTGGAAGGCGCCAGGCAGCTCGGCAAACGTAATGGTTCGCTGACCGATCCTGTCGAGGTGCTGCGGCTTCAGGTCGCCACCGATCCGCGCCCAAACCGCGCGGCGCAAGTCACGCGGCGTCTCGACCGAGTTGATGCCCAGCAGGCAGACGGCGCGCAAAATGAACGGCAACACGGTCGTGTTGAGCGCTGCGCCGGCCGCAAGCCCGATGCTCGCGATGTTGCCGCCGTAACCCACGGTGCGTGTCAGCCAGGTCAGGTAGTCACCGCCGAGATTGTCGATCGCGCCAGCCCATTCTGCTTTTTCCATCGGCCGCTTGCCGAGATCGAGTTCGCCGCGCAGCAAGATGCTGCGTGCGCCGATCTCTCTCAGGTAGGCCTCCTCGCTGGCTTTACCGGTAAGCGCTGCGACTTCGTAGCCACGCCCGGCAAGCAT
Organism: uncultured Gammaproteobacteria bacterium; assembly: GCA_963698415.1. Classification (GTDB taxonomy): domain Bacteria; phylum Pseudomonadota; class Gammaproteobacteria; order Steroidobacterales; family Woeseiaceae; genus UBA1847. Next base: position 336,713 of record CAVOQS010000002.1, on the reverse strand, counting down.
GTCGATCGCGATACTGCCAACACCACCCGTCGCGCCGGTTACGACGACCGGGCCCAGGTCGGGAGCCTGGCCGTTCTGCTCCATCCGGTGAATCGCGAGGGCCGCGGTGTAGCCCGCCGTGCCTATCTGCATGGCTTCGGCACAACTCATGCCCTCGGGCACGGGGACGAGACCCTGGCTGTCGACCCGTGCGTACTCCGAGTAACCGCCGTCAACGGTTTCAGACAGGCCGCAGCCGTTCATGAGCACCTCGGTGCCGGGTTGAAACTCGGCATCCTCCGAACTCACGACAACGCCCGCGAAATCGATACCGCCATTCAGTGGGTAGCGCCGCAGGATTTTGCCCTGGCCCGTAGCCGCCAGCGCATCCTTGTAGTTAATCGTCGAGTGCGTGACCCGCACGACGACATTGCCTTCGGTGAGGTCGTCGAGGCAGAGCTCCTGAAAGCCCGCCACAATCTTTCCCTCTTTTTCGTCTATGCGAAATGCGCGAAAACTATCCATTCTGTTTCTCCAGTCGCTCCAGCCAGGAAACGAGCCCCTGCGAATTGAGCACGACATCCATTTCAATCACCGACCAGATGGCATCCCGATCGCCCTTGAAGCCATGCTCGCTAATGCGCGCGCACAAATAATCGAACATCGCCGCCTGGATGGCCGCCTCTCTGTCTGACGAATTCTTGTTCTCAAGGGCCAGCGCCACGAACGCATCGATGCCCTGGTGCATGTCTGCCGCAAGACGCTCGAGATCCCGCACACGGCTGTAGTGTGTGAGATACAACTGCTGCGGCTCGCACGCCATGATGCGATCGACGGACTTGTGCGCCTCGACCGGGTCAAAGCTTGCCGGCGTTGTGGTGGGATAGATGAACTCGCCATTCACGGTGTCCAGCTCGCGATAGGAAATACCAAAATTATCGCCCGTGAACACACCGCGCGACGCAGGATCGTTAAGCACATAATGGTGTCGGGCATGCCCTTCGGTGTGCAGCGCCTGCATTTTGCGGCCGTTGAAATCGAACCAGGCCCCGTCCTCTGCAATCACAACCCGCGACTCGTCGATGGGCACGATATCGCCGTACATCGCACGCATTTTCTCTTCGCCGTAAACCGCGATCGATCCCGCAATGAGGCGCTCGGGATCGACCATGTGCGGTGCGCCACGCGGGTGCAGGACACACTGCGCGTTGGGCAATTGCTGCATGAGTAGCCCGGCGCCACCCGCGTGGTCCAGATGAATATGCGTTAGAAAGACGAAGTCGACAGCCGCCGCGTCCAGGCCCTCTCGCTGCAACGCATCCAGCAACAGCGGCACACTGGCATTCGTGCCGGTGTCGACGAACGCACCCCGACCGCGCTCGATGACCAGGTGACTGGCGTCAAGGAGCGGTCGAAGGTACTCAGTATCGATGGCGACGATGCCATCGTTGAGGCGCGTTACGTGGGCGCGATTATCCGGCATCGGCTTGTGACGAGCCGGGCACGGCTTATTCGGGCTCGGTGGTTTCGAGGCCTTCCAGGCGCGAGAAGTAGCGCGCCAGACGCGCAATATCTTCCTCGGCGACCAGTGCGGCCTGTGCCCCCATTATGGGGTCGCTGCGCGTGCCGTCGCGATACTGCTGCAACGCGTGCGCAATGTAGTCCTCGTGCTGGCCGGCCAGTGTCGGCCACGCCGCATTGACGCTGATGCCGTTCTGGCCATGGCATGCCGTGCAGGCCGCCGCCTTGTCGAACGACGCGCCCTGTGTGCCGCCGGCCGCAACCGTCTCGCCACCAATGCTCGCGAGGTAAGCCGCCACATCCGCGATCTCCTGATCGGACAGGCTGGCCGCCTGGCCCTCCATCGTCGGGTGCTGGCGGATTCCGGCGCGATAGCCTTTAAGGGCGATCTCCAGGTAACCGGCTTTCTGGCCGCCCAGCTTCGGGACGCGGTAGGACGGGTAAGCATTGCGATAGCCTTCGATGCCGTGGCAGCCGAGGCAGGTGTACGCGAGTTCTTTGCCAGCCGCAGCGTCACCTTCGGCAAAAGCGGGCTGCGCGAATAAAGCCAGTGCGAGGAGCGCCATCGCGGCGCCAGCTACGGTTTTCATGTTCGTAATCACTTGTTTCTTCGGTGGTTCCAGGTCCCGGTTTGCGCCCGGGATTTCAGGGAGGCCGCTATGGTAGTGACACTCGGCCCCGATTTCTAGCACTCCGATGCAGCCGGACGCATTCTGCATGCTAGCATCACGCCATTCCTGCATTGTTTCCAGAGAGTAGAACGTGAAAAAGGGTTTCGTTGCTTTACTGATTTTCCTCGCCATTGTGGTCCTCGTATCCCCGGCGATTGTCGGCCGCATAGCCGAAAAATCCATGTCCGAGAACATCGAGTGGACGGCCAATCAAAGCGGCGAAGTCTCGGTGACCACCGAGAGCTTTACCCGCGGCTGGTTCTCATCGGCGGGTCAGCATCGGCTCGAGATACAGGACGGTGACTTGCTGCTCGTGGCGCAATCGCTGCTGGGCCCCCTGACGGCAGACGACCTGCCGGTACTGGTCATCGATACAAAGCTCGATCATGGCCTGATACCCATCTCATCGATGTCGCGCGACAAAGGCTCACTGGCTCCGGGACTCGGCAGCGCGGTCTCCACGATGTCAATCGAGCTTGCGGATGGCGAGGTCTTCGTGATCCCCGGAACCATCTACAGCGAGGTGGGCCTTGGCGGCGAGTTGCGGTCGCTTTATGAACTGGAAGCCGGCTCGTTCGAAGAAGGCGGTACCACCGCGAGCTGGGGCGACGCTAAGGTCAATATCAAGACAGACCCCGGGACGGGTGAGGCCGCTTTTGACGGCAACATTGCTTCGGTCTCCATCGGGGATGCGCTGGAGGTGCTATCGCTGGGCCAGCTGACCTTCAAGGGTGAGCAGCGACCCACGAAACACGGTGTTAATGTCGGCGATGTGGCCGTCGAGATGAGCGGGCTGTCGGTTGTGGTCGGTGGAGTCACCACCGGTGGGGTGGAGTCGCTGTCGCTCAGCGCCAGGTCGGAGCTCGATGGTGACGACATTAATGCGGTAGCGTCCATGAACGCTGTGATTCACGAACTACCACAGGTTGGCGGCGTAACGCTCGACATGGTTTTCAACATGGAGGGTGCGGATGCCGCGGCCCTGGGACGCGTCCAGCAAGCGCTCGAGAACGCCGGCAACAACCAGGACCCGATCGCCGCGTTTGCCGCCATGGAGCAGGACGTCAAGCAGCTGTTTGCCTCGGGCTTTACGTTCAACTTCGAGCGCCTTGATGTCACGCTGCCGTCCGGAACGGTTTCGGCCAGGATGCTGTTCGACTTCGGCGAAGAAGATCCCGCGACCTTTGAATGGACGACTTTGCTTTTGAGTACCCAGGGATCGATCGATCTGTCGATCCCGGATGCCGTTGTCCAGATGCTGGTGCAGGCCGAACCGAACATGGCAATGGCCATCGGCGGCGGCTACCTCGTGAAGCGTGGCGATGCCTACGAGCTTGAGGCGGAACTCAAGAAGGGCTTGTTAACCGTCAACGGCGCACCGATTCCGATCCCGCTGGGCGGCCTGCCCTAGTTATTGGGGTGGTGGCAGGCGACACGCGTGCCACCCAGGTCGCGAAGCGCCGGCGCCGTAGTGCCGCAAAACGGGTCCGCCCTGGGGCAACGTGGATGAAAGACGCAGCCTGCTGGCGGGTTGAGCAGTGACGGTACCTCGCCGCGCAACGGCGCACGACCCGGCGCAACCACGGGGTCCGGTACTGGAACCGACCTGATGAGCGCCTGTGTATACGGGTGCGCCGGAGAGGTGAACAGGCGTTCGTTGTCCGCCACTTCGACCAGGCGACCCAGATACATGACGAGCACGCGGTGACTGATGGAGCGAACCACCGCGAGGTCGTGCGATATGAAAATGATCGATAGCCCGGTCTCTGCCTGAACTCCACGCAGCAAATCGAGCACCTGCGCTCGGACCGTGCCGTCGAGGGCGGCGACAGCCTCATCGCAGATCAGTATTTTGGGGTCGAGTATCAGCGCCCTGGCGATGGCGACGCGTTGCGCCTGCCCACCCGAGAGTTCGTGCGGGTAACGCCGCAGGAACTTCTCTTCGAGCCCGACTTTTTCCAGCATCGCGACGACGGCGGACCGCCTTGCGGCCGAGCCGAGCCCCGGCTCGTGAACAAGCAACGGCTCCTCGACGATGGTCTGCACGCGCATTTGCGGATTGAGCGCACTGACCGGGTCCTGGAAGACCAGTTGCATATCACGCCGCTTGGCGAGGGCCCGGCGCTGGACCGGCCCTTCGAGCGCCTCGCCAGAGTAAACCACCCGGCCGCCCGCCAGCGGCACCAGGCCCAGCACCGCACGCACCAGGCTCGACTTGCCAGACCCGGACTCGCCGACAACCGCCAGCGTCTCTCCTTTCCTCACTGCAAAACTGACATCGCTTACCGCGCGCAGCTCATCGTAGTCGACTACCGCTTTGCCCACGCTCAGGATGGTGCTCGCCACCACCGGCGCCGGCGCGGCGCCCCGGTCAACCCTGGGTGCCGCGGCAATCAGGGTTCGGGTGTGTGCGTGCCCGGGGGCCGCAAACAGGGAGGTCGTCGGCCCTGCGTCGACCACGCGACCGCGCTCAAGGACGATCATGTGCTGGCAATACCCGGCGACGATACCGAGGTCGTGCGTAATCAATAACAAGGCCGTGTCGTCACGCAGGTCTTCGAGCAAATTGAGTATCTGCGCCTGGACCGTAACGTCCAGCGCCGTCGTCGGCTCGTCCGCGATCAGCAAATCGGGCTCGGCGATCAGCGCCGATGCAATCATGACGCGTTGCCGCATTCCGCCCGAAAGCTGGTGCGGGAACGCGCGATACTGTCGCTCAGGATCGGGAAGGCCGACTTTTGCAAGCATCTCGATGGCCCGCGTGCTTGCCTGGGCCTTTTCCGCAAGACCGTGACGCAAAATGATCTGCCTTAGCTGCGCGCCTACTCGCAGGTAGGGGTTGAGTGCCTGCATCGGATCCTGGAACACCATGCCGATGCGGCGAGCGCGAATGGTATTGAGCGTGTTCTCACTCGCGCCGAGCAACTGATGCCCATCAAAGTCGATGCTGCCCTCTACCTGTGCATGCTTTGGCAGCAAGCCCAGGATGGCGAGTGCGGACTGCGACTTGCCGGACCCCGATTCACCGACGAGTCCCACCGACTCGCCGCGTTCAACGTAGAGGTCTACGCCATCGACGACCGTCTCGTCACCGTAGCGAATGCGAAGCCCCGTTACGTCGAGCAGGCTCACGGCGCCCGCCTCGAATCAAAGTGGTCGCGCAGGCCGTCTCCCAGGAAGTTGAAGCACATGAGTATCAGCGCGAGCAACGTCGCCGGGATCAGGAGCGAAAAGGACGCGCGCTCCATCTGGTTGACGCCCGCATCGACGAGAGCGCCCAGGGAGGTTTGTGGCTCCTGCACGCCGAGGCCGAGGAAGCTAAGGAAGGACTCGACGAGGATCGCCTGCGGTATGGTCAGTGTGACGTACACGATCACGATACCCATCAGGTTGGGCGCTATGTGACGGAAGACGATACGTGCCGTACTCACGCCGGTCAGGCGCGCCGCCTCGACGAATTCGCGCTCCCTGAGCGACAGGGTTTGCCCGCGCACGATGCGCGCCATGTCGAGCCAGTTGATCGCACCGATCGCGACAAAGATCAGGAAGAAATTCCGCTCGAACGCGACCATGAGCAGAATCACGAAGAAGATGAACGGCAACGCGTAGAGCGTATCGACGAGGCGCATCATCGCCGCATCGACCCGGCCGCCGACAAAACCGGCAATCGCGCCGTAGGCAACGCCAATAACAAGACTAACGAGGCTGGCGACGACCGCCACGAGCATGGTCACGCGAATGCCGTGCATCGTGCGCACGAACAGGTCGCGCCCGAGCCCGTCTGTTCCAAACAAATGCAGGCCGGCCATGGACGGCGGGCTGAGGATCCGATCGAGGTCGGTCGTCACATAATCGTTCGGGCTGATCCACGGCCCAACGATCGCCATCACCGTGATCGCCAGCAAAAAGGTGCCAGTCACCTTAATTGTCCGATTGCCGCTCACCGGTAGCGCACTCGTGGGTCGATCGCGCCGTAGAGAATATCCACGACGAGGTTCAGCAGGATAATCAGCGTCGCGTAGAAGACGACGATGCCGAGGACGAGTGTGTAGTCGCGATTCAGTGCGCCACGGACGAAGAACTGCCCCAGGCCCGGGATGCCGAAAATCTCCTCGACAACCACCGACCCCGTCAGGATCGCGGCGATCGCGGGGCCCATGTACGACAGCACGGGCAACATCGCCGGTTTGAGCGCATGCACGCGAACAACCGTTGCCGTGCCGAGGCCCTGCGCGTAGGCCGTGCGGATGAAGTCCCGACCAAGCACGTCGATCATGCTCGCGCGTGTCAGCCGCGCAATGTAGGCAATCTGCGGTAGCGCCAGCGTAATGACCGGCAGAATGTAGCGACGCATGCCGCCCGCTTCACTCCAGCCGGCCGGCAACCACTGCAGCTTGACGGCAAGTAACAGCACCAGCACCGGCGCCACGACGAACACCGGTATCGAGATGCCGGTCATCGAGAACCCCATGACCACGCGGTCGAGTGCGGTCCCCTGACGTAGAGCGGCAACGGTGCCGGCACCCACACCGATCAGCAGCGCAAGCGCCATGGCCATCGCACCAATGCGCAGGGAATACGGAAAGCCGCTGGCGATCAGTTCGCTCACATCGTAGTCGACGTAGCGGTAAGACGGCCCGAGGTCGCCCCGCAGCAGGCCGCCGACGTATCTCAGGAATTGCCTGGGCAGCGGTTCATCGAGGTGATACACCGCCGCAATATTGGCCTCGACTTCCGGCGGCAGCGCGCGCTCTTCGTCAAACGGTCCACCCGGCGCGGCGTGCACCATAAGAAAGGCGAGCGCGATAACCAACAACAGGGTCGGAATCGCCCCTACGATTCTGAGCAGCGTGTATCGCAGCAAGTGTTTGATCCAGCGCGGCTATTGGGCCGCTTTGAAGCTCAGGTGCTGAGAGTAATGGTAATCCAGAACGTTGTCTCCCCAGCCCTCGATCTGCGGGCTGACAAGATGCTTGCTGACATAGAAATAAATCGGAATGGTCGGATGGTCCGCGAGCATCACGCGCTCTGCCTCTTCGAGGAAAAGTCGGCGATTCCCGAGATCCGTTTGACCGGCCGCTCTTTGCATTAGCGAGTCAAAGTCGTCGCTTGCATAACCGGGCATGTTGGCCGGGTTGTCGCTTTCCATGATCTTCAGGAAGCCGTGCGCGTCGTTATAGTCACCAATCCAGCTGGCCCGAAATACCTGGGTGATGTCGCGCTCGCGAATGTTTGCCAGCAACACCTGGAACTCTTCGTTGACCAGGGTTGTTTCCACGCCGAGCGTATTTTTCCACATGGACTGGATGGCCACCGCTGTGCGCCGCTGCGTATCGGACGTGTTGTAGCGCAGCTCGATACGCAACGGATTTTCTTCGCTATAACCGGCCGCCTTGTAGAGGTTGCGGGCAACCTGGTTACGCTCTGCCTGCGTCATCGCGGAATAACTTAACGCCGGCGGCTCGTAGTTGTTGGCGCCCGGAGGCACCCAGCTGTAGGCAGGCGCCTCGCCGCGGCCGGTAACCTTTGTTGTCAGCTGTTCGCGATCAATCGCCATAGATAGCGCCTGCCGCAGACCCGGGTTGTCCTTGAACGGCGGCTTGCTGAGGTTGAAGCCGTAGTAGTACACACCAAGGTAAGGAGCAACGTGCAATTGATCGCCGAGCTCTTCCTGAATCTGGGCAAAATTGTCCGGCGGCACCGTACTCGTAATATGCAGCTCGCCCGTGCGATAGCGATTCAGTTCCGCGCTGTCCTGAACCAGTACGTGGTAATTAACTTTGTCGATCGCCGTTGCAGCGTCGTTCCAGTAATGCTCGTTGCGGCGCAACGAAACCACCGCGCCGGGAACCCACGCGTCGAGCACATAAGCGCCGTTGGTCACGAACTTGCCCGGCCGGGCGAAGCCATCGCCGTGTTCCGCAACCGATGGTGTATGAATCGGGAAGGTCGCCGGATGCGTGAGCAGGCTGAGCAGGTACGGCGTTGGCTGCGTGAGCGTCATGACCAGCGTCAGCTCGCCGACAGCCTCGATGCCCGAAATGTCGGACAGAAACTGCGCGTAGAAAGCGGCCGTTGCCGGGTCGACCAGTCGTTCCACGCCCGCAACAAAATGCGCGGCCGTGACGGGGTCGCCATTGGACCACTTCGCGCCGTCACGCAGATGGAATGTATACATCAGGCCATCATCCGACACGTCCCAGCTTGTGGCTGCTGCAGGAACCAGCTCACCGCCAGCCGAGTAGCCAACGAGCCCTTCGCTGAGATCGCGCAGGATCTCAGCGGCCTGGGTACTCCGCGCCTTGTGCTGGTCGAGCGTTTCGGGATCGGCCGGTATGGCGCGTTGCAGGGTGTTCGCCGGCCGTGTTGCCTGGTCATCAACACCGCAAGCCGCCATCAGCGACAGCAACAAAAGTAGTGCTATTACACGTAGTGCGTTCATGCGCGAAGCATACCTGAACCGGCGCTCTGCATTGCACGCACTTTGACCCGAGCCCGTCAGGCGCTTTTCTGCAGCTGCCGCTTTTTGAGATGAATAAGTAACAGCGACACCGCCGATGGCGTCATGCCTTCGAGACGCGATGCCTGGCCGACCGTTATCGGCCGTGCCGACATGAGTTTTTGCCGCGCCTCATTCGAGAGCCCGTCAACCCGCGCGTAATCGATATCGTCCGGCAAGCGCAACGATTCCTGCTTCGCGTGTTTCGCGACTTCGCGTTCCTGTCGATCGATGTAGCCCGCGTATTTCGCACGCACTTCGAGTTGTTGCTCGACTTGCAGCTGCTGTTCTTCACCCGGCAGCTCGGTACCGCAGCCAACATCCGCGAGCGCAACGACATCACGGTAACCAAGCTCCGGCCTTTTCAGTAAGGTAGCGGCCGATACGCCGGCCGCTTTCACGAACACAGCATCGAGCCGCGTTTGTTCTCTCTCGACCGCTTCGCACTTCGCCTCGAACGTGTGCCAGCGCGCGTCGTCAACGAGGCCCAGCTCGCGACCCCTGGGCGTCAGTCGCAGGTCCGCGTTATCTTCCCGCAACATGAGCCGGTATTCGGCGCGGCTCGTGAACATGCGGTAGGGCTCCGACACGCCGCGCGTGATCAGGTCGTCGACAAGCACGCCAAGGTAGGCTTCGTGTCGCTCGGGAAACCACTCTTCTTCACTGCGAGCCTTGCGGGCGGCATTGATGCCGGCGAGCAGGCCCTGAGCGCCGGCCTCTTCGTAACCCGTCGTGCCATTGATTTGGCCCGCGAAGTACAGGCCGTCGACATGCTTTGTTTCGAGCGTCGGCTTGAGGTCGCGCGGATCGAAATAGTCGTACTCGATCGCGTAGCCCGGTTGCGTGATCACCGCCTTCTCGAAGCCGATGATCGAATGCACGAAACCCTCCTGCACGTCGGCCGGCAGGCTCGTCGATATTCCGTTCGGATAAACAAGGTCCGTCGTCAGGCCTTCGGGCTCGACGAATATCTGGTGCGAGGCCTTGTCAGCAAAGCGCACGACCTTGTCTTCGATCGACGGACAGTAACGCGGACCCACGCCTTCGATCATTCCGGTATACATCGGCGACTGATCGAGCGAGCCCCGGATGATGTCGTGGGTCTGTTCGGTGGTCTTCGTGATCCAGCACGAGATCTGCTGCGGGTGCTGCTTGCGCTCACCGAGAAACGAGAAGACGGGCACCGGTGTGTCGCCCGGCTGCTCCTGCATGACCTCGTAATTCAAGGTCCTGCCATCCAGACGCGGCGGCGTGCCGGTCTTCAGGCGCGCCACATTGAACGGCATTTCCCGAAGGCGCGCCGCCAGGCGGTTCGATGGCGCATCGCCGATGCGGCCGCCGGCCTTTTCCGTGCCACCGATCAGGATGCGTCCACCGAGAAAAGTCCCGACCGTCAACACGACCGACCGCGAAAGGTAAAGGACATCATTACCGGTGACGACGCCGGCGATGCGGTCGCCGTCGACGATCAGGTCCTCGACCGAGGCTTCGACGACCTCGAGACCTGCCTGGCCCATGATCATGCCGCGGATCGCGTCACGGTAAAGCTCGCGATCGGCCTGTGCCCGCGTTGCTCGTACTGCCGGTCCCTTGGACGCATTCAGCGTCCGGAACTGGATGCCCGCCCGGTCGATCGCCTGCGCCATGGCGCCGCCCAGCGCGTCGATCTCCCTGGTCAGGTGACCTTTACCAATGCCACCAATGGCCGGATTGCAGCTCATCTGCCCCAGGGTCGCGATCTTGTGCGTCACGAGGAGCGTGCGCGCACCTGCCCGTGCGGCCGCCAGGGAGGCTTCCGTTCCGGCGTGGCCGCCGCCAATCACAATGACGTCATAACGTTCAGACATTGCTTAAATTTTGATCAGTTCATGGCTGAAGTGGGCGCGGATTCTACCAGAAACTTTACTATTAATAGGGGTTTGTCCAAGATAACGCGTTCGTCTGGTCCCCGGGTATCCCATGCTCAGTTTTTCCGTTCGAACCGCCTGCGCCGTGCTCGTTGGGCTCGTCCTGCTGGCCGTGTGCAACACCAGCGGCGCGCAGGCGCTCACCCTCGAAGAGTGTCGCATCAGTGCCGGCCCCGGCTATCCCGGCATCAAGGCCCGCTGCGGCACGATGATGCGGCCCGAAAACCCGGCCGACCCGGATTCGCCCGAGATCGCGATTCGGGTGGCCGTCGTACCGGCACTCAACCTCAATCCCGAGAACGACCCGATCGTACCCATCGCGGGTGGTCCCGGGCAGGGATCCGTGGAGTTCTATTCGGGTTACGCGGTCGCATTCGAGCCGGTGCGCCGCGATCGCGACATATTGCTCGTCGACCAGCGCGGTACTGGCGAATCGTCTCGTATGGACTGCCCGATCGACGACGATGCGCTGCTGTTCGAGGGCGAACTTTCGCTCCAGGACACGATTCGCTTTATCGAGGAGTGTCTCGACAACCTGCCGCACGACCCGCGCTATTTTTCGACCAGCGTCGCCATTACCGATCTTGAGGCCGTGCGCAAAGCGCTCGGCTACTCGGCGCTGAACCTCTACGGCGTTTCCTACGGCACGCGGGTTGCCCAGCAATTCGCCCGACGTTACCCCGGGTCGACGCGCTCGGTTGTCATTGACGGCGTCGTGCCCCCGCAACTCTCGCTTGGACCGGAGATCGCGACGGAGAGCCAGAAAGCGGTGGACAGGATTCTCGCGCGTTGCGTCGAAGACGACGTCTGCAACAGGCACTTCCCCGACGTTGAAACGACGTTCGCCACCATTGTCGCCGCGCTGCGCGAAGCGCCTGTCGAAGTCAGCGTGCCGCACCCGAGCACCGGGCGCGCCGAAATCATTTCCTTTGGTGAGGCGGAGTTCGCCGGTGCCGTGCGGCTTCTGGCCTACAGCCCGACGACTATCGCGTTGCTGCCGCTGTTTGTTCACGAGGCCGGTCAGGGCAACTGGGTACCGCTCGCCAGCCAGTACATGATGACGGCTATGGCCATGTCTGACGCCCTGGCGCTCGGCATGCACAACGCCGTCATGTGTACCGAGGACATGCCGTTTCTCGACAGGACGAAAATCGACTTCGATGGTATCGCGGCCAGTTACATGGGCACGTTCCAGCTGGATGCGCTCGAGGCTATTTGCAGGGAATGGCCCCGGGGGTCCATTGACGCGAAGTTCAAGGTGCCGCTCGCCACGGACATTCCGTTCCTGCTGCTGTCAGGCGATGCCGACCCGATCACACCGCCGCGCTACGCGGAGATGGCGGCAGTCGACCTGACCAATGCGACCCACCTCATCGGCAAACACCAGGGCCACGGACAGCTCGGCGTCGGTTGCATGAGCCGCATCGTCGCCGACTTTGTGCGTACTGCGGATCCGGCGGCTATCGACGCCCAGTGCATGGAGCGCAATTTCGTGATGCCCTTCTTCATTGATTTCTCGGGACCAGCACCATGATCAAGGTAGAGGGCATACATAAATCGTTCGGCAAGGTGCATGCCATACGGGGGGTCAGTTTTGACGCACCCGACGGCAAGATCACCGGGCTTCTGGGTCCGAACGGCGCCGGCAAGTCAACGACGCTACGCGTTCTTTACACGGTGCTGAAACCCGATCGGGGCCACGCCTCGATCGACGGGGCTGATGTCGTAACCGACAGCCTGGCCGCGCGCGGGCGCATCGGCGCGCTGCCGCATGGCGCGGGCTTGTACCCGCACCTGACGGCGCGCGAAAATATCGCCTACTTTGCGCGGCTCTGCGGCCTCGACAAGGCGGAAATCGACGACCGCGTCGCCGAGATCATCAGGCTTCTCGAAATTGGCGACTTCGCTGAACGCCGAACCAAGGGCTTCTCGCAGGGGCAGCGCACCAAGGTATCGCTGGCGCGCGCCCTCGTGCACGACCCGCAGAACGTCATCCTCGACGAGCCCTCCAACGGCCTCGACGTCATGGCCACGCGATCGCTGCGCGAAATCATTTTGAAGCTCAGGGACGCCGGCCGCTGTGTACTGTTTTCGAGTCACGTCATGCAGGAAGTCGCCGCACTGTGCGACGACATCTGCATCATTGCCAATGGCCAGGTCGCGATTGACGACTCGATCGATGGCATCCGTGAGCAAACCGGCTGCGACGATATCGAGGACGCGTTTGTGAAGGCCATTTACATGGTGCAACCGGAATGATGCGCGTCGCGTTCACGGTCTTCCTCAAAGAGGTGCTGGATAACTTCCGCGATCGGCGCACGCTCGCGTCGGCGCTGCTCATGGGTCCGATCTTTGGCCCGGTCCTGTTCGCGTTCGTGATCAACCTGTCGGTTGAGCGCTCCCTCGAAGACCAGCAAAGCACCATGGAGCTGCCGGTCATCGGGCAGGCGTACGCACCCAACCTCGTGGCCTTCTTGCGCAGCAGGAACATCGATGTGGTGGACGGGCCCAAAGATCTTGCCGCGGCGATGGATGCGGTGAAGACCGGCGTCCACGACATCGTGCTCGTCATCCCCAGGGAGTTCGGCGAACAGCTGGCCAATACGATTCCCGCAAAAATCGAACTCGTTTCGGACCAGGCCAACACGGACGCCGACCGCGAGGCCCGGCGCGCACGCTCAGCCCTGATGGCTTATAACCAGCTGCTTGCCGGTGCACGCGTTGTCGCGCGCGGCATCAATCCGCGGGCGCTGCAGCCGCTGAATATTGACGAGGTTGATGTCTCCACCCCGAGCGGCCGTTCGGCCTTGTTGCTCGGCATGATGAGCTACTTCTTCGTCTTTGCGGCTCTCATGGGTGGCATGTATCTCGCGATCGATACGACGGCAGGCGAGCGCGAACGAGGCTCTCTTGAGCCCCTGTTGTCACTGCCCGTAACGCGCGACCAGCTGATTCTTGGCAAAATCGCGGCGACGTGTTTGTTCATGACCCTGTCACTGACGCTTAGCTTGCTCGCATTCTATGTCGCGCTCGGCTTCATGCCACTCGAGAAACTCGGCATGACACCGAACTTCGGCCCCGGCGTCCTGCTGGCCGCATTGGCCATCTTCCTGCCATTCATGCTGGTCGGTGCGGCCCTGATGACGCTGGTGGCATCATTCACCAAGAGCTATCGCGAAGCGCAAACCTGGCTCAGCGTCGTCCTGATTGCGCCGACATTGCCAATATTAATTGTCAGCATTCTGACGCTGCGCCCGCGGTTCGAGTTCATGTTCATTCCGAGCCTGAGCCAGCATTTACTGCTGGTAGACATGGTCAAAAACGAGCCAGTCAACGCCTTGCACGTCACGATCTCGGTCGTCAGCACCCTGATTCTCGGGGTTCTCCTGACCTGGGTTTGTGCCCGCCTGTATCGTCGAGAGGGTCTGCTCGGATAGAATAATCGCCATGGGTCTGTTCTCCGAACTAAGGCGCCGCAACGTCATCAAGGTGGCGCTGCTTTACTCAGTCGCCAGCTGGCTTCTCGTGTGGGTCGTGAACCACCTGGTTGACGGCATCGGCCTGTCGCCGTGGATTAGCGACTATGTTCTCCTGCTGCTGGCGATCGGCCTCCCCGTCGTGTTGATCTTCGCCTGGGCTTACGAGATCACGCCGGCAGGGCTGTCCAAGGCAATCGACGTTGACCAGACACAGTCGATCGTCTACAAGACCGGGCAGAAGCTCAACGCCGCTGTCGCCGTGCTTGCGGTTCTGGGTGTGGCCGCGGTCATCGGTGAAAAGCTGCTACCCGAATTCGTACCGCCGCCACCGCTTGTCCTTGAAGAAATCCCGCTCAAGCCAGTCTTCGATTTTTCTGCCCGGGCCGAGGTGCCCCGCGAAATTACGTCGTTCCATTTGCCGAACGGCCTGCAGATCATCGTCTGGCCGGATCACGACATCCCGAATGTCGCGATGTACAACTTTGTGCGCGCTGGCGGCCGGAACGAGTACCCGGGCATAACCGGTGTTGCGCACTTCTTTGAACACATGATGTTCAACGGTACAAAAACCCGCAAGCAGGGCGAATTCGATCGCGCAATGGAGGCCGCTGGCGGCGCCAATAACGCGTACACGAGCAACGACGTGACCGTGTACATGGACTGGTTTCCGCGGTCCGCGCTCGAGACCATTTTCGAGCTCGAAAGTGATCGCCTGCTGAACCTGGCTATCGATCCCGATGTCGTTGAAAGCGAGCGCAGCACCGTGTATTCCGAGCGCCGTTCACGGATTGAAGATGACAGCTTCGGCCGCCTCTACGAGCAGGTGCGGGCGACCGCCTATGTCGCGCACCCGTACCAGTTCCCGGTTATTGGCTGGCCCTCCGATATTGAGAACTGGACGCAAAAAGACCTGGAAACGTTCTACAAGACCTACTACGCGCCAAACAACCTGACGATGGTGTTCGCCGGCGCCGTGACACCCGAAGAAATTTACCTGCTCGCAGAACAGTACTTCTCACCCATTCCACGGCAACATGCGCCGCCGGAAATAACGACCGTGGAGCCAGAGCAACAAGGCGCCCGCCGGGTACTTATTGAGACCGATGCGCAGGCGCCGCTCCTGCATATGGTGTTTCACGCAGGCGCGACGAAAGATCCCGACACCCTGCACCTGGACCTGCTGCTGGCCATCCTCGCCGAGGGCGATTCGTCCCGCCTTCACCGGCTGCTGGTCGAGGAAGAACAGCTCGCACTGCAGGTTAGCGGGTGGCAGTCGGATGGCTTCGATCCGGGGCTCGCTTACTTCGCGTTGACGCTTCCTCCGGGTGCGGATATCGAGGCCGTCGAGGCCCGCCTGTTTGCCGAGCTGGAGCGCGTTGCCAAAAAGGGCGTCACCTCCGCCGAGCTGACGAAAGCGCGCAACCTGCGGCTCGCAGCGTTCTGGCGAGGGCTGCAGACCATCGACGGTAAAGCGTCTGCGATCGGCAGCTTCGAGGTGTTTACCGGCGACTACGAGAACCTCTTCGCGATCCCCGAACGACTCAGCGCTATCACTACCGAACAGCTCTCGGCAGTGGCCGCCAAGGTGTTCCAGCGCAACAACATGACGGTCGGCGTTCTGCGTGGCCCGGAAGAAGGGGGCGACGAATGAGAAAACCCCTGCTGCTCGCGATTCTGCTGTTGAGCCCGGCATTATGGGCCGCAGACTTTAGCTTGCCCGAGTACGAGCGCATCGAACTGCCGAATGGCGCGGTGTTGTTGCTCAGCGAAAAGCACGACGTCCCGTTGATTGGCTTGCAGGCCGTTGTCCGTGGTGGATCCGTTGCCGACCCGGTCGGTCAGGGCGGTCTGGCCGAGTTGCTGGCGACCGTCATGCAGAAAGGCGCGGGCAGCCGTGACGCCGCGACGCTTGCCGAGGCGGCCGCGAGCGTTGGTGGGCAGCTGTCAGTGGACGCCGGTGTTGAGTCGATCACTGTTTCGGCCGAGTTCCTGTCGCGTGATGCTGCGCTCATGATCGAGCTCGTCGCTGACATCCTGCAACGGCCGACGCTATCCAAAGACGAGTTCGCCAAGGAGCGCAGCCGAACGATCGACCTGATCAAGGCGGCGAAAGACTCCGACCCCTCCGCGCTGATGCCCTCTTACGGGAACGCGTTCCTGTTTCCTGGTCACCCATACGGCAATCCGACCTATGGCAGCGAGTCGTCGCTTGCCGGGATTGAGCACGAAGACCTGAGGCAGTTCTATGGCCACCACTTCGGTGGCGATCGGCTGATCCTGGCCGCCGTCGGCGACTTCGACCTGGCCGCCATGAAGGCCGCTCTTGCTGAGGCATTCGAGGGCTGGGCGCCTGCCGGCGCTGCCCTTCCCGAGCTTGCGGAAGCCGAACCCGTTCAGGGCCGCCGCGTATTACTCGTCGACAAGCCCGGTGCCACCCAGACGTATTTCTGGATCGGCAATGTCGGCGTCCCGGTTAACTACGAGCATCGCGCCGCACTGAATGTCGCCAATACCGTGTTCGGCGGCCGGTTTACCTCGATGCTGATGACCGAGCTGCGCGTCAAGTCGGGCCTGACCTACGGCGCGAGCTCGACTTTGGATCGCCGTGCCAAAGCCGGGTCGGTCACGATTCGTTCGTTTACCGAGACCGGCACAACCGTCGCGGCGATCGACATGGCCCTGGATGTGCTCGAGCGGCTGCATGTGAAAGGGCTGGACGAGGAGATGATCGCGTCTGCGCGTAACTACATCATGGGGCAATTTCCGCCTGGTCTTGAAACCGCCTCGTCGCTGGCCCGCATGTTCGCATTCCTCGAGATGTACGGACTCGACCGGTCGTATATCGACGACTATGGCCCGGCCCTCGAGGGCGTTACGCCCGTGACCGTGCATAACACGATCAGCGAGGTGTATCCGCGCACAGACAGCCTCGCTTTCATCCTGATCGGCGATGCCGACCGGATTCGCGAGGCTGTCGCCAAGTACGGGGAAATCACCGAGATGTCGATAACAGACCCGAGCTTCAGTCCCTAGTTGCCGAAGTAAAATCTCGCGCCCAGACCATAGGCCATTGCGTCTTCTTCGACTTCGACGTTCAGCCCCACTGCAAACCGTTCGGTAAAGTAGTACAGCGCTTCACCGCCAACCGACGTTCCGTCACCACCGTCGCCAAGATCGACGTAACTGATCATGCCGGCGAGCTCGACACTGTCTGATACGAAACCCCGCACACCGACCGACGCCCCGAAGCCGTCGTCGCTCTCCGAGCCGAAGCCGCTTAGCGACGCTTCAGCGCGCACGTACGACAGCACCGCAAAGACGTCGGCGCGATCCGAAATGCCCGCGTGATAACCAAAGCCCACGGAAAGCTGATCCAGGTCGATGCCATAGTCGAACCCGGTCTGGCCGTAGCCCGCTGCGATGAACCAGCTGTCGCCAACCTCGAAAGAGCCGCTGATGCCAAAGCCGTCGCCGTCGAGATTGAAGCCCGCCCCATCGTCGTCAAGCTCGACGCGCTGATAGCCGAGCTCAACAAAGTTGTAGCTCAGGTCGCCGGCGAAAACCGGTGCCGCGAACGCGAAAAGTGTGATGCCCAGGATTTTTCTAACCATGTAACCTCCTCGCCGATCACGCGGACCGGCGCTTGCAGTGTTTCTGCCGTTTTTGGCAGTCCGTCTTTTCGGAGAGCTAACACTGCGTGGGCCGGTGAAGCGACACCTGATGGTCGCCTGATGACGACCTGATCCTTTCATGATGGGGTCGGCCTATTTGCCGATGCAGAATTCGGAAAAAATCTTGCCCAGCAGGTCGTCCGCGGTGAACGCCCCCGTGATTTCACCCAGGGCTCGCTGGCTAAGGCGCAGCTCTTCGGCAAACAGCTCCCCGGCTTTCGAGTCTTCGAGGGCCTTGCGCCCCGCATCGAAGTGGCTGGCGGCCTTGCGCAGCGCGTTGATGTGACGGCGCCGCGCGGTGAACGCCCCCTCGCCCTGGTTGTCGTAGCCCGCGAGCTCCCGAATGCGCTGCCGCAGCGCGTCTATGCCTGCGCCGGTCTGGGCTGACAAATAGACCTCACCATCGATAAGTCCCGGCGTCACACCAGTAAGGTCGATTTTGTTGTGCACGACCGTCACCGGAATGCCCTCGGGCAGGGTTTCTTTCAGGAACCCCGGGTCCTGCTGGCTTACGTCCTGGATCCAGAGCACGGCATCGGCATTGGCAAGCGCCTCGCGTGCTCGGCGTATTCCTTCCGCCTCAATTCGGTCCGGGTCGTTTCTTAAACCTGCCGTGTCAATGAGCTCCACCGCAAGGCCATCGACATCGATTTGTTCGCGCAGCACGTCGCGCGTCGTTCCGGCAATTTCCGTAACGATCGCCGCGTCCTGGCCACTCAGCAGGTTGAGAAGGCTGGACTTACCGGCGTTGGGCTTGCCCACAATGACCACCTGGTAGCCATCGCGAAGAATCCTGCCCTGTTGCGCCTGGGCGCTGAGGGTCGCGAACGCGGCCGCGCAGCTTTCGATGCGGCGCAGAAGCGCTGCATCTGAAAGAAAGTCGATCTCCTCTTCGGGAAAATCGATAGCGGCTTCAACGTGCATGCGCAAGCCGACCAGCTGCTCAGCCAGGGCGTCGACGGCCCTGGAAAACGCGCCGGAGAGCGAACGCAAGGCCGCCCTCGCGGCTTGCGCCGTGCCGCTGCCGATCAGATCGGCGATGGCCTCAGCCTGCACGAGATCCAGCTTGTCATTCAGGAAAGCGCGTTTGGAAAACTCACCCGGCTCGGCCTGGCGCGCGCCGAGTTCGATGACCGCCTCGACGAGCAGCGAGATAACGACCGGCCCGCCATGACCGTGCAGCTCCAGTACCGACTCGCCCGTAAAGGACACCGGTGCCGGAAAGTACAGCGCGAGGCCGGCATCGACACGCTCGCCGGCGGCGTTGCGGAAACTTCGGTAGGTTGCCGTACGCGGCTCGGGCAGGCTACCCAGCATCGCGCGCGCGATGCGCTCAACGGCTTCGCCGGACACCCGCACAATACCGACGCCACCGGTTCCCGGCGGCGTCGCTGCTGCGACAATGGTGTCGACCGTCATCCCCTTGCGGCTAGCCGCCCTTCTTGCCGCTCTTTTGCGCCTTGGCCTCGGCCTCGACGACCTTGTTCACCTTCCATTGCTGCGCGATCGACAACAGCGTATTCGTGACCCAGTAAAGCACGAGCCCCGACGGGAAGAACGCAAAGAAGACCGTGAACATGATCGGCATGATCTGCATGACCTTCGCCTGGACGGGGTCGGTCGGCGCCGGGTTCAGTTTCTGTTGCGCGAACATCGCGACGCCCATGATCAACGGCAGGATGAAATACGGATCGCGCGTCGACAGGTCGGTGATCCAGAGCGCGAATGGCGCCTGGCGCATCTCGACGCTCTCGAGCAACACCCAATAGAACGCGAGGAAGAACGGCATCTGGATCAGGATCGGCAGACAGCCTGCCGCAGGGTTAACCTTCTCCCGCTTGTAGAGATCCATCATGGCCTGGCTGAGCGCCTGCTTGTCGTCCTTGTAACGATCCTGCAGCGCTTTCATGCGCGGCTGCAGGTTGCGCATTTTCGCCATCGAGCGGCCGCTCGACTCGGTTAGCTTGTAGAACGCCAGCTTGATCAGGAAGGTGACAAAGATGATCGCCACGCCCCAGTTGCCAACCCAGCCATGGACGAGGCTGAGCAACCAGAACAGGGGTTGCGAAATGATGGTCAGCCAGCCGTAGTCGACCGTGAGCTTGAGGCTCTTGTCGATATCTTCGAGCTGCCCCTGGAGCTTCGGGCCGACGAACAAGGTCGTCGCGAACGTCTCGCTTGCGCCGGGCGCGATGGACACGAGGCTGCGACGAATAGCGCTGCTCGTAGCGACGTCACCATTGACGACGACATCGTATTTGTAATCGATGCCCGGTGTTGGCACGGCGGCACGCAGGAAGTGATGCTGAATCTCGCCGAACCAGCCCTGCTGGGAATTGAATTCGTAGCGACCGTCGTCGAGCAGGTCGTCGCGCTTCAGTTTCTGGGACTTGTCGCCATCGTAGACGATCGGGCCGTCGAATGAATACGAATCCACGTTGAACATCGATCGTTCAATTTCGGCGGAATGTCGCTTGATGCGAATATATTCTGCGCCACGCCACTCTGCTTCAGAGCCGTTGCTGACGATCTGCTCGAGCAGCACGGCGTAACTGCCGCGCCTGAACGTGTAGCGCTTCTCAACGGTGAGGCCGCTCGCATCGGTCCAGGTCAGAGGTACAACGAGCTCGTCGTCGCTACCAAGATCATAAGAGGCCCGGGCAGCAGCGAAGGTTTCGAGGTGGGTGGCCTCCGCCGCGCCGCCGGCCGCGCGAACGCCGGATTCGATCAGGCCAAAGCCCGGACCGCGACTCTCGAGCAACTTCACCAGCTCATCGGGGCGATCTTTGGCAATCGGATAGCGGCGTAGCGTTGCTGTTTGCAGTGTGCCGCCGACAGTACTGATTTCGATTTCTAAAACGTCGGTCGCGATCCGCACAAGCGGCGCGTCCGGCTGAGCGACAGCCGTGCCCGGTGTTGCTGGCAAGGAATCGGCGGCGCCCGAATCCGCGGGCGTGTCGCTGATCGCGGGCAAGTCGTCTGGCCGTCGCGATGTCGCCAGGCAAAGCACCGAGTTCGTCGCGCTGCTCCGCCACGGGCTGCTCGCCTGCAGGACTCCTGGGGCCTGGGCCCATATTGTTCCACCCAGGTCTGGTAAGTGATCCATCCCAGGAATACAAAGATCGCCCAGATAAAGAGACGTTGATTATCCATCTGTTCTCGGTCCTCGGGCCTTCGCTTTGCTACAGCGCTGCCAATGCTTGTCGAGACTGTCGCTGATCTGGCCGCCCGTCGCCATCGTGGCGCCGGGTTGGTTGATCACGACAATATCGAGACCGGCCAGCAGCTCCTGCTGCTGGCGAAAAGACTCTCGAATGAGTCGCTTAATGCGGTTTCTTGCTGTCGCCTTGCGACAGTGTTTCTTGGAGATTGCCAGACCCAGCCTGGCGATGCTTTGTTTATTGCGCCTGCATAACACAGTAAATAACTCGTCACGGCTGCGAGTGGCTCGATCGAACACGCGGCCGAAAGCCGCTGCGTCCAGGAGCCGGTTGTTTTTGGTGAACCGGTTGCCTTGGCTGCGTATCAATCCTGAATTATTGCTCGTCGTCGCGACGGACGTGCGGCGGGTTACGGCGTCAGCCGTGCGCGGCCTTTGGCGCGACGGCGCTTCAAGACGAGACGCCCGGCTTTCGTCGCCATGCGGGCGCGAAATCCGTGGGTGCGTGCGCGCTTGAGCTTGCTGGGCTGATATGTGCGTTTCATAGCCTTTCCCGGCACCCTTTTGGCGGGGCCATTGTCGGTTCAAAATACGACCCATTCGAGGCCGTGATTCAAGAAGGGCGGCAAGGGTACGCAGATGGCCAGACAGTGTCAATAGAGTAATGTAAACACTGGGTTTTCGGCGCATTCCAGCCTGTGGATAACCGCATCTGGCGGGACCACAAGATACGGTATAGACTGCCCCGTCTTTCATCGCTTCTATTGTATACGTGCGGCCTGTCGGCCCCCGGGGTATTTCTTGTCTGCTGAATCGACGCTTTGGAACCAGTGCATCCGCGTCTTGCAGGCGGAACTACCGGAGCAACAGTTCAATACCTGGATCCGACCGCTTCAGGCGGTGGACGACGGGGCAACCTTGCGTTTGCTGGCACCGAATCGCTTCGTCATCGACTGGCTGCAACAGCATTACATGGAACGGATTCTGCAGTTGGTGGACGACGGTGAGGCAAACACCGAGGTCGTCGTCGAGGTGGGTTCCCGCTCACCTGTCGCGGCGGCTGTCGCGAGCAAACAGCGCCCCCAGGCGATGCCGCTGCGCGCGAGCAGTCACGCGCCGGTTGTGCCCCGGCTGAATCCACTGTTTACGTTCGAGACCTTTGTCGAGGGTAAGAGTAACCAGCTTGCTCGAGCGGCCGCGAGCCAGGTCGGGGAGAACCCCGGAAAGTCCTACAACCCGCTGTTTATCTACGGCGGTGTCGGCCTGGGGAAAACGCATCTCATGCATGCGGTGGGCAACGCAATGATCAGGGCAAACCCGGACGCGCGCGTGAGCTACGTTCATTCGGAGCGCTTTGTCGGCGACATGGTCAAGGGCCTGCAGCACAACACGATCTCCGAGTTCAAGCGTTCCTATCGTTCCCTGGACGCGTTACTCATTGATGATATTCAGTTTTTTGCCGGGAAGGAGCGATCCCAGGAAGAATTCTTCCACACGTTCAATGCGCTTCTCGAAGGGCAGCGACAAATTATCCTTACGTGTGACCGTTACCCGAAAGAGGTCAACGGTCTCGAGGAAAGACTCAAGTCGCGCTTTGGCTGGGGACTGACGGTCGCCATCGAGCCACCCGAGCTGGAAACGTCTGTGGCAATCCTGATTAGCAAGGCGCAGGCAGAGGGCGTTGAACTGCCCGATGAGGTTGCCTTTTTTATCGCCAAAAGAATTCGCTCGAACGTGCGCGAGCTGGAGGGTGCGCTGCGGCGCGTCATTGCGAATTATCGCTTCACGGGGCGTGCGATTAATCTCGATTTTGCGAAAGAAGCCCTGCGAGACCTGCTGGCGCTGCAGGATCGTCTCGTTTCGATCGAGAACATTCAGAAAACGGTGGCGGACTACTTTAAAATTCGCGTGGGAGACCTGTTGTCCAAGAAGCGCACCCGGTCGATCGCGAGGCCCAGGCAGTTTGCCATGGCTCTTTCCAAGGAGTTGACCAACCACAGCTTGCCGGAGATCGGCGATGCGTTTGGCGGGCGGGATCACACGACGGTTTTACACGGCTGTCGGCGGATCGAGTCTCTTCGCGAGACGGACAAACGGGTTGATGATGATTATTTAAACCTGTTGAGAACACTGACAGGATAATGTGGATAAGTGGTGGATAAACGGCTCTCAAAATATTATGCACAGGCTGTACACAGGTGGCGTACCGTCCATGCATGATTTGTTAGCGCGTTTTTTGATGCTTAACTTATTGATTTGTAAGGTTTAATAAAAGTTATGCACAGGCATTTGATCGCCTAATAATAACAATAAATTTATATACTCCAATATTTATTAACAGGTGGAATCTATGAAGTTTACCGCAGCTCGGGAAGCGCTGTTGAAACCTCTGCAGGCCGTAATCGGTGTTGTGGAGCGTCGTCAAACGATGCCGATACTCTCCAACATTCTAATGATCGCTCGTGACGGACAGCTCTCCGTTACCGCGACAGACCTGGAGGTTGAACTGGTCGCTCAGGCGGACGTTGACACGGAAACCGGTGGTGAAATTACGGTATCGGGTCGCAAGCTCCTGGATATTTGCAGGGCGCTGCCAGAGGGCACGCAAATCAGTATTAGCGTCAGCGGCGAGAAGCTTTCGGTCAAGGGCGGCCGGAGCAAGTTCAACCTGGCGACGCTGCCGGCGGCAGAATTTCCGGTCGTCGAGGATATCAAGGCCGGTCAGTCAGTGGTGGTGTCGCAAGCGGTTATGGGCCGGCTGATTGAGAAGACGCATTTCTCGATGGCGCAGCAGGACGTGCGCTACTACCTCAACGGCATGTTGCTGGAGACCGGCGGAGGACATCTGCGGGCAGTGGCTACGGATGGGCATCGGCTTGCACTGTGCCAGGCCGAGGTGGACAGCAAGGTTGATCAGCAACAAGTCATCGTGCCGCGCAAAGGCGTGCTGGAGCTGCAACGTCTCATGAGTGGGGATGGTGACCTGAACATCGAGCTTGGGACCAACCATATTCGCGTTCAGCTGGACGGGATCCGTTTCACCTCGAAGCTGATCGACGGTCGTTTTCCGGAGTACGAGCGAGTCATCCCGAAGGAGTCATCGAATGAACTCAAGGCGGATCGGGGTGCGTTCAGGGGCGCGCTGCAAAGGACCGCGATTCTGTCGAACGAGAAGTACCGCGGCATTCGCCTGGTCATTCGCGACAGCGGGGTGGTACTCCAGGCGCACAATCCGGAGCAGGAAGAAGCCGAGGAAGAGCTGGAGGTGGAGTACAGCGGTGAGGACATCGAGATTGGCTTCAATGTGAATTACCTGCTGGACGCGCTGGGGGCCGTGGAGGGCGACGATGTGACGCTGTCGGTACAGGACAGCAACTCGAGCTGCCTGATCCGCCAGCCCGGTAACGAGGATTGCACCTTTGTCGTTATGCCTATGCGGCTCTAGGAAGCGTCCAGGGCGGGGCCCGGCGCATCGATGATCCGTCGATTCAAAGTCAGCGATTTTCGATGCATCGAGCGCGCTGAGCTTTCGTTCAGTCCAGAGTTCAACCTTATCTACGGCGCCAACGCCTCCGGGAAGACAAGTGTCCTGGAGGCGTTGGCGTATCTGGGGCGCGGAAAATCCTTTCGCGGCGCCTCCACCAGCAACCTGGTCAGGCATGGAGCGAGCGAGTTTGTTCTGTTTGGTGAGACCCTGGCAGACGGTGCTGGCCGGCGCCTGGGCGTGCGCAACAGCCGGGACGGGCTCGAGGTTCGTGTGGATGGCAGTGGCGAAGGCGGCGTAGCGGCCCTCGCGGATGCGCTGCCGCTCCAGGTCATTGATCCCGAGGTTCACAGCCTCGTGGCGGGTGGGCCGGAGCTGCGGCGGCGCTTCCTCGATTGGGTGGCGTTCCACGTGGAACACGATCATTTGCACACCTGGCGCCGCTTTCGGCGGGCGCTGAAACAGCGAAATGCAGCGCTGAAGGCCGGTGCTGGCGACACGCTGATTCGAAGCTGGAATGCCGAGTTCCTGGAATTGAGCCGACAGCTGGACGACTCCCGACGGCGCTCCCTGGAAGTGGCGGCGGACAGCCTGGTGGAATACGGCCTCGGTTTGCTCGGCACGGAACTGGGGTTCGAGTATCAGCAGGGGTGGAGTAAAGACAAGACCCTCGAGCAGGCGCTGGAGGAGGGCCTGGCCAGGGATCGGCAACAAGGCGCGACCCAGCATGGGCCGCATCGGGCGGACCTGAAGGTCTGCTACGACGAGCGGCAGGCGCGAAAGCTCGTATCGCGGGGCCAGCAGAAGCTGCTCGCGAGCGCGATGATACTCGCGGCAACGGCGACGGCACAGGCCGCGCTGGAGCGACCACTGCTGTTGCTTCTTGACGATCCGGCAGCCGAGCTGGATAACGATTCGCTGGGAAGGCTGATGGGCGCCGTCGCCGGGCTGGGGTGCCAGGTCGTGGCGACCAGCCTTGAGAGGGGGGCCCTGGAGGTACCCGCGGACGCGACGATGTTCCACGTGGAACAGGGCCGGTTGACGGCGGTCTGAGGGGGCCGCGGAAGGCGCGGCGTCCGGGGCCACTGGGCGCTCGAAAATACCTTGCAAAATAGGGCTGGGGAGGCCCTATTCACGCGCCGTTTTGGTACAATGTGGCGCTTGTGTGTTGAGGATTTCGGATGACCGACAAGAAAGAATATAATTCCAGTAATATCAAGGTGTTAAAGGGCCTCGAGGCGGTACGAAAACGCCCGGGGATGTACATCGGTGACACCGATGACGGCACCGGCCTGCACCACATGGTTTTCGAGGTTGTCGACAACTCGATTGATGAGGCTCTGGCGGGTCACTGCGACACCATTACGGTCACAATTCACGCGGATGAATCCGTCACGGTTAGCGATGACGGCAGAGGTATCCCGGTCGACCTGCACCCGGAAGAAGGGCGGTCGGCAGCCGAGGTCATCATGACCGTTCTGCACGCGGGCGGTAAGTTCGACGACAACTCCTACAAGGTTTCGGGCGGCCTGCATGGTGTCGGCGTCTCGGTCGTCAACGCTTTATCCGAGCACCTGGTGTTGACGGTGCATCGCGATGGCAAGATGTACCAGCAGGAATATGTGCATGGCGAGCCGCAGAAGCCGCTGGCGGTTGTCGGCGATTCGGACCGCACGGGCACCACGTTGCGCTTCAAGCCAAGCGCCGGAACTTTCACCAATATCGAGTTCCACTACGACATCCTGGCCCGTCGACTGCGTGAGCTGTCCTTCCTGAACTCGGGCGTCCGCATCCATCTCGTGGACGAGCGCGAGGAGGACAAGGAAGATATTTTCCAATACGAAGGCGGCATCAAGGCGTTCGTCCAGCACCTCAATCGCAACAAGACGCCGATCCATGGCGAGGTCTTCCATTTCAGCGACATGAGAGACGATGTCGGTGTCGAGGCGGCGCTGCAATGGAATGATGGCTACCAGGAAAACATGTTCTGCTACACGAACAATATTCCGCAGCGCGACGGCGGCACACACCTGGCGGGCTTTCGCTCGGCGCTGACCCGTACGCTCAATGGTTATATCGAGAAAGAACTCTCGAGCCGCAAGGACAAGTTCACACCGAGCGGCGATGATGCGCGTGAAGGCCTGACCGCGGTGCTGTCGGTCAAGGTGCCTGATCCGAAGTTCTCGTCGCAGACCAAAGACAAATTAGTTTCATCTGAAATTAAAGGCATTGTTGAAGGGGCAATGGCCGGCCGCCTGGAAGAGTACCTGCTCGAACACCCCCAGGAAGCCAAGGCGATCGTCTCCAAGATCGTCGATGCGGCGCGCGCGCGCGAAGCCGCCCGCAAAGCTCGCGAGATGACGCGGCGCAAAGGCGCGCTCGATGTGGCGGGCTTGCCCGGCAAGCTGGCCGATTGCCAGGAAAAAGATCCGGCGCTGTCCGAACTGTTCCTGGTCGAGGGTGACTCCGCTGGCGGCTCCGCAAAGCAGGGCCGGGATCGCCGGACCCAGGCTATTCTTCCGCTCAAGGGGAAGATTCTCAATGTCGAGAAGGCGCGCTTCGACAAGATGCTGCAGTCAGCCGAAGTTGGCACGCTGATAACGGCGCTCGGCACCGGCATAGGCCGCGACGACTTCGATCCCGACAAGCTGCGATACCATCGCATCATCATCATGACTGACGCGGACGTCGACGGCTCGCACATCCGGACCTTGCTGTTGACCTTCTTCTATCGGCAAATGCCCGAGCTCATCGAGCGTGGCCACGTCTACATAGCGCAACCGCCGCTGTACAAGATCAAGCGCGGCAAGCAGGAGGTATACGTCAAAGACGACGCCGAGCTGAACACGTACCTGCTAAACGCGGCGATGGATACGGCCGCATTGCACGTGAATGCCGAGGCGCCCCCGCTGGCGGGCGTGGCGCTCGAGACGCTCGCGAAAGAATATATTGCGGTAGAGACGATTATCACGCGCCTGACCAACCGTTATGACGAGGCGGTGCTGCGAGCCGTTGCACGCCAGCCAGAAGTTACACCGGCCGTGGCCGATGACCTGGACGCACTCGAAGCATGGACAGCGCAATTTAGCGCGACACTGCCGAAACACACAGGTGATCGCGCCGAGAACGGCAGCGGCGGAAGCTACACCGCCACACTCGATCGGGGCGACGATGACGGCGAGGGTGTGCGTATCGCCATCACGAAAGTTCAGCATGGCCTCGGGACAACCCGGCACATGCCGCGCGAGTTCTTCGACACCAACGAATACCGTCACATCATGGCACTGGCCGCGAAGCTCGATGACCTGTTGTCCGATGGCGCCTATGCAAAACGCGGCGAGCGCGAAGCGCCGGTTAGCTCTTTTGCCGAGGCGGTTAACTGGTTTATGGGCGAAGCAAGACGCGGTCAGTCGATCCAGCGCTACAAGGGTCTCGGTGAAATGAACCCCGATCAGCTCTGGGACACAACGGTCAACCCGGAAACCCGGCGCCTGTTGCAGGTGAGAATCGAAGATGCCGTCAAGGCCGACGAAATCTTCACAACGCTAATGGGTGACCAGGTCGAGCCGCGGCGAGAGTTCATCGAAAGGAATGCATTGACGGTGGAAAATCTCGATATCTGACGACGGCGGTTTCGAGTGAATCTTTTCGCTCGGAGCCGGTCTTAAAACTACTATTCAGAAAACACCCGGCCCCCGCCGGGCGCACTACCTTTCGAAGGGGAGTTACAGTGAAAAGATTGCTAATCGGCGCCGTTGCGCTACTAACCATTGGCGCCTGCAGCCAGGATGCGGCAGAACCCGTCGCGGACGAAAAGCCGGCGTTAGTTTCCGGGATCGATCTCGCGGGCATGGACACCAGCGTCAAGCCGGGCGATGACTTCTTCGCCTACGTGAACGGTACCTGGGTGAAGACAAATGAGATGCCGGCAGACAAGTCCCGCTATGGCATCTTCGATGTGCTGCGTGATGAGTCGCAGGAAGCAGTCAGGGCGATCATCGAGGAATCGGCGAACGGCGATTTCCCGAAGGGCTCGGATGAACAAAAGGTCGGCGACCTCTACAAGTCCTTCCTGGACTGGGACGGTCGCGATGAACGCGGAATTGAGCCGCTGCAGGCCGAGCTCGAGCGCATCGATGCGATCTCCAACCACGAAGAGCTGGCCGAGTATTTTGCCGGAGCTGCCAAGCGCGGCCTCGACGCCCCCTTCGGTATCGGTCAGCTTCCAGACCCGCAGGACCCGAAGAAATACGCGGTGGGTGCTGGCCAGAGCGGTCTTGGCCTCCCGGATCGCGAGTACTACCTGAACGACGATGAGAAGTCCGCCGAGATTCGCGCGCAATATGTTGCGCATATCGCGAAGATGTATGAGCTTGCGGGACTTGAGGGCGGCGCTGATGCCGCCGCAACGACCATGGCGCTGGAGACGCGACTGGCGACGGAGCAAATGACCAAAGAGCAGTCGCGCAAGTCGCTCGAAAATTACACACCCGTTCTTCGCGAGGACCTGCCCGAGCTGATGCCCAACTTCAACTGGGACGGCTACCTGGCAGAGTTCGAATACTCCGACGTTCCGTTCATCGGCGTATTTACGGTGGACTACCTGAAGGCGCTCGATGGCATCATCGCCGATACGGATCTCGATACCTGGAAGACCTACCTGACCTGGAGCGCGCTGAATAATACGGCGAGCCGACTGACGAAGGCGATCGACCAGCAAAACTTCGAATTCTATGAAAAGACGCTGTCGGGTGTAGAAGAGCAACGCGCTGACTGGCGGCGTGCATCGAACGTCGTTGATGGCGCTCTCGGCGAAGTCATCGGCAAGGTGTATGTCAAAAAGCACTTCCCGCCCGAAGCGAAAGCAAGAATGCTCGAACTCGTCGGCAACCTCGTGAAGGCCTACGAAAAGAGCATCACCGAGCTCGACTGGATGGGCGATGAGACGAAGGCGCAGGCACTCGACAAGCTGTCGAAGTTTGAACCGATGGTGGGCTACCCGGACAAGTGGCGCGACTATTCGGCCGTTGATATCGAGGCCGATGACCTGTACGGCAACCTGGAGCGGGCGGCACTTGCGGAATTCCGCCGCCAGCGCGACCGCCACGAAGGACCCGGTAGACAGGCAGGAGTGGGGCATGAACCCGCAGACCGTGAATGCGTACTACCACCCGCTGAAAAACCAGATCGTATTTCCAGCAGCCATCCTGCAGCCGCCGTTCTTCAACATGGCAGCGGATGATGCCGTCAACTACGGCGCCATCGGCGCGGTGATTGGTCACGAAATCGGCCATGGCTTCGATGACCAGGGCAGCACCTTCGATGGCGATGGTGTGCTGCGCAACTGGTGGACAGATGAAGATCGTGCTGCTTTCCTGGCGCGCACCGGTGCGCTCGTCGACCAGTACAACGCCTTCAAACCGTTTGATGATCTCTCGATTAACGGTGAGTTCACGCAGGGCGAGAACATCGGCGACCTGGGTGGCATTACGATCGGGCTGCTTGCCTACAAGATGTCACTGGACGGCGAAGAGCCGCCCGTCATCGACGGGTTCACTGGCGTGCAACGGGTGTTCCTCGGCTTCGCGCAGGTTTGGCGTGGCATTATTCGCGACGAAGAGCTGCGCCGCCGTATCGCGACAGACCCGCACTCGCCGGCGATATACCGGACCAACGGGCCGGTGCGCAACGTGCCCGAATGGTACGAAGCCTTCGGTATCACCAAGGACGACGCACTTTACCTGCCTCCCGAGGAGCGCGTAAAAATTTGGTAAACCAGTGACCGACAACCGCAGCCTTGTCTTCGCGATAGCGGTCTTCATCGCGCCGGTCATCGTTGCGTGGTACGGACTTTCCGTTGCAGCAGCAGCAGGCATCGTAATCCTGCTGCTGCTGTGTCGTTGGTTGATCACCCTGAGCGGCATCGTCGCGCCGGAAGAAACACCGGAGCTGGTGCTGGCTACAATCTCTGCGAGCCATTTCGTCGAGAAGGTTCGCTGGAGCATGGATCGGCTCGGTCTCGACTACGCCGAGCAAACCTCGGGCGGCACGCTTGGCGCTTACTTTCGCGGACGAACCGTGCCGCAGCTCAAGGTGCGCACGGGCCACGTGCGTTCCGTTATCGGCAATTCACCGGACATTCTGCGTTACCTGTACGGCCGCTGTCTGCATGACGACCCGGAGCGCGCCGCGTTTCTGGAGCCCACCGCAGCGCGTGTCGAGCTCGAGCGGCGCCTCGATCGCTACGGGGTGAGCCTGCAGATCTGGGTTTACTATCACCTGCTTCACGATCGCAGCCTGACGCTACATGCCTGGGGGGCGGACAGCCCGGCAACGCCAGCCTGGCAACGAGCGGCATTGCGTGTGCTCTTTCCATTGCTGGCGCGGCTGATTCGCCTCTCCTTCAAGATCAACGACACGAACTACGCCCGCTCGGTTAACCACATCGAACAACTCCTCGCCGCAGTCGATGCCGATCTGGCAGACGGACGGCATTCTTTGCTGGGCGGCGAAGCGCTTAATTACACGGACCTCCAGTTTGCGGCGTTTACCGGGCTGTGGCTGATGCCGGAAGGCTATGGTGGCGGCAAGGCCGAGGCCGTGCGTATTGAGCGCGACCGGGCGCCGCAAGGTATGCGCGCCGACATCGAGCGCTGGATTAACGCGTATCCAGGGGCCGCGTCCTGGGTCGAGGCGCTGTACGAAGCGGAGAGAAATCAGGCCAAGAGGAATCAGAAATGAAAAAACGACTGCTGGTTTGCGCGTTGTTGCTTCTCGGTGCGTGCGCGACGAACGAGAAAGACGACCGACTGACGGATGCGATTGATGACTTTATCGCTGTGAGCGATCTCGAGAGCGTACCCATGATTCGGTCTTACCAACAGTTTGATCAGCGCGCCCTCAACGACCGCTATGTCATCGTGTACACGAAAAAAGAGTACTACCTGCTGGCTTATGCCCAGCGCTGTCGCATCAACTACGACATGCCGAGAAAGCCGGACCGGCGTGCCGACCCCTATGCCATCTATGCGGACACCGATACGTTCCGCGGCTGTCACATCAAGGCCCTGTATCCGGTCACCGCGGAACAGGCGGTAGAGTTGATGCAAATCGGACGGGCGCCCGGGGAAACCTAGCCTTTCTTCTGATACTCGGAGCTGATCTCGTGCATCTTGGTCTCGATCCAGTCCTGCACGATCAGGTTCGTCTCCCTGCGGTGGGCGCCCCTGCGCGCTGATGGGCGGACCGATGCAAAAACGCACAGTCCCGGGCCGCTTGGCGAACTCGCGCCGCTGCCAGAAATCACCCGCATTGTGAGCAACCGGCAGAATCATCACGTTCGCCTCTTTCGCCAGCGCGGCGCCGGACACGCCGTATTTGCGCGTTTCCCCCGGCGGTACGCGCGTACCCTCGGGGAAGATGCTCACGCAAATGCCGTCCGCGAGACGCGCTTTGCCTTTCTCAATAACCTGCTTGACCGAAGACGCACCCGCACTGCGCTTGATCCCTATGGGCTGTAAGGTCAGGCCCATTCCCCAGCCGATAATCGGCGTCAATACGATCTCCCGCTTCACGACCCAGGACGTGTGGGGAAACAGCGGTACATGACCGTAGGTCTCCAGTGTCGTCGTATGCTTGATCATGATGACGCAAGGCTCGTCGGGGATGTTTTCCTGCCCCTCGACCACCACCTTCATGCCGCAAATAAAGCCACCCGCCCAGTTCATCATGCTGCAAAAGTTCACACAGATGGCCCAGGTCCAGGACCTTGGCGCCCAGAACAGGAGCATGAGGATCACACACGTAATCAAGACCGCCACAATGCCAAATGCGTAAAACAGCGCCGCCCGAAGCCACTGGATCATGGTCTGGCCCCTGTCAGGTGCGCTGCAACCGCAGCAAGGTCGTCGAACACGGGAACAGAACGCAGCGCCCTCGGCAGCCTGGCGGCGGTCTTCCGGCCATTGCCGGTCAGCACCAAGAGCGGTTCGGCGCCGGCCGCCGTGGCGGCCTGCAGGTCGCGCAACGAATCGCCCACAACCGGCACGCCCTCGAGTGACGTTTTGTAGTGCCGGCCGAGGCGCTGCAACAGCCCCGGCCGGGGCTTTCTGCAATCGCAGCCTGCCTCGGGCGTATGGGGGCAAACGACGATGCGGTCAACCCGGCCGCCCTCGGCGGCGACCAGGCGCCGTAACTTGCGGTGCATTGCCCGCAGCGCGTTGCGGTCGAACAATCCCCGGCCGAGGCCAGACTGGTTGCTGGCCACTGCGACCGTGAAGCCCGCCCGGCTCAAGTCGGCAATTGCGCCGATGCTGCCGGGAATTGGTACCCATTCGCCGGCATTTTTCACGAACTCCCGGGAATCGCGGTTGATGACACCATCCCGATCGAGAATAATGAGTCCTCCTGCCGCGAGACTACCGCCCATATCAGGCAATCGAAAGACGAGAAATGTCGGCAACATCGAGGAAAAGGGCTCGAAGTTCGCCTAAAAGTGCCAGCCGGTTGTTCCTGACCGTTTCGTCGTCCGCCATCACCATGACATCGTCAAAAAAGCGGTCGACCGGGTCTCGCAGGTCGGCAAGTTCGTTCAAGATCTCTGCGTATCGACGCTGTTCGAGCATCGGGAGAACCTTTTCCCGGGAGTTCCGCAGCGCATTGTGCAAGGTCAGCTCGGCGCCGGGTTCCAGGAGCTTGTCCTTGACCGTGAGGCCCACCGGGTCACCGGCCTTGCGCAGGATGTTGGCGATGCGCTTGTTCGCTGCAGCGAGGCTTTCGGCCTGCTCCAGCCGCGAAAAGGTCTGCACAGCCGCCAGTCGCCGATCGAAATCCACCAGCGATGCCGGGTGTCTGACCATCACGGCATCAAACGTCTCGACCGCGAGATGGGTATCCCTGTCGAGGAAGTACCGGCGCAAGCGTTCGCTGATGAACGCGTAAAGATCTGCCGTGACCTCCTCGCTATTCGCCGCAGCGGCGGGCTGCTCGGCAACCGCCTTGGCAATCAGGGCTTTCAGGTCGACGTCGATGCCGCGTTCGATCAGGATGCGAACGACGCCGAGCGCGGCGCGACGCAAGCCGAATGGATCGCGGTTGCCAGTCGGCTTCTTGCCAATCGAAAAAATGCCGGCCAGTGAGTCCATTCTGTCGGCCACCGCGAGTAGCTGGCCGGCCCTGGACTCCGGCAACTCGTCGCCAGCGAATCTGTGGTAAATACTGTTCGGCGATGGCATCGGCAACCGCGCCGGGTTCGCCGTCGGACAGGGCGTAGTAACGCCCCATCGTGCCCTGCAGGTCCGGAAATTCACCGACCATGCCGGTTACGAGATCGCACTTGCCGAGCGTTGCGGCGCGCTCGACCGCGCTGGCGTCAACGTCCAGCGCCGACGCCAACCATGCAGCGATGCGGCCGACCCTCTGGCTCTTGTCGAACAGGCTGCCAAGGCCTTGCTGGTAAACGACATCGCGAAGGATTTCCTCACGGCTTGCAAGCGATGCCTTGCGGTCGCTGTTCCAGAAGAAAGCCGCATCGGCAAGACGCGGGCGAACGACGCGCTCGTTGCCCTCGATGACCTGCTCAGGGTCCTTGCTTTCGATGTTTGCGACCGTAACGAAATGCGGCAGCAGCTTGCCGTTGTCATCGGCAACCGGGAAATAACGCTGATGTCCCGTCAGCGTTGAGACGACAACCTCGCGCGGCAGGTCGAGGTACATTTCGTCGAACGCGCCAACGATTGGCACGGGCCATTCAACGAGCGCCGTAACCTCGTCGTACAGCGACTCGCCATCGACGATATGCCCGCCGGATTGTTCTGCCGCTTCGTTGACACCCTCGCGAACCAGGTCGCGGCGGCGCATGAAGTCGGCGATAACGTAACCGTCTTTCTCAAGACTGGCGAGATAATCGCCGGGCTTCGTGATCGAAATCGGGCCGCTGGAATGAAAGCGATGTCCGCGTGATTCGCGCCCGGCACGGATGCCCATAACCGGCGCGTCAATAAGGTCCTCGCCGTGCAACAGGACGACCCAGTGTATAGGCCGAACGAACTCCGCCTCGCCGGCCCCCCAGCGCATGCGCCTCGGTATAGGCAGTGCGGCGAGCGCGCGGTCAATCATCTGCGGCAACAGTTCCGCCGCCGTCTTTCCCGGCTCGAGACTGCGGAAGCTTAGCCACTCACCTTTGGGCGTTTGCTCGCGTCCGAGTTGTTCCACGGTGACGCCACATTTGTTGGCAAACGCCGTTGCCGCCGGCGTTGGCTTGCCATCGTCATCAAACGCGACGGTTACCGGCGGGCCCTTTTGATCGACCTCGCGGTCATCCTGTTTCGCAGCAAGTTTCTCGACCAGCACCGCCAGGCGGCGCGGGCTGGCATACGTATGCACGGACCCTCGTGAAAGCAGCGCCTCGTCGATAGCGGCAGCCAGGTTTTCACCAAAGGCCTCCATCAGCGGACGCAGAGCCTTGGGGGGTAACTCTTCGGTGCCGATCTCGACAAGAAAATCATTGCGGCTCATGACGAAGCCCCCTTCTTGCCCGACCTGGCGGCCGATGCAAGCCTGACCGACTCAGCCCTTACGGAGTCAACCATAGGAAAGCCGAGCTCTTCCCGGCTCGCATAATAGGCCTCACAAATTGCACGCGACATCGTTCGGACACGCAAGATAAAGCGCTGTCTTTCGGTGACGGAAATCGCCTGGCGGGCGTCCAGCAAATTGAACGTGTGCGAGGCGGTCAGCATTTGTTCGTAAGCCGGCAGTGCAAGCCCCAGCTCGATCAAGCGCTCGCTTTCGTGTTCCGCATGATCGAAGGCCCGGAAGAGCGCATCGATGTCGGCTTCCTCGAAGTTAAACCTGGACTGTTCCACTTCGTTCTGGTGGTAGACGTCCCCGTAAGTAATGCGGCCCAGCGGCCCGTCTGTCCAGACAAGGTCGAATATGCTCTGCACGTTCTGCAAGTACATCGCGAGACGCTCGATGCCGTAAGTGATCTCGCCCGTGACCGGGCGGCACTCGAGCCCGCCGACCTGCTGGAAGTAGGTGAACTGCGTCACCTCCATGCCGTTAAGCCAGACCTCCCAGCCAAGCCCCCACGCGCCAAGCGTCGGTGACTCCCAGTTGTCTTCCACAAAACGAATGTCATGCACGAGCGGATCGATGCCGATCGCTTCGAGTGAACCGAGGTACATTTCCTGGATATCGTCGGGCGAGGGTTTCAGAACGACCTGGTACTGGTAGTAATGCTGCAAGCGAAACGGGTTATCGCCGTAGCGACCGTCCGTGGGCCTGCGGCTCGGTTGGACGTAAGCTGCCGACCAGGGCTCTGGCCCTACAGCGCGCAGGAACGTCGCCGGGTGAAACGTACCGGCACCCATCTCCATGTCATACGGCTGCATGATCACGCAGCCGCGCTCAGCCCAGTACTGTTGTAGCTTGAGAATCAGGTCCTGGAAGCTGAACGCCCTGGCGGGCGTTTGGGCGGGTGTCTCGGCAGTCATTGCGGGTGTCACGGCAGGTTCAAAGGCGCGCAGTATAACGACTTTTTAGCAAGGGATGGCCTTATGCCGCAAACCCCATCGACGGGCGAGCGCGGTGTCGTGACGAGCACGCCTTGCGCGCCTGTTGCTGTCGCACTAAAATGGTGCAGATTGTCGGGCGCTCGCACCAGATTGGTGCATTTTCGGGCAGCCCGGCATCGAGAACCACTTATAAAACATAGGCTTAAGGCCTGCCCCATTTTGGCACACTTCATGCAAATAGAAACTCAACCAGGTCGCTGCCAGCGGCCGCTTTTTTTGTTTGCCTGAAAACCGGAGGAACCCCATGAAGGCCGCAGATGTAATCGCCCTAATCAAAGAGGCAGAGATCAAGTTTGTCGATTTTCGTTTTACGGACAGCATTGGCAAGGAACAACATGTCACCGTGCCCGCGCACACCGTTGACGATGACCTGTTCGAAGACGGCAAGATGTTCGACGGCTCGTCGATCTCCGGCTGGAAGGGCATCAACGAGTCCGACATGATCCTGATGCCGGACCCATCGACGGCCGTTGTCGATATCTTTCCAGACGAGCCGACCCTGAACCTGCGCTGCGACGTGGTCGAACCGTCAACCATGCAAGGCTACGATCGCTGCCCGCGCTCGCTGGCACAGCGCGCGGAGGCCTATCTCCAGTCAACCGGCATCGCGGACGCCGCCTACTTCGGGCCGGAAAACGAATTCTTTGTGTTCGACAACGTGACCTGGGATGACACGATGCAGGGCTGTTTCTACAAGGTCGATTCTGAAGAGGGCGCATGGAACACCGACCGCAGCTATGACGAAGGCAACACGGGTCACCGGCCGACCGTCAAAGGCGGTTATTTCCCGGTACCGCCGGTGGATTCACTGCACGATATTCGGGGTGCCATGTGCCTCGCGATCGAGGAGCTCGGCGTTACGACTGAAGTGCATCACCACGAGGTCGCAACGGCCGGTCAGTGCGAAATTGGTACGAAATTCAACACCTTGGTACGCAAGGCCGACGAAGTCCAGATCATGAAGTACGCGGTGCACAACGTTGCCCACGCCTACGGCAAGACGGCGACCTTCATGCCGAAGCCGCTCGTAAATGACAACGGTAACGGCATGCACGTTCACCAGTCGCTCTTCAAAGACGGCAAGAATCTTTTCTCCGGCGATGGCTACGGCGGCCTCTCCGAGACGGCGCTGTATTACATCGGCGGTGTCATCAAACATGCAAAAGCCATCAACGCATTCGCCAACCCGTCGACGAACAGCTACAAGCGACTGGTCCCGGGCTTCGAGGCGCCAACGATCCTGGCCTACTCGGCGCGCAATCGCTCGGCGTCGATTCGTATTCCGTACATTGCCAACCCGAAGGGTCGCCGCATCGAAGTGCGCTTCCCGGATTCAACCGCGAATCCGTACCTCGCCTTCTCTGCCCTGATGATGGCCGGGCTGGACGGCATCCAGAACAAGATCCACCCGGGCGACGCCATGGACAAGGATTTGTACGACCTGCCACCCGAAGAGGAGAAGGAACTCAACCTGGTGGCGTTCTCGCTCGAGGAAGCGCTGGCCGAACTGGACGAAGACCGCGACTTCCTCAAAGCGGGTGACGTCTTCAGTGATGACCTCATCGACGCCTATATCGACCTCAAGATGGCGAACGTTACGCGCCTGCGCATGGCGACACATCCGGTCGAATTTGACATGTACTACAGCCTTTAAAGGCCAAAACTGTGAACCGGGCGGCATTTTTAGCCGCCCGGTCACTAGCCCAAATTATGCTTGCGCTGTTATGCTAACTGCATGGAAACACGAACGATTCTCGTCTTACTCGGACTGCTTGCGGCCGGCGCCGTCATGGCGGATGCCTATACATGGACGGATGAAGAAGGAGTTGTTCATTTTTCTGACCGGCCTGTGCCAGGCGCGACGCGCATTGTCCTTGCCCAACCGAATACCGGACGCTCGCCAGCGCCGCGCTCAAGCGCAACCCCGGACGCTACAGACGATCCGGAAAGCCCTGCCGAAGCGGCGCCCTTCCGCTACGAAAGCTTTGACGTTACCGCGCCCGGAGCAGAAGAGACGCTATGGAACATAGAGGGCGTCCTCAACGTGTCACTGTCACTGAAGCCGGGCTTGCAGGCGGGTCACCAGGTGCGAGTGTATTTCGACGGCAACCCGCAGATGGTCAGCGGCCTGAGCTTCCAGCTCAACGAGGTGTATCGCGGCGTCCACAATCTGCAGGCGGAGGTGCTGGACGAGACGGGCCAGATGCTGATTCGCACCCGGCCGAATCGCTTCTACGTGCAACAGGCGACCGTTCGCTAAAGCGCGGCGGTTCGGGCGGCGGCCCGCTCCACGACAACGCAAGCAAGATTCTCGACAGCCTGAACGCAGGCGTCATCCTGCTGGATGACAACCTGCTCATTACCGACCTCAATCCGGCGGCCGAGAACGTTCTCGGCATCAGCCGCAACCGCGCACGCGGCAAAGCCTTGCTGCAGCTGGTCGATGACGAACCGGAGCTCCGCGAGATCCTCAGCCGGGTCTCGGCCACCGGCGATCATTATGCGAACGAAATCCATCTGTCACCGACCGAAGTGAACGCCAGCGAACGCAGTGTCGAGTGTCGGGTGTCGCCAATCGACCTCGATGACGCAAGCCTGCTGATTGAAATGACCGACGTCACTCGACGTAACCAGATCAGTCGCGAGAATGCACTGTTGATCCAGCATGGCGCAGGCCGACAAATGATTCGCCAGCTCGCGCACGAAATCAAAAACCCCCTCGGCGGAATACGCGGCGCGGCGCAGCTGCTTGCTCGCCAGCTCGACGATCCCGAATTGCGCGAGTACACGGACGTCGTCATCAGCGAAACAGACCGGCTTGCCGGGCTCGTGAATACGCTGCTCGGGCCGGGTGGGCCGCCGAACAAGACCCCCACCAATGTGCACGAGCTGCTTGAGTACGTCGTGCGCATCATTGAAGCCGAAGACCAGAAGCACCTGACCGTTCATCGTGATTACGACCCGGGCCTGCCGCTCATCGCTCTCGACCGCGACCAGCTGGTCCAGGCCTTCCTGAACCTCGTGCGCAATGCGGTCGCGGCACTTGATGGCCATGGCACCCTCACCCTGCGCAGCCGGGCGATAACGAACTTCACCATTGGCGACGTCCGGCATCGTGTCATCGCGACGATTGAGATCGAGGACGATGGACCGGGAATCCCGCCGCAACTGCAGGATTCGGTGTTCTATCCGCTGGTTACGAGCAAGCCCGATGGCACCGGCCTCGGCCTGCCGGCGGCGCAGGAATTGATCAGCCGGCACGGCGGCCTTATCGAATTTGAATCGCGCCCCGGACGCACGGTATTTCTCGTACGCATACCCCTGGAACAGGTAATTACCCATGGCTAGCCGCCCGATCAATGCATGGATTGTCGACGATGACCAGTCGGTACGCTGGGTGCTCGAGAAGGCGCTCAAGCAGGCAGACATGGAGACGCGCAGCTTTGAACGAGCCGAGCACCTGCTCGAGGCGCTGGGAGATGCTCCGCCCGATGTGCTGATAACGGACGTACGGATGCCGGGTATGAGCGGCCTGGCGCTGCTCGAACGCCTGCGCGGCGGTTACCCGGACCTGCCCATCATCGTGATCACCGCGCACACGGACCTTGAGAACGCCGTGGCGGCATACAAGGGCGGCGCGTTCGAGTACCTGCCAAAGCCATTCGACATCGACGAGGCAGTTGACCTGGTTCGCAAAGCCGCGCGCCTGAACGGAACAGCCGAGCAAGAGATTGGAGAACCGGCTACCGCGATGGCGTCGATGATCGGCCAGGCACCGGCGATGCAGGAAGTCTTTCGCTCCATTGGCCGTCTCGCCGGCTCGAGCATGACCGTGCTGATCACGGGCGAGTCGGGCACCGGCAAGGAACTGGTCGCCCGTGCGTTGCATGACCACAGTCCACGCGCGAACAAACCCTTTGTTGCACTGAACACGTCGGCGATCGCGTCAGAGCTGCTCGAGTCCGAGTTGTTCGGTCATGAAAAAGGCGCGTTTACCGGCGCCGATTCCCGACGGATAGGTCGCTTCGAACAAGCCGATGGCGGAACCCTGTTTCTCGATGAGATCGGCGACATGTCGCCGGAACTGCAGACCCGCCTGCTGCGCGTCCTCGCCGAAAGCGAGTTCTACCGGGTTGGCGGGCAATCGGCAATCAGGGTCGATGTGCGCGTCATCGCAGCCACCAACCAGGATCTTGCGAGAGCCGTCAAGGAGTCGCGCTTTCGGGAGGACCTGTATCACCGGCTCAATGTCATCCGGATCAACACGCCGCCCCTGCGGCAGCGCCAGGAAGATATTCCGCTGTTGTTACAGCACTATCTCGCCGAGGCCGCGCAGGAACTCGGCTCCTCCCCGAAAAGTCTCGACCCGGAGGCGATGGAAGCCCTGCAGACCTTCAAGTGGCCGGGCAACGTGCGCCAGCTGGTCAACGCGGCGCGTCGCCTGACGGTCACGGCGCCCGGAAATGTTATTTCCGCAGAGGATATCCCGAGCGACCTCGGCGGCACCGAGTCGTCGCAAAGGGCCGCCAAAGAGTGGACGCGCGTCCTCGCCGCGTGGGCGGAACGGCAGCTGCGCAGCAGCGAAGAGCCGCTGCTCGAGAAAGCCATCCCCGAATTTGAAAAGACGCTCATCGAGATAGCCATGGCGCGCACCAACGGGCACCGCCAGGAGGCAGCCAGGCTGCTGGGCTGGGGGCGCAATACCCTGGCGCGCAAGATGAAAGCGCTGCACCTGGACTGAAACTCCCGTGTGAAGATTCAGATTGACGACCTGAGCGGTCCAGAGGTGCAAAGCCTTCTCGCCGAACACCTGCAGGGCATGGCAGAGCATTCGCCCCCCGAAAGTATCCACGCATTCGATCTCGAACAACTGCGCGCCACTGACGTCACATTCTGGACGGTCCGGGAACACGACAAGCTGCTGGGCTGCGGCGCACTCAAAGAGCTTGACTCGTTACAGGGCGAAATCAAATCGATGCGCACGGCCGCGGCACATCTTGGCAAAGGCGTCGCAAGTGTGCTCGTGCGGCACATCATCGCGACAGCCAAAGAGCGCGGCTACGAACGACTCAGCCTGGAGACGGGTTCCGGTCCGGCGTTCGAGCCGGCGCACTCGCTGTATCTAAAGTTCGGCTTTGAATTTTGCGGGCCGTTCGCGGACTACGGGGATGACCCGTTCAGCCGCTTCATGACCTTGCGTTTGTCGTCAAGCGACGGCCGTCCCGGTTCGGCCAGGCCCTGACCGTCGCTATCGAGGGCTAACGATGTGCTCTTCGTAAAATTGAACGAAGCGTGCGTCAAAGTTGTCTTTTCCGGCCTGTCGCGAACCTGAGCTATTGCCTTGCCATGTTCGCCTGAGCGAACTGTACGATTCATAATTTCTGCGCTGGCCCGCAATCCAGTTCGCCGAATCGGGATCTTCAAAGTACCTGAATTGATACTGGGCGAGCGTCTGCATCCACAGGGCATTGAGGCGAAACTCTTCGACATCGGTGAGGGCTTCACCATTGCGATCTTTTATTAGTGTCTCAATGAAATCCGGATTCTCGATGATGAAGCTCCAACCGGTTTGGTCCATGCTGGCATATGTCGCTCGTGCCTCCGACGCCATGAGATCGTTGTTTTGCCTTAGCTCATACCCAAGAAACACAATGCCGGCAATTACGCCGACGTTCGCCAGGATCGAGACCAACTGCTGAAATTCGATTTTTTGCATTATTCTTCCCAGACTGGCTGATGCGGCTCAATGGAAGCAATCTTCTGCAAGACGGCTGCGGGCCAGCTGCAGTCGTTCAGACTATAGCACCTGGTCGTTTTCTTTCGGCCAACAGCGGACCGTTGTCCGCAGCAAACCTCGGAATCTACATAGTTCGATTCGCCGACAGCAGGCCTATAATTTCGATGTGTTCTTAAAGGCCGCGCCCACTGCCAACCGGCCGCCACACCTGGTGTAGCCCAAAGGAACTTGTCCCGCAGGTACTTAGGGGAAGCGCATGACAGAACTACCCTTGATTCAAGTCATCGCTGCGATAGCGATGATAGGTGCCGCTGTCGCTATGGTCTTCGGGTTCAGGCGATATCTGATCGCAAACTCGGAACGACGAATGCTGCAAATGATCGAGTCGGTCGGGCTGGATCCCGAGATCGCTACGAGCGGCGAGTTTTCAGCCATTATGAAAGAGGTGCGGCAACGCTGTCGAAGCTGTGCAACCGAGGCTGTTTGTGAACGTTGGATGCAAAGTAAAGAAGACGGCGACAACTCATTTTGCCCCAACGCGAAGGTTCTTGAGGCACTGAAAAAATACAGTCGCGCGGCCTGAGAGAAAGTACTACGACAGAAATTCGCAACATCGGGTCCAGCGGCTCGCCGCTCGCGAGCATCAAAGTCGTAGCGAACCTACAAGCTTTGCGACCGATGCAATGCCCTGCTCTTGCATGTACTCCAGCAGCCCGGCATTGATCTTCTTGCACACGAGCGGGTCGTAAAACAGAGCTGTGCCGATCCCAACGGCGGATGCGCCCGCGATCATGAACTCGATGGCATCGCTCGCCGTCGTAATTCCGCCCTGCCCGATGATGGGCACGCCGTGGTGCTTCGCGACCTCAAATACCTGGTGAACCTTGAGCAGAGCGATCGGTTTGATAGCCGGGCCAGACAGCCCTCCCTGCACGTTGCCGATGATCGGCTTGCGTGTTGCCTTATCGATTGCCATGCCCATCAGGGTATTGATGCAAGCGAAGCCGTCGGTGCCCGCCTCGATGCACAGGCGCGCATTCTCCTGGATGTTCGTCTGGTTCGGCGAGAGCTTCGTAATCAGCGGCTTTGACGTTACTGCACGACAGGCCGCAACAACGCGGGCCGACATCTCGGGGTCGTTGCCAAACGCAACACCGCCTTCCTTGACGTTGGGGCAGGAGATGTTGATCTCGATCGCATCGATAGGCCGAATCATCGAAGCGTCGGGTTACGCGCTCGTACTCCTCGACGGTCGAACCCGAGACGTTAGCGATAAAACGCGTTTCCGAAAAATCGAGGCCCGGCAAAATCTCATCGACTACCGTGTCGACACCAGGGTTCTGCAAACCAATCGCATTGAGCATGCCGTCCGGCGTTTCGTAAACGCGGTGCGGTGGGTTGCCAAGGCGCGCATCGCCCGTCGTACCCTTGAGACAAACCGCGCCGACGTCGCTGTTCGAGTAGCCCTCGACGCGCGTGTATTCCTCGCCAAAACCGACACAGCCGGAAAGCAACACGATTGGTGATGCCATTTGCAGGCCACAGAAATCGGTATGCAGTGGATTGTTCGTCATCGCGGCGGCATTCTACCCGAATGTTCTCTGTCATTCTTTACGAGCCCGAAATTCCGCCGAACACCGGCAACATCATCCGCTTGTGTGCAAACACGGGAGCGGGCCTCCACCTGGTCGAACCCTTGGGATTCGAGCTGGACGAGAAGCGCCTGCGCCGCGCCGGTCTGGACTACCGGGAGTTCGTCAATGTACAAACGCACACTTCGCTGGATGCGTGTCTCAAGGCGCTGGGCGGGCCCCGCGTGTTCGCCCTGTCGACGAAGAACTCGACGCGTTATGACCGTGCCGGGTTTCGGCAAGGCGACGCGTTGCTGTTCGGCCCGGAAACGCGCGGGCTTGCCAGGAGATGTGTTGCAGGCCTTGCCGGCCGAGCAGCGCCTGCGGCTGCCCATGCAGGAAGGCAACCGCAGCCTGAACCTGTCGAACTCGGCTGCGGTCGTCCTGTACGAGGCCTGGCGCCAGCTGGGGTTCCCGGGGGGAAGCTAGGCGGGCTCGATGTTGCTGTTCATGCGGAACAGGTTGCCCGGGTCGTACTGTGATTTGACCTGGCGAAGGCGCGCGTAATTCGGTCCGAAGTTGCGGGCCACGTGCGAATCCCCTTCCTGCTCGATGTTGTCGTAGTAGCCGATGGAATGTGGTTCCAGTGCGGCGTGCCACTGCCGGCACAGGGCTATGCCCGCTTCGTCCTCGGCCGGGTCCATCCAGCCCGCGAAAAATACGATCATCGTTTGGGTATCACGATGCGGGAAGGCCGTATCCGTCGCGCCGACGTCGCTAACGGCACCGCCGCAGGTGTGCGTGAAGATTGCCGCGCGCGGATCCGCGATGTAGGCGTCGACCATGTCATCGACCAGCCCCTGCGTGAATTCGCCGACCATGGCGTTCTTGGCGTAGGAACGAATGCCGTGCGCAACACCGTCGCGTCCTCATGGGTCTGCATGACCTTGTAATCCTGCAGCATGACGCCGTCGACCAGGGGCTTGCCGATGGCGCGCAGTGGTGCGAGCTCTTTTTCGCCTTGCGCAGGATCGCCGTTATAGACGACCTCCATCGCGATGACGTGACCCAGTTCGGGATGCGTAATCATGGCCGGCCCCGTGTAAAGCTCTCTCGACAGCCCGCCCTGCCAACCGGCATAAAACTCGAGCACATCGCGCGCCTGCTCGATGGGCCAGACGATCATGCCGGACAGGACGTTGCGGTCGAAGTCGTGCAGCTGGAAGTCAAATTGCGTAACGACACCAAAATTCCCGCCACCGCCCTTGATGGCCCAGAACAGGTCCGGTTCGTTGTCCGCGCTGATCGTCCGAATCTGGCCGTCGGCGGTGACGATCTCCGCGCTCAGCAGGTTGTCGATGGTCAGGCCGTACTTGCGGTTCAATCGACCAAAGCCGCCACCGGTCGTGTAGCCGCCGACGCCGGTATGAGAGACAACGCCGGCCGTCGTGACGAGCCCGTGCGGGAGAGAGGCATCGTCCAGGTGGCCCAGCAAGGCGCCACCGCCGGTCATTGCCCGCTTGTTGTCG
The DNA here is from genome assembly GCA_963698415.1 of uncultured Gammaproteobacteria bacterium. Lineage (GTDB taxonomy): Bacteria > Pseudomonadota > Gammaproteobacteria > Steroidobacterales > Woeseiaceae > UBA1847. The sequence goes on along the minus strand of CAVOQS010000002.1, from coordinate 291,929 downwards.
GTATCGATGCCCACGTTATGCATCTGCGACAGGTCGATCATCAGGCCGTCATCGCAGACCGATTTGCCAGGCCAGCTGTGGCCACCGCCGCGTATGGCGGTCAACAGGTCCCGCTCGCGCGCAAAGGTTACGGCGTTCGCGACATCCTCGCTCGACAGGCAGCGCGCGATCAGCGCCGGGCGCTTGTCGTGCATGCCGTTCCAGATGCTGCGCGCACCGTCATAATCGGGATGACCCGCAAGCATGACCGGGCCGGTCATGGCATCGCCAAGTTCTTTGATTGCGGCTTTCTCAAGCTCGATCTCTGCGCCGTCGAGCGATACCGCCTTGATGCTCGTGTCCGCCTGGGTTGCGACTTTGGCTTTATCACCACACGCGGTGAGCAGCGGGAAGGTGGCCGCCATGCTGGCTGCCAGGGTGGTTTTGCAAAACTTGCGTCTGTCCATAGTGAGCGCTCCTCATTCTTCTTGTGTTAGTTAAAGAGTAGTAGCTCTGGCGACTTTTGCCAGTTACGCGGATTTGTCAGTGTTGTTCGGACTCCGGCTTTAGCTCGCGCGTCATGAGCGCTTCAACCGCTGCGCGCGGCGCAACGCCCTCATACAGAATTCGATAGACCTGGTTCGCGATCGGCATTTCGATGCCGAGCTTTTGCGCCACATCGTGCACGGCTTTTGCCGCCTTGACGCCCTCGACGACCTGTTGAATCTCTTCCTGTGCTTCCTCGACGGACTTGCCGGCCGCCAGCGCGAGACCCATGCGGCGATTGCGTGACAGGTCGTCTGTGCAGGTCAGCACGAGGTCGCCCATGCCGGCGAGGCCCATAAACGTCTCTTTCTTCGCGCCAAGCGCGACGCCGAGACGCATCAGCTCGACCAGGCCGCGATTGATCAGCGCAATGCGCGTGTTCGCGCCAAAGCCAAGCCCGTCCGACATGCCCGCGCCGATGGCCAGTGCATTCTTGACGGCGCCACCGACCTCGACGCCAATGATGTCGTCGGAGGTATAGGCACGGAAATTATCACTGGAAATGGCCTCGGCCAGCGCCCTCGCGAAACCGGCATCATTCGATGCGATAGTCATAGCGGTCGGCAGGCCGGCAGCGACCTCCTTCGCAAAGGTCGGGCCGGATAGCACGGCAACCGGGAACTCGGGTCCAAGCACCTCGGCCGCAACCTGGTGGGGCAGCTTGCCCGTACTCAGTTCGAAGCCTTTGGTTGCCCAGCAGATTCGAGAGTCCGGGGTGAGCATCGGTCTGATGCGAGTCAGCGTGTCCCGCAGACCGTGGCTGGGCACGACAATCAGTATGTCGCGCGCGCCCTGCAGGCATTCCGCGAGATCCGGGTAGGCTGTCAGGTTGGGTGGGAAGGTTGCGCCAGGAAGGTAGCGCTTGTTCTCCCGCTCGTCGACCATCGTCTCGAGGAGGTCGATCTCGACGACTCCGCCGAGGCGAACGTCACAGCCAACCCGGGCGAACTGCAGTGCCAGCGCGGTGCCCCATGAGCCCGCGCCGACGACCGCAATCGTTTTTGGTGCAGAGCTGCCGATCAGTGTGTCTCCGCTGGTGCGGCCTCAGCCGCGGCCTGCGCTTGCTGCTGCTTTGATTGCATGTACAGCGCATCGAAGTTGATCGGTTGCAGGACGAACTCCGGGAATCCGCCTCTCTGGATAATGCTGGCGATTGCTTCGCGCGCGTAGGGGAACAGCAGGTTCGGGCAGAACGTGCCAACGACTGCAGAGAATTCGTCGCCCTCGTAGCCCGCTATGTCGAACAGACCCGCTTGTTGCAGCTCGACGAGGAACAGCGTTTTGTCCTCATCCTTGGCTTCAACCGTAATCGTGAGAACGACTTCGTGAATGTCCTCTTCAACGTGTGTATGCGCGCTGCGCAGATTCAGATTGGTCTTTGGCTTCCATTCGCCGCTCTTGAAAACGAGTGGCGCCTGCGGCGATTCGAATGAGAAGTCTTTAACGTAGATTTTGCTGATGGCCAGCTGTCTGTTGGTGGCCTGTTCCTGCTCTGCCATGATGGTTCCTGTCTTTTGAGTATGTGCCCACTGATGCGGGCGATTGCAGACCCGTCATGCGGGTCAATAACGATAAATCAAGCGGCGCTTAGCCCCGCTTCTTTCCTTTTGCTGACTTGCTGCTGCCCTTGCTCTTGGTCTTTTTGCCGGTGACAACGGGCAAGCCCGCCTGCGACCAGCCCGTCATGCCACCCTTCAGGCCATAAACGCTTTCGAAGCCTTTCTGGCGTAGCGCATTAACCGTGCGGGTTGAGGAAACGCCGGTGTCGCAAACCGCAATTATCGGTGTCGACTTGTACTGGTCGAGTGTCGATAGTTTCGCGTCGAGCTCGTCGGAGGGGATGCTCCGCGCGTTGACAATATGGCCACGGGCGTGGGCCTCGCCGCTGCGAACATCGACGACAATGGCGTTATTGTTGATCAGTTTGACAGCATCGACGGGGTCGATGTTGACCGTCCCGGACGCCTTGCGGCGCAACTCCGTAAAGATGACGGCGAAAAAACTGACCATCAAGGCCGACACCAGCAACGTGTTATTGCCGGCAAATTCCAGAAATTTGTCCATGAATCAATAGTTTCGGCGCAGGGCTTAGCGCCTTGAAGAGCCTAAAACCCGCGATTATACCCGTTTGGGCGAGAGGGAATACCCCACAAACGCTACACTCGCGCCCATGTCGTACCGAAGCCTCCTGATGTTGTCCCTCCTGGGCCTTGTCGCCACCGCGTCTGGCCAGGATTCGCACGACGAACTGGCCGAGGTAAAGGAGCAGGAACTGCAACAGGTCCGGGAGCGCATCTCGGACCTGAAACAGAGCATGGACGCGGCGGCCGAGGAGCGAGACCGCCTGACCGGCGAATTGCAGGATCTCGAAATGGCGATTTCCGAGCAGCGCATGCGGCTGAAGGAAATCGAGCGCGACCAGCAATACACGGCCAACAGGAAGCAGGCACTTGATGCCGAACTCGCTGACCGGGAGAAGCACCTCGACGCGGAGTCCGGGGCGCTCGCTGCGCAAGTGCGCATGGCCTATATGAGTGGCAGTCACGAGAAGATCAAGCTACTGCTGAACCAGCAGGACCCGGCCACGCTGGGCCGCCTCATGGCCTACTACCGCTACCTCAATGACTATCGCGCGGAGAACATCGCAGCGGTCGTCGAGGAAATTCGCAAGCTCGATGAGCTGCGGTCCCAGGTTGCGGCCGAGGAGGCGCGCCTGGCCTCCCTGGCCACGAACCGCTACGACGAGCTGGGCCGCCTGAACAAGTCGCTGGAGAATCGCACGACGGTACTCGCCTCGTTGCGCAAAAAAATCGCCGATGAAGGCAAAGAGGTTGATCGCCTCGCGGCCCAGGAAAATGACCTGACGCGACTGATTGCGGAACTGTCGAGTATTCTCTCCGACTACCCGATTACCTCCGAGGAGCCGTTCAGCACCCACAAGGGGCGCCTCACCTGGCCGGTGGCCGGAACCCTGCTGCATGAGTTCGGCCAGCCGCGCGTCGGCGGCAGCGTCAAGTGGAACGGTGTCGTCCTGGCAGCACCGCGCGGGCGAGAGGTGCGAGCGGTGTACCACGGGCGCGTCGCGTTTGCCGACTGGCTCGCCGGCATGGGCTTACTGGTCATCGTGGACCACGGCGAGGGCTACATGAGCCTGTACGGCTACAACGAGACGATCCTGAAAAACACCGGCGACTGGGTTGCCCCGGGTGACGTCATCGCCACCGTCGGTGACAGTGGCGGGCAGTCGCAGTCCGGGCTCTATTTTGAGCTGCGCAATGGCACGAAGCCCGAGAACCCGCGACGCTGGGTCACAAGGACGCCCGGCGGCTAGATCCTGGCTGTGCAGTTATTGACCAAGTGGGCACACTATCGCGCGATGCTGTGCTAAGGTCGATGATCATGCCGCGGAGGGTCCTGGCCCGCGGCGCATGGAATGGCATATGTCACTGAAAGTCAGAGCAATTCTGGTATTGGTCATCGGTGTCGTGATGGGCCTTAGCCTGTCCATCGGTGGCGGCCTGATGGGCGACAAGCGAGTGCTCGATAAGGAAGAGCTGGCCTGGGAGCAGGCGCGCCTGTTTGCCGAAGTGCTGGAGCGCGTCAAACGAGACTATGTTGAGCCGCTCGACGACGCCGAGCTTTTGGAGAGTGCGATCCGCGGCATGGTCAGTGACCTCGATGCGCACTCCCAGTACCTGGACGCCGGCGAGTATCGCGACATCCGTATAAGCACGACCGGCAGCTACACGGGTATCGGCATCGAAGTGGATGAAGTCGGTGGCAACGTCATGATCGTTACGCCGATAGCCGGCTCACCCGCTGCCCGCGCCGGCATTCGGAGTGGCGACCGGATTATCGCGGTCGACGGGATCGCCGTCGAGGCGGCCCACCTGCAGGACACGATCAGGCGTCTCCGCGGACAAGCCGGTTCGAAAGTGGAAGTCACGGTATTGCGCGACGACGAAGCGATCGAGTACGGGATGCGCCGCCAGATAATCCGCATGGCGAGTGTGCACAAGGACTTTCTCAGTCCGTCTTACGGCTATGTCCGCGTCAGCCAGTTCAGCGAGAACACAGCACGCGAGCTGAGCCGGGCGGTCGATGAGTTACAGGACGCAAATGAAGGCATGTTGCAGGGACTCGTGCTCGACCTTCGCAACAACCCGGGTGGCGTGCTCGACTCGGCAGTCGACGTGGCGGACCTGTTCCTCGACGCGGGCGTTATCGTGACAGCCGAGGGCCGCTCGATCGATTCGCGATTCACGCGAGCGGCACGCCGCGGCGACATACTCGACGGCGCTGCGATGGTCGTGATCGTGAACAAGGGCTCGGCGTCGGCGTCGGAGATTGTTGCGGGCGCCCTGCAGGATCACAGTCGCGCGCTCGTTGTCGGCACCGAGACTTTCGGCAAGGGCCTGGTTCAGACGGTAGTGCCGCTGTCGAAGGGACGAGCGATCAAGCTGACAACGTCTCGCTACTACACGCCCTCCGGCGACTCCATTCACGAAGTTGGCATTGCGCCGGATATCTACATTGAAGATACGCCCGGCTACCCGGACCTGAGCCTGTCCGGACTGCTTGATCGCGAGGCAGATATGCAGCTGGCCGAAGCCCTCCACCACCTGCAGGCTCGTCCGGTGATGCACAGCAACGCGCAATAGCAAGGTGCGGCGCAGCCTGACAGCTTCGTTGCTTCTTTTTTTCGCCACCGCGTCGCTGGCGGACTCACCGCGCATCGCGATCATCATCGATGACCTCGGCTATCACCTCGCAAACGGCAAACGCGCCATCGAGCTGCCCGGAACGGTCAGCTTTTCCTTTCTGCCGGGCTCGCCGCGGGCGCGCTACCTGGCTGATCGCGCCCATGCCGCCGGCAGGGAGGTGCTGCTGCACCTGCCGCTGCAGGCCTACTCGACTAATGGGGACAGCGAGCCATCTGAAATCAATCTGGACATGAGCCAGGTAAGCGTTGAGCTGGCTTTCTCGGAGGCGCTTGCCGCAGTTCCTCACGTGGTTGGCATCAACAGTCATCGTGGCTCGTTGTTGACGCGGCATCCGGGGCATATGACCTGGCTCATGCAGGAAATAGCAAAACGCGAAGCGCTGTTCTTCATCGACAGTTACACCACCCATCACAGCATAGCGCTGCAGATTGCCGAGGAAAGCGGTGTGGAAGCTACCCGGCGAGACGTTTTCCTGGACCCGGATCGCTCGCCCGAGACGGTAGCCAGGGAATTTGAACGCATGAAGGCCCTTGCTCGAGCGCGCGGACATGTGGTCGCTATCGGCCACCCTTACCCGGCGACGCTGGAGCTGCTCGAGCGCGAGTTGCCAAAGTTGATCGCTGAGGGCTTCGAGCTCGTTAACGCCAGCGAAATGGTGCGATGAGTTTCTACCAGGATCGAATTCTCCCGACGTTGATCAACTGCGCCTGCACGAGCAAGCCGACGCGCAAGCAGCGCGAGAAGATCGTTCCCCGCGCGTATGGGGACGTGCTCGAAATAGGCTTCGGCGGCGGGCTGAACCTGCCGCATTACGACCGGGATAAGGTACGACATGTGTTCGGCCTTGAACCATCGGCAGGCATGCGCCGTTCTGCAGCAGCAAACATCGCGGCGTCGGGACTCGACGTGGAATTGATCGACTTGCCCGGCGAGGAAATACCGCTCGACGATAACTCGGTAGACTCCATCCTGGTTACCTATACTCTCTGCACGATACCGGACGCAGTTACCGCGCTGCGCGGCATGCGCCGGGTGCTGAAGCCGAATGGCCATCTGTTTTTCTGCGAACACGGCAAGGCGCCGGATGAAAGCGTCCACAAGTGGCAGCAGCGGCTCAACAGCGGTTGGCGGCTGTTCTCGGGTGGCTGCAATATGGACCGCGATATTCCGGCGCTGCTCAGGGAGGGCGGCTTCGACATCGAAGACGACAACAGGATGTATATTCCCGGAATTCGTGCGCTTAGCTACAATTTCTGGGGCGCAGCCCGTTGAACCCGGCGGCGATTGTGCGCTCTAAGAAGTAAACGGAAAGACACGAACACATGAAAACACGATATCTGATGCTCATCTTGCTCCTCGGCGCGCCTGTTGCCGCGATAGCCCAGGACGACGAAGTTGCGTGCACGATGCAGTACGACCCGGTTTGCGGCGCAGACGGGCAAACGTACAGCAATGACTGTGTCGCAGGAGCGGCGGGCGTTGAAATTGTGAGCCAGGGACGATGCCCCGACGACAGCGAGGCGACAGATTGCCCGGAGACCTTCGACCCCGTTTGCGGTGCCGACCAGAACACCTACATAAACGAGTGCTTTGCGGCGAAATCCGGCGTCACCGTTGCCGGGCTGGGCGCGTGTACCGCGAACGGTTGCCCGAGCGTCAGCGAACCGGTCTGTGGGCTGAATGGCAGGACGTTTATCAATCGCTGCGAGGCGGGCGCGGAACGTGTTCCTGTACAACGGCAAGGTAGCTGCGATTTTGAAAATTGCCCGAAAGTCTTTGCGCCGGTCTGTGGCAGTGATGGCAAGACCTACGAAAATGCCTGTCTGGCGGATGCCGCGGAGGTGGAGTCATTCACGGAAGGCGCGTGCAACGTGCGGCCCTGCCCGAATCGTTTCGTGCCGGTATGCGCCGCCGATGGCATGACCTACAGCAACGCCTGTCATGCGGAGCGCCGCGGTGTTCGCGTGGACTATGCGGGCGTCTGTGAGGAAGTCGGTCGAAACTGCCCGGAAACGTATTCGCCGGTCTGTGGTATGGATAGCGAGACTTACGACAATGAGTGCCTGCTCGAAAATGCCGGCGTTATCAAGGCCTACGCCGGCGCCTGTATCGGGGACTGAGTTGTACGAGTTATAGCCACTCTATAGACTGTCGTTCCCCAACGTCCAAGGACCTATAAGCATGAACAACATCAAATACCTGCTCGTCGTTGTCCCGCTGCTCGTGGCCACGGCCGTGCTCGCCGGAGAAGAAAAGGCGGAGCTGGACAGGCCATCGTTCGCTGCCAGCCAGACCATGGTTGTAACGGCTGTTGTTGAGGCCATCGACCACGAAACGCGCGTCGTGACCGTCAGAAAAGATGACGGCGAAGCGCTCACCTTCACGGTTTCTGAAGAAGCCCGCAACCTGCCGCAGGTAAGCGTTGGCGACATCCTCGTAGCCGAGTTCGAAGAGACCATCACTATCGAAGTTCTCCCGGGCGATGGACTGGGACCCGATGCGGCCCAGGCGGCTGCCATGGCGCGCACGAAGGAAGGCGAGATGCCCGGCGTCGCCGCGATGGATTCGGTCGTTACCATTTCGACAGTCGAAGACATCAATATCGAGAAGAACACATTCAAGCTGAAAGGCCCGGATGGTGTCGTCACCGAGTACGCGGCTCGGAATCCGGATAACCTCAAGCGCGCGGAGGTCGGTGACCTCGTCGTCATTACGGAAACGGTTGCGATGGCGATAACAGTCGAGAAAGTGCCGGCCGAATAGGCGCGCGAAGATCGAGCGTCAGGAAATGGGCCCCCCGGGGCCCATTTTTTTACCAGGCGGGCCGCAGGCGACCCTTGTCATCCGTGGTGTAAGGAAGCCACGCGAGGCCCGTAATGGCGACGTGAATATCCGTGCTCCTGGCGCGCACAACGATCTCGCCGAGTTCCTCTGACTGCGCGTCGAACGCCGTATCAAGACCGGCAATTTCCTGTTCGAGTTGCGCATTCAGCGCCGTGATATCCGCCTTGATCTTCTCGGCAGTCTGTTCTGCACGCGCAACATCGGCGGCTTCCTTGCTGGCGCTGCCCGCGGTTTTGATTGCAGAGCCCATCTTGGTCGCCGTAGTGCTCGAAATCTTCTTGCGGCCCAGCACGGCACCGAGAATCGCCGTGCCGAATGAGATCGCCGTGTCGAGTTTCTTTTTCGTCGACTGCTGTTTCTGCACGTCGATTGCCTGCATGGCGCGCAGCAGACGATTCTCGAGGGTGGCCACCTTGCTTGCATAGCGCTTGCGAATGCTTGCGATTGCTGCATCCCTTTTTTCACTCGCGACATCCTGCAGCCGGGCGCGAAAATCACCTTCAGTCTCCGACGGCAGCGACGTCAGTTTGAAGCGCTTGCTGCGGAACAGCGTGATGCTTTCGTTCTGCCGCAGCCAGCGTTTGTAGTCCCTGCCCCAGCCAGCATAGGCTTTGACATCATCGGCGGCGGCCGGACAGTCCGCATACGTTGCATCGGCGTCGCCTTCGTCAGTCAGTTCGTTGATGGACACCCCGAGGGCTTCGCAGTTGTCCCAGTCGATATTGACCGGCCCGTCCTCGAACTCGACCGTGTGCAACACCGCGCGCTCATCTTCGATGCTATAGCGAGCGTTTGTGAACGCGATGTCACCACCCGCGATCAGCCGGGGGTAGTACACAATGTTCTCGCCAAGACCGGGAACGAAGAACTGGTCGATGGACGGTGGCAACGCGGGTGCTGTGGCAGCACTTTTGCTCTTCGGTTTCGAGACGGCCCTGGCCGCGGCGGCGAGCTTGTCCTGTGCCGTCGCCATGAGTGTTCGAATATGATCGCGCGTCAGCGGCCCGGCCAGGTAAGACAGGACCCAGCGCGTGGCAAAGACAACAGGCTCATTCTCGTGCACGTTGTGCAGCAGGAAGCGGCGCTTGCCGAGGCCGGCGATGGTGCGCTCCATGGCCTGCTTGTCGAAGTTGCCGGCGGTCGCGCCTTCGAGCCCTTCCATGACACGTGCCTTGTCACGCTCGGTTTGCAGCCGGCCGATGAACCAGGTACCTGTATTCGACAGACCCTTGTAGTCGAGGTCGACGGGATTCTGCGTAGCCAGCACCAGGCCGAGGCCGTAGGCGCGCGCCTGTTTGAGCAGCGTCAGGAACAGCTTTTTGGACGGCGGATTCGCGACCGGCGGCATGTAGCCGAAAATCTCGTCCATGTAGAGGATCGCGCGCAGCGACGACGTGCCTTGCTGCGCACGCATCCACGCAATGATCTCATTGAGCAGCATCGAGACAAAGAACATGCGCTGTGCATCGTCAAGGTGCGAGATCGACATTACCGAGATGCGCGGCTTGCCCTCATCGGTGTACAACAGGTTCTTCGCGTTGAGTGGCGTACCCTGCATCCAGACCTCGAAACCCGGGGCGGCCAGCAGGTTGTTCAATGCCATAGCCAGCTTGAAGCGATCGTTGGCGGGGAAGAACGAGTCGATGTTCATCACGCCGATCTTCGTGAGCGGCGGATCCTGGATCTCGCCAATCAGGCCGGGTACGTCGAGGCCACGGCCCTCTTTCCATGCATTATCAAGCAGGCGGGAGATCAGGATGTGCTCGCGGCTGGAGACCGGGTCGGCATCCATGTCGAGCAGAGTCAGGATGCCGGTAGTCGTCGATTGCACCCGCTCGCGATACAGGTCGACGTCGTCGATGAGCTCCTGTGCCGGCGCATCGAATGAGTGCAGGAGGGATACGGGTAGCCCGGCATTGCTGCCCGGCGTGTAGATTGCGAGATCGACATTCTTGCGCAGCTGCGCAATTCGCGCGCCGGTCTGTCCCCACTCCCCGAGGCCCTTCTTCCACAACGCCGCCTGCGCTGCTGCGAACTCGTCCGGTGTCTGGCCTTTGTCGAGCGCTGTCCGCGGGTTGATCCAGGGACGGAAGTCCTCGGCTTCAAGCTGCGGGAACGTCAACAACAGGTTGCCCATGTCCCCCTTCGGATCGATCGCGATGACCGGAACGTGATCGAGCGCCGCCTCCTCCAGTATGCCAATGCCGAGCCCGGTCTTGCCGGAACCGGTCATGCCAATAATCGCGGCGTGCGTCGTCAGGTCCTTCGAGTCATACAAGACAATCTCGTCCGTGAGATTGTCTGCGTCAGTGTCGTAGCGCTTGCCAAGATAGAAAGCGCCGAGCTTCTCGAAGTCCTGCATGACTCTGTCCTAGCTTGGTGGATAGGTGTAGCTGGCCCCGATACCCAATGGCAGTCCTATCGCAAAGTAGATCAGCAGGAAGATTGTCCAGGTCAGCAGGAAGGTCATCGAGTACGGCAACATCATCGCGGTGAGCGTGCCGATGCCCGTGCCCTTCACGTAGCGCTGGCAATAGACAACAACCAGTGGGAAGTACGGCATCAGCGGCGTGATGATGTTAGTGCTCGAGTCGCCGACGCGGTACGCGGCCTGCGTCAGGTCCGGCGAAATGCCGAGCGACATCAGCATCGGCACGAAGATGGGTGCAAGCAGCCCCCACTTGCCGCTGGCCGAGCCGACGAAGATGTTCACAAACGCCGTCAATATGACGATGCCGACGATCGTAATCGATGCACCGGCATTAAGCGCCTGCAGGAACTCGGCGCCTTTCAACGCGAGTAACACGCCCAGGTTTGACTGGCCGAACGCGTACACGAATTGCGCGATGAAGAACATGATGACGAGGTAGTAGGCCATGCCGTGCATCGAATGCGTCATACCCTCGATCATGTCCTTCGAGCTTTTCATCGAGCCGGACACGATGCCGAACACGACGCCGGGCACGAGGAACAACAGGAAGATAAGCGATACGATCGATCGCATCATGGGTGCCGACGATGCGGTCAGTTCGCCGTCGGCGGCGCGCCACGCGGAGTCGGCAGGCAGCGCCGTCACGATCATGATAACGATGCCGATGACCATGGACATCAGCGCCCAGCGCAGCCCTTTGCGCTCGTGGTCCTTAAGGTCGTGCATCTCAGGCAGATCTTCGGCGTCGCCGTCGACGTTGGTGGCGCTGATTCGCGGCTCGACGATCTTGTCCGTGATGTACCAGCCGAGGCCGATAATCAGGATCGACGAGGCCGTCGTGAAGAAGTAGTTGTTGAGCGGGTTAACGACGACGGACGTATCGAGAATGTGAGCGCCGGCCTGCGTCAGGCCCTGCAGCAATGGGTCCAGCGAGCTCGGTACAAAGTTGGCCGAGAAACCACCCGAAACGCCTGCGAAGGCGGCGGCGATTCCCGCAAGCGGATGCCTGCCCGCGGCATAGAAAATCACACCACCGAGCGGAATGACGAGAACATAGCCCGCATCCACGGCCGAGTGCGAAACGATGCCGACCAGGATCACCATCGGCGTCAGCAGTTTCGCTGGCGTCACATTCAATAACGACCGAATGGCGGCATTAATAAATCCAGTGTGCTCGGCGACACCGATACCCAGCATGGCAACCAGGACCACGCCGACCGGGTGGAAGTGCGAGAAGTTCGTGACCATCACGGACAGGAACTCCGTAAACGAACTGCCCGTTAGCAGGTTCTGGATGACCAGCGTCTGGCCCGATCGGGGGTCTACGACGTCGAACGCTACATAGGACAACAGCCACGATAATACCCAGACGATAAACAGCAGCGCGATGAAGAGCACAGCCGGGTCGGGAAGTTTGTTGCCGACACGCTCAACGGTGCCGAGAAAACCGCCGGGTGCGGCGGCCTGATTCTGATCAGACATGAGGAATCCCCGTTCTTGTTATACAGTGCAGTTTACTCAATCGGGCCCCAAAAAGGCACAACACAGATGATTCACAACAAGGCCGTTCTCCTTGCGATGGGGATGGCAGGGCTGTCCGCCGGCAGCGCCCTGGCCCATGAACCGCCGTTACCGGATCCGTTGGCAGCGGGCTGGAACGGTGAGACGGTTTGCGAGCAGCTGCACAAGGACACGGACCATCGCATCCTGCGCTGTACCTTTCCACCAGGGGTTGGGCACGAACGCCATTATCACGAGAAGAACTTCGGCTATGTCCTGGCAGGAGGTCGCATGCGCATTACGGATGCGAGCGAAACTCGCGAGGTCGACCTTGTCGCCGGCAGCAGCTATGCAAGCGAGGGCCTCGACTGGCACGAGGTTTTGAACGTTGGCGACACGACGGTCGTCTTCCTGCTGGTCGAGCCACTGGACGCACACGATCTTGTGGCCTTCGCTACTCGCTATGCGGATGCCTGGAGCGGTCAGGACCCGGACGCCTTCGCAAGCTTTTATGCAGAGGATGCGACCTTCCGTATCAATGACGGGGAGCCGTCGATGGGTCGCGACGCTATCGCGGCGACGGCCCGGTCTTTCATGACCAGCTTCCCGGATATGCATGTCAGGCTGCTCGAGACACACCGGGAGGGTGACTACGTTCACTTCCACTGGCGCTGGACCGGGACGAACACCGGCCCCGGGGGCACCGGCAATGCTGTCGATCTCACGGGGTACGAGCAATGGCGGCTCGATGAAGATGGCCTGATCCTGGAGACACGGGGTCACCTGGATGATGCCGAGTATCAGCGCCAGCTGAACGCGGGCGCCGATCAGCCTAGAACTCGGTAATGACCGTCACGCCGTGCGAGCGGAACTCATCCATTGAAGTAAGTTCGGCAATCGCGTCTTCGAGGCAAATCGTCTTTCCTATTAACCGCTGCGGCTCAAGGCTCCCGTCGGCAATCATTGCGAGCATGTCAGCGTAGCGCCAGGCCTGCATGCCGTGGCTGCCGAGTATCTCCAGTTCGTTGGCGAGTACCTTGCCCATCGGCACCCGGGGGTCGTGGTCATCCTCGACCATCAGACCGACCTGGATATGCCTGCCGCGTTTTCTCAAGCTGTCGATGGAATTGAAGCAGGCGTCAGCATTGCCAATCGCATCGACGGAAACGTGTACGCCACCACCCGAAAAATCACGAACGGCCTCTGCGACCTGGCGGACCGTCGTGGCATTGATTGCGGCGGCGGCGCCCAACTCCAGAGCAAGCGCAAGCTTGTCGTCGCCGACATCGATGGCGATGACGTTGGCCCCAAGCGCGCGTGCAATCATGATTGCGGAAAGACCGACCCCGCCGCAGCCGTAAACCGCCACCCACTGCCCGTCGCTGACACGGCCCTGGTCGACAATCGCCCGGAATGACGTTGCAAAGCGGCAGCCGAGGCTGGCCGCCGTGTCAAAACGCATGTCGTCGGGCAGACGTACAAGATTAACGTCGGCGTAGTGAATGGCCGTGAACTCGGCGAACGAGCCCCAGTGCGTGAAGCCTGGCTGGAACTGGTGGTCGCAAACCTGCTGATTGCCAGAATCACATTGCGGGCAGCGGCCGCAGCCGCCGACAAACGGGACGGTGACGCGATCGCCGACGTGCCAGCGCGCAACATTCTTGCCAACCGCCTCGACAACGCCCGCGAGCTCGTGGCCTGGAACGTGTGGCAGCGTGATGTCCGGGTCATTTCCCTTCCAGCCATGCCAATCACTGCGGCAAATGCCGCTTGCAGCGATCTTGAGCACCACGCCGTCATCGCCGGGTACGGGGTCCGGCACCTGCTCGATCTCGGGCGGGGCGGAGAAGGCCCTGTAGATCAGGGCCTTCATCCTGTTTTCCTGCCAGCCGGATAGCGCTGGGGCATTACCAGCCGCAGCTGCGACCTTCGTTCTGCTCCTTGAGATACCCCATGAGCGGTGCGAAGTAATCGATGATGGCCGTCGCATCCATCTCGCGGGTTCCTGTCATCAACTCCAGCGTGTCCTGCCAGGGCTGGCTGGCCCCGGCCTCGAGCATGGCGTAGAACTTCGCACCCGCTTCCTTGCTGTTGTAGATCGAGCACGCGTGCAGGTCACCCTCATGACCCGCTGTCTGGCAAAGCGAACGATGGAACTGGAACTGCAGAATGCGGGCGAGGAAGTAACGCGTGTAGGAGACATTCGCCGGGATGTGGTATTTCGCACCCGGATCGAAGTCTGCTTCGGTGCGCTCCACGGCCGGGGCGATGCCCTGGTACTTCTCGCGCAGGTCCCACCAGGCCTGGTTGTAGTTCTCCGGTGTGATCTCGCCCGAGAACACGCCCCAGCGCCACTCGTCGATGAGCTTGCCGAATGGCAGGAATGCGATGCTGTCCAGGGCCATCTGCATCTGACGATTAATCACCGCCTGTGGGCTGTCTTCCGCCTCCTTAACAAGACCAACCTCGGCGAGGTAGCCGGGCGTCATCGACAGGACGACGGTGTCGCCGATCGCTTCGTGGAAGCCGCCGTGCGCAGAGCTTTGGAAAAGCGGCGGTTGATCCTTGTACGCGCCCTGGTAATAGTTGTGGCCGAGCTCATGGTAGATCACGCGGAGTTCGTCGTAGGTCTGGTTGATGCACATCTTGATGCGCAGGTCGTTGCCGCCATCAAGCCCCCAGGCACTGGCATGGCAAACAACGTCGCGATCCGCCGGTTTCGAGAACATGGAGCGCTCCCAGAAAGTATCGGGCAGTCGCGGCATGCCGAGCGAGACGTAGAAGCTCTCTGCTGAGCGCACCATTTCCTGTGGCGAGAAATTCTTGGTCTTGAGCGTCGAGTCGACGTCGATGTCACCCACGCCGGGGTAGGGCTCAAGCAGGTCGTAAATTTGTGACCACTCCTGCGCCCACATGTTGCCGAGCAGATGTGCAGGAATCGGGCCGTCCTGCGGTACCTTGTCCTCGCCGTAGACCTCGCCGAGCTGCGCACGTACGTGACAATGCAGTTCGTCGTAAAGCGGCTTGACCTGCTGCCACAGCTTCGCGGATACCGCCTCGAATTCGGCTGGCGTCATGTCGAAGTTCGAGCGCCACATTTCACCGAGGTTGCCGTAGCCCAGTTCGTTGGCACCCTCGTTAGCGAGTTCGACAAAGCGCGCGTACTGTTCACGCATAGGGACAGCAATCTGTCGCCAGCCGGTCCAGTACTCGAGCAGCTCGTCATAGTCGCGAACGTCCTTCATGAGTTGTTCGAGCTCGGAACCGGAGAGGCAGTCGTCACCGCGACAGTACTTGCCGGCACCGTAGGTGCCCTCCATCGCAGTTGATATCTCGGAAATTTCCTTGCGCTTGGCCGCGTCGTTGGGTGCCGGCGCCGACGTGCCGAGCTTCAGCAGATCGATGGCGCGGCGTGTCGACGCATCGAGCTCGTGGCCGTCATACGCCACCGCCTGCTGTACCATGTCGCTGTGCCACTTGGCGTACTTTTCGCCCGCGGCAGAAGCAATGATTGCGGTGTCCTGCGTAATGTAAGTCGAGCGCACCCAGCTGGCGGCGCCAAGCTCCCTGCCGAGGTCAACCAGTTCGGCATTGGCACGCGCAACAAACTCCTCCGCGGTTTCGGTCGGCGCGGCGGACGTTGCGTCAGCAGGTTCATCGGTAGCCGGTTTCGAACAGGCAGCCAGAAATGATACGAGTACGAGGCTCGCACAGAGTGTTGTGAAGTTCTTCATGGTTCTTCCAGTGCTTTAGTGAATACCACCCATCCAGCGACGCAGGATAGGCGAAATGATAATCATGAATACGCCGGCGCCAATACCAAACCACATCAGGAATTCGAATAGCTGGGTATAGGTGGCCAGTGCCGTCGCAGGATCCGCAGTTTCACCCGCTGTCACATCGATGGCAGCCAGCTTGCCAATGCGTGTTGCAACCGTTTCCGACAGGGCGGTGGCGAGGAACCAGGTTCCCATGCTGACACCGACAACGCTGCTGATCGACAGCTTGGTTACGGCCGACAGGCCAACCGGCGACAGGCACAACTCACCGGTTGTGTGCAGCAGGTAAGCGAGCACGAGCCAGATCATGGCGACCTGCCCTGCCTCGTTCGGGAACTGTGCGCCGAAGACCAGTGCCCCGAACCCGAGGCCGGCCTGCAAGATGCCGAGACCGAACTTGATAGGCGTGCTGGGTTCGAGGTTCTTCTTGGCCAGCCATGTCCAGAGTGCCGCGAACGGAATGGCGAGCAGCATGATAAAGCCGGCGTTGAGCGAGCCAAACTGTGCGGCTGTAAACGTCGTGTCGCCGAGCGAACGGTCGACAATGCGGTCCGCATACAAGGTCATGGATCCCGCGGATTGTTCAAACAGCGCCCAGAACACAATCGTCGACAGAATCAGAACCATGAGCACGACGGTGCGGCCGAACTCCTCGGAGTAATGGGTAAGAAAGCCGTAAACCACGAAGCCGATGATCAGGAAGATCGACAGGTACAGGATCTGCTCGGCATAGGCCTCGATGCCCCCGACGGGGTGCAGGTTCGCGATGACCGCCAAAATGCCCGAGAGGATCGCAACCGCGGCGATCAGGTAGGCGACGGTATTGTTGTGGTCTTTCTTCGTGTGCACCATCGAGTACAGGATCAGGCTGACGATTGAGACGATCAGGAAAACATTCTGCGTGATGAGCACGACGGGTTCGTGCTGCACGAGCAGCCAGAACACGCCCAGCATCGGCAGGCTCAGCAGGTAGATCGACCATTCAACATTAATAGGGCCGAGGAAGCGCTTCTTCAGTTTCTCGGGTTCCGTTGGCTCGGCATGTCCGTGCAGGTATTTCTGGCCGAAAGTGAACGTGATCAGGCCGATGATCATGCCGATACCGGCGGCACCGAAGCCGTAGCTCCAGCCATAGGTCTCACCGAGCCAGCCGCACAAAAGCGTTGCGGTGAACGAGCCGATATTGATACCCATGTAGAAAATCGTGAAGCCCGAGTCGCGCCGCGGGTCGTCCTGCGGGTACAGCTTGCCAACGATCGTGGAGATGTTCGGCTTCAGGTAACCGACACCCATCACGATCAATGCGAGCGCGAAGTAAAAGACCTTAAGTGCTGCCGTGTCGCGCATCATGATGTCTTCGGCGAGAATCGTGCCGGCGACAAGCACTTCGCCGGAGGCCAGCGTGAGGCTCTCTGTC
Source organism: uncultured Gammaproteobacteria bacterium (assembly GCA_963698415.1). GTDB lineage: Bacteria > Pseudomonadota > Gammaproteobacteria > Steroidobacterales > Woeseiaceae > UBA1847. The sequence goes on along the minus strand of CAVOQS010000002.1, from coordinate 274,709 downwards.
AAGGTCACACCAGCGGCGTAGAACTTCGCCTGGTAGCCTTCGACGGCCATCAGGATATGACCGAGCGACAGCATGATGCCGCCGAACAACACCGACTTGCGCATGCCGAGATAACGGTCAGCGATCATTCCACCGATCAGGGGCAGCGCATACACGAGGCCGGCATAGGAGCCGAGGACGTCGAGCCCCATTTCGTCGGTGAACAGGTGGTACTTGGTGAGATAAAGAACCAGCAGATATTTCATTCCGTAGAACGAAAAGCGCTCCCAGAGCTCCGTGGTGAAACAAACGTACAGACCTTTCGGGTGGCCCAGGAACTCGTCGTCGTGCGAATAGTCGTCCGCGCTAGCGGCTACGGAATCAGTCATTTATCCCCCGGTGGGCGTCAGGCGCCGTTGTACTTATCTAAGGCTTTGCTTGCTTTATTGCAGCAGACAAGGGTAGAGCATTAAACACCATTTGACGCATCCTCTGCCACATCGTTTCCTGAAGGGCGCACGATACGCGACATAAGAATGCCCATTTCGTACAGCAGGTAGACGGGGACAGCAAGCATGGTTTGGCTAATAACGTCCGGCGGCGTTAGCAGCATGCCGATAACGAACGCGCCCAGGAACACGTAGGGACGGGCCTTGCCCAGCTTCTCCGTCGTCGTGAGTCCTGTTATGACGAGAAGCACTGTGGCTATCGGCGTTTCAAATGCGAGGCCGAACACGAGCACGACCATCATCACGAAGCTGACGTACTCCGTCATGTCGGGCTGATAATTAACGGTGTCGGGCGTGAACGTCGATACGAAACCGAAAATCAGCGGGAACACGACATAGTAGGCGAACGCCATGCCGACAAAAAAGAGCACCACGCTCGTCGCGAACAGCGGGAAAGCAAAGCGCTTTTCTTTCCTGTAGAGACCGGGTGCGATAAACGCCCATGCCTGGTAGAGGATGACGGGCATGGCGATAAATAGTGCGATGTAAAACGTCAGCGCGATGGTTGCCGTTAATGGCGAAACCGGGCTCAGTGCCAGCAGCTCGCCGTTCGGCACAACGCTGACGAGCGGCGCTGCCACGTAGTTGAATATCATCTTTGAGAAAGGCAGCAGCGCGAGAAAGATCAGGAACACAGCGCCAAACATCCAGAAGAGGCGCGTGCGCAATTCGACGAGGTGCGAAAGCAGTGTGCCTTCTGCCAGGGTTTCTTCCTGATCCTCGTCTTGCGTCCGGGCCATTACGGAGACTTCTCGGCGGGCTCGTCGGCAGTGTTGGGCGCTACGTCTGCCGCCTTCGAAGCGCTCTCTTCCTCGACGTGCATTGGCGAGTAGGTGTCGTCCTCGTTCGGGGTCAGCAGCTGGTTCGGGTTCAGGTTCTTGAGCTCCTTGGGGTCAAACCCAAGGTTCTTTTCTGCGCTGAGTTCTTCTTCGAGCTGGCGCTGGAAGCCTCGCGTAATCTGGCGCGCCTTGCCGACCCAGCTTCCCAGTTGCCGGGCCACGCGCGGCAACCGCTCGGGCCCCAGTATCAGGAGACCGATCAGGCAAAGAAGAATGAATTCCGAACCACCAATTCCGGACATGATTTGTCCCGGGGCCTAGCTTTTCTTTTCCTTGGTTGGCTCTTCCGTGGGCGTCGTATCAAAATCTGCATCTTTCGTTGAATCGCCGATCTTCTCAGCGGTATCTTCCGCCTCGTTCATCGCCGAACGAAAGCCTTTGACGGCACCGCCGAGGTCAGAGCCCAGGTTCCGTAGCTTCTTGGTTCCGAAAATGGCCAGCACAATGATCAGGATGATCAACAACTGCCAGGGACCAATATTGGCAAACATCTCGTATCTCCTGGGGCGGAACCCCAATAATTTCAGGCGCGAATTATGTTCATGATACCCCTGCGGGCGCAACAAAACCGTACCGGCGTCACAGGGTGTCGTCACCTTATACCCGGTCTAAAGGTGCCAGTGACCCTGGACTCCATTTAAGGTGACTGACACCTTTAACGGGTGTCGAGCCAGAACGTGACCGGGCCATCGTTGGTCAGGCTGACCTGCATGTCGGCGCCGAACCGTCCGCTTGCAACGTCGTCAAGTTCCTTGCGGCAGGCGGCGACGAGCTGATCGAAGAAGTCCGAGGCCTTCTCGGGTGCCGCGCCCTTCGTGAAACTCGCCCGGGTGCCCTTCCTGGTATCTGCTGTCAGCGTAAACTGGGGCACCAGCAGCAAGCCACCCCGAATGTCGCGAACGCTAAGGTTCATGCGGCCCTGGTCGTCCGGGAAGACGCGGTAGCCGAGCAGGCGTTCGGCGAGCCGGGTAACGTCCTGCGGCGTGTCGTCGCGGTGCACGGCCACCAGCACCAGGAGGCCCCTGCCGATCTGGCCGATCGTGTCCACCCCGATACGCACCTCCGCCCGGGATACCCGCTGCAACAAGCCAATCATTTTTCGCTGGAACCCCTGATTTTTGCCGGCGGCCGGCCTTTATCGATGCAAGGCAAAGAATGATAAAGCACAACGGGGACCAGCGCGTGAGAGACTGCTTTGACCGGTTGGTGGGAAAGTCCGCTGGATTTTAGCCGATTATGTTGGCCACGGAGGGCTGAACAAGCGGCGCCCTGTCAGCCGGACCATGGAAGGTGTGGCCCCGATCCTCGATCGGGGCCATTTACCGCATTTCGGTGGGACACTGCGGTTCTCATAAGTGTCCAGAAAAGCATCAGTAGTGGCGCTTGTATCGCATAATCAACGGACCCACCGCTTCGGCCGGGGCGTCGCTGGCAATCTCCACGTTGATCAATACACTAGCGGCAGACCACAACATCGGGGCCCATCATGAAAAGAAGAGACTTTGTCGGCGGTTTGGCCGCAGCGGCGGGACTTGCGGCATGTGCGCAGGAAGAGAGCAACTGCGAGAATCCGGGAGCAGCGAATGCTGAGACATTCGAATGGTCTTGCGTGACATCCTGGCCACCGAAGTTCCCGGGCCTTGGCATGGCGCCGGAAAACCTGGCAACCAGAGTCGACGCCGCTTCCGGAGGGCGCCTGAAGATCAAGGTCTACGGTGGCGGCGAGCTGGTCCCGGCCTTCGAGGTATTCGACGCGGTCTCACGCGGCACCGTGGAAATGGGGCACGGCGCGGCCTACTACCACAAGGGCAAGGTAGACGCGGCGCAGTTCTTTACCGCCATTCCCTTCGGCATGACCAACACGGAGCTCAACGGCTGGCTCTACTACGGGGGCGGCCTCGAGTTGTACCGCGAACTGTACGAACCTTTTAACCTCGTGCCCCTGCCGACCGGGAATACGGGTGTGCAGATGGGCGGCTGGTTCAACAAGGAGATCAATTCCATCGATGACCTCAAGGGACTGAAGATGCGCATTCCAGGTCTCGGCGGGGAGGTCCTGCGCAGGGCCGGCGGCACGCCGGTCACATTGCCCGGCGCGGAAATCTTCACGGCGCTGCAGACCGGCGCGATCGATGCCACGGAGTGGGTGGGCCCTTATAACGACGCATCGTTCGGCCTGCACAAGGCTGCCAGGTACTACTACTATCCGGGCTGGCAGGAGCCAGGCCCTGGCCTGGAAACCATCGTCAACCAGGCGGCCTGGGACTCGTTGCCAGCCGACCTGCAGGCGATCGTCAGCACCACCGCCCAGGCAATTACGACAGACATGGCAGCCGAGTACACGCACGGCAACGCGATGTCACTCGCCCAGCTGCAGTCCGACCCGTCCATCGAGATTCGACCCTTCCCGGATGAAGTGCTTGCACTCCTCAAGTCCATTACTGACGACGTCGTTGGCGAGCTCATGGCGACTGACCCTGCCTCAGCGAAAATCGGCAAGGCCTATTACGAGTTTCTCGAGAAGGCGTCAGCCAACTCCGGCATCAGCGAAGGCGCTTACCTGCGGGCGCGTGGCTAGCTCAAAAAAAACCGCGCACGTCCCATCAGGAGCGTGCGCGGCCTTGTTGCCTTAACCGTCGAGTTTTCTAGAAGCGCCAGTTAGCGCCCACCGACCAGTACGCGCCGTTAAAGCCGAAAGGCGCCGAGCGGCGCGAGTACCTGAACACGGTCGGGCTGCCCATGTCCATCGCACCCGGTACCGATTCAAAGTTACCGCCACGGGAGGTCGAGTTTGTCACCTCGTCCGGCGTCACGTCGAAGATGTTATTGCCGGACACAAAGAAGGTCAGGCCGTTGTCGAGTGCGTAGCTGACGCGCAGGTCCGTGAGCATCTCTGCCCCGTAGGTCTGCGATCCCTGGTCAACAGTCGTGTACTCGCCATAGCGCTGCAACGTCAGGTTAGCCGACCAGTTGTCGCGAACCCACGAACCTGACAGCGTGATCCTGTCTTCAGGCTGCCAGGTCTCGATAACCGACGGCTGGAAGCCACCGAAAATCTCTTCCGGCGGGATCGGCGCAAGCGCCGGGGAGTTGCTGAATATGCGCGTGATGTCAGTCTCGGTGAAGTTGGCCGCGAAAGTTATCGCCAGGTAGCCGCGAAGCAGCGAGATGTCCGAGATTGTCGAGACGATATCCACGCCCTGGGTTTCGGTGTCAATGGCGTTCAGGAAGAACTGGCCACCACTGGCTCCGACTGCGGTCAGCGCCGCGTCGAGCGCCGGCGACAGGCCAAATCCAAGGTTGTTGCTGATCACAACGCGATCGTCAATGTCGATCGAGTAGAAGTCGACCGCGAGATCCCAGTTATCCGTGATATCGACCACGGCACCCAGGCTAAAGTTGGTCGACTCCTCTTCCTTCAGGTCCGGGATGCCGATTGCAGCCGCGAGCTGGCTGTCATTGCGGAACGTCCCGGTCTCGACCTGCACACCGTTAATGAACTGGGTGCTGATGTTGCTGAAGTACAGCTGTTGCATCGACGGGGCGCGGAAGCCGGTGCTGGCTGCGCCACGCAGGCGGAAGTTGTCCGTAACGCGAAGGTTGGCAGCAAGCTTGAAGTTGGTCGTATCGCCGAAGCCGTCGTAATCGTCGTAACGAACGGCGCCGTTAACGAGGAGGCTCTCGGTCAGCTGATATTCCGCGTCGACATAGAAAGAAATCACATTGCGCGATTCATCAGCTGCACTCAATGGTGAAATGCCCGGGAAGCCCTGGATGCCACCCGATGCGTTCTGCGGGTAGAGCGGGTCGCCGTCTTCATCGGTGTCATAGTCGCGGTAGGCGTACTCATCGCCGGCGATGACCTTGTAGGTGTCTTCGCGGAGCTCAGTGCCGATGGCGAGGTACACGTCACCCACGGAGGTCGTGTAGTCGAGATTGATCGTCTGCAAACCGAGCTCGATCCCATAAGCAAAGGCTTCTCTTGGAATCTGCGCGCGGATATCTGCATCGGACAGACCGACGCCGTAGTTCAACTCGTTCACGAAGGAGTAGTTCGCCGAGTTGCTCGTCGTGTAGTCGATTGTGTTCCGGCCCGACGTAAAGGATAAATCGAGCGCGGAGTCGTCATCGAACTCGGCGCGATAGCCGACGTTGAAAGACTGGTCGTCGATTTCGCTGTTGATAAGCGGCAAAAAGCCATCGACGACTACGTTCTCGCCATCATCCAGCGCCGCACCGGAACCCGCCGGGTTGCGGTAGAACGCACCGGACTGGTTATCGCGGCCTGAGTAGGTAATGAAGCTGTACAGCTCGCCGTTACCGAGCTCCATGCCCGCGTTCACGACCACGCCGATCTGCTCTGAATCGGCATCGCCAATGCGGAAGCCATTACGACCGGGACCGGTAACCTCGCGCTGCTCGTTGCCTGGCGCAGGTTCGAGATACCCGTTGCCATCCGTATCCGCACAGCCGCCGTAGAGACAACCGCCCTGCGGGGCGGCCCGATTCGTGCGCTCACGATCGCGGTAGTTGAACGACACGCCGAGGTAGCCCTCGTTGCCGAGGCTGAAGGCCTTGTAAAGATCGACATTGGTCGTTTGGCCATCGCCTTCCGAGTACTCGCCGGCAGACAGGCCGAAAGAACCGCCCTCGGTATCGTCCTTCAGCTGAATATTGATAACGCCGGCTATGGCATCCGAACCGTATTGGGCGGCGGCGCCGTCGCGCAGTACTTCAATACGCTTGATGGCGATAGCCGGTATGGCGTTCATGTCAGTACCCGCCGTACCGCGGCCGACAGAGTTGTTGATATGGATGAGCGAAGCCTGGTGGCGGCGCTTGCCGTTGACGAGGACCAGTGTCTGGTCCGGGCCAAGGCCGCGCAACGTTGCCGGCCGCAATGCATCCGTGCCGTCCGAAATCGAGGAGCTCGAGAAATTGAACGACGGTGCAAGTACCTGCAGCATGCGACCCACTTCTGTCTGGCCGGTTGCTTCCATCTCGTCAGAACTCAAGGTATCGACAGGTACCGCAAGATCTGCCGAAACCCGGCCCGCCTGGCGCGTGCCCAGTGTCACTATTTCCTCTATCGTCTCGCTGTCTTGTGCCATGGCTACGCCGGGTGGCAGCGCCACGGCCAGAACCAGGGCGGCCAGTGCGGCATTGCCACGCACGCCCCGCAGCCCGGAACGAACTGTATTCGCTTCGTTTGTCTTGTTCATTTCAACCCCCTTAGGCGAGTGGATACCCGCCTCTTCAAATGATTCTTATTACGATTAACCCATCCAACCTACGCAACGACGTCAGACAATGCAAACGACGCGCGGCGCTGCTGGCGGCTAGCTGCCGTAAATCTGGTTCGGGAGCCAGGTAACCAGGTCGGGAAACAGCGCGATCAACAACAGGGCAAGCAGCTGGATCGCGACAAACGGCATGGCGCCACGATAGATCTGGCCGGTTGTGACGGATGGTGGTGCTACGCCACGCAAATAGAACAGTGCAAACCCGAAGGGTGGTGTCAGGAAAGAGGTCTGCAGGTTGATCGCGATCATGATGCCGAGCCAGACGGGGTCGAGACCCATCGCCAGCAGTACCGGTCCCACGATGGGTACGACGACAAACGTGATCTCGATAAAGTCGAGTACGAAGCCCAGCAGGAACATCACGAGCATCACCACGACGACAGCCCCGACGATTCCGCCCGGCAGGGATTCGAGTACGGCCCGCACGCCGTCGTCGCCGCCATAACCGCGGAAGACCAGTGAAAAGATCGACGCCCCGATAAGAATCATGAACACCATGCTGCTGATGCGCAGCGTGGCCCGCATGATGTCCTGCAATCGCGGAAGGTCGAGTTGCCGTCGCAGCACCGCCAGCAGCAGGGCCCCCATGCCCCCGACGCCGGCAGCCTCCGTGGGCGTCGCCAGGCCCATGAGTATCGACCCAAGCACCGCGAATATCAGGAGCAAGGGCGGAGCCAACGCCCTTATGACCTGCCACAGGCTTATCGACTCTGCCGTCCTCCACGCGGTGCGCGGGCATCGTGGCCGGTCGGAACCACGCGGTAATCAGTATGTACACGACGTACAGCAAGACGAGCAGCAGGCCCGGGATCAACGCGCCGGCGAACAAGTCGCCGACCGAGACCGTCTTGGGCGAGTAGATGCCCATCTCCAGCTGTGCCTGCTGGTAGGCCGTGGTCATGACGTCGCCAAGCATGACCAGGATGATCGACGGCGGGATGATCTGGCCGAGTGTGCCCGATGCGCAAATCGTCCCGGTAGCAATCTCGGGCGCGTAGCCACGCTTGAGCATGGTCGGCAAAGACAGCAGCCCCATCGTCACGACCGTTGCACCGACGATGCCGGTGCTGGCGGCCAGCAGCATGCCGACGATCGTTACTGAAATTCCAAGACCGCCTCGCAAGGCGCCAAAGAGACCGCTCAGGGTCTCAAGTAACTCTTCGGCAATGCGGGCACGCTCCAGCGTGACCCCCATGAAAACGAACAGCGGAACGGCGATCAATGTCTCGTTGGTCATGATGCCGTAGATGCGATTCGGCAGGCTGAGCAGCAGTGCCTCGCTGAACCCGCCGCCGATGATGCCGAAACCGGCAAAAATCAGCGCCGTGCCACCCAGGGTGAATGCAACGGGAAAGCCGGCGAGCAATACCAGGATAACCGTGAGAAACAGTAGCGCCGCTACCCACTCCATTGTCTAACCGTCCCTCAAGGTTTTAAACGACTTGAGGGCGAGCGACACACCCTGCAGTGCAACGGTGACGGGCATCAACAGCAGAACCGACTTGAGCAGCGGAACAAACGGGTACGGCAGCCCACCGGATTCCCGTGAGGATTCTCCAATACTCCAGGATTGCATGACAAAGTCGAAAGACGCCCAGCCAAGGAACACACACAATGGCAAGAGAAAAATCAGGACGCCGATGAGGTCCACCCACGCGCGTCGCCGTTCGCCCATCGTCCCGTAGAACACATCGACACGCACGTGCTCTTCGGCACTCAGGGTATACGCCGCGCCGAGCATAAACACGACGGCATGCATCCAGACGACCGACTCCTGCACCCAGATCAGCCCTGCGTCGAACACATAGCGCATCACGACGATCACAAAAGTGATAACAACCATGACGAGAGTGAGCCAGGCGGCCGCCTGGCCGGACGCGGTGCTGATGCGATCGATACGGCTTTGCGGCGTCTCGGTGCTCAAGGCTCAGGTGCGCCAGAACGTCGGCGTTATGAGAACGAGTAGCGTGAAAATCTCGAGACGACCCAGCAACATGCCCACAACAGCTATCCACTTGGCCGTGTCAGAGAGATCCATGAATCCAGACGCGACCCCACCAAGTCCGGGGCCGAGATTATTGAGCGTCGCCGCAACGGCCGAGAAAGCCGTAACCTGGTCAAGTCCGGTTGCCATCATGGCGAGCATCATCACGCCAAAGACAATGATGTAGACCGAGAAGAAACCCCAAACGGCTTCGACGACGCGCGACGACACGGCTTTGTTGCCGAGCTTCACGGGGATCTCTGCGCTCGGATGAACGAGACGGACAATTTCCCGCACTCCCTGCTTGTAGACGAGCAGCCAGCGAATCACCTTGATGCCGCCGGCCGTCGAACCTGCGGAACCGCCGATAAAACTCGAGAACAGCAGCAGCACCGGCAACGCGGCAGGCCAGATAGCGAAGTTCTCCGTCGTAAAGCCGGTTGTTGTTGCAATGGACACGGACTGGAACAGTCCGTCCAGGAACGTTTCGAACGGGTCTGCGAAACCGCGGTAGATGAACAGCGAGCCAATGACGACGGCAGACAAAACCAGGATGATGAAGCCGTACGCGCGAAACTCCTGGTCCTGAAAGTAGTGCTTGACCGATACGTAGCGCCAGGCAAAGAAGTGCAACGAGAAGTTAATGCCTGCAACGAACATGAAGAACACGGCGACCAGGTCAATCGGCGCGCTGTCGAAGTACCCGATACTTGCGTCATGGGTCGAGAAGCCGCCGATTGCAACCGTGGAAAACGCATGGCAAAGCGCGTCGAACCACCCCATTCCGGCGATGCGATAACCAATCATGCAGGCAATCGTGAATGCGAGGTAGACGTACCACAGCGCCTTCGCGGTCTCGGTAATGCGCGGGGTCAGCTTGGTGTCCTTGACCGGCCCGGGCGTTTCGGCGCGATACAGCTGCATACCACCAACACCCAGCATGGGAAGGACGGCGACAGCCAATACGATAATACCCATGCCACCGAGCCACTGCAGTTGCTGGCGGTAGTACAGGATCGAAACAGGCAGGTCATCGAGGCCCGTAAGAACGGTGGCACCCGTGGTCGTCAGCCCGGACATCGACTCGAAGACGGCATCTGTAACGGATAGCGACAGCACATCGGAGAAGAAGAGCGGTGCGGCACCGAATGTGCCGAGTACCGTCCAGAATGCAGCAACCACGAGAAAGCCGTCCCGCAAGCGCAGCTCTTTCTTCGAGCGATGTACCGGCAGCCAGCAAAGGAAGCCGGCGGCCAGTGTCAGGCCGAAGCCCTCAACAAACGGAAGCCAGGAGTGATCGTCGAAATAAAGGCTGAACAAAATCGGCGGCAGCATCGTCAGGCTGAACATCATTAGCAGCAAGCCAAGGATGCGTTGTACGACCGTCCAGTTCATGCGCTGCTGTCAGTGCTCATACAAAAGAGACGCCAACCTGGAACAGGCTTTCGAGTTTCTCGATCTTGCGCCTGTCAGTCATGAACAGGATGACATGGTCATCGGCCTCGATAACCGTATCGTGATGCGCAATGATGACCCGGTCATCCCGCACTATCGCGATAATGGCCGTGCCCTTTGGTAACGCGACATCCTCGATAGCGCGTCCGACGACCTTGGAGTTTTCCTCGTTGCCATGGGCTATCGCTTCCATGGCCTCGGCCGCACCACGGCGCAGGGAGTGAACCTTCACGACATCGCCGCGGCGCACATGTGCGAGCAGCGATCCAATCGTAACCTGCTGTGGCGAGATGGCGATGTCGATGCTGCCGGACTCCACGAGGTCGACATAGGAAGCACGATTGATCAGCGCCATCGCTTTGTGGGCGCCCAGGCGTTTTGACAGCATCGAGCTCAGGATGTTGGCCTCTTCCGAATTCGTCAGCGCGCAAAAAACATCGACGTTGTCGATATTTTCCTCGAGCAGCAGTTCCTCGTCGGCCGCATCGCCCACGAGCACGATTGCCTTGTTCAGTTGTTCCGAGATTACACGCGCGCGCATGGGGTCACGCTCAATAATCTTGACCTGGTTGGTCTGCTCGAGAGCCAGCGCGAGACGCACACCGATGTTGCCACCGCCCGCAATAACCACCCTGCGTACCGGATCTTCGAGACGCCGCATCTCGCTCATGAAGACGCGAACATCCTTGCGGTCCGCTATGAAGAAGACCTCGTCCCCCTCCTGAATGATCGTATCGCCGTCGGGGAGCATGGCATTGCCCTGCCGATAGATGGCGGCGATGCGTCCTTCGGTATTGGAGATGTGGTCCTTGAGTGTCGCCAGCCGCTGGCCAACAAGCAGGCCGTCGCGGTCGGCTTTGACGCCAACCAGTCGCGCGCGCCCGTTCGCGAAGTCGAGTACCTGCGTCGATCCCGGGTAAAGAATCAGCTGTTCAACAAACGTACAGACGAGTTGTTCGGGGCTGATGCGAACATCGATGGGTATCGCGTCCTGTGTGAACAAATTGTTGGCATTCATGTACTCCGCGGAGCGAATGCGCGCAATCTTGGTGGGCGTGCGGAACTGCGTATACGCGATCTGGCAGGCGACCATGTTGGTCTCGTCGGAGTCTGTCAGCGCGACGACGATGTCCGTGTCACTTGCGCCAGCGCGTTCGAGCACTTCGGGATGAGCGGCGTGTCCGACAACCGTACGAATATCGAGACGATCCTGCAGTTCACGCAGAACGTCCGGCCGCTTGTCTACGACAGTGACCTCGTTAGCCTCTTCGCGCGATAAGTGATACGCCGCAGATGAACCAACCTGGCCAGCGCCGAGTATGAGTATTTTCATTGCCTGCAGTTTACATCAACTCGAGATTCGCATAGCTCAAAACGAGCCATTTTGTGCCGGCCGACTCAAAATTCACTTCCACTCGCGCGTGCGCCCCCTGGCCCTCGCAATTGAGGATTACGCCGTCGCCAAACTTCTTGTGGCGCACGTGCTGGCCAAGCCGAATACCGAGTTCGTTGCCGGGTGATACGGAAGCCGACCTGCGCCTTGGCGAGTGCGTCGTATGCATTGGCCGGGTAACCTGGACACGCGGGCGAACCTCTTCAATATGTTCGTCGGGAATCTCGGCAATAAAGCGGGAGGGCTGTGAGAAGTTGTCCATACCGTGCAGGCGACGCTGTTCGGCATGCGTTATGTAGAGGGTTTCCTTGGCGCGCGTGATACCAACGTAGCAGAGGCGACGTTCCTCTTCGAGACCGTTCGGGTCGGCGATCGACCGTTGATGCGGGAACAGCCCGTCTTCCATGCCGCAGATAAAAACGAGCGGGAACTCCAGTCCCTTGGCAGAGTGCATGGTCATGAGCTGCACGCAGTCTTCCCAGGCATCCGCCTGGCCCTCGCCTGCCTCGAGCGCCGCGTGCGAAAGAAACTCGTCGAGCGGCGACATCTCTTCCGCCGGATCCGGTGTAAAGCTTTTCGCGGCACTGACGAGCTCGAGCAGGTTTTCGACGCGAGTCTCGCCCTTCTCGCCCTTGTCCTTCTCGAAGAAGCTGACGAGGCCGCTCAAATGGATGACATGGTCGACCTTGTCCTGCAGGTCGAGCCCCTGGGTCTCGCGCGCCATGCGCTCGATCAGGGACATGAAGGCGTTGACCGCATTCGCGGCGCGCCCGTTCAGGTCATCGCTCGCGATCGCCCCGGCCGCCCGCCAGAGTGAACAGGCATTGGCGCGGGCGTAGGACCGCATCATGTCGGTCGTCCGCGCACCAATGCCGCGCGTCGGCTTGTTGACGATGCGCTCGAAAGAGCTGTCGTCATCACGGTTTGCAATCAACCGCAGGTAGGCGAGCGCGTCCTTGATTTCCATGCGCTCGAAGAAGCGCAGGCCACCGTACACGCGATACGGTATGCCGGCATTGATAAGCCCTTCTTCGAGGACGCGGGATTGTGCGTTTGAGCGATAGAGGATGGCGGAATCGGCTCGCAGGTTGCCCTGGTCTATCCAGTCGCGGAGGCGCCCGATTACGAAGTCGGCTTCGTCGCGCTCATTGTAGGCCGAGTAGACCTTGATCGCTTCGCCCTCGGCCCCGTCGGTCCAGAGGTTCTTGCCAAGCCGCGAGGCGTTGTTCTCGATTACCGCATTGGCGGCATTCAGGATGGTCGCTGTCGAGCGGTAATTCTGTTCGAGCTTGACGATGCGCGTGCCCGGAAAATCTTTCTGGAACTGGTGAATGTGCTCGACACGCGCACCGCGCCATCGATAGATGGACTGGTCGTCGTCGCCCACCACAAAGGGCACGCCGCCACCGCCCGCAAGAAGCCGCAGCCAGGCGTACTGAATGGCGTTGGTGTCCTGGAATTCGTCGACGAGCAAATGCTGAAATCGCCGGCGGTAATGCGCGAGCAACTCCGCGTTGTCGCGCAGCAGTTCGTGGGCGCGCAACAGGAGTTCGGCGAAGTCGACCAGGCCGCCCCGCTGGCAGACCTCCTCGTAGGACGCGTACAGCGAGATCATCTGTCGCCGGTTCGGGTCGCCTCCGTCATCAATATGTTGCGGCCTGAGGCCCTCGTCCTTCTGCGCATTGATGAACCACTGAATCTCCTTCGGCGCCCAGCGGCTGTCGTCGACCTCGAGATTCTTGAACAGGCGTTTGATCAGCCGCAGCTGGTCATCGGAATCGATAATCTGGAAATTCTGGGGAAGATTGGCTTCGCGCCAGTGACGCCGCAACATGCGATGCGCGAGGCCGTGAAACGTCCCGATCCAGAGATGCTGCACCGGCAGCTTCAGCAGGGCCTCGATTCGATGCCGCATCTCCGCGGCGGCCTTGTTGGTGAAGGTGACCGCCAGCAGCCCGTGTGGGGAGACGCCCTCGACGTCGATCAACCAGGCGGCGCGATGAACGAGCACGCGCGTCTTGCCGCTGCCCGCGCCCGCAATGACGAGCGTGGGTTCCGCCGGTGAGGTTACCGCCTGACGCTGAGCGTCATTGAGGTTGTCGAGGATCGGTGTGACGTCCATAACGCGCTTTCGAAAGCGCGCAAGTGTAGCAACTTACTGGTCCCACCGTACCCCAATCATGTACTGGCTGCGGTCATACTGGATGCGGATGTCGTTGGACACGGTTTCCTTGTGGCGCACTTCGACGAAGAGGCTCAAGTGGCGCTTCAGGCGATACGACGCGAGTACCCTCGCCCGCAGCGACTCCTGGGTTCTCTGGCCCTGGGCCTCCTCATGGAATGCAAAGGCATTGGGAAAATCGTAGAGATCGTAGATACCGCCGATTTCCAGGTCGAATCGATAGCCCGGGGACCAGTGATACTCCACGCCAAAGCTGTCGCGCGTGTAATCGTAATAGCCAACGTACTGGTCGGTACGTTGCGTACGCATGGCGTCAAATCCGATCCACATGTTATCGATTATCCGTTGCCGGACTCGCAGTCCGAGCGCGACATAGTCGTAGCGAATATTCGGGTTGCCAATGCGCTGCTGGCCATCCAGATCGTAGGAGGGCCGATCGCTGAAGCGGCGCGTGTAATATTCGCCACCGATGCGCAGCAGCGACGAGCTCGTGAATTTGTACTGTGCGAAAACGCGGCTGTGGAAGTACTCATGGTCGTATTCGGGCGCCGCGGTTTCCTCGTAATCCCAAAGCTCGCCCTTGATGCCAATCCCCATCGACAGCTTTTCGCCTGACTGCCTGGCCAGGAACCGCGGCCCATAGCGCAGGTAGTTCATGCGGTCGTCGACGTCTTCCCCATCGATCATGCGCGAGCCGCCGTCGTCCGGGTCGTAGTAGACCTCGTTACGGTGTGCAACCCTGAATGCACTGTCCACGCGACGTTCGCGACCTTCTTCCTTGCGGTAGTACTCATTGCCAAAGCTGAGCTGATGCAGGTACTCGTTGCCATTCTCGAGTTCCTCGTCCAGGTAGTAGCTCCCGGTAAGGATGTACTCGCCGTAGAAGCCCTCGAACGGCAGCGTGTTGATCAGGTACTTGGCGCCTAAGGTCACAGGAATGAAGGCGCCGCTTTGCACCACCGGCACGACGATCGGCTGATTCGGATTCGAGTAATCGATGTACGGCTGGTCCGGCGAACGGAATACGTTGGTGTCAGTTCCGTAGCCAACAGATGCCCGTAGCTCGAGGTTGGTGAACTCCCGCTCGTCCTCGCGCTTGACCGTACGCTCTTCATAGACGACGGGTTGTTCCTGTTCGACGCGGATGCGCGAGATGGCGACCACCGCAAAATGCTGCAGGGTCTGGTTTTGATTCTGGTCGCGAACCAGGCGGAACCAGCGCAAGGCTTCGTCGGTCTCGCCGAGTGCGTAGGCGTTCAGGCCGAGGTTGTACTGAGCGGCCACCCGCAAAGTCGGGTCATCGAGCGCCCGCAGCAACGACACGCGGGCGCGGATGTGCTGCCCGGCGCGGTAGTGCGCGATGCCGGTGTTGTAGTGCAGCAGTGGTGTGTCGAGGCCTTCATCGGCTGCCTGTTGATAGCGCAACAGCGCTGCCCAGTAGAGATCGTCCCTGAACAGTCGATTGCCATCGGCAAAGTATTGCTCGGCCGTCATGGCCTGTGCGGATTGCACCGGCGCCAGCATGGCGACGCTGGCAATAATGGCGATGAGCGCGCTTGTGAATATCCTGTTGTGCATGCAATCCAGACTAGAGGCTTATGTCAGATACGTGATTATGAGCATTCTGACGGATGAAACTATGACGTGGCGCAAAAAAAACCCCCCGATTGCGTCACAAACGGGGGGATCAGGCTGTTTTTGGCCCCGGCTACCCTCAAACACCGGGGCCAGGATGATTATTCGACGTCGTCGTCCATATCGTCGTCGTCATCCTCATCATCATCGTCGTCTTCGTCGAACTCATCGTCATCGATGTCTTCACCGTCTTCGAAGTCGTCCTCGTGTTCCATTTCCTCTTCTTCGTCAGACTCGTCGTGCTCGAACTCGTCTTCACGCTCGTCTTCCATTTCGTCCTCAAACTCGTCGGAGAACTCCTCGTCAGACTCGTCGTCGGATTCATCTTCAGGCGCTTCCCCTGACTTGCCCCCGGAATCTTCGTCAGACTCGTCGTGCTCCTCTTCGTTTTCCCAGTCCTCGTTCCTGACATCATCGTCATTCGGACCGTCCATCTGGGCGAACTGTCCGTCCAGTTGCACAACGTCATCAAGCACTTCCATCGTGACTTCGAGATCATCCATTTCGTTAGCACGGGCCACTGCCGGTGCGAAAGCCATCACGGTCAGCGCCAGGGTGGCGATTAGTATATTCAGCTGTTTCATTGACCTACTCCGTTAGCTCACTTCTATACGTAACCGGAACGTCCTGTCACGATTATCATGCTCAAGTCGCGCGAGCACTTCGCCACCAACCGGTGTCAGTGCGATGAGTTCGAGCGGTAAGTAATTCTTGCCTTCGACCAGGCTGGTCTGCCAGGTGATCTCGCGTTGTCCCGGGAAGCCGGCAAGCTCGATGCCGTCGGGAAGCGTAACGGTCAACGTTGCGCCTTCCATGGCTGCCGCCGAGGCGAACATCAGGTTGACCGTGCGCGGCTCTTCGAGCGTCATCGCGATCCCCGGAATGCTTGCACCCGGTTCCGGCAGGTTGGGCGAGGTCAGGAAGAAACCGCCGACCAGCCACAGCACAAGGCCCGCGGCGATAGCAGATCCGAAACCGGTCATGACCCAGCGATTGCGCTGGCGGCGCGTCCCTTCGTGGGTGGCGCGGGCCAGGGCCTGATCATAGAAACCTGCAGATGCTTCAGCCATCGGGTAATCCTTTAACAGTGCCAGGACCTCCTGGTCCTCTTTGCTGATGTCGCTTGTGTGCATAGTTTTATCCTGCCTGATCCCTACACGAGCGGGTTCAGGAAAAGGTTCCACTTGTCGTGAGAATCTCGCGCAGACGAGCGCGGGCCCGGTGCAGGCGGGATTTGACAGTACCCACCGGAATATCCATAAGCTCTTGAATTTCAGTCAATTTATAGCCCTCCGTGTCGTGCAACAGCACGATAACACGGTGCTCATCGCTGAGCTGAGCGAGCGCCAGGTCCAGCTGCTGCAGCTTTTCCAGGCGACGCTGGTTCGCCTCGGGATTATCGGTGCCGGCCAGGCCCTCCAGGCCGTCGCCGGGCAGGAAGCCTTCCTCGACCGTATGCATGCGTTGCCGGGCAAAGCGACGCCGCTCGTCGATGAAGAGGTTGTACATGACGCGTGACAGCCACGAGCCGGGCTCGTCAATGGCAACGAGATCGTCGAGTTTGCCGTAGGCCTTGACGAGGAGTTCCTGGAACAGGTCCTCCGCCTCGGCCTTACGGCCGGTCAACCGAAACGCGAGGCGGTACAGCCGGTCGAAGTGCGGCCGCACGAGTCGTTCAAATGCCAGGTTGTTTGCTGCGGAGCTCATAATCTCTCGGAGTATCGACCGATTCTACCTAGGTCTGGTTTCTGCGGCGCAGGAATCTGGCCGAACGGCTCATCGCACGGCAGGCACGGTTTATCGCAAATACACGGACTGTCCGGTCGATCCTTGGTCTATTACGTGAACAGAAGGAGCCGCAGCACAATGATCGAATTCAAAGTCAATTCCCGCTCCGTTGCGTTCGACGGAGATCCGGGTACGCCCCTCTTATGGGTGATTCGCGACCATCTGCAACTGACCGGGACCAAGTACGGTTGCGGTGCCGGCGAGTGTGGCTCGTGCACCGTGCACGTCAACGGCAGGGCGCGCAAAGCGTGCATGCTTCCGGTGCGATCGGTGGCGGGTCGTGCGGTCACGACCATTGAGGGCCTGGCAAAAGACGATGCTAACGCTGCACCCGGTACAGCAGGCCTGGCTCGAACACGATGTCCCGCAATGTGGTTACTGCCAGGCCGGGCAGATCATGGCTGCCGTCGATTTCCTTGGGCAATATCCGCAGCCGACCGACGAAGACATCGACAACAACATCGATAACCTGTGTCGCTGCGGAACCTACGTTCGTATCCGCAAAGCGATCCACCGCGCCGCCGAGTTGATGGCTGCCGGAGAGAAGACGTGAGCGTTCGCCGGCAGGCTATTCGCGTGAATCGTCGCGACTTCATCGTTGTGGGAATCGGCGTAGCGGGTAGCCTGGTATTCGGTCTTCCAGGCGCAGAATCCAGTGAAGCCGACCGGGAACGCATGATCGGCTTCTTCGTGCAAATCGATGCCGACGGCAACGTCATTATCGGTAGCAACCAGCCGGAAATAGGCCAGGGAATACGCACGGCGTTGCCAATGCTTGTCGCCGAGGAACTGGATGTGGAATGGTCGAGGGTCAGCGTGCGGCAAATGCCGCTCGGTATCGTCAAGACCGAGAACGGCTATACCTGGAAGTACGGCGGACAAGGCGTTGGTGGCAGCACGGGCCTGACAGACAACTGGGACTACATGCGCCAGGTCGGTGCCGTCGCGCGCCAGCAGCTGGTGCGCGCAGCCGCAGCGCGAATCGGTGTCGATCCGGAGCAATGCACGACCCGGCCGGGCGTCGTGGTATGCAGCGCGGCAGGAGTGGAAATTTCCTACGGCAGCCTGATTGCCGACGCGGCGCAACTGGACATGCCGGATCAACCGCCGGAACTGAAGAGCGTCGATGATTATCGAATCGTCGGCTCGCGGAAGAAAACCGTCGATGCATTCGAAATCGTCACGGGCCGGGCGAAATTCGGCACGGACACGAGCCGGCCCAACATGCGCTATGCAGCAATCGCGAGGGCGCCGGTCCTGAATGCCGGTATCGAGTCATTCGACGACACCCGCGCGCGCCAGGTAGACGGCGTCCTCGACGTGTTTGCGATCGAGGGCCCGAAGATGGGCGAGCCTTACTTTGTCCTGGCAAGCGGCGTTGCAGTGGTTGCGACGTCGACCTGGGCGGCCATGCTGGGCGTGGCCGCTTTGGAGATAGAGTGGCAGGAAAGCCCGAGCGCCGGAGACAGCAGCGAGAAGTTCTGGCAGGAGAACGAGGCGATGCTGCGGACGCGCGGCCAGGTCGTTCTTGACGATGGTGACTACGAGGCCGCGATGGCCGGTGCGGCACGGGTTGTCGAGCATCAGTATCGGATACCTTTTGTCGCGCACGCACCGTTGGAACCACAGAACTGCTACGCGTATGTGCAGGAGGACAGTTGCCATATCATTGTGGCGACGCAGATGCCGAGCGGCGCGTCGCGGGCAGTAGCCAGTGTGACCGGTCTGCCGCGGGAGAATATTCACGTCGATATGACGCGCGTTGGCGGCGGCTTCGGCCGACGGATGCCGGTCGACTACGTCACCGAGGCCACGATAATCTCGCAACGAACCGGGTGGCCGATCAAGTTGCTGTGGTCGCGCGAAGACGACATGAAAAACGACTTCTACCGGCCCGGCGGTTTGCACGAAATGCGGGCGGGCCTCGATGACCAAGGCAAGGTGATCGCGTGGACACAGCGACTTGCCAGCGGCAGCAAACATTATCGCCGCCCGAACAAACCCGACGACGAACTCTGGACGCCAGAGTTATATCCCGACGATTTTCCACGTCGCATGGTCGACAATCTGCGCCTCGAGTACTTTCATAATGCGATCGGTTTGCCGCGTGGCTCGTGGCGAGCGCCCGCCCACACGGCCAACGCATTCGTAATCCAGAGCTTCCTCGACGAGATTGCGCACGAGACCGGGCAGGACCCGCTGCAGTTGCGGCTGGATATGCTGGGCGGTGAGCGCGAGCTCGAGTACACGAACCACGGCGGGCCCACGTTCAATCCGGGGCGGCTCGCGCGCCTGGTGAAATTCGTCGCCGAGGAAATTGGCTATGGGCAGCAGCTGCCGAAAGGCCGTGGCATGGGTATCGCCACACACTTCACATTCGGTGGCTACGCGGCGCATGCGATCGAGGTCACGGTCAGCGAGGGTGGCGAGCTGACCATCGAAAGAATTGTCGCGGCAATCGACTGCGGCCTTGCCGTGCATCCGAATGCCGTGCATGCGCAGCTGGAGGGCGGCACGATCGATGGCTTGAGTACCGCACTCGGACTCGAGATCACGGTCAAGGACGGCAAGGTCCAGCAATCGAATTTCGACGACTATCCGCTGGCACGCATCAGGGATTTCCCGGCTCGATTCGAGACGCACATCCTGCCGTACAACGACATTCCGACCGGCGTCGGCGAGATCGGCCTGCCGTCAGCGGCCCCGGCACTGACCAACGCTATCTTTGCGGCTACTGGGCAGCGCATCCGGGCACTGCCAATCGGGGATCAGCTTAGAAGCTGATCTGGTACAGCAGGTAGTGGTCCACCAGCAATGCGGCAAACAGGAAACCGAGATAGCTGATGGAGAACTTGAAGGTCTTCATCGGCAACTCCATGTCGTCGGGCACGCGGTACATCTGGATCGCGTAGTACAGGAAGTACGCGTCGAGCACGAGCGCCGTCAGCAGGTAGATAACGCCACTCATGCCGATCAGGTACGGCAGGATCGTGACAAGCACAAGCAGAATCGTATACAGCAGTATGTTGAGTCGCGTGTAGGCCTCACCGTGCGTGACCGGCAGCATCGGGATATCCACCTTGGCGTATTCTTCCTTGCGCGCGATCGCCAACGCCCAGAAATGCGGCGGTGTCCAGACGAAAACGATCAGGAACATCAGCAGGGCGCCCGCTTCGACCTCGTTGGTCACCGCGGTCCAGCCGAGAACCGGCGGCGCAGCACCCGCTGCCCCACCGATAACGATGTTCTGCGGGGTCGCGCGTTTCAGCCACGCCGTGTAGACGACCGCGTAGCCGATCAGCGAACAGAACGTCAGGATCGCGGTCAGTGGGTTCACGAGGAACCAGAGAATCAGCATCGAGATGATGCACAGCGCAGTCGCAAAAGCGAGCGCGGACCTGGCCGTCAGTTTGCCTTGCGGCAGCGGGCGACCACGCGTCCGCATCATCAGGATGTCGATGCGTGCGTCGAGCACGTGGTTGAAGACCGCTGCGGACGACGACGCGAGCCCAATGCCGAGCGTGCCGAAAACGAGTGGCGCCACGCCCGGCCAGCCGGGCACGGAAACAAACATGCCGACGATTGCCGTGAATACAATCAACATGACGACGCGCGGCTTGGTCAGCTCGTAGTAATCGCGCCAGTCAGTGTAGCTTTCTACTCTCGTATTCAAAGCGTCGTCCGTTCAGCCGATGCGCGATAGCTCGAGAAGGTGCTTGATATCTTCAACCATGGCGCTTGGGTCGATGTCCGGGCGGAAATACATCACCAGGTTTCCGAGCGGGTCGACGAGGTAATAGCCGCCAGCGTCGAGGTCCTCGGGTTTCTTCTTGTCCAGCAGCTCTTTGAGCGCGCTGTCATTTATTGCCACCAGGCCCTTGTGCTCATCGGCAAGCAGCACTGTATCCGGCGCCGTATCTGCGCGCAAGAAAACACGCACCAGCCGATCCATTTCCTTGCCAAGCATGAGCCGCGACTGGCGCAGCGTAATCAAAGAGCTTGCACAGGCCTCGTCGCACTCTGCAGTGTTGGCGTACAGGAGCACCCAGTGTCCGTCGTTATGCGCGTAGAGTGGCGATTCCGGCACGGCGTCCTTCAGGTTCGTAATCGGCTGCAGTAATGCGCCGTGGTTGGTGCGGCCCGTCGGGGTGAGATCCTGGCCCGCGAAATACAGCCACGCGGCGAGCGCGAGTGGGCCGAGAAATACGGCGGCAACCAGCAGAAACTGAATGCGGCCCTTGCCTGTCTTTTGTGTAGTCATTATTTGAAACGCTTCTTGCGATAGTTCCAGACCAGGAGGCCGGACAAAACGGCGGCCATCGCAAACCACTGCAGCGCGTAGCCGAAGTGCTTGCCAGGGCCGAACTCGGTTGGCACCCAGTGGCGAAAGAAACCGTTGTCTTCCTCGTGATCCATGAGCAGGACGAAAGGCTGGACCTTGGTACCCAGCGCAGCAGCAACCTCTTCCGTCGATGGGTAGACGGCAGCCTTGGGCCAGTCTTGACCGGGCCGGAAGGCTTCGCCCATTTTCATGCCGGGCCTCGGTAATGAACCCGCCCGGCCATGAACCGTCACGCGTCCGCCCGGCACTTCAAGTCTTGCGGTGTCGAGCGGTTCGGCGGTCTTCTCGATCCAGCCGCGATTGACGAGTAAAACGGGTTCGTCATCGAGGCCGACGAGCGGTGTAATCACGTAGTAGCCGTAGCGACTGTTGACGATGATGTTCTCGAGCAGCACCTGGTGGCTGCCATCGTAGCTGCCGGTTGCCTTGAGTCGCTGGAAGGGACGAACTTCCATGCCGTCCTGCCAGGCGGCGAACCCGGTCTCATCGCGGAACATCGCCTGCTCCGCTCGTTTCTCGAGACCGCGACTGATCTGCCAGGCGCCGAGGCCCGCAAACTGAGCAACGAGCAACGCGCCGACGACAAGCGGCAGCCAGCTGGGCAACGGCTTTCTCGTCCTGGTGTTCACGCTATACTGTCCGCCCTGTCCCATGTGAATCGACCATGAAGTACATCGTTTTCATTCTACTGGCCGCAATCCTCATCAGTCTTGGTTCGGGGCTGTTCTACCTGTCCAGCAAGAACCACGACTCAGAGAAAATTCAATACGCGTTGCGCATTCGCGTGGCGCTCTCGGCCATTCTGATCCTGTTCCTGGTCATATCCTACCTAAGCGGCTGGATTGAGGCCTGACAAGAACGAAACGGGCGCCGCAGCGCCCGTATACGAATTGGTGTCAGTCACCTTATTTCCAGTCTCGAGGGTCGCGCTAGTTACTCGTTATACGTGGAAATAGGGTGTCCGGTACCCTATTACATCCAGTAGACGAAGACGTACAGGCCGATCCAGACCACATCAACGAAGTGCCAGTACCAGGCGACGGCCTCGAACGCGAAGTGATTCTCGGGCGTGAAATGTCCCTTGAGCACACGGAAGAAGATGATCGTCAGCATGATGGCGCCGATCGTTACGTGCATGCCGTGGAATCCGGTCAGCATGTAGAACGTCGACCCGTAGATGCCTGATGACAGCGTCAGGTTCATCTCGTGGTAGGCGTGGGCGTACTCGACACCCTGCAGGAAGACGAACACGAAGCCGAGCAGGAAGGTTGCAGCCAAAAAGACGGTCAGCTGCGCTCGTTTGCCCGCGATCAGTGCATGGTGCGCGATCGTAACGGTGATCGATGACGTCAACAGCAGGGCGGTGTTGATTAGCGGCAGGCCGAAAGGCGGCATCGCATCATAGTCGCCACCCACGTTACCCGGGCCGTTGGTCGGCCAGGTGCTCTCGTAGCCTTCCCACAGCAGCAGGTTGGTGAAGAAGTTATTGCCTTCGCCGCCAAGCCAGGGAATCGACATGTTACGGGCGTAGAACAATGCGCCGAAGAATGCCGCGAAGAACATGACTTCCGAAAAGATGAACCAGAACATCCCCTGGCGGAAAGACCTGTCGACCTGCGCGTTGTACAGGCCGCCCTGGCTCTCGCCGATGACCGTGCCAAACCAGCCGGTGATCATGAAGATGATCGTCGCAAATCCAGCCAGCATGACGTAGAAGCCGAAATCGCCGCCGTTCAACCAGCTTGATACGCCGGTCATAAGCAGCAGCAGGCCGAGCGAGCCGACGACGGGCCAATGGCTGCCGTGTGGGACGTAATAGTGTTCGTCTGTGTGAGTCGTCATGATGTTTCTCGGGTACTTGTCAGTCTCTAGTTATTCGACGCTATGCGAGCGGTGTCGAAGATTGTGTATTGCAGTGTAATGGTGTCCACGTAATCCGGCAGATCCGGGTCGACGATGAACTGCAGTGGCATCGCCCGTTCCTCGTTTGCCATGAATGCCTGCTGGTCAAAGCAGAAACATTCGATCTTCACGAAGTGTTCTGCTGCAGCCCCGGGCGCTACGCTGGGCACGGCCTGCGCGACCTTGGCATCGCCGGTCAGATTCTTCGCGGTAAAGGTCGCGAAATACATCTTGCCCGGATTGACAGTCATGCTGTCCGCATCGGCGCCAAACTCAAACGGCGCATACGAGTTCACCGTCGTTATGAATTCAATACGAATCTCGCGTGACAGGTCCGGCGCTTCCACTGCGGCAACGGCCTCTGCGTTGGTGCGACCACCGAAACCCGTGATCTCGCAGAACACGTCGTACAGCGGTACGAGTGCGTAGCCGAAGCCGAACGCGCCAATAACGACCACAAGCAGCGATGTTACGAGATTACGATGCATATCAGGAACGCAGCACACCCATCATTATGAACCCAATGTAGAACGCGAGCGCGACGGCCACGACGATCAGGGTCGTGCGGCGGATGTTCTTTTTGCGCTCCAGTTCGTCCACGGCCTACTCGAAGGACTCGCTGGCGATGCGCGCTTTCGGCGGCGTCGTAAACGTGTGCCACGGTGCCGGCGATGGCACGGTCCATTCGAGCCCGTGCGAGCCTTCCCAGACACGATCCGTCGCCGTGGCGCCCTTCCGGGCGGTCAGCAGCACGAGCACAAACAGCAGCTGCGACAGGCCGAAGCCGATAGCGCCGATACTGGCGATCGTGTTGAAGTCAGTGAACTGCGTCGAGTAGTCCGGAATACGGCGCGGCATGCCGGCCAGTCCCAGGAAATGCATCGGGAAGAACGTGAGGTTCACGAAAATTGTCGAGGCCCAGAAGTGCAACTTGCCGAGCTTCTCGTTGTACATGTGGCCGGTCCACTTCGGCAGCCAGTAGTAGGCGCCTGCCATGATGGCGAAGACCGAACCCGGAACCAGGACGTAGTGGAAGTGCGCGACGACGAAATAGGTGTCGTGGTACTGCACGTCTGCCGGCTGGATCGCGAGCATCAGGCCCGAGAAACCACCGATCGTGAAGAGGAAAACAAAGGCGAGCGAGAACAGCATCGGCGTTTCGAAGGTCATCGAACCACGCCACATCGTCGCCACCCAGTTGAAGATCTTCACGCCGGTCGGAACGGCAATCAGCATCGTCGCAAACATGAAGAACAACTGGCCCGTCAGCGGCATGCCCACGGTGAACATGTGGTGTGCCCAGACGATGAAAGACAGGAACGCGATACAGGATGCCGCGTAGACCATCGAGTCGTGACCGAACAGCTTTTTGCGAGAGAAGGTCGGGATGATCTCTGACACGACACCGAATGCCGGCAGGATCATGATGTAGACCTCGGGGTGCCCGAAGAACCAGAAGATATGCTGGAACATGACGGGGTCGCCACCGCCGGCCGCGAGGAAGAAGCTCGTGCCGAAGAACTGGTCTGTCAGAAGCATGGTCACCGCGCCAGCGAGTACCGGCATGACGGCGATCAGCAGGTAGGCGGTAATCAGCCAGGTCCAGACGAACATCGGCATCTTGAGCAGCGTCATGTCGGGCGCGCGCATGTTGATGATCGTCACGATTACGTTGATGGAGCCCATGATCGAGCTGATGCCCATCAGGTGAACCGAGAAGATCAGGAAGGGAAACGCGTCGCCGGTCTGCAGAATCAGTGGCGGATACATTGTCCAGCCACCGGCAGGTGCGCCACCGGGCATGAACAGCGTCGACAGCAGGATGCCGAAGGCAACCGGCAGGATCCAGAAGGACCAGTTGTTCATCCGCGGAAGCGCCATGTCGGGCGCACCGATCATGAGCGGGATCATCCAGTTGGCCAGGCCAACGAACGCCGGCATTACCGCACCGAAGACCATGATCAGTGCGTGCATCGTCGTCATCGAGTTGAAGAACTCGGGATGCACGAATTGCAGGCCGGGAACGGCGAGCTCCGAGCGAATGACCATGGCCATCGCGCCGCCGATGAAGAACATGACGAGGCTGAAGATAAGGTACATCGTGCCGATGTCCTTATGGTTCGTCGAAAACAACCAGCGCTTGATGCCCTTCTCGGGCCCGTGGTCGTCGTGCTCGTGTTCTGCGGCGTGTCCGTCTACTA
Organism: uncultured Gammaproteobacteria bacterium; assembly: GCA_963698415.1. Classification (GTDB taxonomy): domain Bacteria; phylum Pseudomonadota; class Gammaproteobacteria; order Steroidobacterales; family Woeseiaceae; genus UBA1847. Next base: position 249,197 of record CAVOQS010000002.1, on the reverse strand, counting down.
CTGCAGTAGTCATACCTAAATTCTCCGAATCAATTCTGTGTTGTGCTGGCGAGCTTTGCTGTGCCGCTGTTTCGAGTGTCTACCCATGCGCGGTACGCCTCGGGTTCGACCACTTCGACAACGACCGGCATGTAGCCGTGGTCCTTGCCGCACAATTCGGCGCACTGGCCGCGATACGTGCCCACTTCGTTCGCGCGGAACCACGTTTCGTTGACGATGCCGGGGATGGCGTCCTTCTTGATGGCCAGTTCCGGTACCCACCACGAGTGGATCACGTCGTTTGAGGTCAGCAGCAGGCGAACCTTCGCGCCCCTCGGCACGACGACGCGATTATCAACTTCGAGCAGGTAGTTATCGACGCTGTTGACGTCGATGCCCGACTGCTTCGGACGTGCAGCAAGGCTTGGGCGCGCCAGGCTGGAGTAAAACGCGACACCCTCGTCCTGGTACTTGTAGTGCCACTTCCACTGGTAGCCGGTAACGACAATCGATATGTCCGGGTCGCGAGTATCTTCCAGCTTGACCATCGTTTCCGCTGCCGGTACGGCCATGATCAGGAGTATGACGACCGGTATTGCGGTCCAGATAACTTCCGCGGCCGTGCTGTGCGAGAACGTTGCGGGCTCCGCACCTTTCGACTTGCGATGCTTGAACAGCGAGACAATCATCACGCCGAATACGACGATGCCGATGGCGACACACCACCAGAACACCATCATGTGCAGGTTGTATGTCTCAAGGCTGAGATCGGTTACGCCCTTGGGCATATTGAGCGCCCAATCAGCACTCGCCGTGCTGGCCAAAACCAGGCCAAGCAGGCTCAGGAACAAATTTCGTATCATTAGTTGTCCACCCTGCAACCGTCGCCACGATCGCAATCATTTCAGTTTCCGGAAGTCGCGAATACTGGAGTTGCCAGCGCCCTGCTGGCCCGGTCATGCCGGAGATTCGCTTATCGGCCGGTTTGACCGCCGTGCCGGTCAAAAAAGCTCGCGCAGTTTACTGAAATCGCGACCGCCATGCAACGCCAGGTCGTGGATTCTTATTGAGATTAATTCTTGTTTAACAAGAGCTTAGCGACGCCTTGTAATCTGCCCGGCGTCGATCCGATAGTTCGCAGGGTCATTTCTCGGGCCAGCGCCCCAGCAATGGCCGTATACGAGCTCCAAATCGAGCGTTATCTTGCCGGCTGAATCGCCCAGCGCGGCTGTCATTGCGGCAAAAGAGCGTCGCCCTGCCAGCCCCCGCGCGCGGTCGGCGAGCGCGTTGCGCGCGCCGGCCCGGGTCAGATCCCTGAACAGCTTGTCCGGATTGTCGTAGCGAATGCTCAGGCGATCGATATCCAGTACCGGATCGCTCAGGCCCGCGCCGACGAGGCCGTCCCCGATGTCATGCATGTCGAGAAAGCGATTGACGTGAACGTCATTGTCAACGCCGGCCCACGCCCGCGCGATCTCACGCAGGCTGTCGGGCCCGAGCGTGGCGAAAGCGAAGACCCCGCCGGGGACCAAAACGCGGGCGACCTCTGCAAAGACCGACTGTGGCTCCGGGGTCCACGGCAGCAGCTGGTTTGCAACCACCATGTCAAAGGAGGCATTAGCGAATGGCAGGCGGTTGGCGTCGCCCCGGACGAACGAAGCCCGTGAGAACCATGACGCCTGTCGCTGTCCCTGTTTGAGCATCGGCTGACTGAGGTCGAGGGAGACGATATGTGCCCGCTTGAAGCGCTTGCGCAGCAGGCGCCCGGTGGCGCCCGTCGCCGAACCGAGGTCGAGAATTGCCGCTGGCTCGAGGAGCAGCGGTTGCAGACGTGCCACCAGCCCTTCGCGTGTCACCTCGTGAACAAAATCGCTGCTGTCAAAACTCACGGCGGCACGATCAAAACGGCGCTGAATGTCTCGCAGACGAAGCATGGGCGAACGGTAGCACGCTTTTTTGGGCAAACGCCGGCGAATCGGCGGTCGCAAGGCGGCGCTGCCGGACACACCATTGAGGGATGTTCCTGAGCGCCCTGGAGAACGCGGTTATGCCGCTCTGCTGCGTCTTCTGCGGTATACGAACGCGGCCTCCGGAGAACCACATCTGCGCGGGCTGCGACGCCGACCTCCCGGCAATCGACTCGCCACCGCCACCCGTGTCGTCCCCGCTCGAGTTCGAGGTGGCGCCGCTCGCCTACGAGTTTCCCGTGGATGCAGCAATCAAGGCGCTCAAATTCAAACGCTGTCTGTTTTACGGGCCGGCACTGGCCGAGCTGCTCTGCCGGGAGTGCCGACACCTCCCGGACGACATCGACGCGGTTCTTCCTGTGCCACTGCATTGGCGACGGCGGTGGTTTCGCGGGTTCAACCAGGCAGACGAGATCGCAGCGCCGGTAGCGAAGCACCTGGGCGTACCGATGCTGCGCACTGTAAAAAGGGTTCGCGCCACGCCGTTCCAATCGGGCCTGAGCGCTCGCGAGCGCGCCCGCAACCTGCGTGGCGCATTCGATGTGCGAGCTGCGCTGCTGGCACACCACGTACTGATCGTCGACGACGTCATCACGACCGGCGCGACTTTGCGGCAGCTTGCCAGGATGTTGCGGCGAACAGGCGTCGGCAGGGTCAGCGCGCTCGCCGTAGCCAGGGCCTGATCGCGGCGGCAGCGTCTTGATCTAGGTCATGGATGCGGGGCGCCAGAGCAGGACAATTGGCGTATTCCAGTACCCTGACCCTCCGGAAAGACCATGCCAAACTATGCCATCCTGCCCGCCGCGACAATCGCGCTGGTCATCGCTGGCACGCCCGTCACACTGCTCGGCGCGGATTCCGATACAGAGGGGCCCATCGAGCAGATCGTCGTCGTCGCCAACAAGGATGAGCGCTCGATTCGCGAGGTGGCAGCCAACGTCACGGTCCTGTCCCGTGCAGACCTCGAAAACCAGCTGGCAACGTCGGTCAGCGATGTCTTTCGCTACGTTCCCGGCGTGGATTACGAGGGGGCCGGCACCCGGTTCGGTACCGAGGGCGTCAATATTCGGGGCATCGGCGGCAATCGCGTTGCTATCCAGGTCGACGGGATTCCGCTGCCCGACCAGTTCGACACCGGGAGCTTCTCGAACGCAACGCGGGACTTCATTGATGCAGGCATGATCAATGACATCGAGGTCCTGCACGGCGCCGCTTCCGCCCTCTACGGCAGTTCCGCCATTGGTGGCGTCGTTGCCGTCCGCACGCCGGATCCTGAGGACATTGCGAACCAGGATGGTAGCGGCGGTGATGTCCTCGCGACCTGGCGAGGCACGGACAACAGCATGCACGGCCAGGTCATGATGGCGTTGGGCGATAACTCACTGGGCTTCATGGCGGGCTATAGCTGGCGTGACGGCGAGGAAACGGATGCGGCCGCCGCGCCCGATGATCTGGATACGCGGGATTACAAGCGCGAAACCGTATTGCTGAAGTTCGTGGCGGACAATCGCTGGGGACAGACCTTCCGCGCAAGCGTCATTCACCAGCAAGCGCACACGCTGTCGAGCCAGAAATCGATGCTGGGCAGCGGCCGCTATCGCTCGACCACGGCGCTGGAAGGCGATGACGACGCCCGCATGGATGTCGTCAACCTGGCGTACGAATTCGGCTCGCCGGAAAGCTGGATTGATTCCGGGGTTGTCCGGGTATTCCGGGAAACGTCAGAGATCGGCCAATATACGCTGGACGAACGCGCAGCGGCGCCCACGCCGGTCTCCATCGATCGCTATTTCTCCTTCGACCAGGAGATACAAGGCATCGAGATCAATCTTTGGAAGAACTTTGCCGGTGACCTTATCTCGCAGCGGCTGGGCATCGGCGCCCAGTACCGGGACCGTACGACCGAGGAATTTCGCGACGGCCTGTCGACCAATCTTGAGTCTGGTGAGCAGACCAATGTCCTGCTGGGCGAGGTCTTTCCATTGCGAGACTTCCCGGTAAGTGGCACGACAGAGACCGCTGCTTACATCGAAGACACGATCTCGATCGGCGATCGCTGGACCGTCATCGCCGCGCTGCGTGCTGACCGGTTCGAGCTGGACCCGGTTGTCGACGCCATGTACCTGGCCGACTACCCGGACTACGAGACCGTGAGTCTCGACGAGTCGGACGTTTCACCCAAGCTGGGTGTCATCTACGGCGTCGGCCCATCCGTGGATGTGTATCTGCAGTACTCGCACGGCTTTCGTGCACCACCGTATTCAGACGCCAACGTCAGTCTCGACCTGCCGTTGTTCCAGTATCGCGCCGTCCCGAACCCGGACCTGCGGTCCGAGTCATCCGACGGCTTCGATGTTGGCCTGCGTTGGCGAGGCATTCGCTCTTCCGCTCACTTGTCCGCGTTCCGTACCGACTACGTCGACTTTATCGAGACCAAGGTGAATATCGGCGTCGATCCGGTGAGTGGATACACAGAATTCCAGTCGCTGAACATCGAAGACACGACTATCCAGGGACTCGAGGCAGGCTGGCAGACACGCTTCGGCACGGACGAATCGTTCGGCTTCGACGGTGCGGCCTTTTATGCACGTGGTGACAACAACGTAACGGGCCAGCCGATCAATTCGGTGGGCCCGGCCCAGGCCGTCCTGGGGCTCAGTTGGTTTTCCCGCGACGAGTCGCGGCAGCTGCGTCTCAAGGGAACGTTCACCGATGCCTATGATCGCCTCGACGAGTCGCATGGCGAACTGTTCAAGCCGGCCGGCTACGTCGTCTTCGATCTTTTCTTCACGCAGAAGCTCGGTAACAACACCATCGTGCGCGCCGGCCTGCACAACCTGGCAGACCGCAGCTACTGGAACTGGTCCGACGTGCGCGGTTTGCAACCGGACAATCCCGTTCTTCCATACCTCGCCCAGGCGGGACGCAGCGCGTCCGTCAGTCTGAACGTGGCCTGGTGATTTCGCTTTAAATACAGTGACAGGGGAGTAAATGTCATGACACGCAAGACAATCAGCCTGCTATTCGCAGTTCCGTTGATGGGACTCGCTTTGGGAGCCTGCTCACAAGGTGCAGCCGATTCACCGGCCGCTAACGACACGGCGGTCCACAGCGCCGAAGCAGCTATCGCAACGGCCGAAGAACTGATGGCAAAAGGCGAAGGCATCTACAATGCCAACTGCGCCGCTTGCCACCAGCCGGATGGCTCAGGCCTGACGGGGGCTTTTCCTCCGCTCGCCGGTTCGGACTACCTGAAAGGCGATCGCTACCAGGTTATGGCAGCCGCACTGTTCGGCCTGTCGGGCCCGATCACGGTCAACGGTGTCGACTACAACGGCGTCATGCCGAGCATGGGTCACCTGCCGGATGCCGATCTCGCCGCCGCCCTGACGTATGTACTGGGCTCCTGGGGCAATGACGGCGCGGCGGTAAGCGTCGAGGAAGTTGCGGCAATACGCGCTGAACTCGGCGCGCAAGACCGTGCCGCCGGTTCGCGTCACCCGGGCGCGACCGAAGGCGAGTTGAAGCTACCAGGGCGCCCCATCCGCCATCTCCGGCGAAGACACCCGCCAGATCATGGCTGCCGGCGGTCCCATCCTGAGTGAGGCCGAATTCGCGACAGCGACGAAGCTGTACTTTGAACGCTGTGCAGGTTGCCACGGCGTACTCCGCAAGGGTGCGACAGGCAAACCATTGACGCCCGACATCACCAAGGAAAAAGGGACCGACTACCTCAAGGCGCTGATTACCTACGGTTCGCCGGCCGGCATGCCCAACTGGGGTACCTCGGGCGAAATGTCGCCAGAACAGATCGACATCATGGCTCGCTTCCTGCAGCAGGAACCGCCCTCACCGCCGGAATTCGGCATGCCCGAAATGAAGGCCACGTGGAAGGTCCTGGTGGCACCGAAAGATCGTCCCAGCAAGCCGCAACACGATCGCAATATCGAAAATTTCTTTTCGGTTACGCTGCGTGACTCCGGCCAGGTTGCCCTCATTGACGGTGACACGAAGGAAATCGTCACGATCGTCGAGACCGGCTATGCCGTACACATCTCGCGTGTGTCCGCATCGGGCCGCTACGTTTTCACGATCGGTCGCGACGCGCTGATCAACATGGTCGACCTGTACATGGACCCACCGGCAACGGTTGCCCAGATCAAGGTTGGCCTGGAAGCTCGCTCCGTCGAAACCTCGAAGTACAAGGGCTACGAAGACAAGTACGCGATTGCCGGTTCCTACTGGCCGCCGCAGTACGTCATCATGGATGGCGACACGCTTGAGCCGTTGAAGATCGTATCGACACGCGGCATGACGGTCGACACGCAGGAATACCATCCGGAACCGCGTGTTGCGGCTATCGTTGCTTCACACGAGCATCCTGACTTCATCGTCAACGTTAAGGAAACGGGCCACATCCTGCTCGTCGATTACAGCGACATCGACAACATCGCTGTCACCGACATTGGCGCGGCCAAGTTCCTTCATGACGGTGGCTGGGATCGTACGAAGCGCTACTTCCTGACAGCTGCCAACCAGTCCGACAAGATTGCGGTGGTGGACTCGAAAGAGCGCCGCCTGGTGGCGCTGGCCGACGTAACGAAGACGCCGCATCCAGGGCGTGGTGCAAACCTCGATGATCCCAAGTACGGACCTGTCTGGGTAACGAGCGCGCTGGGTAATGCCAATGTTACGTTCCTCGGTACGGATCCCGTGGGTCATCCCGACAACGCCTGGAAGACCGTTCGCACCGTCGACGGCATGGGTGGTGGTTCGCTGTTTGTGAAATCGCACCCGAACTCGTCCAACCTCTGGGTCGATGCGCCGTTGAATCCGGATACGGGCTTCAGCCAGAGCATCGCCGTTTTCGACGTCAACAACATCGAAGCGGGCTTCGAGGTGCTACCGATTGCCGAATGGGCTGATCTCGGCGACGGGCCGAAACGTGTTGTGCAACCCGAGTACAACAAGGCCGGTGACGAGGTCTGGTTCTCCGTGTGGAGTGGCAAGGAACAGGAATCTGCCATCGTTGTTGTCGACGACAAGACGCGTGAACTCAAGGCCGTCATCAAGGGCCCGGAAATGGTCACGCCGACGGGCAAGTTCAACATCTACAACACCTTGCACGATATCTACTAACGGAATAGAGACCATGAAACGCACTACGATTGGTCTTCTCTCAGCCGCGACGGTGCTGCTTGCAGCACCGTTCGCTCTGGCGGAAGAGGCCAGCTCATTTGGCGACGCGTTCACAGCGGGCAAAGCGGGAGCCGAAGTGCGCGCCCGCTACGAGCATGTGGATTCTGACGGCTTTGCCGAGAATGCCGACGCCTTGACGGCGCGCTTGCGGCTCAATTTCAAGACGGCAGAGTGGCGACGCATGACGGCGTTTGCCGAGTACGACTACGTCTTTCACCTGGTAAGCGACTTCAACAGCGGTGCAGGCACGAGCCCGGACAAGACCGGGTTCCCGGTGGTTGCCGACCCGAAAGGAGCAGACCTCAATCAGTTATACCTGGACTACGCATTCAACGAGGAATGGCAAGGTCGTCTCGGTCGCCAGCGAATTCTGCTGGATAACCAACGATTCGTAGGTGGCGTAGGCTGGCGTCAGAATGAGCAGACCTACGACGCGCTGACGATTACGACCAGGGCGATTCCACGCACAGACTTTTCTTACAGTTATGTCGGCTACGTTCGCAGGATATATGGTGAGACGGTGGCGGCCGGCAAGGACAACGTCGACACGCACCTGTTGAATGCCAGGATTGCATTAAATGACAGTTGGTCGCTGACGCCATACTTCTACTACATCGACGATCAGGACGTTGCTGCGTTCTCCACCAGCACGGCTGGAGCTCGACTGACGGGCGGCGTGAAAGCCGGCGAGGGCAAGGTCGACATCGTTGCCGAGTTCGCTACGCAGACTGACAGTGCCAATAATCCGGTGAGCTACGACGCGGACTACGTCAATCTTGGAGCTACCTGGAACCTGGCAAATGGCCTGTCGCTGGGACTTGCTTACGAGTCGCTCGGTGGTCACGCCTCCGAGCCCGGGGCAAGCTTCCGAACGCCCCTGGCAACCTTGCACGCGTTCCAGGGCTGGGCCGACATGTTCCTGGCCACGCCGAATGAGGGCATCAACGATCTTTACGCGACTATCAGGTACAAGGCGGGCAGGTGGAACCTGACGGGCGTGTATCACGACTTCTCGTCGGAAGCCGGCAGCGGCGATTACGGTAGCGAACTTGATCTGTCCGCCGGTACGAAGCTGACTGAAAACTACGGCGTCCTGTTCAAGGGAGCCTTCTTCTCGACAGACTCGTCTTATCCTGACGTGACCAAGTACTGGATCATGTTTACGGCGTCGTATTAACAGGCGCCATTCGGGCCGCTTTCGATCAGCTGAGCTCGCGGTGTAATTTCGCGTCGTGCGTTCGGAAGTGGTCCGAAAACCACCGCTCGAGACTCCTCGATAAATCCGCACGATCGTAGCGGCCCTTCTCGTCAACACTGTCAACGACATCCAGCAGCTCGTCGAGCAGCTGTTCGTGATCCTGCTTGTGCTCGGCAAAGTACGTGTAGCGGGCATCGCGCATGATCTTTTCCTCGAGCGCAAAGTGAGCCGAGATCCGCGCATAGATTTCGCCGAGGGCCTGCACCACGGAGGCCTGGCTCGTGTCGTCCTGCATCGCCCCGTCGAGCTCATTGATCAGGGCAATCATCTCGCGATGCTCATGGTCGACAGCAGCGACGCCGACGCTGAATTCGTCTCTCCAGTTGATCAGGCTCATCGGAATGCAAAACCTCCGGTTTCTGCGCGGAACGTGATTGTGAAGTAACGATCGGGCAGCAGCGTCACGCTTCTGCTGTGTTCGTAATCCCAGCCGCTTGTGCGAGCCGAGTCCCTGAGCCGGACCGTAATGGTATGCGCACCCGCCTCAATGCCGATGCGCTCGTACACCGCCGCCGGGCCATCATTCCAGAGCCCGGACGGCGCCGCCGTCAACGCGAGTACGCTGGCGCCGTCTATGTCGAGCTCAACGGTGATCGGTAGCCGTGCGCGCGCGCATCTGTTCGGGGATTCGCCTTTCATGGCGCGTGCGTTGATCTCGTCCGGCGAGAGCTTGACGCAGGCTTCGACGCGGTCAGCGGCATGGCTCAGCGACAACTTGATCGAGGCCATGCCGGGTTCGGCATAGCGATAGGTCGGTGCAACGGAAAAGTAGCCTACGCCGACGGCGAACGCGGCATACAACAAGACCTGGACGAGCTTATTCATCGTTCACTTTCCCGGGGTCCACCTTCCCCAGGTCCAGTTCCCCCAGCCTGATGCGAAAATCCTCGAGCGCACGCTGCCGCCGTCGCGACGCACCGGCCGGCAGCCAGCTCAACAAGAGGCGGCGCGTATCGACGCGCTGGCGCAAATACGGATCCCGCCTGCGTGCCATGCGCTCGATAGTCCATTCGTTGCCGAGCCGGTGGTGGCAATCGCCTTCCGCGCAGCCGGAAATCATCACGCCATCCGCATAGCGACGCGACAGGGCGAAGTCGACAAACGACGGTGGCAGCATGCCGACGCAGGGCAGTCGTATCACCGCAGCATCGTCATCGAGCCGCTCGACGTTACTCCTATCGCATACGAACACGATGACGCGCGGGCTGGCCGCTTGCCGACCACCTGCCGCGATGAGTTCTTCGCGCAGCGCGGCGATAGTCCTGTGCGGTAACTCGATGCCCGGCTGCAATGGACCGGCGCGCCGGAAAGGCGTTGCGGTCGGGCAGGCGCCCACACAGATGCCGCAGCTCGTGCAGTTGTTCACTTTGACGATGGGTTGGGCGTCAAAGGCAAGGCCGTCGGTGCGCGGACCCATGGTCAGTGCGCCGAACGGACAGTCGTCGAAGCAGCGAGTGCATCCATTGCAGTTGTCGAGATTGATGGTCGCTGTCGGCACCGGCTTCGCGGGCGGCAGCCACGGCAACAAGGCAAGAAATACGAAGCCGCCGATGAGGTACAGCCACAATTGGCCGCCGGGAATGACGTCGAGCAAGGGATAGGCGCCGAGGTAGAACCAGTCGAGGCCGACATCGGTCGGTACGACATCGAGATTAGCCGGTGCCTGGCTGACGGCAGGGTAAACGAAGGACAGAGCCAGTAGCGCCAGCAACGTACCAATGGCCAACGGCCGGGGGGGGTTAACGCGGGCCTGCGAATGGCGCTGAACGTGAACCCACATCAGGAGCAGCATGAACAGTGGCCCGAAGATGTGGATGAATACCATCAATGTGAAAAAGCGCCCCCCGAGCGTCGTGTTATCGAGGAAATTGTTTGCGATGGGTTCGCCAAACAAAGGCAGCGTATCGAGCCATTCGGTCGTCGCGACCGCGATGTACTGGGCAAGCTGATCCCAAACCAGCCAGTAGCCGCTGATGCCGCAAATATAGATGAAGCCCAGCAATGGCAGGCCCGTAAGCCACGCGAAGAAGCGCCGTCCACGCAAGCGGTCGAAGGCAAACTCGCGGAAGATATGTAGCACAACGACGATGACCAGCGCATCGGATGCGTAGCGGTGCAGGCTGCGCATGACGCCGGCGGCATACCACTGCTCGTGCGTGATGTACTCGACAGACGCGTATGCGTCGGTGACGCCGGTGTCAAAGAAAATGTAAAGGTACACGCCGGTCGCGGCGACAATCCAATAGAAGAACCAGCCGAGCGACCCCAGCGAATTGAAGGGGTTGTTCTTCTGGCCAAACGCGTACTCGAACACCGCCTCGCAACTGGTGAACGCGCGTGCCAGGGCGCGTTTGATCAATGCCATATCGTCCCTAGCGCGCGTGCCGCCATTCCCTGGCGATAAACACTGCGACCAGGCCAAGGCACAGGACGCCGATGATAATCGCCAGGAAGATGGAGTAGTCGAAACGATAACGATCGCTGTTCGGGTCGTAGACCGTGCAGAACAGTCTGAACGTACTCATCCAGTGCTCGATGAAGCCTGCGCTTCGCGGCGTGTTGAACACGAGCTCCTTGAGCGGCTCGACGAGTGCCATGGTCTCAACATCCACGCCATAGACTTGCCGATAGATCGTGCCGCCGGCATCGATGACGGTCGCCTGTGCGAGGTGATCGAAGCCCTTGGCACTGGGATAGAAGAGGAAGCCGAGGTTGTCGCTAAGTTCGTCGACAATGCGCGCATCCGTTGCAAGGAAGTGCCAGTTGGGTACGTCATCCATACCAAGACCTGACGCAAATTGGCGCATGCGCTCCGGCGTGTCCACCTTCCAGTCGAAGCCGATCGTGACGACGGAGAAAGCATCCCTCCCCAAAGCTTCCTGGGCAACATCAATGGTGTCGCCCAGGTTGCGCGTGATTGTCGGGCAGATATGGTGGCAGCTCGTGTAGATCAAGCTGATGACCAGGGGTTTGCCACGCAGCTGCGCCAGGTCGAAGGGCTGACCATCGATGTCCCGCAGCGAGTAGTCATCGAGCAGCCGCCCGATGGCCGCCTGGCTGATTTCGAGCGCATCGTCGCGTGCAAAATCTTCCCCGGTCGCAGCGTGGCCGGCGAAACTGCCGGCCACCACACAAACGACTGCAAGCAAGCGGAAGCAGACCATCGTTCGTCTAACTCAATGGCCAGATCTCTGACAGGTACTTCCAGTTCACGAAGTAGTAGAGCACGAAGGCGATGAAGAAAATCGCAACGAGCATTGTCGTACCCGGGATCTTCAGGGACTCAGCGCTGCCGTGCTGGGCAACCACTGCGGCTTGCGGCGGTACCTCGGGATAACTGGGTTTTTCGTCCTTCTCGAGCTTGCGGCCAAAGAATACGGAGCCAACAACAACGACGATGAAGGCGATGCCCCCGACTGCTGCGAGCACCGCGAACATGCCATTGAGACCCATCATCAGGAACGCGGCTGACGGATAGTCGAACGGCAGGACCGCGTCCGCGAATTGCATGTCCCAATGGCGCCGCGACACGCCGAGTGTACCGGCGCCCATCATGAACACCGAGATCCCCGCGACGCCGATACCGAACAGGTACGGTTGCAGTCTCGCGAGTGCCATGAACTTGATCTCGCGGCGGAAGATCAGCGGTACGAGATAATAGGTGATCGCCATGAAGGCCAGCGTGGTCCCGGCAACGACTGTGCCGTGGAAGTGGCCGGGAACGTACAGGGTGTTGTGCATGATCAGGTTGATCTGTTCCGTGCCCATGACCACGCCGGAGATGCCGCCGATGAAGCCGAAGAACACGAGCGACATGAACATTCCTGCGAACGCCGGGTTACCCCATGGCGCCTTGCGAAGCCACTCGAACATGCCCTTGGTCAGGCCGCGGGCCCGCTGAGCGGCTTCGATCGACCCGGGCACTGTCATGCCGTGGATCATGCTGCCCAGTACGGCGAGGTACATGGCGTAGCTCGTGTTAAAGATCTTCCACTCGGAGCTGAAGCCGGGTTCGACCAGCATGTGGTGCGCGCTGGCGAGCTGCAGGAACAGGATGTACATGAGAAATGCCGTGCGACTGACCTTCTCGGACAGTGGCTTGGCACCGAACGTGATGGCGGCAATCGCGTACCAGATCGAGACGTGTGCAGCGACGTTGATTTGCTGCGACGAATGACCCATCGCCCACCAGATCGTCTTGTACAGGAGCGGATCTATGTTGCTGACCAGGCCCAGCGACCAGAGCAGCGTCGGGATCAGGATGATGGCTCCGGAGGCAATCGTAAACACGGCGATGATAGCCGCGGTCAGCGCACCGAAAGTGACGAGCGGAATCGAGCCCTGGTACGTGCGCTCCTGGCGTGCGACGACCAGGGTTCCAAAAAACACGAAGCAGCCAATCAGCGCGCCGACGGCGAACAGGATAATGCCCAGATAGAAGCCGGGCTCGGCCTTGAGCGGCACGTACGAAGTGAACATCACGCTGGACCCGCCCTGCAATACCACGACGTTCGTGATCAGAGCCCCGACCAGCATCAACCCGAATCCTGCCCACGCCCACTTTGGCGCGGCAAGTCGGCTGCCCAGCAGGACGGCGGAGGCGAAGTACAACACCGCCATCTCGAAGAAAATGATCCAGACGAGCAGGACGTCGAGGCCGTGGGCCGTCAGCGCGAGGTAGAACCAGTCCGCCGGCAGCAGGTGAACTTCCGGCCACCGCGTCAGCGCCACGAGCAGGCCGAAGAAGCCGCCGATGGCGAGAAAAATTACGGCGGCTACTGCATTGACCTTGATTAGTTTCTCGGCGGCGAGGTCGACCTTGAGGCCAGTCGTCGGACAAGTGCGAAATTCTGTATTTGTGGACATGGCAGCGCTCCCCTACTCGACGACGTAAAGCTTGCCGACCATCAGGTGATGGCCGACGCCGCAGAACTCGTTACAGACGATGCCGTACTCGCCCGCGCGATCCGGCTTGATGGTGACGACCATGTCGTAGCCGGGATGCACCTGCACGTTGATGTTGACGGGCTGCAATGAGAAACCGTGCTGGACATCGACCGAGGACAGATGCAATCGATAGGTTGTGTCTTTCTCGAGCTCGAGGATCGGCCACCAATTGAACAGCCGGCCCGTAAGATAGACGTCGCTACCCGCTGGTGGGCGCACGACCGGGAAGCCGTTCTCCTGGCGCACCGTATGGGCCTCGATCATCGCCTGGGTCTTGGCGGCGAATTGTTCGGGGCGAATCTTGTAGGCTTCGTTGGAGAGGTTCTGCTCTCCCGCGCCATGCCAATAGATCATCATGAAGAACATGACGAGGCCCCAGCTGAAGGCGATGATTATCCAGGTCAGTTCAATCTTCGAAATTGGTTCCTTCCACCAGATTCGTTCACTCGGCGGTGTAATAGCCATGCTGCAGTCCCCCTCGTTCAGTCCGCGATCGGAATCCGGGTGATCTCCATGATCCCCCAGATGATGTAGAAGACAGTCGGTACCGCCACGCCCAGGAACAGCAGGAGAAACGGGTTATCCAGTATTCGCTGCATTAGCGGGATTGGCTCGTTGTCCGTTGAGGTTTCTTCTGTTGATTGATTTTCTTCCGTCATGATCTAGATCCCCTGATTGCCGCTGGTCAGCTGACCGATCAGCGTGAAGGTCGTTAGTGCCAGGGCCAGCAGGATGCAGAAGAACACCAGCGATCGGTGCTCGAAGCGCCGTCCGGCAACGAGTTCCGCACGTTGCACGGCCCAGTCCGAGAACAGGTACAGGAGGGCTGCAACAAGGGTGAAGAAGACGATGTTCATGGACGGCCTGCTGCTCTGGCGCAAAAACGCTTTGAGCGACCATCTTGGCGGTGCCCCGCCGGTGGTTCCATGATCTAGATCAAGACGCGGGGGCCCTTTGCGAGGCCGATCCCGGGCTAATCGTACGGCCGCAGTCGTGCCAGGCTGTGGACGAAGATGAGGCTGTCATCGACGGTCAGAACGCCTTCATCCGACAACACGCGAAGGAGGCGGGACAGGGTTTCGGGCGTTATCGACAGCCGGGATGCGATAACGTGTTTCGGCAGGTCGAGGCGCACTGTGGCTTCGTCGTCGCTCGACTCAACGATATGGTCGAGCAGGTAGCTGGAAAGTCGGGTACGGGCGTTCTGCACGGTCAGCCGTTCGATTTCCTGCACGCGCTGGTGCAGATGACGACAGACATCGCTCAGCAGGCGCATGCAGGCATCGCTGTTGTCATGCAGCAGACTTCGGTACGAGTCATTCGGAATGCGATAGACAACACTGTTGGTCAGCGCCTCCGCACTGACCGGAAACTTGGTGGTGCGCATGAACACCATCGCTTCGGCAAAGGTTCGATCGTGGCTGATAACCTCGACGGTCTTCTTCTGACCTTCGGGCGAAATCAGGCTCAGTTCGATATGGCCGGTTTCGATGAAGAAAAAAGCATGTGCCGGGTCGCCACGATGAAACAGGACCTCGCCCTTCTTGTAGGCCTCGACCGTGATGTCAGCGGCGAGTGCATCGAAAACGTCTTCGTCGAGACCCGAAAACAGGTAGTGACGACGAATCGCTTCATACTGTGCCGTGTCCTTCTCCATAGGGGGGAAGTCTAGCACCCTGGGGTTCAACCGGATCATCAGGCACAGTTTAGTCCCGGTGCGATTGGAGTCATTGACTCAGGTCAATTGCACGCGTCCACAGCCTGCTTCGTTATTGCGAACGCCCGCTTCGGGACAGGGTACCGGCTTCTCTCCGCGTTGCGGAAAATCGGCGAGATCGTCCGCGTCGTAAACAGGCACGAGTCCTTCAGTGGTGCTGGTGTCGGACATGTAGCAGCCATAATGATCACTGCGCCGGAAATAGAACTCCCAGTTGTGTGGGCGGTTTTGCGACAGTGGAATCATGTAGATCAGCTGCATGTTTTCGATCTGCCGGGCCATTCGCAGCGGGCCGAAGTCAACCGGATCCAGACCCATGGCGGCCATGATGCCGGCTATTTTTTCCTTCGCGGCCCGGTCATTCGACGCAATGGGGATGGTCACCAAGCCGCCCTCGGCCATTGGATCATCGATGACCTGCGAGCCCATGGTCGCAAACGTCTTGACGACCCGTGCCTCGGGATTCCAGCCCTGGATCATTTCTGCACTTGACGTCTCCAACATATGTTGCGGATACCCGTCGGCGCCCTGATCGAACGGCATCGAAACGTCGACCAGGATCTTTCCGCCCAGGTCGCCAAGGCTCTGTGCCACCGTTTCCATGGCCGGCCAGGGCACGAGCATCAGTACGATGTCGGCTTGCTGTGCTGCCTCCATCGGGGTTGCCGCGGACGCGTTCTCTCCGGTCTTCTCGACCAGCGCCTTGACCCTGTCGCTGTCCGGACTGCGCGATCCGTATACAACGCGGTAACCGAGGCTGGAAAAACGGGGCCCAAGGGAGTCGCCCATGTCCCCGGTGCCGATAACGGCGACAGTTTCTGCAGCTGCTGCGTTGCCGCCGAGAGCAAACAGCATTGCCGCCGTGCAAAAGAAGGTAATCGCAACTTTCTTCATAATGCTTTCAGACTCCTTGCCGCCGCGGCGTAACCCAGCGCAATCATCTCGTTCGCCCGGTCGAACTCAAGGGTGCCACAGGCATTGCGAGCAATGTCAATCGTGTGATCCGGTGGATAGGTGGCCAGCTTTTGCCGGGCGATCGTCCCCTGCATGGCGTCGAAGGTCTGATTGGCGATATCGAGCATCGTCCAGTCGTCGTCACCGCTGCTCAGGCCGCGACTCAGTCGATCATCGATGAAGCCATTGATCTTCTCCCGCAAACGACCGATGGCAGAGTCATCGGTCTCCTCCGCCTCATCGTTCGACTCGGGCAGAACCGGCCTGGACGGTGCCGCGCCGAGATTCACGGCGATGGTCATATCGGTGTGGTCCTCGAACGTGGGTGCGATGGGCACCGGGTTCAAAATGCCCCCATCAAGCAGCTTCGCACCGTTCAATTCGAAGGGCGTGAAAAACAAGGGCAACGATATCGAAGCACGAATCGCATCGAACACCGAGCCGGACCGGAGCCAGACTTCCTTCTCGCGGCGGACGTCCGATGCGACGGCCGTGTACTTGATCGGCAGATCTTCGATTTTGCGATCGCCAACGAGGTCCTTGAGCGTATCGATGATCCGGTCACCGTCGACCAGCCCCTGTTTTCCCCACGACACATCGAGCAGCCTGACGATCTGCATCTTCGTAATCGCGCGCACCCAGCTCTCGTAGACGTCCAGTTTGCCGCACGCATGAATGCCGCCGATCAATGCCCCGATCGAGGCGCCGCTGATCGAGTTAATGACATAGCCGTTCTCTTCCAGCCAGTGAATGACGCCGATATGGGCGAGGCCACGGGCGCCGCCACTACCCAACACGAGCGATACAGTCTTTTTGGACACCCGGTTCAGACCGCAGGGTTGAACGTGTAGTGAAGTGCGATGCCGATGAATATCACCATGCCAACCTGGTGGTTCTTCAAAAAGGCCTCGAAGCAGCCGGCAGGTTGCCGATCGCGCGCAAGCCACAGGTGCCACGCCATCATGGTGGCGGCGATCAACACAGAGAAGTAATACCAGAAGCCGAGCTCGGCCCGGTACCCGATAAGCGCAAGCGCCAGGAGCATGAGCAACTGCAGCCCGGCAATCACGAACAGGTCCACTTCGCCGAAAAGAATCGCTGTGGATTTGACCCCGATCTTGAGGTCGTCTTCGCGATCGACCATCGCGTAAAACGTGTCGTAGATAACGGCCCAGATTGCGGCAGTGCCGAAGACCAGCCACGCGAGCTCCGGTGTGCCACCGGTCTGCGCGGCAAACGCCATCGGCGCCGCCCAGCCGAATGCTGCGCCGAGCACGAATTGCGGAATGGAGACAAAGCGCTTGATGAACGGGTAAGCGATGGTGAGGGCGGCACCGACAACAGCAAGCAGCTGCGCCTGCGGGTTGAGCATCGAGGCGAGCCCGATGGCAATCAGGCCCAGCGCCACGAACAGTGTCAGTGCCTCGAGCGGCGCCACCGCGCCGGTCGCCAGCGGCCGGGTGCGCGTGCGTTCGATGTAGGGGTCGATCTTGCGGTCAACGAAGTCGTTTAATACACAGCCGGCGGAGCGCATGACGAAGACGCCAATCACGAAAATTATGAAAAGTCCCTGGTCGGGCGTGCCCCTGCCGGCCAACCACAGCGCCCACAGCGTCGGCCACAACAGGAGCCAGAAGCCGATGGGTTTGTCGACGCGCATCAGTTTGCCGTAGTTACGCAGCTGGCTGGCGATTTCGGGCGCGAAATTTGCGACGATTGAGCTCTTCATCTGCGCGATTCTACACTTTGCCGTAGCGTCCGGCATCGCCGAGCCAACGCCGGACAATTGCTGCGGCACGCTGGGTTGACGACTTGCGAATGGCTTCAGCCGTTATCTGTACCTGCGGCATGAGTTCGGCGTCGCGCACAAGGTTCGCAACACGATAATCGGGCAGCCCGGTCTGGCGTGTGCCGAGCATCTCGCCGGGCCCCCTGAGTTCAAGGTCACGTTGCGCAACGACAAAGCCGTCGTTGGTGTCGCGCAGCACGGCAAGCCGCTCCTTGGCGATACGACCGAGCGGCGGCTTGTACAGCAAGACGCAATGGCTTTGTGCTGCGCCACGGCCGACGCGACCGCGCAGCTGGTGCAGCTGCGACAAACCCATGCGCTCGGCATTCTCGATGATCATCAGGCTCGCATTCGGCACATCCACACCGACTTCGATCACCGTGGTCGCTACCAGCAACTGGATCAGCCCTTCCTTGAACGCCTGCATACCGCGTTCCTTTTCCGCCGGGCGCATACGGCCGTGCACGAGACCGACGCGCAGTTCGGGTAATGCCTCGGTCAACACCTGGTAACTTGCTTCGGCGGCCTGGTAATCCAGCACCTCGGATTCTTCAATGAGCGGGCACACCCAGTAGGCCTGTTGACCGGCCGCGCAGGCTGCGCGCACCCGCTCGACGATCTCACCGCGGCGCGAGTCCGGCACGGCAATGGTCGATACTGGCTGGCGGCCTGGCGGCAGCTCATCGATCACCGAGGTGTCGAGATCGGCGTAGGCGGCCATTGCGAGCGTTCGCGGAATCGGCGTTGCCGTCATCACGAGTTGATGTGGATGACCGGCGTCGCCGACACCCTTGTCACGCAGTGCCATGCGCTGATGTACGCCGAAGCGGTGTTGCTCGTCGATAACCACGAGGGCGAGCCGGTGGAAGTCCACGCCTTCCTGGAACAACGCATGCGTGCCGACAATAAGCCGCGCAGTGCCGTCCGCGATGGCCGCGAGCGACTCGCGCCGCGCTGCGGCTTTCTGACTGCCGCTCAGCCAGGCTGGCTCGATGCCGAGTGGCCGAAACCAGTTCGCAGAAATTCCGCCAGTGCTGTTCGGCGAGAATTTCTGTCGGCGCCATAATCGCGGCCTGTACGTCACAAGCAATTGCCTTGAGGCAGGCGATTGCTGCGACGACCGTTTTTCCCGAGCCAACATCACCCTGGATCAGTCGCATCATCGGGTGCGGCTGCGACAGGTCCGCGAGAATCTCGTCGATAACGCGCACCTGCGCTCCGGTGAGCTCGAACGGCAGGTCCTCTATAAAGTCGTCGACCCGTTCCTGACCCTGTGTAAGCGCGCTGGCGTTTTCTGTTTCGGCCAGCGCGCGAAGGCTGCGCAAGCTCAGGTAGTGGGCCAGCAATTCTTCAAAGGCCAGCCGCTGTTGGCAAGGATGTTTGCCCTCGAGCATGACCTGCACATCGGCGCCTGGCGGGGGCCGGTGCAGGTAGCGGATAGCATCGGCCAGCGACGGCATGCCGAGTTTGCCGGTGACGGACGATGGCAAGAGCTCCGGCGGCGGGGCTTCGTCCATGGCGCGCAGCGCCTGGTCGGTCAGGTTGCGCAATCGTCCTTGCTGCACACCTTCGGTTGTCGGGTAGATCGGCGTCAGGGAATCGCTCATTGCCGCGCCCTGCTCTTCTCGCAGGATCCGGTACTCGGGATGAATCATCTCGAACCCGGACGTACCGCGCCGCACTTCGCCAAAGCAGGTAACGTGCCTGCCGGCTTCGAACTGCGCCTGCTGCTGGCGTGAGAAGTGAAAGAAGCGCAGCGTGAGCTGGCCACTGCCATCAGCGATGCGTACCAGCAGGTTGCGGCGTCCGCGGAAAGCGACTTCTGCTAACAGGATCTCACCGCTTACCAGGCAGCGCGTGCCCGCAACCAGCGATCCGATCTTCACAAGTTGCGTGCGATCCTCGTAGCGCAACGGCAACAGGAACAGAAGATCCTCCACACGATGCAGGCCGAGCTTTTCGAGCTTCGTCGCGAGCGCAGGCCCGACGCCCTTCAGGGAGGTTAATGGGCTCGCGGCCCGCGTGCCCTCGGAATGCAATGGCCGCTCCTAAAGGGCCAGTATGGCGTCAGCCTCGATATCGACGCCCTTGGGCAGCGCCGCTACCTGCACGGCCGCGCGTGCAGGATAGGGTTCATCGCAGTACTCAGCCATGACCTCGTTTACGGTCGCGAAGTCATTGAGGTCGGTCAGGAAGATCGTGATCTTGACCGCGTCATTGAGGCTGCCACCAGCGGCCTCCGCGATCGCCTTGAGGTTCTCAAAGACCTGGCGTGCGCGCGCTGCAAAGTCGCCTTTGACAACATCCATGGTCTCCGGCACAAAGGGGATCTGGCCGGACAAGAAGACGAACTGGCCAACCCGGGTTGCCTGGGAATACGTGCCGATCGCCGCGGGCGCGCGATCGGTATGAATTGTCTCTTTGCTCATCTGGTTGGTTCCGGGAAAAAAATAGCTTATGCGCAGTCTCGGGATACACGAATAACATTCGGCATCTTGCGAACGTTTCGCATGATTTGCGCGAGATGGATGCGGTCGTGAACCTGCAGCAGGAAAGTCAGCACCGAGACATCTTCGTGTCTCGATATCACCTCGACCTGTTCGATGTTCGAGCGGCAGTCCGCGATCATTGCCGCGACCTCGGCGAGCACGCCCGTACGGTTGCGTGTCTCGCACTGAATCTGGCAATGGAAATCCCGGTCCAGGTCTTTCTCCCAACTTACGGCAATCCATTTTTCGGGTTGCTTGCGGAAGTTCGAGAGGTTGCCACAGGAGTTGCGATGAATTACAACGCCGCGCCCGGCCGTCAGGTAACCCATCACGGCGTCGCCGGGTAACGGGTAACAACACTTGGCATAGCTCACGACCATACCTTCCGTGCCGGCAATCACGAGACTGGCGACCTGCGCATCGGCCGCGCCTTCAGCGCTGGCCCCGACGAGAAGACGTGCAGTCAGCGGCGCGAGACGCTCACCCAGTCCGAGTTGCTCAAACAGTTCGTCGGCATTATTCAGCCCGAGTTCGGCGAGCGCTTCGCCCATCCGAACCTTGCCGATCTTGCGCAGCGACGAACCAATGTCCTTGAGCGACTTGTCGAGCAGACGTTTGCCGAGATCGACCGACTCTGACGAGCGCAGGTTCTTCATGTGATTGCGAATTGCGGTGCGGGCCTTGGCAGAGCGTACAAACGTCAACCAGGTCGGGTTCGGCTTCGCGCCGCGCGCCGTGATGATCTCCACGGTCTGTCCGTTCTGCAGCGGCGTTCGCAAGGGTACGAGGCCGCGATTGATTTTCGCGGCAACGGTGCGATCGCCAATGTCGGTGTGCACGGCGTACGCGAAGTCAACGGTGGTTGCACCCTTCGGCAGCGGCATGATGTCGCCCTTCGGTGTGAAGACGTAGATCTTGTCCGGGAACAGGTCGACCTTGACGCTCTCGAGAAACTCCTCTGAGGTTCCGGATTGTTGCAGCTCCGCAAGATTCGACAGCCATTCGCGGGCACGGCGCTGCGGCGTCGCATCGGACTTTTCGTCTGCCTTGTAAATCCAGTGCGAGGCAACGCCCGACTCGGCCACGCGGTCCATATTGCGCGTGCGAATCTGCACTTCAAGTGGCAGGCCCTTCGGGCCGAACAGTGTCGTGTGCAGTGACTGGTAGCCGTTGATACGCGGGATGGCGATGTAGTCCTTAAAGCGACCAGGCATCGGCTTGTACAGTTGGTGCACAAGACCCAGCGTCTGGTAACAGGTGCTGACGTCGTCGACGATTATGCGGAAACCGTACACGTCGACAACGTCGGAGAGCACGCGCTTTTTTTCCGCCATCTTGCGGTAGATGCTGTAGAGGTGCTTCTCACGGCCAATAACCTGGCCATCGATGCCGTCTTCCGCCATCGCTTTGACAAACTGGTCAGAGATGCGCTTGACGATCTGCTTCTGGGTGCCTTTGCTCTTGCGCAGGGCATTCTCGAGGACGCGGTAACGGAACGGGTGCAGGTGCTTGAAACCGAGATCTTCGAGCTGGACCTTCAGCCGGTTGATACCGAGGCGATTCGCGATCGGTGCATAGATGTCCAGCGTTTCACGCGCGATGCGCTTCTTCTTGCTCGTCGGCATGGCGCCGAGCGTCTGCATGTTGTGCAGGCGGTCCGACAGCTTCACGAGGATGACGCGAATGTCCTCGATCATCGCCAGCATCATCTTGCGAAAACTCTCGGCCTGGGCCTCAGCGCGACTGCGGAACTGGATCTGGTCGAGCTTGCTGACGCCATCGACAATCTGCGCGACGTCCTCGCCGAACTTCTCCTGGATCTCGGCGAGCGTTGCGGATGTGTCCTCTACGACATCGTGCAATATGGCCGCACAGATCGCTTCGGAGTCGAGATGCATCTCGGCCAGTTCCTGGGCAACTGCAACCGGGTGCGTGATATAGGCTTCGCCGGATTGCCGGGTCTGTCCCTTGTGCGCCGTTTCACTGAACTCGTAGGCTTCCAGGACCTGGGCAACCTGGTCGTCGGGCAGGTACGACTCGAGCGTCTCGACCAACTGGCGGACGCCGTAATTCCTGCGCGAAGCGCCGGGGAGTCTGGACAAGATGGAAGCCGCGTAATCCATGCCCCATAGTAACGGGTCGCGTGAGTTTTTGGACTAGTCGCCTGGACTAATCTCCAATGGAAATTCCGCGTACCGGCATGATTTCGTCGGTCGCTTCGGGCTGCATCAGTTCTACGGCGGCCGGCTGGTCGATCTCTTCGAGAATCGACGAGGTCACGAGACCTTCTGCAATTTCGCGCAGGGCGATGACGGTGGGCTTGTCATTCTCGAGCTCGACCATCGGATCAGCACCATGGGCGATGCGGCGCGCGCGTTTCGCGGCGACAAGCACCATTTCGAAAATGTTTTCGACGTTGTCGAGGCAGTCTTCGACGGTAATACGGGCCATGCTGTGTTCCTCAAGGTGAGCCGGGAGTGGCGTTAGACAAGGTGGACCAGATCGGCAAGTGTAGGCGAGGCTGCCGGCCCCGCGTCAGCCCATATAAGCAAACGTTATAAGGTGTCAGCCGATGATTCGTTTAACGGCGCGGCGCAGGGCCTTGTTTGAAGTTGCCGTGGCGCCGCCCTTTCCGGCCAGGACATCCTCCAGGTCCGAAATGGCCTGGTTCAGGTCGTCATTGATAATGACATGGTCAAACTCGTTCCAGTGCGACATATCCGAGAGCGCGTCGCGTAAGCGCCGCTCGATGACCTCGGGCGCGTCGGTGCGCCGGTCCCGCAGGCGCCGCTCGAGTTCCTCGATGGAGGGCGGGAGAATAAAAATTGTGACGCATTCGGGCATGGACTCGCGCACCTGTCGCGCGCCCTGCCAGTCAATCTCCAGGATCACATTGCGGTTGTCCGCCAGGTGCTTCTCGACCTGGCTGCGACTCGATGCGTAATAGTTATCGAAGACCTCGGCGTACTCGAGCATCTCGCCTTCGTCGCGCAGCCGCATGAACTCTTCTTTGCTGACAAACAGGTAGTCCGCGCCGTGCGCTTCGTTCTTGCGCGGCTTGCGTGTTGTGTACGAAATCGAAAACCTGATTTCCGGGTGCTTCGCAACGACAGCATGAACCAGCGTGGTCTTTCCCGCGCCGGAGGGTGCGGCAAAAACGAAAAGCTTCCCTGTTCTTTCCTGCACCTTAGCTTACTCGACGTTCTGGATCTGTTCGCGCATCTGCTCGATCAACACTTTGAGATCGACAGCGGCCTTCGTCGTTTCGGTGTCCGCCGACTTCGAGCCCAGCGTGTTCGCTTCCCTGTTAAGTTCCTGCATCAGAAAATCGAGGCGCCGGCCGACGGGCTTCTTCGCTTTGAGGGCATCGCGAATTTCCACCAGATGGCTGTCGAGTCGATCGAGTTCTTCATCGACATCGATCTTGGTTGCCAGTAGCGCCAGCTCCACCTCGAGACGCGCCGGGTCGGCCTCGACATCAAGGCTCGCAAGGCGCTCCTTCTGTTTCTGGCGAGCGGCTTCGAGCACTTCGGGCATACGCGCCCTCACCGACTTCGCAATCGACTCAATTTCGGCGCAACGCGCTTCGAGCATCTCGCCGATGCGCGCACCTTCGCTGGAGCGCATTTCGCCGATTGCAGTCAGTGCCTTGTCGAGCAGTTTCCCCGCTTCCGCCAGCAGGGGCTCGACATCGAGATCGCTTTGCTGCACGACGCCGGGCCAGCGCAGGATTTCGATCGGGTTGACCGCCGCGACGTTAGGCAGCTTGGCGGTCAGGTCGGAGATGCGATGTCCGATGAGTTCAACGAGATCGGTATTGATCTGCATCTCGTCGTCCTGGTCGAACGCCCGCCGGAAATGGAGCGCGCACTCTACCTTGCCGCGTCCCAGCGAGGCGCTCGCCTGCTGTCGAAAGACCTGCTCTTTCGGTCGCAGGTCGTCGGGCAATTTGAACTGCACATCGAGATAACGGTGGTTGACCGCACGGATCTCCCACGTGAGCGTGCCAATTGCGGATTCCACTGACTCTCGCGCGAAGCCTGTCATACTGTGTAACATTTGTTGCCCACGTCACGTTTTTCCAAGGACGGCCATTCTAAGCTGTGGCCGCTGCCCAAGGCCACCAACCACCGAAGTCTATGCAAATCGAATACGCAAAAGTCTCCGCACTCGGCGATCGCCAGGACAACCAGGATCGCGCGGCCATCGTCGTTTCCGAACAGGCGGCGCTGATGCTCGTTTTTGACGGCATGGGCGGACACTCGGACGGGGCCAAGGCCGCTGAAACCGGGCTCAAGGTAGTGCAGGAGGCCTTCATGCGGGCCGTGCAGCCTATTTTCGACCCGCAGGGATTCCTCTACATGGCGCTGGCCAAAGCCCATGACAAGGTCGTGCGCCTCGGTGCAGAAGTCGCCGTGGATTTTCGACCGCGCGCGACGTGCGCAGTCTGTCTCGTACAGGAAGGCGGTTCCTTTTGGGCCCACATCGGCGACAGTCGTATTTACCAGGTGCGTGATCGAGCGGTGCTGGCCCGCTCACGCGACCACAGTCATGTTGAGGTTCTGATCCAGGAAGGCGCCATCTCCGAGGAGGAAGCGCAGGACCATCCGATGCGGAATTTTGTCGAGTGCTGCATTGGCGGCGATGCCCCGGTGCCGGACATGAGCATCACCGGTCGCCAGGCGCTCAACCCCGGGGATGTCCTGCTGGCCTGCTCTGATGGCCTGTGGTCCGGGCTCGGTGACGCCGACATGGCCCAGATCGGCGCACCCGGTGAGGACAATCTCGTTGCGAATCTCAAAGCGCTCAGCATGAAAGCGTTGAACGTTAACTCGCCCTACAGCGACAATACGACCGGTACGGCATTACGCTGGCTCGGCCCCTAGTCGCACCAACGTCAATCAGCCCCCAGTTCCTAGTCCGGGAGAGACAGCATGCGCCCAAGCGGCCGCAAAGCAGCACAGATGCGCGAACTGCGCTTTACCCCTGATTTTACAATCCATGCCGAAGGCAGCGTGCTGGCCGAATTCGGTGATACGCGCGTGCTGTGCACGGCGAGCATCGAAGAGCGCGTCCCTGGCTGGATGCGCAATACGGGGCGAGGTTGGGTAACAGCCGAGTACGGTATGTTGCCGCGATCGACGCACACGCGCTCGGGTCGCGAAGCGTCGCATGGCAAGCAAGGGGGCCGCACCCTCGAGATCCAGCGACTGATCGGTCGTTCCCTGCGTGCCGTCACTGATCTCGAGGCGCTCGGAGAGCGCTCGGTAACACTCGACTGCGATGTCATCCAGGCAGACGGCGGCACGCGGACCGCGTCGATCAGCGGCGCCTACGTTGCGCTGGCCATTGCGATACTGCGTATGCAGAAAGCCGGAAAGCTCAAAAAGAACCCGCTGCATGGACAAGTCGCCGCAGTGTCGGTCGGCATTTATCGTGGCACGCCTGTTCTCGATCTCGACTATCCCGAGGACTCGGAAGCAGAGACGGATATGAACATCGTGATGAACGATGCCGGGCGCTTCATTGAGGTGCAGGGTACGGCCGAAGGACACGCGTTCACCGATGACGAATTCACGGCCATGATCGGCCTGGCGCGGGCGGGCATCGCTGACATCATCGTCGCACAAAACGAGGCGATCAAAGCCGCGACCTCGTGAGCCAACGCCCAGCGAAAATCGTCATGGCCACCGGTAACCCGGGGAAGATTCGTGAGATCTCGCGCTTGCTCAAAGACCTGGGAATCGACGTTGTCGCGCAGTCGGAGTTCGGTGTTAACGATGCCGACGAAACCGGCACGACGTTCGCCGAGAATTCACTCATCAAGGCACAGCACGCAGCTGACGCGACCGGGCTTCCCGCAATCGCAGACGACTCCGGGCTGTCAGTCGACGCGCTCAATGGCGCACCTGGCGTCTACTCCGCGCGCTACGCGGGCCCGGACGGTGACGATGAGGCCAACAACGACAAATTGCTCGCCGCACTCGAAGGCGTCGAAGATCGCGGGGCTGCGTTTCACTGCGTCGCCACTTTCGTCGAGCCAGGAAGCGAAACACCGCTGGTCACCCACGGTGAGTGGCGGGGTTCCATCCTGCATGCCCGCCAGGGCGATGGCGGTTTTGGCTACGATCCCCTCTTCTTCGTACCGGACTGTGGCTGCAGTTCCGCCGAACTCGAGCCACATGAAAAAAATGCACGGAGTCACCGCGGGCAGGCGCTCAGGAAGCTCGTGGAATTACTCCAACAGAAGTACGCGTGAACACGCTGCCGCTGTCTCTCTATGTGCACCTTCCCTGGTGCGTCCGCAAGTGTCCATACTGCGACTTCAACTCGCATACGGCTGGCGATGCGCCCCCCAGGAAGCGCTACGTTGATGCACTGCTTGCTGACCTGGACCGGGAAGCGGAAAGAGCCGGGCAGCGACGAATCGAAAGCATCTTTCTCGGTGGTGGCACGCCAAGTCTCTTTTCACCGGCCGAGATAGGCAGGCTGCTGGATGGCGTCAGCAGCCGGTTCTCTGTCGCCGCCGACGTCGAGGTCACGATGGAGGCGAACCCGGGTACCGTGGAGTTCGGCACGCCGGCAGCGTACCGCGAGGCTGGCGTCAATCGACTGTCAATCGGGGCGCAGAGCTTTGATGACGAGGCGCTCGGACGCCTGGGGCGGATTCACGGCAGCGATGACATTCGTCGCACGGTGGCCGATGTAGTGGCGGCGGGATTCGACAACTTCAACATCGACCTGATGCACGGATTGCCCGGGCAGACCAGCGCATCGGCCGCTGCCGATATCGCGTCAGCCGCGGCGCTCGGTCCGACCCACATCTCCTGGTACCAGCTGACGCTCGAACCCAATACGGTCTTCTATGCGCGTCCGCCCGCGGGGCTGCCAGGCGAGGAAGGCGCCTGGGAAATCCAGGACGCCGGCGCCGAGAAGTTGCGGGCACTCGGCTATCAGCAATACGAAGTCTCGGCGTGGGCCCTCGACGAACAGCGGCGCTGCCGCCACAACGTCAACTACTGGCAGTTCGGGGACTACCTGGCCGCGGGCGCCGGCGCGCACGGCAAGCTGAGCGATGGCAACGGCATCCAGCGATACCGTAAACCCGCCAATCCGCTTCAGTACATGCTGGCGATCGAGAAAGGTGGCGACGTCGCCCAGTCTGAACGGCTGTCAGACAATGACCTGGTGTTCGAATTCATGCTCAACGCGCTGCGGCTCCGCGACGGTTTCAAGGAAAGCCTGTTTACGGAGCGCACCGGCCTTTCGATCGGGACACTGAGTGCCGCGATGCGCGCGCCCCTCGAAAAAGGTCTCGTCGCGTGCGATGCGGACCAGATATGGAGGCCCACCGACCTCGGCCAACGGTTTTTAAACGACCTGCAGGCCGAATTTTTGCGCGATACCTGAGTCGCCGGGGGTGAAATTCGTGCTCGCGGCAGGCCGCCCGGTCTTGTCCAATTATGCACAAGACAGCGGTCTGCCCTGTATTTCCAGCACTTGGAGGCACTCATCTCATTTTGTGGGTCGCAAAGCGCCTATAACTTATTGTTTTTAATCAGATAACGAAAATGGACACAAAATAGTCATATTGACGACGCTGCTTGAAAATCCGCACCTTACGGCACTCGTTCAATTTTCTTCCACAACCTTATCCACAGGTTCTGTGGATAAGAAATGGGGGGCTTGCGGATAATCCGTCTTCGCTATATCCTACGCGGCCTTTTCGCATAGTAGCGTGCTCCGGAGAGCCAAGATGAAAGCCGATATCCACCCCAATTACGTACCCATCAAGGTGATCTGTAGTTGCGGCAACGAGTTTGAAACCCGCTCGACGCTCGGTGAGGAACTCCATATTGAAGTGTGCTCCTCATGCCATCCGTTTTACACGGGCAAGCAGAAGATCGTCGATACTGGCGGCCGCGTCGATAAATTCCGCAAGAAATACGGAATGAGTTCCGCGAAAGCGGAATAAGCCCGGGCCAGGCCAGGCCCGCCGCCGGTTCGCGGGCGCCCCCCTGGCGCTCAATATAGTGTTCTTCCACTACTCCGCTCTGCGGGGCTCTCTGCTATGCTCGGCTGGTTTGATACGAGGGAAAGACGAGGAGAGACATGAGCCAGGACGCATTTCGGCTGATTAGCCCAGACGGTACCGAATCCGAGTTGCCCGTACGCAGTGGTACGGTGGGTCCGGAGGTTATCGACATAGCGCGACTGTACAAGGAACACGGCGTTTTCACTTACGATCCGGGCTTTGTCGCGACCGGTAGCTGTGAATCAGACATCACCTTCATCGATGGTGAAAAAGGCATCTTGATGTACCGGGGATACCCGGTCGAGCAACTTGCCGAGAAATCCAATTTTATCGAGGTCTGCCACCTGCTGCTGCATGGTCACCTGCCCAATGCAGATGAACTGGCGGCGTTCGACCATACTATTCGTACGCACACCATGCTGAACGAAGGCATGTTGAACTTCTTCAAGGGTTTCCGCTACGACGCCCATCCGATGGCGATGTTATCGGCGGTGGTCGGCTCCATGTCCGCGTACTACCACCGGGAAATGGATGCCTCGAATCCCGAGCACAGGGATATCTTCGCGCACCGCATCGTGGCCAAGTTGCCGACGATTGCCGCCGCGGCATACAAGCTAAACGTCGGCCAGCCCTTCATGTACCCACGCAACGATCTCAATTACGCGGAGAACCTGTTGCACATGCTGTTCGCCGTTCCTGCCGAACCCTATGAGATCGATCCGGTTGCGGCGCAGGCGCTCGATCTGTTGTTCATCCTGCATGCAGACCACGAGCAGAACTGCTCGACGTCCACGGTGCGCATGGCGGGCAGTTCAGGCGCCAATCCCTATTCGGCGATTGCTGCCGGAATCTCGGCCCTGTGGGGCCCGGCGCACGGTGGCGCCAACGAAGCGGTGCTCGAGATGCTCGCGGAGATTGGCGACGTCAGTCAAATCGGCAAGTTCGTCGACAAGGCCAAGGACAAGGACGACCCGTTCCGCCTGATGGGCTTCGGGCATCGCGTCTACAAGAACTTTGATCCGCGGGCGACGATTATTCGCGAGATGTGCCACAAAGTACTCGATGCGCTGCACACAGAGGACACGCCGTTGTTCGATCTTGCTCGCGAGCTGGAGCAGGTCGCACTGAGCGACGATTACTTCAAGGAAAGAAATCTCTACCCGAACGTCGATTTCTATTCCGGCATCATCTACAAGGCGCTGGGAATTCCGACCACGATGTTCACCGTGATGTTCGCACTCGGTCGTTCGGTTGGTTGGGCGGCGCACTGGCGCGAGATGATTTCGGATCCGAAGGGCAAGATCGCACGTCCGCGGCAGCTGTATATGGGCCCGACCGCTCGCGACTACGTCGATATCGCGGATCGCTGACAAGTAGAAGCGGTGACAAGCAGAAGCGGGGACACGCAATAGCACTGTCCCCGCTTCTCGTTATCGGTGTTCCAGTAATGCTTGCACCTGTCCGAACCGGCACGCTTCATTGGCTTGCCGTCGACAGGGCTTATTGGCGCCTGGCGAATACCGTCGACGGGAAACACCGTGGCCTGGACGGTTTCGTTGCAGTGACTGAACTCGAAACCCGGGTACATCTCGATCTGTCCGCGGCGGCTCTTGAGGCGGCGCTCATAAGGTCGAAACTGAATACCCATGTCGCCGATTTCCATCGCGACCATTTCTGCGCTGTCAGCGAATAAATGCAGGTTGATGGCCGAATTGTCGTCGGCCGTGCCGAGCAGTACCGGGCCAACCAGGCGTGGCGAGAAATCGCCAAGTAGCTCCATGGCGGACAGCGCGGCGGTGCGCATCAGCGCAGCAAGTCCGCATGCGAGTCGCCGCCAAAAATCTGCAGGTGGTCGATGACCGCCGCTTCGATTTCCGTATTACCGGGCAGGGATCCACGTGCGCCGACCCCGAGTCGTTCGGCCGCTTTCTGTTTCGCGACGCGGTAGTCACGAATGCCGTGATCGACAATGATGCGCGCAGCCTCCTGGGCGACTACCTGGCGCGCACGCTCTGTTTCGTTGTTGCGCTTCCTGACCATCGTTCAGAACAAGGGCTCTGTGTCTTCCTCGGGCTCTTCCTCGGGTCCCGGATCGATGCTGGAGGCGTCGTTGAAAATATTCGGGGTGTCGTCGATAACCGCGCAGTCTGGTACGTGACCTTCCCTGAACACTTCGAAGATCGCGTTGGCCTGGCCGGCTCGAGCAGGGCATCCGGTCTCGCGGTCGATACGCACCGAGACAATTCCGTCCGGCATTGGCATCTGGTTCTCGGGTACCCCGGCCAGCGCGATCCGGGCAAAGTCGACCCAGATCGGCAACGCAGTACGCGATCCTTCCTCACCCGGACCGAGCGGCAGGTCGTCGTCATAGCCGACCCAGACAATGGCGGCGATGTCACCGTTGAAGCCGCCAAACCACGCGTCGCGCCGATCATTCGACGTTCCCGTCTTGCCGGAAAGATCGTTGCGACCCAGGGCCATGGCGCGACGACCGGTGCCGGCTCTCACGACATCACGCATCATGTCCTGGACAAGAAAAATGTTCTGCGGCGAAATGACCTGCGGCGCGAGCACGACGTCCTTGAACAATTCGGGCGCAACCGTCGCATCGGGTTTGTACACCGTCGCGATTTCGGCCATTTCATCGAGCGTCATTTCGTCGACGAGTTCATCGACAAATACCGCATCCGACTCGTCCGCCGGCACGCACTCGTCACAGACAACGGCGGGTTCGGCTCGGTACAGGGTCTGGCCCTCGGACCCGTATATGGCGTCGATAACGTACGGCTTGACGGCGTGGCCGCCATTCGCAAGCGTGGCGTAGCCTTGTGCCATATCGAGAGGCGACGCGGCGCCGCCCCCCAGAGCAAGCGATCCATTGTGGGGCAGGGCGGCATCACCGAAGCCAAACTTCGCGATATGACGAACGGCATTACCGACGCCGGTCTCAAACAACAGCAGGCGGACCGACACCAGGTTCATCGAACGCTTCAGCGCCTCGCGCATACGCGTTGGGCCGTAGAAGCGGCCGCTGTAATTGATCGGGCGCCAGACCGCTTCGAGTTCTGACGAGTTGATCACGACAGGCGCATCGAGAACCACCGTAGCTGGCGTGTTGCCGTACTCCAGAGCGGCCGAATAGATGAATGGCTTGAACGAGGAGCCCGGCTGCCGGTAGGCCTGCCGCGCGCGATTGAACTTGCTGGTCGTGAAATCGAATCCACCGGTCAACGCGCTGATCGCGCCGTCGAACGGGTCGATCGATACAACGGCACCCTGTGCTTCCGGGACCTGGGCAAGTGCCCAGCCGCCTGTTGTTCGTCGGCATCACATAGATAAGGTCGCCAACAGCGAGCACCTCGGCGGCAGTTTCCGGTGCCGGCCCTGTTGTCGAGCGATCGATAAAGGGCTTCGCCCAGCGGATTCCGGCCCATGGCAACGTGCCAGTGACACCGGCGCGCATCAGCAGTGCTGCGCTGTTGTTCTCCCTGACCGCCGTAACAAGCGCGACCGAAAGGCCACCGGGCGCATATTGTTCGAGCAATTCACGGATCTCGATTGGCCACTCCTCGAACGGCGTTGCCAGCAGTTCGTCAGTGACTTCGACGTTCTGGATTGGGCCCCTGTAGCCACGTCGCCGCGTAAACTCGAGCAGGCCGTTTCGCAGCGCGTAGTTCGCAGCTTTTTGCAGGCGCGAGTCCAGCGAAGTCACGACCTGGTAGCCATCGGTATAGGTGCCTTCACCGTAGCGCTTGAGCATCTCGCTGCGAACCATCTCCGCGATGTACGGCGCATTGAGTTCCACGGCAGCGCCGTGCAGGCGCGACTCCATTGGCCAGACCATGGCATCGTCGTAGGTCGCTTCGTCGATGAAACCGAGATCAAGCATCCGGCCCAGCACGTAGCCCCGGCGTGCCTTGGCATTTGCCGCACTGTAGACCGGGTTGTAACGCGACGGCGCGGGGAGAACGCCGGCCAGGGTTGCGGCCTCTGCCGCATTGATCCTGGCGAGGTCCTTGTTGAAATAGACTTGCGATGCCGCCGCGACGCCATAGGCGCGTTGCCCGAAAAACATCTTGTTCAGGAACAGCGCCATGATCTGTTCCTTCGTGAACTCCTGCTCGATCTTGTAGGCAAGAAAGGCCTCGCGCAGTTTGCGCGTGAACTTCTGTTCGCGCGTCAGGAAGTAATCACGCGCAAGTTGCTGTGTCAGCGTGCTGCCGCCACTCGAAATGTCACCCGTTGCGGCTAGCTGGGCGAATGCGCGCAGGATGCCGCGATAGTCGATACCCGGGTGGACAAAGAAGCGCTGGTCCTCAGCGGCGACAAAGGCGTCAACGACGTGCCGGGGCAGATCCTCGTAGGTCACCAGGATCCGGCGCCGCTCGCCGATCTCGGAGATCAGGTAGCCATCGCGGCTGTATATGCGCAGCGGAATCTGCAGCGGAATATCGCGAATCGTCTCGGCTGCGGGGAGGCCCGGCTCGACGTAATAATAGGCTCCAACCACGCCGGCCACCGTGCTGATCGCGCCGACTGCGCCTAATCCGAGCAACACAATCAGCGCGCGCATCATCTTATGTCGCCTATTGTGACGTGAGTTGGATTTTTTTTTCGTTGAATTATGCATAGTTACAGGCGTTTTCGGTCGTACGCCCCGAATTCTGAAGGCCTATAAGGACCTTATTAAAGAGTAACGTGGTGTTCGACCGCTGACGAGAATGTGGCTTTCTTGGGGCAAAGGCTCAGCAAAGCAGGCTATGGCGGCGATGATAGTCATACCTGGCTGGAGCCTGCAATAACGAGTCTCGGGCCGCCACCTCGACTGGTTCACGGAAACCATCCCGTCAGCCGCTTAACATAGGGATTGTTGGATCGTGAACACAGTCACGTTTTATTTAACATTTTATTGATATATAGTTAAATCGCTTTGCTAAGTTCCGACTTACATTTGACTCGCAACTTACCGACTTAGAAGGAAAAACACGTGCTTTTTGGCAACAAATCACAGCCATTGCTGGGCCTCGATATCACGACGTCGTCGGTGAAGCTGATAGAGCTCTCGCAAAGCGGGAAGCGCTATCGGGTCGAGTCGTATTCAGCAGAGCCAACTCCCCCGAGTTCGGTGAGCGAAAAAGCCATCGTCGACGCGAAAGCGGTCGGTGAGGCCATTCGCCGCGCCGTAAAGCGTGCGGGAGCCAAGGCAACCGATGTGGCCGTCGCCATCAGTGGTGACGCGGCCATTACTAAAGTCATCCAGATGCCCTCGAGCCTCTCCGAGAGAGACCTCGAAGGCCAGGTCGAGATCCAGGCGGACCAGTACATCCCCTTCCCGATGGAAGAGGTGAGCTTCGACTACGAAGTGATTGGTCCAAACGCCAAGGATCCCGAGCTGATGGACGTCTTGCTTGTCGCGACACGTACCGAGAACGTCGAACAGCGTCAGTCTGCGGTTAGCGCTGCGGGCCTCTCGACACAGATTGTCGACGTTGAAGCATTCGCGCTCGAAAACGCCTGCCGCCTCCTGAGTCACCAGATTCCAGACGGTGGCATGGGTCAGTCGGTGGCGATCGTCGATATCGGTGCCTCCAGTACTACTTTCAGTGTCCTGACGGACCTCAAGGTGGTCTACACGCGCGATTTCAACTTCGGCGGCCAGCAGCTGACCGAGGAAATCATGCGTACGTATGGGCTTTCGATGGAAGACGCCGGTCGCGCGAAGAAGCAGGGTGGCCTGCCGTCGAACTACCAGCCTGAAGTCCTGGAACCGTTCATCGACGACATGACCCAGCAGGTCAGCCGTTCGTTGCAGTTCTACCTGGCATCGGGCGGTGGACGCGAGCAGCCAGACATGATCCTGGTATGTGGCGGTTGCGCCAACATCCCGGGTATCGCGGACGTCATCTCGAGCCGTGTAGGTATCCCGACAGAGGTCGGCGATCCGCTCGGACAGATGAAAATCTCATCCAAGGCCAAGTCACAAGGTGTGCATAAAGATGCAACGGCACTACTCACGGCCTGCGGTCTCGCACTCAGGAGCTTTGACTAATGCCTAGTATTAATCTACTCCCATGGCGCGAGGCGGAGCGCAAGAAACGCCAACGAGACTTCGGGATCGCAATGGGCGGCGCGGTTATCGCGGCTGTTGCCGTCGTGATGCTGACGATGCTCGCTTACTCGCAGATGATCGCCGGACAGCAGGCGCGCAATGATCGCCTGACCAACGAGATTATCGAACTCGAAAAGACCATCGCCAAGATCGATGGGCTGGAGCGTGAGAAGGAACGCCGTCTTGCGCGCATGGAAATTATTGAAGAGCTGCAAAAGAGCCGCCCGGAGATCGTGCATCTCTTTGACGAGCTCGTCCGGCAGCTGCCTGAAGGTGTCTACCTGACAGGCGCGAAGCAGACAGGTGCTCGCGTTGAGATTCGCGGTATTGCGCAGTCGAGCACACGTGTATCTGCGCTGATGCGACAAATCGACGCATCGGAGTGGTTGGGCGACCCGGAAGTAGAACGCGTTGAAACCACGCAGTCCGGTGCTTCACGCCAGTCTGAGTTTGTCGTTTACCTGAAACAGGTGCGCTCGAATTCTGATGCGGAGGATATGGAATGAACCTCGTTGAAGAACTTCAGAGCCTAGACGCTAATGACGTCGGCCGCTGGCCGTTGCCGTTCCGCGTTGCGGTCATAGTTATTGTTTTTGTGCTTGTCACGGGTCTTGGACAGTACTGGTTCATTATTAAAGACAAGGCGCCGCAACTTGAGCGCAAGCGCGCAGAAGAAGTCGATCTGCGGCTAACGTTCGAGAACAAGCAGGACAAGGCGGCCAACTACCAGGCCTACGAAGACCAGCTTGAAGAGATTAAAGAATCGTTCGGCACGATGTTGCGCCAGCTTCCTGGTGAGACGGAGATCCCGAGCCTGATCGTCGACATCTCGCAGACGGGCCTTGCTGCCGGTTTGCAGGAAAAGCTGTTCGTACCACAGCCTGAAATCCCCAAGGATTTCTACGCCGAGAAGCCTATCAAGATTCGGCTGACCGGCAGCTATCACGAGATTGGTAATTTCGTGAGCGGTATTGCCGCGCTGCCTCGAATCGTGACGCTGCATGACATCAACATCACGCCGGAAAGCACCGAAGGTTTCGACAACCTGAGTATGGAAGTGACAGCGAAGACCTACCGATACATTGATGAGGAGGCAAACTAATGCGCGCCTCCCACAGAATGGAACACGTCATCAAGCACGGACTGGTATTGATCCTTGTTGCGCTTGGCCTCACGGCCTGCGGCAGCGACATGGACGAACTGGACGCGTACATCAACAAGGTCAAGCAAGAGCCAGGTGACGGCATAGCGCCCCTGCCTGAAATAACGCCGTACGAAGCATTTACTTATCTCGCGGACAAGCAGGGATTGCGTTCGCCGTTTGTACCGGATACGCCGCAAGCGAGTGGTGGTGTCGGTGGCACGCGCCCCGATCCCGATCGAAGCCGCGAATACCTTGAGAGCTTTCCACTGGACACGCTCGGCATGGTTGGAACGCTGTACATCGGTGAAACAATGTATGGCCTTGTACAAACTTCAGACGGCCTGATTCACCGCGTCGTTCCCGGTAATTACATGGGGCAAAACGACGGACGAATTACGGATATTTCTGAATCAGAAATCGCACTGGTGGAAATTATTTCTGATGGTATTGGCGGCTATATCGAAAGAGACGCCGCGGTTGGTCTTTCAGACTAACGCCTGAATGGAACTGGGAGTAATGGGAATGATGCTCAAAACTAAACCGACGGCTGGACATCGCGTAGCGAAGTTTGCCGCACTGGCACAGGCAGCGTTGCTGCTCTTCTGGGGTGCTTTCGCAAGCGCTCAGGAAGGCAACAGGCTGCAAGACATTCAGGTGCAGAGTCTGCCCGGCGATCGCGTCGAGCTGAGACTCATCATGAGTGACACGGCTCCTGAGCCGCTCGACTTCACGATCGAGGATCCTGCGCGCATTGCACTTGACCTGCCGGACACGGCACTCGGCCTCACATCACGTCGTCGCGACGTGAATATGGGTCCGTTGGACACGGTGTTGACCGCAGAAGCCAATGGTCGTACGCGTGTCGTGCTGAATCTCGACACAATGGTCGCGTACGAAACCCGCCGCAGCGGAAACATGGTAATCGTCACCCTGGGTGACGGAGATGACTACAGTGCAGGTACTACCCAGTTCGCCAGCGCAGCAGCATCCGATACCCGTTCCTATGCAGCCCCGGGCAGCCGTTCCATCTCCGCTGTCGATTTCCGCCGTACCCGCGATGGTGGTGGCCGAGTCGTCGTTAACCTGACCGACCCGTCTACCCCTGTCGACATTCGCCAGGAAGGCGGTCGCGTCGTTGCAGTGTTCAAGGACACGAGCCTGCCGGCCGAGTTGATGCGACGCCTCGACGTTAACGACTTTGCGACGCCGGTTACGACTGTTGACACGCTGCGTACCAACATGGATACGCGCATCGTTATCTCCGCCAGTGGCAAGTATGAGCAGCTTGCCTACCAGTCGGATAACGAATTCACGATCGAGATTAATCCAGCGCCCGAGCAGAGCCAGGCTGAGTCGAGCCTGTTCTCCGAGACGAAGGAATATGAGGGTCAACGCCTGACGCTGAACTTCCAGGACATCGAAACACGCGCGGTTCTGCAGCTCCTGGCAGAGACCTCCGGCAAGAACATCGTTGTTTCGGATACGGTGCAGGGCAACGTCACCTTGCGTCTGCGCAACGTGCCCTGGGATCAGGCCCTCGATATCGTCATGACGACGAAGGGTCTCGATATGCGGCAGAACGGCAACGTGATCATGGTAGCGCCTGCCGAAGAAATCGCGGCACGTGAGACCGCAGATCTCGAAGCGCAGCTGGCTATCGCCGAGCTGGAACCGGTTTACTCTGAGTTCCTCCAGGTTAACTACGCGAAAGCGGCAGACCTGTCTGACCTTATAACGGGATCAGACAAGGGCTCGATGCTTTCGGAGCGCGGCAGCATCGCCGTTGATGACCGTACCAATACGCTGCTCGTACAGGATACGGCCGAACGTCTGCAGGACATTCGCCGCATGGTTCGCACGCTGGACATTCCGATCAAGCAGGTCCTGATCGAGTCACGCATCGTGGTCGTCAACGACGACTTCAGCCGTGATCTCGGTGTGCGCCTGGGTCTGACAGGCTTCAACGAAAGCAATAACGACCTGATCGTAGCGTCGGGTACGGGAGCCGGTACGGACACGATGATTGGTTCGGCGCTGGAGAACCTGGCTGATCCGGCCAACGGAACGGTTTACCCGATCGAGGTTCCGTCGCTAAGCAACCGTTACAACGTCAATGTGCCGATTGCGGATGCCGCGGGTCGTTTCTCGCTGGCTGTACTGGCCAGTGACTACCTGGTCGATCTCGAATTGACGGCACTCGAAGCCGAAGGTCGAGGCGAGATCGTTTCGACACCTCGTGTGATCACGGCCAACCAGAAAGAAGCCAGGATCGAACAGGGTGTGGAAATTCCTTACCAGCAGTCGGCATCAAGTGGCGCCACGACGATCCAGTTCAAGAAGGCTGTGTTGAGCCTGACGGTCACGCCGCAGATTACGCCGGACAACAACATCATTATGGACCTGCTGGTTCACAAGGATAGTGTTGGTGAGATTATTTCGACCGGCGGCCTGGGCGGCACGGTTCCGAGTATCGATACCCGCGCGGTTCAGACACAGGTACTGGTTGCTGACGGCCAGACGGTTGTGCTCGGCGGTATTTACGAAACCGAGCGCCGCGAGTCGATCAAGAAAGTACCGTTCCTTGGTGATATCCCGTTTGCCGGAGCCCTGTTCCGCAGCAAGCAGCGGGTTGATAACAAGGCTGAGTTGCTGATCTTCGTAACGCCGCGCATTCTTGAGGAAGGCGCCAGTATTTACTAAGCTGACTATTCTCGAACGCAAAAGGAAAGCCAACCTCCGGGTTGGCTTTCGTTTATGAAACATCCAAAAAACATATTCCTCGTAGGTCCCATGGGGGCGGGCAAGTCGGCTGTTGGTCGACAGCTCGCGCGCACCCTGCACCTCACGTTTGTCGATAGTGACGACGAAATAGAGTCGCGTACGGGCGTTGATATCCCGTTCATCTTCGAGAAAGAAGGTGAAGAGGGTTTTCGCAAGCGCGAAGCCGCGGTGATCGACGATCTGACCCGAATGGACGGCGTGGTGCTCGCGACCGGCGGTGGCGCGGTTCTTAGTGCCGACAATCGCAGCAATCTCGGCGGACGTGGGCTGGTCGTGTATCTCTACACAAGCGTTGATCAACAGGTCACGCGGACCGAGAAGGGTCGGGAGCGCCCACTGCTCGAAAATGGCGATCCGCGGGAGATTCTCGAAGACCTGCTGCAGCAGCGCGACCCACTGTATCGTGAAATCGCCGACCTCGTCGTAGAGACAGACGGCCGCAGAGTACACGCGGTTGCCAGCCAGATAATCGAGAATATCTCCTGACCCGGCACGTATCCCTGCCAAAAGGGGACACTTTAGAAAGTGTCCCCCCTTCTACGGTCGGGTAAGCTATACGACATGAGCTCCACTCTGACAGTTGATCTGGGTGATCGCAGCTACCCCATCGTGATCGGCAGCGACCTGCTCGACGGTGGCTACGACTTGTCCGAATACGTTCGCGGCTCCGACTGCATGGTCGTGAGTAACGAGACCGTTGCGCCGCTCTACTTCGAAAAGCTGCTGCCGAACCTGGCGGACCGTGCTGTCGCGAGCGTTAATCTGCCGGACGGTGAGGCGTACAAGACCGTGGCGACAATGCACACGATCATCGACAGGCTGGTGGAAACCGGCGCCAACCGGGATACGACGGTGATCGCGCTGGGTGGCGGTGTCGTCGGCGATATTGCCGGATTCGCGGCGGCCTGCTATTTGCGCGGCGTGAATTTCATCCAGGTTCCGACCACGCTGCTCGCCCAGGTCGATTCGTCCGTCGGCGGCAAGACCGGTGTCAACCACGAGAAGGGCAAAAACCTGATCGGTGCGTTTCACCAGCCGCAGCTCGTCTTGATCGACACGGCCACGCTGCAGACACTCCCGGACCGCGAGCTCAGGGCCGGACTCGCCGAAGTCATCAAGCATGGTGCGATCGCTGACGCCGGGTTTTTTGCCTGGCTCGAAGCGAATATGGCGGCGCTGCTACGGCGTGACCCGGAGGCGCTGGCCCACGCGATTCGCCGCTCCTGCGAGATCAAGGCCGCAGTCGTCGCGGAGGACGAACGCGAGGCAGGTCGCCGGGCAATTCTGAATTTCGGCCACACCTTCGGTCACGCGATAGAGCATTGCCAGGGCTATGGCGAGTGGCTACACGGTGAAGCTGTCGCGGCCGGCATGGTAATGGCAGCGAAGCTCAGTGGCCTTCCCGGCGGCGATGTCGAGCGCCTGGCTGCGCTGATTGGCAGCGCGGGCCTGCCGGTCGAGCCCCCGCCGATCGAGGCAGACGACTGGGTTCGCGCGATGGGTCTCGATAAAAAAGTGCAGGGCAAGAAACTTCGTTTCGTTCTGCTCGGTGCGATAGGAACCAGCCACGTAACCGCGGACTATGATCAGGGCCGACTCGATGAAGCCATACGCCGCTAACGAGGCGCGCAGCCGCGGCAGGCGTTACCCGGAACCAGTCCCGAAGTATCGCGGCGAATACCAGCGCGATCGGGATCGCATTATTCATTCGACCGCGTTTCGACGCCTGGTGTACAAGACGCAGGTCTTTGTGAACCACGAAGGCGACCTCTACCGCACGCGGCTGACGCATTCGCTCGAGGTCTCGCAGATCGGGCGGTCGGTCGCTGTCGCCCTCGGGCTGAACGAGCCCCTGACCGAGGCGATCTGCCTGGCTCACGATCTTGGCCACACGCCGTTCGGGCATGCCGGCCAAGACACGCTTAATGCCTGCATGCGCGACCACGGTGGCTTCGAGCATAATCTCCAGTCCTTGCGCGTGGTCGACGAACTCGAGGCGAAGTACGCGGATTTTCCGGGTCTCAACCTGATGTTCGAGACGAGAGAAGGCATCCTCAAGCACTGCGCGACCCGCAATGCTCGCGAGCTCGGCGACGTCGGCGAGCGTTTCCTTGCGCGCAAGCAACCCGGGCTCGAGGCGCAAATCGCCAACCTGGCCGATGCGATTGCCTACAACAACCACGATGTCGACGACGGCTTTCGTGCGGGCCTGCTAACCCTCGCGCAACTGCGTCAACAACCGCTCTTTGAAACGCAGTACCAGGATGTCCATGCGCAGTATCCGGACCTCGAGGACCGGCGCCTTATCTACGAGATTATCCGCCGCATGATCGGGATGGTCGTCACGGACCTGATCGAGGAGACCCAACGGCGGATCGAGCAGTCGGGTGTGACATCCATCGACGACGTCCGCGAGGCGGGCGAGCCGCTGGTCCAGATGACCGCGGCGACCTATGAACAACATGTCGCCCTGAAGCGCTTTCTTCACAAGCACCTGTACAGTCACGAACAGAAACTCGAGATGACGCGACGCGCGCAGGCTATCGTGCGTGACCTGTTCGAGGCCTACACCAGCGACCCGTCGCGGATGCCGCAGGAATTTGCCGAGCGGGCGGTGAGTCTTGATGGCGCACAGCGTGCACGTGTGATCGCCGACTACATCGCGGGCATGACAGATCGTTACGCGATCGCGGCCCACGAAGGGCTCACAGACTGATAGAATGCGCCGCCTGTAGGAGCGGCGCGCCCATTTCGGGGACAATGCCCGCCGCGAATTGAGGAATGACAGTGCCGCACAAAGACATACCAGCCAAAGACCGGCTGATTTTCGCGATGGATGTCCCGACCTGTGATCGGGCAAGAGAGCTTGCTGACGAACTCGGCGATTCGGTGACCTTCTACAAGATAGGCCTCGAACTCATGATGAGCGGCGGATACTTCGACTTGCTCGACTGGATGCTGGCTCGCGACAAGAAAGTCTTTTGCGACCTCAAGTTCTTCGACATTCCGGCGACGGTCGGGTCGGCCGTTCGCTCGCTCAAGGACCGGGGCGCGACCTTTGTGACGGTTCACGGCAATCGCTCGATCATGCAAGCCGCCGCGGAGAACAAGGGTGACAGCCTCAAGGTTCTCGGTGTCACGGTATTGACGAGCCTGGACCGCGGTGACCTCGACGACCTTGGTTTCGACTGCAATATCGGCGACCTGGTTCTGTCGCGGGCACGCCAATGCCTGGAAGCGGGCTGCGACGGTGTCATTTCGTCCGGCCTCGAAGTACCCGCACTGCGAGAGCACGTGGATGACAAGCTGTTGGTGGTATCGCCGGGAATTCGTCCCGTCGACAACAAGCCGGTCGGTGACCAGAAGCGCGTCGTCACGGTCGAAACGGCGTTTCACAACGGTTGTGACTATATTGTCGTCGGTCGCCCCATTCGGGACGCAGAAAGCCCGCGCGCCGCAGCCGAGGCAATGCAAGCGTCAATAGCAGAACAGGTTGGAGCCTGATGAGTGAACTGAAGAACGATTTGTTACTGCGCGCACTGCTGCGCGAGCCCGTGTCCCGCACGCCGCTCTGGATCATGCGCCAGGCGGGGCGTTACCTGCCCGAGTATCGGGAGACGCGTTCGCAGGCCGGAGATTTCATGAGCCTGTGCCGCAATCCGGACCTGGCCTGCGAGGTAACGATGCAACCCCTGCGGCGCTACGCGCTCGATGCGGCGATCCTGTTCTCCGATATCCTGACGGTGCCCGACGCGATGGGGCTTGGCCTCTATTTCGTGACGGGCGAGGGACCGAAATTCAGTAACCCGGTGCAGACGGCAGGCGCCATTCGCGACTTGCGCGTACCCGATGTCGAGAAAGAACTCGGCTACGTATTCGACGCGGTGAGAACAATCCGGCGAGAGCTGGATGGCAAGGTGCCACTGATCGGTTTCGCGGGCAGCCCGTTTACCTGCGGTACCTACATGGTTGAAGGTGGGTCGAGCCGGGAGTTTCCGACGATCAAGGGCCTCGCCAAAGAAGCGCCCGAGGTGCTCGACGAACTTATGAACAAGGTTGCCGAGACGACGACCGAGTATCTCAATGCCCAGATCGAAGCCGGCGCACAGGCGGTGCAGATCTTCGATACCTGGGGCGCGGCGCTGGAGCCTGACGATTTCCGTCGTTTCTCGCTTGCCAGCATGCAGAAGATCGTCGACGGGTTGATCCGCGAAAAAGACGGTCGCAGGATTCCCGTCATCCTGTTCACGAAGGGCGCCGGGCCGCTGCTCAAAGACCTGGCGGATACCGGCTGCGACGCACTCGGTGTCGATTGGACCACCGACCTGGCGCAGGCACGAGAGTACGTCAACGACAAGGTCGCCCTGCAGGGCAATCTTGACCCGGCGACCTTGCGGGAGAGCCCGGAAGTAATTCGTGAGGGTGTCGCGAAGACGCTTGCCAGTTACGGCAACGGGCCGGGCCACGTATTCAACCTGGGTCACGGCATTACCCCCGACATCGACCCGGACAATCTTGCCGTGCTGGTTGATGCGGTGCACGAGATGAGCCCGCAGTACCACGGCGCCTGATCCGGGACGCCCAATCCGGAATTCGTCAGGAAAGCATCAGGTCTGAGTCAGGCTTGGCAGGACCAGCCGCGTAAGGTGAATGCCAGTTGAGTGGCAAGCCGAGGGGCGATCCAATGATGAACTCCACCCGAATCCTGGTTTTGACTTTATTGAGTGCCGCCGCCGGCTGCAGCGCCCAGCAGCATGCCGCTGACGTACGCGCGGCCGAGGAAACGAATCGCGTTACGGTCGGCTCGGTTCAGCGCGAGATTCACATGGGCATGTCGGCGGCAGAGGTCGCCGAGGCGCTCGGCTCACCCAATATCGTAACGACCGACGAACAGCGCAATGAAACGTGGATCTACGACAAGATCTCGTCGGACGTTACCTACTCGAGGAGCAGCGGCAATGTCGTCGGTCTCATTTTCGGCAGTGCCGGTGGCGGTCTTGGCGTTGGTTCCACAAGTGCGGGGTCGACGTCGTCGACGCAACGAACGTTGACCGTGATCATCAAGTTCGATGAGACCAACAGCGTGCGCGACTTCTCCTATCACTCTTCGCAGTTCTGACAACACGCAAGACGATGTCTAGGTGTCGCGCAATTCTGACGGTGGTGCTCGCAGCGGGGATCGCAGGCTGCGCGGCCGAAACGCTTCCCGAGCACGCATTGAGGCTCGAAGAAAGCACGCTCGAGGTGCGCTCCGTGCAGACCCGCAAGATCGAGGCACCCTCGGAAGCCGCCATCCTGACTGCAATGGTCGCGGTACTCCAGGACATGGAATTCGCTATCGATCGTATCGAAAAACCGCTCGGCGTCATTTCCGCATCGAAAATCAGCGATGCAGATGATGCCGGGGAACAGACGGGCCTGTTCTTTCTTGACCTGCTGTGCGCAGCCGGCGGTGGCTACGGCTGCAACAACATGTCGACGGCCAAGGACAAGCAGCACATCATGCTGACGATGGTGGCGCTGCCGAGTCTCTCGGGCAGCGGCGAATATACTGTCAGGATCACAATGCAACGCAACATCTTTGACAAGGAAGGCCGTGTAGTAATGCTGGAGCGCATCACGGCTCCCGAGGTTTACCAGGTAGCGTTCGAGAACCTGCGTAAAGCCCTGTTCATCGAGGTGAGCGAATCATGAGGAAACGTTTCGCGTTCCTGCTTGGCGTCATTGCCGTCACAGGATGCGCGACGACCACGCCGGTGGATATTTCCGCCAACAGCACCCAGCTCGAGACGCGGCAAATCCAGACGCGTCACTACGACACGCTGGACAAAGCCCTGACGATGCGTTCGGTTATCGCCACGTTGCAGGACCTCGGTTTCACGATCGACCAGGCGGACACCGAGCTCGGTACCGTAACGGCGACACGCTACCATCAGTACACGATGCGCATGACCGTGACCGTAGTGAAGCGGGAAGAGAATCGAGTGTCGGTTCGCGCCAACGCGCGCATCGGCGAAAACGCCGTCACGGATGCTGCAACGTACCAGGATTTTTTCGCGGTGCTCGACAAGGCCATGTTCCTGACCTTGCAGCGCGTAGACTAACCTTCGGCTATTCTCTTAGCGCGCGTCTGAGGATCTTGCCGACGTTGGTTTTGGGCAGTTCCTCCCGGAACTCGACGACCTTCGGCCGTTTGTAGCCGGTCAGGTTCGCGCGACAGTGGTCGAGTACATCCTGTTCGGTCGTGAGCTCGTTCTTGCGCACGGCGAAGACCTTGACGACCTCGCCCGAACGTTCGTCGGCTATACCAATAGCCGCGGCTTCGAGAATGCCGTCGAGCTCGACCACGACATTTTCGACTTCGTTGGGGTACACGTTGAAACCGGACACGAGAATCATGTCCTTCTTGCGATCTTCAATCCAGACGAAGCCTTCCTCGTCCATCCGCCCGACATCGCCGGTACGCA
Organism: uncultured Gammaproteobacteria bacterium; assembly: GCA_963698415.1. Taxonomy (GTDB): domain Bacteria; phylum Pseudomonadota; class Gammaproteobacteria; order Steroidobacterales; family Woeseiaceae; genus UBA1847. Next base: position 204,362 of record CAVOQS010000002.1, on the reverse strand, counting down.
GCCAGCCGCCCGGCAACATAACCTCGGCCGTTTCATGGGGGCGACGCCAGTAGCCCTCCATGACCTGCGGGCCCTTGATACAAATCTCGCCGATCTCGCCAAGCGCCAGCGCATTGCCGTCGTCGCCGGCAATCATGACGTCGGTTGACGGCACGGGCAGCCCGATCGTGCCGGTGAATTCATCGCCGATCCTGCAACAAATGGCAACCGGCGAGGTCTCGGTCAGGCCGTAGCCCTGCAGGATCGGTTGACCGGTTTTTTGCTTCCATTCCCTGGCGACCGCCGGCTGCACGGCCATGCCGCCGCCGATAGACACTTTGAGGTGGCTGAAATCGATCTTGTCGAAACTCGGCGTGTTCATAAGCGAGGCGAATATCGTGTTTACGCCCGTGAACAGGTTGAACTTGAACTTCGAGATCTCCTTGGCGAAGCCCTCGAAGTCGCGCGGGTTGGTAATCAGCACGTTTTCGCCGCCGAGCGCCATGACGGTCAGGCAATTCCCTTCGAGCGAAAAGATGTGGTACAGCGGCAATGCCGTAATCGCGATCACCCGGTCAACGTCGTCATAGACATCGCCCTGCCAGGTAATGGTCTGCTGCACGTTGTAAACCATGTTGCGGTGGCTGAGCATCGCGCCTTTGGACACACCCGTGGTGCCGCCTGTGTATTGCAGGTAGGCGATGTCGGCAAAACCAATCTCCACGTCCTTCAGCTTCGCGCCGGCACCCGTCTTCAAGGCGCGCGTGAACGGCGTGCTCCTGGCGAAGTGATACCTGGGTACGGCTCTCTTCACGTGGCGCATGACGACGTTCGTCACGGTGCTGCGAGGCCAGTTCAGGAGATCGCCAATGCCGGTCGTCACAACGTGATCGACCTCGGTATCGGCGATGACGTCCTCGAGAATGTGCGCGAAGTTTTCGAGGATAACGATACAGCGCGCACCGGAATCCTTGAGCTGGTGTTTGAGTTCCCTGGCCGTGTACAGCGGGTTCACGTTCACAACGACCAGTCCGGCCCGGAATATGCCGCACATCGCGACCGGGTACTGCAGGATGTTCGGCAGCATGATCGCGACGCGCTCGCCACGTGTCAGCCCGAGCGTTTTCTGCAGGAAGCAGGCGAAGCGCATCGACAACTGGTTCAGGTCGGCATAACTCAGCGTCTTGCCCATGTTCGAGTAGGCTGGGTTATTCGGGTAAGTAGCGAAACTATGTTCGAAAAGGTCGCGAATCGATCGCCACGAGGGCGCTGGGACTTCTGCAGGCATGCCTTCCGGATAGGACTTTAGCCAAACTTTTTCCAAGGTTCTCTCTCTCGTTCTACTGCGCGTCTAGTGTATCGCGGATTATGGGCCACGCGTTATCCAATAAAATCGGTTGTGCTTCAACGTTAGGGTGAATTCGATCTTCCTGCAACAGATCGTCATTGAGAGCGACACCCTCCATGAAGAATTCGATCCATTTGATCCCGAGTTCTGTGGCCACCTCGACGTAGACGGCCTCGAAGGCCTGTGTATAGCGAGCGCCATAGTTGGTTGGGATGCGAATTCCAAGCAGGACGACAGCGGCACCGGAGTCGCGGGCGCGGCGAGCGATTGTTTCGAGGTTGCTCTTGATGCGCGCGGGCGGAAAGCCACGCAGGCCGTCGTTGCCACCGAGCTCGAGGATGATCAGTTCGGGAGAGAATGTGTCGATGGCGCTGTCGATACGCGCCGCGCCGCCTTCGGTCGTTTCACCGCTGATGCTGGCGTTCACCACGCGATGTTCGTACCCTTGGTCCTCGAGCCGCTGTTGCAACAAAGTGGCCCAGGATTGGTCAACGTCAATACCGTACCCGGCGCTCAGGCTGTCGCCGAATATCAGGACAGTCGGCGAGTCAGTTGCCTGCACGTTGGTCGCCATTAACACGACAATAAGAGTAAGAATTTTTCGCATGCCAGATCAGTCTGTAGTAAAGGTGCTCGAAGCGCACCAGCTAAGTAAGCAGGTTAGCAGCCCTGAAGGGACTCTGACCATTCTCAATGATGTGAGTTTCAGCATCGATGCGGGTGAGACCGTGGCCGTGGTCGGGCCATCCGGGGCCGGCAAGTCGACACTGCTGGCGCTGCTGGCTGGGCTGGATCTGCCGACGAAAGGCTACGTGGACCTCAATAACACCAATCTTTCCAACCTCGACGAGGATGGCCGCGCGATCGTGCGTGCGGAGAGCGTTGGTTTCATATTCCAGTCGTTCCATCTCGTGCCGTCGCTAAACGCACTCGAGAATGTAATGTTGCCGCTCGAACTCGCCGGACATACCGATGCGCGTAAGGCGGCGCGCGAAATTATCGACAAGGTCGGGCTGGGCGACCGCTGGAGCCACTACCCGGCACAATTGTCGGGCGGTGAAAAACAACGCGTCGCGATCGCTCGCGCGTTTGCGACCGAGCCGGCGGTGCTGTTTGCCGACGAGCCGACCGGTAACCTCGATAGCCGCACGGGCGCCAATATCATGGATCTGATGTTCGAGCTCAATCGCAATTCGGCGACGACGCTGATTCTCGTCACACACGACAATGGTCTTGCGGATCGCTGTCACCGCGTACTCGAGCTCGATTCCGGCAAGCTTGTGAGCGACAGCGGAGCTGCTGCGTGAAAGCCGTCGCGTTCGCACTCCGCAGTTTCGGTCGTGAGCTTCGCTCCGGCGAGGTGCTGGTATTGCTTGCGGCCGTAAGCCTGGCCGTCGCGGCGCTGACGGCGGTCGGCTTTCTGACGGACCGCATCGGCAAGGCGGTCGCGAGACAGGCAAACGAAGTGCTTGCAGCGGATCTGCGATTGCGGTCCCAGGAGCCCGTACCCGATGAATGGCGTGAGCTGGCGGCACAGTACAATCTGCAAGTGGCGGACACGATGTCGTTTCCGTCGGTCGTGTTTCACGGCGACGACAATGCGCTGGCGTCGATCAAGGTCGTCAGCGAAGCCTATCCGCTGCGCGGAGCCGTGCGCATCGCAGACGAGCTGTTCGGTGAGCAGCGCGCGGTTGACGAAATCCCGCCTGTCGGCGAAGTCTGGGCAGACGGCGCCCTGCTCGCGCGCGTAGGCGCAGACGTCGGTGACATACTGGATATCGGCGAGTTGCAGCTCAAGGTTGCGGCAGTCCTGACCTACCGTCCGGACCAGTCGATCGGCTTTGCCTCGCTGGCGCCGACGGTCATCATGAATGTCGCCGATATCGGCTCCAGCGGCCTGATTGGCGAGGGCAGTCGCGTCGGCTACGCATTGCTCGTTGCCGGTGACGAGACGGATGTTGCTGCGTTTAACGAGGCGATCGAGGACATCCTGCCGGACGAGATTCGTGTGCGCAGCCAGGAGGAAAGCAGCGAACGGGCCTATAACGCCGCGGACCGCGCGCAGCGCTTTCTCTCGTTAACAGCTGTGATCAGCCTCCTGCTCAGCGCGGTGGCTGTCGCCATGTCGGCGCGGCGTTTTGCGACTCGCCGCATGGACACGGTAGCGCTCATGAAGAGCCTCGGCGCGACCCAGCGCTTCGTCATCACGGTGTCGCTCGTGCAGCTCGTGTTGCTCGGCGTGCTGGGCGTCATTGCGGGTAGTGTCGTCGGTTTCGTGGCCGAAGAGGTACTCGCCGCCATCCTGTCGGATCTCCTGGCCGGCGAGCTGCCGGGCAGCGGCCTGCGTCCCGTGATCCTGGCCAGCGGCAGCGCGCTGGTGCTGATGTTGGGCTTCGCATTGCCGTCGATGATCCAGTTACGCAACACACCACCGCTACGCGTATTGCGGCATGACGAAATGCCGCCGTCGCCGTCCCGCCTGTTGGTCGGCGCACTGTCGCTTGCCGCTGTCGCGATCCTGCTGTATCGATCTGTCGGTGATCCGCGCATGCTGCTGATCCTGATCGGTGGCATCGTCATCATCGCGGGCGCCCTGTACCTCGTTGGCCGCGGCCTGGTGGCAGTGATTGGCCGGGCCCGTTCGGGCGTCGGTGTGGCCTGGCGTTACGGCCTTGCGAACGTCGCACGACGGGGGCGCGACAGTGCGGTACAGGTTGTCGCATTCGGTCTTGGCATCACGGTCCTGCTGCTGCTCACGCTGGTGCGCACAGATCTGCTCGAAGGCTGGCGCCAGACGCTCGACGAAGATGCGCCCAATCACTTCCTCATCAATATCCAGCCCCATGAGGTCGAGCAGGTAGGAGCGCTATTCGCGGCCAATGACATTGACGTGCCCGTGTTTACGCCGCTTGTCCGCGCGCGCATGACGACGATCAACGGCGAGTCCGTCAAAGAGCGCACGTACCCGAACGAGGACGGCGAGTGGCTGGCCAATCGCGAGGCCAACCTGTCCTGGTCGGCAGAATTGAGTTCGAGCAACGAGATACTGCAAGGCCAGTGGTGGCCGGCTGACTATGCAGGTCCGCCACTGGTATCGATCGAAGAAGAGGCGGCCACGAATGCGGGGCTGACCATTGGTGATCGGCTGACCTTCATCGTCGCCGGGCGCGAGATAGAGGCCGAGATTGCGAGTGTCAGGAAAATCAACTGGGATTCGTTCCAGCCGAACTTCTTCCTGGTCTTCTCGCCCGGCGCGCTCGACAACATGCCCACCACATTTATTTCAAGTCTGCGCATCAGCGATGAGAAACAGTCGATGCTGATCGACCTGATGCGCAAGCACCCGAGCATCTCCGTAATCGATCTCGGCGCCATCTTGGAGCAGGTACGGGGCATCATAGAAAAGGCCAGCCTCGCCGTGCAGGCCGTCTTTGTCTTCACTTTGGCTGCCGGCATTGCCGTGTTATTCGCTGCCGTGCAATCGACGATTGACGAACGTCGCTTCGAGAGCGCGATGCTGCGTGCGCTGGGTGCACGCCGGCGGACGGTGTTCGCCGGGGTTATGGCCGAATTCGCGGCCCTCGGTGCGGCCGCCGGCATACTTGCGTCGGCCGGGGCGTCGATCCTCGCGGCTGTCGTGGCAGTGCAGCTCTTCGAATTGCCGTACCAGTTCAATCCGTTGATCTGGATCGCGGGCGTCGGTGCGGGGATTCTCGTCGTGTGCATCAGTGGGTTCTTTGCGGCGCGCGGCGCGGTGAATGCGGCACCAGTCGACGTGTTGCGAGGTGCGCCGGCGTGAGCGACTCGCGGCTGTCCTGCGGGATCGTCGTTGCCCGGAAGACCGAGAGTGGCTGGGTTACGCTGATGCTGCGCGCGTTTCATCACTGGGATTTCCCCAAGGGCATTCGCGAGCATGGTGAAGAGCCAATGCAGGCGGCCGTGCGGGAAGTCGGCGAAGAAACCGGCGTGACTGAATTGTCATTCGACTGGGGCGATCGCTTTTTCGAGACGGGCCCCTACAGCCGAGGCAAGGTAGCGCGCTACTTCATTGCCAGCACGACCCAGGACAAAGTCGAGATGGGTATTTCTCCCGAAACGGGGGAGCCCGAGCATCACGAGTGGCGCTGGGTGACATTCGACGAGGCGTTCGACCTGGGTGCGCCGCGTGTCCGCACAATCGTGCAGTGGGCCCGGCAGGTTATTGGCGCCTGAGCGGCCGGTCAGACGACGCGGCAGCGTTCCCTGCCATCCAGAAACGCGGCGATGTTCGCTGTCAGTTCATCGATCGCAGCTTGTCGGGCCGTCAGTGTTCCCCACGCGATATGCGGCGTTACCACGAGATTGCGTCCTTCGTAGTCGAGCAGCGGATCGCCGTTGACGGGTGGCTCCTGCGGCAATACGTCAACGGCCGCAGCGGCAATTTCACCCGCTCGCAAGGCATCGACGAGCGCCTGTGAATCGACCAGGCCACCGCGCGCGGTGTTAATGAGGAATGCGGTCTTTTTCATCGCTGCGAACTCGGCAGCGCCAAACAGCTTACGCGTCGCATCGCTAAGCGGGCAGTGCAGCGTGATCGCGTCTGCACGCCGCAACAGCTCGTCCATCGAGACGCGACCGTCGGGAATATCGTCGGTGCCAGGGCGCGCCGCGACGATTACGTCCATGTTGAAGGCCCTGGCGATGTTGGCGACGCCCTTGCCCAGTTCCCCGTAGCCAATAATGCCGAGCGTCATTGCGGACAGCTCCCGGATCGGGTGGGTCAGCATGCAGAAGTTGTCCGCTTCCTGCCACGCACCCTGGCGAACCTCGGTGGCATAGGTGTCAAGGTTGTGTGCAAGATCGAGCAGGCAGCCGAATACGTGTTCAGCAACCGACTGCGTGCAGTAGGCGCGGATATTGCACACGGCGATGCCGCGCTTTTTTGCAGCAACAAGATCGACGTTGTCTGTACCTGTCGCTGTCAGTCCAATAAGACGCAGATGCGGGGCGCTGTTGAAAAGGGATTCTGACAACATGACCTTGTTGCCAAGGACAATTTCCGCGCTGGCGATGCGCTCGGGCATCTGCTTGTTGTCGGTGTCGTCGTAGATTTCGAGGTCGGGCAACAACGCCTGCAGCTCGGTGATGTCGAGATCCGGGCCCATTGTCGCCCAGTCGAGCAAAACGGCTTTCATGTGGATATTCGGTCCGTGGTGTCGCAAAGTACGGGACGATGACCGAAGCATTCTGGAAACGCAAATCCCTCGCGGAGATGACTCGGGAAGAGTGGGAGTCGCTCTGCGACGGCTGCGCGCTGTGCTGTTTGCACAAAGTTCAGGACGAGGATACAGACGAGGTGTTCTACACAGACGTCGCGTGCCGGCTTCTCGACATGGATACCTGCCGCTGCCGCGATTACGAGAATCGTGCGAAAGAAGTGGTCGAGTGCCTGGTTCTGGTCGCCGATCGCCCGGAGGCCTTCCAATGGTTGCCAGCAAGCTGTGCGTACCGCAGACTCTCGAAAGGCAAGGACTTGCCGGACTGGCACCCGCTGGTCACGGGCGATCCCGATAGCGTTCACGATGCCGGGATTTCGATACTCGGCTTCGCCGTGTCGGAAAATGAAACGACCCAGTGGAGCGTCGTGCAGGATCTCGGTGCCAATGAGGATTGATGTGAGCGACCACCCGACACTGCCGCTGGACAGGTACCGCGAGTTCTCGTTAGAGGAAATGCGGGAACGCATTGCGGAATTCTACGCAGACATCGACCGGCGCCGAACGGTGCGCGATTTCTCCGCTCGTCCTGTGCCGCGAGACATTATAGAAACCGCATTGAAAGCGGCCAATACGGCGCCAAGTGGTGCAAACCTCCAGCCATGGCATTTTGCCGTGGTCAGCGGCGCACAGACCAAGAGGAAGATTCGCGAAGCGGCCGAGGCCGAAGAGCGAGAGTTTTACGAACACCGGGCGTCCCCAGAATGGCTTGCAGCACTTGCACCGCTGGGCACGGACGAGCACAAGCCATTCCTTGAAACGGCACCGTACCTGATCGCCGTGTTCCTGCAGAAATACGGCGAGCTGCCGGACGGCCGCAAGGTGAAGCACTATTACCCGGCAGAGTCGACCGGTCTTGCGACAGGCCTGCTGATCACGGCATTGCACCGCGCGGGCCTTGCGACGCTGACGCATACGCCGAGCCCGATGAAGTTCCTGAACGAGATTCTCGGCAGGCCCAGGAACGAACGACCCTTCCTGCTACTGGTCGTCGGTTACCCGGCCGATGATGCGCGAGTGCCGGATATACAGCGCAAGGAATTGGGGGATTTCACTTCCTGGATTGAAGATTAGGGCAAACCTGCCCCGAGAATCAGGCGATAATAAGAAAACCATCAGGGTCGGCGTGCAGGAAAACTGTACAAGTGTACCGACTTACCAGCTATTATCCGGGTCGAACGTGATACGGCACAATAAAATCAAGAACTCGCTTAAGTATCGCGACGCAAGGAGAGATCATTGAAACATACCGGTCGAATCGTTCCGGAATCTCCGGTGTTGCGTCCTGAGGACGAGGAAAGCCCGGCTGTTTGGGGTTTCAACGACACCGCATTCGAAATCATCGGCGGCGATGTCGTCAGGATGAGTGGCAATCGCTACGAGCTGGCCGGGCAAGAGCTACCGGACCTGCTGGGCTGGGTGCGCGACGCCATTCACCCCGATGTCGGCGCGGATAACCTGAATCCATCCAACTACCCGCCGGCGATTCCGGATGCACGCATCCACGATGCCTTTGTCGGCGAGATTCGCAGGTTTCTTGATGACGGCCAGCTTAGCGACGACGCCGAGTTGCGGCTGCGTCGCGGCCATGGCCAGACGCAGGAAGAAATGTATCGGATCAAGTACACCCAGATCCGGCGAATTCCCGACCTGGTTGTTTTTCCACAGACAGACGAAGAAGTTGCGCGTCTCGTGAGTGCGGCCGCAACGCACAATGTGTGCCTGATTCCCTATGGCGGCGGGACCAATGTCAGCAATGCATTGAGTTGCGAAGAAAGCGAAGAACGCATGATCGTTTCCGTCGATATGAGCCGGATGAATCGCATACTGTGGATTGATCCGGACAACCATATGGCCTGCATCCAGGCCGGTGCGGTTGGACGAACGATTGCTGAACAACTTGCCGAGCATGGCTTCACGATCGGCCACGAACCGGACAGCATCGAGTTCTCTACGCTCGGCGGCTGGATTGCCACCCATGCCAGCGGCATGAAGAAGAATCGTTACGGCAACATCGAAGACATCGTGCTTGATGTCACGGTTGTAACGACCAGCGGCACGCTCGAGCGACCGGCCGTTGCGCCGCGCGAGTCGGTCGGTGTTGGCGACGCGCGACGCTGGGTCTATGGTTCCGAGGGCGGCCTCGGCATCGTGACGCAGGCGGTCGTCAAGATTTTCCCCTTACCCGAGATCCAGGAATACGGCTCCATCATCTTCCCGAGCCTCGATAAGGGCGTCGATTTCCTCTACGAACTGACACGCACGGCGACGCCGCCGGCGAGCGTAAGACTCGTCGATAATGCGCAATTCCAGCTCAGCCAGACACTCAAGCCACGTTCGACCGGCCTGAAGAAGTTGAAGAGCAAGCTCGAGAAGTGGTTTGTCGTGAAGGTGAAGGGGTTTGACCCCGAAGGCATGACTGCCTGCACGTTGGTGTTTGAAGGAACGCGGGAGCAGGTTGCGGCCGAGCAAAAGAGCGTCTACCGGATTGCCGCGCGCCACGACGGCATGAAGGGGGGCGCAGAGAACGGCCGGCGAGGCTATCAGCTGACTTACGGTATTGCTTATCTGCGCGACTGGATTCTCCGACACTTCCTGCTGGCGGAATCGTTTGAAACCTCGGCCGCGTGGAGTGATGCGCTGGCCGTCTGTAACAACGTCAAGCGACGCCTGCACGAGGAACACAGCAAACGCAAGCTGCCCGGAAAGCCCTTTATTTCCTGTCGGGTCACGCAGGTGTATCCGACGGGTGTTTGCATCTATTTCTATTTCGCCTACTACTTCAAGGGCGTGGACAACCCCAGCGAGGTTTTCAACGAGATGGAGCACGCCGCGCGCGAAGAGGTTCTGAAGTCGGGCGGATCCCTGTCGCATCATCACGGCATTGGCAAGATACGTCGTGACTTCCTGCCGCAGGTCTTGTCGCCGGGTATGCTGAACTGGCAGCGACAAATCAAGAAAGCCGTAGATCCAGCCAACGTCTTTGGCGCCGGAAACCAGAATTTTGATGGAAAATAATTCAATGGCGACCAGTGACATCCTCCTCACTGGCGCAACGGGCTTCCTTGGTAAAGTAGTCCTGCATGAACTGATGCGACGTCGGGAGTCGTTAGGCATCGCCAGGGTCCGTGTGTTGCTGCGCACGAGTGAATCTGTTTCTGCCGAGAAGCGCTTCGAGGTCGACATCGCATCGTCGCGCTGCTTCGACGATCTGGATCCGGACTGGCGGGACCTCGTCGAGCCAATCGCCTGTGAGCTCAGCCAGCCGGGCGCGGGCATTGACCCCGACAAGCGGGCAGAACTCACGACGACCGTGACTCATATCATTAACTGTGCCGCGTCGGTGCAGTTCGACCTGCCGATTAAACAGGCAGCAACGGCGAACATCGCTACGGCGCTCGAGATACTCGACTTCGCGCAAAGCTGCCCGAATCTCGTGTCACTCGTGAACGTCTCCACTGCGTACGTGACACCTCACCCGAGCGACGGCCGGGAAGTTCTCGAAGAGCTGGCGCCTTTACCGCACGATCCCAGGGAGTTGTATGAGGCGATCATGCGGGGTGAGATCGATGAGACGGAACTGCTTGCCAAGACCGGTCATCCCAACACCTACACACTGACGAAATGCATTGCAGAGCATCTGCTGACCGAGCAGAAAGGCGACACGCCGCTCACGCTGGTGAGACCGAGCATCATCTCCGCCAGCATGGAACGGCCGCGTCCAGGCTGGATCGACAGCCCGGCCGCATTCGCCCTGTTCGCAGCGCAGATTGGATCGGGCCGCATGCGTGCGGTGATTGCGCGTCCCGACGCGCGCATTGACGTCATTCCCTGCGATGCGGTCGCGGATCGCTGCATCGACGCGGCGTTCGAGCCTGCGAAAGTTGCGGGATCGCCCATTGTGCACGCCGTCGCGGGCTTCGAACACAGCCCGAATATTCGCTCGTGCAGCGACGCAATCCAGTCTTTCTTCACGCAGAATCCGGATACGCGAAGGCGCAGCAAGGACATGCGGGCGAATGTCCGCTTCCTGGGCCCGGACGGCATCCTGTACAAGTTCAATCACTGGCTTTATCACGTGCGCCAGTATCAGAAGCGCCAGGCGGAGGGCCTTTCGCAGGCCAACCGCATGTTCGCGTACTTCACGGGGAACACCTTCAGGTTCCGCTCGTCGGCGCCTTTTGATCCGCCGGGATTCGAGACAAGCAAGTACATAGAAACCGTCTGCAAGGGCGTCGCCGAGCACCTGATGGGCGCTGACCACACGGCAGTCCCGGTCGCCGGCAGGGACCAGCCGCGGACCAAGGGCGATTTTCGCTGGGCGCTGACGCAGAAGAAGGGCAACATTTTTGTACGTGGCGCGGCCTACATGGTGGCGAAGAAGCTGCGCCTTTGTGCTGAGGAAGTCACGTTTGACCTGACGTCATTCGAGGACGCACTCAAGCAGGTGCCGGAGGGGTCGCCCATCGTCCTGGTGCCCTCGCATCGCAGTTACCTGGACTTCGTGTTGTGCTCGCTGCTGATGTTCGCGCGACCCGACCTCGGCATCGCGATTCCGCATATTGCCGCAACCTCGGATTTCGCACGCATTCCATTCATTAGCTGGCTGATACTGCGCCTGCACGCCTTCTATATTGAACGCGGCCTTGGCCGCGAAGACACGCAGCTAACGGAGCAGGTGCGGTCGCTGATCACGTCGGGCCGGGTGCTCGAGTTCTTTATCGAGGGGCGGCGCAGCCGTACCAGGCAGTTCCTGGCGCCGCGGCGCGGGTTATTGCGGAGTCTGCAGGCGACTGGCGAGACCTGCACCGTGCTCCCTATCGCGTTCAGCTACGACCGCGTCCCCGAGGAGTCCGACCTGATGGTTGAACTTCGAGGCAATCCCAGGCCACCGATGAAACTGCAGGGTCTGCTGCGCTGGAACAAGCGGGTGAAGCGTGGCGAGGTGGACCTGGGACGCACGCACATCACCTGTGGCCGACCGGTCAGGCTCGCGCCGGATTCCGACGTTTACCGTGTCAGTCGCGAGATCATGGCACAGCTCCAGACCGGCACAGTGAGCACGAAGCATCATTTGCGCACCTTCATGCGTGCGGCGGGAAGCACGCTCAAGGACGTCGACCTGCGCTGGCTCGTCGAAGCGATCGGCCTGCGTGGCGGCCTCGTGCTTGAAACCAAAATGGACGATGAAAATGTGCCGCCGCTTATTGCCCGCTGCATGAATTACCAGTTTGAGCACGTGTTCTACGCGGAGGCGGCGATCGCATTTGCCGGCCATCCAGCGGTGGAAAGCCACATTCGCCTGAATCGTTATGCCGTGATGGGGCCGCCGAGTCCCGAACTCGAACTCGACGATCCACGCGTCGTCAACGTACTGGTTGCGCTCTTCGGACCGGTCGTGCGCGGTTATCGCACCACCGCCACAGCGCTGGGGGACCCGAGCGTGCCCCTGGAGCTGACGACACCGGCGGCTGTTCTGCGCGCAGTGGCGGACGACAACCTGCATCTCGGCGATGTCGAGGGCGCATTTGCGGACATGCTCAAGCGCAACATCCTGGCCTACAACAAGGACGAGAAGGTTTACAGCTGGGGCCCTGAAGCCGACACGTTCGGAGCGTACCGGGAATGCCTGGCCCGTTCCTTGTAACTGGTGCGACGGGCTTTGCTGGCCGCCACCTGCTGGAGGCCAGGGAGCCGCGAACCCGGGCCATCGGCCTCGTTCGCGACCCGGGCACCTGGCCTCAACAGGACTGGACGAGCGGACTCGAGGATGTCGACCTCGTGCAGGGGACGGTCACGGAAACCGAGAGCTGGGCCGACCGGCTTCCTCCGCTGGCCGGGATCTTCCATTTTGCCGCCCTCGTGCGTCACAGTCGCCGCAATGCCGAGGAGGTCTACACCACGAACGTCGACGGCACCCTGAACATGGTGCGTCTTGCTGCAAAGCACCAGTGCCGCGTTGTGATGTTATCGACCTCCGGGACGGTCGGTTGCTTCGGCAGCCTTGAGGAACAAGCTGACGAAACCGCCGCGTTCTGCGAGGAGACGGTGGCAGGATGGCCGTACTACCACTCCAAGATCATTGCCGAAAGACGCGCGCGGGAACTGGCCGACAGTCTCGGCGTTGAGCTGGTATTTATCAGGCCGCCGATGCTGCTTGGCCCCGGCGACCATCGTTATCGTTCCACCGCCAACATCCTTCGCATGCTTAATGGCAAGCTGCCGGCACTGCTGCGCGGTGGCATACATTTTGTGGATATTCGAGATGCGATCCGCGCGATATGGCGCGCCATGGAGTTGCCGCAGGTGCGGCCGATTTACCATCTCGCCGGCATGAGCTCGAGCATCGAGGAATTCTTCGGCCTGGTCGAGAGAGTATCCGGGGTGCCAGCGCCAAAGTTGATACTGCCCTACGGGCTGGCGCACTTTATCGCTTCGGCCGACGAGTGGATTGGTGTGCGCCTGAAGGGTGAGCCACTGCACTATTTTCTCGACCCGGTTGTTGTGGAGATGGCATCCCATTACTGGGGCCTTACGTCGCTATACGCGGCATCCGAGCTCGGCTACGAGTCGCGGGACCCACTGGTCACCATTGGTGACACCGTCGCCTGGTTACAGGCCAACCACGAGAGCCTTCGCTAGCTCTCACAGCCCCATCAAGCGGCAGACGTAGCAACCGCGCTGGCCGTGGTCGCAGTCGCTATCTTCGTGCCTGTCCATATCGCAGGCTGGGAGGGATTGTCTGTCCAACCGCTCTGTGTGAGGAATCTCAGCGGGTTTGCACCCTGTGGAACAAGCTGCCGGAAAGCTACAGCTAGCCGGTATTCTGCAGCGCCTGCGCGATGCCGTTGACGGTAGCGAGCAAGGCGTCGAAGAGCTCTTCATCCTCGTGGTTCGACGCGCGCCAGCGCGACAGCAGGTCAACCTGCATCTGGCTGATCGGATCGACGTAAGGATTGCGCAGCATGATTGCACGCTGCAGCGTCGCGTCACCTTCGAGAATCGAATCGTGCTCAGAGAAATCGAGAATGGTGTCACGTGTGAGCGCAAATTCATCCAGGATGACGGGAAAGAACTTCTCGTGGAGGTCGCCCGACAACCTCGAGTACATTTCTGCGATTCCGAGGTCGGACTTGGCGAGCACCATCTCGGCGTCCGCAACGAGCGATCGCAGGAAGAACCATTCGCGGAATAACTCGCCAACAGCATCCTTGCCGTAAGTCTCCACCGCCTTGTTCAGCCCCGTACCGAAACCGTACCAGCCCGGCAATGTGAAGCGTGCCTGTGTCCACGCAAACACCCACGGAATGGCACGCAGGTCCTCGATGCCCGATTGAGACCGCCGCGCCGCCGGACGCGAGCCGATGCGCATTCTCTCGATGACGTCGATTGGCGTCGCGGCCCTGAAGTACTCGTAGAAATCCGGCGTCTCATACACGAGCTTGCGGTAGGCATTGCGGCTCTCCGCAGCTACGACATCCATCATCTCGTGCCACTCGGGCATGTCATTGCCGCGGTGGCGGGGCATGGCCGTCGCCAGTGCAACGGAACCCGTAATCTGCTCCAGCGTGCGCAAGGCGATACCGCGCAAGCCGTACTTCTCGTTGATGATCTCGCCCTGCTCTGTGACCCGCAGGCGGCCGTTTACGGTTCCCGGCGGCGCGCCGAGCACGGCAACATGTGTCTTGCTGCCGCCCCGGCTGATCGTACCGCCGCGTCCATGGAACAGCGTAAGCTCGATGTTCTGAGCTGACATCGCGCTGACAAGTTTTCCCTGCGCGTTCTGGATCGCCCAGCGGGAAGAGGCAAGGCCGCCGTCCTTGTTGCTATCCGAATAGCCGATCATGACGGTCTGCCTGTTCTCGCGACGCGCCACGTGCTCGCGGTACAGGTCCGCGCTCAGCAGGGATTCGAGGATTTCCGGCCCGGCGAGCAGGTCATCAATCGTCTCGAGCAACGGGGCAATATCGAGCGGCACTTCGCCGCGGCGATTGTGCAGCTCGCCCCACTGCGCAAGCAACAATACGGACAGAATGTCATCCGCGCCTCCGGCCATGCTGACAATGAATGTGCCGATGGCGCGCGCGCCATATTTCCGCCGGCAGAACGCGATAGCCTGAAATACAGCGATCGTCTTGCGTGCCTGCGTACTCAAGGTCATCGGTGCGTTTTCTCGCGTCTCGATCGCCTCGATGATTCTTTCCGCGCGCTGCTCGGCCGGGAGCTCCATCCAGCCTTCCTCGCCGAGACATTCGCCGACCACCTTGCGATGTACCTGGGCATCCTGGCGCACATCCAGCGTGACCATGTGAAAGCCGAATGTGCGGATGCGGCGCAGCAGGCGTTGCACAGCAAACAACCCGGCATGCCGTCCTTTATTGCAGGACAGGCTTTCGGCGATCAGTTCGATGTCTTTAATGAGCTGGCCGACTTTTTCGTAAGGGAAAATGTCGTCGTCGTAAGTTGACTGCAGGCGCTGCTGTACAAGCCGCAGAAAGACGCGGTAGGGCATCTCGCGGTGTCGCGCCGGGACAGCGTGGTAGGCGTTCGGGAAAATGCCGCGGTATTCCTCGATCTTGTCGAGCATGCCCTGGCTGAAGGAGGCGCAGCCGACCGTCTGGCTCAGCTTGGCCGAAATAGCAGCGCACTCGTTGTAATAGAGGTCGAGGATCAATGAGCGTTGGCGCGCAAGCGTCGCGCGGATCGTCTTGGCATTGACGTTCGGGTTGCCGTCCATGTCGCCGCCGACCCAGGACGCGAAGTGCAGGAGGTTCGGGATTTCCAGCTTCTTGCTGTCATCGCCGTAAATGCGATCGACAGCCGAGCGAATATCCTCATAAAACGGGGGCACAGCGCGATACAGAACATCGGTCATAAAGAACAGCACGTGCTCGAGTTCGTCGGCAACCATCATCCGTTCACTCGGGTGCTCCGCTGTTTGCCAGCCCGTCGTCGCGAGCATGCGAATGTTCTGCAATGCCGCCGTTGTTTCCTGCGGCGTCATCGTCGGGTTCAGCAGATCGACAAGGTGTTTGACGATGTTCTGCTCTTTGCGAAGAATCGTGCGGCGAGTGGATTCGGTGGGATGCGCGGTAAACACCGGCTCGATCGACATCGAGTTGAGCAGTGCCTGCACATCGTCAATGGTCATCCCTGACGCCTTCAGCTTGATCAGCGTGTCTTCGAGCCCGCCAGGCTGGTAGACGGCGACATCGCGAAGGTAGTCACGCCGGCGCCGAATGCGGTGCACCTTTTCCGCCGTATTGACCATCTGGAAGTACGTCGAAAAGCCACGAATCAGCTGTGAGGCAATTTTCGGGTCGAGGTTTCTGACGAGTGCCGCAAGCTCCTCCCCGGGCTTTTCGTTTCCTTCCCGACGGCGAATAGCCCGCAGTCGTGCGTTCTCGACCATCTCGAAGAGCTCGTCGCCATTCTGTTCACGGATGAGATCGCCGACCATCGCACCGAGTGTGCGGACGTCATCGCGCAGCGACTGGTCCTTTTCCTCGAAGGTGATGTCCTGGCGTCTTAGCGACTTGTGAATGCCGGTGTCCAAAATGTTTTCGCCTGCGCAGGTTCTGACTCAGTCCCGGAAGTTCTCATACTGGAGCGGCAGACCGATATCGGTTTCCTTGAGCATCGCGATAACGGCTTGCAGGTCATCGCGCTTCTTCCCGGTAACGCGCAGCTTGTCGCCCTGGATGGCGGCCTGGACCTTCATCTTTGCGCCCTTGATCTGCTTCACGAGCTTGCGCGCGCGATCGGTATCGATACCGCGTCGCATGATGACTTTTTGTCGGGCCTCACTTCCGGAGAACTCGGGCTCCTGCGCGTCCAGGCAGCCAATGTCGATGCCGCGCTTCGACAGCTTTTCGTGGAGGATGTCCATCATCTGCTTGAGCTGGAAATCAGACTGCGTAGTCAACGCAACGACGTCACCGTCGAGCTCGAACTTCGAGCCCGTGCCTTTGAAATCGAAGCGCGTCGTTACTTCGCGATTGGCCTGGTCGATGCCATTGCGTGCCTCGTGCGCATCAAAGTCGCTGACTACGTCAAAAGACGGCATTTTTCGGTCCCTGAATGTGCGAACCTGCAAAGGTACACCTGCGCAGCGGTGCGTACCAGTCCCGACAATGCACCAAATCTGGGCAACTCGCCCATTAACGCCGGGGCTTTCTCAGTCAGGATATCGGCAGACTAGGCGGCATGTACTTTGTTGTGGATGCTGACAAGGAGGTCTCACCGCAGCAGTCGGCGCTGGTGTGGCAGCGTCTTTGGGAAATGCGGGACCTCGCCCCGATTACCGCGGTCCTTCCCGCGGTGGTTTCGTCGCCATGCCCGTTACTCCCGGACGAGGCGGCTTCTGCGGTCCTTGTGCCGATGCGAGCGCAGGTGCCGGAGGACTCCGCGTGGATCCGGCTGGAGATAGACCTTTGCGACTCACCTCGACGGTAACGGCGAATTGCGCCTCGCGACACTCGACCGCAGCCTGCGCGGCCTTGTGGCAGAAGGCGAGCGTCGCCACGATGCGAGCGACTGGTCCGGTGAAGCGGAACGCCACGACAGCTGGCTCAACCGGCGCTTATCGATCTTCGTTCGCGGTTGGGGGGATGTCATCGCAAAGCGCCAGGGCGATCCTTCATCCATTACCACGTTGCGCGAGCTGCGTGCGATCGCAAATCATGTTTCGAGCACGCTCGCCGAGGCGTCGCGAGTCATGGCCGAACAGTACGGCCATTGTCCGTCTCTCGATGTCGCCGGCGCGCGTGTCACGCAGTACGGCCGGGAAATGGATGTGCGCTGGCGTCGCGCCGTGGCCAACAACGCTGTGCGTCATCGTAACCTCCTGACGCTGTCGCCCTGGGATGTTTTCCCGCGGCACGAGCCGGCTGACCTGGCCTATTTGAATCTCCTTCCCATAGTCGCTTGCGCGAATTCGGTTTCGTACCATCGCGACGTCGATATTAGTCACTGGAACGTCAATGAATTCAGAAGCTTCTATACGCGCGTGAGTGCAATATTGCGACGCTCCAGGGATGTATCACTGATTGCGAAGCAGGTGTGATCTGGGATACCGTCTACCGTCCTAAAAGAGAGCAGTAAGGGGGCGGCTTGCAGCCGATCACACCAGACGCGCACGGCATTGCGGTTCTGATACTGACCATCGTCGCGTTGTACCTGTTTACGCGCGACAACATTCCGCTTGAGTCGTCCTCGCTGACAATCCTGATTCTCCTTACAGCTGGTTTCCAGCTGTTCCCCTATGTGCGGGATGGTGAAGTTGTTGTCGGCCCGATCGATTTCTTTGCCGGTTTTGGCAATGAGGCACTGATCACGATCTGTGTGCTCATGATGGTGGGCAAGGCACTTGAAACGACGGGCGCGCTGCAACCACTGGTGACCATCGTCGGTCGCGCCTGGTCATCACGCCCGCTTGCCGCGCTGCTCGTCACGCTCGTTGCCGGCGCTATTTTGAGTGCGTTCATGAACAACACGCCGATCGTGGTGTTGCTCATGCCGATCATCGTCGGCGCGTCACTGCGCTCCAAGTTCCCGGTATCGGGCGTCATGATGCCCATGGGTCTGGCGACCATCATTGGCGGTATGTCGACCACGATCGGCACCTCGACCAACCTGCTTGTCGTGGGCATTTCGCGCGACATGGGCATGCACGAATTCGGCATGTTCGAATGGGTGTGGCCCGTCGCTATTGTCGGTGGTGTTGGCGTGTTGTTCCTGTGGCTGGTCGCGCCGCGATTGTTACCGGATCGCACGCCGCCTATGGCCGATACGACGCCACGAATCTTCAGCGCGCAGCTGCATGTCAAAGAGGGTGGGTTTGCCGACGGGAAGTCGCTGTCCGAAGTACTCGCCAAGGCTGATGGCAACCTGCGCATCGACAAGATCCAGCGGTCGGAGTCGTTGTTCCTTGCGAAGCTGCCATCGGTCATCATTCAGCCCGGCGATCGACTGTTTGTGAAGGACTCGCCCGAGAACCTCAAGCACTATGAGCAGCTGCTTGGTACGACGCTCTTTAATCTGAGTGATAACGAACATCCGGTCGACGATGACACACCGCTCAAGGCCGAGGGACAACAGCTTGCCGAAGTCGTCATCACGCGCGGTTCCCCATTGCACCTGCGCAGCCTTGCAGCCGCAAGATTCACGAACAGCTACGGCTTGCTGCCGCTGGCGCTGCATCGCGCACGCGCACCTAGCTCGCAGGTAACCGGTGACCTGAACCTGATTCGCCTGCGTGCAGGCGACGTGCTGCTGGTCCAGGGAACCCGGGAAGCTATCGCCCAGCTGAAAGACTCGGGCACGATGCTCGTGCTTGATGGCACGACCGACCTGCCGCAGACGCACCACGCCAAGCGCGCCTTGTTTGTTATGGGGCTCGTCGTTTTTGCTGCGGCGACCGGCATCCTGCCAATTTCCGTCAGCGCGCTCATCGGCCTGGGGCTTATGCTCGTAACGGGCTGCCTGAACTGGCGCGACGCGACTACGTCACTCTCGATACCGGTCATCCTGATCATCGTCACGTCGCTGGCGCTTGGTAAAGCGTTGCTCGGTACCGGCATGGCGGACTTCATTGCATTGTCGTTCGTCAGTGGCGCTTCCGGATTGCCCGCACCGATCA
The DNA here is from genome assembly GCA_963698415.1 of uncultured Gammaproteobacteria bacterium. Classification (GTDB taxonomy): domain Bacteria; phylum Pseudomonadota; class Gammaproteobacteria; order Steroidobacterales; family Woeseiaceae; genus UBA1847. Next base: position 185,140 of record CAVOQS010000002.1, on the reverse strand, counting down.
TTCTTGAGCGCGTTTATGCTGCTCATGACCGTCATGACCAATATCGTGTCGAACAACGCGGCAGCGGCCATCGGTACGCCGATCGCCATCAGCATCGCGGCGCAACTCGGTGTCAGCGCAGAACCGTTCATTCTCGCAGTGTTGTTCGGTGCCAACATGAGCTTTGCCACGCCATACGGTTACCAGACCAACCTGCTTGTGATGACAGCGGGCGGCTACAGGTTCGGCGATTTCCTGAGGGTCGGCATCCCATTGACTATAATTATGTGGATCGGCTTTTCGCTGGTCTTGCCAATGTTGTATCAGTTGTAACGATCGCGGCTCCAACCATCGCGGGCTTGACGGCTGGCGAGGACATGAGGATACTCGCCAACATGAACACGCTACACAGCAACAACTGGTGGTGGCTGCCCTTACAGGAGATGGCGGCCGGCTGACTTGTAGCTGACGAAAACACACCAAAGCCCGTCTCTGTTAAACGCAAGACGGGCTTTTTTTATGGGTCGCGGCGACTGGCCGCGAAATGGACAATATGCAAGCACCGTTCGATATTGCTGCCGACCTGGATACCCCGGTATCGGCTTACCTGAAGCTTGGCGCATTGCGCCCGCGCTTCCTGCTCGAAAGCGTCGAGGGTGGTGAGCGGCTCGCACGCTACTCCTTCCTCGGCTTTGGCGACGCACTCGAGATTCGCATGGATGGTGCGACGCTTCTTATCGATGGCGAAGACACACCCGCGACCCACCAACCAGCAGGAATACCTCGACGCGCTGCGTTCGGCTCTCTCGGCTGCGCCGCAGCCACAGCCTGCTGACGATCTGCCGTTTGCGGGCGGACTCGTCGGTGTCTCCGGTTACGACGTGGTGCGCCTGTTCGAGAAGCTGCCTGTCGATACCGTGAAGCAAACCAGCGTGCCGGACGCCGCGTTCGTGGCGCCGCAGTCATTGCTGGTCTTTGACCACGTCACGCGCCGCATCGCGCTGCTGCACGCGGGTCCCGAAGCCGAGCGGCAGGCGCTGCGCGCGCAGGTGATTGCAGAATTGCGGGGTCCGATCCCGGGCAACGGCCATGCCGTAGAGATCTCGCCGGCCGAGGCGAGCTTCACGGAGGAGGAATTCGCCGAGCGCGTCAATGCGTGCAAGGAGTACATCGCATCCGGTGACATCTACCAGATCGTTTTGTCCGTGCTGTTTCGTGGCAAGACCAACGTTGCGCCATTCGAGGTATACCGTGCATTGCGCCTCGTGAATCCTTCGCCGTACATGTTCTTCTTCGACTTCGATGACCTGCAGGTCGTTGGTTCGTCACCCGAAGCCCTCGTTAAACTCAATGACAACACGGCGTCTTTAAGACCGATTGCAGGTACGCTGCCGCGCGGTGCGACAGCGGCAGAAGACATCGCCAACGAAAAGACGCTGCTCGCTGACCCGAAAGAAGCGGCGGAACACGTCATGCTGGTTGATCTTGCGCGCAATGACCTCGGACGCGTTGCGAGTGCGGGCAGTGTGCGTGTTGACCCGTATCGGGCGATCGAGCGCTACAGTCATGTCATGCATATCGTCAGCGGGGTCCAGGGCGAACTTGATCCGGGCTACGACCAGTTCGACCTGTTCGCGGCGAGCTTTCCGGCCGGCACCCTCGTTGGTGCGCCCAAAGTCCGGGCGATGGAAATCATCGAGGAAATGGAAGGCGTCGGTCGCGGGCTGTATGCGGGCACGGCTGGCTATTTCGGGCTCAGTGGCGATATGGACCAGGCGATCACGATTCGTACGCTCGTTTTCTCGGGCGACGAGTACAGTTTTCAGGCCGGTGCCGGTATCGTTGCCGACTCGATCCCCGAGAAGGAATACCAGGAAGTTATGGCCAAGAGCGCAATTCTGCGACGTGCCCTCGAGATTGCCGGGGAGGGCCTGTAATGGACAGGAACTTCGAGCATGTGCGCATGTTGCTGATCGACAACTACGACTCGTTTACCTACAACCTCGTACAGGCATTTGCGGCGATGGGTGCGGATGTCATGGTGTATCGCAATGACGCGCTCACGGTGGCTGAGGGGCTCGCGCTTGAGCCCACGCATCTCGTGATTTCACCGGGGCCCGGCCGGCCCGAGGATGCCGGGGTATCACTGGATATGATCGGGGCGTTCGCCGGCAAGCGGCCCATTCTTGGTGTCTGTCTCGGTCACCAGAGTATCGTGCAGCAACACGGCGGCAACATCGTGCGTGCCGAACGTCTCATGCACGGCAAGACTTCCATGGTGAAACACGACGGCCAGACGATTTACGCAGGACTCCCGAATCCCTTCGAGGTGGGACGGTATCACTCCCTGTGTGCGGAGCGAGAGTCGCTGCCAGACGAGTTTGTGGTGACGGCCCAGACCGACCGCGGCGAAATCATGGGGGTCCGCCATAAGACCCTGTCGATTGAAGGTGTGCAGTTTCACCCGGAAAGCGTGCTGACGCCGGAGGGTGATCACCTGATGGCCAACTTCCTGCGCCAGGAGGCCCCTTGAGCAAGGAATACAACAAGCTGCTCGACAGCCTGCTCGACGGCGAGTCGCTGGCGGAGACGCAGGCTTACGATCTCATGCACAAACTGGCGGAAGGCGAGCTGCCAGACGCGTTGGCAGGGGCGCTGCTCGCAGGTCTCCGGGCCAAGGGTGAGACCGCCGATGAAATTCGTGGCTTTGCGACTGCGATGCGCGAGCTGGCCGTCCACCCGCGCATCCCGGATGGCGCCCCGACGGTCGACAGTGTGGGCACGGGCGGTGACGGGTCTGGCAGCCTGAACCTGTCGACCGGTACCGGGCTGCTCGCGGCCGCATGCGGCTCCAGGGTCGTCAAGCATGGCAATCGCTCCGTGTCGAGCCGTTCGGGCAGCGCCGACATGCTTGAGTGCCTGGGTATGCCATTGCCGCTGGATGCGGAACAGGCAGTCGCCTGCCTGCAGGACACAGGCTTCACGTTCCTGTTCGCTCCTGCCTACCACCCGGCGATGAAAGCGATTATGCCGATTCGCGGCGCATTGTCGGTTCGCACCGTGTTCAACATACTCGGGCCGTTGACGAACCCTGCGGCACCGCCGTTCCAGCTCATCGGAGCGTACAGCCAGGACGTCGCCAGGCTCATGGCCGACACGCTGGCGGGCATGCCGCTCGAGCGGGCTTTCGTGGTGCACGGCGAGCCGGGCTGGGACGAGGCAACTCCGGCAGGCGATTTCGTGCTCTACGACGTTCGTCCCGGCAAGGTCACGGAAACGACGCGATCGCCATCCGAGTACGGGATCGCCGCCTGTGCGCCCGAAGCGCTGGAAGGCGGGGATGCAGATCACAACGCGCGCGAACTGGTTCGCGTATTTACCGGCGAGGACAAGGGTGCGCACCGCGATGCGCTGCTCATGGGCACATCGCTTATGCTCGAAGTCCAGGGCATCGCAAAGGATCCCGTTGACGGTGTGCAGCAAGCCGCCGCGGCGATCGATGATGGTCGTGCGGCGGATTTCCTCGCAAACCTTGAAGCCCACTTCAGCGACTGATGAGCGACTTCCTCAAAAGCATGGCAAAAAGCAGCGCCGCGCGCGCCGCAAAGGCGCCGTCGTTTAGCGATGCCGACTTCGACAAACCCGTCGTGCCACTGTCCCTCGGCACCTTCGATGTCATCGCCGAAATAAAACGACGCTCCCCCGCCGACGGCCACTTAGGTATCAGTCACCTTATTCTGAGTCTAATGGTGTCAGTCACCTAATTTATCGAGCGAAAGCTATGCGGCCGCGGTGCGGCTGCGATATCAGTTTTGACGGAACCCAGTCGCTTCGACGGCGAACTCTCGCACCTCGAAGAAGTCGTCGCGGCAGTGCCGAACACGCCTGTCATGCGCAAGGACTTTCTCGTCGAGCCGGTGCAGGTACTCGAGGCACGGGCAGCGGGCGCGAGTGGTGTGTTGCTCATCACGACCATGCTGGATGACGCAAAGCTGCGCGCGATGATTGACTGCGCGTTCGAGCACCGCATGTTCGTCTTGCTCGAGTCGTTCGATGAAGAGGACCTGGAACGCTCGGCCGGGTTTCTCGGCGGCGACGGACAACTGCTGATCGGCATCAATACGCGAAACCTGCGGACTCTCGACGTCGACAGCGAACGACTACACAGACTTTCGGGATTACTGCCCCAGGCAACCTGTGTGGCCGAAAGCGGACTGCGGATCGCCGAAGACGCCGCGCGAGTTGCCGGCTGGGGCTACTCGATGGCGCTTGTGGGTGCGGCGCTCATGCGCAGTGACGATCCTGCGGGTTTGATCACAGCGATGCGCGAAGCGGGGGCGGCCGCATGTTCGTGAAGATTTGTGGCCTGAACACGGAAGAACATGTTCGCGTAGCTGTGGATGCCGGCGCCGACGCGATTGGTTTCGTGTTCGCAGATTCAGTGCGTCGTGTCGACCCGGCAGAAGCGGAGCGCATCTCGAGTCATGTGCCGGGCACCGTCAAACGCGTGGCCGTCATGTTGCACCCGACGAACGGGCAGTGGCAGGCGGTTCTGGATAAGTTCAAGCCCGACGTGCTGCAAACAGACGTCGAAGACTTCGCGGAACTCGACGTACCGGACGATATCGACTGCTGGCGCGTCTACCGCGAGGGAAATAGGGTGACTGACACCTTTAGAACGAGTTTTATGGTGTCCGGTACCTTTTTGTACGAGGGTGCGAAGAGCGGGCAGGGTGAGACGGTCGACTGGTCAGCAGCGGCGGAGCTGGCGAAGATTGGCAACATGATCCTTGCAGGCGGACTGGGGCCAGACAATGTTGCCGCGGCGATCGCTGCAGCGAAGCCCTACGGCGTCGATGTCTCCAGCGGTGTCGAATCGGCACCCGGCGAGAAGGACTCACAAAAAATCAGGGAATTCATCAGTGCGGCGAAGGCTGCGGGGAACAACTTATGAGCACACTGCTTGCTGCAGAGGAGGCCAAGGCGCTCCTCGATGCGGCTATCAAAGGCGAGATGCCGGATGCGCGCGGCCGTTTCGGCCCGTTCGGCGGGCGCTACGTGCCCGAAACGCTCGTGCCGGCATTCGAGCGCCTCGAAGAGGGCGTTAAAGAACACCTGCACGATCCGGTCTTCCAGGACGAGTACCGCAGGGAGTTGCGTGAATGGGTCGGTCGTCCGACTGCCCTGACATTTGCGCCGCGGCTTTCTGAAATCTGGGGCGCAGAAGTGTGGCTCAAACGTGAAGATCTCGCACACACGGGCGCGCACAAGATCAACAACGCGATCGGCCAGGCGATTCTCGCGAAACGCCTCGGCGCAAAACGCATCATCGCCGAAACGGGCGCGGGTCAGCACGGTGTCGCATCGGCCGCAGCCTGCGCTCGAGTCGGCTTGCCGTGCACCGTCTACATGGGCGCCGTGGACATGGAGCGACAGGCGCCAAACGTTGATCGTATGCATCGGCTCGGCGCAGAAGTCGTTGCTGTCGAGTCCGGAGACAAGACGCTGCGTGCGGCGATCGATGAAGCGCTGCGAACCTGGGTTACGGATCCTGAAGGCATCTACTACCTGATCGGTTCCGCGGTTGGCGCGCATCCCTACCCGTACCTGGTGCGCGAGCTCCAGTCTGTCATTGGCCAGGAAGCACGCCAGCAGATGCTTGACCAGGCGGGGGCACTGCCCGACGTCGCGTTCGCGTGCGTCGGCGGCGGTTCGAACGCCATCGGCCTGTTCTATCCGCTGCTCGGCGACGACATCGAGTTGATCGGTGTCGAGGCCGGCGGCACCGGGACCGGGCTGGGTCAGAACGCGGCGACTCTCGCGACGGGAACACCGGGCGTGCTGCAGGGCTCGTACACGATTATCCTGCAGGACGATGACGGGCAGGTGCAGGAGACGCACTCGATCTCGGCCGGCCTCGACTACTCCGGCGTTGGTCCCGAGCACGCGCTGCTGCAAGCGACCGGGCGTGTGACTTATATCTCTGCGGAAGATGACGAAGCGCTCGAGGCGCTCGAAGAATTGTGTGCCGCCGAAGGCATCCTGACTGCACTCGAGACCTCCCACGCCTACGCGGCGGCAAAAGAATACGCGAAAAAGAACCCCGGCAAGCGAATCCTGATCGGCAACTCCGGTCGGGGTGACAAGGACATGCCAACACTAACCAAGTACCCGGCAAGGACACGCAGCTATGCAGGCGCATGAACGTATCGGCGCGGCGCTGACCGCCGCGAACGACGCAGGCCGACCGGCGCTCGTGCCGTTTATTACGGCCGGCTACCCGGAGCCGAAGGATTTCATTGCGACGCTCAAGGCCATTGCCGACGTCGGCGACGTCGTTGAACTGGGCATCCCGTTCTCCGATCCGATGGCTGACGGCATGACGATCCAGCGCTCGAGTTTCGAGGCGCTGCAAAAAGGGGTCAGCCTGAAATGGATATTTGACCAGCTCGATTCCGTGCAGGGCGAAATCGATGCGCCGCTCGTGATGATGTCCTACCTGAACCCCTTGCTGGCCTTCGGTTATGAGGCATTGGCCGAGCGGGCGCTCGCGGCAGGCGTATGCGGCTTTATCATCCCGGACCTACCCTACGAGGAGTCCGACGACCTTCGCGCGGCTCTCGAAGCCAGGGGCCTCGGTGTGATCCAGCTGGTTACGCCGGCGACACCCGATAAGCGACTGCAGACACTGTGCAAGGCGTCGCGCGGGTTTGTCTACGCGGTGACGATCACGGGCATTACGGGCGGTGGGACAGGGTTGCCGGCGGGCCTGACCGACTACCTCGACAAGGTCTCGGGCATGTCATCGATTCCCGTCTGTGCCGGCTTTGGAATTCGCGAGGCGAAAGACGTCGCGGCGGTGGGCAAGCACGCGGCTGGAGCAATCGTCGGATCAGCGCTCGTCGAGGTACTCGAGCGTGGCGAGGACCCCAGGGCATTCCTGGAGTCGCTGCGCGCCTGATCGACTGACGTATGAAGAAGCTCACATCCGCCGAATCGATCATCACGATCAACCACTTCAAGAACCTGCTTGCGTCGGAGGGGATACCGACCCGCGTGCGCAATGAGCACCTGGGGTCGATCCTCGGCGAGATTCCGTTTTTTGAGACCTGGCCGCAGTTGTGGGTGGTCAACGACCTGGACTTCGATCGCGCGAAGCAGTTGATCGACTCGGTTGAAGACGAAAGTCCTACGCTGCCGTGGACGTGCCGCAAGTGCGGCGAAAGAAATGAAGGGCAGTTTGCGGCGTGCTGGAACTGCGGGGAAGCGGTGGATACCTAGGAGCCGCCGGTCGACGCTCCTACGGCATGCCCCGCGCAAGCAGGGGGGTGCCAGCGATTTCACTCCTGAGCACGGCGGCGACTTTTTCCGGCTGCATCGGCCGGCTGATCAGGAAGCCTTGCGCCAGGTCGCAATGGCAGGCCCGCAGGAATTCGAGCTGCGTCAGCGTTTCCACGCCTTCCGCCGCCACTTCGATGTCCAGGCCCTGGGCCATGGCAATGGCGGCACGCACGATGCGCTGGTGGCTGTTGTTCTCGTCGATATCAGAGACGAGATCGCGGTCAAGAACAAAGCTGTCGATAAATCCGTTATCGAGCGATTCGAACGAGACATCGCCGGTGCCGAAATGATCGAGCGACAGGCGCACGCCCAGTTTGCGCAGCGCACGCAGCGTTTCGAGTTCGGCGCTGCGCTTGCCGACGATGTTCCCATCCCCGATTTCCAGCTCGACACATCCCGGGTCGAGCATGTTGTCGTTCAGGGACTTCTTCACGACATCAACGAGACGGCCATGCATAAGTTGTTGCGGCGACAGGTTGATGACAACTGACAGATCCGGCATCTCGAAACGTTGCTGCCATGCCGCCAATTGACGGCAGGCTGTCTGGATCACCCACTCTCCGGCCGAATGAATCAAACCGCTGCTCTCGAGAATTGGCAGGAAACGAGCGGGTGGTAACAGGCCGAAGCGCGGATGTTGCCAGCGCAGCAGCGCCTCCAGGCCGATCAGCCGGTTCGACGAAAGATCGATACGCGGCTGGTAGTGCAGGACAAACTCACTCCGCACGAGCGCGTGCCGCAGACCGAGTTCGAGCTCTTCGCGCTGCGCGAGCTTCGTGTTGAGTGCGTTCGAGTAATACTGGAAGCGACCACCGCCACGCTTCTTCGCTTCGTGCATCGCGATATCGGCGGCTTTAACCATGCGCTCCGCGGTGTCCCCGGATTCCGGGTAAAGCGAAATACCAATACTTGGCGTTGCATAGATTTCGCTGTTGCCGACTTCGAATTTATCCGACAACACGAGCAGCAATTTCTGCGCGGCGGCTGCGGCATTGTCTGCCTCGCCGAAGTCCTCGAGGCAGACGACGAACTCGTCACCACCCCAGCGCCCGGTGAAATCACCAATGCGCAGGTTCCTGGTCAGGCGTTGAGCGACTTCACGCAGCAAGGCATCGCCCGCGTCATGCCCGAGCGTATCGTTGACGGATTTGAAACGATCGAGGTCGATAGTCAGCGCGGCGAGCGGCGTCCCCTTGCGCTGGGCACGGCCAATGGCGCGCGCAAGTTGCGTCAGGAACAGGCTGCGATTCGCAAGACCCGTAAGCTCGTCGTACTGCGCACGCTTCTCGAGCTCCGAGGTTCGGTGCGTGATCTCTGTTACGTCGCGGAACGTGATGACGCCACCGATCAATTCGCGATTGCCGTCGTAGAGTCCCTGGCCGTTAATACTCAAAACCGCGTCCGGCTGCTCGGGCGTCCGATAGATCGCGACCTGGTTGGTGAACCTCTCGCCGCTGCGCGCACGAACAAGCGGCAGATCGTGCGAGTTACGGTAGCTGCGACCGTTTTCGTCGATGCAGCAGAAGGTTTGTTCCCAGGTCGGATCCGGCTGGACGCGGGGCCCAAGGCCGAGCATCGTGCGCGCCGCCGGGTTGATCTCCAGTATGTGACCGACCTCGTCGACGACGATGACGCCGTCATTGATATTGCAGAGCACGGACAACACCGAAACGTCCGTATCCGACAGGCGTTGTTGCATGCGGCTGCGCTGCACGGCGTGATCGAAGACCGCATTCTGGCCGTCAACCGAGATGTCATCCACGCAAATATAGCCCTGGGCACCGGCCCGCATGGCTGCGATGCCGCGGTGCTCATGGTCCTTCTGTGTCAGCGCGATGACCGGGTAGGGTTCCAGGGATTGAATCAGCGCTGCGAGCGAGTGGCCGGACTGCGCGATCATCGGTCCCGCTTCGAGCAGGATCAGGTCGACCACATAGGGCGCATCGGCAGGCAGGGCGAGCGAATTGCTGCGCGTCAGCAGTGTGCAGCAGGGCAGCGTTTCGAGTTCTGACAGGTAATCGGACGCAAATTCGCCGCGGCCAAGATAGAGAATGGAGTGGCCCGACATCTAGTAACCCGCAACCGTCAGGGGCAACTCGGCCGTGAATGAATAAATGTGTTCATCAGACGGACAAGTTTTGAAACGTGCCATACGGTGCTTTCATCGCTCGATTGGGCTCGTCGAATAATAACAGAATAGTAAGAAAAGACAGGCGCTTAAGCGTTTTTTTTACCGATTGGACCGCCGGAATTCAAACCCTCTGCCCGGCACAGGCATCAAAAGGTCAAGATAAAGGGAGAAAAGGCTTTTGGAAGCGCTTTTGACCGTGGCAAGCAGCGACTATAGTCGAGGGATGGTCATCGCCGGAACCGATATTGTCGCAGATGAAGCGACCTGGATACGCCAGGCACAACGATCGGATGCGCGCGCGTTTGAGGCTCTTTATCGGCTGCATATAGACAAGGTCTATGGGCTTTGTCTGAGGATGACGGGAAACGTCAGTGAGGCTGAAGATTGTACGCAGGAGGCATTCATCCAGGCCTGGAACAAGTTGAACAAGTTTCGCGGTGACAGCGCATTCGCAACCTGGCTCCATCGCATCGCCGTCAACACGGTTCTTGGCAGGATTCGAAAGTCGAAGCGTGAGCAGGACAGGATTCAGACCGTCGCAGATACGCGCCCGGCACCCCTGGAAACCGGGGATACCGGTGAGCTCAGGGACCTCACGGCGGCGATCGACAGGCTGCCAGAGGGCGCGCGACACGTTTTCGTCCTGAATGCGGTGTATGGCTACACGCATGATGAGGCGGCCGAGATGCTGGGCATCGCGACCGGCACGAGCAAGGCACAACTGCACCGGGCAAGGAGGCTTCTGGTGCAACAACTGGAAGAACAGGAATTCGAAGCATGACTGAAGAATTTGACAACAAACTGGATAGAGCCGCACGGGCGCTGGCGACCGAGATCAGTCCTGAACGGGACTTGTGGCCGGGCGTCGCGGAGGCGATCGGGAAGCCGCAGCGGTCGCGCTGGACGCCGATGCTGGCGCAAGCCGCGGCCGTCGTATTGCTCGTTGGCGCGTCCTCGGCGGTGACCTATCTCGTGGTTAAGGACAGCAATGGTCCGGTAACGACGGTGGCGCCAGAGCTTGTTTTCGAGCAGGCGTCATTTGGCAACCACTACAACCTTGGACCGGGATTCCAGGATGCCCGCAACGGGTTGCGGGATGAACTCGATGTTGAACTGGCGAACCTGTCGCCACAAGCGCGCAGTGATATCCATGACAATCTCGAGCTGATTCACGAGGCGATTGTCGAGATCAACACCGCGCTCGAGCGCGAGCCCGACAACGTCATGCTGCAGCAGAAGCTCCTGCAGGCCTATCGCGAAGAATTGACGTTGCTGCGCCGGGTCGGTGGCCTGACGCGCAACGTAATGATGAGGAATGATATCTAGCCGGCGCTTCGTCGACTGGAACATGAAGAGAGAAAGATGATGAAAAGACTGACAGTAATTGTATTGAGCACGTTGCTTGCGATGCCGGCCGTGGCTGAGGAAGTGGACAGGCGGCTTGATGCAGCGCCCGATGGCGAGGTCTACGTATCGAACATTTCCGGTTCGATAACGATTAACGGTTGGTCTCGCAACGAAGTCGAGGTCACCGGCGAAATCGGTCGTAACGTCGAGGAGCTGATCTTTGAACGCGACGGCGACAAGATCACGGTCAAGGTCAAGGTGCCACGCAACAGTGGCCGGGGTATCGAGAGCGATCTCAATATCCAGGTACCCGAGGGCAGTTCCATCGACGTTGGCACCGTTAGTGCGGATATCGAAGTTGAAGACGTCAAAGGCGAACAGAAGCTCAACACCGTGAGCGGTGATATCGACACGGAAGGCGGACAATCCGATATATCGGCCGGAGCTGTTAGTGGCGATATCGAGGTCAGCGGTCAGCGCCAGGAAGCCGAGACACGCGTAAATTCGGTTTCGGGTGATGTGACTTTGTTCCGCGTGGCCGGAACCGTGTCTGCCGAATCGGTCAGTGGCGACGTCATTGTTGACGAAGGCTCGTTCGATCGCGTTGGTCTCAACACGGTTAACGGTGAGATTCTGTTCCGCGGGCAGCTGCGAGATGGCGGCAAGCTGAAGGCAGAGACCGTAAATGGCAATGTCGACCTGGAATTCTCCGGGGATGTGTCGGGGCGCTTTGAGGTCGACACATTCAACGGCGATATCGACAACTGTTTCGGCTCGAAGCCGGAACGTACCAGCAAGTACACGCCGGGCTGGGAGTGGAGCCACGAGGACGACAAGGGTGACGCACGCGTCGACGTTTCGACGCTGAACGGGGATGTCACAATCTGCCGCTAATCAGGTACCGGACACCTGATTTAATGACCAAACGGGCCGCACGCGGCCCGTTTTCTTTTGTCCTATTTGATACCCTACGCATCTACCAGATACGGGTGCCAAGATGAGCCGCTATGCCAGTATTTTCGCCGCAATAATCGGCGGTCTGATTGCGTTATTCCTGATTGCCGCGATCGCGTTCTTCCTGTTCTTCGATCCCAATGATTTTCGCGAAGAGATCTCGCAAGCCGTCAAGAAAGAGACGGGGCGCGACCTGGTGATCGATGGCGAGGTCAAGCTGCAACTATTCCCATGGCTCGCTGTTGAGGTGGGCCATGCAACGCTGGGTAACGCGGATGGCTTTGGTGACGAAGCGTTTGCCGAGTTTGATCGGGCCGAGCTAAGCGTCCGCGTGTTGCCGCTGCTGTTGCGCCAGGAGGTGGCCGTTGGTGCGGCTGTGCTGGATGCCTTTCGCCTGAACCTCGTGGTGACCAGCGACGGACGCAGCAACTGGGACGACCTCGTATCCGCAGACGGTAGCGGTGAGGATAGTGACGGCGTCGAGGCCGGTCCGCAGGCGACCGATGGCAAGGCACTCGAGATATCGGGTGTCGATATCAACGATGCCACGATCGTCTACGCGAACCGTGACACGCGTGAGTCTTATACGCTGAGCAACCTCAACATGAAGATCGGTCGCATCGCCGGCACCGGTGAGTCCGGGCAGGTCACGATCGACGGATTTGCGCTTGACGGCGTGGCCGAAGGGCTGGCCAGCTCGCCAACCAGCCTTGCCATCGAGACGGCCGGAATCGAGCTCAATACACGAGAACAGACCGTACAAATGCAGCGCATCGAGGCCCGCGCGCTGGATGTCGAGATCAGTGCCGACGTGCAGCCGTTCTCGTATGCCGGCCCCATAGAGACGACCGCGGCCATCGAGGTTGCGGCTTTCTCACCGCGCAGCCTGATGCATCTCTTCGATGTGAGCCCACCGGAGACCGCCGATCCTTCCGTCCTTAGCAGCCTTGCCATTCGGGCGCAGGCTGATATCCGGGAAGACCATGCAAGCCTGAGCGATCTCACGATCAAGCTTGATGACACTACGTTTACAGGTAGCCTGACGGTGCCGTTTGACATGACCGCGCGACAGGTGCTCGAGTTGCGTGCGGATGCCATCGACCTTAATCGCTACATGGCGCCGCCCGAAGAGAGCGGTGCCGGCAATGCAGCCGACACGGCGCCGGTCGAGATTCCTGTGGAGCTGATCAAGCCGCTCAACGCGCGGGGCAGCCTCAAGATCGGAAAAGTCCTGCTCGGCGGCCTCGAGCTGGAACAGGTCGACCTCAACCTCCAGACAAAGGACGGGCGCATGCGACTTCACCCGATGGCGGCCAGCCTGTATGGGGGTAGCTACAACGGCGATGTCAGCATCGATGTGTCGGGGGCCGTTCCCGTACTGTCCATGAACGAAAGTGTCCAGGGCGTCGATCTCGCCAGGCTGGCGCTCGCGATGTTCGAGCAGGAGAACATCACCGGCACGATGAGCGGCAATTTCAAGTTGACCGGGCGCGGCAAGGATATGGTCGACGTACAGCGCACGCTCGGCGGTAACCTTTCGTTCGAACTCAAGGACGGTACGTACGAAGGTATGGACGTCTGGTACGAACTGCGGCGTGCGCGGGCCTTGCTCAAGAAAGAGACGCCGCCCGAGCCTGTACTGCCGGCACGCACGAAGTTCACGTCGGTGACAGCGACCGGCATTGTTACCGACGGCATTATGAGGAACAACGACTTCATCGCCGATCTGCCATTCATGCAGCTGGCAGGCAATGGCGCTGTCGATCTTCCGGCGGGCACCGTGGACTACAAGCTCCGCGCTCGGGTCTTCGCGAAACCCGAAGTGATGGCCGGGGCGAGCGCCGAGGAAATCGAAGATCTCACCAAGACCGTCATTCCACTCACGATTGCCGGCCCGCTGACAGCGCCCAAGGTCAGGCCGGACATCGAAGAGCTCCTGCGCAAACGCGTCGAGGATGAAGTCAAAGAGAAGCTGCAGGACAAGCTGAAAGATATTTTCCGTTGATAAGCCAGCGCCTCATTGCGGTCGTCGTGTGGATACTCGTTGCAGCGAGCGCGAGTGCCGCCGATCTTGTCAGCCTTGAAGTCGATCACGAGGATGGGCGCTACTCGATGGAGTCAGTCGTGTGGTTCGACGCGGAAGTGGACGCAACCTACGAAGTGTTCAGCCGCTGGGACCTGTCGACCGGGTTCTCGTCGGCCATTGTCGAGGCGCGTGACCTGGAACCCGATGAACAGGGACGCCCCGGGTTCTACGTGCGCAACAAGGGTTGCGTGCTGTTCTTCTGCAAATCGCTCGTACGGCAGGGCTATGTCGAAGCACCGGACGATCGCTTGCTGCTGGCCTACACAGACCCGGCGAAGAGCGATTTCCGGTTCTGTGAAGAATCCTGGGAGTTTGCTGAAGAAGATGGCGGAACCCGCGTTCGCTACGTGCTGCAGTTCGAGCCGGACTTCTGGGTACCCCCGGCAATTGGCCCCTACATGATCAAGCGCAGGCTGAGCTCGGGTGGCAGCAAGGCGATCGGTCGTATCGAGGCAATCGCCCAGGAACTCGCGGTATCCCCAGGGAGCCTCGGTGAGTGACTTCGCCGAGCGTTTGCTCGACTGGTTTGATGCACACGGCCGCAAGGACCTTCCCTGGCAGCAGCCGAAGGATGCCTACCGGATCTGGGTGTCCGAGGTCATGCTGCAGCAGACGCAGGTGCAGACAGTCATTCCGTACTTCGAGCGCTTCATGGCCCGTTTCCCCGATGTCGTGACACTGGCCAATGCTGCACAAGACGATGTACTGCAACACTGGTCGGGGCTGGGTTACTACGCAAGAGCGCGCAACCTGCACCAGGCAGCAAAGACCATCCGCGACAAACATGCGGGCGATTTTCCGCGCACACTGGAGGAAGTCGTCGCATTACCGGGCATCGGCAAATCAACGGCCGGCGCGATTCTGAGCCTCGCGTTTGACCAGCCACACACAATTCTCGACGGCAACGTGAAACGCGTACTCGCGCGTCACCAGGCGGTAGCGGGCTGGCCCGGCAGGACAGCGGTGGCAAAACAACTGTGGGAGATCGCTGAGCGGTACACGCCTGCAAAGAACACGGCGGCCTACACGCAGGCGATCATGGATCTCGGTGCCACCCTCTGTACCCGCAGTAACCCGGGCTGTGAACGCTGCCCGGTCGCCACCGACTGCAAGGCGCTAAATGAGGTGACTGACACCCATGGACTCAGTCAAAAGGTGTCAGTCACCCAATTTCCGGGGCGCAAGCCGAAAAAGGCGAAACCGCTGCGCGCGACGACAATGCTGATCGCGAACCACAATGGGCATGTGTACCTCGAGCGCAGGCCCGAGGCCGGTATCTGGGGTGGGCTCTGGAGCCTGCCGGAGATCGGCAGCGGGAACATCCATGACTGGTGCGCGGAGACGCTGCAAGGCCGCGTGGACGAAGTTGAAGCATGGCAACGCCTGCGTCACAGCTTCAGCCACTACGATCTCGATATTCAGCCAATAGTCGTGCGAGTCGGCGCCCCTTTGAGTAAAGTAGCCGACTCTGGCGATGCCACGTGGCATCGAATTGGCGACGAACTGCCGGGCGGCATGGCCGCACCGGTCCACAAATTGATAGAGCGACTTATAGATGTCACGCACGATTAAATGCGTCATGTTGGGCGAAGAGGCAGAGGGCCTCGACTACGCGCCGTACCCTGGCGAACTGGGGCAGCGAATCTACGACAATGTTTCAAAGGAAGCATGGCAACGCTGGCTGGCCCACCAGACCATGCTCATTAACGAATACCGTCTTACACCGATCGAGCCCGACGCGCGCAAATTTCTCGAGACCGAGATGGAAAAATTCTTCTTTGAAGGCGGCTCGGCGGCGCCCAAGGAATTCGTGCCGCCGTCATCGTAGCGGCAATTCCGTTTTCCGCTGCACGGTGCGGATACCAAAACTCGAATTGACCCGGGCTACCCCGGGAAGGCGTGTCAGTTCGGTCTTGTGAATGCGCTCGAAGTCGGCCATGTTGGCGACGACGATGCGCAACAGGTAGTCGAATTCCCCCGACATCAGGTAACACTCCATTACTTCCGGAATATTCCGCACGGCATCCTCGAAGGCAGAGAGTTCGCTTTCGACCTCGCGGTGCAAGCCGATCTGCACGAAGACGTTACCGGGCAGTCCGGCGGCGTTCTGGCTCAGGAGCGCGACGTAGCGATCGATGATGCCGCTCTCCTCGAGCGCACGTACGCGCCGCAGGCAGGCGGACTCCGACAAGCTGACCTTCTGGGCAAGTTGCACATTGCTGATGCGCCCATCCCTCTGCAGGGCCTCGAGAATCAATTTATCGAATCGGTCGAGTGCCATAACAGAATCCTGCAGAAAAGTTACTATTAACGGCAGAATCTGCCACACTACGGGCAATCTGTCATCCAATACGCAAGCAAGCGCCGCATTCTTGCACGTATGCTGCACCTCTATAATAACGATATCAGGTCTGGAGAGAGCCATGAGAATCGGTGTTCCCAAGGAAATCAAAACCCTGGAGTTTCGTGTCGGCATGACGCCGGCCGGTGTTCTCGAGGTAGTTCACAGCGGCCACGAGGTCATCGTCGAAACGCAAGCCGGATCCGGCATTGGTTTTACCGACGCGGACTACGAGGCGGTTGGCGCAACGGTCGTCGCTACGGCCGCAGAAGTCTTCGAGCGGGCAGAGATGATCGTCAAGGTCAAAGAACCCCAGCTCAACGAATGTGCGATGCTCCGCCGGGACCAGGTGCTGTTCACGTACCTGCACCTGGCACCGGATCCCAAGCAAACCGAAGCGCTCGTCAAGTCAGGCACGACCGCGATTGCCTACGAGACCGTCACCGCGGCCGATGGCAGCCTGCCGTTGCTCACGCCAATGTCTGAAGTTGCGGGCCGCCTCTCGATCCAGGCCGGTGCCTATTCGCTGCAGAAAGCCAATGGCGGTTGCGGCAAGTTGCTCGGCGGCGTGCCCGGTGTACAGCCTGCCAACGTTCTGGTCATCGGCGGCGGCGTCTCCGGTGCTCACGCGGCCGACATGGCCGTCGGCCTCGGTGCCAACGTCACCATTCTCGATCGTTCGCTGCCGCGCTTGCGCCACCTCGACGATGTCTGGGGTGGGCGTGTGACGACGATCTTCTCGACCAAGCACGCGGTCGAGGAGCTTGCCCCGCAGTCCGATCTCATCATCGGCGCCGTCCTGATTCCCGGTGCAGCAGCACCGAAGCTCGTGACCGCCCAGAACGTCAAGGACATGGCGGCAGGTTCGGTCATGGTCGATATCTCCATCGACCAGGGTGGTTGCTTCGAGACAAGCCATGCAACGACGCATGCTGACCCGACTTACGTCGTCGATGAGGTCGTGCACTACTGTGTTGCGAACATGCCGGGTGCCGTCCCTCGCACCAGCACGTTTGCTCTGACGAACGCGACCCTGCCGTTCGTCAAAGCCCTGGCCGATCACGGCTGGGTCAATGCACTGAAGGCCGATCCGCATCTCGCGAACGGCCTGAATGTGTGGAACGGGCACGTAACCTACAAGGCCGTTGCCCGCGATCTCGGCTACGAATATCTCTCTGCCGAGGAAGCAATAAAAGCTGCCTGATCTCTCCTCCCCCCTCAAGGATCCGGGTAGCTGGCCAGGCCGGGCATTCGCCCGGCCTTTCTTTTTTTGCGAACGGGATATTTATCGCGTCTGATTTCTCTTGTTTTAGCGGCAATACTGACTATGCTGAGAATAAGAAGCATTACCAATGACTGTCGACCTTGAAGTCGTACAGAAAATTCAAACGGGGGGTTAATCATGAGCAGTATCAGGCAAACTGCGCGACGTCTAGTCGTGCTGCCGGCGACCATTGCGTTGCTGGCTTCATCGGGCGCTGCGGTGGCCCAGGTGTTGGAAGAGATCACCGTCACCGCGACCAAGCGCGAAACCACGATCCAGGACGTTCCGTTCTCGATTAACGCGCAGACGCAAGCGGATATTCAGCGCACGGGCGCCACTGATCTCGAGGAATTGTCGAGAAACGTCGCGGGCCTTACCGTCCAGAACCTTGGGCCGGGTCAGAGCCAGGTCGCTATTCGCGGCGTGTCGGCTGGGCAGATCGTTCGCGACCAGCCGGGTGTGAAGGAACAGGTGGGCGTGTACCTGGACGAGTCGGTTATTTCCCTGTCCCTGTTTACACCCGACTTCGACCTGTTCGATCTGAACCGGGTGGAGACCTTGCGCGGCCCGCAAGGCACGCTGTTCGGTTCGGGCTCGGTTGGCGGCACGATTCGTTACATCACGAACAAGCCGGATCCGGACGCGTTTGATGCGAGTGTCGAGCTTGACCTCAACACCATCACAGATGGTGGCACCGGCGGTGCGCTCAAAGGCATGGTCAACCTGCCGTTGGGCGAGGGCGGCAACGCGGCTTTGCGCCTTGTGGGTTACACCACCGAATACGGCGGCTGGATTGATGCTCGCAAGGAATCCGGCGGCTGGAACTCGGATGTGAACAGCGGCAGCCGGACGGGCGCTCGAGCAGCGCTGACGTTTGACATTGGTGACTCGATTACGATCACGCCGCGCATCGTTTACCAGGAAATCGAATCGGACGGCTTCAATCGACAGGAAGTCTTCAACCTGTTCGCGAACCCGTACACGACGGGTGCCCCGGGCACGCCGCGTGAGCCGATCCAGCTTGGGGAGCGTCAGCAGCACCTGCTCCTGGATGAAAAGTTCACCAGTGAGACCCTTCTCGCTGATCTCGTGTTCGAAGCCTCATTGGACGCTTTCGACTTCACGTTCGTCGGCAGCCAGATGGACCGCGACATTCTCGTCAGCCGCGATGCCAGTGCATTGACCGGCAGCGTATCGGTTGACCTCGGCTATCCGGACGCCGGCGTACTGTTGCCGTCAAACCTGCGGGACTCGACGGACCTCAAGCAGACGACCTTCGAGGCGCGCGTCAGCTCGAACTCCGACGGTCGTTTCCAGTGGTTGTTCGGTGCATTCACGTCCAATGTGGAGCGCGAATACGGACAGTACCTGCCGACTCCCGGCTACCAGCAAGTAACGGATGACACGCTCGGTGCGGGCACATCGGCTGCGGTTGCGAACGGCTTCCCGGACCTCGATTCGCCGTACAATGCCAGCCTGCCGTACGACATCGAACAGTTCGCGATATTTGGTGAGCTTAGCTTCGACGTCACGGACGAGTTTGCACTGACGGTCGGTGGACGTTGGTACGACTTCAGCGAATCACGTCGCTTCTATTCTGGCGGCCTGTTCGCGAACGGGGATGACCAGACCGACAAAACGTCGTCCGACGGCTTCACGCCGCGTGTGATGGCGAGCTTCGACCTCAATGACCAGGTGACCCTCAACGCGCAGGTCTCGCAGGGCTTCCGCCTCGGCGGCGTTAACGACCCTTTGAACGCGACTCTGTGTACGCCGGAAGACCTGGCCATTTTCGGGAGCTTCCAGTCCTACGATGACGAAAAGATGTGGAACTACGAGGCGGGTATCAAATCCGGCTTCGGCAACGGTGTGACCTTCAATGCCGCTGTGTTCTACTCGGAAATCGAGGACCTGCAGGCCACCCTGGACGCGGGCTCCTGTTCGTCACGCGTATCCTTCAACGTGCCCAAGGCACACTCGCAGGGAATCGAACTGGAATTGGGCGCCAACCCGACAGACTCCATCTACGTGTCGCTGGCCGGCAGTTTCCTCGAGTCAGAGTTTGATTCGACCGTGGTCGACGGCGGTGGCAATGTGATCGGTGGACTGGAAGACGGCAATCGTCTCGCCTCTGTCCCGGAGGTCCAGTTTGCCGCTACGGGCAGCTACGTCTACCCGCTGGACCTGTTCGGTGGATCGGAAGGTTTCCTGACCGCGACCATCCACTACGTGGGTGATCGGTACACGCAACCGAGTGACCAGGTACCGGGTGCGGGTGATTTCAGCTCGGGACTGGCATTCGGCGGGGCGACGGGTAACGAAGTTACCTCGCTCGACCTGGACCTCGATGCCTACACGATCATCAACCTGAGCGCCGGTATCGAGAAAGAGACGTGGTCGGCCGTGCTCTACGTTCACAACGTAGCTGACGAGAATGCAAACCTGTCATTCGACCGCGAACGCGGCGGTCGTGCGCGGCTCGGTTTCCGGACCAACAAGCCGCAGACGATAGGTGTAACGTTCCGCAAGAGCTTCGGCGACCTGTAAAGACCCGCCAAAGGTAGCTTTACCTTTTGCGCGCCCGGCCAGAGATGGCCGGGCGTTTTTATTTGAGCCCCATTTCCATGCGAATGAGCGGGCGCACCCCGTCCCAGAGCTCTTCGCGTACATCAGAGACAACCCTGAACCCCAGTGTGTCGTAGAGACTTTGTGACTCGGGCAATCCGTCGGTGGTTTCGAGAAAGACCCGGGAACACCCGTTGTCGCGGGCATAGTCGAGCGCGCGACTGACCAGGTCCTTGCCAAGCCCCATGCCGCGCGCAGACTGGTCGACGAGCACCCAGCGGAGCTGGCCACGTGCCTCGCTCGCGCAGGATCATGGCCGCGCAGCCGATCAGCGTGTTGCCGCGTTCCGCGAGCCAGATTCGGCCGCTGCCGCCGGCATCGATAACGTACTCGGCAATCGTGCGGGCCACATAGGCCTCGAACGCCAGCCCGTACCCGGGCAGGGTGTCGTACACCTCGCCATGCAGGGCAATGATGCGACCGAGGTCGCCGACTCGCAGGTCGTGCCGAATGGTAATGTCCTTGAGCACGACTCTTCCTACTCCCGGTCGTCCAGCTTGGTTCTTAACCAATCATGGAAATCGAGGATGTCGTACTCCTGCTCGACCAGCGTGCCGTGCTGGTGGCGCAGACTGTGCAAGCCCTTCTGATTCAGCTCACACATTTCACCGTCCTCGGCGATGACCTGCGCCGGGAAATCGATAATAGGTCGCAGCTCTTCCTCGCCGATGTCGGCGTATGCGGCGGGCAGCAGCCAGTCGATCACCAGGTCGAGCTGTTCCGGCCCACGCGGAACAATCCGAACGGTTCGCACGTAGTCACGGTGAGCAACGATATACATGCTGGCCGTGAACGAGGCGAAGGTCACGATGGTATTGCGCTCGGCTTCGCTCAGCCCTGCAAGCAGCGGCAAGGTCGACTTGCCGTCCGCAACCCAGGTTTCAGCGTCGCCATCGTTCTCCCGGGACCAGCCTGGAATGTCGCTCGAGGTGCTGGTGCCGAGTTTGTACACCGGCATGATGCGGCACAACGACGGGTGTATGCGCGGGCAGTGGTAACACTCCGTGTAGTTTTCCCAGTAGATCTTCCAGTTGGACGCGATTGGCTTGATGACCTGGTGTACTGAACGCATGTCTTCGAGCGGCCAGTTGCGGATGTTGGCAGCCTCGGAGCCGAGCTGATCGACCAGGGACGCGTCCGGCTGAGCGGCGAGATTCACAAAGATAAACCCCCGCCAGGTTTCGAGGTGCACGCCGTACAGGGACAGACGATCGGCCTCAAAGGAACCGGTATCGAGCCGGTTGGGCGTCGCGACCAGGTCGCCGTCGAGCGAGTAGGTCCACGTATGGTAGGGACAAATGATCCGTCCGTTTCGAAAGCGACCGGTCTCAGCCGTGCAGATTCGTGCGCCGCGATGGCGGCAGGTATTGTGAAAGGCTCGCAAGCCTTCCGCGCTCCGGGTGACAATGATGCCCTGGTCGCCAATTTCGGTCGTGAAGTAGTCGCCAGTTTGCTCGAGGTTCTCCTCACGCCCGACGCAGACCCACTGTCGATACCAGATGGCCCGCAGTTCACGCTGGTAGTGGTCGGCATCAAAATACCAATGGCTTGGAATGGTTGATGCGGGTCTTTCAAGCAGGGCCATAAGCGTACGCAGTCGTCGGCGATTGTCCTATCCCAGGGATGGTACCCGGAATCTCAGGGCCGCTGAACAACGGATTGCGTCCTGCCTTGAAAATCGAGACAGCAGGGCCAACATCGAAAGCCATGACTGATCTGAAACATGTTGTATGCCCGCACTGCAATGCCACCAACCGCCTGCCGATCGACCGACTGGCCGCGGGTCCAAAGTGCGGCAAGTGCGGAGAGCGTATCTTCGGGGGACACCCGGTCGAGCTCAACGATGGGAACTTCGACAAGCACGTGGGGCGGAACGATATCCCTGTGGTTGTGGACTTCTGGGCGCCGTGGTGCGGTCCCTGCAAAATGATGGCGCCCGCGTTTGAGCAGGCTGCGGCCGATCTGGAGCCCAATGTGCGTTTCGCGAAGCTCAACACGGACGAGGCGCAGCAAACTGCGGGGCGTTTCAATATACGCAGCATTCCGACGCTGGCGATCTTCAGAAACGGCAAGGAAGTTGCCCGCCAGGCCGGCGCCATGGGCGCCGCGGATATCGCCCGCTGGGTGCAGGCGAACGCGTCCTAACTGCCGGCTAGCAAGCGGCCGCGGAATTTCTCGAGCAAACGCTTGGCGGTGGCCGCGTTGTCGGGGCCCATGCGCAACAGAAGCTTCTGACCGCTCGATAGCGCTTCGAGGTCGGGGTCTGCAAACTCGTACAGGACGTTCGGCTGCACCAGCACGATCGGCCCGCCAGGCGTTGGTGCGGCGAGCAGGTGATCGATGACTTCTACAAGGCGATCGTTGAAATACGCGTCCGGGTAACCGAGTCGTTCGTAAGATTTCTGGAACAGCGGGTAGTAGCGTTTGTAGATGTCGAAGACGGCATCGACGTCGGCGTAGTAAAGCTGCGCGACCAGGGCGTCGTAGCGAACGTAGCTCGAGAGGCCGAGTATCTCGGTGTCATCGGCGCCAACGTCTGTCGCGAACGCCTCGGCAAGGTGTCCGACAGGACGGATTTTCTCCGGCAGCTCACTGCGCGGCAGGTTGTCGACGGTCGTGACCAACCGGTCGATGACGAATTCACGCGTGAGCAGTGACTCGATCGCCGGACCGAAGGCGCTGCCAATCTCCAGCAGGAAATAGGCGTCGCTGTCGTCGAGCGGCGGCAATGGCACCAGGTTACGTTCTTCGGCCGGCGTCGTGCTCATCTCCGGCATCGGGTAACGGGGACCGCTGCCAGCACCTTCCTGCGGCTCCGCTTGTTCGGGCACCGCGACAACCGGAATGGGTTCGGGTCCCGGAAACAGTGTATCCCTGAACAACCAGGCAGCCACACCACCGACCACCATCAGGACGAGTACTATCAGCAAAGGGGCATCGGTGTTTCTCATGGCCTCATCTTACACCCCGCGGGTGGGGAGGCGCAGCAGCCCGGTGGCTAGCGCGGTGCCGAGCAGGATCACGGCGCAGCCCACGATCATCGAGACGGTAATCGGCTCATCGATGACAAGCGCACCGAGCAGCATGGCAAACAGCGGAATCAGGTAGGTAACCGTGATCGCGTTGGTTGGGCCGGTATTGGCGATCAGCCGAAAATACAGGATGTAAGCAAGCGCGGTGCTGAATAGCCCCATGGTAACGGCCGCGGCCCAGGCCGTCGCCGATATCGGGGTTTCCGGCCAGGTGAGAATGGCGACCGGCAACAGCACCAGTGCCGCGCCAACCTGGCTGCCGGCCGCAACGGCGAGCGGCTTGATCCTGCCGGCATAGCGCCGCGTAAAGTTGCCGCCGATGCCGTAAAGAAACGAGCCGCCCAGTGCGGCGATAACCGCCAGCGTGGTGCCGCCCATTGAGGCACCGACCTTGTCACGCACGAGCAGCCAGACTCCCACGCTGCCGACCAGCAGACCGGTTGCCTTGTTGATGGTCAGCTTCTCGCCGAGCCATGCCCAGGCAATAAGGGCAGCGAAGATGGGCGCGGTGGAATTCAGGATTCCAGCGGTGCCGGCACTCAGGTACAGCGTCGCCCAGGTCAGGAGCAGGAACGGCAGGGCAGTGTTATGCGTCCCGAGAATACCCAGGACTGCCCAGTTGCCCGTAAGCTCGCCCACCTGCCCTTTGGCGTAGAGCAGCGGTACCAGCACGAACGCGGCGATCACGACGCGGACTTCCACCAGGGCGAACGCACCGAACTCGGGGCCCGCGATGCGCATGAACAGGAATGACGCGCCCCACAGGAAGCCGAGGGCGACGAGGTCGACAAGGTCACGACCTCTCACGCTGCTTGAGCCTCGGGGCGCTGGCATTCGATTGGAGTGAGCATGGCTAAGGATACCTGAGATCTAGGGTAAATCCGGCCTTGACTGGGCTGGCCCGGACCGGTCTAATAGCCCGCCCCAGCAATGGCCAGGTAGCTCAGTTGGTAGAGCAGCGGATTGAAAATCCGCGTGTCGGTGGTTCGATTCCGCCCCTGGCCACCAATTTTTTCAACGACTTGCGTCGCTGCCAAAATTTCGGCCTCAGCCTTTGCGTAAATTTTGCGGGAGTCTAGTTCACATTTAGACGCCGCAAGACCACTAGCTCGGGCCTATTTCCTCTTCTTTCACACACTGAATTCGCCGCCTCGATCAGCTTCGAAAGTTCTGCAGCGGAGTAGTGTGTTGTCATTCGTCCGGAGCGGTGGCCCAGTAGATCCTGCCGATCCTCGAAACTCACACCAGCGGCACGAAGTCGCCGCCCAAACGTGTGCTTCAAATCGTGGACTCGCACTTGTGGCAGGCCGACGTCCTTGCGGACCCGGCACCACGAGCTGTTCAGCATCCGTTTGACTGGTGCACCCTTGTAGTCGAATACATGCGTGCGGTGTTTGCCACGGCGGGCATTGACCACTGAGCAGGCAACCTCGTTTAGGACAACCAATCGCTCGTCGCCGTTCTTGACGAATGACATTGTTTTGTTTTGTCGCATTTGAGGAGACCCTCAGGGGTCGCCTGATTGACGAGGAGACAGACGATGAGACGATGGGACACGCTGCTAGACGCCTATATAGAAGAGTATGAGACTCGCGGGATCCACCCGCAGACGATCGACAATGCCCACCGCGAGCTCATGAGGATGGGCAACTGGATGAAGCGGCGACGCCCCAAGCCGCGCTTGGAGGACATCGGGCCCGAGCTGCTGACGCGCTACATCCAGCATCGCACGCCGTTCAAGTCCAAGGCGACGATCTACTCAGTCATGAGCCACATGCGTTGCTTCGGCAACTACCTGGTGCGCCAGGGGGCGTGGTTGGACAACCCTCTCAAGTGGATGCACGGACCGAAGGTTACGCCGTACAACCGTATGCCCAAGCGTATCGATGCGAAGGACATGAAGATTCTTTGGCAGGCGGCAGCTGCTGCAGGGCAGAGCACATACCGCAAGCACCTCGGTATCACTGTGCTGTCGCTGCTGTATGGCACGGGATTACGCCGCGGCGAGCTTCAGCGACTTGATGTCGGGGACTGGAACCGTGAGGACGGGACTTTGCGCATTGACGGCCGCAAGACCGGCAAGGAACGATGCGTGGCGGTGCCGAGCATTGGCTACCATTGCATCGAGACGTTTCTGCCGCACCGGCATAACCACCTGGAGAAGCACGGTCGACTGCATCAGCAGGCGCTGCTGATCAGTAACAGCGGCGGTCGCATGGCCGAACAGGCCGTCAGCAACCTCGTACACAAGACCGCCAAGCGCGCCGGTCTGAAGCTGCACAGCCTGCACCAGTTTCGCCATACCTGCGCCTCGGACATGATCGCCGCCGGCATACCGGTCCCGGAGGTACAGCGCACGCTTGGCCATGCCAGCGTCTCAACCACGATGCGCTACCTGCACATTGCAGACCCGGAACGACGCGAAGCGATCGCGATGCACCCCCTTAACGACTGGCTCGCCACGGAGGCCATGACATGACGCGACTGGATCCGCTCGTCGAGGGCTACCTCGATTACAAGAAGGACGTCAACAAGCTTGCCCACGGCAGTTTGAGAGACATACGTTGCAGTTTGCGGCGCGTCATTCGGCTGACACAGCAGGTGCGCCCCGACACACCGCTGTGGAAGCTCACGTTCGAGGATTTCCTGCGCTACGTCGAGCTCGAGCGCGAGGCCCAGGCAAGCCCGGCCACCATCAACAAGAACATCACGCACACGCGTGGGCTCCTGGAGTATGCGTGGCGCAGCGGCCGTACCGACCGCAACGTCCTCAAGGGGTTCTTCTTGAAGGATGGCGAGCAGCGCACGCCGCCGCGATCGCTGACGTTGGAAGAAGCGAAGATCCTGATCGAGGCGTGCCCGCGTCGTACGGCCGAGGAGCGCCGCGACCGCACCATCGTGTTGCTCCTGTACGGCTGCGGCCTTAGGAACGGCGAGTTGTGTGGGCTCAACGTGCAACACGTATCCACCGAGCGTCGCGAGTTGAGCGTCATGAAGGCCAAGGGTGACAAGCCGCGCATCGTGCCGGTGCCCGATGCCGTCTACACCGAGCTGCTCGCCTACCTTCATGATCGCGGTGGCAAGCGCGGGCCGTTGTTCAGGACGTGGGCGAAGAAGAAGCGCCTGGCTATTAAGGACGTCTGCAACGTGGTGCGCCTGGCCGTCAAGCGAGCCGGCCTGCCCAACGACATCAAGCCCAAGACGCTACGCCACAGCTTCGCCACGCACCTTATGGATCGTGGTGTCGATCTTGGCGTGATCGCATCCCTGATGGGCCATCGCAGCCCGCAGGAGACAGGCGTCTACCTGCACGTCTTGCCCTCGCGCATGGAGCGTGCCGTCACCACCCTCGACCCGGGAGAGGCATCATGATGTGGAAGTACTGGATTCAGTTGTACACGCGCACGTTCTGCACCGCGCGCGGACTAAGACCGAAGACAATCGCAGCGTACGAGGCGACGCTCAAGCAGTTTCATGAGTATGTGCGCGTCGCCCTCGATGACAAGGCGCCCGATACGATTACAACGCAGGACGCACTCAAGTACCTGCAGCACCTGCGTGACGATCGCCTGAACGGCGCGAGCGCCGTTAACCGCACAGCCACTATTCTCAGAAGCTTCTACCGGGCGATGGTTGCGATGGGCCACCTCGATACGCGCGGCGACCCGATGGAGGGGTTGCCGTCGATCAAGGCCGCGCCGCAGAAGCAACCCGTCTTTCTCAAGATCGAAGAAGTTGAGCGGCTCCTGAGCGCGCCACCCGACGACACCATTATCGGTTTGCGTGACCGTGCCATCCTGGCGCTCCTCTACGGCACCGGTATTCGTGCCTCGGAGTGCTCGCACTTGCGCGAAGCTGATGTCGACTTCGATCATTGCGCCGTAACGGTGGTCGGTAAGGGTGGACATGAACGCAGCGTGCCAATGAATGACACCGTCGTCGATGCGATGTTGCTGTACCGTCACCACCGTGGACCTGCACTGCCACGTGCACCGTTCTTCAGGAGTCGTCGTGGCGGTGGTATGTCGCGCAGTGCGATCTACGAACGCGTGCGTACCTGGGGACATCGTGCAAAGATCAGGCAACGTATCTCGCCACATCGGTTGCGGCATACGTTCGCTACACACCTCGTGCATAAGGGCGTCAACGTCGTCACCATTCGTGACCTCCTGGGCCACAAGCAAGTCACCAGCACACAGATCTATTTTCATTCCACCGCGCACGACTTGCGTGAAGCGGCCAACAAGCATCCGATCAGCAACCTGATGGAGACCATCGAGCATCTGTTACCCGATGTGAAGCTGCCGTTTCAGTATGCGCCGCGTGGAACAGGCTATGGTTAGCCGTTAGACGCTGCTCGACAACGAGGTGTTTTCGGCCTTCGGCGCACCTGCTGAGGCTTCGTTGTATCTGCAATTTGAAAATGCGCGCACTACGACGTTTGAAACGATCTCAAAAGCATGATTCACTCGGTGACCATGCAGGTTTTGCAGACAATTTCGACAAAACCGCCTAAGCATTTTTTGGGAGGCAAAACAAAACAGCAATTCGCCCGACCACGGAATCGAACTAAATACGGTTACGACGATCGAGGCAGGTTAGTCGACGTCGATACTGGGTCCACGACCTATGTTCATAATGGCCAGGGACAGCGAGTCAAAAAGGACAATGGTACGATTACATTGTTCGCTTATGATGAGACCGGGGGCCTGATAGGTGAGTACAACTCGGTGGGATCTGTAGGTCAGGAGACTGTCTGGTTCAATGGCGCCCCCGTGGCCGTGCTTGATGGAACCAGCGCGTACTATATCCATACAGATCATCTGGGTTCGCCTAGAGTGATCTCCAACGGCAACACCCCGATTTGGCGCTGGGACTCTGACCCGTTTGGCTCAACAGGGCCAGATGAAGACCCTGATGGCGATATGGCGGTGTTTACCTACAATCTGCGTTACCCTGGCCAATATTGGGATGCGGAGACTGGGCTCCATTACAACTACTTTCTCGATATCATCGCGAATGATGGTACGGGCAACATCGACGTCAACATCTACAACAACGATCCGAATCCTTGAGGAGCTGTTGAATGGACAAGACTTTGGCTTTGAGCTTCCTCTTCGTTTTCGGTTGTAGCCTCGGCAACGACGATGTCGTAAGCACTTGGTCATCATTTGTGGAGTCACCCTCCGTGGAGAGAGAACAGGCCCTGATGGCCGCGATAGGCAAAGACATAGAAGGCTGTGGATGGGGCAAACCGGAGAATTTGAATGCCGTTCCTGACCCGTTCAGACAGGATCTCTTTGACTTGATTGCCGGTGGAGACTTGCCCAGCTATAGGGTTGGCCTCCGAATCGAGAAGTGTCTTGATGGCGGTGACCTTGGAGACTTTAGACGCAGCGCTGGCTTGTTCTTTGATGTCCGACCGGACACTTTTCTTGACGAGTCAATTCGCGGTGGCGTCTCTGGCGAAAGGCTCGCTGAACTGGTTTCGGCTCTTCCGCTAGCGCTTGCCGATGATCCAAGACGCCAAAGGGATTTAGTGATGGAGAGGATTAGCAAGCTGGAACAATCGCGAATCTCATCGGAACCACAGGTGACGAGGAGCGCATTGAACGCCCTGAGAGAGCACGTGCAGCTCCTGTCTGACGTGATTGAGGAGCAAGGCTAGTCTACAACTACTTCAGAACCTATGACCCGAGTACGGGACGGCATCTGGAGTAGTTGTAGTAAAGCCAAGAACTATTCTCTCCGTGCATGAGCAACGTACAAGATCGCCGCAATTGCGCCCATTATGAGATTTATCAGATCTCTCAATGTCGCTGAAGCTCCCGTTTCAATGACCATACCCCCGAATGGAACCAAGCCAAATAGTGCCAAAACCACGAATGCCAAGAAAAAGTGGCGTGCTCGCCTACCGTAGACAAGGACAGCTATTAGCGCAGCAAAAAAAGACAACAGATAAGCCCAGGAGACAGCCGATCCCATCTCAATCTTGGAACCAAAGGAACTGTAACTTAGGATTACAAGCTCATCTTCAGTAAGCCAAATATACTCGAACTGCGGCAAGAAGAACCACACCAACTGTAGGAGCCCAGCCGCTAAGCACAACGTTCCCGATATCGTTCTGTCCAATTGACTATCTTTCAATTTAGTGGTCTCCATGGCCAGAGCTCCGGACTGCGACGCGCTCGCTCGACCACATCAGGATGGAAGCATTGCTCTGCTTCATTCAGCAGTCTATTCCAGTAGCGGGTAGCAAGGTACTCGTCAGCCAACATGTCCAGGAACATCTGATCAAGAATCGAATTCAGTTTGTCATCTTCTGCCCATTGGTTCATTTGGTCGATTGCATCCATAGAGGCTTCCAAATCTCGCCTCGCCCACCACGCCTTGTTCCTTGCCGATGCAAGCGCACTATCTACTATTCTCTGAGCGGCCTTGTTTCTGGCCCGCAGCGAATTGGATGGATTATAGATAGAGCTGAGTCCCTGACGAGGTGGTACACCGTATCTGTTTCCCGACGAAGGGTAACTATTTAAGCTGTACGGATTGTAATGTCCGGGGCGCCGCCGCTGGCCATCCGGGTCAACATACGATAACGGATTACCCTCAACGTAGCTGTATGTGTTCGGCCCGCCACTAAGCCCTATTGGGTCGCTCTCCAAGTACCTGCCGGTCGAAGGATCGTATGTGCGGTAGTAGTTGTAGAAAAGTCGGCCAGACGACGATCCTCGACCAAACTGGTGATTTCCCCAACACCTTCGATGGCTTGAGCTATTCTTGCGCTGACGTGTGCGCAGCACAACTGCTTTTCGGCCCAGACGCGGTTTTTCGCTTAACTCCAGCATGTGCAGCATTGTATCGGCCTCACGTGATGCACGCAGGCTTTCTTTAGAAGAGCTGATAAACACCAGATTGGTCCGAGGAGCTCAGCGCCAGATTGCGCAGGGAGTTTGCAGGCTACTGATCGCGATCAGCCGGATGCGTCAGTGCGTGGATCTCTTTGAGTTTCGCAATCGATACTTGCGTGTAGATCTGGGTGGTCGACAAGTCACTATGACCGAGCATCGCCTGGATGAAGCGGATGTCCGCGCCGTTATCGAGCATCAGGGTGGCCATGGTGTGGCGGAAGATGTGACAGGCTCCCGGCTTGTTAACGCCGGCGGCACGAATGTATTTCTTGACGAGATCGGTGAGCCGGTTATGCTTGAATGGCTCGCCCGTCTCGTGCAGGAACAGGTAACCGGCATCGGGCTCGACCACCAAGGACGGGCGCACCTCATCGCGATACCGCTCGATCCAGTGCCCGGCACGGCCGCCGAGGGGCACCATCCGGTCCTTCTTGCCCTTGCCCTCTCTTACCATTAGCGTGCCGTTCTGCGTATCCACGTCGTAGAGCTTCAAGTTGGCAAGCTCAGCGCGGCGGATACCGGTTGAGTAGAGCGTTTCGATCATTGCGCGGTCGCGGACACCGAGTTCGCCGTGGAGTAGCGTCTGGTTGAGAATGCGCTCGACTTCGTCTGCTGTTAAGAGTTGCTTCGGCAAGCGGCGGTGTACTTTGGGCAGCTCCAGCTCGGAGGCCGGGTTGTAAAGGATGTAGTTTTCCTGGGTCAGCCACTTGAAGAACATCTTGATCGGCACCAGGCGCTGTTGCTGGGTGGCGAACGACAACGGCTCCCCGTTGGCCTTGCGGTAGTGGTAGAGATAGCGGCGGTAGCGCTCGAGGATCGGCCGAGTGATGTCCTGTGGCCGACCGAGATCACGCTCGTCACACCAGAGGATGAAGCGCGACAGCATGCGGCGACGAATCTCCACTGTGGTCACGCTCAGGCCCATTGCAGCTGATGCCTCGATGAAGCGATTGAGGTACGACGTGATGCCGTTGGCGGCGATGGGATACGCATCCGGCTGTGGTTTCAGCTTGCGGTGCCTGCGCTTCATCCGCTCTTAGGCCTGGGCACTGGTGTTCCCGTCGGCCTATCCACTGCGACTGTCGGCCGACATGGCCCCGGCCGTTGGCCGACTGGTTTCCGACCCCGGGAGTCCTTCCCCCGACTTGTGCGCGTCTGAGCCTGCCCGGTTGTCGTCATACAGATGCCCAAGTTCCTCAACGTCGATCAAACCACTCACGTGTGGCGCATCAAGGTGAGTATTGCCATCGTAAAGAAGCTCATAGACGAACGATTGTCCGCGGCCGCCGCGATGGATCAGAAGGTGCTCGAGTTCCGCCAGGCGACGCAAATGCACCTTGAGCTGCGTGTTTCCCCATCCTGTTGCCTCGCGCACATCTCGACGCGTGAAGCGAAAGTCTGAACGGTTCATAGCGAGCACTTGGCAACGTTTCGACACCCAGGCAATGATGTGCTGCAGGAGCTTCCTCGTCTGCGGTGGCAACTCGTCAAGCGTGCGGCCGAGGACATCGTGCGCCAGCTGATTTACGGTCTCAATGTCATCGAGTGTCACTTCTATGTAGCGAATGGACTGGTTGCCGTGCCGTACGGTCTTGATTGGTCGTTGATGCTGGTGCAATAGCGCGACCGCATCGATCAGCGTCAGATACTTTTCGTGATCGCGCCGGGTACGCGTGCGATCGGCGACAAACGTCAGGTGTTTCGCGTAGGGGTTTACAATCGCGAGTGGCTGAATCAGTCGCCCGGCATTCTGATGCAGCGAACGGATGGTATTTCGGTCGGCTCTGGCGAGGAGACCCGCAAGCGTTCGGCCTTGCCGCTGACTCTCTTGGATCGCCTCTGTCTGTCGACGGCCTTCATCGACGGTCAGCACAATGCAGCGATTGAGGAGTTCCTCATCGAGGTCAATTGAGGTGGTTGTCAGTATCAGCATCACAGGGCCCTCGACGTGATACTCGTGCGTCTCGAGTTTGCCCGTTACCGTGTCCTTGCCCGTCGATGCAATGGTGAGCTCGCCGTCGGATTGCAGGAGTTTCAAGGCATACCCAGCGCTTGATGCGCCTTCTTGTTCGGCCAGGGCCAGGACCTTGTGCTTCAAGTCGGACTCGCCCATGTAGTACAGCGATTGCCCGGTCATTGCGGAGTACTGTACGCGATCTTCGGCCGGCAAGAAGTTGAGCACGGCATCCATCAGCGCAGATTTGCCCGCTGCCGAGGTCGACTGGATAGTGACCGCCAGGGGGTGGTCGAGCTTCCTGGACAGTGCAGCCAGGTAAGCTACCTGCTTGTTCGCGTCCTCGCCGACCAGACCACAACGGGTGAGATCGTGGCTGATGCGCGCCAGGAGATTCGGGGACTTCAGGAGGTCGAGCGCGGCAGTGGCGTCCTCCTCTGTCAAGGTGACGGCCTCGCTCTCTTGCGACTGCAGCCCTCTTATGCGTTGTTCCTGCAGGGACTCGCACTTCAGGATCAGCTTGCCTACGTCGGCTTTGATTACCTTGTCCTCGACACCGAGTTCGATCGCAGCCTGGCGGATAAACGTGGCCCTCGGTCGCGATTGATACAGGTCCAGCGTGTCAACGTGTACCGCAGGATCTCCGAGCATGTCGCGGGAGACCAGGAGGTTAACCTTCATTACGTCAAAGCTCAGGTTCTTCTCCAGGCCCCGGATACGGTAGCGCCGATCACCGAGGGCGATAGTGATGTCCGTCTCCGTTACCACGGCGTCTAACTCCGCTAGCGGCGTGGCTGGAATGACGGACGAAGTAACCTCTTCAGTGAATTCGTCAAAGGTTCGCTCGGGCTCGAGTGCGCTGCTAGCCTCTGCTGTGCTGTCGGATGCATCAAGTTTGAGCCCTGGCTCGTCGGCGCCCGATGCAACCGGATTAGGCCTCGCAGCAGGTCCCGTGTTCCGGTTACCCAGCCAAAGTGCCGAGCGGATCACAGCGCCCAGCGACTCCTTTGCTTCAGGAGCCTGGCGTACGTAGTCATTCGCGTCCATGTCCTTCGGGAAGTGGATCCGGAAGCAGTCGAAGCCTTCCGCGCTTAGGGTTTTCGCGAGTCTTGTGGCGGCTTCCTCGCCCACGGCACTGCGGTCATACGCGATCAGTACCCTTTCGGTTTTGGCCGATCTGAAGGTCGCCAAATGGTCTTTGGTGAAGCCCTCAATGCCATAGCTTGCTGTGACGTTTCGAAAGCCCGCGCACCAGAATGTCAGTGCGTCGATCAGGGACTTGGTGAGGATCACCTCGCTACAGGACTTCAATGCTGCCGCGTTCCAGACACCGGCGTGCGGTCCCGGTAGGTACGAATGCGTCGGCGTGCCTATTCTGAGGTTGTCATTGATCTTGCGGCCGTAGACTTCTGTAATGGCTCCATCGTCATTGAATATGGGGATGACGATGGAACCATTAAAGTGCTCATGCCCAGATGGCCGGAGGATGCCGGCGCGCTGTAGTTGGCCACGCAGGGCAGCGCCTTCCTTGCGATTTCTCATTGGCAGGCGATAACCGAGGGTGCGGTTGGCGAAGCCGAGATTGAAACGATCGATCGCCTCGCTATTGGCGATACGACGCTTCTCCAGGTACGCCAATGCCGCCGGTGCCTGTTTCAGCGTTTCGTTGTAATACCGGATCACCCGCGAGAGCAGCTGGTTGTCGCTGATGTCCTGCTGAAACGGGGTCGGGAGTACTCTGACCGTGGAGCACGCCGTACTGGGCTCCTGGACAGGCTCGTCCGCTGGCTCATAGCCTGACAGCAGCAGTTGCTCTGCGTGTCGCCTGGATATCCCTTGCTCCCTCGCAACTCGGTCTAGCAATGGAATCTCTATGCTTCTCATCACATCGGTTCTTGTTTTCGGCGGGCTGAGATAATGAGCTAAGGCGAAGGGGACCAAGTATCGTCAACGTAACCGTGCCCTGGGGCAACCGCCATTTCTGGGCAGAATCGCTAGAAATGCATTTGTTGTTCGCACGGACCCGAATGCGGGCGAGCGCATGCGTGAGTTTTGCGTAACTGAGCTGTGCACGGATGTGCAAAGTAGGGCAGTAGGAAGCAACGGGCGCCCGGTAACCGGTTGAAATTATTGGCGGGCTCGAATCACTTGGCAAATTGAAAATCCGCGTGTCGGTGGTTCGATTCCGCCCCTGGCCACCAGATTCAAAAAGACCCCGTAAAGGGGTCTTTTCGTATCTGCAGCCTGCGGCAGTATCGAATTGATGTCGATTACCCCTATCGGCATAATCCGCAGCTGTTTCGAAGCCACTCCTTCTACTCAACCCCGTCGAGAGTACCCCGAATGCAAACAACCTCGCTTACCTCTGTTCGCTCGCTATTGGCACTAGTTGCGCTGGCCCTCGGTTCCACGTGCGCGATGGCCCAGGACTGCGCCGATGATCACGAGCCCGTGACCGACTCGGATGTGACGGTGCCGTTGCCCGTTCTTTCTTATCGTGTCGAACCCCTGACAAAATGCGAACTCGAGGTCGAAGCGCAGGCCTGGCAGGCCCTGTTGCGAGCCAAGGTCGCCGAAATCAGCGACGCCGAGGTGGCCGAGTTTTTCAAGAAGGAGGAGATCAAGACCGTCAAGCAGGCGGAATCGGCCCTTCAAGAGGCCGAGGAGGCCGCCGCGGAATCTGACCAGGACGCTGCGCAAGAAGCCGCGACGCAGGCCAGAGAAGCATTGCAGGAAGCGAAGGAAGCACAAGAAAAGTCCGTGCAGGATGATGCCGTGCAACAAGCGATCCAGGCAGCCGCAGACAACGCGGAGGAGGCTGGCAAAACAGTTACCGTGGCGGGTGACGCTGCTGAGGACAAGGCGGAGCTGAAGAACGGCCCTGGTTGAGTACGCGACGGAACTTGGCGCACAGAGAACGGCGATAATCGACCGATTCGAGGTCGTCCTGTCGGAGCTCGCCGCAAAAGGCGGCGACCGTACGCAGTATGACGTCTATATCAAGGCGGTTTCCGGCATCAAGGTCGATGTCACGGACGCAAGTGCGACATGGACGAGGATAGCCGGCTGGCTGCAATCGCCGGAAGGCGGTATTCGCTGGGCGGTCAACGTTCTGCAGTTTCTTTTCATTATTTTTGTTTTCTACCTGTTGTCCATCGTAGCCTTCAAGGCTGCTCGAAGGGCTCTCGCGAAATCAACTAACGTCTCGTCACTGCTGAGCCAATTCATAATGCTCAGCGTGCGCAGGCTCATCCTGTTCGCTGGATTTTTTGTTGGTCTTTCAGCGCTGGAGGTTAACGTTGGACCCGTGCTCGCAATCGTCGGTGCTGCCGGCTTCGTCATTGCCTTTGCACTTCAAAACTCGCTAAGTAATTTTGCCAGCGGCTTTCTGATGCTGGTTTATCGGCCCTTCGATACGGGCGACGTCGTCAATGTTGCCGGTGTGCTGGGTAAGGTTGAATCAATGAACCTCCTGTCCACACAATTGAGAATGCCCGACAATCAGCTCGTTATAGTGCCGAACAACTCGGTATGGGGTGACGTCATCACGAATGTCACCGGCATTACCGAACGTCGCGTGGATCTTGTTTTCGGCATTGGCTACGGTGACGACATCGACAAAGCGCAGTCGATCCTCGAGACAATCGTCAACGAGCATGAACTTGTTCTGAAAGACCCGGAGCCGGTCGTCAAACTCCACGAACTCGCGGATTCCTCCGTCAATTTCGTATGTCGCCCATGGGTCAAGCCCGAGGATTACTGGACAGTCTACTGGGACGTTACGCGCGAGGTGAAACGCCGATTCGACGCGGAGGGTGTGTCCATACCGTTCCCGCAGCGGGATGTTCATGTTTACCAGCAGCCTGGCGTCGCGGAATGATTGGCATAGCGGGGAGACTTCGACCGCCGTTGCGTTAGCCTGGTATTGATCGCTACGCGTACCGGTTCTTGTTTCCCGTGATCGCGATTCCGCCTGCAGTGATATGCTGACGGGCAAGCAGGCTGATCGAGTAGAGCGAATTGAATCATTCGAGAGCGAGACGGATGCGGTTGATGTTGACCCTCGTCGCGATGCTGGGCGCGTTTCCGGCACATGCTGCCCTGCAGCTTCACAACGCGGAGCGCCACGAACTCGACAACGGCATGACGGTTATCCTGCTTCCCGACCGCAACTTTCCCGTGGTCAGTGTGCAGATGCTCTACACCGTTGGCGCGCGCAACGAAGTGACCGGCAAGACCGGCCTCGCGCACTTTCCTCGAGCACATGGCGTTTCGCGCCACGAAGCACTTCCCCGATACCGATGTCGTCAGCCGCATCTACGCGCGCGGCGGGGAGTGGCACGGCTATACCTGGACCGACCAGACCACCTATTTCTCGACCGTGCCCAGGGATGACCTTGGCCTGTTACTGGCCATCGAGGCCGATCGCATGGGACGACTGGAACTGGACGCCGACTTTATCGAGGCCGAGCGGGGCGCCGTATTATCCGAGATGCATATGTACGAGAACTGGCCCTCGTCGATGCTGATCGACGCGCTGCTGTTCACCGTGTTCCAGGCACACCCTTACCGGAACAACACGATCGGTTGGGAAAGCGATATCGACAACGTCACCCACGAAGACGTGGTGGCGTTCTACCGCCAGCACTACCAGCCTGCCAATGCCGTGCTCGCGATCGTCGGCGACTTCGACAAGACGGCGGTGCGTTCACAGGTCGAGGAACTGTTCGGCGACTTCGAGAAGCGGCCGGCCACACCGCCGCCGCATACGATCGAACCCGTGCAACAGGGCGAGCGGCGGGTAAAGGTCACTGGTACCACACCGGGGCGGCGGTTTGTCATGGGATGGCGAGCGCCGTCCGCCCGGCATCCCGACTATGCGGCGTTCCTCGTATTGCAGGAACTGCTTGCCGGTAGCTCGGGTGTCAGTTTCCTGCAGAACGACTGGGGCTCACCGGCGAAGCCCGGCAGCGTCCTCTACGGCGCCACCGATGACATCACCACCTGGTTTCCGCCGAGCGCCCAGGACTATGTCTTCACGGTCGGCGGCAGCATCAACGACTCAAGCAGCGAGGCGACTGCCGAGCGCGCCATCGATGAACGCCTCGCGCTGTTTCTCGAATCCGCGCCGGATCCGGCAAGAGTGGCCGCTGCCGTCGACGCGGTTCGCGACGAGCTTGTCTTCGATGTCCAGACCACCGAAGACGCGGCGCACCAGCTTGCCTTTTTCGCCGGCCTCGATGCCTTCGACGTGCTGCTTACTCTTCCGGAACGGCTGCAGAGCAGTTACGCCCGACGACGTCCTGCGCGTCGCCCGCCACTACCTGCGGCCTGAGCGCCGCACAATCGCGTGGTACCGGCCGGGGTCCAGTGCGGATGAACCAGGCGCCGCGGAACAAGTCGCCATCGCGATACCAGCCACGGGCACTCTTGACGAAACGCCGGCCGCTGCTCCGGTACTCAAGCGCCTGAAGGGTGGTGTGCCGGCCATCGTGCAGGCCTCGGACCTCGCATCATCGGTGGAGCTGCGTGTCGTCGTGCCGGGTAATGCACTCACGACGGGCGCTTACGCGGCGAACGACCCGGAGCCCGGCCTGCTGTCGTTCACCGGCCGCGCGCGGCCGTCTGAATTTGCGGCGCTTGCAAGCCAGGCAGGCGCAGCGCTTGCCGAAGCCACGCATGCCGCGGCCAACTTCGCGCCGGCCTCAACGGACCCCGAGACGCGGCTGCACGAAGAGTTCCGCGCGTTGATGGCGCCGTGGGGACCGGCGAATGGCGCCGCGGCAGCGCCGGCCGTGGTTGCCGTGGCCGGCGACGTCGCCCCGGACAACGCGTTCACGATCCTCGACAAGGCTTTCGGCCAGTTCGTGGCGGCAGAACTGCCAAAGATAGAACGCGTGGCCTTGCCGACAGGAACGCGAGCGATTTCGCTCGGAGTACCCGTCGCGCAGTCGCAGCTCGGTTACGTCGTTGCCGCACCCGGGC
The DNA here is from genome assembly GCA_963698415.1 of uncultured Gammaproteobacteria bacterium. Lineage (GTDB taxonomy): Bacteria > Pseudomonadota > Gammaproteobacteria > Steroidobacterales > Woeseiaceae > UBA1847. The sequence goes on along the minus strand of CAVOQS010000002.1, from coordinate 147,190 downwards.
CACATGACGACGGATACCTTGCCACGCGCATTCTCCTTTATACGCTCGCACACCACTACGAAGGTCGTTTCGGCAAGGAAGCGATTTCCCGCCGCGGGCTGGCCTACTACGTTGACGCGCGCTACACCTCGAACGGCGGTCCGGGTTTTGTCACGCTGGGCATCGGTGTCGATACGCACAAGCTCGACGCGCTCGCGGCCTTACTCGCGGCAGAGCTCGAACGTCTCGGCAAAGAACCGCCCACGACCGCGGAAATCGAGGAGGCCAAACAGCACCTGGTCGGCCGCGCGATGAGCGCTGCGCAAGGCAACGACGAACTTGCGACAGAGCTTGCGAGAAACTGGCTCTGGCATGGCGACCTGCCGTCAGTTGAGCGCTTGCGTGAACGCCTCGATGCGGTAACGCGGGAAGATGTGCTCGCGGTCGATCCCGGGTTTCGTCAATGGCCTGACGATTACGGTAGCGCCTTAGCGCCCTAACGAAACAGGTCGGGCCGCTCTTCTTCACCGTGCTGCGTGAGCAGTGATACGGCGACGAGCAGTGGCAGGCCGATGACCCAGCCCATCCAGGACGCACCGATACCCCAGGGTTCACCCGCCAGCGACCAGATCACGGCGGCCGAGCCCGCGCACAACATGCTCCAGAAGGCGCCGGCCGCCGTCGCTCGCGGCCAGAACAACAGTGCCAGCATCGGAAAGAACAGGCCGGCGGCACCGAAGGTATAGGCGTACAGAATCAGGTCGAGCACGTTGGGTATGAGCCAGGCCATGCCGATGCCGGCCGTGCCCAGAACCAGCGTCGCGATACGAGCGACGCGCACGAGCGCAGCTTCACTCGCATCAGGTCGCAGGTGCTTGCGGTAAATGTCGTTGGTGAATATTGCGACGGGTCCCATGAGTACCGAGTCCGCCGTCGACATTACGGCTGCGATGTAGGCCGCAATGACGATGCCTGCAAGGCCAACGGGCAGCAGGTGCATGATGACCATCGGCGTCGCGAGTTCCGGGTCGGCGATGTCGGGCAGCAGCATGCGTGCGATCATGCCGATCAGCGTGCTGCCGATCGCAAATAGTGGCCACTCAATCGGCACGCCCGTGAGGAAGAATGCGCGCCGCGCCGTCTTCTCGTCGCGCGCTGCGATGATGCGTTGCATGGCGGCGATCGAGATAAACCACACCGGGAAGATGCTGAAGAACCAGCCGAGCACCTGCTTCCAGCCGACGGCACCCCAGTCGACCAGCGACGCCGTGGCCGGGTCCGCCGAGAAATGCGCGACGATGCCATCCCAGCCGCCGACCTGCCAGAGGCCGAGCGGCACGGCGATGAAGACGATGCCGATCAGCAGTACGACCATCTGGAAGACGTCGGTGTAGATGACGGCCTTGAGTCCGCCAAGCGCCGTGTAGGCGAGAATGATCGCGCCCGACAGCACGATGGCCAACGTAAGCTCCATGCCGAGCGTTGCCTGCATGAGCTTGGCGCCGGCGATGATCTGGCCGCCGACAAACGTGAACCAGGCGATGCCGATGACGCTCGCCGCAACGAGTCCCGTGCGCCGGTCGAAGCGCGCCTCGAACAGGTCGCCAGTCGTCAGTCCTTTGACGCGATCGGCCCAGCGCTTGACCTTCGGCACCATGAGGAACGACACCATGACGACCGACAGCCCCGAGATCGCGATCAGCCACGAGCCGGAGATGCCGAGCGTGAAACCGAGGCCGCCCATCGCGATGCTGAAGCCGCCGCCGAGGTCGGTCGCGGCCGTTGATGCTGTCGTCTGCACGAGGCCCATGTTGCGATCGGCGGCAAGGAACGATTCACTCTCGCCCGCGCCGCGTTCCCGGCGTGCAACGCTGAGGCCGATCCAGATCAGTACGACGAAGTAGATGACAATGGCGGCAATATCGAGCGCGTGCATCAGGTATAGCCCTTGAGAAACGCCTCGAGATTTGCGCCGAGCGCATCGCTCACGTAACCGCCTTCCTGCACCAGCACGGTTGGCAGGCCGAGTGTCGCGATCGCGGCTGCCACGCGTTCGAAGCCGGACGTAGTCAGTTGCAGTCCCTGGAACGGGTCGGACTCATGGGCGTCGAGGCCAAGTGCAAGCACCAGCGCGCCGGCCCCGAAGTCGGCGACGCTTTGCAGCGCGGTATCGAGTGCACGCAGGTAATCGTCATCGCCCGTGCCACGCGGCAGCGGAATGTTGATGTTGCAGCCCTCGCCGTCGTCCTTGCCGCGCTCTTCGGCATAGCCCCAGAAGAACGGATAAAAACGCAGCGGATCTGCATGCAGCGAAACGGTGAGCACGTCCTTGCGCGCGTAGAAAATGTCCTGGGTGCCGTTGCCGTGGTGTACATCGATGTCGAGAATCACGACGCGCTCATGCTTGCGGCGCAGCACGCTCGCGGCCAGGGCGCTGTTGTTGAAGTAGCAGAATCCACCGACGAGATCGTGGCCGGCGTGATGACCTGGCGGTCGCGCCAATGCATAGCACGCGGCATCTCCACCCAGCACGAGTTCAGCCGCGTGCAATGCGGTGTTGGCACTCCAGCGGGCGCTCTCCCAGGTCGTGGCGTCGACCGGGCAGGAGCCGTCGTAGATGTGGAAGCCGACCTGGCCTGCGGCCGATGCCGGGTAACCGCCGTCACGACCGTCGGGATGGATGTTCGGCATCGCGTAGCGCGATGCACCCTCGATGTACTGCCAGCGCCGGAAAATGTTTTCGAGAAAATCGAGGTAGCGCGCGGAGTGCGCTGCGAGTAATGCGTCGCGCCCGTAATCCGGCGGCGCCACTTCCTCCAGACCGAATTTCTGTGCCGCTGCACGCAGACGAACGGCGCGTTCCGGCACCTCGGGGTTAGCGTGTTCGGCGCCCGAGGAAATGAAAACCTCGGGGGCATGTTCGAGCTGTGCTTCCGCGAAGACGAGCTTCACGAGGCGATGCCCAGCTCAAAGAAATCGCGGCCTTCGATTTCGTAGATGTAATCCGACTCGATGTTGGTGAGGCCGCAGCGCTCGTAGAAGCGCATCGCTGCCGTGTTATTGCTGTCGACCGCAAGTCGCAAATGGGTAGCTTGATGCTCGCGGGCGGTGCGCACGAGTTCGCCGAGCAGTTTTTCGCCGAGACCAAAGCCTCGTGCTTTGGCGGTGACGACCAGGTCTTGCAGGTAAAGCCCCGGCTCGCCGCGCCACGACGAAAATGTGTAGAAGTACAGTGCGACACCCACCAGGCCGGCGTCGCTGTCGGCGACCAGCGCTTCGAACATCGGCTCTTTGGAGAAACCGTGCCGGAGATACTGGTCGGGCGAGCTGCGAAACTTTTCGAACGGACCGGTTATTTCTGCAAGCTCGCGAATCAGGCCGTGAATCGCGACGACGTCGTCTGCAGTCGCCATACGGATCACGATGTTCGCGGGCGCCTCGCTCAAAATGCCACCTTGTCGGCGCCTTTCAGTTGCAACATGGCACGCGCTTCGGCGGGAGTCGCGATCTCGTAACCGAGTTCCTCGAGCACGCGCCGGATCTTCGCAACCTGCGCGGCGTTGTCGGCAGCGAGTTCGCCGCGTCCGATCAGCAGGCTGTCTTCGAGGCCGACGCGTACGTTGCCACCGAGTATCGCGCCGATGGTCGCCAGCGGAATCTGCAGGCGGCCGGCCGACAGCACCGAGAATTGGTAATTGTCGCCGAGCAGACGATCGGCGGTCGCTTTCATGTTGAGCAGTGACTCGGGCGAAGAATCGATGCCGCCGAGCACGCCGAGTACGAACTGCACGAACACCGGCGCCTTGATGAGCCCCTCATTCAGGTAGAACGCGAGCGTCTGGATATGGCCGACGTCGTAGCATTCGAACTCGAAGCGCGTGCCGCAGCGATCGCCCAACTGGCTGAACACCTGTTCGATATCGGCGAACGTGTTCTTGAAGATTACTTCGCGCGTGGCATCGAGCAGCCTGGGTTCCCAGTCGTGAAGCCACTCGCTGTGGCGCTTCTTCATCGGGAACAGGCCGAAGTTCATCGAGCCCATGTTGAGCGAGGCCATTTCCGGCTCGGCAAGATTCGGCGCGGCCAGGCGTTCCTCGAGCGTCATTAGCGAACTGCCGCCCGTCGTGATGTTGATAACGGCGTCGCACTGCTGCCTGATCTTCGGCAGGAACTGCATGAAGACGTCCGGGTCGGCCGTCGGCTGGCCCGTCTCGGGATTGCGCGCGTGCAGGTGCAGGATCGCGGCGCCGGCCTTCGCCGCGTCGACGCTCTGCCGCGTGATTTCCTCGGGCGTGATCGGCAGGTGCGGGCTCATCGTCGGTGTATGGATCGAGCCGGTGACGGCACAGGTGATAATGACTTTGCGGCTCATCGTGGTAACCCCCGTGCGTCGGCGTAAGCCTCGATGCTCGCGACCAGCAATTCCATGATCTCGTCGATTTCCTCGTCAGTAACGATCAGCGGCGGGCACACCATGAAGTGGTCGCCGCGAAAGCCGCCGCGTGTGCGGCGCGCATAGATAATCAGTCCGCGTCCGTAGGCTTCCTCCACCAACTCGGAGTACGCGTTGAGTTCGACGGGAAGTGGCTCCATCGAGTCGCGATCCGCCACGAATTCGAACGCGAGCAGCAGGCCTTTGCCACGCACGTCGCCGACGAACGGGAAGCGGTCCATGAGTTCGCCGAGTCGCGCCTTCAGGTAGCGTCCGCGCGTCTCGGCGTTTTCGATAAGACCATTGGCAAGCACCTCTTTCAATACCGCGTTGCCGGCAGCGCAGGCGAGCGGGTTGCCGGCGTAGGTATAACCGTGCGCGAAGCCGCCACTGGCCATCACGGCGTCGACGATGCTGCGCCGCGCCGCAACCGCACCAAGCGGCGCATAGCCTGCGGCAAAGCCTTTGGCCATGCCGATGATGTCCGCGTCGAGCTGCCAGTGTTCGATGCCGAGGAAGCGGCCCGTGCGGCCAGCGCCCGTCATGACCTCATCGGCAATCAGCAGTACGCCGAACTCGCGGCAGATTTCCTGGATGCGTGCATACCAGCTGTCCGGCGCAACAAGCGCGCCGGTCGAAGCGCCGCCGACCGGCTCCATGATGAACGCCAGGACCGTCTCCGGCCCCTCGGCGAGTATCCTGTCGCGCAGCTGTTCCGCGTAGCGGAGACCGCGTTCCTCCATCGAGAGCGAGTCGCGATCGAGATAGCAGGTTGGCGCCGATATCTTGGGCATCTCGCGAATCATGGCGCGAAACGGCTCGACGAACAGCTCCATACCGGTTACTGCGACGCAACCAAGCGTTGCGCCGTGATACGACGGCGTCATGGATATGACTTTGTAACGTTCGGGCTCGCCATTGGCGATCGTGTACTGGCGCGCGAGCTTCAGGCAGGTTTCTACGGTTTCGGAACCGCCCGACGTAAAGAAGATACGGTCGAGCCCTGCGGGCATCAGCGATGCGGTCAGCGACGCGAGTTCCTCGGCAGCATCGTTTTCGAAATGCAGCCGGTACGCGAACGTCGCGCGGTCCATCTGCTCCTTCATTGCGGCCAGCACGCGCGGATTCGAATGACCGATGTTCGAGACCATCGGGCCGCTCGACGCATCGATGTAGCGCTTGCCGCTCACATCCCAGGCATAGATGCCCTCGGTTCTGGCGATTCGCGGACGGCTGCCGTGCGCCTGGTAGAACAGATGACTGGCTTTGGGCTTACTGATTTCTGATGACGGTGCTGCCAAATCCACCGATCCTCTTAGCGGGCCTTAGTTGCGCCAAGTATACGCGCTTCCCTTTGGCTCAGTCGGCGATCGGCAGGTCGGCGCGGATGAACAGCCACAATGCCGCACTGATGAAAGCGAACAGGGTGCCGGTCAGCATGGCGGCGCCCCAGCCCAGTGTGGCTATGGTGAACGGGACCAGCAGCCCGACCACGACCCCGGTGGCGTTGCCGCCCGTATTCATGACGCCACAGGCGGTCGCCGCGCGGTGGCCACCGATGCTGATGGCGGCAACCCAGAAGGCGCCTTCGGTCAACTGGTTGAAGAAGAAGCTGAGCGCGAGGCAGAAAACAATCACCATCTCGTGATTATTTTGCGTACCGATCGCAAACAGGATGCCGGACATCACAAGGCCGAGGATCGCCGTCCAGGCGCAACCGCGGCGCAGGCCGAAGTGCCGGCAGGCCCAGTCGCAGATCAGGCCACCGACCACAGCGCCAATGGCCGCGAAGATCCACTGCAGCGACACCACGTAGCTGGCTGCTTGCTCCTCGATACCGCGCTCGTTGACGAGATAGATGAACACCCAGTAGAAAAACAGGTAGAAAACGTAGTTCATGCTGGCGTAGGCCAGCGTCAGCATCAGGAGGCGCGGCGTTTTCAGCATGCGCAGCCAGGCCGGAGACGCATCGGCTGCCGCGACGGGCTCCGGTCGGTTGGCGCGTATCAACCGGACTTCTGCCTCGTTGACGTCCGGGTGCTGGTCCGGCTCGTCGCGCGTCTGCCACCACCACAGAGCTATGGCGATCAACCCGACCGGCGCCGTCATGGCAAACGCGACGCGCCAGCCATAAAGATGGATCAACCAGACGAGTACAGGCGCCGTGGCCGCCGAGCCCAGGGTCAGTGCGGTACTGCAAAGGCCATTGGGCAGGGCCCAGCTGCCGGCCGGGAACCAGCGTTCTATGGTGCCGCCGACGAGCGGAAAGGTTGGCGCGAACGTAGCGCCGACCAGGAACCGAATCACGACCAGCAGCGATACTGTCGTCGCGACGCTGGTGCCTGCCCCGGCCGGGACGATGCTCGTCAGCAACGTGAGCAGGATCCAGATCGCAATCATCGTGGTCAGCATGCGGCGCGGACCGAATCTGTCCGTGAGCACGCCGCCCGGCAACTGAAATACGGCATAGCCGATACTCATTGCCGACGCCATGTAACCAAGGTGCATTTCCGTGATGCCGAGATCGGCCATCATGGCCGGGCCGGCTGTCGAGACGTTGTAGCGCAGCACGTAGGAAATGAAGCTCGCCACCATGATGGCGCCAAGCACGCGCCAGCGTACGTTGGTCGGGCGCACCGCTGTGTCCGCGTGGCTCAATCAGTCAACCGGGTAGCGTTCGAGTAAGGGGCCGAGCGCCTCCTTTAACGGACCCAGCCAGGGCTCGAAATTGCGCCATTGTTCAACGCCTTCCTGGTAGATTGGCTGCCGGACCTGCTCGGAGCTCGGCGTACGAATGGCGCGTTTGGTCTCGTAGAAACGCAGGCATTGTTCCTCGAACTCGAAGCCGCAATAGTCGAGTAGCGCGCGAATCTGCGTCTCGGTGTCGGCGACCATTTCTTCGTATTGCACACGGTGCACACGACCCGGCAACACCGCATCCCAATGATCCATGAGTGTCACGTAGTCCCGGTAGTAGTGGCCGAGATTCTGCAAGCCGTAAGTGAACGTCTGCCCACGCGCAAACAGCTGCTTGAAACAGGAAAAACACCCGGCCATGGGATGGCGGCGCGCGTCGATAATCTTCGCGTTCGGCAATATCAGGTGAATGAGCCCGATATGCTGGAAATTGTTTGGCATCTTGTCGATGAAGAACGGCTCGCCGTGGCGCTGCACGCGTGTCGACGCGATATAAGCCTCACCGAGTTCGCGCGCCTGCTCGCGCGTTAACGCACTGAGGACTTCCGGGTAGTCGCCCGCCGGGTTCTTGCGCGACCGTTTCGCGAGGCGCCGTGAAATGGCGATGATGTCCGGTAGCTCGGAGGTGCCTTCGACCAGCGAATGACTGGCGAGTATCTGCTCGAGCAGTGTCGAGCCCGCACGCGGCAGGCCCACGATGAAAACCGGGTCGGGCGCGTCGCAACCCCAGCCCTTGCGCTCTTCGAAGAACGCCTTGTCGAGCGCCTTGATCTGGCGAGCCGTGTTGTAGACATTGATGCGCGCATCATGACGGTGTTGCTGGCCGCGGATGGCATTGCCTTTCTCGTAGCAGGCGAAGGACGCCTCGAATTCGCCGCGATCCTCGAGCGCCTTGCCGAGTGCGAACAGCAGGTGCGCCTGGTCTTCGGGGTCGCCGCCCTCTGGCAGGATTTCCTTCTGCATCGCGGCAATGTCGTCGTCGTCGAAACGGAACGTCTTGAGGTTGGCAAGGCTCCAGTAGACTTCGCCGGTCGACGGCCGCAGTTCGATTGCCCGTCGGTAAGAGGCGATCGACTCATCGAGGCGCCCCACTGATTTCAAGGTGTGCGCAAAGTTCATGTGCGCATTCGACTGGTTCGGGTAAACCTTCAGCAGATCCTCGTACATTTCGAGCGCCGCAGGGGCTTCGCCCTGCTGCACGAGAAACGAGGCCTTGAGCATGCTGTACTGCGGGTTGTTCGGCTCTGCCTTCAGCAAGCGATCGATCTGCTCCAGCGCTTCGTCGTAACGCTGGCGGCGCGACAGTGCCACGGCGTAGTTCTGCCTTGCGTGGTGAAAGTTCGGCGACAGTTCAAGACAGCGCTCCAGGAGACTGATCGCGTCGTCGGTCTGTCCGACTTGCAGGCCGATCGACGCCAGCAGGCGGATCGCGACGATATCGACCGGATCCTTCTTGAGAACGTCGCGGCAAACCTGCTCTGCCTTGGCAAGTTCACGTTTTCGCAAATGTGCCGCAGCCTCGATCAGCTCGGGGTGGCGGGTCGACAGCTGCAGGTGTTTTTCGTAGGCGTCCTGGCTACCCTCCGCGTCGCCCGCAACGGCGAGCTGATCACCGAGCGTCCGCCAGGCACCGGCATGTGCCGGGTCGAGTTCGAGCGTGCGCCGCAGCAAGGCGACCGATTTGTCACCCTGACCCACGGCACCGAGTGTCATCGCATGTTCGTGCAATACATCGACCGCATCAGGATAATCGCGCGCCAGTTTCTCGATGATCGTCAGCGCCGCATCGAGATGGCCCTGCATGCGTTTGCTGGCAGCGAGGATGTGACGCGCACCGAGGGAGCCGGGCGCAACTTTGAGAATTTCCTCGGCCTGTTGCTGGGCCAGGGCGGGATCTGTCGACAACAAGCCCGCAGCGTGCTGCAGGGCAACGGCGATGTCGGCACTGGGTTCCCGGACGGAGTCAGGCATCGTTGTAATTTTTCCCCTAGTTGGAATAGCCCGTTGCAGGCATGCAACGGCGCTTGCCAAGTCGCCGGTATTCTGGGATGTTAGCAGGTGACGCAGACCAAATTCCATGTTGGATGCACCGCGTCGAATCAGAATGCATATTAAGCCGGGGGGTATTAAGCATGAAAGAATTCCGTCGCACATCCATTGCACGGTCCGTTTCCGCCGCACTGGCGGGTACAGCGCTGGCCACCGTCGTCGTTCCGGTGCAGGCCCAGACCAACGATGCAGTGCTCGAAGAGATTACGGTCACAGCGCAGAAGCGCGAACAGAGCCTCCAGGACGTTGCGGTTTCAGTGCAGGTACTGGGTAACCAGCAGCTCGAAGAACTGAACCTGCAGAACTTCGCGGACTACATCGAGTTTCTGCCGACCGTGTCGTTCATCGCGGCCCGGCCCGGCGTCGCACAGGTTTACATGCGCGGCATATCGAGTGGCGGCGATGGTAACCACTCCGCATCGCTGCCAAGTGTCGGTGTGTACCTCGACGAACAGCCGATAACGACGATCAACGAAGTCCTCGATCTGCACATCTACGACATCGCGCGCATCGAGACGCTGGCTGGTCCGCAGGGCACGTTCTTTGGCGCCAGCAGCCAGGCCGGCACGGTGCGCATCATCACCAACAAGCCCGTCATTGGTGAAACGCAAGCCGGCTTCGATGTCGGCGTCAACTCCGTAAACAAGGGTGGTGTGGGCTATTCGCTGGAAGGATTTGCGAACCTGCCGATCAATGACCGCATGGCGGTTCGCCTCGTCGGCTGGCACATCGAGCAGGCCGGTTATATCGATAACGTCAATGCCCAGATTACGATGGAAGGCGTAGGCACTACGCATGACAACGCGGCGCTGGTCGAGGACGACTTCAACGACGCCACGACCACTGGCGCACGCGCACTGCTCAAGATCGACCTCAACGAGAACTGGACGCTGACGCCCGGACTCGTTTACCAGCAGCAGGAATCCAATGGCGTATTTACACACGACCCCGAGGATCTTGGCGACCTGCAGGCCGCGCGTTTCTATCCCGAAAAGTACGAAGATGACTGGTACCAGGCCTCATTGACACTCGAAGGCCAGATGGGCGATCTCGAACTCGTCTATGCCGGCGCCTTGTTCGGTCGCGATCGCGAGGCGCTCGATGACTACACGCATTACGCACAGTATCTCGACAACTTCTACGGTTACTCCTACGGTGGCTGCTACCACTACGACTCGCTGTACCAGTGCACCGATCCAAGCCAGTTCATCACCTCGGATGAGACCTTCGAGAAACAAAGCCACGAGCTGCGGCTGTTGTCGTCGCCCGATAGCCGTTTCCGCTGGATGGTCGGTGCATTTGTTCAGCGCCAGGAACACGATTTTGACCTGCAGTGGGTCGTGCCCGACATGGATCCGGACTTCGGGCCCACGCGGACATGGCCGCTTGGCACGGTCGTGCTGGGGTCACCGATTGTGTGGCAGACCAAGCAGATACGAACCGACCGCGACATGGCCCTGTTCGGCGAGGTCACCTTCGACGTCACAGACGATTTGACACTGGTCGGCGGACTTCGCTGGTTCGATTTCGAGAACTCGTTATACGGGTTCAACGGCGGCCTCAACCGTTGCCTCGATACCGGTGGCAACCCGCAGTATCCCTGCTTCGAAGCTCCCAATATCGATGCGGTATCGGAGGGCGACGGCACTTCGGTGAAGGTCAGCGTCAATTACAATCTCAATGATAACGCGATGATGTATGCGACTTACTCCGAGGGTTTTCGGCCCGGTGGTGTCAATCGCACAGCTGTACCGGGCTTCGGCCGCTACGATCCGGACTATGTCGACAACTACGAGATAGGCTGGAAGACGACGTTCGCGAACGGCCGCGTGCGCTTCAATGGCGCCGCGTACATGCTGGACTGGAATAACTTCCAGTTCGCGTTCCTCGACTACGACGTCTCGCCGCTGACCATCATCCAGAACGTCGGCCAATCGCAGACGACAGGCCTGGAGTTCGATCTTACGTTCGCGGCCACCGACGCGCTGACCCTGTCGCTTGCCGCGTCGTTCAATAACGCCGAGTTGCAGGAGCCCTACTACCGAACCTCGGACGAGGCCGACCTGGGCTTGCCGCCACGCGCCCCGAAGGGTACCGAGATGCCCTTCGTACCGAAAACTCAGGCGACAGCCATTGGACGATACGACTTTGAGGCCGGACGCACGCCGGGCTATGTCCAGGCTGCCATCGCCTATACGAGCGATTCGTGGAGCAACCTCGAAGTCGATCTGCGGGAGACGCAACCGGCGTACACGATCGTCAACCTGGCAGCCGGCATGATGGTCAGCGAGTGGTCGCTGGACCTGTTTATCGACAATGCGACTGACGAGCGCGCGCAACTGACGCGCTATGGCGGCCAGTACTACGACCCGTATGACGCGATCTTCCAGGACTCCACCATCATGGTGAATCGTCCGCGGACGATCGGGCTGCGTGTCGGCCGCAAGTTCTAGGCCGGGACACCCAAGCTGCGTAAAGGCATCGCGTTAACATCGACCATCGTACTGCTGCTCCTCGCGAGCAGCGGTGCGCTGGCCGAGCGCGAGCCCGTGCTGTCGCAGATCGCGGTTCCACACGATTACTATTTTCGCGAGATGTACCTGCCCCAACTGACAACGGGGCCCGCGGCACTCGCTTTCATGCCCGACAGTCGGACGCTCGTCTATTCCATGCAGGGCAGCCTCTGGCGGCAGACCCTCGACAGCACTACCGCGGAGCAACTCACAGCCGGTCCGGGCTACGACTACCAGCCTGACGTTTCGCCCGACGGCGACCGCGTCGTATTCGCGCGTTACGATGGCAAGGCCGTCGAACTGCAGATCCTCGATCTCGAATCGGGAACTGTTCGTGCATTGACGACAGGCGGTGCGGTCAACCTCGAGCCTCGCTGGTCGCCGGACGGTCAGCGCATCGCGTACGTGTCAACGGCGCGCAACGGCCGCTTTGATGTATTCGTCGGACGCCCGGGCGATAACGACTTTCAGTCGACGCCTTTGCTGGATGAACGCAAGAGCGAGACGGCGCGTTACTACTACAGTGAATTCGATCATTCGCTGAGTCCCGCCTGGACGCCCGATGGCAAGGGTATTTTGCTCGTGCGCAATCCCGAGACGCCGTACGGTACCGGGTCGCTGTGGCTGCACCCCGTCGACGGTGGCAAGCCGACGCTGGTGCGCCAGGAAGAGACCAGCTGGAAAGCACGCCCCGACATCGCGCCTGACGGCAAGCGCGTGGTCTATGCTTCATACCTTGGCCGCCAATGGCACCAGCTTTGGGTCACACGCATCGGCTCGAACGCCGAGCCGTTTCCACTGACCTACGGCGACTTCGACGCGACTTCGGCGCGCTGGTCACCGGATGGCAGCCGCATCGCCTACATTGTCAATGAATCGGGCAATACGTCGATTCGCATCCTGGAAACGGTGGGGGGCGCGCGCCAGGATGTCCCTGTTGGTGAGCGAAAGTACAAGGTTCCGCACGGCGTTCTCAAGCTGAAACTCGTCGACGCAGCCGGCAAACCCGTATCGGGCCGCGTATCGGTTCTCGCCGCCGACGGTCGCAGCTACGCGCCGGCATCGCACTGGATGCACGGCGACGACGGCTTCGATCGCAACACCGATCGTGTCGAACCGCATTATTTTCACATGCACGGTGAAGCCTCATTGCAACTGCCGGCCGGAACAGCGTCTGTAACTCGTCTGGCGCGGTCCCGAGAACGCTATCGCGCAACACACGGTCGACATTGACGCTGCCCGGGACAGCGACCTGACTGTTCGCATCGAGCGCCTCGACCTGCCGAACGAGTGGCGCGAGTGGCAGAGTGGCGACGTGCACATTCACATGAATTACGGCGGCCAATACCGCAACACACCGGCAAGGCTCGTGCAGCAGGCAACAGCCGAAGACCTCGATGTCGCGTTCAACCTGATCGTCAACAAGGAACAACGCATTCCCGATATTTCCTACTTCCAGCCCGAGCCGGATGCGGCATCCAACGACGATGTGCTCGTCGTGCATGCCCAGGAGTTTCATACCAGTCACTGGGGACACCAGGGCTTGCTCGGACTGAAGAGCCATCTCCTGATTCCGGACTACGTGGCGTACCCGGGCACCGCGGCAGCAAGTCTTTATCCTGATAACGCGACGATTGCCGAGCTCGCCCGCAAGCAGGGCGCGATCGTTGGTTATGTGCACCCCTATCTCGCCCCGGCGCCCGACCCGGTGAACGCGCCGAAACTGACCCACGCATTTCCGGCCGATGCGGCGCTCGGGCTCGTCGACTATTTCGAGGTGGTCGGTTTCGCCGATCACCGCAGCTCGGCCGAGGTCTGGTACCGGCTCATGAATTGTGGGCTGCGGATTCCTGCTGCGGGCGGTACCGACGCGATGGCGAACTACGCGTCGCTGCGTGGGCCGCTCGGTGTGAACCGGACCTATGTGCGAGTGCCGGAGCCCGCCAGCGATCCGGCTGCACGGCGTGATGCCTGGCTCGCCGGGCTTGCCGCCGGGCATTCCTTTGCGACCAATGGCCCCTTGCTCGGCTTTTCGGCGGGCGGTCGCGGCCCGGGCGAAGAAGTCGCATTGGCCGACGGTGAACACACGATCGAGTACGCCGGTTTCATGCGTTCGGCCGTGCCAATTGACCACGTCGAGGTCGTGCACAATGGCCGCGTTGTCGATACGGTCCAAATTGCAGGGAACGGCACGACAGCCGACCTTGCGGGGACCGTGACCGTCCGTGAAAGCGGCTGGCTGCTGCTGCGCGCGTGGAGCGAGCGCTCACACCGGCTGGTCTTCGACCTCTACCCCTACGCGACGACCACGCCCGTCTGGATTTCCGTCGGCGGCCGCCTGCCGACGTCACAGGATGACGCCGAGTACTTCCTTGCCTGGGTGAGGCGGCTGCACGAATCGGCGGCGAACCATCCTGATTACAATTCCGATGCGGAGCGCGCGGCCATCCTTGCGCGATTCGATGCAGCAAGCGAGCGATTCGAGGCTTGCCGCTAGTTTTCGCCCTGCATCAAGTGCAACGAACGCCTCCCTGGGCCCCCGCACTCGCCGATTGGTGACCCGTTCAGGACAACTGCTCGCCTCCTGGCCGTTTGCCGCCACGTGGTTCGCGGCCGCGAGATCCGCCCCCGGCGCCAAATTCAAGCTCACGCCGGCTCAAGAACCCATCGCCGTCGGCGTCCAGCGCGTCGAATTCCAACACATCGCTGGTTATTCGAGCGAGGCAGGAGCGGACTCGTGATTCTCATGCTTCTGGTCAGTGCTATCGTGTCCTACTGGCTGGCGCGGACGCTCTCGCGGCCCATCCGGCGCTTCCGTGAGTCGGCGAATGCGATCGCAGGCGGCAACCTCGATGCGCGCGTCACGGAGCACGTCGGCAAGCGGCGCGATGAAATCGGCCTGCTGGCCCAGGACTTCGATCGCATGGCCGACGAGTTGCAGCGCGCCTGGCTACAGCAAACGGAACTCACCCGGAACGTGTCACATGAACTGCGCTCCCCACTCGCAAGACTGCGTGTTGCCCTGGAGCTGGCACGGCGCAAAACGGGCGACGTCGCTGAACTCGACCGGATCGACAAGGAAACAGAACGCCTCGATGAACTGATCGGCCGGATACTCGAATACTCGCGACTGGATTCCGATTCCCACGAACGTCTTTCGAGTATCGCTCTCGACGAGCTGCTGAATTCAATCGTGGAGGATGTGCGCTACGAGTACAGCGATCAGGGGCGCAAGGCTCGTATCGAGCTGGAGTCCGACGCCGAGTGCACGATCAGTGGCTACCCGAATGCACTGCGCAGCTGCGTTGAGAATGTCCTGCGCAATGCCGTGCAGCATAGTCGCGACGACGGTGATGTTCGGGTAAGGCTGTCCGTCGAGGAGTCACAGGCCGTCATCAGCGTGGAAGACCAGGGCGGAGGCGTCCCGGGTGACGAACTCCAGCGGATCTTCGAGCCATTCTATCGTTCCGCAGCAAGGCGACCAGAAACCTCACGGCAAAGTGGCGGGCTTGGGCTGGCTATCGCCTCGCGGGCGACCGCGCTGCATGGCGGCAAGATTTCAGCAAGCAATACCGCCAACGGCCTGTGTGTTGAGATCCGCTTGCCGCTGCTCCTGACCGTACTCCAGAATCGCCCGGCGATTGCGGCTTTACTCGAAAGCGCTGACCCCGGCGGCCGCGTGGCATGCCTGGCACTGTTCCGAAACGTCTTCCGCGGCGGCTCGGGCTATGTCGAGATCATCTGCCGTTTCAACCTCGTAGGCTGCGTTACGCATACCGGTAATGTAGTTCTGCCA
Source organism: uncultured Gammaproteobacteria bacterium (assembly GCA_963698415.1). Lineage (GTDB taxonomy): Bacteria > Pseudomonadota > Gammaproteobacteria > Steroidobacterales > Woeseiaceae > UBA1847. The sequence goes on along the minus strand of CAVOQS010000002.1, from coordinate 131,724 downwards.
TTCTTCCGGAACCTCATTCACCGTGTCATGTTGTGATAGCCAGTAGGCCGGTGTCCGGGCACCTTCGAGATCATCATCCGCCAGCGCGAACATCAGGTCGTCGAGCTTTTCGGCATGCTCGTGCATATGGTTGATGAATGCCTCGTCGAACTCGAATTCTGTGACCTGCATTTCCTCGGCAGCCGTGGCGGCCTGATCATTCTCGGCGGGCTGCGGCTCTGCCGGTTCCTGCCTGCTGCAGGCCGTCAGGCACAAAGCTACTGCGGTAGCCCAGAGCATTTGGGTTCTCATGAAACCTCCCTTGGTGATATCGATGAAAAAACGTCAATCGACGCCATGCCGTTACCGATTTTAGAGCATAGGGTTTCAGATTAGCAGGTATTGTCAACTCCAGTCGTAACGTTCGCCGATTAGCTCAAATAATTGTTCGTTAAATGGCGCAAACCAGGCTGTCAGGAATGCCCGGGTGTCGGGGCGCATGGCCGTATAGTCGCCCGGTTCCTGGTAGTTGCTGGCGCCGCCGCCCCAGCTGTGTTCCAGGTCCTCTGGCCGGAACTTGTAAGGCTGAAGTTTCAGAAACCTGACCACGTCGTTCATCACGGTTTCGCGTTCCCTGAACAGCTTCTCAGCCTGAATAATCTTTATCTGTTCGCGTGGAAACAGCTGCAACCAGCGCCACAGTTGATCGTGATACACAGACCGAAATACGTAACTGGTTCCGTAGAACCGAAACAGATCTTCATCGCTGTTGAGTGGGTGCAGCGGCCAACCGTGATTGTGCTCGGCAACGCGTAAAGGCGCGCCGTCCGGCCTGCAGCGGTGCGCTCCGGTTCGATAATCGGGGTCCGAGAAACCGCGTTGATGTGCGGCCAGCAATGCGGGAACTTCGGTGATCTCCTGGCGCACAATCTCGTCAAATGACTTGAACGGTTCCATACCCTGCCGTTGCGACATGATGAAGTGCGAGTACGCGCGATCAACGGGGTTACGCAGCAGCACGATTATCCGCAGCTTGGGTAGACGAGCCCGAACGCGGCGCGGAACCAGGGGATGAATCAGGGACGACGTGGAATATTCGCCGCCGATCTGCTGATTGGCCGCCGGTTCGAGCAGGGGTTCAGGGTTGACGAAGAAACCCTGGTATTGAGACCGACTACACAATTGCCAGGACCAGAAGTTCGGTTCCTTTATCGCGCATGCTTTTACCTGTGGATGAGCCGGCAGGTAGGTGGAGAATGACGTAGTGCCGCACTTGGCGCCGCCAATCAGCATGAATTCGGGCTTGGGCATGGACGCAAGCAGTTTGAACTTCGGATCGAAGATGCCCTGAGCGTTCGGTCCGGCCGGCCTTCTCAGTCATGTTGTGAGCTTTCTGCAGGTTGGGGCGCCATGCGGCAAGTCTAGCGCGCCAGGTCGACCTGCCGCCCGCGCGATGGAACGTCGGTCACATCCTGCCTGGCAAGATAGGCGGCGATCGCATCGGAGACCTTGCCTGCGCTGCGAATAGCTTCTGACTCGGCAAACATCGTGTAAAGATCTCCCCCTTCGGCAAGGAAGCCCGGTGCGGCAACGGCCAGGCGATCGTCGTCTTCAACATCCAGTCCAGCGCGTCTGAGCGATACGAGTCGTTGTCCCTCTGGGCGCGTCAGGTCGTAGGTGACTTCAAGTCCCGCAACCTGCAGCAGGCCGCGCTCGAGTGTGAACGACTGTTCGAGTGCGCGACGAATTTGTGCGCCGGTCATCTCCTTGACAATAACGTCGTCGACAAACGGATAGGTGTCGAGGAGGTCGACGACACGAACCTCCCCGGCTGGAAGGTCCTTGCGCAGGCTGCCACTGTGGATGAAGGCCACATCTGCGCCGCTGATGGCGACAAAGGCGTCCGCGAACAGATGACCGACGTCCGACTCTTCGATGTAGCGGCGGTTCATGCGGGCAGCAGTCTTGCCGACAACGGCCTGAATCTCAGGATAGGCGTCGCGGTACAGGCTGAGCTTGGCGACGATGGCCGGGTCGGGCGCGTGCAAGGCCGGGTCGACGGGCACGAGGCGGCCATCGTGGTTCGTTATCTTGCGTGTCTCTGGGTCGAGCGTGAGCTGCAGATAGCCAAGATGCGTGGCCTGCCCGTAGGTCTGCATGATGATCGTGCCCGTGTCCGGGTGAACGATGGGCGCGGGTGTGCCGGCATCTGCATGGCCCGCGAACAGCACATCGACACCCGTCACGGCGCCAGTCAGGTGTATGTCTGCATCAATGTCGCGTTGCAGGCGTGGGTCACTCTCGGCGTCGGTCTGCATCGGTGCTGTCTTGCCCTGGTGCGTGAGCAGCACAATGATGTCGACCTCGTCGCGCAGTTCGTCGACAGATCGCTGTACCGCGTCGGCCGGGACGGTGACATCGAGCGGTGCGATGAATGACGGGATAATGGCTGTGACCGCGTCCTGCCCCATGATCCCGATGACGCCAATACGCACACCGTTACGCTCGATTACGGCATGCGCCTGGGCATAGGGGTGATCGGTATCCTTGTAGAAAAAATTCGCGCCCAGTACCGGAAACGGTGCGCGGTTTTTCTGCCATGCGAATATCTCGTGGCCATACTCGAATTCATGGTTACCAATTGCCATGGCGTCATAGCCCATGGTGATCATCAGTTCGAATGCCAGCTGCCCCTCGGTGAGCTTGGCCAGCGCTCCCGTAAAAATATCTCCGGAATCGAACAGGAAGACGTTTGCTTCGGTCTCCCGGATCGTATTGATCAGCGTCGTCATCTCGGCGATACCGCCAATCATCTCCTGATCGTCAAGCCAGAATGCCGGGATGGGATCGTAGGCGCTCTCGACATCGTTGGTGAAGAGCAGCGTCACGGTCGTCGGCGCCTGGCTCTCTTCGACCGGCTGGCAAGCCCCGCTGACGAGGAGGGACAGAAGGACGAGCAGGGAGGGTTTGTAGCGGCGCATACAGTACTGATCCTCAACGAAGCAGGATTGATTGTACCGGGCTAGATGTCCGTTGTGTCGTATGCCCAGTGCAGCAGGGCCTGCCGTTGCCGCGGTCGGCAGTCCATATCGTAGCGCTCACAGTTCTTCTCAATCTGGGCGACGTGGCGACGCATATTGGCCCAGCGCCTGATCTGTCGCTCGTCGTCCGGACAGCGCCGGCCCATATAGTAGCGGCAATACCACTGGAACCAGCCGCGAGGGTCGTCTTCCCAGATCCAGCCTTTTGCGCGCCACTCGGCCAATGATTGCGAGGCCCTGATTCCGAACAGGTTGATCTCCGGGTCATACCCTTCGGGACTCAGCTTGGCATGTCGAAACCAGTCGCTCGGAAACTCGTCCTGGCAATCCGTCATGTACTTGCCCCCGAACACGCCAAGCTTGAGCATCTGCCTGGGCGTCAACTGTGGCCGAAAATCCGGATGGAAATTCCTGCCGACGGGTTCAGTCAATGTATAGACATAGCCGTGCTGCATCCGATCATCAACGACGACGCGTTTCTCTTTCATACTTGCCTGCTCACTCCATCAGGTCCCGGGGCGTCGTGGTTCAGAACACATAAGTAAGGGCTGCGAAGCCCTTGATAACGCGATCTTCATCGACGATAGGGCTGGCGACAACCTCGTCCGGCAGAAATTCAGCGGATAGATTCAAAATGACGCGCCAATCCTCTGTCAGTTCGATAAGACTCGTAAATCCGACCTCGTAACTGACTGAGCTGCCAACGTCGTAAGCGGGCCGTGTTGGGGTCGCAGCGCTTTGGGGTACCCCGAAGTCGTGGTTCGCGAGATCCGCGCTAAGCCAGTTCACCTGCAATTGTGGGCCGATTCGCAGCCAGCCGACCTGGAACCCCTTCGAAAGCCGCGCCTTTGCAGCGCCGCCACCAATTTTGTCGAGAACGTCATGCTCGTAGTCAAGCAGCATGCGGATTCCGCCCGGAAGCTCGAGCCGCAACGCCAATCCGGCCAGCAGCGTGCTGTCGCGATCGCCCATTCCAGCCAGGAATGGACTGTCGCTCTCCTCATAAGCGCCGATGCGATAGGACGCCGTCCCAGCCAGGCGCCACGGACCCGACCCGAGGAAACCATACCGCACGTTCGGGCCAAGCCACTGCAAGCGCTCCCCGTTGTAGGTAATCGCGGGGATCGCCTGCAGGACTGTCGTGTCGGAACCGACGTAGGGGCTGCTGCGAGTGATGACACCGGCACCAATGCCCAGAAGTCCACGCTTACCCAGCACATTGAACAGTTCGATATCGACGATGGAATCCTGGCTCTCTACGACGGTGAACTTGGCCCGGGAGAACGAGGGCGGACCCTTCGGACGATAGTTGTTCGAGATGCCAAGCGGTTCTTTCGGGATACCGATGAAGTTCTTGTCGATAAGTCCGTTCTCGTTCTCGTCGACATAGACAAGGATCGCGACCTCACCCGGGGGCACGTCATCTATCCGATAAACAGCGTCTGCGGCGATGGCTGCGCGCACTTCCTTCGCGGGATCACGAAAGTCCCCAAATGAACTCGGAGAGTCATAGACCTGCAACACCAGCGTGCCGTCGGCAGGCGCACCTTGCACGCGCACAGAGAGGCCCGCGGACTGTGCCACAGACGCCCAGAGGGCGAGAAGAATCACGACTATTGCTTTCATTGGGAGTTGCCAGCAGGTATCTGGGTGCGACGGTAACAGCGTCTCCCTACGAAGAACATCAATGTTCCGCAATCGATACATGAAGTTACGAATCGGTCGAGCAGGGCGTTGACTCTGCGCGCCGCACGAGTTCGATTGCCGTGCGCCGAAAAATGAAGGCGTGAACGGGCAATAGCGCGTACCAGTAGAGCAGCCCCCAAACGCCGGCCGGATGAAAGAACGCGGCCACCGAAATCCTGCGGGCGCCGTCGACTTCGTCGATTGAGAACTCGAGGACACCAGCGCCCGGCGCCTTCATTTCCATCAACAAGGTCAGGCGCTCTTCAGGTTGCAGGCCAATAACCCGCCACGCGTCGACGACGTCGCCGACCCGCAGATCGTCGGGATGCCGGCGGCTGCGCCGAAAGCTCGGCCCACCGACAAGCCAGTCCAAAGCACGGCGCAACCGCCAGAGCCACTTGGCAGCGAAGAAGTCGCCGTCGCGACCCACCCCGCATACCGCTTTCCACAGGGCCGCTGCACTGGCGCCAGTGGTCGCGCTGCCACCCTGTTGCTTCGAGTAGTAGGAGTACTCCGGCCGAAATTCGCGACAGGCTTCGGCGCTTTCCACCCATCGCGATGGAACTTCGTGTTTCCGTTCCGCGGCCAGCGCCAGCGTGGCCGCCTCACGAAAGCCAAGCAGTTTCTGGGGGACCAGGGTTGTTAGCCGCTTGTCGTGGGCGATGACGTCCTGCGACAAGCCGTCAATGAGCGCCCGGGCAATATTGGTGGGCACGGATGTGACGAGGCGCAGCCAGTAGGAGGACAGGCGCGGCGTCAGTACGGGCACAGGAATAATGCGGGGGCGCCGGCCCACGAGTTCGCCGTACTGCCGCATGATCTGTGCGTATGTCAGCACATCGGGCCCGCCCACGTCGTAGATTTCCCCTGCCGTCTCTTCGAGCGCGGGAGAACGTTCCAGGTAGCAAAGCAGATTGCTGAGAGCGATGGGCGTCGAGCGCGAGTAGACCCAACGTGGCGTAATCATAATTGGCAAATGATTGACGAGGTCTCTGATGACCTCCCAGGCAGCCGAGCCCGGGCCGATGATCATCCCGGCTCGGATCTCGGTGACGGGCACGCCGCTCGCCCGCAGTATGTCGCCTGTTTCCTGTCGCGACCGCAGGTGTGTTGACTGCGGTGCCTCCGGGACGAGCCCGCCGAGGTAAATAATTCGGCGCACGTTCTGTCGTTTCGCGGCTTCCGCAAAATTCTGCGCCGCGCTGGCGTCCAGTTCGGGAAAGCGCTTCCCCGCCGCCATCGAGTGCACGAGGTAGTAGGCGACGTTCACACCCTGCAGAACCGCGTCCAGCGTCCCGGGCTGCAGAGCGTCCGCTTCCGCGAGCTCCGCGCCATCCCAGCCACGGTTCTGGATCACTTCGACATTGCGCGCCGTTGCGCGCACCGAATGTCCCCGGTCCAGCAGGTACGGCACCAGGTTGGCGCCGATATAGCCGCTGGCTCCGAATACCAGGTGCAGACTCATCGCAACCCTCAGATCGAAATCTTTTGCTGGAATTTCGCGATATGCGCTGGCGCGCCCAGGTCTGACTTCAGTTTCTCCAGCAGTGGCCGTTGCCCGCGCTCCTCGCCGTGCACGAGGTATACCGGGGGACGGTTCTCGAAGCTCGAGTACCAGTCGACGAGATCAGACTGGTCACCGTGAGCGGACAGGCCGCCGATCGTGTGCCGCTGCGCGCGCACGCGATAGGTATCGCCCCACAGCTTGATCTCATCGGCGCCATCGACCAGGCGCCGGCCGAGCGTCCCGATGGCCTGGTAGCCGACGATGACGACGTGGCATTGTGGACGCCAGACGTTGTTTTTCAGGTGATGCAGGATGCGTCCGCCCGTGCACATGCCGCTACCTGCAATGATGATGGCGCCCGTCTCGATCTCGTTGATCGTCATCGATTCCTCGGGGGAACGCGTCGCGTACAGGTTCGGCAAAGTGGGATAGTCGGACTTTGGTTCAAACAGGGTGGCCGCGAACAGGTGCCGGAACTGCGAGTAGACCTTCGTCGCGCTGATGCCCATCGGGCTGTCGAGAAAGATTTTCCACTTGCCGAGGTTCCAGTCGTCGAAGTGTTCAGCCATCAGGTACAGGAGGTCCTGGGTGCGTCCGACCGTGAACGCCGGTATGAGAATATTGCCCTGTGCCGCGCGGGCGGACTCAAACACCTCGCCAAGCTCTGCAATGGTTTCCTCGATCGGCCGGTGGTCACGGTCGCCGTACGTGCTCTCCATCAGCACCGCGTCGGCATGGCGCAGGCGCGTTGTCGGGTCCATCAGGGGGGCGTCTCGGTAGCCGAGGTCGCCGCTGAAGACGAGCGTGCGCGTGCCGTCCTTGCCAGCGTATTCGAGCTGTACGACGGATGAGCCGAGAATGTGCCCGGCATCGAACAGGGTCAGCGTCAGACCCGGCGCAATAACGGTCGGTGAGTCGTATTCAAGGCCCTGGAACTGGCCTATCGAGGCCTCCGCATCCTCGCGCGTATAGAGCGGTAGAACCCGCGCCTTTCCTTTCCGGCCGTGCTTCTTATTCTCCCATTCGGCCTCTTTCTCATTGAGGTAGCCGGAATCCGGCAACATGATCTCGCACAGCGCCTTGCTGGCCGCATGGGTATAGACGGGCCCCGTGTAGCCCTGCTTGACGAGCAAAGGCACGCGACCCGAATGATCGATGTGCGAATGACTGATGACGACCGCATGGATGTCCCGCGGGTCGAACGGGAGCGGATCGCGGTTGTGAGCCTCCTCATCCGCTGGGCCCTGTACCAGGCCGCACTCGAGCACGATCCGGAAGTCGCCGGCAGTCAGGAGATAGAGTGAGCCGGTAACTCGTTCGGTTGCACCAAAAAATTGCAGATTGAACGCCATACGGGTCCCAAAGGAGTACAATACAGTCGAGAGGAAACAATGGTACCAACAGCCCACGCTGGCAATAAGTATTATCTTGTTGTCGTAGCCGACGAGTCCCGCGCCGATCTCTATGAGCGCGAGCGGAAGAGGGGCCCGCTGCGGCTTTCACGCAGCTTCGAGAACAAAGCGGCGCACCTCAAGATTGAAGACCTGATCACAGACCGCGGTGGCCGCGCCTTTGACAGCCATGGTTACGGGCGGCACACGATGACCGGTGAGAAATCCGACCCGAAGCAGCACCTCGCAGAGAACCTGGCTCGGCAGGTCGCGGAGTATATCGCGGCGGAAGAACACGAGGGGCACCTGCGCGGTTTCGCGCTAATTGCCGCGCCGCGCTTCCTGGGAACCCTGCGCGCCCAGCTGCCGAATCGCGTCCACGGGGAGCCGTACCTGACAGTCGACAAGAATGTCGTTGGCCAGCCCGCAGACGCGCTTGCGCGCTTGCTGGACGAGCGCTGAACGCCACGCTCTACTCACCCGGATCAACGGAGCGGGATAATAGTATTCGCCCGAATGCTACTGATGCATAGTCACCATTAGCCTGGTCCGTTTCCCAGTCACCGGTGCCGGCGCAGGCGGGGTACCAGGAGGCGGGGTCGTCTTTCGTGCTGCATTGATTGTAGGTGCCCGCCTTGAAGTACATCGCGTCGCCGGAATAGCCACCCGGATTGTCCTTGTCATCGACGTTGCCATTGGCGTCGACGTTGTTTGACAGGTCGATCTGGTACTTGACGGTCTGTGCCGGGTCCGCGGTCCTGAACGTCAGGTACATGACGTTGCCGTGCACATTGATGTTGTAATTGAAGAACTGCCCAAGTCCTATGCCCTTGTCACCCGGGTCTGCAGGGTTCTCCCACGTGTTGCCCCAAACCGGGTAGGCAATGTCTGTTCGATCCGGATTGCTGCGCTCCAGGTTTCTCTCGTACGTCCAGAATACGGAGCCTGTCTCGTGGTCGGGCCATTTCTTGTAGAAGATCTTTAAGGGCTCGTTGCCCCAGCCAAAACCCTCGCCTTTGCGCATGATGTCGTCGTTCTTATCCGCATGAATCTGCCCAACGACGACAGAGTAGGCCGGCTTCTTGTCGGAGTGTTTGGCGTTTACCGCAACGTGCAGCACCGCGAGCGTGGCCTCCAGCTGGCCACCGATATCGGCGAAGTCCCTGGCGTCACGATTGGCCTTGATTGCGAAATTGTTGCCCGGATCGTGCGTGCCAATGCTCGTATTCGTCGACCGATACATCTGCCGCAATTCGCTGCGCGTATTCGTCGAGTTTGCGGTTGTCGTCGCCTTGTTGGGCGCGGTCATTACGAGGAGACCGTTGTCCGTCAGGTAGAAGAAGTCCGGATGTGAATACTTGCCCAGTTGACTGACGTCAATTTCGTCAACCTTGCCGTCTTTGTTGTCATCCGTCGGCAGCTGGAGTTTCCAGTGCCGCAGGTCGAACTTCTCGGCTGGGTCGACCGCGAGCGCGGCGAACGACAACAGGCATGACGACAACGCGAATGCGGGCAAGACGACAGGCGACCGTAATAACTGCATGATCTAATCTCCTCTGATATTGCCGGTAATTATGTCATTTTGATAATCGCCAGTCCGCAAATGAGAAAGGCCCCCAGTTGGGGGCCTTCCGTGTCTTAACGTCAGGAAAGGTGCTAAGTGCAACGTTTCCGGTGGTGACTACGTGAAGCGTTAGCGGTCATCCCACTCCTCGTCATCATAGTCGTCTGACTCGTCGTCGTAGTCGTCCCAGTTGTCATCGTCAAATTCATCATCATCGTCGGGACCGTAGTGATTGCGGCTATTGACTCGCATCTGCGCTAACTCCCGGTTGCGGATTTTGCGCTGCACCGCAGGTTCATCGAAAGAAAGGTCTTCAAAGTCATCATAAGACGGGCGCATTTTCGTTGCTCCTATACTCTTCCTCGTTGCGTGGTAGTGTGTCGGCAGCCGAAATGAGTCAATGTTCCTTAGGGCACTGGCACTGACGGACTTCCGATCGAAATATCACTTTCTGGCAGTATCTATCTTTCAAATTTGATGTCAAGTAGTTTTATATAAAAATATTGGCACGGAGAATTGCATGAAAAAGGGCATCATTGACGAGATTCCCGATCAGTGGCCAGAAAAGCGCCCCGGGCCGGCTACGGCCAGCCCTGGGGCTGTCGAGAGGGTGATGTCAAGTGGCGAGTAGAAAGCAGACGACAGACCGCGCCGAATTAATAACGCTTGGCTGGCGCGAATGGGTTAGTCTCCCGCAACTTGGCATTGGGAGAATCAAAGCCAAAGTCGATACGGGTGCCCGGACGTCTGCCCTGCACGCATTTGAACTGAGACCTTTCTCGGACAATGGCCGGGACAGAATCGAGTTCCAGATTCACCCGATTCAGAAAGACAACAGGACGATTGTGACATGCACAGCCGACGTCCTGGACAAAAGGGTTGTGACGGATTCCGGCGGCCACAAAGAGGAGCGGTTCGTGATTTCCACGCGCCTCGAAATTGGCGATCGTTCCTGGCAAATCGAGGCGACATTGACAGCGCGCGATGACATGCTCTTTCGCATGCTGCTGGGTCGCACGGCATTGAACGGTCGCGCCCAGGTTAACCCGGCACGTTCCTATCTTGTCGGCAAGAAGAAACAAACTCCGAGGACGTAAGATCAGGAATGGCAACCAATAAATCCATAGAGATCGGTGGTACGACCGTTGCACCCGGTACGAGGGCGACCGTAAATTTACCGGTCGCAGACCTGTACACTTCGACGTCGCTCCATATGCCTGTCCAGGTCATCTGTGGCCGCAGAGCAGGGCCCGTGCTATTCGTGTCTGCTGCCATTCACGGCGACGAGCTGAACGGCGTTGAGATCGTTCGCAGACTTTTGAAGCGCAAGATACTTCGGTCTATCAGGGGAACCTTGTTGGCAGTTCCAATCGTCAATGTTCATGGATTCCTCGATCAGTCCCGTTATCTTCCGGACCGGCGCGATTTGAATCGATCGTTCCCGGGCAGTTCAAAAGGGTCCGTTGCGGCGCGGCTGGCACACTTGTTTGTCAAGCAGATTGTGTCCAAGGCCGACTTCGGCATTGACCTGCACACCGGCGCGATCAACCGTTCCAACTTGCCGCAGATTCGCGCGAACCTGGACGATGAGGAGACCGCCGACCTGGCCAAAGTCTTTGGAGTGCCGGTGATCATTAACTCGAACGTCCGGGACGGGTCGCTCCGAGGTTGTGCAGCGGACCGGGGCTTGCCGGTAATCACCTACGAAGCTGGCGAGGCGCTTCGCTTTGATGAGGTAAGTATCCGTGCCGGATTGCGCGGTGTGCTGAACGTCATGCGCCATATAGACATGCTGCCGAAGCTGAAGAATCCCAAAAGTATTTCGGCAGTGGTTGCGCAATCCACAAGTTGGGTTCGTGCTCCTGACAGCGGCATCGTGTCTGCAAAGATTGAACTCGGGAAGAGCGTGCATGCCGGTCAAAGCCTCGCAGTGATCAGTGATACCTTGGGGCAAAAGGAAGAGAACGTAATCGCGCCGTTTGATGGAATTGTCATCGGCCGGAATAACCTGCCATTGGCTCATGAAGGCGAGGCACTTTTCAACCTTGGCGCTTTCAAAAGTGTTCCCAAGGTAGAGAGCCTGGTAGAGAACTTCGAGGCAGCGCACGATGGAAGTAACGACATAAATACATAGTTGACGCGAGAGCACCTGAGTCAGCATAAACAAGGGACAGAGAATGAAGATTGGAATTCTATCTACGAATAAGAACCTGTACTCGACCAAGCGCCTGGTCGAGGCAGGTGTCGAACGCGGCCATGAAATGCGGGTGATCAATCACAAGCGTTGCTATATGAACATCACCAGTCACAAGCCAAGCATTCATTTGAATGGCGAAGCGATCACTGGACTCGATGCGGTCATTCCGCGCATCGGCGCCTCCGTTTCCTTCTACGGTACTGCTGTTGTCAGGCAGTTCGAAATCATGGGTGTGTACGCTGTCAACGAGTCCGTCGCGATCACGCGCTCGCGCGACAAGCTCCGGGCATCTCAGTTACTGGCGCGCCGTGGCATCGGCCTTCCCGTTACCGGGTTCGCCAATTCGCCGGACGACACCGAGGACCTGATATCTATCGCGGGCGGCGCACCGGTTGTCATCAAACTGCTCGAGGGAACGCAGGGAGTCGGCGTTGTCCTTGCCGAAACCAAGAAAGCAGCGGAAAGCGTGATCGAGGCGTTTCGCGGCCTGAAGGCGAACTTCATGGTGCAGGAGTTCATCAGTGAGGCCGGTGGCTCCGATCTGCGCTGCCTCGTCGTTGGTGACAAAGTCGTTGCCTCCATGATCCGGCAGGGAAAGGAAGGCGAGTTCCGTTCGAACCTGCATCGTGGCGGCACTGCATCGCTGGTCAAAATCACGCCCGAGGAACGCTCCACGGCCGTTCGCTCAGCGAAGATCATGGGTCTGAATGTTGCAGGCGTTGACCTGCTGCGATCCAATCACGGCCCGGTCGTCATGGAAGTGAACTCCAGTCCTGGCCTCGAAGGAATCGAAACGGCGACCAAGAGGGACGTTGCCGGCATCATCATCGAATTCATCGAGAAGAACGCCAAGAAAGGCAAGACACGCACGCGCGGCACAGGTTAGCCCACAGACGACCTTGTTCGAACCGGAGCTATAGAACCATATGTTCGAAGATATCAGGACATTCTTGAACTATGTGCTGGCGACCGCGCCAAGTGGCCAGGATATTACTGTAGGGAAAATTGTTGCGGTTCTGCTCCTGCTCATATTCGGCTACCTGGGCAGTCGGGCGCTGGGCTATTTTATTGGTCGCCGACTCGCTGCGACAAGACTCGGGCCTGATGAAATTCATATCCTGAAGAGAGTCACGTTCTTCGGACTCATCGTCATCGTCGTAATGATGGCTCTTAGCTTGCTCGGGATTCCACTGACCGCATTCGCCTTTGCGACCGGCGCAATCGCGATCGGGGTTGGCTTTGGGGCACAGAACATCATCAACAACTTCATTAGTGGCTGGATACTGATGGCCGAACGGCCTATTCGCATCGGCGACTACATAGAGATCGACAGCACGTATGGCGCCGTTGAGAGCATCGGCAACCGCTCGACGCGCATTCGACGCGCGGATGGCGTGCATCTGTTGGTGCCGAACAGCGTCTTGCTGGAGCGCACCGTCGTCAACTGGACGCTCATCGACATGGAGGTGCGAACAATCGTCCGCGTCGGTGTTGCCTACGGTTCGCCGGTCGGAAAGGTTGCGGACCTTAGTACTCCAGGCGGTAACGGAACAGACAGAAGTAAAGAAGGAGCCCAAACCGGGCGTTGTGTTTGAGGATTTCGGCGATAGCTCGCTTGTTTTCGATGCTTACTTTTGGTGCGATGTGAGCGGTGAGAAATTTCTCCGGGATATCCGCAGCGCGATACGCTTCCGCATCTGCGAGCTGTTCGAGCAAAACGGAATCGTTATTGCGTTCCCACAACGGGATGTTCACCTGGATGTTGGCGCTCCGGTGAAAATCCAGATGGTAGGCAGTGAGCAAGAATCGTGAAGAGCAGCGACCCTCAATTTCTGCACAGCTTTTTGCTTGATGGCAAAGGGCATGGCCGGCCGCTCGATGTCTCTGGAGGTTCAGGAGTGGACCCCGGCAGACGGGCTGCTCTGGGTTCATATGGATGTGGCCGACGCCCCCTCCGGTCAGTGGCTCAAACGAGATTGCGGGTTGCCGCAAATTGCCGTTGACGCCTTGCTCGCCGGCGACACGAGACCGCGTTCCGCAATCGAACAGGACGGGCTGCTGCTCATACTGCGTGGGGTGAACACCAACCCGGGAGCCTATCCCGAGGACATGGTTTCGGTGCGTGTGTGGATCGATGAAGGACGGATTATCACCTCGCAGCGTCGTCGCCTGTTATCGATCGAAGACGTCTGCGAAGCCCTCAATGCCGGCAAGGGCCCGACCACGCCGGGGGGATTCCTGGTGGCACTTGTCGACCGACTTGCGAACAGAATAGGTGGCTTTGTTGAGTCCATTGAAATGGAAGTGGACGACTGTGAGGAAATCATCACCGCTGGTGGCGAGGCCGGGTCGCGGCAGCAGCTTGGCGGATTGAGGCGCCAGATCGCTGAGGTAAGGCGCTTCCTGGCCCCACAACGCGATGCACTGGACCGGCTGAACCGCCAGACTGTCGCGTGGCTTCCCGAGTCAGAGGCTCACGACCTGAGACAGGAGGCTGATCGCATCACGCGCTTGCTGGAGGATCTGGACCTCGAACGCGAGCGCGCGGTCGTGTTGCAGGAAGAATTGCTCAGCATCGTTGCGCAGGAGCAAAACAAACGGATGTACGTTCTTTCCGTCGTCGCCGCGATCTTCCTGCCATTGACCTTTGTTACCGGTTTACTGGGTATGAACGTGGGCGGTTTGCCTGGCCTGGAAAGTCCCTACGCGTTTACCTGGTCGATCGCGGTCATGCTGGTTGCTGGCGCTGCGTTGTTGCTCTTCTTTCGCTTCAAAAAGTGGTTTTGACGGCAATCTCCGGCTCGCGGTCAGTCAGGCTCCTGCGGGTGAATCTCCTCCTCGAAGACCTGCGACGCCGTTTGCGCCGATGATAAGGAATCACCGAAAGCAACTTGCTGCTTGGCATGGGTTCGCCGGCGCAGGAACCTGACCGTCACATAGGCGACCAGCATGAAGTGGACCAGTGCCGTGAAGACAAAAAGGCCGCTGGTTCCCTGCAATGTCATTAGTGCGGCGGCTACGAATGGTCCGATGGTCGCGCCCACCCCGTACATCAGTAACAAGCCGCCGGACACGGTTACATACTCACCTGGCTCGGCATAGTCGTTCGAATAGGCGACGGCGATCGTGTAAAGCGGAAAGGCAAGAGCGCCCCAGAGCGCGCCAAGCAGATTGGCGGACATGAAGTCCAAAACAGGCACGGAGACGACCAGGGCGACGCCGACAAGACAGCCCATCAGCGAAACAGCGATCAGGACTTTTCTTCTTCCGATTGAGTCGGAAAGAATGCCGAGCGGCCACTGGGCGAGCGCACCACCGACAACCGCGAACGTCATGAACCAGGCCGCCATGGCCACAGTATCGTCGACGCCAGTCGCGAATATCGGCGCCAATCCCCAGAAAGACCCGTTGGCCAGGCCGGTTACCAAACAGCCGAGCGCGCCGGATGGCGAAATTTCGAAGAGACGTTTCAGGTCAATTGAAACAGTTTGCGGTTGTTCGGGGCTGGGTGAGGCCGAGAGCGCGATCGGTACCGCGCCAAGGGAAACCAGGATAGAAGCGATCACAAAGAGCTGCAGCCCGGATGGGTCGTACAACATGCTCATCATCTGGCCTGCGGCAAGAACCGTCAGCGTAATCATCGAGTAGGTCGAGAACACGATGCCCCGATTCTCATTGCTCGAACTTTCATTCAGCCAGCTCTCGATAACGATATAAAGGACGGCGAAACAAAAGCCGGTAAGCAATCGTAACGTGCCCCATACGGCGGAATTGATCACCAGGCCATGCAACAGGGGTGCCGCCGAAGCCAGTGCGCTCATCGCGAGGAAAACGCGCACGTGACCGACCCGGCGGACGAGTTCGCCGCCCTTCAGGCAGCCCAGAGTGAAGCCGAAGAAGTAGGAGGCACCCATCGCGCCGATAGCGACGGTGGAAAAATCTTCGAGCGAGGCGCGGACCGGCAACAGGATACCCTGCAAGCCCTGTCCCGCCAGCAGTATGGATACGCTGAGGAGGAGCGCAGCGACCGGTGCTATGGCTCTAATCATCAATTGTCATGCCGCATTCCGGGCTCGAGGAGCCCCGAATTCTCGTAAGTGGCTAAACGTTGAGCAGCAGGTGCTCGCGCTCCCAGGGGCTGATCTCACGATGGAAGAGCCGCATCTCTTCGCTTTTTACCTCGCCGTAGATCATGCAAAACTCCTTGCCCAGAATCTCATGAACGTCTTCAGCGTCTTCAAACAGCGTCAGCGCTTCGTCCATTGTCGTGGGAATATCGTAGGTATCGTCGTCGATTTCCCCGACTGCGGGTTCTCCCGGCTCGATCTTCTTCATCATCCCCAGGTACCCGCAAGCCAGTCCGACGGCGATAGCCAGGTAGGGGTTGCAATCCACGCCGACCACGCGGTTCTCCACGCGTCGATTCTGCGGCTCGGAATTCGGAACCCGCAATCCCGTGGCGCGGTTGTCGTAGCCCCACCCGAAGTTCGTCGGGGCGCTGGAGCCTTCGCCTTCGAAACGCCGATAGCTGTTCACGTACGGCGCGATCAGCGGGAGCGAGAGGGGCAGGTACCTCTGTGAGCCACCGATGAAGTGCATGAATTTCTTGCTGGCTTTGCCGTCAGCGTTGCTGAAGATGTTCTGCCCTGTCTTGATGTCCACGACACTTTGATGCACGTGCATGGCGGAGCCGGGCTGGTCGCGCATCGGCTTGGCCATGAAGGTGGCGAACATCCGATGGTTCAGTGCCGCCTCGCGAATGATCCGCTTGAAATAGAAAACCTGGTCCGCCAGGTCCACCGGGTCGCCGTGCGTCAGGTTGATTTCTACCTGGCCCGCACCGTCTTCCTGGATGACCGTATCGATAGCCAGGCCGGCGTCCTCCGCGAAGTCGTAAATGGTATCGATTACCGGGCCGTAATCATCCACGGCGGACATGGAATAGGATTGCTTTCTCGTTCCCTGGCGACCTGTGCGGCCGACCGGCGCCTCAATCGGTTCGTTAGGGTCGAGGTTTGGCTTGATGAGATAGAACTCGAGCTCGGGAGCGACCACCGGCCTCCAGCCTTGCTGCGCGTATAGCTCTACCACCTGCTTGAGCACATGCCGCGGCGCAATGTGAACCGGCCTGCCGTCGCGCATGTACAGATCGTGAATCACCTGCAGGGTCGGCGTCTTCGCCCAGGGGACCGCTTTTGCCGTGGACATGTCCGGCTTCAAGATCATGTCGCTCTCGGCCCACTGATTTTCGATATCCATTTCCACGTCTTCGCCCGTGATTGTCTGGTAGAAAATCGAAACGGGGAGAAAGGTTTCATACTCCGGGCTGAACTTGCGCGCCGGCATGGCCTTGCCACGAGACACGCCAGCCAGGTCCGGCACGATGCATTCCACCTCATCCACGACGCGACCGGCACGATAGGTCTTGAATGCGTCTGGCAATTCTTCAAGCCAGTCTTCGTTCTGCTTGCTCATGGTTGCTCCGGTTCAGTCCCTTATCGGCGAATTTGCGCTGGTCCGGCGAATGATAGGGACAGAGCGGGTGTTTGCATAGTTTGAATTAGCTGGCAGGCGTGCTCCGGCGCTTTACTTCTGCCCAGCGGATGAGAATTTCGCCAATCGCGATCATCACCAGCGCACCCATCAGCACTGGGAACTGGAAGCCTTCGCCTGGCGTATAGATGAACAGCAGGATCGACAGCGACAGGATGACGATACACAGGCAGGCCACGAAGATCGCCACACCGTCACCCCCCGGTAGCCGGTACGGCCGAACCTTGTTCTTGTCGAGCTGACGAGATTTGATGTAGGCAAACAGCATCCCGATGTACGGCAGAAGGAAGATGACTGCGCTGAATGCGAACAGCGACCAGAACAGGTCTTCGTTCGAGTTTGACAGGAAGCCGTACAACAGCAGCGCGACGGTGCCAAAGACGCCCATCGCGATCGCCGCACCAATGGGCGTACCGAGTTTCTTACTCTCGATGCCGAACAGGGCCGGCAGTTCGCCTTCCTGCGCCGCCTCGGCTGCAGCACGATTACAGCCCAGCGCCCAGGTAACACCATTTGAGAAAAACGTGTAAAGCGCTGCAACGCCAAGGGCAGTGACGAAGGCACCGCCCAGTGCGCCGTCATTGAAAAACAGGTTGAGGGTATCCATCAGCCCCTCGACCAGGTCGATCTCACCGGCCGGCAATGCCGCAAGTACCGCAACAGTCGCGGCCGTATACAGAACGATGATGATGCCGCCCGAGATGAAGATCGACCGTGGCACATCCCGCGCCGGATCGATCATCTCCTCGCTACTGGCGCTGACGAGTTCAAAACCAAGCATGCCGTAGATAATCGCGGGGATGTACTGGGCGCCGGCACTCCAGTCGGGCTTCAGTGTCTCGAACGTTATCGCGTTCGCCATGCCGTGTTCCTGGGTGTAGTGGATGGCGCCGCCGATAATCGCCACAAACACCACGATCTTGAGGATTGCGCCGATGTTTGGAATCCACTTGCCGATGTCGAGGGTGACTGCGTTCAGCCCGACGGCAACCCACAGCAGCACGATGCTGATCGAGATCTGGCCCACGAGTGACAGGTCAGGGAAGAACAGTTGCCGGAGCACGCCGGCAAAGAGGATGAAGATTGCCGGAATCCAGACAGTCGTATTGACCCAGTAGCCCCAACTGACACGTGATCCCCAGCGACCACCGAATGCGTTCCTGACCCACGCATAAATACCGCCTTGTTCCGGGTAGGTACAGCCCATTTCCGCGCAGATCATCGCGAACGGCACGAAGAACACCAGTCCGAGGAACAGCCACCAGAAGATACTCGAGGAACCGATCGATGCTGCGGCAGCCAGCGTATCGAGGAGGAGGATCGCAGACACGGTGAAAAGCACCATGTCCGTCTTACCCAGCGTTTTGTGCCGCTTTACCTGTTGGTTCATCGCCCGATGATCGCATTGATAGGCCATTGGTTTCCCAACTTTTTCAGCCAGAATTCGCCGGGCATTGAGTGCAGTCCGATTGGTCGCGGGCTATCATGATCTCAATGCTTACGAGTCAACAGCAATTGCAGAACCTGCTCCAGCAAGGCTTTCGGTTCTTGTCGCAGGGTCGTATTGCGGAGGCCGCTGAGTGTTGTCGCAAGGTGTTGAGTACCCAGCCGGACCTGGCTGAAGGGCACTTCCTGGTCGGGCTCGTTGCGCTGCAGTCGAAAGATCGTGACACGGCGTTCAAGGCGTTCGCGTCAGTAACCAAGATCAAGCCCGACCATGCCGCTGCCTGGGCGCACCTGGCCAAGCTGTTCATGAGTGACGGCCAGGTCAACCGGGCCGACGCGGCATTGTCGGAAGCGACACGGCAGGAGCCCCGTGAGGCGATCGTTCAGGACCTGCTGGGTTCGATCTACTCGTTGATGGGTGAGTACGGACTGGCCGGCGAATGGTTCAGAAAAGCCGTGGCCAGCCAGCCGAATCACCCGCCCTATATGCTCAACCTGGCCAATAACCTGATCTATAACGGCGCCATACCGCAGGCCGAGGCGCTGCTTGGCGATGTCATCGGGATTCAGCCCGACAGCCCGCAGGCCCACTGGTCGCTGGCCGGCCTGCGCAAGGCAACAGACGACCGCCATATTCGGCAAATGCAGGGCCTGGCGGACGCAAGAAAACAGCACCCGCGCGTCCAGGCGTTCTATTACTACGGCATCGGCAAGGAACTGGAAGACCTGCAGGACTGGGACGCGGCCTTCGCGGCGTTCAGCAAGGGTGCGCAGGCGCGCCGGCAGACGGTCGAGTACGATGAGGCCAGCGAAATCGAGATGTTCAAGTATCTCGAGGAGAATTTTGATTCCGAATGGGTCGCCAGCGGCCGTGGCATCGATTCCCGGGCGCCGATTTTCGTACTGGGACAGCCGAGGACAGGTACGACGCTGGTCGAGCGCATCATCAGCAGCCACTCCGAGGTCCACTCGGCCGGTGAATTGCAGCAACTCAGCCTCGCGGTGCGCCGGCTGACAAATCACCGCGACCCGAAGCGGTTCTCTGCAAACTACTTTGAGGCTGCCAAAGGTGTCGATTGCGAAAAAGTGGGCAACCTGTACCTCGAGTCCAGCAAGCGCATGCGCGGCACGACGCCCCGGTTCATCGACAAGCTGCCACAGAACTACCTGTTGATTCCGGTCATTCTCAAGGCGTTGCCGAACGCGAAGATCGTGCACCTGACCCGGGACCCCATGGACGCCTGCTTTTCCAGTTACAAACAGTTGTTTGCCGATGCCTACCTGCATTCCTACGATCTCGAGGAGATGGCCCGACACCATGGTCGCTACCGGCACCTGATGGACGTATGGCGGCGGCGATTCCCGGGGCGATTTCTCGATATCTCCTACGAGGACACGGCACGCGACGTGGAAACGAACGCGCGCCAGTTGCTCGAGTACCTGGAGCTGCCGTGGGAGGAGGCCTGCGTACGCTTTCATGAACAGGACAGGGCGGTGTCGACGGCAAGCGCGGTGCAGGTTCGCGAACCGGCGCATACACGCTCGATCGGCCGTTGGCGCCGTTATGAAACGCAACTCGAGCCAATGCGAGCCGCCCTCGAGCAAGCCGGCGTTTTAACAGCGTAGACCTGACTGACCCAATCGCGGTATGTTTGTCCATGCTGTAAGTGATTGTTGTCCAGCAGGCTGCATTCGACCCCCTCTGACCAGGCGAGTCGTCTCAATTTCATTTCGGGGAGCCCCATGAAAAACAGAACTACAACGTGCCAACCAGTTCGGCCACAACGCACAGCGCTCGCGATGGCCGTATCGACCGCCATCTGCGCGTCGGCCCTGGCGAATTCTGCGCTCGCGCAGGAAATAGAGGAGATCACCGTAACCGCGACGAAACGAGCGGAATCGGTTCAGGACGTTCCTCTTGCTATTACGGCCGTGTCGGGCACCTTCATCCAGGCCGTCAACCTGGATGACGTCAAGGACCTCATTTCCTTTACACCCGGTATAACCGGCAACAGCCAGGACAGCTTTATCGATGCCGTGAGTGTGCGCGGCATTCGCACACAGGACTTTGGTGTTGGTGGCGACCCTTCGGCGGCGATTTTCAAGAACGAATTGTACGAAGGCCGCAACGGTTCCGCTGTGACGAGTATGTATGACATCGATCGCGCGGAGATTCTGCGCGGGCCGCAGGGCTTCCTGTTCGGACGTAACTCGATTGGCGGAGCGATAAGCGTTCATACCCGCAAGGCCGATCTGGATGCCGGAATGTCGGGCTATGCGGAGCTTGATGTGGGCGAGCGTGGCCGCCTGACATTCGAAGGTGCGCTGAACGTGCCGGTGAGTCAATCCTTTGCCATGCGGTTTGCAGGTTACACCTCGCAAGAGGATGGTTTCGTCTACAACGTGTACGACGGTCGCGACCTGATCGCCCACGACAAGCAGGCCTTGCGCTGGTCGACGATGTTTGAGTCCGACCGGCTGGCGATCGACACGATGGTCGAATACGAGACGCGGGAACAATCGGGATCGGTTTACCGGGCCATCGCACAAGGCGACTACTGGGATACGCTGTATGACGTATTCGGCGACGCGATCGTCCCCGGCGGCACAGAGCGTGATGCCGATTCGGACCAGACCCTGGGCGACAATGATAACGCCGACATTCTGACGGTCGGCGTTCGTATCGACTATGACTTCGACAGCTTCACGCTGACGTCGAACACGGGCTACAAGGATCACGACTACTTCTACACTGAAGATTACGATGGCACGCCGCTGGCCATTAATGGTTATCAACAGGATCAGCAGGGTGACTATATCCAGGAGGAGCTGCGGCTGACCTCGAATACCGATGGCCCGCTTTCCTGGTATGCCGGTCTTTCGTATTACAAGGAAAATATCGATACGGTATTTACGATGTCTGGCGCCGAGGACGCATTCTGTAACTACTACGGCAATTACTACTATCCGGGCAACGGCATCAGTGACTGCGAAAGCCTGTACGCTTACTACGGTTCGCCCTGGTCGCCGAGTTCGGACGGCATGCTGACAGAGCCGGGCCGGGTGGTCGGTGAGTTCACTGGATGGGCCGCCTACCTGGATCTCTCCTACGCATTCACCGACAGCTTCGATGTCAGCATCGGCGTTCGTTATACCGACGACAAGAAAGACTTCAGTCTCGACGTCCCGCAGCCGGAAAGCCAGTATGCACCGATCTTTGCTTACGGCTTCACGACCGACGGGCCGATCCAGTCGTCCGACAGTTGGCAGGACACCCAGATGCGCCTGATTGGCCGCTGGCACTTCGGTGACAACAGCATGGTGTTCGCAAGTTACACCGAGGGATTCAAGTCCGGTGGTTTCGGCAGCTTCGCGCTGGTCGACGGCAATGGCGACCTGGTTCCGTGTTGCACGACGGACGTAGACCAGGCTTCAGGCGCACGTTCGCGTGGGTTTGAGCCGGAAACTGTCGATTCCTACGAACTCGGCTACAAGAGCACCATTCTTGACGGCCATGCGGATATCAACCTGTCGGGCTTCATGTACAACTATGAAGACCTGCAGATCAGCTTCTTCGATGCAAACACGGGCGCCAATACGGTTGAGAATATCGGCGAGGTCGACGGGCTCGGCCTGGAAGGTTCAATGACCGCACAGTTCAATGACAACTGGAACCTGTACCTCGCACTGAGCTATCTCGATACCGAGGCGACCGGCCTGCAGGCCGTTTGCGACGGCGACACTGAAGACAGCTGTGAAGGCAGTGCGCTGTTCTGGGCACCGGAGTGGTCGGGTGCGGCAGTACTCAACGCCAATTTCCCGGTTGGTGGCGGCGAAATCACCGGTAGCCTCGAGGCTTTCTATGAAGGCGAGCGTGGCGGTGGCTGGGGCGCGTATCCGGAAACCATGATCGACCCGAATACGATCATGGCGCTCCGCGTTGGTTACGCGTCGGACAACAACTGGGCCATCACGGGTTACGTTGAAAACCTGACCGACGAATTTACCTACGACGGCATGAACAACAACGGCGGTATTCTGCCATCGCACTTCTTCGGCCACAGGATGCCGCGAACAGCCGGCATTCGCTTCAACTATACGTGGGAGTAGGCACCGGTTGTTACGCCATCAGTTTCGTTCGCTTTCGTGAATGCCGCGAAAGCGAACGTCGCAGGCAGACGAAGCAAAGCGTCCGATCAGCAATATGCAGAGTCGAGTCATGGCTGGAACGCACGCAGGGACATGCATGAGAGCCCTCCATCCAGTTTTGCTGCTTCACTGATATCGATAGTTTCCACCGCATAGCCGTGGTTCGAAAGTACACGTTGTGTCTCGGGGTAGCCGCTCGGGATAAAGACGACATCATTTATCCTGAGTGCATTCGCTGCGCCGACTTCGCCTGATGGCGTCTCAATGACGTCGTAGCCGTCAAACACGCCTGTGGCGGCCAACCGCGGCGTACACAACACGGCGTTATCGCCGAGATATGAGCTGTCCGACTTGAAGTGGAGAACCCCTTTCGGCGTTGGCGCACAGCGAATGCGATATCCCCAGGGAGAAATAATCTGTTCAAGTGCGCCGGCCCCCAACCTGTTCGTGCGAGACGACAAGCCAATGATCAGCTCTCGATCCGTCAGCATAATATCGCCGCCGTCAATGTGACCTTCCTGCAGCGAATGTAGGCGATCCGCGTAGATGCGGGCGAGGTCGTCCCGTGATGCCTTGACTTCACCAGCCCGGCTTGGCGTTCCGGGCCTTAGCAGCACTGCACCTTGCGGCAGGCAAAGAGCAACATCTTCGACAAAGACCGAATCGGGAAATGCCTCAAGCGCCTGAAGTTCTGTAATCTCGAGTCCCTGGTCTCTTAGCGCAGCCTTGTACCGATCGTGCTGATTGACGAACGTCGCGAAATCGGGCGCGCCTGCGTCCCTTGCCCGAAGCCCGTGAACGCAGCTTGCGGAAGGTGGCCGCACAATCGCGCGATTGAAGATGCATGGATTCATGCCGGTGATAGTAGCAATGCGCCGCTGAGTTTCACTGCCTTAGTTCGCCAGCCGCACAGGAATTCGACGCGCGCCGAAATGTCCCGGCGTCGCGTCGAAATGCCCGGGGATCTTCGTTCCACAATTGAGGCAGGCGCCCTGTTCATCGAGGCGCCACCTGCCGAGTTCGTACCAATCGCGCTCGATCACGAGTTCCTCGCAGCCTGGGCAATACGTGCTACCGCCGTCACTGTCGTGGACGTTGCCCGTGTAGGCGAACTGCACGCCATTATTCATGGCGATCCGGCGAGCGCGGCTTAGCGTTGCCGCCGGCGTGCCCGGTATGTCGAGCATCTTCCAGTCGGGATGGAATGCCGAGAAGTGCATCGGCACGTCGGGGCCCAGGTGCTCGACGACCCACTGCGTCATCCTGTCGAGTTCCTCGTCCGAATCGTTCTCGCCCGGAATCAGGAGCGTCGTCGTCTCGAGCCAGGTATCGGTCTCGTTGCGAATATACTCGAGCGTCTCCAGCACGGGCGCGAGATGACCGCCACACACCTTGTGATAGAAGCGGTCCGTAAAGGCCTTGAGATCGACGTTGGCCGCATCCATCGCCGGGAAGAATTCTGCTCTTGGTTCCGGGTCGATATAGCCGGCCGTGACGGCGACGGATTTGATGCCCTTCTCACGACAGGCGCTGGCGACGTCCACAGCGTACTCGAGGAAAATGACCGGGTCGTTATAGGTGTAGGCGATGCTCCTGCAGCCGAGTTCCGCGGCTACTTCGGCAAGACGCTCCGGGCTCGCGCTGTCGGCCAGCGTGTCCATCTCCCGGGACTTGCTCATGTCCCAGTTCTGGCAGAACTTGCAGGCGAGGTTACAGCCCGCGGTGCCAAACGACAGCACGCTGCTGCCGGGATAGAAATGATTGAGCGGTTTCTTCTCGATCGGGTCGACGCAAAACCCGGAGGACCGGCCGTAGGTGACGAGCTTGACCTCGTCATCGAGCCGCTGGCGCACATAGCACAGGCCGCGCTGTCCCTCGCGCAGGCGGCAGTGGCGCGGGCAGACGTCGCACTGCAGGCGCCCGTCCGCCTCGCGGTGCCAGTACTTTGTCTTGACGATCGTGTCCTGCATGCTTGAGATATAGCATTTGATCCCCAATAAACAAGCATGATCGCTCGGCCTGCAGCAGTAGCCGGGATGTTTTACCCGGCAGAACCCGCGACGCTCAAGCGCACGGTCGCGGAGCTGCTTGCGGCCGCGCCGGCTCCCCGGCAGGACGCAAAGGTGATCATTGCGCCACATGCCGGCTACCCCTATTCCGGTCTCACGGCCGCCCATGCCTACCGCCAGTTGGAAGCTCGACGTGGCCTGATACGCCGGGTCGTGCTCCTGGGTCCGGCCCACCGCGTGTACCTCAAGGGCATGGCAGTACCCTCGGTCGATGCGTTTACGACGCCGCTCGGTGATGTACTCATCGACGCGGACGGCCTCAGGCAGGCGCAGGAGGTACCCGGTGTGCAAGTCTCCGACGAGGCACACGCCGAGGAGCACAGCCTTGAGGTGCACCTGCCGTTCCTGCAGAGCCTGCTCGGCGACTTCCTGCTGGTTCCTGTCGTCGTCGGCGTCTGCACAGCACAGCATGTCAATGCCCTGCTCGACGCGTTATGGGGTGGAGACGAGACAGCAATCGTCGTGAGCTCCGACCTGTCACATTTCCATTCCTACACCGAGGCCCGGAAGATCGACGCAAACACAACAGCACGGATCGAGGCCCTGGAAACGAACCTGCACGGCGAGGATGCCTGCGGCGCTCACGCGTTGAACGGCCTGATGCTCGCCGCCAGAGCGCGGGGGCTGAATGTCCACACCCTGGATGTCCGCAATTCCGGCGACACGGCC
Source organism: uncultured Gammaproteobacteria bacterium (assembly GCA_963698415.1). Taxonomy (GTDB): domain Bacteria; phylum Pseudomonadota; class Gammaproteobacteria; order Steroidobacterales; family Woeseiaceae; genus UBA1847. The sequence goes on along the minus strand of CAVOQS010000002.1, from coordinate 106,473 downwards.
GGCGACAAGTTCCGGGTTGTCGGGTACGGAGCCTATGCGCTTGCATGAGCGACCAGACCTCACGGGTGCGGAGCTGTTGCGCCTCGCACGAGGCTCGATCGAACACGGCCTTGTTCACGGCAAACCCTTGCCGGTCGATTGCAGTGAACTGCCCGCGCCACTGACAGAGCTTGCCGCGACGTTCACGACCCTGCGTAGCAATGGTGAGCTGCGCGGGTGCTGCGGCATACTCGAAGCCGTGCGCCCCCTGGCCGAGGACGTCTCACACTCGGCCTTCACGGCGGCGTTCCGGGACCCGCGCTTCAGCCCGCTCGGCAAACACGAACTCGAAACCATCCTCCTGGACATTTCCGTGTTATCGCCGTTGGAGCCGTTTCCGGTCAAAGACCAGGCGGAGCTGCTCGCGCAGTTGCGACCAGGCATGGACGGGCTCGTCATCGTCGCGAACGGGCGTCGTGCGACCTTTCTTCCGAAGGTCTGGGACACGTTGCCGGAGCCGAGCCAGTTCCTTGCCGCACTCAAGGCGAAGTGCGGTCTGGAGCGCGACTACTGGTCGGAACGAATGCAGTTCCTGCGCTACCGAACGACGTCGTACACCGAGTCTCGCTGATCGCGAGCTAGTTCAGCGCAACGACCTGCGGATGAACCAGCCTGTCGAAATCGCTGTAGGCAAGCTGCACCAGTTCTGAGTGCGTTCCGGCATTAAAAGCGATTTCCGTATCCTTGCTGAGCTCTTTGGCCGCATAGACCGGCATATCGTAGAGGTTGCCGAAGGGCGGCATGGCGCCCAGTTCACAGTCCGGGAACAGCTTTTCGAACTCTGTCTCGGACGCGATTTTGGCGTCGCCTGCGCCGGTCGCTTCTTTGAGGCGCGTAAGGCTTACATGCATGGATGCGGGAAGCACAGCCATCGCAAAGTCACCATCGATCTTGACGATCACCGTCTTGGCGAGATCCTTCCCTGGTACATGTGCGCTTGCGGCAATTTCCTGAGCCGTATACTCGGGCGAGTGGGTGATGATGGTGTACTTGACGTGGTTACTGTCGAGAAAGTTCTTGAGTGATTGTGTTGCCATAGTGTCCACCTCGATCATGGTCCACAGTACTTCTTCAGTATACGCCCGCTATCGTGCAGCGGCGGATCGTCCGCGTGGTGGTTTGTACGTATCGCGGGGCGGCCCCTGGCCCGGGCTGTCCTGTGACCGGGCTGTCGGCTGCTACCCGGAATGCAGTTCCACGATGTCCTTGTCGACGACGAGGTGGTCGGGTCCGACTTGCTGGCCGTCGAACACGTCCGTGCCCCACATGCGTGCGAACTTGAGGTTGCGGGCAACGTCCTTGTGCACGAGGTTCGCAACGTCGTGAACCGTGCCACCGCGCCGTACCGTGAACGGTTTGTCATCGTCGGCGGGATTGCCGGGCGTCTTCGTGTACACGCGCACTATTTCGAGTGCCTTGAACAGGAATGGGCCAATGCGGTCGAGGCCGTCGCCCGTCTTTGCCGAGACCGTTAAAGCCGGGTAGCGCAACCCGAGCAGCTCCTCGAGTATCTTCACTTCCTCGGGATCCGGATCGAGGTCACTCTTGTTGGCGATCAGCACGGTGGGCAGGTCGAGGCGGAACGGGTCGTCGTGTTCCTCCGTGCTCTGTGGCGAAGCGGATTCCAGGCCCGGCCACGCCGATCTGAGGAAGATCTTCTTCTCTCTGAGCCGCTCGAGTACTGTCGGTACCTGCTCGAGGCATTCAGGGTCGGCAACGTCGATGACGAGCAGGATGCCGTCGGCGTGCTGCAGCGTATTGACGAGCCAGGGCTCGAGGAACTCGTCAGAAACCGGCGGCAGGTCCACGAGCTGAAAGTGGATGTCCTCGTACGGCATCATTCCCGGAATCGGCAGGTGGGTAGTATAGGGGTAGGGCCCTGTGTCGCTGTGCGACCCGGTGAGAGCGACGTGCAAACTCGACTTGCCGGCGTTGGGTGGTCCAATCATGCAGAGCTGCGCTGCGCCTTCGTTTCGAACCACGTGAGAAGGGCCGCTGCGGCGACCGCCCTTCTTCGGACCGGCGAGCTCTTCGCTCAGCGTCTTGATGCGTGTCTTGATGTCGGACTGCAGGTGCTCCGTGCCCTTGTGCTTCGGAATCGTGCGCAGCATCTCCTTCAGGCAGTCGAGCCGGTCTTTCGGTTCGCGCGCCGCGCGGTACGCTTCCTCGGCTTTCTTGTACTCGGGTGTGACGTTGGTAGGCATAGAGACAGTATGGTTATCTATCCACGAAACTTTCGGTAGGGGAATAGCCATGAGGCGCGGGTCCGAAGCATCCTGGTTGATGTTCGCAGCCGTCATATCTGTTCTGGTTTCGCCAACTTGGGCGCGAGCACATGCCCTGACCGACGCAGACTAGAAAGCTCGCGCTAGTGCGACAAGGTTGAGCGTGCGTCCAGGTAGTTTGAAGGCTTATCGGGCTATGGCAGCGCGCTAACTGGAACGCTTGCGTCGCAGCCCCACGAGCGCCGCGTCGAGAAGATCGAGCGGGACACTGAAGCGAATCTTCCGCACGAGTTTCTTGCGAATCCTGCGTTTCGAAACCTTGTGAGCCTGTGCATCCAGGTCAAGCGAACCGGTCGCGAGCGACCGTGCGCGAGACAGCACTTCGGCAGGGTCGACGAGTTCATCGAAGAAGCCGGCTTCGAGCGCGGACTGCGGGTCAAAGTACTCCGCGAGTGTGACCGCGCGCTGGAAGGCGGCTGGATTAAGCCGGTTGCGCAAGGTCGCGGCTGCGACGCGTGGCATGGTCATGCCGATGGCCACCTCATTGGCGGCAATCTTGAAGTCGCCACGACTGCCAAGCACGTAATCAGCCGACAGCATCAGAAAGACGCCCATGGCGAGGGAGTGTCCGGTGCACGCGACGATCACCGGATACGGGTAGCGCATGACACGGGCGGTCAGCGAGTATCCAAGCCGCAGCATGCGCAATGCATCGAAGCCGCCACGTTTCATTACCTTGAGGTCGAAGCCGGCCGAGAACACCTCCTCACGCCCGGTGAGAATGACGGTGGCACCGTCGGATTCGGCCTGGTCAAACGCCTGGTAGATCTCACGCAGAACTTCGGGTGACAGCGCGTTGCGCTTGCCGTCGTCTATGCGAATGGTTGCTACCCGCTCCTGCAGGTCGTAGCGGACGAATTGCATCATGGCAGCATGATGGCACAAAGTTGAAGTGTGCGAGTATCATGATTCATCGTGTTTGGGTACCGGAGAAGATAATGTCGCGACATGTTTTGAAGACGTCAGTATTGATCGTACTCTCGGTCGCAGCCTGTTCCATGCCAGACGGCACGGCCGACGAGGCGGCGGAGCAGTCCGCGGCTCCCGAGGAGAAGCGCACAGTGCCAGAGAAGAGCAAAACCCCCAACCTCGAGCGACTCGTCGAGATGGCGACTGCCGATCTTGTCGACCGCCTTGAGAAACAGAAAATCGACCAGGCAGAGGTCAAGGTCCTGCAGGCGGATCACGTGACATGGCGCTCGGCGGCAGTAGGCTGCCCGCAGCCGGATCGCGGTTACATGATGGTGCTGACGCCTGGCGTCCTGATTCGCCTGCGCGCCGCCGGCGCGGTATACGAGTACCACAGCACCCTCAGGGGACCGCCGTTTCTTTGTGAGCCGCCCGGGAAAGTCGAAACACCAGCGCCAGCCGACGCATCACTGGATCCCACCTAGTAAAGATAGCAGCAAAGAAAACGCCCGGTACATTTACACATACCGGGCGTTGTTCTTGACGACCTGGTTCGGTCGTTGGCGGCCTAGTGCCTCAGCCTCTTGGTCTCACGAGCCGACGACTTGGTCGGCGAGCCCGCCGTACCTGTCGACGTGCCACCACCAACTGCCGTGGTCGCTGCCGCATCCTGTGTTGAACCGCCGCCGGACTCCGTCGGCGCGTCACCCAGGTAGATCGTCACGCTGTGCGACGAGCCATCGTCGAGTTCCGCAGTGATCGTGTACTCACCATCACTGAGGTATCTCAGATCCCACTGGTAGTAGAAGTAGAACCAGCGGTGACGGGCATTCCCGCTCGTAACCGCGTTGCCATCGCCATCCCTGATCACGATAAGAGGCTTGGTATTGCGGACCGGACGGAAGGTCTTCGGATCGAACAGCATGAACGTCACGGCAAGCGAACGCATCCTGTCAGTGTCAATCGACATGCCATCGTACAGGCCGAAGAAGCCCTTGAAGATGTACGGCGGCTCGTTGACGTCAACTTCGATCCGATTCTGGTTCGGACGGCTGCCCGGGTTGTCAACGACGTCTCTCTGGCTCACCTTGATCGTCTTACCTCCCGCATGAACCTTGGGTGTCGCGCTGAACGACAGCTGGATCGGCGAGCTGTCCGGTCCGAGGTAGTCGTAGCAGACGAGGAGACCATCGGAGTAGGGACCCATGTACTCGGTGCCCACCGTACCGGTGCTGTTCTCGACGCCTGACGTGACGTAGCCGATCGAAGTCAGCAGGTCGATGAAATCAGCGTCCAGACCGTTGTAGCCGAATATGAATTCGGGGAAGTCCGGATCGACCGTGCTGAACGTGATGAGTTCGAAGTCGCCGGCGATCGGATTCGATCCGTCGCCCGGGAAGAATTCGACACCATCCCACTCGATGATCGACAGGTCCGGGCCGGCCGTTGCAGCCGAAATGCCGCGTACGCGACCACCGGAGCCGTTGTCATAGTTGATGACCCAGTCGGCCCAGAATGGCGCCAGCATGTCGTTCGGGTCGGAGTCTGTCGGAATTGGCAGGTTGATCCACGGTGAGCCTCCCGGCGTCGAATCGTAGAAGGCAAAGCCATCGTCCGTCACCGTCAGGCCGCCATCCCGCACGCCGTTGTAGAACGCAACGGGGTTTGAACCCGTGAAGAACGTGCCGGCGATACTGTCGCCGGTGAACGAGGGATCCGGCAGGATGCCGAAGCCGGCCAGGTCGATGTAACCACCGCCGAACGGCGCACTACAGTACGGATTGTCTGCGTTGGTGCTGACCAGGTACTCACCGTCCTGTCCAAGCAACGATTCCAGGGTAATGTCCCACACGACCGAGTTGCCCAACAGGTATCCGCCGTTGGTGATCGAATCCGGATCGACAACCATCAGTGACGGTTTCGGCACACTGATCCTGTAGGTGCGGTCCTCGTTCGTAAAGTTCGGCTGGATAGTCGCTGTGAAGGTGACGACATCGTCGACATTCACCGGACCGTCCGCACTGCTTGTGAACGTCACGTCGTCGATACCGCGATTGAACTGCAGCGGTGCTTTGCCCAGAAGCTCGGACTGTGCAGCATCCGCGTACCATTCAGTCGCTGACAGGTAACGATCGCCTTCCTCAGCAGGAAGGTCCCAATAGAACCGGACATCGAACGGCACGAGCGGCTCCAGATTGCCGGCCGGTCCTTCTGCCGTTAACTGGGGCGACTCCGAATCGCTGACATTGGTCGCTGCGAATGTAAAGGCATCGACAGCGCCCTCGCCACTGGCCTGCCAGTTCTGGATCAGGGCATAGAACGTCAGGTCCGGGCCGAAGATCGAGCGCAGCAAGTCGAGGTATTCGGCGTCGAGGTCACAGGACTCGATCGCGGTACCGGTAGCGGATACACAGACCAGCAGTCCGGGATCCACCGGATTTGCCGGATCGAGCACCAGGCCAACGAAAAGATCGAGGTCAGGCGACTCGGATTCGAGTATCTCGAACACGGCTCGCTGAGTACCTCCTGGCACGTCATGCACGACAAACATCGCGCCATCCGTGATGTCGTCAAACACGTCGCTGTTGTCGCTGTCACCAGGCAGTGAATACTCTGTGCCCTGTACCAGCGCCGGCTCGAACACCTTGACGTTGAAGCCGGTCAGTGCCGTAGCGGTGACATCCGTGAACAGCTGTGAGCCCGCATCGCGCGAAGCGGCGATATCGATGGACCCAGGCAGTACACCGCTCACCGGAACTACGGCGATTGGCAGCTGGGTCACCGGAACGGTTTCGTCGGCCGGCGTCAGCACGGCACGACTGAACGACCAGGTGTCGCTCGGCAGGCCGGTCGTATCCGCTGTAACCACGATCTCCTGGGTTTCACCGGCTGCCAGCGAAAACGCGGCTGGCGAGACCGTGACGAAGGAATCGAATCCCGACGTTGTCCAGTCACCGCCATCCGTTGCGCGGACAGTACGTGTCCAGCTACAGACGGATACGCACTCATTCTGGACCAGGCCCGCGACGTTAAGCGCCGCAGGATCGCCACCCGTATCCGGGTTTGCTGCCTGGAAGGCCGACGGAGATTCGTCAAGCACCAGGCCGGCATTGACTGCCGCCGCCACCTGTACACGTCCGCCGCCGATATCGTTGATATCTGCCGGCGTCACGCCGTCCTCTTTCACGAGGTCGTAAGTGCCGGTTGTCATGATGGCAGACAGGACTTCAGCGTCGGTCCAGCTCGGTTGAGCCTGCTTCAGAAGCGCAGCCGTTCCCGCGATGTGCGGGCTGGCCATGGACGTGCCGCTGATTGCGCCGAACTCATTCGGTACGGACTCCCAGTTGTTGGGATCGTAGATGGCGTGAATCAGGTCGATCTGCTCTGGCGTCAACTCGGCGCCGGCAGCGAAGATGTCAACGCCCGGTGCCGCGGTGTTCGGAGCAAGGATATCGAATCCGGTGTAGGGCCCACGCGAGCTGAAGGAGGCCATGTTGTCGCCAACGGAAGGATCCGAGATCGCGTTGGTGACAGCCGTAATCGTGCCAGTATGGCCAGAACCGCTTGCCAGCCAGGCACGCAGAACATTGCCGTTCGCAGAGTCGACATGAATTGCCGGAATTACGTGGGGATCGTCATTGATCGACGTTGCCCCACCGTCAAGGTTGGCGAGGATAAGACCACCGGCGCCACCGTCACGGACGTTCTGGCCCTTGGCCACGCGCGCAATCGTGCCGCGATCGCAGACGACGATCTGGTCTGCTGTGAAGGTTCCCGGCGGGAACGGCTCAAGGCACTGCTCTGGCTCGGTATCGTTCGCCGAGCCATTGTTGGTTGGGTAGTCGCCCGCATAAACGATCGGTCCCGTGAAGGCACCCGATACCGAGCGGCCAACCATGTCAGCAGGTGCTGCGTCGCCACCACTCATGGCGGTCAACAATTTGGTCGGGAAGCTGCGATCGTGCGTCGTCGCTGCCACACCGGCTACCCAGGGGGCGTTGCCAGCCGCTTCTGCTGTGCCTGCATCCGGACCGCTGTTGCCCGCTGAGTTTGCGACGAAGATGCCTGCGGCTCGCGCTGCGAGGAAGGCTTGTGCCTGGGTTGAGTTCCAGGGGTTGCCCGCCGACGAACCAATCGAATGGTTGAGCACGTCAACAATACCGTCGGCGATGGCCTGTTCTACGGCCGCCGCAATATCAGAGAAATAGCAGGAAGGTGCGCAGACCTTGTAAGCGATAATGTTGGCACGTGGGGCTACGCCGGAGACCCGCGGGAATAATACGGAGCTCGGGTTGCCATCTGCATCGGGCAGAGGAATATTGCGCAGAATGTTGCCTGCGGCCGTACTGGCCGTGTGACTGCCGTGACCATCGGTATCGGTCGACGGTGGGTCGCCTGGCAGCAGGATTTCATCTGGCGGGGTGCTGGGCTGTGAGCTGAGGAACGCATAGGCGCCAATCAACTTGTCGTTACAGCGATCCGCGAAAGCCGGGTCCGCGCAATCACCGAGGTAGACGCCCGATCCCAGTGGGTTGGTGTGGGTGTAGCCATCGGCATCAGTCGCAGCAAACGAAGGATGACCGTGGTTGATGCCACCATCGATGATGCCGACAACCATGCCTTCGCCCATGTAGTTGATGCCATCGCTGGCGCCGGTCCATACCGCGTCGGCACCAATGAAGTTGACACTCGTGGCGGTCGTCATTGAGACCTGGCGATCACGTTCGACAAAGCGAACGCCGGGCATGGAGCGAACCTTGCTGGCTTCTCTCTCGGTCATGCGAACTGTCACAGCGTTAAGGGCATGTTGATAGCTGCGCTCGACCTGCATCACGCCAACTTCGGCCGCCATGTTGGCGACCATTTGGTTCTGTGTCTGTCGCAGGTGGTTTACGTAGGCGGCTGCCGCACCCGATTTCGGGTCGAGGCGTCCGCCGGGCGCCGCATTGGTTGGCGCGAGTCCGCTGATCCCGCCCTTATAAAGGGGAAGAGCCACGTCCTCGAACTGGACGATGTAACGGTGATCACCGCCGTTGTCCGGTTCGGTTGCGTTCGGTGGGCGAACCCATTTCTCGGGCCGCTTGATCTGCGCCGCCTGCAAATCCTGGACATCAAATCCAGGGCGCTCAGCGACAGCAACGGATGAAAGAACCAGCCCAAGACTAAGACCGGCGGCAATAGCAAAAGAATGCATACGGGTGATCATCGAGTATTCCCCTATCTCGTTTGTTGGTTGCTTCCCCTGCGGAAGCGGGCCGTTTTAGCGCGGCCTCAAGTTTGCCAACAGTATAATGGACTTACAGCCGCAAACCAGCCCAAAAATCGCGTGCTTAAGACGAATGGGAATTATTGTCGGGTGGCTTTACAAATCGGGCCGCAAAAAGGGACGCTCGCCGGACATAATGCATGCCTCATGTTCACGTGAACCTGACGAGGGTGCCTGGAAAACTCAACCGTAGGTGGGCTCGTTACCTGGCTTCCACTTGATACTGCAACCAATGCTCGGCACCTGGTGATCGTTCACGGCGGTACCGGCAAGCACGGCGTCGAGAGCCGCGCGCAAGTCACGCCCGTCTACAGGTTTCTTATTACTTGGGCGACTGTCGTCGAACTGGCCGCGGTAGACCAGTTTCTGGCTGGCGTCGAAAACATAGAAATCGGGCGTGCAGGCGGCGCGGTACTGCTTTGCGATGTCCTGCGTTTCGTCGTGCAGGTACGGAAACGTGTAGCCCCAGGATTGTGCCTCCTGTTTCATCGCGTCCGGGTTGTCAGCCGGATAACGCTCAACATCGTTGCTGTTGATCGCGTAGATGGCCACGCCACGGTCACCGTAGTCCCTGCCGATGCGCGCCAGCTCCTCACGCATGTGCTTAACGAACGGGCAGTGATTACTGATGAACATGACAAGGTAGGCGTTCGCACTACCGGCGAGCGAATGGATCTTCCCGTCGGGATCGGGCAATGAAAACGGTGGGGCAGGGGTGCCCAGTTCGAGCATTTGCGATTCAACAGCTGGCATCTTCTTAAAGCTCCTCATAACGTATCTCGAACGTGTCGCCGTCTTCGATGCGGCCACTATCGAGTCCGCGCCGGAACCAGCGCATGCGCTGCTCGGAGGTACCATGCGTGAATGCATGTGGCGTGACGCGGCCTTGCGTGCGTGACTGAATGGCGTCGTCACCAATCTGGTTGGCAGCCCGCATGGCTTCTTCGATATCGCCCCGGTCGAGATAACGCTGGTTGTGATTCGTCCACAGCCCGGCCAGAAAATCAGCCTGCAGCTCCAGTCGCACCGAGTATTCGTTGTAGTCCGGCCGTCCGCGCAGCTTGCTCACTTCTGCAGAAATGCCCAGCAAATTCTGCACATGATGACCGACCTCGTGAGCGATCACGTAAGCTTGCGCGAAGTCACCAGGCGCTTCGAACTGGCGCGCCAGTTCATCGTAGAACCCGAGGTCAATGTAGATCTTCTTGTCCGCCGGACAATAGAACGGCCCCATGCGGGCGTCGCCCATTCCGCATGCGGTTGGATATTGACTGCGGAAGACGACCAGCTCCGGCGCCACATATTGCTGCCCGATCCGTGCGAACTCCTGCTCCCAGACATCCTCTGTGTCTGCCAGCACGACGCTGACGAACTGGAACAGTTCTTCTTCTGCTGCGGACGGTTGGTAATCGACCTCCTGAATCTGACTGCCACCTAACAGCGACGCCGGATTGATCAGGCCCATCTGCCAACCGATAAAACCGACCACGCCGAGAAGCAGGAGTCCCTTGATCCCAAACAGCCTCAGAGCCACATCGATGATGCTACCCAGTCCAGCCCCACCGCGACCGGTCGCCCGGCGACCGCGTGCGTCGTCGACGTTGGTACTGCTCCTGCGTCCCTTCCATTTCATGTCCGTCTTTGCCTCGCTATTATTGTGTCCCTTCCGAAACGACGATCTACGACCACTGGCAAGCAATCGATAATCATCCGTGAAGTGGATTGTGCCATTATTATCCCGCCTTGAATCTGGAGGACATCGTTTGTCACTGCTCGGTGAAATGCAGCGCCGCAAGGTATTTCGTGTGGCGGCCGGCTACGTCGTATTTGCCTGGGTACTGATCCAGGTGGTGGAGACGATATTCCCGGCATTCGGCCTGGATATAGCAGCGTTCCGAATGCTGGTCATCGTCCTGGCCGTCGGCTTCATCCCGGCTGTCATACTGTCGTGGGCCTTCGAACTGACTCGCGGCGGGCTCGTCCCCGAACGCAGTGCGGCTGAATCCGCCAGGGAACCACAGGCGCCGTCAGTCGCCTCCGTGCTACGGCAACCGAAATTCGCCGTTCCCCTGTCGCTGGCGGCGTTGACGGCCATCGGGACGATCGCTCTGCTGTCGATGCAGCTCATGGATTCGCGCAAAGCCCGGCTGGAGCTACTGCCGCAAATAGAATCGCTTGTGGCGGCGAACGATATCGACGGTGCTTTTGCACTGGCGCAAGAGGCGGAAAAAGATCTGCCGGGTGATCCGTTGCTCGAACGGCTCTGGTCGGACATTGCGGTGCGCATGTCCTTCATTTCCGAGCCGGCAGGCGCCGACGTGTTCTACAAACGCTACAGCGACGTCGATAGCGACTGGGAGTTGCTCGGCACCACGCCGCTCGAGGATGTCCGGCTACCGCGCGCAGTCCTGCGCTGGCGCCTGCACAAGACCGGTTACGAAGTTGCAGAGCGTGCCGGCGAGGCATTCGATGGGATCTACCGGTTCCAGCTTCTTGAAGGCAATCTTGACGAGGACACGGTGCGCGTTCCGGCAAGCCAGCGCTACTTCCTGCTGACAGGCTACTCGCCGTTCCTCTATGACGTGCCGATGTTTCGCGCCGATCGTTTCGAGACGACCAATGAAGACTACCTTGAGTTCGTGCGCGCGGGTGGCTACGAAGATGAGGCGTACTGGACGGAACTGGGCTTCGAGCGCGACGGAACCGAGATTTCCTGGAATGACGCGGTTGATGTCTTTCGCGACAGAACCGGGCGATACGGCCCGGCGGGCTGGGAAGGCGGCACCTATCCACAGGGCACCGACCGTCTGCCGGTCTCCGGTATCAGTTGGTACGAGGCGGCAGCGTATGCGCGTTTCCGCGGGAAACAGTTACCGACGATCTACCACTGGAATTCGATGACGATCTTCCCGTCTCGAGAAGAAATCGAAACGACGAAAGACGATCGCCCCGGCTACGGCCTGTTTCGGTCTGAACTCGCAGCGCTGAGTAATTTCTCAAACAACGGCGCGGCGGAGGTTGGCAGCCACAAAGGTGTCGCCCCTTTCGGTACCTACGACGCGGCAGGCAATGTACGGGAATGGTGCTGGAACGCTACCGGCGACGGCGGGGAACGGTACATTCTTGGCGGTTCCTCACAGGACCCGACGTATCTCTACACTTACGGTGTTGCCAAATCACCATGGGATCGGTCGGCCGTGAACGGCGTGCGGCTGGTGAGCTACGAGTCCAGCGACAAGCCAGTCGCAGCGCTGCGGGAGGACATGCCGTTGCCTGCCTCGGAGAGCCTGACGCCCATATCGGACGAGGTGTTCCAGGTCTATCGCGAGCTGTTCGACTATGACCACACACCCCTCAACACCCGCCTGGAGTCTGCGGCTATCGACGAGGGCTATTGGACACGGGAGACAGTCAGCTTTGATGCCACCTACGGTGACGAGCGTGTGCTGGCCCATGTGTTCCTGCCGAAGAACATCGAGCCGCCTTACCAGGTTGTCGTCTATTACCCGTCGTCCGATGCCATATTTCGCCAGACAAGCGATGACCTTGAGCTCGAATTCGTCGACTTCATCATTCAGAGTGGCCGCGCCGTGGTGTTTCCCGTGCTCTGGGGAACCTATGAGCGCAATATGAATCTGGACACGACCTGGCCGAAGGCCACCCGCGAATACAGCAACCACGTTGTGCAGTGGATCCAGGATTTCAGGCGCACCGTCGATTACCTCGAGACGCGGCCTGATATGGACCTCGATCGCCTCGGGTTTTACGGCTTTAGCTGGGGCGGCTGGAACGGGCCGATAGTGCTGGCACTGGACGAACGGTTTGCTACGGGTGCGTTCCTTTCGGGTGGCATACCGCCGACGTTGGCTCGACCGGAAGCCAGCTCAGCCAGCTTTGCTTCCCGGGTTAGCCAACCTGTGCTTATGATCAGCGGCGAGCACGACGTCATTCGGCCGGTCGCCACCTACCAGGCCCCGATGTTTGCGTCCCTGGGCACGGCCGCAGGCCTGAAACGTCATGCAATTCTCAGCGGCGGTCACCTGCCACCTGAGGGGGAGGTCATCGCGGAGGTCCTGGCCTGGTTCGATCGATACCTCGGTGAGGTTGAGTAATTCGGTGTCATCCATTCGCACTGTCGCGCGTTGTTACAACTAGTACGACACCAAGGAGAGCGACAATGCGCACACAAACATTCACAACAGTACTCGCGGCGACCGTTTTGGCAGTAGCTGCACCGAGTTTTGCTGATCACAACAGCAAGAACGGTGAGGGCACCGCCAATATGCCGAACGACATCCACAACACACGAGTTGACACACTCGAGACGGATGACAATGAGGCGTTTCGCGATTTCGTCAAGTACGGTGAAGGATCGACGACGGTGAATCGGTTCGAGTCGGACGAGACCCAGCCCAACCAGGCCAATGCTCGACAAGGCGAGGCCAACGCGGCGATGAACAAGGGCGAGTCACCGACCAAAAACCAGAACAAGGTTGAGACCACCACCAGGAAGCAGGATCGAGCTCGCGTCGAAACCCGCACACGCCTGCAACCCGGGGCCGCTGACCGGCCGCGTCGGGACCCGGATGCAAGATCAACTCGTAATCGTGACAGAAGCGATCGTGGGCGCAAAAGGTAGGTTATCGCGGTAAATCCCAGGCAGTGGCGGGTCTCAGCCCGCCCTGCCACGCTACGTGCCAGCACCTAGTGCATTGTGGCCGACCGCAATGGGGTCGGGAACAGCGTTGGCGTAAAATTTCGGCATAGCATCGCGAAACATTCTCAATAAGTCGCGCGATGCCTCCCACGTCCGGAGTTCCAGGCGCTTGAATGTCGAGTTGCAGCCGGTAGTCGAAATCATGAAACCTTCCGAACAGGTCCGTGAGCTCTCGACGATTGTCCCCGGAGCTTCAACTGACGAGCTGTTGCACAGGCTGTTGTCCAATCTCACAGGTTTGCTCGGCGCGCGGCGGGCTTATGTCACAGAAATCGTCGGCGAAGGCGTTTCCCGCAGCATCGCGTCCTGGGAAGATGGCAAACGCGGCCCGGTGAGAGAGTACGCCATGAGCGGTACGCCCTGTGCTGCCGTGATGCGTCACGGCGTCCAGGTCGTCGACTGCGAACTTGCATCACGCTACGACCTCCCGGAATCCAGCCTCGGCTACGGTTGTGAGAGCTTTATCGGCAGCCCAATCGTTGACCACGAGGGCGCGCGTATTGGCCAGTTGTGTGTGTTCGGCGCGAAGCCGTTGGCCGACACCGAGATGGCCGGCGCGCTGGTGTCGCTTGCCTCAGTCCGGGTTTCGGCGGAACTCGAACATCGCCGGCACGAAGCCTCACTGGCCCGATCAGAAGCCTATTCAAGAGCGATCGTCGAGGCAGCGGCAGAGGGGATTGTTACTGTCGACGCGAAAGGATGCATCGGCTCGTTCAATCGGGCCGCGGAAGAAATGTTCGGCTATACCGCTGAAGAGGTGATTGGCAAAGACGTTCACATACTGGTGCCGGAGCCGTTTCGAAACAAACACGCGGGCTACGTCAAGGAGTTTGCCAAAACGGGTAAAGCCACCATCGTGGGATCGGGTCGCGAAGTTTCGGCGCGGCACAAGGACGGTTCGATCTTCCCAATACACCTCGCCGCGAGCGAGATCCTGCTCGAGGGCGAGCGGTGCTTCGCAGGAATTATCCGGGACATTTCGGAGCAGAAAGCTGCAGAAGATTCCCTGAAGGCGGTCGAACACCGTTTTCGTGCGGTCTTCGATCAACGGCTTCAGTTAGTAGGCATCCTCAGTGTCGAAGGTATCGTGCTGGAGGCCAACCAGATGTCGCTTGATTTCGCCGGTATCGAGCGCGACGCGGTCGTGGGACGGGCGTACTGGGAAACGCCGTGGTGGAAGCATTCGCCAAAACTGCAGCGCCGCATGCGCAGTGCCGTTGCAGCGGCGTCGCAAGGAGCGACGCGCACCCTCGAGGCGACGTGCATGCGCGCCGACCGAGAGCTCGCCACGCTGGAATTTTCCGTGCGGCCAATCAAGAACAAAGCCGGCGATGTCATCTTCCTTGTTACCGAGTGTCACGACATTACCGAGCACAGGTTGGCGGAAGAGGAGGCTCGACATCATCGCGAGCGTATCGCGCATGTCTCGCGCTTGAGTACGCTGGGAGAAATGGCAGCCGGCATTGCGCATGAGATCAATCAACCGCTTACCGCCATTTCGCTGTTTGCACAGGCGGGCAGGCGCCTGATCGATTCCGGCGATTATGAAAAGATCAGCGAGGTGTGCCACAAGCTGAATGAACACGCACTGCGGGCCAGTGCTGTCGTGGAGCGGATGCAGACCATGGCGCGTCAAGGCGAAAGCAGAAAGGAAATTGTTGATCCCAACGAGTTGATCGGCACCGCCGTCCGGCTGGCCGAGTCCGAGGCGAGAATCCGCGATATCGAGATCGAGTTCGAGAAGGGAGCTGGCCTGCTGCCCGTCGCTGTTGACGGCGTACAGATTCAGCAAGTGGCGCTTAACCTGCTGCGCAACGGCATGGAGGCGATGTTAGCGGCCAATTGCTGCGGGGATAAAACGATCGTGATCCGCACGCGGGGCCTCGACCAGAGAGAGGTCGAGATTTCTGTCTCCGATTGTGGCTACGGTGTTTCGGACGAAAACATCGACAAGCTATTCACGCCGTTTTCGACGACCAAGAAGTCGGGCATGGGCATGGGCTTGTCAATCAGCCAGGCGATTGTAAGGGCGCATGGCGGCCGCATTGACTTTCACAATAACGACACGCGCGGGGCCACCTTCTGGTTCACCCTGCCAGCGGCAAACAAAGAGTCCAAAGATGAGTAGTAATCAGACGGTATTCGTTGTCGACGACGATGAGGGCGTACGTGAGGGGCTTAGCCTGCTGCTTTCAACCATAGGTCAACCCTGCGAGCTGTACGAGTCAGCCTGTGAATTTCTGGACAAGTATGAAAATGGCAGAGGTGGTTGCCTGGTCCTGGATATTCGGATGCCGCGTATGACCGGTCTGGATCTGCAAGAGAAGCTCATCGAGATGGGGTCCAGCCTTCCGGTCATTTTTATTACCGGTCATGGCGACATTCCGATGGCGGTCGAGGCCATGCGTCGCGGCGCAGTCGATTTCATTCGCAAACCGTTCCGTGAGCACGACCTGCTGGAGCGAATAAACGAGGCGCTCACGGTGAGCGATGAGGCCCGCCGAAAAATCATGGATCGACAGGCGCTCGACGAAAAGCTCGCTTCCTTGTCGACCAGGGAGTGGGAGGTCTTCGAACGCGTTGCAGATGGCGCCATGAACAAAATGATCGCCGCGGACCTTGGTATTAGTGAGCGGACGGTGGAGGTTCATCGAGGACAGGTGATGCGAAAACTTGACGTTGCCACGCTTGCTCAGCTGGTGCGCGTCAAGATTGAGTCGGAACTTGTCGCTGAGCCCGATTCGCGCCAGCCACAGACACTTACGCGGTAATCACAATACAAAGGCGCGCCGCCATGCCGCCATAATCGGCTCACCGACTTCCCCAGGCTCGAGTAGCAGCCCTTGAAATCAGAAAAGTTTGTCGTCCACGTGGTGGATCCGGACCAGGCGATCGCCGAAGGTCTCGCGACCTTGCTCAATACCTACGGGATCGAGGTCTGTTCATACCGGGACGCCGAGACATTTCTCAATAGCTGGTCGCAGCTACGTCCCGGACACTGTTGCCTGCTGGTCGAAGCGGAGCTGCCGGGCCTGAGTGGTCCTGCACTTGTGCAAATACTTCTTGATGAATTCGCCGACCTGCCGGTTTTGCTGCTGATCAATACGTCCTCCCCCGAACTGATCGAAACGGCGCGAAGATCGAGCAGGTTCGGCGTCATCGAGAAACCATTCGTCAACGGCACGTTAATCGAACAGGTCCTGCGACTCCGGCAGGCGGCCTGAGTATTCCCTGTCTGTGGGCAGCCACAGGTCGTTACGGGGAACATCCAATTTTCAGTTGCATCTCCCGGGAGCAGGATCATTCCCATGGTCAGCATGCCATTGCTGAACCAATAAGCAAAAAACATAACCTGCGGGAGAAGATTGTGAAGATTCGATGGCCTACATTGATAGCGTCAGCTCTGGCACTGGCCTGTATGACCACAGCCAGCGCGGACGATGGGGAAAAGGTGTTAAAGCGAATGACACCGAACGACCAACAGCTAACCGTCACCCCGGAGGAGCTGGGTTTGACGGTTGCAGAGTCCGAGCACGCATTCATCGACATGATGAAATTCTATGTACCGGCACAAATGGCCAGTGGCGCTCTGGACTCGGCGGACAATGAAAACGTGGATGTTGGTGTCTATAACAACATCGATGGATTAGAGGTTGAATATCTGCCGGTGGCGAAGCCACTGGTTAGCGTGTTCATCCATGGACCGGCCATTGGCGTCGGCGACCTGCCGTTTGCGCATAGCTTCATGGATGCGTACGCGGGGGTAAGCCTCGATGACGGTCTTACCTGGAAAACGACAAACCTGTCGCTTTCCGCAGACCAGAGCTCGTTCACGCTCGGCGAAGACGGTGGTGGTGGCGGCAATGATGTCGATGTGCTGCCGGCTGATCATAACCAGCTCGAGAAAGATGACGGTCTCATCGCTTTCCATGCACGTGGGATGGACTATCCCTACAGGAACGAATGCACCGAATGTCACGGACCCACGCTGGAGGGTGGTCACCACAGCGAGCCGTCCTGCTATAGCTGCCATGGCCCCGTGTGGAAAGAAGATGCACCCGACGGAATCATGGTGGTCTACATCGACGAGGCAACCGCCAAGACAGAGAAAGACAAGGTCAAGCTCAAGGTCTCTGGTGCGGTCGAAGGTGTTGACGGCAAAACCACCGCTACGCTGATAAATGCTGTCACCGGCGCTTTTCTGGACACGGAAAAGGTCGAAGACAAGGGCAAGTTCAAGTTCGAGCTCGAGTACAGGGGGCTGGCGCCTTGCACGGTTGCGGTTATTGTCGAGGGTGTCGAGAGCTCCGCTGTTCCGGTGGTGGACAAGAAGACAGGTGAGCCGATCGAAAACTGCGAAGGTGAGCCTGATGACTTCACCGTATACCCGGGTGGCGTGCACAATATTTTCCACGCGACGGCGGGTAATAAAGTGCTGGTCGCATGGCCAAGCCGCTATTGTGAGCAGGGCAAACCAGCGTATTCACTTGGCAATACCGATGAAACGGAGCTGACCAGGGTCGTGGAGTTTATCCAGACGGGTGAGGCCGCAGATGGCATCAACACGATCGCGTTGCCAGACTTCAGTCTTGAAGACGACCTCTATCTCGTTGACGCTTTCGGCGTGGCCGGATCGCAGAATTCGAGCGACTTTGGCGACGAAGGTTACCCGGATGTTGGCGAAGTTCCGTACGGCTGTGTATGGACGGCGCGTGGCGTAATGCTGCCGGGCGATGATCCCCGGACGGACGAGCCCGAAATGTCACACATGGTCTGGACCAAGGCCGAACGCCTGACGTCTGGCCGGCGCGATCCTTTCCGCATCGAAGTCAAAGCGGTGCTGGATAAGGACGGCCCGTACGAAGGTGGCTTCGTCATCACCTGGCAGGAAGACCCCGACGGTCTGCGACCCGGCCAGGGTTTGGGCCCGGGCGAAGGCTGGAGTGGTGCCGTTGCTCACAACAAGACGGATGTCTGGTACTCGTTCATCAACATGGAGTACTTCGATTACGTCCAGAATGAACTTGATGGCGCCCCGATCAATATCGTGACTCACGATTTGCTCGATAGCGGAAGACCGAAGGCCTTCGTTCCAATGGCGATTCCCATGCGCCTGACGAACAATGACAAGTGCAAGGTCGACGAACTCACCGGCGAGCTGGTTGATACAAGCCTGTATTGCCATTTCGAAGACTACGATTTCGGGGAAGAAGGCGAACCAGATGTGATGGCTGCAGGCGACTACGGCATCAAGGACCAGTGTATTGATACGGTCCTTATTCCGACCGGTCCTAACGACGATCTCAAGCCGATTTGCGTCAGCGAAGACAGGTTGCCGAACATAGCCAATACGGCTTCGACGCGGCCACGCCTGTCCGTGCAGGAGTCCGACTCCGGTAGCGCATGGGTTATCGTCGCCGCCGAAGAGTCCAAGGGACTGGGTGCGTTCTTCTACTACCCTGATGGCACTGAGTGCACGGAAGATCGTGAAGATCCACTATGCCAGGAGGAGATTGGCAAGAACCAGTGGTACTTCAGTTTCGATATGGGTACGCCGGATACGTCGGCCGACCTGAGCGAAACCAGCCTTGTGAAGAACCTTGTAAGCCAGGGCAACATGCTCAATCAACCGGAGGTGTACTGGGAGACCGGAGCGTTCCTGCCGCTGATGGATTCGAGCGTGATGTGGGAGTTCCCGGACTACAATTTCCAGATCTACAACACGGAAATTGCACGTCGCTCAAGCCTGCTGGCGCAGAGCGTTGACAAGGCCAACAGCGGCACGAGTGGACTACTGGCGATATCGTCCTGGAAACAGGGGCCGATGAGGCAGGGCGGACCGGCGGATACGATGTTCCGGCGTTTCGTCGACCAGGAAACGTCGCTCAACCCGTACGCATTCAGCAACATGGTTTGCAGCAATTGGAACTTTACCGATGGCTCGAACCCATACTATCCTGACGGTGTTTGCCTGGATCCGGCCACGAATCTTTCAAGTGTCACTCCTGATACTTGCACTGATACGGCGACCGGTGGCGACATCCCTTGTCCGACGGTGATCGGCGGTATCGGCGATACGAACCCGATCCTGCAGGGCTACATCCAGAGTGAAGGCAATACGCAAAAAGTGCTGACCTGGCACCAGTGCCCGTCGGCTGGGACCGTGGAGGGGGCGAGCGACGACATAAGCCCCGTTGCCTGCGATGCCACCGATCTTACGGGAAACCTAGCGGATCAGTCCTGGTACAACCCGCTTGACGTCTCCAAGGGTCACCGCGGCTTCCTGGACGGCGACATGGTGATGTTCATGTACGCCTGGTCGCCGAACTGGCGCCTCAATGCCAAGGGCAACGATCGCTACGATCTGTACGTGCGTCGTTCCTTCGACGGCGGTGCGACCTGGACGACCACGCCGAACGCCGGCACAGCAAGCGACAGAGTCACGCCATTTGCGGGCGACGGCACAACCACGTGCGAGACTTATCGGTCTCTCGAAACGCAGGCCGGCGGAGACATCCCGGAACCACAGGTGTGCTACACCTATCCGGCAGGCGGTGCCGAACAGGCGCGCAATGTCACGCAACACAGCAGGATGCGTATCACGACGCTGGATCCGCGCTATGCACCGACGGCGGCAACAATTCCGCTGGATTGCCTGGACTTCAATGACCCGACAATCACTGCTGCACCGTGGACCTGCGACGACACGTCGTTCGATTATGACTCCGATCTGCGTGATCCGTCTCGCTACTTCATAGTGTACGAGACCGGTGATAACAGCACGGTTGAAGAGGGTGAAGCCGAGCCGCTCGACCTGTTCTACAGTCGCGCGATCAACTTCGGCGATGACTACGTGGTCTGGGCAGAGAATGATGGCAGCACGGCAACGCTAGGTGGTCTCGAGTACTGCTATCCGTCCGATCCGCACGATGATGAGAAAGTCATCGGCACACCGGCGGAGGAATCGGGTTTCTGCAACGAGTTTGACCGCATGAATGCCCGTGGCGACACGCACTCGAGTGAAGCCAACCTGGAAGCCAACCCGGACGGCTCCAAGCTCTACGGTGTCTGGGCACAGTGGGCGTTTGACGATCTCGGTGAGGAAATTATCGAGACCGATCCGATGGCCCGCCGGCTCTGGTGGATTGACGGCTACATTTCCGCCAACCCCGACCTGGTGTGGACGCTGCCTGGGACTAACCAGCCCGAGTAGCACGCGTGTAAACGCAACTCTCCCTGCCCCGTTACAGGGGCAGGGAGATCTACTACAAAACCCAACGGTGAGCGATATGATCAACAAGAGCCGTCAAAATTTTCCAGAGTTACTGCTAACGATCGGACTTGTGCTCATCTTGCCAGCCTGCAGCAGTAACAATGACGGCCTCGCGCCGGAGGATCCGATCAATCCCCCGGGAGCACCGCCTGGCACACCTGCTAACGTGCACGTCGTATCGGGCGATGACGACAGCAGCGAGGTGCAGAACACAATTTCGTGGACCCTGGACCCGGACGCCACGAGCTACACCGTCTACTGGGATAACGTGCCTGGCGTCACCGACGCCAGCAGCGTGGTTGTTCCGAGAGCTCAGGGCGCGCGCTATGTCATTCATTCCGACGTCGACGTCGTTGCCGGAAGTACCTACTACTACCGGGTACGGGCAACGTCCGCTGACGGCGACTCGGGTCTATCGGCCGAGGTTGCCGGGACACCCCAGCGAAGCATCACGAATAACCAGCTCAATGATGTTGCCTGGAATGGCGTGGACGTCCTTGTGGCTGTCGGCGACAGTGGCGTCATTCTCGCCAGCCCGAATGGAACCGCCGACGTCTGGACCGACGTCTCCGCGCCGAACGTGCCGGAATCGCTGGAAGGCGTGACCTGGGAGAACGTTAACTCGCAGTTCCTGATTGTCGGTGCCGGCGATACGGTGCTGACGGGCGACGGCGCAACCTGGTCCGAGGAAGACCTGGGCAACCTGGCGGGATCGCGCAACCTGAAGGATGCCGCGTGGCTCGGCGATCGCTACATTGCCGTTGGCAACAACGGCGCCATCATTACCAGCAACATCAACGGGAGCCTGTGGACACTGCAGGATGCGGGTGCAGCCCTGGCCAACACGTCATTAAATGCGGTGGCTTACGACACAGCCAGAATCGTGGTCGTCGGCACGAACGGGACCATTTTGACGAGCGTCGATGGCATTGCGTGGGATATACAGGCACCTCCCGTCAACAATGACCTGAACGATATTACCTGGGACGGTAGCCAGTTCGTCGTTGTCGGGTCGAACGATACGATCCTGACCAGCAACGACGGTCTCGCCTGGACGTCGCATACGCCCGGAACCTCGGACATAAACTTCGTTGCGGTGACGCAATGGGATTCCGGATTGCCCGCGATCCCGGTAATAGCCGCGGTAGGTTCCTCGGGAACGTTTGTAGTTGGTCCGGACAATGATCCCGGCCTTATCATTCGCACCGGGACAACCAGGCAACTGGGCGGCCTGACGCAGGTCGATACCGGGGCAGGGGCACATTACTTCGTGATCACCGGCAGCGATGGCACTGTGCTGACGGCGCAGTACTAACAAGCCAACGCGCCTGAATGGAGCAACTATAAGGTGTTGCCTTGCTCGTCGGGCGAGCCTGCTTTCTGCGTCGATTCGAGGGCGTGCACAATATCCCAGACGGTCGAGTACGCGATATCCGACAGATACGGCCTCACCCACAGCACTTCATTGTTTTGCTCATCGTAGGCAGGGGCGTCTGGAGCCGATCTCGCTGCGCACTTGCCGCGCTCCGGGGAAAAGCAAAAGCTCTGCAATGTCTCGATGAGTTCCGGGCCGGGTTCCAGTTCTGTTACAAAGTCATTCCATTCCTGCGCCAGCTCGGGGGACAAGGCCATGTACCAAATGACATGCTGGAGGAGTTCATCATCGTTCAGGACAAGCTTGCCGAAGTGCTCTTCCTGGAATTCCACGGCAGGTTGGACCCAGAATGCGTGGAAGACGTCGGGCAGTCGATCACCGAGATCTCCACCACTGGAGATGCTGTTGCGCCAGCGAACCGTGCCGTCCTCAGTACCGACGCACTAAGGTCGAGATCCACGGAATTCCTCTGGCGCCCGTCGGCAGTCACAAAATTTTCCTCGACAATGATCTCTTCCGGACCTGCTGCCCTTAGGGCTTCGGCAGCTTGCTGTTCGAACGCCTCGAGCTCGGCACGCTCGGACGGGCATAGCGAATCCAGAAACTCCTGCTCCCAGGTTTCCGCCAGCCCTCGTACCGTGTCGCTATCGCTTACGAAACGCTCCAGCGACCTGGCGTAGGTGTCGAGGTCGTCAATGATCTCCTGCATTGGCCATGGCAGCGGCTCGTCGGGAGCAGTGCCGAGCTTTGTGGCCAGCCCTCGCATCGCGAACGACAAGAGCACCTCGCCTTGTTCCTCCTCAGGCGGCAACGAGGACACGGCGGACGATCTCCGGCACTTTCTCGGGGTCGAAGTAGCTCCGTTCGGCGAGGTAGACGCCGACCCGAACAAGAAAATCTGCGGAAACCTGCAACTCTTTGTCGTCTGAAACCTCTTCTCCGACGAGGAGAAGCGTATCGAAGGACCACAGATACAACGCGACATTCCAGAGGTCGTCCCGAACAACGAAATCGACAAACTCGCGAAGAGGAGGGTATCTCTCGTCTTCGCCAAATTCGAAATCCAGCCAGGCCAGCCAGACGTCGACCAGCCGGTTGAGGCTTGTCCGGCGCGTCTCGAGACTCCAGCTGATTTTCTCGCCGCCACCGACGTGCTCGACGTAGGAATTGACCGAACCCATCAACGAGGCCTGGTGCAAATACCAGCCACCGTCTGTGACATCGGAGGGCAGCCTGGCCTGGAACCGGCCTTCGAACTCGTGGCGCTGCACCAGGTTTACTGGCATTTCCAGGCCGTAAATCTGGCTGACATGCCGCAGCTCGTCCTCATCGAACTCGCCGAACGATTCGACGCCATCCTCGACTATGCGCGCCCACATTGACACCTTGCGCTGCATGGTGCCGCCGTCCGGCTGCAGCTCGAGTTCATACTCGGTCGTGCGGCAGGCCGTGATGGATACGGCGACGAGCAAATACAGGGAAACAATAGTGATCCGGCGGATGAGCTTCATGATACTGCCCTCTGCACGCGAGCAACGTGGCTAAGGGTGCGGAATGACATTTCCCAAGTGTATAAGAAATCGGGCAAAAAAAGACCCGCCAGTGGCGGGTCTTTGATCAGGAGGGTATTACTACCCGTGCTGTCTAGCGTTTCTTCTTCTGATTGTGAGGAACGGTGACGTCCACGCTCGCGGTAGCCGAGTTTCCACACGAATCCACTGCCAGGTAATCAATGGTATAGATCCTGCCACTACCTGACCCGGAGCGCTCGGCTCTCAACATGAAGCTGAAATCATCCACAACGACGATATCATTGCTCGTATTGCCGTCACCGTTGCCGTTATCGGGCTCGTTCGAGGTGACCGATGTCAGCAAGATTGTCGGATCCGTATCGAAGTTGTCGCTCACCGATACCGTGGCATCGACTTTCACGTACTTGTGATTCGCCGGCCACAGAACACTCGGCGTTACAGAAAGCGTGTCGAAAGTGGGCGGAACATTCTCACAAAGATCCAGGCCGACAATGACCGGGTCGTGATCCGAGGAGCGATAGGCGTCCGGCGCGTAGACTACTTCCTGGTTCGGGCCCTTGAATGACGTGTCGTAGTCGATGAGGTCCGGCTCGTCGGCGTTGATGTGCCAGATCGTAGCGCCGCTTACGTTGGCGTTCAGTGCAGAGCTTGCCAGCGCATGATCGAGGTAACCAACCTGGCCGTCGAACACATAGCCGTAGGCATCTTCACCCAGGAACGAGTCGATCAGGTCAACGTATCCTCCAGCCACGATGGCGTCGATCGGGTCCTCCTTGTCGTAGGAGTTCAGATCGCCAAGGATCAGGGCATTGTCAACGCCGCTACCGGTCGGATCGGTCGCGAGCCAGTCAACCAGTGCCTCGGCCGCCATTGTCCGGGTCCCGTTGCAGTTACCGGAGCCATCACCGGTGTCCGGATCGCCAATATCGTTGCAGTCCGAACCCTTGGATTTCAGGTGATTGATCGCGACGGTAACGATACCGCCGGTGTTGTTGTCCATGAAGCTCTGGGCAAGTGCCGGGCGGTTAAGGTCGTCCAGGAAGCGTGCATCCACCGAACTATCGAGGATGGCAAAACTACCCAGCGGAGACACCGACGCCGGCTTGTAAATCAGGGCCACGCGAATGGCATCGTCACCGATGGCACCCGTTTCGATGTAGGCGAAGGAATTGCCACCCACGGCATCGTTGACGCCCTGGACCAGGTCGGCAACGGCCGCGTCATCGCTGTCGTTCTCGATCTCGATGAGCCCCACGATATCGGCGTCGATCGTCGCCAGGGCGGCAATAATCTTGTCGCGTTGCCGAATAAACTCCTCTTCGTTGTCGGCACCGCGACATCCCTGATCCGATAGCGGTCCACAAAGGTTGTCACCCTCGTCAAGCGTCACGAAGTAATTCAACACGTTGAAGGACGCGACCTTCACACCGCCGCCAACGAAGTCCGGCTCAGCGGTCCGCGGATTGGTAACGGCGTAGTTCGCACCCTGCGTCGGCTGCACGCGATACAGGCCAAACGCCTGATGCATCACACCCGTTACGTCCTGCAGCGTGTCTCCACCCCGGAACAGGTTCGCCAGGGTGAACTCGAGCCCGTTCGGATGAAGCGTCGGGTCCGGGTTCTGCACAGTGCGTCCATCGTCCAGCGTGATCGTGTCAAGCCTGAAGTCCTGCGCGGCCTGGATTGCATCAGGCCCGGGCTCGAACTCGGCGGTTGGCGTCAGGTGCCTCGTGGACGTCAACAGGATCTCGTTGAACCGGTCGAAGTTGAAGTATTCCGAAATGACCAGCGACTGCGGGAACGTCACCCGCATGCCTTCGAAGGCTTCGAAATCATCTGCGGCACTTACCGGCAAGGACAAAACCGAGTTCGTCGGCAATGCGTTGCCACTGCTCAGCACGGATACGCCCGAGAATGACGTTATCTGTGTCATTTCGCCGAATTCGGATATCGTGCCTTCAACCCGGACAGCATCACCGATTGCGACATCGGTCGCGGGTGAACTGCCGTCGAAGACGAAAATGCCTTCGGATGTACTGGCGTCCGCGTCGGCATCCGCATCCTCTTCCTGTACGAAGAAGCCGTTCAGGTCCCCGTTGATACCGCTGGCGCCGTCCTGGAAGTCGCCAACCACGATGCCTTCGATCGCCACGAGTTCGCCGATAATCGGGCTCGCCGCTCCACTGCCCTGCACCTCATGGATTCTGAGCAAGGTGATCACGGGCGGGGTTTCACACAGGTTGTCGTCGCCCGGAGTGGGGGCAAACTGTGCGTAACTGCTGGTATTGCGTGTTCCACCGGAACCGTTTGGACAGCGCTGGTTCGAGTGGCCGGTTGCGTCGCCCGAACCGCCTTCGTTCACCTGCGGCTGGCCGCCATTGAGTAATGTCAGCAAGCCCGCGTCGTCGCCATCGTTCGTATCGTAGACGAGGGCGTCCAGCAGGTTGGTTGTTGTCACCGGCGTGCCGTCTGGGAAAATCGGTGGCGTCGCCAACGAATAACGCCACTGCATCCGCGCCATTTTGAATCAGGTTGGTATCCGGCGAGACATCGAGATCGCAGTTGGCCGTGTTGGCCGCGTCGCCACACAGCACGAAATAGCCCGATCCGTTGGTGGACTGACCGTCGAGATCGAATGCCTGGTAAGACGCGTCGTTACTGCCGTTAAACAGCACGAGTACGTGCCCGTCGAGGGCCGTATTGCCAACGCCGCCATCGTAGAGCTCGATAAATTCGGCCGCGTCCGTACCGACCTGATCCGCATCGACTTCATTGATGATCAGTTCAGGCTCGGCGGCCGTCGTGGAGAAAGTGCCGATCGGGAAAGGTGCTGCAGCAGTGCCGTTGCTGGTTTCGCCGTCCAGTGCATTGGGACTGCTGAAGGTCCAGTTGGCCAGGGCGAAGGTACTGCCATCCGGCCCTGTGCCGCTGACCCGGTACGCCCAGCCATCGAGGTAGTCCCAGGCTTGCCCGGTTCCGTCGACATTGATGTCGCCAAATACGTCGGTGACAGCACCGTTCCGGAACAACTCGATCGCGTCGTCACCGTTGATACTCGCAGCGAGCGACGTGTAATCCGGAGCGAAGCCGAAAAAGCTCGTAAACCCGGTTGACTCGGACGCAACGTAGATGAACTCGCCCGCGGTCGCCGCGACGGCCGGGAAGGTAAACTCCTCGCCATCGCTGCCGCTGCCATTATTGGCACTGCCGACGCCAAATACACTCAGGTCTGCTACGTCGCTGACAACGTAGATCTCGACAGCCTTTGGAATGCCACCGGTCAAAGGACCGTCAACAACGCCACTGATGACCAGTTCCTGGGCGGCAACAGGATGGGCCATTGCCACGAGTGCAGTTAAAACAAGAATTGAATTTCGCATGATCGCCCCGTCTTTGAGCTGAATTTTGTTATTAAATTGTATAGCTCTATTTTTACGCCGATTTGACAGAAATATCCTGCGGGTTTTACTTAATGTCGGCCACAGGGGGTGACCGGAGTGGAAAGTCGGCGAAAGTGTTTCAACCCGGATTGACCATCAGGATGGACCCGACCATCGCCAGGCTCGCCAATGTCGCGAGCAATACCAGGGCTGTAATCAGTTGACCCAGGTGAATCACGCGCCCATCGCGATTGCGAAACAAGCCGACCGGAGCGTACAGCAGCATGAACAGGGAGAGACACACGGCAGGTATCGCCACGGCGACCAGGTAGAGTGCGGCAACCATGATGATTCGATCCCGGTCGGCGATGTCGGTTGGCAACGACTATGGATTGACTGGCTGCGAGGCCGACGACGATCGGAAACCAGAGCATCAGCAGCAACGTGCAGAGTGCAACGAGGCAGCCGACATTGAAGCGCTTGCTTGCGAACAAGCCCGTACCGCGAAACTGGTCGGTCTTGCCAAGTAGAAGCAACGCGGCGAACACCAGCAGGGCCAGCACCGCCGCAACGAGCAGGGTGGGCGTCACCGGTCCGCCATTCACCGAGTACACAGTGACGGGCAAGCCGAGGCAGACGATCGGCGTTGCGAGCGTGGCGGCAGCCAGGCGCCTTTCGGCCGGATGCCTGGCGAATCGCCACACTGCGAACAGCGTCGCTGCGATGCCGACGGGGACCAGGTAGAAGTAGATCAGGACCGTGTCGAGGCTGGCGGGTGTCACGAGAAGCAACGCGAAAACCGGCAGCATGAGTACCAGCTGGGCGATGAATATGGCGCGCGACAGGATCATTCGAGCAAGTGTAGAGGTGCTCGTGCCGGACTGCCATGCGATCGGTCACAGCGATTGAAGTATGATTGGCGGACAAGCAAAGGAGAACCACATGCTTATCCGTTCGCCAGTTGTCTTTTCGTTTGCCTTCATGCTTCTCGCAGCCTGTTCATCGGGTGGCGCGGATGTATCAAGAACGATCGATGTCACTCCCGCCGAGCTTGCCCAAATAAAAGGACAAACCGTACACGGCCGGGAACGGACCGGGCGGATTTGCCGCCGCGGCGCTATCTGGCTACGGGGAGAATCCCGGGCCCGACGCGATTGTGTTTACAGGTGTCGGTCCGTACCTGCATGAGATGGGGTTCACGAGCAGCATGTCGATCACGGCGATCGATGGTCTGGGTGTCGAGGAAATCTTTGCCGAGCGCTGGAAGGGCCTGCGCCTGAAGGCACCCGATGCGTTTGACGCCGCCCACTACAAGGACCTGATCGAATACATCTTCGCGAAAGAGCCGGGCGACAGCGTGCTGATCAGCATCTACGTGAAGCCATCGACAGCGGATCTCATCGCTGGAAACAACAAAGAGGGGCCGGAAGTCTGGCGTCTTGACTTCCTGCGCTGATCGATGAGCAAGCTGATCGGAATCCTGATCGCCGCAGTTGTCGTCCTCCCGCTCATCACCGTGATCTTCTATCGACAAGGCGGTTCACTGCCACTGCGGCTGCGTATGGCGTCATCCGCCCATGCGCTACTGATCGGTCTTGTGGTGCCCTACGGCCTGGCGGTTGACGCGCTGAAAACCGGCGAAGCCAGCCCGGTCGCGCAACTCCCGATTTTCGTCTGCTTGCTGCTTGGTGGCGCGTCGATGTTGTATTCGTTCTGGGTGTTCCGCAAACAACCCGTCCTTTACCTGGCGCACCTCGTCACGATCGTCGTGGCAGTGCCGGCGGTATTTGTTGCGGCGGTGGCAGTCACGGGGTGGACCTAGGTCCGGCATCAGAATGTTCGAATCATGAATTCCGACGTCCACCCACTCGTTGTCGCCCTGGTGCTGGTCCTTACGGGCATCGCCATCGGCACATGGGTGGCGGGTTCCGGCGCGGCGGCGAGTATCGGCGGACCATCCGAATTGAGTATCGGGCCGGACGGCCATGCGTACGTTCAGATCCAGGACAAGCTCGTGGAGCACGGCGCGAACGGCCAGTATCTGCAGACGCACGATCTGGGCGAGCTTGGCGCGGACCTGCTCCTCGGCAGCTTCGACTTCTTCTCGAACGGCGACATCCTGCTCCGGCGCGGACCGGACCCTCGCTCATTCGGCGACAATGTCCGGGCCTACCGGCGACAGACCAACGAACAGTCGATCGAACCAGAAGCGGACGACTCAGGCTTGTTTCGCTGCAACCTGGATACCAAAGACTGCATCCGCTTTGGTGAGACCGGCATTGATTTTAAGGCGGCGCACGGGATCTTCATCGACAGGCAGACTGATGAAGTCTACATCTCCGACACCACTCGGCACGTGCTTCGCAAATACTCACCTGGCGGCGCCGTGCTGGCGGGACCGACTGAAGGCTTCAGGTTCCCGAACCAGTTACTGATCTTCGATGGAAGACTGTATGTCGCCGATACCAACCACCATGAGGTGCGTGTTGTTGACCCGGGTTCGGAGTCTTTCGGGCAGGAGCTCGGAAGAAAGAGTGTAACCCCGGATGTCGCGACCGTTGCCGGGCAAACCTGGCCAAGTCACTTTGCTCGCGTCGGTGACAGGTGGTGGGTCAACAACATGCGAACCGACATGAACCAGGGCGGCATCTACCTCTTCGACGACAACTGGCGCATTGTCCGCAGGCTCGACCTGCCGGAAGGTGCCGACCCGATCGCGTTGCTCGTCGTCGGGGACGAGGTGTGGATCAGTGACTGGTACAACGACAAAGTCCGCCGCTTTTCGCTGGCAGGGGAACCGCTTGCGGATCTCGAGTCGGCGGGTCTTGAGGACGTACTGACGACAGCGCGTGCCGAGCGCAGGAAATTCGAGATGATCAGCTACGCGGGCATCGCCCTGATCCTGTTTATCTTGGCCGGGTTGGCGGTGCGAGGATTCGCCGTGAGTATGTCGACGGATACCGCAAAGGTGGCTCGCAATGAACAGGAATTCAACAAGGAGACTTCCGCGCCTGTTCTGACCATGGAGCCCGACAGCAAAGCGCTGGCGCGACTGACCGGCACTGTGCGCGTGTATGCCCTGATGTGGCTGGTGCTCGCCGGGACCATCGTCTACCTGATCGCGTCAGGCACAAGACCCGAGTTCGGCGTTGCACTCATCCTGCCGCTCAGCGGATTGTTCCTGATTGGTGTCCTGCTTCACTGGATCAATCGTTCGAACGTCGGCACGGCCATCCGCGTCGACGGCAATCTCGCAACCCTGCGCGATTACACGGGCCGCGAATCGACCTGTCCGGTTCGCGAGATCCGCTACGATGACACGGCCATCGCGACGCCGGATGCGGTGGTGTTTCTCGGCCGCCCGTTTTCGTCCATCTACAAACGCAACGACCTGAAAGAAAAGTTGTTCCCCCACCTGGCCGATGCGCAAAAAGTCTCGCCGCTGCAAATGCAGAAGATATTGATTCAGCGTCAGCACCCACAAGGCCTCTCGACGGTTCTGGCAGTCGTCGGGATACTCGTCTACGCCCTGTGGGCGTCTGTCTCCTGACGCCATGACGGATCCGACCTGGTACTCAGTATTGCCGCCGCTTCTTGCGATCGTGCTCGCCATCTGGAGCAAGCAGGTCATCCCGTCGTTGTTTGCCGGCATCTGGATCGGGCATACCCTGCTTGCAGCCTTCAACCCGCTCGCCGGGCTTGCCGGGGGACTGGACGGCATGATTCACGTGTTCGCGGACCCGGGCGATACCCGCGTACTTGTATTCACGTTGTTGATCGGCCCCCTGATAGCAACGATAGAACGTTCTGGCGGCGTCCGGGGGTTCGTGCACTATCTCGAAGCCCGGCATTGGGTTCACAATGGTTTTCGAGCGCAGATACTGGCCTGGGGGATCGGGCTGGTCATCTTTGTCGAGTCGAGCATCACGTTGCTGGTTGCCGGCTCCGTCAGCCGCCCGTTATTCGATCGCTACAAGGTCTCTCGAGAAAAACTCGCCTACCTGATCGATGCGACGTCGGCGCCTGTCTGCGTCATGATTCCGCTGAACGCATGGGGCGCGTTCATCATCAGCCTCGTCGCATCGACGGGCGTCGAGAATCCGTTACAGGTTTTTATCGCGGCGGTGCCGCTCAATCTGTATGCCATCACCGCCATTCTCCTGGCGGGCGTGGTCATATGGAAGAACATCAACATCGGCCCCATGAAGAAGGCCGAGGCACGCACGCAGCGTGGCGAACTTCTTTGGCCCGACTCAGTGCCGCTCATCGATGTTTCCGCCGAGCACGAAGTGACAGGCGAGCAAGACGTGCCATCCGCATGGCTGATGGTGTTGCCCATACTCGCGATGGTCGTGATGATGCCAGTCTCTCTTTATGTCACCGGGGACGGCAACATCATCAAGGGGTCCGGCTCTGTCTCGGTTCTCTGGTCGGTTTGTTTCGCAATCGCCGTTGCCTGGACGATGACGCTGATCAAGGGCAGCAGCACGGTCAGCGAACTGCTGCAGGTATTCATGAGAGGCGCGGGTGACATGCTGCCAATCGCGATCATCTTGCTGCTTGCACTCGCGCTTGGTGACGTTGCCAATGCGCTCGGCACCGGTGTGTACGTGGCTAACCTCGTCAGCGGCAATATATCGCCGGTCTTCCTTGCGCCGCTGGTCTTTCTCGTTTCCGCGTTTATTGCCTTCTCTGTGGGTTCGAGCTGGGGCACGTTCGCGATCATGATACCGATCGCTGTGCCCATCGCGATGACGCTCGGCATGCCGGTGCCACTGCTGCTGGCCGCGGCAATTTCCGGTGCGGTATTCGGTGACCATGCCTCACCGATCAGCGACACGACGGTCCTCGCTTCCATGGCGTCGGCTTCGGACCACATCGATCACGTGCGCACGCAACTTCCCTATGCGCTGCTCGCCGCCGCGATCGCGAGCATCGGCTTCCTGCTTATCGGGATGATCCAGTGAGGACCTGCGGCTGCTTGTCGCTCATCCTCTTTAGCGTCGCGTTGGCGCCGGCCGCGCAGGCAGAGATCTACACGTGTACGGATGAACACGGCAATGTCGCGTACCTGCAAACACCCTGTCCGCCAGAAGTCGTTAGGGAAACGGCGACCACCGAGGATGCGGAAGACCCCGTAGCGGAGGTGGAGGAAAGCGAAGACATCACGGAGCCCCCACCCGTGCCGCAACCGGACGACGCACTCGAGGTTTGCAGGAAACGCTACCGGGATCAGATCGATGAGATTGATGCCGAGTTACGGACGTCTTTCTCACCGGCGCAAGCGGCGGCGTACAAGGAAAAACTGTTGGCACTTACCAGGCAGCTTCGAGCGTGCGGCTGACCTGAACGGCGAGGTCCACGTAGCGATGGCGGGTCTAACGCGCTAAAGTTATCCGACCCCAAACAGAATAAAGAATAGCGAAAGTGCAACAGCTCCTCGAACTCGCGAAGCGCCGGCGACGGTGGCTTATCGGTGCCTTGGCGGCGCTGTCTATGTATGCGTTGCTTGGCTTCTTTCTTGCGCCATGGCTGGTCAAGAACGCAGCGATTGATGCGGTTGAGAAGAATCTCAATGCGGAACTGGGCATTGAAAGAGTCGCAATCAACCCATTCGTATTGAGCCTGCAAATAGATGGGCTGGAGCTGGCAGCAGCGAACGGAGAGCCAGTCGCCCGGATCCGGCAGATATTCACGAACTTTCAACTGAGCTCGTTGTTTCGATGGGCATGGACGTTCGACGAGATCCGCTTCGATGCACCGGAGTTGTTCGTATCCCGCGATGATTCGGGCGCATTGAACCTGGCAAGTCTTCCGCATCGTGGCGTTGCATCTGAACCTTCGCCCGAGACGGATACAGACTCCGGAATTCCGCGCCTCCTGATTCACAGTTTTCGATCAGCGATGCAAACGTCGACTGGCGCGATGCACTACCGCGAGAGCCCGTCGAAACGGTCTTCGGCCCGGTGTCCGTGCGTATTGCGGGACTCAACACCCTGCCTGATCGCGCCGGCGAGCAAGAGGTCGTGATTACGACCGAGACGCAGGGCACATTGAGCTGGTCTGGCAGTCTGCAGCTCAATCCGCTGGCGACGGCTGGCCGCGCCACGGTTCGCGGGTCGCACTTTCCGCTGTTGTCGGAGTACATTCGTCACGAGACCGGCCTCGAAATCACCGACGGTGAGGCCAATATCGAACTCGACTATTCGGTTGACACTGACCCGCAGGGCGAGGTCCGCGCAGCAGTCGATAAGCTCGAAATCTCTGTTGACGGACATGCGAGTCAACACGTTTCACGCCGCAGCTGACGATACGAAACAGCCGCGCGAGTTTCTTAAGGTGCCGAAAATCTCCCTGTCGGGTGGCGCCCTTCGCTGGCCCGAGCGACGTGTGTCTGCGACCAGTTTTGAGATAGCAGACGCGGTCCTGGATCTCGTGCGGCTCGACGACGGCCGCTTCGATTTTGCGGTGTCCAGCGCGGCGGACGAGCCCGTGGTTGAGGAGGTCGACGAGCCGTCTGCAGACGAGGATGCTCCGTGGCGCATCGCGCTGGACCGTTTTGCAATTACCAATCTCGCTGTTGGCCTTGTTGATCGAAGTGTCGATCCGGTAGCCGAAACCGGTTTGCATGCGATCGCGCTGGAGGTGCTCGAAATCAGCAACCAACCGGACGCCTCGTTTCCGACGACGCTGTCCATGGCTGCATTAAACGGGGGAACGATTCGACTCGACGGCTCGGTCATCGCGCTACCCGAACCGGAACTCGACTTTGATCTTTCCGTCGGCGACGTCCAGCTCGCGGCAGCGCACCCTTACATCGAGCCAATGGCTGATGTAAGCCTGGAGTCAGGGACGCTGAGTATCGACGGACACCTTCATCACGATGCCGGCGAACCGCTTCTCTTTACGAGCGATATTACGATTGCGGACTTTCTGGTCACCGAGACGGACGAAAGCACGCGCCTCGGTAGTTGGAAGTCTCTCATTGCCGAGGGTGTCACGCTCAGCGTCGCCAGCAATTCCCTGCAAATATCCGAAGTGCAACTCGAGAAACCCTACGGCGATGTCCTTATCGCCGCCGATGGCAGCGTGAACCTCGGGCGCGTGTCGAAAAAACCGGAGGATGAACCCGAGGAGTCCGTTGATGCGCTGGAACCGACGAGCGAGCCCGGGGAATCTGCAGCAGCGATGAACGTCACGATAGGACGCATACTCGTTAACGATGCGGCGGTCGACTTCGCAGATGAATCCCTGCCGCTGCCGTTTGTCGCCAGGATAGACGCATTGAGTGGCTCGTTGTCGACGATCGCGACCGAGAGTGCCGAGCCGTCCAGTGTCGAGTTGGAGGGCAAGGTGGATGAGTACGGCCTTGTGCGGGTGACTGGTTTCGTCACCCCACTCGATGTGTCGAACAATACCGATCTCGCGGTCGTCTTCGAGAACGTGGAGATACCGAAGTTCTCGGCGTACACGATTCCTTTTGCGGGGCGCGAGATCGCGAGCGGCAAGCTCGATCTGAACCTCGGCTACGCGGTCAAGGATCGCCAGCTGACCGGTGAGAACCAGATCATCCTGCGTGACTTCGAGCTGGGCGACGAAGTGCCGCATCCTGGCGCGATGAGTTTGCCGCTCGGTCTTGCTGTCGCTCTCCTCAAGGATCCGTCGGGCAACATCGATATCGACCTGCCCGTGCGGGGAGACCTCGACGATCCCGAATTCAGCTACGGGCGCGTGATCGGCGCGGCCATGGTCAACCTGATCGTGAAGATCGTGGCGTCGCCCTTTGCGCTGCTCGGCAACCTGATTGGTGTCGAGCCCGACGAGCTTGAATACATCAACTTTCCACCCGGCAGGGCCGATCTGACACCGCCGGAAGTAGAGCGGGCACAAAAACTCGCTGAAGCACTCGCGCTTCGTCCGACCTTGGTGCTGGAGATAAGTGGCGTCGTCGATCGTGAGGCCGACACCCTGGCGCTGCAAACAGAGCGCCTTGACGCGGCCATCGAAAACCGCATCGAAGCGCCGCAGGGCGGCAAAGATGCCGACTACGCTGACAAGAGAGCGCAGGTGATCGAGTCGATGTATCGCGAGGCGAGCGCCGCGGACTCGGCTGCGCTGGACACGCTGCGGGCCGGGTACACGACGCTTGCAGTCGATGACGAAACCGGTAAAGAGGTCGAGCGATTTGACCGGCTGGCCTACACGGAGGAGCTGCGTCGTCGTCTCATCGACGCGGAGGAAATCTCCGAAGCCGAGCTTGTTGCTCTCGCCCGGGCGCGGGCGACAAACACAACTGAAACGGTGCTCACCGCCGATCCGACGTTGGCGGGCAGGGTTACGCTGGTCGAGCTTCGAGAGGAAGACACCCGCGAGTCCGATGAAAGGGTCCGCATGAAAGTGTCACTGACGAATCTTCCCTAGAGTCCGAAGTAGTGAGAGATGGGATTTATCGAGCCACTGAATGTCGAAATTGCGAGCCAGCGCACACTTTATTGTCAAATGTCGTTGATCAGAGACGGCTATTTCCTTGTTGCACTCCAGTGGGTCTGATTAGCTAGAAGTCTACCGGGAAACGCACTGGAGGCGTCTGGATGAACGCGCTCAAATACCTGCTGGTCATCGCGACTTTCATGCTCGCGCCCACACTGAATGCGGCCGAAGTCTTCGTGTCGCACTACGAAACCTTGCACGGCATGACCGCGTATGCGGCGGACAGTGACAGTGCGAATACCGGTCGAGAACTGCGACGCGACGCACGCGCAGTGCTGCACTTCGAAGCACTGGGCAGAAGCTTTGATCTGAACCTGGAACCGAACGATCGGTTGCTGGCCGCCATGCCAGCTGATGCCGCGTTCGAGAGTGTCTACGCCTACCGCGGCCAGCTGGCAGGCAATCCGGACTCCTGGGTACGCATCGTGATGTTCGAGGGCATGCCGCGCGGTCTTATTTGGGACGGCGAAACAATGTTTGCGATCGAGGCGCCGGGCGACAGTGCGGTGGAAATATCGTCACCCGTGATTTATCGGCTGGCCGACCTCAACATCGTGCCGGGCACGATGAGTTGCGGCACGACATCCCTGGGGAGCAACGCAGCCCAGGCTTTCGCGAATATGGAGAGGGAGCTGGGTGCAGCCTCGACACAAGCTGCAGGCGCTGTTACCGAAATCACCATGGGCGTCGTCACCGACGCCTTGTTCACCAGTGCGATGGGTGGCAACGCGGCCGCCGCTGCCGCAGTCACGGCCCGGTTCAGCAATATCGACGGTTGGTACAGCGAGCAGGTGGGCATCCAGATCAACGTGCAGCGCATCGACACCTTCGACAACGCATCGGATCCATTCGACGGTACGCTCGATACCCGTGAACTGCTCGACCAGCTCTCGGAATATCGCAGGCAGACGTCAGCCCACAACAGTCTTGGGCTGACACACCTGTATACAGGCAGGGATTTTACCGGGTCGACCGTCGGGGTTGCCTGGCGCGGAGCGCTGTGCGACAGCTACTTCAGCGCAGGGCTCAGTGAGGGCAGGATAGGCCTGCTCACTGACAGCCTGATCGCAGCACACGAGATTGGCCACAATTTTGGCGCGGAACACGATGGCGATGCAGGCGGGTCCTGTCCCGACGAGCCAGAGACCTTCATCATGGCGCCGTCCGTGAGCGGCAGTCAGCAGTTTTCTGCGTGCAGCATCGGCGTCATGCAGGCTGAGGCTGCGGGTGCAGCTTGTGTCGTTGCACTGCCCGCCATCGATGTCTCTATCCAGGCAGATAACCCGGTTGCGACTGTTTTGCTGGGGGCAAGCGCGGACTTCACTTACGAAGTGTCTGTTAATGGCACCTTGCCCGTGGCCGACGTGGCCGCAGATTTCACGCTGCCGGTCACCCTGGCGGTCGACTCCGTTACGCCGTCCTCGGGAACCTGCGTTAGTGGCGCCGGCACGATCAGTTGTGATCTCGGCGATCTTCCCGGGCTCAGCAGCCATTCGGTCGTGATCACCGCAACACCGTCAGCCGTCGGCAGCGGCACGTTGATGGCAGCCGTAACGACGTCAGATACGGACGAGCGGGCGAGCAACAACCAGGACTCGCAGCAACTGACGGTCGATCCGGCCGTCGACCTGGTCGTTGCCGCATCAGTGCCCGCACAGGCGCAGGTCGATAGCAGCACCACGGTAACCGCGACGCTACAGAATCTCTCCATTATCCCGGCGACCAACCTGTCTTTGAGCGTTTCGCTCGACGCCGGCCTGCGGGCGGATTCCGCCAGCTGGTCAATCGGGACGTGCACGGTAACCGCACAGCAGGTTGACTGCCAGGCAAGCAGTCTGGGCGCTCAGTCGAGCTCTTCTTTGAGCATCTCGGCAACCGCCATGTCGGCCGGAAGGCAGGACGTAACAGTCAGCCTCACCTCCACGGAGGCCGAGGCCAACCCGATCGATAACAGCGCCTCGGGCGCGGTCACCGTGGTCACGGCGCGAAGCGATGACAGCGGTGGCGGCGGTACAACGAACCCGCTGTTCCTGTTAGCCCTCGTGATGGCGATCGTGCTGGCGCGCGGGCGCAGGCGCGTGTCGCTCATCACCTGTCCGAACCGGTAGATTGCTTATCGCGCGACCTGTCGTTCATGTACAGTAGCGGCCATGTCTTTCTTCGCGGAATTGAAGCGACGCAATGTCGTGCGTGTCGGCCTGGCCTACGTCGTCATCAGCTGGCTGCTGGCGCAGGTGGCCGAGTTCGCGTTCGAGAATTTCGGGGCGCCGGAATGGGTACTCAAGACATTCGTCGTGCTGCTGTTGCTCGGGTTGCCACTCGTTCTGTTTTTCGCGTGGGCGTTCGAACTCACGCCCGAAGGCGTCAAGCGTGAGAAGGACGTCGATCGCAGCCAGTCGATAACGCCGCAAACCGGGCAAAAACTCAACCGGCTGACCATTGTCGTGATGGCCCTGGCGATTGCCTATTTCGCCCTGGACAAGTTCGTATTGAACACTACGCCCGAGGCGCAGCCGGAACCTGTCGCGGCCGCGACCAGTGCCGAACCGCAGCGGTCGATCGCGGTATTGCCCTTCGTGGACATGAGTCCGGGCAAGGACCAGGAGTATTTCACAGACGGCCTGACAGAAAACCTGCTCAACGCGCTGGCTCAGCTCAACGAGTTGCGAGTGGCCGGGCGCACCTCCTCGTTCGCGTTCAAGAATCGCAACGAAGACCTGCGCGGTATTGGCGAGCAGTTGGGCGTGGCGCACATTCTCGAGGGCAGCGTGCAGAAAAGCGGCGTGCAGATTCGCATCACCGCGCAGCTGATCAATGCGGACGACGGTTATCACCTGTGGTCACAAACCTACGACCGTACGCTGGATGACATCTTCGCGGTGCAGGATGAAATCGCGAACGAAGTAGCCAAGGCCATGCGTGTCACGCTACTCGGACATGTTGTGGGGCTTCAGCAGGCCCCTTCGCAGAACACGACCAGTGCCTATAACGAATACCTCAAAGGTCATCACGAGGCCAGTCGCGGCAACCTGCAGGGTCACGAACAGGCAGTCATATACTTTGAGCGCGCCCTGGAGCTGGATCCCAACCTGGCACTGGCCTGGGCCGGGCTGGCTGGCTCGCAGTCGGTCATCACTGGCTTTGTCGACACGGACTTCGCGGCCGGCTATGAAGAGGCGCGGAGCAGTGCGCTACGTGCGCTCGAATTGAACCCGGACCTGCCAGAAGCGCACGTCGCGCTGGCGGATATCCAGTCGTCGTACGACTGGGACTGGGCCGCTGCCGAGGCCTCGCTCAGGAGAGCGCTCGAGCTGCGACCGGGCGACACAGCTATCCGTTTGAGTCTTGCACGACTCAAGGGCTCGCTTGGCATGAGTGACGAAGCCTTCGCTGACGTCCAGCAAGTCGTCGAGCAGGATCCTCTGAACGGGGGTGCCCAGAGGAGCCTGGCGGCGTCCCTTGCTAACCGCGGCCGTTTCGACGAGGCGTTGCGTATTCTTGATGTATTGGAAGAAACCGACGCGAATCGCACGGCGCTGTATTGGCAACGCGGCTACTTGTGGATGATGCAGGGCGAATATGAACGGGCACTGGAGGAATTCGCCAAAGAGACGTTCGAGTTTCTACGGCTGACTGGCGAGGCTATTGCCTGGCATCATGTGGGCAACCGGGAACAAGCGGTTGCTGCCTTGCAGAGTCTGATCAGTACGGCGGGCGAGTCGGCATCCTTCCAGATTGCTGCTGTTTATGCGCAGTGGGGCGAGACCGACAATGCCATGACCTGGCTGGAGCGCGGCTACGTTATCCGGGATCCCGGCCTGCAATACCTGCGTGTTCAATCTGTCTTCGACCCGATCCACGACGATCCCCGCTTCCAGGGTCTCCTGCGCAAGATGAAACTCGCGGACGAGGGGACTTAGGGTCGCTGAATATCAGCGTGCCGGCTTTCTGGCCGAGGCGCTTTTCCCCCGTCATCCCACGCAAGCACCGACGCAGGTCCTACGTGAGGCCTGCAGTCCTGAGCGGCAATTCACGTACCCGCTTGCCAGATGCCGCGAAGTACGCATTGACGATGGCCGGTGCGATGGGCGGTACGCCCGGCTCACCGACACCGCCCGGAGGCGCATCAGATTCCATGATATGTGTATGAATCTTAGCTGGCACCTCGCTCATTCGAATCATCGGATAGGAATCGAAATTGCCTTCTATTACACCGCCATTTCTGGTCGTGAGTTCTCCATGCAAAGCAAGGCTCATACCGAATATTCCCGCGCCTTCCAGTTGGGAGTGAACGCGGTCCGGGTTGATGACAGTACCGGCATCGATCGCGATCCAGAGTTCGTGCACGACCAGTTTGCCACTCCCGTCCACGCTGACCTCCGCGACCGCACCGACGTAGGAGAGGAACGAGCGATGTACAGCGATACCCAGCCCGTGACCTGCGGGCAGCTCGCGGCCCCACTTAGCCATGTCGGCGACTTTCCGGGAAACTGCGCTCAAGCGCCCGGTATCCACAGGGTGTTTGGCCAGGTCATGTCCGTAGTTCGTGTACTTCGCGGCATCATCCGCCGGATCGATCTTGCGGGCCGGCCCGATGATCTCGAGCAAGTGCTCTTTCGGATCCTGGCCTTTGGCGTGTGCCAGTTCATCGACAAAGCCGCAGGCACCGAAGGCGTGAAACACATTGCATACCGACCGTAACCAGCCAATCCGAACATGAGCTTTCGCATCGCAGGTTTCGATGCGCATATTGGGCACGTCCCACGGCGTATCGAGCAAGCCAAGGTCGAGTTCGAAGCCGCTCGGGCCGGTCACACCCGGCGCGAAGGTTGAGGCAATCGACGGAAAGCTGCTGCGATGTAACCAACTCCGGACTGCGCCATCTTCGTCCATACCCGCACGGAAATACTGGGCGCTGGCAGAATGAAAATAGCCGTGCCGGATATCGTCCTCACGTGACCAGGCAACCATGACCGGCCGACCTGTTTCGCGTGCAAGCCAGGCGGCCTCTGCAATGAAGTCAGGTTTCGACTTGCGGCCAAATCCGCCGCCGAGCAAGGTGACATTCATGGTCACCTGCTCTTTGTCGATTCCCAAGGTAGCGGCAACAGTGTTGCGCGCCGTCTGCGGGTCCTGCGTTGCGGCCCACACCTCGCAGCTACCGTCCTCGTTCACAATGGCCGTCGCTGCAGGCGGTTCCATTGGCGCCTGCGCGAGATACGGCGTGTAGTAGACCGCCTCATGCTGGCTGTGGGTTTCGATGTCGGCATCGCCGCGAGTCAGGACTGCCGTGCCCGGAGCAGAGGCCGATGCAATCAAATCTTTCTTGTACGCCTGGCTCTCATGTTCCGCATTGGCGCCGCGGTCCCACTGAATCTCGAGCTTTTTGCGGCCCTCGGCAGCCGACCAGCTGTTGTTGGCTACCACTGCGATGCCGCCCTGGATGTTAAAGAGTGGCGGCGAGGTGGGCTCCGGCATCCGGATGACGTCCACGACACCCGCAACCGCCCGTGCAGCCGCATCGTCAAACGACGTCACGGTACCGCCGAATGCGGGGCAGCGCTCGATTGACGCGTACAGCATGTTCGGCAACACGGTGTCAGTACCGTACATTGCGCGACCCATTGTAAAATCCAGCCCGTCAATCGTATCCATCGGCTTGCCGATATAGCGATAGTCCTTGCGCGCTTTGAACGCAGCGCTTTCCGGTTGAGGCATGCCACTGGCTGTCTCGACGAGTTCGCCGTAACCAGCCGACTTGCCGCTACCCTCGTGGTGCACAGCGTGCGCGCGTGCCACACATTCGCTTGGCGGAACGCCCCACATTTGCGCCGCGGCTGCGACCATCATGTCGCGACCGGTTGCGCCAGCGTTTCTCAGCAAGTCGAATTGATTGCGAATGCTCGTAGAACCATCGGTGTTCTGGTCCCCGTATTTCTCGTGACCAATAGCCTGGATGACCTCGACCTTGTCCCAGTCAGCCTCCAACTCGTCAGCAATAACCTGCGGCAATGAAGTACGAATGCCCTGGCCCATCTCGGAACGGTGGCAATAGATCTCGACCATGCCGTCGTTGCGAATATTGACGTAGACGTTCGGTGCGACTGACGCGCTTGCCTTCGCGGCCGGACCTACAGCGACTTCGTCCGGCTGGCAGGCACTGGCAAAAGTCAAAGCGAACACAAGGCCGCCACTCGCCTGGCCCGTACGCTTCATGAATTCTCTGCGACTGATCTTCCGAAGTTCGCTCATGATTTGTCCCCCGCAGCACGGTGTATCGCCTTGCGAATTCTCGTGTAGGTCCCGCATCGACAGATGTTGCCGCTCATTGCCTCGTCGATCTCGGCGTCGGTGGGATTCGGGATGCGCTCCAGGAGCCCGACCGCACTCATTATCTGGCCAGGCTGGCAGTAGCCACACTGAGCGACGTTCAGTTCCCGCCATGCAACCTGGACCGGGTGATTGCCGTCTTTGCTTAAGCCCTCGATCGTCGTAATCCTGGCGCCTTCGGCCGCCGATGTCGGAACAACGCAAGATCGCATCGGCTGTCCATTGACGTGGACGGTACAGGTTCCACAAAGTGCCTTTCCGCAACCGTACTTGGTGCCGGTCAACCCGGCGATATCACGGATTGCCCACAAAAGTGGCATGGCAGGATCCACATCCAGACTCACACTCTCGCCGTTCAGTTCGAAATCGATAGCCATTGCAACATCCCGTAGTCTTGGTGGACTCTGGATAATAGCGCAGTCAATAAATGCGGTGCATGAGTGTTGTGTATATGCGCTATGCGTCGTTGTGTACAGGAATGCAAATTGGGCAACGGCGCCCCGGTAACCCTTTGATATTCAAAGTCTCAGGTCAGGCAACTCGCGACTGAAAACCCGCGTGTCTCGGACGGGATGAATTGCCGCGTCCCGCAAACCTCTCGCATTCCTTCTCGGGCATGTACTCTCTTGACGATGGAATAGCGAAGAATTGGTCGTGAGCCGCAGTCCAGAAGCACCCAACAGCAGCAAATTGCTGTACGGTGACCAATATCCTGTGCGAATAGTGCGAAAGGCCGGGGGCACACCAACGACCCTCTGTGCCGACCTGCCGCTTTTCTGCTTTGCTACGAGGTACATCCAATGAAACTCGCAATCCTCTCATGCGGTCCCAATTCCTATACCAGGATAAAGTGATGAGCAAAGAACAAAAGAGTAACAAAGAGACGAAGAAAGCACCGGCCATGACGGCGAAAGAAAAGAAGGCCGCGAAGAAGGCCAAGAAAAACGACAAGGGACGCATGGGTGCATAGCCGTGTCCCGCGGCCAGACGAAACCTCAACAAGTACTCGACGAGGTTACTGAAGATCATGCGTCGAAGACACTCAATGTCTTTGACTTCCTGCGTGGTTCTATTCCACCCCTGGCCACCATTTTCTACCAGGTCCGAACCGAAGCCATCGTCTACACTTTTTTCGACCCCAGGAAGGTCAATGCAATGGCCGCGACAACCGAACCCATCGCCATTATTGCAGCGACAGTGGCAAGGCTGGCCCCTGCCACGAACAGGAAGCCGGCGAGAATGGTTCCCAGCGCCGCACCCCCGCGACCAATACCAATCGAAAAACCGGTACCGCCCGCCCTGACATTGGTCGGGTACGACTGAGCGAGGAAAGCATAGAGTCCGACAACGCCCGCATTCGTAAAGAAACCACCGACGGCCGCCGCCAACGACAACTGGACCAGGCTGGACTGACCCTGCCCGAATGCAATGACCGCAGCGCTGCCAAGCAGCAGGACGACAATGACCAGGCGTCGCAGGTCTACCCAATGAGTGAAAAAGCCAAACATCAGCGAGCCGGTCATGCCCCCAATGTTGAACCAGACAAGCACACTGCCCGCCGACGGAGGATCGAATCCCATATCTACAACAAGCTTGGGAACCCACTTGATAATGAAGTAGAACGTGGCGATATGGGCGAAATACGCAAGCGTCAGAAGGAGCGTAATTTTTGTCATCCCGGGTCGGAACAGTTCCCTGACACCCGACCTGTCCGATCGCATTTCAGTCACGGGTAGCGATGAAA
Organism: uncultured Gammaproteobacteria bacterium; assembly: GCA_963698415.1. Lineage (GTDB taxonomy): Bacteria > Pseudomonadota > Gammaproteobacteria > Steroidobacterales > Woeseiaceae > UBA1847. The sequence continues at coordinate 63,133 of CAVOQS010000002.1, read as the reverse complement.
TAGTGCTATGCCCCATGCGTTGCAGCGTCTTGTTGATTCGTAGCAACGCACCTTCAGGCCTTTTCTGGCACAGAAAGGCAACAGACTCCGGCAGCAAGAACCACACCAGCGGAATGAATGCAGCAGTTACTAAAGCGCCAAAGACAAAAACAGAGCGCCAATCAAAGGACGTGAGAAGTACGGAGACGACTGAACCGCCCACAATCGCGCCCAGCGGATAACCGGCTGCCATGAGTGTCACGGCCAGGCTGCGATGTTTTCTGTTCGAGTACTCGGCGACCATCGCGTTGGTGGTTGCCAGCATGCCGCCGATACCGAGACCCGTGAAGAACCGGTAGGCCGACAGCGTCGCGATGGATTCGGCTGTGGCTGCCAGCGCCATGCCGATTGTCATGAGAACCAGGCACAGCAGGATCAGTGGCCGCCTGCCAATACGATCGGCAATATCTCCCAGCAACAGGGAGCCGGCAATCATGCCGATCAATTCCATCGACAGAACGATGCCCAGTGCAGCACGGTCGATTGCCCATTCCTCCGCGATGCCGGGAGCGGCAAAACTGATCGACAGCACATCAAATCCATCCAGTGCGTACAGCAAGATGCACAACACTACGGCCACAACTTGCAGTCGACCCATTGGCTCTTCGTCCAGGAGTTTTGTTGGGTCCTGGTTCACGATTGAATGCGGGGTTCCTGAGTTTGCGAACAGCAAAGTTTGCCTGTAACTTTCGGCAATGGCGAATGTCTGCGCAGTTCACGTTTTGCTCGTCGACGCATGACGGTTCTTATTCCTGGTGCCGGTATTGCTGGATTGACGCTGGGGCTCACCCTTCACCAGGTTGGTGTGCCTTTTCGAATCTACGAGAAAACGGCAAAGCTGACTCCGCTGGGCGTCGGCATCAATCTTCAGCCCAATGCCGTACGCGAACTTTTCGATCTGGGGCTGGAACCCATGCTGGAACAGATTGGAGTTCGCACCCGGGAATACGGTTTCTACTCCAAATCCGGTCGCGAAATCTGGGTGGAACCGCGCGGCACCTGGGCCGGTTACCGATGGCCGCAATATTCAGTCCACCGCGGGCAGTTTCAAATGGCACTGCTTGCGGCTCTGCTCGAGCGCGCGGGCGCTGATTCAGTCGTAACAGGCCAGCGTGCCGTCGGGTTTGAAAACGTCGGCGACAGGGCCGTGCTTCATCTCGAATGCGATACGGGCAGCCGATTGGTCGATGGTGAACTCATTGTCGCAGCGGACGGCATTCATTCCGCGATCCGGAACCAGTTGTATCCGGACGAGGGCGCGCCGATCTGGAACGGCGCCGTGCTGTGGCGCGGCACAACGAATACGAAACCGTTTCGTACCGGGGCATCAATGGCTTTGGCCGGGCATGACAGCCAGCGCATCGTTGTTTACCCGATCAGTGCGCCAGATCCGGACTCCGGGCTGGCGCTGATCAACTGGATTGCAGAATTGCGTGTCGACCCCGCGCAAGGATGGCGCAAGGAAGACTGGAATCGCACGGCAGATCTGCGAGATTTTCTACCGGCATTCGAGGACTGGAAGTTCGATTGGCTTGACGTGCCGGCATTGATTAACGGTGCGAACGAGGTGTTCGAGTACCCCATGGTGGATCGCGACCCGGTTGATCGCTGGACCGATAACCGGGTCACGTTGATGGGCGACGCTGCACACCCGACTTATCCGGTCGGTTCCAACGGGGCGAGCCAGGCCATTGTGGACGCGCGCATTATTGGCGCGAACATACTCAGGCACGGTGTGAGTCCCCGCGCATTGACGGCGTTCGAGGAAAAGGTGCGACCGGAAAGCAGGAAAGTCATTCTCGCAAACCGCGGCAGCGGTCCTGATGCGGTAATGCAGATGGTCGAGGATCGCTGTGGCGGCGTTTTCGATAATATCGACGACGTTATTCCCAACGATGAGTTGGCAGCACATGCTGCACGCTACAAGTCTATGGCCGGCTTCGGCATCGAAGAACTGAACGCCATGCCGGCTACCATTGACGAGAGCAAAATTCCAGCCGCAGGAACAAGCCGGGTCGAACCGGGCCGTTACCAATAAAAGGTCTCTCTTACGCCCCGCTAGTGGCCTCGACTTCGACCTTCAGTGTCACCGTCCGGGCATCCGTTGTCGACGTATCGAGCGCATCGTCAATCCGGAACCGCTGCCTGTCGATGCCTGCCCGCTCGAGTGCGTCAATGACCGATCTCGCACGAAAGCGCGCCAGTCGTCTGAGCACCGTTTCGGAAATACGCTCATTGTCGACAAGCGCGAGGTAGATGTCTCGGTACATCCTGGTTTCGTCGCTCGTGTTGCCTCTGATCGCGCGGCGCCGTGCTGCAGGAAGACGCGTGTCGGCGAATTCGTCGAGTACGTCGCGCACTCGCGGGTCGTCAAAATCGGGGTCTCTCGTGTCACCCCTTTCCCGGGTGCCCTTGCTGGTTGCCAGGGCAATGTGAAGCCTGATCTGTTCCGCCGCCATCGCAGCGCGGTCGGCTTCAGGATCGTACGTCGGCCGCACGCGCAAACCGACCAGCGGCCGCTCCCGCAGGGCGAGTGCAAGCAGCGCCAGCGTGTCCGTCGCGGCGGGCGCCATTTCGGCGCTGCCGGGGAGAAACGCGATTTCATCAAGCACGGCATCCGGATTGCCGACCAGTTCTGCGAGCACGCCAAACGCTCTCGCATCCAGGTTATCGAGATGAGCGGCCAGGCTGTCGGCAAAAACACTGACGATGGTGTTCGCCGACGAATCGCTCGTCGATCCCTGAACAACAAGTTCCGTGCGACCGGCCGCGTCTGTGGCGAGCGCCAGGGCGACGTCGAGGGGTGGCTCGTCGCCAACTGTGTCCGTGGTCGGGTCGCCGAGTATCAGCCCGACAATGCTGACATGGTTGTCGAAGCCGAGCGTTCCGTCGTGTCGCTCCTGTTGCAGAGTGGCAGCGCCGACTCCCGCCACAATGTCCCGGCCGAACGCGCGCCGGAAATACGGCGATAGTGGGCGCAACTCGAGGTTTCGAGTCGTCAACGAGAACCAGTCAGGGTGTTGCCCGGCAGCCTGGCCCAGTTGTGCATCGAGGCTGACAGTTCCCGCCGCACCGATACGTGCTTCGATGTTGATCTCTGTCGGGGCCGTGCCGCGGCCGGGTTTTCGGAGTGCCGCGGCGGTGATGTCGCGCAACTCGAGCTCCACGCCCGGCGTCACGGCATCGTCCTTTATTTGCAGCCTTCCGTCGAACACCTCGACACCGGCCAGTGAGATGCACGCGGCGGTTCGTTCGTCCCCCGGTACCGACAGCCACGCAGGCCAGCGGAGCGAACCAGTGACATCGCGGGCCAGCGTGGCCTCGGGCTGTTCGAGGCCGGCGAACGCAGCGTCTATGAACGCGCCCCCGGCGCCAACAGTCACGCTTCGGGCAAACACTCGAGGCACCGCGAGGAGCGTCCTGTCGCTGTCGGCGTCCCGGACCGCCAGGCCCTGGATGGCGACATCGTGACCGGGCCTTTCGCTCCGCAACATCCCGACCGTCCAGACGCTTGTCTCGGCCCGGATTGCGGAAACCTGCATCTTGTTTTCTTTCTCGAAAAGAGTAACGTCTTTAAGCGAGAGGAACATCGTGAATGGGTTTACGTACACCTGTTGTACGCGAAGCCGACAAGTCGGCCCGGACACGTTTGGGCTCTCGATCCAGAGCTTGATTGCGCGCGGCGCGATCAGGAATCCGGCGATGGCGTACAACGCCACACCCGCCACCAGCCCGATCAACCACGTCTTGTGTGCTTTGCCAAGCATTTCCGTGCTCCGTAAGTGGGCACCGCAACCGCTTGCCAACAGTATCTGGCGAGACGTGGCGTGGAGCAAGATATGAACATCGGCAATCCGGCTCGCCAGCGCGGCGAGACAAATACCCGGGCGCTCGCTGGTATCGCTGCAGTTATCGTTGTGACGATTGCAGTCGTTGCCGTGTTGGTGCTACGCCCGAAACCCGAGCCCATACCCGAACCCGGGCGACCACTCGAAACCGTTGAGCCCGCGCAATCTGCCGAAGAACGAGGTGACTCGGCGCGCGATATCATCGCGCGACTCGAGGCCGCGCCAGACGGTCCCGATCTTGCCGACGCGCACGCCCGCGCACAGGATTACCTGGCAGAAGGGCGGACAGCCGATGCCCAGCTCCTCTATTTCTATGCGGCCCGCGGCGGCTACGCACCGGCGGCTTTCGATCTCGCAACGTTCAACGACCCGAACCACGCGGAAGCGGCAAGCGGATTGGTCGCGGCGCCCGATCCATTCCAGGCCTATCGCTGGTATACCGCAGCCCGCGCTGCCGGCGACGAGCGCGCGTCGACGCGACTCGAAGAACTTCGCGCCTGGGCCGAATCCGCCAGCAGCTCGGGCGACGGTGAAGCCGAGCAGCTGTTATTGCAATGGGAGCAAGTACCGTGAGAAGCAAACAGCGTTCAAGGCGAACAAGTGTCTTTCTGATCGCCGCCATAACGGCGCTCTCGATCAGCGTCGCATCCGCGCAGGTCCGCAGGCCGTTGGTCCAGGATGGCAAGACGGCGCTCTATCAGCGTGTCATCGCGGCGCCTGGCGCCATGCTGGTGGCGGACCTCGAGCGGCCGGCGGAGACGCGCGGTGTGCCGCCGTTCTCCAGTTTCTACGTGTATGACCGACGCGAGGACGGCAGCAGGCGGTGGGTGCTGGTGGGCACGGACAGCAATGGTACGATCGATGGTTGGGTAGACGGTGACCAGGTGTTCGACTGGAACCAGACCCTTACCGTGGCGTTTCGTGATCCCGCCAAGCAGGGTCGGGTACTGTTGTTTGGCGACCGCAACTCGCTCAAGAAGATAGTCGATGAAAACGATGCGGCAGGCTATCGTAAGCTGCGGTCCCGGGTGGCCGACGGCGACGTTGCGGGCACGCCCGTGGTCGCAGTGCAGCCCGACTATAACGTGGACATCCGGCGCAACTTCTACCTGGTGCCGATACTGGATCATGAGGACGTACTCGTCGGTGGCCAGCAATCCCGGCTGTTGCGCGTCGCCAGTGTGCCGCTGCAGGACTCGACGCTCATCGTCGAGACGTATCGAACCGGTATCGTGTTCGTCATCGACTCCACGATCTCGATGAAGCCGTACATCGACGCCACACGTGCAGTGATGGAACGCGTCTATCGCTCCATCGAAAACGAGAAACTGGGTAACCGGGTGAGCTACGGGCTCGTCGAGTATCGCGACAACACGGATGCCGTGCCGGGGCTCGGTTTCGTTACCCGAATCGCTGCGGACCTTGGTGGCACCGGCGAGGAGTTTCTCGCGAGAATCCGTGACGTGCAGCCTGCGCCGGTATCGAGCCAGGGCTTCAACGAGGACACCTACGCAGGTGTGCAGGAGGCCCTTCGCGCGATCGACTGGAGTGATTACTACGCGCGGTTTGTTGTCGTGATCACCGATGCGGGTCCGCGCGATGCGGCCGATCCGCTGTCGGCCACCCGTCTCGACGCCGGGTCACTGCAACGCCTTGCTGCGGACAAGGATGTCGCCGTCGGCGTCTTCCACCTGAAAACGCCGGCCAGCCAGGACAATCACGGCTATGCCGAAGGTGAGTACCGGCGCCTGTCCACCGTGCCGGGCGTTGGCGAGTTCTATTACCCGGTGCAAGCCGGCGATGTCCGGGAATTCGAGTCGGCGTTGTCGACGTTGACCGACGTGCTCACCGCGCACGTTCGCGCTGCGGCTGCCGGGCAACCGCCAGCGCTGGCACGCAAGGCCGCCACGACTGAGCCGGACCTGAAAGCCTTCCAGGAAACCGTCGACCGCCTCGGCTACGGGCTGCGCATGCGTTACCTGCAGGAACGTGCTGGCGAGGGCGTGCCGTCCTTGTTCAACGCCTGGCTCATCGACAGGGATTTCGACGCGCCCGAAGAGCGCGCCCTCGATGTGCGTGTGTTGCTGACACGTGACCAGCTTAGCGACCTGCACGAAGTACTGCGCCAGGTTCTTATTACAGCCGAGGAGGGCACGCTCGCGCCTGACGATTTCCTCGACGAACTGAAGAGCCTCGCAGCAAGCATGAGCCGCGATCCGCAAGCGGCGCGCACGGCAACGCGAACGGTTGGCGGGGAAAGTCTCGCCGATCTCGGATACATGCGTGAGTACCTCGAGGGCCTGCCCTACAAGAGCGAGGTGATGTATCTCGACCTCAGTATCTGGGAGCAATGGCCGGCACAGCGGCAGTTCGAGTTCGTTAATCAGCTCGACTCCAAGGTTGCCTACTATCGCGCGTTGCACGACAACATTGACCTTTGGGTATCGCTCGACGGCGAAGCCGTGGACGGAGACTCTGTCTATCCCCTGCTGCTGGAGGCGTTGCCCTGAGCGATGCGGTTTTTCACCTGCGCGATGTCGTGAAGCGCTACGAGGCGGGCGGCGCCGAGTTTCGCCTCGAGGTGCCGGAGCTCGTCATTGAGCCCGGCGCCAAGCTCGCATTCATTGGCGAGAGCGGCTCCGGGAAAAGTACGCTCCTGGAGCTGCTGGCGATGATCCTGCGCCCCGACAGCAGCACACGTTTTACGTTTCGGCCGCGCTCACAGGAGGAGGCTACTGACGTCTCGGCCGCATGGCAGGCCGGAGACGTCGACCTGCTGGCCGACCTGCGCAGCCGGCATATCGGCTACGTGCTGCAGCACGGCGGCCTGCTGCCGTACCTGAGCGTTCGCGACAACATCAACCTGTCGCGTCGCCTGTTGCATGGGCCGGGTGACGACGTGGCCCCGCACTGGGCAGAACGGCTGCGCATCGAGGCCCAGCTCGACAAACGGCCGGCGGAGTTGTCCATCGGGCAGCGACAACGCGTTGCCATCGCGAGGGCGCTGGCGCACGATCCGACGGTGCTGATTGCCGACGAGCCGACGGCTGCGATCGACCCGCTCAACGCCGAGCGCATCATGGAGTTAATGGTCGGCCTGGTTGACGAGCTCGGTGTCACCCTCATTATCGCGAGCCATGCACATAGCCTGATGCGGAACGCCGGGCTACGCATGATCGACGTCAACGTCCAGACGGGCGACTCCAATTCGATGCACGCGACGGTGTCACATGCGGCCTGATGTGTCGCGGCTGCGGCTGGTCGGCGCACTCGCGCTGCGGGAATTTGCGCACGAACGCGTCATGTCCGCCTGTTTCGTGTTGTCCCTGAGTGCCGTGTTGTTGCCGCTGCTGGTCCTGTTCGGTCTCAAGTTCGGCATCATCGGCAATCTCCTCGAGCCGATCAAAGAGGATCCGCGCTACCGGCAAATACTGCCTACGGGCAGTGGCAGCTACGGGCCCGACTGGTTCGAGGCGATGGCAGCGCGTGACGATGTTGCCTTCATCGTGCCGCGAACACGCGCCATCGCCGCGACCATGCGGCTGCGCGCGGTCGACAGCGACGCCGGCCGCATCATCAGCGTCGAGCTGATTCCGTCGGCAACCGGGGACCCGGCACTGAGCGGACTCGATCCACCACGGACCTACGACACGATTGCCTTGTCGCTGGACGCTGCAGACAAACTGGGGGTTTCGCCGGGTGATGCCGTCGAGGGCATACTGTCGCGCACGCTCGGTGGTGAGCAGCAGACGGTGCTCCTGCCACTTACCGTGAACGCTGTTGCTTCTGCTGCAGCGTTTTCGAGGGACGGCATGTTCGTGTCGCACGAACTACTGATGGCCGTCGAGGATTTCCGGGATGGGCGCGCCGTCGCGCCGTTGGGTTGGAGCGGGGCTGCGGCAGCCGAAGGCCCGCGCTATTTTGCAGGATTTCGTCTCTATGCGAGGTCAATTGACGACGTTGCCGCGCTGCGCGAAGGCCTGATGAACCAGGGCATCGATGTGCGCAGCCGCGTCGCTGACATCGAGCTCGTGCAGGCCCTGGACCGCAATCTGTCCGTGGTCTTCTGGATCATCGCCGGCATTGCCGCGCTCGGTTATGGCCTGGCCTTCGGTAGCAGCGTCTGGGCCAACGTCGACCGCAAACGGCTGGAGTTCAGTGTGCTGCGGCTGACGGGTTTTCGCACGCGCGCGATTGTGTGGTTCCCGATCGTGCAGGCTGTTTTGACGGGTGTGCTTGGCTGGCTGGTTGCCGCACTGGTGTTTTTCATTGTTCAGGCAGGGCTCAATGCACTGTTTGCCGACACCGTCGGTGGCGGCGAATCGGTCTGCCGACTGCTGCCCGCGCATTTTCTCCTGGCGCTCGTACTGACACTCGCCGCGGCGAGTATCGCCGCAGCCACGGGCGGGCGCAGGCTTGCCATGCTGGAGCCATCACTGGCCCTGCGCGAGGCATAGACTGCTGCTGGCTTGCAGCAGCCAGTCGGCCTGCCTGGGGCTATTCGCCGGAGCTGGAGTCGGAATCACCGGAAGCTTCATCGTCATCTGAAGCTTCGTCGTCATCCTCGGTTGCCTCCTTGGTCTGCTCCTGGACCTTGTCGGCGATTGCCCGGTTGATGCTGGCAGATGAACCCGCTGCCGCCGGTGCAGCCATACCCCCAAAGTTGCCCGAAGAACCACCCTGGACTGCCCCCATCATGCCTGCGCTGCTATTGGCGAGGCTGCCGCCGAATTCGCGGCGCGAACCGCCAAGATCGGTCACGGTCCAGTCGTCGATATCGGTGACCAGGGTGCTCGCGGTTTTCAGCGCTGCCAATTCATTGCCTTCCAGGTATTGCGACAAGTGGGCGGTCAAATCGGCGTCAAAGTTCGGGAAGAACGCCTCATTGCGCTCGTAGAAACTCGAAACACGGAACTTCTTCGCGTTCTTGGTCGCCGTGCCGCGATTCGAATTGATGAATATCACGGCGTTGTCGGCAAGGGCGTCATGAACGGTCTTACCGGTATAGGCGCGCTTGCGAATGTTCGGGCCTCCGATGATGCCCTGGTAGAGGCCGTAAATAACCAATGGGTCAGCGTCATAGTTCTGCTTCAGGATGGTGTACTGAATATCGTTCAGGCTCAGGGGGACGCCCTCGACGACAAGCAATTTCTTGTCAAGGATCGAATCTTTGCCGTACAGGAACTTCTCGAGATCTTCCTGTGGATAGACTTTGACAATCTCGTTCAGGATCGTAACGTTGTATAGATTCAACCAGTAAGCCAGCTGTTCGTCGCGTGAAAACCTGTTCAGACTGACTTGAGATGTTGCGCTTTCGATTCCCGTCTTGATCTCTTCAAGTTGCAGCCGGGCTGTCTCGTTGTCGACAAACGCCTCGAAGTAGAATCGATTACCTTCGTTGACGGTCCACCGATTGACTTTGGCCTTTAGCCGGGTGCCGGTTATCTGCTCTACGGGTGGTGCTTTCTCGCGATCCGACCGGCCGATGTCGACCACGAGCGCGTCCAGGATGGCGTCCAAATTCTGATAGCTGATCGCGTAGTTGGACGTCTCGTCGGAACCCTGAAAAGGTTCGGGTACTTGCGATGTTGCCGCTAAAACTGAACTGCATAAGAGCAGCCCACCGAGAACGGCGGCGCCAAATAGGTTTCTGTTCATTAAATCTCCCCCTGCCTTGCTTTCCTGGGCTTTGTACTTACTTAGATGCAGCAAAGGCGCATTTGGTTCCGTCAGCGCCGAAGACAGATTTGCGATCTCCTCCGGCGTGCTAGGATCAGGGCCAAAATGACGGCACGAGGGTGCATCCATGAATGCTGAATTGCGGTCCGGCCTGATCAACCTGTTTCGCGAAGCCGGGCGGGCGCATTACGCTGCGTTTGCTGCGACCGGCGGTGACGATCCGGACTGGGCGATGTGGTATGCCGATTACCTGCGAGATGCTTTTGCCGAGCAGCTGGACCTGCAGTTCGACAAGAGCCAGTTGATCTACTGCCTGATGAACGCCAATCTCGAACACCAGGCGCGTTCCCCGGAAACCGACTGGCAGGAGTTCTACGCAGACCTGCTCCTTGAGCGATGCGCGCCGGCCGAGACGCCCGAGCAGGACCAGCTAATCCTGTATCACTTCAACGGCTGTCCGTTTTGCAGCTTTGTTCGCGCGAACATCAAGCAACTCGGCGTCGATGTCGAGTTGCGCGATGTATTTCGCAAACTCGAAGTATCGCGACGAACTGGTCGACGCGCGCGGGCGTGCCACCGTTCCGGTGTTGCGCATCAATTCTCCTGACGGCAGCGAGCGCTGGATTCCGGAGTCACACGATATCGTGCGCTACCTCGAGAAGATGCTCGCCTCGAAGTAGCCTTACCGTCTGCTGAACTCCAGAACCCCGTCCTCGATCGGGCCCTCGCCGATGGTCTTTCTGTCCAGCGCATAGTTCTGCGTGTTGCGCCACGGCGATGCCGCTCCCTGTTTCGGCAGCAGGTGCAATTTTCGCTGAATGTATCCCGACGAAAAACCCGCGATCCAGTCTTCGCCGGCCATGCCCTGCTCGTGCGCGCGCAAGCGCGGCGTGCACTGCCGCGTACCTGTTTCCGCCATGTGATTGAGCAGTCGGCAGGCATACTCCGCCGTCAGGTCGGCCTTCAGTGTCCACGACGCATTGATGTAGCCGAAGGTCGACACCAGGTTTGGCACGTCCGAGAACATCATTGATTTGTAGGAGAACGTCTCCGCGATATCGATCGGTCGATCGTCCACGCTGATCGCGACATCGCCGAGCACACGCAGATCAAGCCCGGTCGCAGTGACGATGATATCGGCGTCGAGATGTTCGCCCGAGCCGAGGCGTACGCCGGATTCGGTAAACTCGCTAATGGTGTCCGTGACGACCGACGCATGACCGTCCCGGACGGCATGAAAAAAATCGCCGTTGGGCACGAGACATAGCCGCTGATCCCACACGCCGTATCGCGGCACGAAGTGCTTGTCGAAATCGACGCCATCGCCGAGGTCCTTGCGCGCCATCTTCAGGAGCTTATTGCGCATGAAATTTGGCGCCGCCCTGGACTGCCAGTAGATCCATCGTTGGTACTGAACATTTTTCCACCGCGTGATCGCGTAGGCGGTCTTCTCCGGCAGCAGCCATTGCAACAGCTGCGCTATCCAGTCGGTGTCCGGCGCCGAACCCATGTAAGTCGGCGAGCGCTGCAGCATCACGACGTGCCCGGCGTCTTTGGCCATCTCCGGCACCAGTGTCACCGCGGTGGCGCCCGAGCCGATGACCACCACCTTCTTGCCGCGGTAGTCGAGATCCTCGGGCCAGTGTTGCGGATGCACGAGCTCGCCCTTGAAGCGGTCGTAGCCCTCGAACTCGGGCAGGTAGCCCTGCTCGTAGTTGTAGTAGCCGGCGCACATGAGCAGAAAACCGCAACGCATCTCGATAGTTTCGTCGGTCGCCTTGTCGTGCACCTCGAGCGTCCACTCGGCATCCTTGCTCGACCAGTTCGCAGAGACGAGCGCCTGCTGATAGCGAATGTTGCGATCAATGCCAGCCTCGGACGCCGTTTCCCGGATGTACTTCAGGATCGACGGGCCGTCGGCAATGGCCTCGCGCTCCTTCCACGGCCTGAAGTTGTAGCCGAGCGTGTACATGTCGCTGTCCGAGCGAATGCCGGGGTAGCGGAACAGGTCCCACGTGCCGCCCATGGCTTCCCGTTCCTCGAGGATCAGGTAACGTCTGTCCGGGCACTTGTCCTGCAGGTGCCAGGCGGCACCGATTCCGGACAGGCCGGCACCGACAATGACGACATCGATGTGCTCAGTTGACATGCGTCCTAGCATCCCACAATCGTGCGCCGGTCGCGATGCGATGACGTATGATGGCAGCCGATCAGCCATGACCAACCCAGCCAGAAAGACAGTCCTCATTAGCGGCGCCGGCGGCGGCTTTGGCCGGCAGCTGGTGCTGCAGTTTCGTGCGGCGGGCGCGAAGCTCATGCTCACGGACATCAACGACGATGCGTTGCAACGCGCTGTTGACGACGCCGGTGACCACCTCGTCTGCTCGACCGTCGCGGACCTTGCCTCGGAGGAGGGCTGCGACGCGGTCGTTGCAAGCTGCATGTCCCTCGGCGTACCTGACATCCTGGTGAACAACGCGGGCCTGGCAATGGCCGGGCGGCTGGACCATGTGCCGCGGGCCGAATGGGAAACGCTGATGCAGCTCAACCTGCTGTCCCCGATGCGCCTCTGCAACAGTTTTCTGCCCGGCATGATCGAGCGCGGCAGCGGGCATATCGTGAACGTGTCGTCGATGGCCGGATGGGTTGGCGCGAAAGGACTGTCCGCCTACAGCGCATCGAAGTTCGGGCTGCGTGGATTCGGTGAAACGCTGGCTGCCGACCTGGCGGACACGGGTGTGTGCGTGACCAACGTTTACCCATCCTTCAGCCAGACGCCGATTCTCGACTCACCACAATACGGGTATGAGGAACGACGCAAAGTGCCTGCGTACCTGCTTTCCGAACCCGCCGATGTCGTTGCACGAATACTCGACGGTGTCCGCCGCAATCGCCTGCACGTGTTTCCGGACAAGTACGCGCGCCGCCTTTACTACGTCACACGCTTCGCACCGTGGCTCATACCGGTGCTCGAACGCCGCATGCAGGCCGAGGCGATCAAGGCGGGCCGGGACGCAGACTGACGTCGTTTCAGTCGGTTTACAGCATCGATTCCGCTAGTCAAAAATCGTAACGTATCCCGAGCTGCAGTGAGCGCGCCGGCAATGGCACCAGGTCTTTCAGCGGCGACGCGTGCTGGCGAGCATCTTCATCCGTCAGGTTGGTACCCCGGAGGAAAACGAAGACGCTGGGTTGCTCGAATCCATACGAGAGTTCCGCGTTGACGAGGGTGTAGGAATCCGTCGGCAGCTCATTGGCTGCGGTCTTGTCCTGGTCGGCATGGAACGTCACGTCGGCCGCCGCCTCAAACTGGTTGCGTGTGTAGTGCAACCCGATGCCATAACGCAGTGGCGGGATGCGTGGCAGGTAGTCGCCGGTATTCTCGTCGGTGCCATGAACGTAGTCGGTGAACAGGCGCGTATGGATGTGTCCCGCCGGCAATTCCCACAGCTCGATGCGTGCTTCTGCTTCGAACCCGTACAGCCTCGCGTCCGTCTGCGTGTAATCGAAGACCTGCAGACCGTCCTCTACGAGTGCCGTGGGCGCCAGCAGGATGTAGTCGTCGATCTCGTTCAGGAACGCGGTTACGGTCCAGTCAATCCGGGCGTTCTCGCCCCTGAGCGTCAGGTCGATGTTGGACGAGGTTTCCTTTTCCAGAATACCGTTTCCCTGGACCACGGAACCGCGCTCAAATCGTTGTACGGCAACATGCGGGCCGTCGGCATAGAGTTCCGTCGCGTTGGGGTGCCGCTTGGTCAAAGCGTAGTTGAGTGCCACGCTGTAGTCGGCGCCGAGGCTGCGGATGAGACCGATGGATGCGCCGAACGCCGTGTCGTCGTACTTCGGCAGGTTGGGCGATTCGATCACCTGGTTCTCGAGTCTCGCGCTGCCCTGCAGGGTCCAAAGCTCGCCAGGATTCCATTCCTCGAATACAAAAAAGCTTGTTTGCTGTGTGGTCGACGGCGGCACGAAGGCCTCCTCGCCAATCGCTTCGAAATCGACGTCCTTGTATTGCACGCCGAAGGCGCCTTCTACCGGGCCGAACGGCCGGTGCTGGAATTCCGCCCTGACGTCCGTGCCCTCCGAAAGAAACCGGGTGCCGATCTCCTCGCCCTCGAGTTCGACGTGCTCGTACTCGTTGCTGGCGATCTTCACTTTCAATTCCCCAAGCTCGGCGAACTGGTAGCCGCCCTCGAGATCGACGCGGTTCTGGTCGAGGTTGACGCGAACCGGCGGTTCCTCTTCCCCACCGCCTTCTTCCTCATGGTGATGCCCGGGTATGCCATACAGGTTCTCGTATGTACTCACCGCCAGGCCAAGGTAGCCATTGGCGCCGGTCAGCGAGATGGCGGCGGCGCCACCTTGCGCCTCGCTCGACGTGTTCTCGACAACACCGTAAGCCTCGCCCGCCACCTCGCCTTCTTCTTCCTCCATGGCGCGCAGGCGAGCCGACTCCGCAAAGCCGGGAATCTCGATGTCGTCGGTAGTGCGACGGAAATAGTCCAGGTGGACACCCACGGCAGCCGTGCCAAAGGACAATTCGCCGGCACCCTCCTGCTTGCCGATCGCTGAATCCGAGCCCAGCGTGATGCGCCCGCTGAAAGCTTCATCAAGGCCGGTTTCCAGGATGCGGTTATCGACGACGTTGACGAGTCCGCCCGCCGCTCCGCTGCCGTACAGCAGCGTCGCCGGTCCGCGGACAATTTCGACGCGCTCGGCGAGAATGCTGTCGACGCCCACGGCGTGGTCTTCACTCAGCGCCGACGCATCCATCGCGTCGAGGCCGTTGGACAATACGCGGATTCTTTCGCCGTACTGGCCACGGATGACCGGGCGCGAGGCGACCGGACCGAAGTAGGTCGAACTCACACCGAGCTCGTGCGACAGGGTTTCACCGATGCTCGCCGCCTGCCGTTTCATCAGTTCTTCCCCGCCAAGTACGGCGGTAGGCTGGGCAAGTTCCTTGACGGTGCGCTCGAGTGGCACGCCCTGGACGACAATCTCGTCGATAGCGTGGTGATCGTACTGGTCGTCACCGTCCTGGGCGGCAACGGTTCCCGCGTGACCACCAAGGGTCAGTGCAAGGGACGCGACGGCTATGCGGCGTCGCGCAAGGAGGTTGTTGTGATTCACAGAATACTCCAATCATGTTCAGTTCAAACGTGCAGCATGTCGCCGCGAAAATATCGAACAGATCAGGAGTAGGGCGGGGCTCGTGAACGGTAAATCCTGGAGGTGGGCGCGCCCTCGAACGGGTGGTCTGTCGTCTGCGGTCGCTTCGTGTCGCCCGATCGGGAACGTGACGGGCAGCGCCTGCGGAATCAGTGCATCGTCGAGCTGGTTGAACGTACTGCAGCTATGACAAACGCCGAAACCGTGGTCTGCGAGGTGCTCGAACTGGTGACTCGCCACGGAGATCTGGAGCAGCGCCAGCGCCAGGATTCCGAGGAGCGCAGGTGCGCGCCGCTGGAATCTCAGCTTGCTATTGGCTGGCGAGGTATTGACCATGGTGCGAATCTTAGGCCTGTCGGGGTACGCTTACAACAGATCAGACCGGCGGTCCGAAAAAGGTTCCGCGGGTCTATGCCGCGTGTACAGTGCTTGTCCATGTTGTTTTCACCCGTCTCAGCCCCAGGGGAATGAAGAACGATGCCAGGTTTATATGCTCGTCTGCTCTTGATCGTCGCGTTGATAATGTGCCTGGGTGCCGAAACGGACCCGGATGGCCGCCTGTTCCAGCCGTCCGCAGATTCGCTTGCCGACGTGCAGCAGGCGCTCGCTCGTGCGGAGGATGGCGACCGGCTCGCACTCGTCGTCCTGGGCGCGAACTGGTGCCACGATTCACGCGCGTTGGCGTCACGGCTGCACCGCTCGCCGCTGGCAGAGGTGATTCGGCAGAACTACGAATTGGTATTCGTTGACGTCGGCTATCTCGACAAGGGCAGGGAGGTGTTGCAGCAATTTGGTGTTCCCCAATTCTATGCAACGCCAACGGTGCTCATCATCGATCCCGCGAGCGGGCAGCCAGTGAACGACGAGGATCGCCATCTGTGGAGCAACGCCTACAGCGTCGACATGTCGTCGTCGGTTCAATACTTCGAAAACTGGGCAATGCATGACGCCGGTACAGACTCAGCCCTGGATTCAGTAGCGGATTCCGCAGAGCTCGAACAACTCTACGCGGAGATCGATCAGTTTGAACGGCAACAGGCGGAGCGAGTGGCGGCCGGCTACGCCGTTGTGGGCCCGATGCTGGAGGCCTACAAAGCCGGCAATGCGCCGGAGGAATTCGACGCGAGCTGGACTGAGTTGCGCGACTTCAGGATGGCGATCCCGGACGACATCCGCGAGCTTCGAGACGAGGCACGACGGCGCGTGTCCGAGGGTGACGACGATGTTCAGCTGGTGTTTCCGGAGTACCCGTTGTTGTCCTGGGAGTCCGAATAGATTCCGGCCGCTACAACCGCCTTGCCGGCTAAGCGGCGATAACCCGGTTGCGACCTTCGTTCTTGGCGCGGTACAGGCGCTTGTCTGCTTCGTTCAGGACACTGGTGTACAGCGATGCGCCCGCAATCTCGGCCAGGCCGAAACTGATGGTTACGGCAAGTTCGTCGGCCAGGTCCGACCATTCGGCATCCTGCACGGCAAGCCGCAACTGGCTGCACACGTCCAGGGCCCGCTCGTTATCGGTGCACGGGAAGTAAAGTAGAAACTCCTCGCCCCCGTAGCGCGCCACGAAGTCGGTCTTGCGGCAACCGTCCCTGAGAATCAGTGCGACGCGTTCGAGCACCCGGTCGCCGACCGCATGTGAGTGGCTGTCGTTGATGCGCTTGAAGTGATCGACATCGGCCAGCGCGATGACGCCGACGTGATCACTGCCTTGCACAAGGTCGTATTGCTGCTGCAGGAAGTTATCGGCATGGCGCCGGTTCGGCAGCCGGGTCAACTTGTCGTGCGTTGCCTGCCGCTCGAATTTCTCGGCCTGCACGCGGAGGTCCTCGGTCCGTTCGTCGACCAGTTTCTCGAGGCGAGAGCGCATCAGTGCATACTGTTTGATAATAAGCATGCCCGCGGCCAGCACGGCCAGGATGAGCGCGAACTCCGGCAGCGTATAGTTGGCAAACGCGATCGCGAGAACGATGCCTGCCGCTCCGCAAACGTATTCGACGACCGACGTGAAAAGATTGAATACGCTGAGCGGCTTTCCCTGGCGCAGGTAGACAATGACCATCATGCCGACATCATTGATGACCTGCATACTGACGACGAGCACGAGCAGCAGCAGCGCGGCCCCGAGGTCGAGCACCTGGACCGGAATGGCGCCGCCGAGATACTGGTACAGCGACCCGGCTCCCAGGATGACGAAGATCATCAGCCCGGCGTTGTGCAAGGCAGCGGTAAGAACCATCGGCAAGGAGACGCCCAGGCGCAGGCGTTGCCAGGGAAAAACGAGTGACGCGAGGCCATTGATCCAGGCCGCGTCGACCGGCCCCAGGATAAGAATGCTCATGACCTGCGCAACGCGATCCATGGAGACGTAGCCGAACACCGGGTGCGGAAAGCCGGTCGCAATCGCGAACAGGGCGAACACGAGGAATAGCCCGGCCGAGCCCAACCCGTACTCACCGGCGAGCAGGCCCGTGTCAGCGCCGAACACCGCCAGGCTGGCAAGCGCAGCGGCCAGCAGCAGTGCGGCGTAGACGAGATCCGGCCGCCAGAAGCGCGACTCGCCAGGGCTGGTTGTCGGGGCAGATTTGCTCATAGCTCTCGCAAATTATGCCCGATCTGGCTACATCAAACTGTGATGCCTGTGGAGTGAATCCCCGAAGCCGTGAAAAAAACTCGCCGCTACAACAGGCCCTCCAGCCCGTCGAGATCATTGATGACGCGCCAGTGTCCGCCGGTCTTCTCGACCCGTCCCTGCCACTCTTCGAGCCGGGTCAGGTATTCGCGCGGGTCGATATTGTCCGAGCGCAGCTTGGTCACGTTGAGTGCGATGACCTCGAAGCCCTCGAGCGGCACGTCGATATCCCGTAAGTAACCTTCCTCGAGGTCTTCCTTGAGGTCGGAGAAGATCAAGATGGTCTTGGTGCCGGTGCCTTTCTCGTTCAGGAACTCCACGGCCTGTAACAGGCCACCCGTAATGTCGGTGTACTGTGCCGGCGTCGCCGTCTCGACGAACTCGCTCACCTGCTGGGCGAACAGTCGCTTCTGCCGATTGATGGCGCTCGGGCGATCGTCGAAGGAGGTCTTGGCGATGATGTCCTTCTCGCTGAAGCTGCCCGTATCGATGCGAGCCACGGCGAACGAGTCCTGCGCATCCAGCCGGGACAGCGTGAAACGGATGATCTGCTCGGCCTTGATGAGTTCCTGGTTGTAGGTGCCGGAGGTGTCGAGCAGCATGTAGACGCCGGTGTTTCTCGGCGTGGTGTCCTTGCTGCACGAGGCGAGGAGGATGCAAAGCGCTATCAGGATGCCGTGTTTCATGTTCTTGCCTCCTTGGTTCGGTGGTCGCCCGACGTGGCGGGCGCCTGCTGACAGGCGTTCCTCGATCCAGAGCGGCACGAACAAGGGCAGGTCGTAGAGCTGCCTGAAGAGCACGCCGAGGTAGAGGAAGACGTTGGCAAGCAGTCGCAGCAACAGCGCGAAGACGCGCAGCAGCGATATCGCCAGCAAGCCGATGACCGTTCTCAGGGAGTGCACAAAGGTCTCCAGCGGAATGGCCACGAACGTCAGGGCAAACGGCAGGATGAATCCCATGCCCATCTGCGCGGCCGTGGTAATCCACATGTACTCGCCCGTGGCCGTGGCACCGACGTCGCCGCGCAGCAATGCGCTCGTCGCGAGTTCGTCGTGTAACAACACCTCGCGCATGTAGGCGAGCCCGGCCTCAACGCTGGCCAGCAGGAACAGGATGGTGAACGTGATGTAAATCATGCGCACGCGGGTCTTGTCGGGCAGGGCGCCGATCACCGGGAACAGGCGCGTGATGCGCAGCGACTCCATCAGGAACAGGCCCATGGAGATTTCCACGCAGGATGATGACGAGCGCCGCCGTGATACGCCGTGCGGAGTTGCCGATCAGGCTGGTGCCGCCGACCATCTCGGCCATGGGCCGATGAGTTCGAGAAGTTGAATGGTCGCGCCACCGATCGCGATGCCACAGCACGAACGCCGAGACAAAGAAGTTCACGACCGCGAGGACGAAGAAGCACCGACATGGCGCGGTCGTGGCCGCGAACGATGTCCTCGTATTCCTGCATGTGCCGGTCGATCGTGACCGAGCGACTAGGTTGCCGTCTTCCGCCCTGCGTCTGCTTCAGGAGACTGTGCCGAGTCCGCTCTTGCCGACGGCCGCACTGAGGGTTCGGCTGGATCCTGCGCCAGTCCGACCTCGGCATCCTGCACGCAGCCGCTCTGGCTGCACACGTCCAGGGCCGCTCGTTATCGGTGCCGTGAAGTACAGTAGAAACTCTCGCTTCCGTAGCGCGCCACGAGTCAGTCTTGCGGCAACCGTCCCTGAGAATCAGTGCGACGCGTTCGAGCACCCGTCGCCGACCGCATGTGAGTGGCTGTCGTTGATGCGCTTGCGTGATCGACATCGGCCATCGCGATGTCGCCTCGTGATCAGTGACTTGTGGATGGTCGCATTGCTGCTGCCGGAAGTTATCGGCATGGCGCCGGTTCGGCAGCCATGTCCGCTTGTCGTGCGTTGCCTGCCGCTCGATTCTCGGCCTGCACGCGGAGGTCCTCGGTCCGTTCGTCGACCGGTTTCTCGAGGCGAGAGCGCATCAGTGCATACTGTTCGATATAAGCATGCCCGCGGCCAGCACGGCCAGGATGAGCGCGCAGTCCGGCAGCGTATCGTTGGCGAACGCGATCGCGAACCGATGCCTGCCGCTCCGCATGCGTATTCGACGACCGACGTCAAAGATTGACTGCGCTGAGCGGCTTTCCCTGCCGCAGGTAGACAATGACATCTTGCCGACATCATTGATGACCTGCATACTGACGACGAGCTCGAGCAGCGCTGCGCGGCCCCGGTCGAGCAGGACGTCGCGATTGCGCGCAGCGAGATTGGTTTCAGACCGCGACACGGCTCTCGGACGCGAATCATCAGCCGGCGTTGTGCAAGGCAGCGGTAAGACCATCGGCAGACACGCCCAGGCGCAGGCGTTGCCAGAGAAAAATGAATGACGCGAGGCCATTGATCCAGGCCGCGTCGACCGGCCCCAGGATAAGAATGCTCATGACCTGCGCAACGCGATCCATGGAGACATAGCCGAACACCGGGTGCGGAAAGCCGGTCGCAATCGTGAACAGGGCAAACACGAGGAATAGCCCGGCCGAGCCCAGCCCGTACTCACCGGCAAGCAGGCCCGTATCAGCGCCGACCACGGCCAGGCTGGCCTGCGCCGCGGCCTGAAGAGTGCGGTGTGCTGTGGTGCGTACGCAGAAGCGCGCCGCCGGCTGATTGTCGCAGAATGATCCAGACGCAATTGCCCGATCTGGCCAAGGCGTAATGCCTAGCATGAAAGTCATGATGATAACTCCGCTGCTACAAGAACCGTAGACCGGTGGTTTTGCGAAGCGCTCTTCTCGAACGCCGTGCCTTTTTCATCTTCGGGAACAGCGTTTCACATCAGGGGGCAGGGAATCCATGGGAATGCGACATAAGGGTGGATATGAGTTCCATTTACTGACAGAAACCCAGGGCCTAAACTTCCCGGATGCCCGAAGTTAGCGAAACCCCTATCAGTTGCCCCTATTGCGGCGAAGACAATATCGGTGTTGGTGGACGATTCGCTGCCCGAGCAAAACTACGTCGAGGACTGCCAGGTTTGCTGCCGGCCGATCGTACTGGACGTGACCGTTGATCTGGACGGGGAGGTCCAGGTGTCGGCGCGGAGTGAGAACGAGTAGAGCCTGTATGATCGGGAGCAGGTACCGAAGGCGCTGTTCGCCAGGTTCAGGTCGACGAGTCGTCGCTGTCCTTCTCGGCAGCCTCCTTTGCTTTTATCGCTAGCTCACCGGCATTCAGCTGCTCGACCAGGTGCGCCCTCTTCACCTCGAGTGCGCTGCGTATGGCCGGATCGTCGTCCGTCGCGTGGCCCAACGCCTTGAGCTCGCTATCCGTTTTCTCGATCGCATTGCGGATTTTTTCCACCGACGCTGCGTCTTCAGCCTTGTCGAATGCGACCTCTTCCGCCCGTGTTTCGGGTTTCCGCAGCGAACGACTTGTCGGTGCCGGCACCATCCTCTCGCCTGCCGCGAGGGCACGGGTATTCATGAAATTCGGAGAAACGATTTCAACGTCCGCAGTATGCAGCGCGTCGAGCATCGCAGCGCGCAGCTTCGAGCGTGCGGAGATCAGGCTGGTGACGTCTTCCAGCAGGCCGGCGACGCGATAGGTCACGGAAAAGTCGCCGAGTTCGCGCACCTGGACGAATCCGTCCTTGAGACCGGCGCGCCCGGCAGCGGCGCACAGGATGTCAGCGGCGCGCACGTGAGGTACGTCGTAGCCCAGCGAGACTTCCGCCTGGATGATTGTTCCCGAAGCACGAACCACGCGCAGCGGCTGGGTGACCATGTACAGGTTTGGTACCGTTACCAGGTCCCGAAACTCTGTCTGAATCTCCGTGTGCAGGAGGTCCATCTCGGTGATACGCCCGGTGAGGTCAGCAACCGTAATAAAGTCGCCCGGGCGGGCATTTCTCATAACTTTTAGCATGATGCCGGCCATGATGTTGCCGACGAACGTTGTGGCCGACAGCGCGATCGCCGCACTGAGCAGTATGCCGATCAGGCTCAGCAGTTGGCCGCGGAGTGCATCGTTGATCGGCAGCGCCACGATGATTGTGAGCAAGCCGGCAAAACTCAAAGCCAACATGATCAGCTGGAAGCGAAACTGTGCATCCGGGTCGTTCTGCCAGCGGCGGCGCAGGAACCAGTTGATCGCCGCAAGCCCGATGACGACGGTGGCGATCGTACCCAGCAATGGCAAGAAACGTATGAGGATTTGAATAAAGTCGGTCATTGCAGCCGGGCTTCCTGAGTCGCCTGAGCAGTCTCGTACGTTTGGACCATGGGGGTCAAGCGTTCTCAGGTACAGGGCTACGATGCTTTGCGCAGCAGGTCGCGAAAGGCCTTGATCGATTCTGAGATCGTCGTGTCGTCCCAGCCTGCGCCCTGCAGGCTCTGCCGCTGGCGCGCCGACGGGTCGATGAACTTGAGGCGATGATCGCCGAGCGCAATGATGTCGTCGTTGACGAGTACCTGCTTCGATACGCGCTGACCGTTCACATATACGCCGTTGCGGCTATTCAGGTCGACCACGATAGTGGCCTGGCCATTGCGGAACAGGGCGGCGTGCTGGCGGCTGATCCACTCGCCGTCGATACGCAGGTCGCAAAGCTCGTTCCTGCCGATCAGCAACTTTGATTTGGACAGGCTCACGCGGCTCAGCGTCTTGCGCCGGTGCGTGAGAATCAGCTGGGGAACGGCAACCTGCTGTTTCGCAGTTCCGGATTTCGGACCCGGAATATAGGGCACGTGCTCGATGCGCAGGGGAAATTTCTCGGCGTTCGCTATGGCGGTCATCGCCAGCCGGTCGATCATCCCGGGCCAGCCCCCCGATGACTGGTGCATGCGATCGCAGACGGCATGCGGCACAAGATACTGGGGGTTCTTGCAGCCACCGTGCATCAGCTTCCGGTGCACGTAGGTGCCGGTTTCCTCGCGCGAGAATGGCTGCAGGAGAAACTTGCCGGTTACGCGCATTGACACCGGCTCCATTGTCGGTGCCTCGAGAATCGCGGACAGCGGCTTGTGACTGGCAAGAACGATGCGCAGCGCGCTCTTGCCGTGGACCCGCAGTTCGGCAAACTCGCAAAGCATCTCCAGCACTACCGGGTTCATCGCATGTGCGTTCTCGATGATGAGCAACGGCGCCTTGCCGCTTGCGGTTTGCTGCATGGCAAAGACCCGGATCATGGCGAAGCGCTCACTCGCCGTGTCGAAGCCGCCCCCAAAGCCGAACTGGTCAAGGATCTGCCGGAGCAGCACTGCGGCATCCTTGCCAGCGCCATCGACAACGGCGACCCGGTAGCCGTCACGCCACCGATTGGGTGAACTGCCAGATGACAGAGGTTTTGCCGGAGAGCGGCGGACCAAGAAACAGGCCCAGCCCGTGACCGTTCGAGCGGGTGTCATTAAGGAACTTGATCGCAGCTTCCTGCGATCGACACGGGACCAGCACTTTCGGCTTGCCGTGGGTTTGAAAGGGTTGCATGCGCAACCCGGTATCTGTGAGTTTCACCTGGCGACTCCGCTGCCCTAGACGACGTGCGTCCTTAGACCGGTGGTTTTGCGCCCCCATCTTTCGATGGGTTTGCCCTTTTTCAGTACGGTCAACGTAGAGCAGCAACAGCGCCTTTGCAATAGCGATTTAACAAAAGTCCGTGTGTGAGTCTTGCGTGGAACAGTTGCGAACTGTCCCGGGAGCGTTGTGGCGTCCGCGATGGGTGTACAATTGTTCCCCGAGGACGCACGCGAATGAATGCAATCCGCGAACCCGCAGGTCGATACCCGGCCGCCATCGTCGTACTACTGCTGGCGTTGCCGGCGTTTGCCCAGGACTTCGCGGCGCTGCGGGCCGACCTGGTCGATGAGGTCCGCCAATTTGCAGGCTACGCTGGCGATGAGCCGATGCGCGACGACGTGCTGCACTCCCTGAATACGGTCGAGCGCCACCGCTTCGTGCCGCGCGACGAGATCCGCCATGCGTATGAGAATCGCCCCTTGTCGATCGGCTACGGGCAGACGATATCGCAACCCTACATCGTTGCGTTGATGACAGACCTGCTGGATCCGAAACCGGACGACGTCGTGCTCGAGGTCGGCACGGGCTCGGGCTACCAGGCGGCGATCCTGTCCAGCCTTGTCGCCCGCGTGTATACGATCGAAATCATCGAGGGACTGGCCGATGAAGCCCGTGAACGGCTGCAAGGCCTGGGCTTCGACAATGTCGTGACCAGGCTCGGCGATGGCTATTTCGGCTGGGAAGAGCATGCGCCGTTTGACTCGATTATCGTTACTGCGGCGGCCACGCACGTCCCGCCGCCGCTCATCGACCAGCTCAAGCCGGGCGGCCGCATGGTGATTCCCGTCGGCGGTCGTTTCGCCACGCAATGGTTGTTGCTCATCCAAAAAAACGATGACGGCAGCGTCGTGACGCGCCAGGTTGCACCGGTGCGCTTCGTGCCACTCACAGGCAAACACTAGGGGAGGTTCGTTCCGCCGTGCGGCGCCTCTTCATCGCGATCCTTTTCATTTCCGCTGCGGCCATCGGCTACGAGATTCTGTTGATGCGCGTGTTGTCGATCGTGCAATGGCATCACTTCGCGTACATGATCATCAGCCTGGCGTTGCTCGGGTACGGTGCCAGCGGCACGTTCATCGCGTTGTTTCGGCGGACACTCGAGCCGCATTTCGAAGCGGCGTTCGCGCTCTGTGCGCTTTGCTTCAGCGTCGCGATGGTTGCCTGCTTCGTCGTCGGCCAGCGCGTGCCGTTCAATGCACTCGAGATCATCTGGGACGGAACGCAGTTCCTGAACCTGGGCCTGCTGTACCTCGTCTTCTTCGTGCCGTTCTTCTTTGCGGCCTGCTGCATCGGGCTCGCATTCACCTGCCGCAGCCAGGCGATCAGCCGGATCTATTTCTTCGATCTCCTGGGCGCCGGGGCCGGCGCCGTGCTGCTCATCGGCCTGCTGTCCGTCACCTACCCGCAAGCCGCCCTGCTCGTACTCGTGGTCCTGGCGCTTGTCGCGTCGCGCCTGGCGGGTTCGGGCAAGACCGCGCGATGGCCGCTCACGCTCGGGCAGTTTACGTGGCTGCTGGTCGTGGCCGTCATTGCCTTTGGTGGCGGGTTGTCCCTGAGGCCTTCCGAGTTCAAGGGACTGAGCCAGGCTTTGCAGGTCGTCGACAGCCACGTGCTGGCCGAGGCGTCCAGCCCGCTCGGATTGCTCACGGTCGTCGACAGCCCGACCGTGCCTGTTCGGCATGCGCCCGGCCTGAGCTTCAATGCGCGCCATATTCCGCCGGAGCAACTTGCCGTCTTCACGGACGCCGATGGCATGAGTGCGATTACACGCTACGACGGCAACACGGAGTCGATCGCATACCTGGCGGATGTCACGGCGGCGCTGCCTTATACGCTGCTCGATGAACCGGACGTCCTGCTGCTCGGGGCCGGAGGCGGTGACGGTGTGCTGATGGGGCTCTATCACAACGCCGGACACATCGATGCCGTCGAACTGAATCCGCACATGTCGGCATTCGTGGCGCACACCTATGCGGACTTCGCGGGTCGCATTTACGATGACCCGCGCGTTGCCGTGCATACGGCCGAGGCGCGGGCTTTCGTCGCGCAAAACGAGCGGCAATACGATCTCATCCAGATCGGGCTGCTCGACTCGTTCGCAGCGGCCGGTTCGGGCGTACAGGCGCTCAATGAAAGCTACCTCTACACCGTGGAGGCCTTGCGCGAGTATCTCGCCGACCTCAAACCAGGCGGACTCCTCGCGATCACGCGCTGGGTCAAATCGCCGCCGCGCGACAACCTGAAACTGGCAGCGACCGCGATCGAAGCGCTCGCGCAGAACGGCGCTGATCCCGCCCGACAGATTGCCGTGATCCGCAGCTGGAACACCGTGACGCTGCTCGTCAGGAACGGCGAGTTCTCGGACAATGACATCGACAGGATGCGCGAGTTTGCGGGCACCCGCTCGTTCGACACGGTGTACTTTCCGGGGATCGATGTTGCCGATGCCAATCGCTTCAATCTGCTCGATGAGCCCTGGCTCTACGACGGCATCCAGGCGATGCTCGGTGACGACGCCGATGCCTGGTTCTCGACCTACAAGTACTTCGTCGAGCCAGCCACCGACGATCGCCCGTACTTCTCGCACTTCTTCAAATGGCGAACCCTGCCCGAGGTACTTTCGTTGCGTACTGCCGGCGGCGCCGGGTTAATCGAATGGGCTTATCTCATCGTCGTAGCGACACTCGTGCAGGCGATCGTCGTTGGCTGCCTGCTGATCCTGTTGCCGTTGTCGAGGGCAAGGCGCAGCTGGTCGGGCGGATTGCGCTACGGATCCTATTTCCTGTTGCTCGGGCTCGCGTTCCTGTTCGTGGAAATCGCCTTCATCCAGAAATTCACGCTGTTCCTGGGCCATCCGCTGTATGCCATTGCGGTCGTGCTCGCGAGCTTCCTTGTGTTCGCAGGCGCGGGTAGCGCGTATTCGGCGCGCGTCGCCCGAAAGTCGAGCATCGCTGTCGCCGGTATTGTCGGCATCGCCATCATTTACGTGCTGGTGCTGCCGCTGCTGTTCGGCTGGCTCATCGGCACCGCGGACAGCGTGAGAATCCTGTTGTCCGTAGGCCTGATCGCGCCACTGGCGTTCTTCATGGGCATGCCGTTCCCGCTGGGCCTGGCACGCCTCGCGGCAGAGGCGCCGGACTTCGTGCCCTGGGCCTGGGGCATCAACGGTTTCGCGTCGGTCGTCAGTGCAGTGCTGGCGACGCTGCTGGCAATTCATTTCGGTTTCACGGTCGTGATCGCGCTCGCACTGTTGCTGTACGTCGCAGCCGCATCCCTCCGGGTGGCGTAGCGGGCAAAGACACCGCATCAACTACGCAGCGTTTTTGGAACCCGCATGTTGATAATTCCCCGGATTTTCAGCACCTTAGCAATACCCAAAACTGAGAACGTAGTCGCGGACGCGCAGGGGGCGCGGCTCTAAAATTGTCGATCGGAAATTGCCTGGTCCGCCGCCATGCTCCTGCAGCAGTTGATACAAAAGCCGATCACGTCCTCGAAACTGGTGGTCTGCGACCCGTTCCGTACGCCGGAGCCGGCCGAGCTGGTGAAGGAAGTCATTGGGCTGGCGAACGCCGATGTCGATGGGCCCCGGTACATCCTGTTCGGGATCAATCCTACGGGAATGGAAGGCAGCAAGGTCGTCGGCATCAAGGACGACGCCGCAACGGCTCTCAAGAAGGCCCACCGATTAATATCGGCACAGATCGAGCCGGTCGTAGCACTGGCGTTCATCTTCGACCGGATCAATGGCAAGCTCGCCGGTGCCCTCGAAATCGATGGCGGCGAAGACGGCCCGTTCGCGCCTGGAGACGGAGTCAGCACAGAACTCTCAAACGGCCAGACCTGGGTTCGGCAAGGCCGGGACCTGCGCGTGGTCGACATCAGCGAGCTCGGTTCAGGCGACGCGCACGAATCGACCGAAGCGTCTGCTGAGGAAGCCCCGGCCGAGCCGCTCGAGATACCGGACATCAACGTCGGTTTCGGCGAGGATCCGGCCTGCGACCTGATCGAACTGTCGATTCCCGATACGTCGGACCCGCCGTTCGTCGGTGAGAAGGGCGACCCTGGTAATGAAACCAGTCTCACGCAGACCCTGAAGAACGCGGTCAATACGATGACCACACGAATTGTTGGCCTGGCGCGTGCGCTGTCGAAGGATGATGACCCGGATACGTCAACCGACATTGTGAAGGCCACCCAGGACCTGATTACCGGGTCCGAGAATCACTACTATTACGAACAGAAAGCGCTGCAGCTGAACTTCTCCGTGTCTAACACAGGGTCACATCCGATCGACGATGTGCAAATCGAATTCGGTTTTCCGAAGCTCGACGATTTCGACATTGCCGACCAGATCTACATGAGCCCGTTCGACAAGAGCTCGCATCCGGCGACCCGGAACAAGGGCTACCCAACAGTGGAGCACGCCGGAAGTGGCATCATCGTGCGCAACAGGATCGGTGTGCTGCAACCGGCGGTCCCGACGTCCGCGCTCAGGATCCCAATACGCATGGCCGTGGGGCCGCGCATGCAAAAAAGAAAGATTGCCGTGCTCTATACCCTGCGAAGAGGCGACGAGGTGATCAGCGAGGGCCGCCTGAAGATCAGGTTCGGCGAAGTGCTTACCTGAAGTCGCGTTACCTGCAGAGCCCGTAACGATTACAGACGAAGCCCCGCGTCTCGGGCATGGGGCCCAGCCTGGCGACACCGTGCTTCTGCATCTGGCGTTCGAAGCGAAGAATGCGTTCGTTGTACTCGCGCAGTAACTGTTTCTTGCGCTCGTCCGGGAGGAACGCATGCTGGAGTGAGTTTCGACCCAGCGTCTTGATTTCCTCCCACGACAACCGGAACTCGGTAGCGGCCACGTAGAACTCGTCGGTCATCGTCGATTCCCACATACCGCGATCGTCACTCGACAATGCGACCGGTATCCCGGTGCGCAGGTACTCGGGGAACGGGTGTTCGGAATAGTCGTTCACATAACCGAGCAACAGGTTGCTGATGAGATTGATCTCGACCAGGTAAGGCCCGTGCCGCATCAGGAGCATCGTGTCCTCGTCCGAAATCAGGTTGATGCCGTGGCCGATGCGGTCGGCACCGAGTAACAAGGTGTCGCGCACGTGCTCGTTGGGCTCGTCCACCTCACCGGCGTGGATCGAGAGTTGCACGCCGCTGTACTGCTGCCGCAGCTCACGCAGGGTCGGGAGGAAGCGGGCCGGGTAGCCCTTGTCGTTGTCCTCGCGGCCGACCATGTTGACGCCGACGAGCAGGTCGGGGTTTTCGTACACGAGCTTGTACACACGCCGCAGCTGGTCTTCGGCGTTGGGCAGGAAGCGCAGGATGGCGAGCTGGAAACGCACAGTGACGCCGAGGTCCCGAACGTCCTTGCGCGCCAGCGTCTCGCGCAGGATATCGAACGCCTGGGGGCTATCGATGAGCTCGCCGTTCGGACCCTCGTAGCGGCCGCCGCCAATCTGGTACTCGACGTAGGTCATGCCCTCCGCGGCATAGGCCTCGAGGTTTTTCACCAGCGCTTCCGCCTCCAGCCAGGGATTGCGGCCGAGGGCATTCAGTCGCTGCCAGTGTGTCTGGAAGAATTCCTCGCGGCCCTCCCAGGGCTTGTCGAGCCGGATGCTGTTCATCCAGGCCGCTTTTTCGCGCTCGTCGAGATCCGCGAGTCGCTTGTACTCGCCCTGCTCACACGCGTCGAGCCCGGCATACTCGAGCGCCGAGATATTCCGGAACAGCAGGAAATAAGCGGGAGCCGTGAATGCGTCGCCGCCGAAATCGCGGCAGTTGCCGATACGGACCTTGGTGTAGTACTCGTACCCGCGTTCCTGTTGGGCCAGTGCCAGCTCGTACCACCACTCGGCGAACACCGCGCCCGACAGGTGATTGTGCAGGTCGCCACCTTTGGGCATGTAATAGAGCGTGCGATAGAGCGCTTCCTTGTCGTCGCCGTCGCGGATCTCGTCGAACCAGTCGGCGTTGGCCACAAATGGCAGCAACAATATAATGAGTAGAGTGGTGAGTTTGTTTTTAAAGTCCATGGAATTAGAGCCTATTCACTTTGTCAGACCACGACAATACCTGGGCTACTCGTCGAACAACGAGCGGACGACAAACATGACACCCTGCAATTCACCATTGCTGCTGAATCGATAGCCGAGTCCCAGCCGGTCGAAGTGCAGGAACCAGATCTTGATACGGGAGTTATGCTTGCTGATCGCGGCACCCAGCTCCCATTGGTCGTCGATCGGCCGATTGACAGATGGGTTGCTCGAGAACTTGAGGTCGTTCTCGAACACCGAGTAGCTGACATGCCAATGTAGCCGCAGGCTGCCGGCCTCCCGCGTTCCGCCAATCGGGTAGCCGAATTCCAGGCCGGCCAGTAACGGCCAAATAAGATCGGACGGCCCATCACTCGGTGTATAGCCGACGAAGCCGATCTGATTCAGTATGCTCCAGTCGAGTTTGCCAGACTGGAATGAGAACCGGCTCTTTACGCCTCCCCAGTAGCTCCATGCTGAGTTGCTTTCGCCGAGCAACTGGCCATAGCCGACGGAGGCATAAGGCCGGAGCGACCAGGTGTGGTTCACGGGAATCTCGATATCGATGCCAGGGTTCAGGCTGAGGAATGACAGGTTCTCGACGTCGACGGCATCAAGCGGATCGCCCGGGTCGAACCGGTCCATGCCAACCGAGACGGGCAGCTTGAAGTATCTTCCTGTGTGGCGGCTATTCTCGTCATCGATAGAGGCTTCAGCCCACGTCCAGCGGGGCGTTATCCTGACGATGAAGACGTCCCGATCACCGGCAACGCTGTACCAACCCGTCCCGAAGTAGGCGGCATAAGCCCAGTGTACGTCGGCCGGTTCGGCTTCCTGGGCGCTACTCGGGGCAGGCATGAGCGCCAACATCGAAGTGAGTAGTGCCAGTATCGACGTTGTTACTCTACCTGACATCGGTCGACACAGGCTTCAGGTTAGCGCGCCAGATCGGCGAGATATCTGATTTCGAGGAGCATCTGGTTACAAAATATAGCATGCATCCAATTCGCCCTGTTTACTCACTAACCAAAGGCCACTCCACGCTAACAATGCGCGCATGCCCACCGATAGGCGCGGTCGTGTAATAGAGTGTGTTGCCATCAGGATGCAATCGCGGCATCAAGTCACTTCCCTCTGAGTTCAGACGCTTGATCGGCAAAGCCGCCGCCCAACCGTCGCTGGTACGAGAGCTGTAGTAAAGGTCGCCCGGGATCGAGATATTGGTGGGGCGCGACGATGACTCGAATATGAGCTCGCTCTCATCCGCAGCAACCCAGACATTCCATTCACCGTAGGGGCTGTTGATACCGGAACCCAGCAGTTCAGCCGGGCCGAAGCCTTCATCCAGTCTGTCGGCAGAATAGATGTCTCCCTGTCCATAACCGCCCGGACGATCCGAGGCGAAGAACAAGGCTCCGGACTCCGTAACGACCGGGGAAAACTCCTCGGCCTCGGAGTTCACTGACAGATACTCCATACGATTGTCGTCGGTCAGGCTGTAACGCCAGATATTTCCGTCGGCGTTCTCGTCCGCGTCGCCAGACGGTCGATCGGAAACAAAGTACAACCAGGCACCATCGGGAGAGACAAACGGGTCTTCGTCACTGAATTCTGCGGAAAACGGCGCCGGCACCGGTGTGCTCCAGGCGCCATCCTGCCGTGTGGACAGGTAGATGGTCTGCCTGGTTGTGTTGCTGCTTCCCCATTGTCCATTCCACTCGACCCAGTACGCAGTATTTCCGTCGGGCGAAAAGGTCAGCCCGAGCTGGTTTTCGGAACCCGCATCGAATGTTGATGGGTCCTGTGCATTTGCAAGCGAGGCGAACATCAGGGTGAGAAGGGCGGTCTTGTACATGCCTCAAGGATACTCGTATGCCGTGCTAGGATGACAGCGAGGACACAACACGCAATGTATGACCTGATCGGTGACATCCACGGGCACAGTGAACCGCTGACCCGCCTGCTCGACAAACTCGGTTATGCGAAGACCGACGGCATCTTCCGGCACCCTGACCGCAAGGTCATCTTTCTCGGCGATTTCATCGACCGGGGGCCTGACCAGCGCGGCGTGCTGGAGATCGTGCGACCCATGATTGACGAGGGCGCGGCGTTATCCGTGATGGGCAATCACGAGTTCAACGCCATTGCGTACCACACGCCGGATCCCGACGATCACAATCGCCATCTTCGTGTGCACTCTGAGAGGAACCAGGATCAGCACGCGGCCTTTCTGGACGTGTTTGAGGGCACGTCGGACTACGGCGAGATCATCGAGTGGTTTCGGACACTGCCGCTGTGGCTGGAAGTGGACGGCATTCGCGTGGTTCATGCGTGTTGGGATGATGAGTACATGCGACTCCTCAAGGACAAGCACTCCTCGGTGAACGAGTACCTGAACGATGACCTGCTTGTTGCGGCGTCTCGCAAGGGCAGCATGGAGTACGAGGCCGTCGAGACCCTGCTCAAGGGCAAGGAGATCGAACTACCCGACGGGCAGTCCTTCCATGACAAGGATGGCAACCCCCGGCACAACCTGCGGGTTCGGTGGTTTGACGGCGAAGCGAAGACCTACCAGGAAGCGTTTCTAGGGCCGGAAACGGCGCGCAGCCATATTCCCGAGGACCCGATCGGGGCCGACCACATCATTCAGTATTCGCATGATGCTCCGCCGGTGTTCGTTGGGCATTACTGGTTGGACTCGGAGCCAGAGTTGCTGGCGCCTAATGTTGCCTGCCTGGATTACAGCGTGGCGGCGAAGTCAGGTGGGAGACTGGTGGCGTATCGGTGGGATGGAGAGAGACAATTGGATAGAGGTAAGTTCGTGTTTGTGGAGAGGGGCACGGAATAGACACCGGAGGCGTGGACTGAAAATCCGCGTGTCGGTGGTTCGATTCCGCCCCTGGCCACCATTCTTTTCAACGGCTTAGGCCGTTTCCAAGGTTTTCTCAAAAAACCCTTGCGTGAATTTTGCGTGAACCTCGCCAATCTTGGTGTTGAGTCGCCGGTCCGCTCGCCGAGTTGGAGCCCTAGGCTCGTCGTTTTGAGCCTTAAATTCTAGCCCTTATATTGTGCCAGTTTCGAATGTCCGCTTCCCCCCAAAGCCTGCCGATTAAGTGGCTGCCTTAGGGAAGTGCTGACTGTCTGCAAACCGATGCGGATTCAATCGGTCGATGCAACACACTCACGCAGATATGGTTCGCTAGAATAGCCGGTCTCCTGAAACACACTTACCTTTCGCGATAGCGAGTCGTCCTTTGTCGTTGATCTGGACTGAAAAATTGCCTGTATACCGATTCAAGTTGTAGTAGCGAGTCAGTCTTAGATCCTGGTAGTCGGCCTTCCAAATGACACGATGCTCTTCAAACTTGAAGTTTGAGATCTTTGCCGCGTCAAATGGCCACCCGCTAACAGTCTGTGCTTCAGAGTCGATTGTGATGTCAAAAACAATTCCAAAAGTCCAGCTTGGAAGGCCTGTTTCGGTATCAACTTCAGAATTTTGCTCACAAACTATCCGTACCTCCTCCGCACGCGCGGGGGATAGTAGGGACCATATTAAACACGCTGCGAGACTCACAGAAAGAAGCTTGCTGAGTCGTTTGTTTTCCACCTTACCTCCGGCAACCAAATTGTGCTCAGTTGGGAACAGCATATCGCGGTTAGTGATTTCGAGGGAACGGTTATTGTGACAACTATATGTCGGGTCTTGACCTTCGGCGTTAAGTCCTGACCCTACAACCCAAACTGCGGCCGAAGGGCCACTCCTCCCGAAATAGCTCAGCATCTATTTGGCTTTTTTGCCGATATGCGGAGACCAACGTCTCCTTAGGTAATTGGTTCATTTGCACAGCGATATCAGCCAGATGACTGGCGCAAAGCTCTTCCATCAGGCAGATTGACACCGCACCATTCTCAACGAGCATTTTGCCAGCATCCGTTACGCGAAAAAGAGCCGGCACACGGTCCGCCGATATTTGCGCTGTGTAAGACTCGATCGGATGATCCGCAGGATGGACGGCCCACGCCTGCAAAAGCGCGTAGCGACGTACTTCGTCAGTCATTACGGTTCCGACGTAGCTACTCTTTTGTTGATGAGTGGCTGAACCGCTTTCGACCGCAGCGCGATCTTTCTTGGAAAGTTTCGCGGCTTCCGACAGGCCGCTGGTCATTGCAAGTACTAGAACCACGGTCCATAGCGCAAAGCGGTAGAGCATCGTCTTCATCCCCAAGGTTGTATCATTCTTATGATTTGTATGTGACAAGACTACCATCCGAAACTGAACATAATATTAACCAAATTAAGCAGGCTTCGGTAAGGGATTTCGCACTAGTATCTGCGCTGCTGCAAAACCGGTTAGTCAGGCAACAGAATCAGCCGCATTGGTTCGGCTGATAGCTGCATGGCTTATCTTAAGATTATCGGATCGGATTCCGTACCGCGTGACTCGCAGATCCGATTGACAGTGTTCAATAGCTGCTGCAGATACGCAGCAGAATAGTGCGTCGTCATCGTGCCACTAGCGTGTTCCAATTTCTGGGGGCGATCCTCATGACTCACGCCGGCGGCCCGAAGCCTGGCGGTACCGGTATGCCTGAGGTCGTAAGCCCTAGCCATCAGCAGTCCGACCGTCTTTCTGGCCCTGCATAAGGTCGGGTCGAACATCCTCATCTCTTGTGCTCGAAACATGGATTGGGTGTGCTGCGGTCGACTCGCTGCGAGGGCAGGTATCCGATATTTGTCCTGCTGCCGCCTGTTTATAAGCATGGGTGACAACGGGGCTGCAGTGGTTTTTGCGCATTTGGAAGAGACTATTGATTTCTAGTAGGCCAGATTCGTGCCTAGTCTAAAATTCGACCACTGGGCCTATTTTAGTCTATTCTGGGCAGGTCAAAAAAAAGCGCTGGACAGCTGAAATATTGCTTGTTAGCTTGATTCCCACGGTTTGGAACTAAGGCTACTTTAGTCAGTACGGAGACCTGTTTTACTAGCAAGGTCGTTACGAAAAACAGGAGATCTTTTGGACACCAGAAAGACTCTTGGAAACGTACAGAGACCGCGCAACAAGCGATCTAAATCAAAGCCGTCTGTTGCGTAGGTCATTGTAAGAGTCTCAAGTTAGACCAAACCGTGGTGTAGAGACCCCTGCCTCTTGGCAGGGGTCGCTTTTACATCGACATCGACAATGCCTAACCCGCTCGCCGCAAAGTGAGAGCTTTGGGCAACGACTAGATCAAAATTGTCGCGGCGATAATCGTAAACTCCGCCCTCGTGGCGGGGTTTGTTTGTCCGCTATCAGAAATCAAGGGCCAACTTCATATCAACCGCCACGTTGCCGCCGTCCAGCAACGGCTGCTACGACTGGTTGTCCGAAATAAAGTTATGAACAACGAGAGCGCTAGAGGTGTGTGACGGCCAATACTTTCCCCTTGCGGTATCCGCGTTTCTCCCGAAACTTGCCGCTCGTGAAGGGCTGCTTTGGCGAGCATAGCAGTCGTTCCAACGGCTGCTTTTGCGGTAGACTCGATGGCTGGAAATGACCCTTTGCAGCCGTTCGTCTGCTTCTCGACACCTTGTAAAACCTGAGCAAGAACTCATGAAGAAATCGTGTATGAACTCGGAAAGATTGATAGTTGCGGTCTTCGTTTGTCTCTTTCATCAAATCGGCTACGCGCAAGACTCAGTCGCAATGTATAGCGAATCTGAAGTCAAAGCCGCAGTTGAAGAGATTGGCGTTCTGAATATATGTCCAGATCAATCTTTGCTTAAACTTGTTAATTTAGATGTCGAAAATTGTAGAAGCCGCCTAGATAAGCTCGCAATCATGTGTTGGCACATAATCGACCCTGTCATACCCAGTTACGAAATTGAGAAAGATCAAGATAATAAAGAGTCCGGCAAAAGTAGAATAATTTCGCTTTCCCTAGTCTATTCGTCGTGTATTCGACCGGAGCTGTTATAGGCTTCGGTGAGCGCTAACTGACACCGATTCCGGATAACTTGAGAGTATCCTTCGGCCGGAAGCAGTCCTTGGGCTGTTAAACTGCCTTACGACTGCTGCTTACTGAAAGCAGACACTGAGGTTCTCACGGAAATAGTGTTATGGATTTGATCGGTGTAATCATCGTGATCACAGTAGTTTGGGGCATCCCTCTCGGGTTCATCATCAGCGATCCTATCATTAGCACGAAAGAGCGCATCATCTGGATTTTTGCGGTCATCTTTGTCTCGTGGTTTGCGTGGTTACTCTATTTCTTGGTGGCGCCAGTACTACCTCGAGAGAATCACTACGAGTAGTGGGCGGCGGCTCTTGGCCGTAAGCAGTAGTTCGCCCTGTCTGAGGTAGAATGACGGCTACTCACCCTTTGCGGACATTTTGGATAGTGGATTGAGCCTTGTGAGTACGACACTGAGATATCTACTCTTGATCGGATTGGTCTATGTAACGACCGCTACATTGGCTCAACAACCGGAGAGTTTCCCACGGGAGTGGTACGAAACCGACGTTGAGTTTGGAGTGCTGGTGGTCGAGTACCGACTGACTAACGAATGCGCCGTTGCCCCCGGAATCGTGATCGTTGAGCACCCGAACATCGAGGTGACGATCGAGCAGATAATCATCGCAATGATGCCCTTCATCGGGAAGTCCATTAACCAAGATATCCCAAAAGAATCGCTATCTGCTGCAATAGAAGAGGTATTTGGCAAGGAAACGGTTCCGGATCGTGCACTCATGGAGTCTGAGTACGATGCACTAATGGCCGCGTTGGATCGTCTCGGCCCTTGGCCTGAAACTCGCACAATGCCGCTCGGTGGAAACTCCTACCGATGCACATTCGATAAGCATGGGCGTCTCACGAAAGTCGAACTATTCGATGAAGATAAGGACGGCTACACCGATTTCCATGGGCAATTGGACGAACAAGGGCCATTTCGCTTGCGTTGGGAGATTGAGAGCTGACTGGCGACTCTTCTTGTAAGCTCTCACTGTCCACTTCTGGCCGAGAGCGAGCATTCGCTAGGCAGTTGGATGAGCGGCTGGTTCACTTGGCATAGCAGCCGGTCAGGTCTCTTGAGTTATGATGACGGCTTGTGACCCGAAGCGGTCGTTGTTTCCCTTAGGCAACTGGGCCATATCGAACAGGCCGATTACGAGTGACTGACCGAATAAAGACGGGTGAAACGTGGCTCGGGTAAGGACCTACCTGCTCGGGGGGGCTCTAGTCACGCTCTTGCTACTTGGTGTGCACCCACTGCTCCATTCCGTAGGGTGGTCTACAGGAATAGTCGGATTGGCCTTAGTCGCTACATCCCCCGGTTACGTCTTGTATGGGTTTCTGGCTAGCACGGTGGATCTCCTTCCATTCTCCGGATGGATGTTTTGGTTACTTGGGGCGCTGGCCAATGGTCTCGTCTATTCGCTGTTCGGCCTCCTATTTACGAGGCTGAAGGTCAGTTCGATACGGGGTCAGCTGCTCGCGCTCGTCGGTGCACTTGTTGTGTGGTCCGGTCTATTTCTGTGCATTTGGAATGACTGCATACATCTACTCACAGTGTAATCCAGCGGCTGCTTGTGGCCGAGAGCGAGCATTCGCCAAGTGGACGAGTGAGCGGCTGGTTCACTTGGCAGAGCAGCCAGTCGAGTTTTCTGCGGTATTATGGCTGCCACTGACCCACAGCAGCCATTCGCCAATCGCCAATCGCCAATCGAGCTTCGACGGCTTCGAATTTAAGTACATCCCAGAATTGACAATCTCCTGGGGATTGCTAGAACCTGTTATTGACAAAGGCAAATCTAGCCAAAGCTAGAGACGCAAAGCCACGGGTCCTCGCGTACTCCGCTACGCCTCCTGCGACGCGGCGAAGAACCCCAAGATCGCCGGGCTTCCGAGTTTTCCAATCAGACCATCGGATTAGATGAGGAGTGGGTCGTGAACAGCATAAAGCTATTTTGGCTGCTGATAAGTGTGGGGCTACTGGGTGGCTGCGGCGGTGGTAGCGATGACGATACAATCAACAATACCGCGGATGTGCCACCAACAATCTTGCCGGTCTACAACTTCCAGCTCGCAGGAGTTCAGCCCGGTACAGATATGACGGTCGATGTCGGTAACCTGTTTCAGGTTCGTGTCGACTTAGGAGACACTTTGCGTGGAAGCGTCAATCTTCAGGTCAACAGCCCGAGCAACGTTAGCTTTCTGGACTTCGTCACCAACGCCGGTTCGACGATGACAGTGGCGGTCGTGGGCAGCAAGACAGGACTGGACGGTGAATTTACAATCAATGTCACCACGGACGTCGTTGCCGGTCTTGACGACGAACCGTCGAGCGGTGCTTTTGAGGTCGTGACGGAAGCCGATGTTTCAACAGTCACCTTCGTAGCAAACGGTGTCGAACTGAGTCTAAACGGTGGAGCGCCGATCTCATTCAGCTGGAATGACTACGATAATCTGCTGGACGATGTCCAGGCCCAGACGTGGCAACGCCGTGCATCGTTGGCCGGTGGGACATTTGCGTTCATCTTTGAACGTATGTTCGAAATCGCCGAACTTCTGGATAGCCTCGAGCTAACCGAGTCAACTGTTCCAGTAGTGACCGCATGTGATGAGTTCCCGGGCGCGCCGCCTGCCGGTATATTGCTGCAGGGTGAGCACGTGTTGACTCGTCTGGGATCGTTTGAGGACCTGTCGCCGGGTGACGTGTTCGACTGGACATTTACCAACTGCTGGTTTGCCTCGTCGAACACACTGATCGATAACTTTTTGCAGATGCAGAATTACATTGAAGTCATCGATTCCAGCAATACGCTGACGCGTATTGGCTTCGGGCCGTACAACAACATGACTGGCGGAGTTCTCTATTTCGATTGGACTGTCGCTGAAACCGAAGAGAATCAGGGCGTGTACACGCTTGATCCTGACGACCGAATCGTGGTCAACGGTGGATTCTCTATGCTGTTCACACAGCCCTAACAACATCAGCCAAGCGCCCGGTCGGCCTGCAAGGCGCTCGGGCGCTATTCGCTCAGGGAACGTCTGCTCCTGGCCGGGAGCCGCGAGTCACCTAGTCTGGGGTAGAATGACGGCAACTGACTGTGACTTCAATCGGTCGTTGCGACCCATTCCAGCCAATCTGCCAATAGAAATTCTGACGATCGATCGCCGTATCCACAACACGGAAAGCCTATGAACAAATGGAAAGTGGCGTTTTTTGTCGTCCTGGCGTTCGCTCTCGCTGGCAACGCGTTTTTGTTGTATCACACCATAGATATGGGTGTTTCTTACACCTACCTTCAGGATTCGCACGCAGAACAAATACGGCGATTCGATGTCCTTGGTGAGTTGGTCGTTGCGGGTTCAGACGAATACACGAAGGCCGACATTCTCCATTTGCTGCGTCAGGTCGACCGGAGTGCCTTTATCGTAGAAGAAGAAAGCTCGATACACTATCGAGAAGTGACGTTCGTCTTCGAGAACGACAAACTCTCTGCAGTACAGTAACTGTGACAGGCCGCTTGTGGCCGACTGCCGAAGTCAGCCTGGACGAAAAACGACGGACCGGTAAGCGCTCGAAAGCCGCCACCCAGAAGTTTCGCGCTATACTTTCCGCCTGTGACCCTTAGCGGTCACTGAGCACATCACTGATTTTGCAGGGATATGACCAAAGGCTGGGGCGTTCAGAATGGATCGGCACCCCTGAGGCCTCTAATCTAGCGCTCATAAGGATTCATGGTCGAGAATGAGCAATGAATGGGTTGTTAGCTATGCTACCTCTGCTGTTTCTGTCCGGTGCGGTATTCGGTAAGACGTTTGAATGCACTGAGGCGCTCGAAACTATTTTTGAGGAGGTCACTGGCGAAAAGGCGTCCGTACTTGTGCTCGCTGCTGTAAATGCGGATGGCGAGTCGGGAACGATCAAGGTTGCTGACAGAACGTTTAGGGCAAAGTATCAAGTCGAAGGATTTGACCGCACGTGGAGGTTTTTCACCGATGATGGTCAAGAGTATGGGTACTTGTTTCTTATTTCTCCGGACGGAACCGCCGCCTACTATGATCACGAAACTAGCGAAGGCGAACCGACATACCCTGATCAGGCATATTTTTGCCTCGAGAGGAAGATCGAGACATCTGCGCCGGTAATCGAAGAGGGCGAACCGCGACAGTCGCTCGATCAAGGCGAGCTGGCGGCCTACCAATTCGCAATTGCGCAGGAGATCGCGCGCAACTGGGCGATGCCTGCGAGCGTTACACCTGACACATTGTGCGTCGTCATGGTGCGGCAAACGCGCATGGGAGACGTCATCAGCGCTAGAATTGCCAGCTGCAACGGGGATGAAGCGGTTGAGCGTTCCATCCTAGCGGCAGTGACAAAGGCATCGCCATTGCCCGAGCCGAACAATCCTGAGTTGTTTCAAGGCGAATTAAGAATAACCTTGCGGCCTGAGATGTAATCGATCGACTGCTAGCAACCCATTGCGTACGTCTAGTTGACGTTTAGGGCTATCCGTTGGAACTCCTATTAATCGTACTCTTCGTTCTGATCCTCGCGATCCGGGCTTATCTGAAGTCTCCAAAAGTCAGAGGAGCCAAAGGTGAATCGAAGGTCTCCAGGCGTCTCGGTCTCTTCTTGCCCAGTGGGTCGTATGAGATATTCGACGACGTAACGCTACCGACAGCCAAAAGTTCTACGCAGATAGATCACATCGTAGTATCGCCGTTTGGTGTATTTGTGATCGAGACGAAGAACTACTCTGGTTGGATATTTGGCAGTGCGAAGTCGAAGCATTGGACACAGGTTCTCTACAAGAAGAAGTACCAACTTTTTAATCCGCTGTGGCAGAACGCGCATCACGTTAAGGCGGTGAAGAGATTTCTGGCGCTCCCAGAGAGGTACATTTTTTCCGTAGTGGTTTTTGTCGGAAGCGCTAAGATAAAGACGAAGAGAAAGCTACCGAGCAATGTTGTATACCTGCGGCGCCTGCGCTCGTACGTCAGATCGAAAAGAGAACGGATTCTGAGCGCGCGCGAGGTTAAGTCGGTAACAAGGAAATTAAGGAGCCACCAAGCTGGCGTGACGCCAGAGAAACGCGCACCGCACGTTTCAGTTGTCAATACAGAGCCAGAATGTCCGCAATGTAGTGCCGAGATGGTGCAAAGGACTGCGACTAAGGGTAAGTACGCTGGAAAGAAGTTTTGGGGGTGTACAAACTATCCTCGCTGCAGGTGTATTAGGAATATCTAGAACGGCCGTGAGCATCCGCTTCTGGCCGATCTGAGACGGTCGCCAGGAAGCTATCTGAGGGGCTGCTTCGCATCGCATAGCAGCCGCTCGAAAAACTTGAGGTAAGATGACGGCTTGTGACCCTTCCCGGCCTGTCGCCGGAACACTTGAAAACAATAAAAAGCGAAATGTCTGAACTTGTCGATGTCCTCACCGAGTACCGCGAGCACTACATTAGCCAGTATCAGCAAGCTGTTGTTGAGTACCGCGAGCAATATCAACCGGGCGGGCCTGAGGTCTTGCTTGAAGTCGGAGGGCGGGACAATCTCCCTCCGCTGTTCAGGATGTATCGAATTGACCTCGCAAGCGGGGCCGTCGATCCTCCCAACCTGACAGACTTCAACCTCACCGAACTACCCAGTGGCGTAACGACGACGTACACCGTTGAGGACGTAACCATCGAGTTGTCGCCGATTGCGTGGAATGGCGTCGAGATTACCGGACCGGCATTTGACCCAACGAGCCCTGCGTTTGAGGCATGGATGACCGTTTGGATCGACCCCGACGAAACGAAGGATTCAGACGAGTACGGATTAGGCGCGTACATACATTCGGTTACGTATCCCGAGAAAATCGGCGATGACAAGGCGACATTCTCAGTCGATTTCGGTACCGCTGGGCCGGATTCCTTCATCGAACTTGTTGGGGTGCTGTCTGGTTTCGGTGCTACCCACTTACAAGTCGATTCGACTTGGCTGGCAAGCGAGTCTGAGTAGCTATTCCATCATCTACGAATGACCGCATCTGGCCGAGTGCCGAAGTTGGTCAGGATGAAGAGCGGGGGTCCGGTATGCGCTCGAAAGCCGCCACCCAGAAGTTTCGCGCTATACTTTCCGCCTGTGACCCTTTACAGACGCTCACCCTGCATCTTGATTATTAAAGGTAACGCATGACATTAGAGCAGCTCGCATTGATCGCGGAAATTGTCGGCGGGATTGGTGTACTCGCTTCATTGATTTACCTGGCGGTTGAGATTAGGAGGCAAAGCAGGCAAGACGGCCTTCGAACCGCAAATATGCTGACAGCTGAGTGGGGTGCGCTAATGACATCGCTTCACGACAGCTCTGAACTGGCGGATATTTGGCTGAAGGGAAACAACAACTTCGATAGTCTGGACGCGATCTCCAAGATTCGATATGGCGCGTTAATTGGGCGATTTTTTAGAAACAGCGAGGGTCTGTATTTCTACCTTCAGGACAAGACGCTTGATCCGATCGTTTGGAGAGGGATCGAGCGCACCATTCAGGACCTGATGATTCTTGCTGGGCCTCAGACATGGTGGGAGACACGCAGACATTGGTTTACCGATAACTTCCAAGAGCTCATAGACCGTATTATTCAGAAGAGCGAGGGAAAAAAGATCTTCGCTAGATACGAGAACCAAAGTCCTGAGTAATCCCGCCTCTTGCCTCATTGACTGTCCGCTACTGGCCGGGAGCCGAAGTTAGCCAGGATGAGCTGCGAGGGGCCGGTATGCGCCCGGAAGCCGCCGGTCGCTTATTTCGAGTTATAATTTCTGCCACTGACCCCGAGCTGCCGGTCGTCTCCCGGTGGCATAGGCGCATCGAGTGTCAGCTTCGCTTGCCAAAACCCGTCACTCGGCGGTCTTTTTGACATGGCGCCATTGACCTGGCTGACAGCGTAGCTACAATGTAGTTATGCCTGAGATTACCTTCGAATGGAACGCTCGGAAGGCGTCGGAAAACTTGAGGAAGCATCGTGTTTCCTTTGCGGAGGCGAAATCCGCTTTTCTCGACGACAATGCGCGCGTCATCGCAGATCCCGATCACTCTGATGATGAAGACCGTTTCGTTCTCTTGGGCCTCAGCGTTCAGCTTCGCTTGCTTGTAATAGTGCATTGTTATCGAGAAGCGGAGAATGTCATTCGGATCATCTCAGCAAGAAAGGCTGATCCTTCGGAGCGTGAGCAGTATTCGGAATTCCTATCATGAAGAGAAAATACGACTTTTCAAAATCTGTCAAGAACCCTTATCTTCACAAGCCAAAGAAGCAGCTGACCATCCGCCTCGACGAGGATACGATCGACTATTTTCGCTGCCTGTCAGAGGAAAGCGGAATTCCGTACCAGAGTCTGATCAATCTATACCTGCGCGATTGCGCGGCGGAAAAAAAGAAGATCCATATGAGCTGGAGCAGCTAGATTCTTTGTCTAATCGGCAGACCGCAACTGGCCGAGAGCGAGCATTCGCCAGGTTGCAGAATGAGCGGCTGGTTCACTTAGCATAGCAGCTGTCAGGGACAACGAAATGCCAAATGCGAGTTCAATTATCCTCCTTTCCTTCGGTGCATTGATTTGTGGGTGCGAGAGTGATGTGCCAACTGTAGACGCATACACCGGCGAGTGGATTCAACGAAATGGTGAGCGAGTTTGCGACGGTTATATGACCCGAGATGAGAGCAAGGACTATTGCGTTGCGGACGTTCCGAAGGACTGGCAGCCATTCACGTTTGAAGGAAAAACTTACTATCGCCAACCGCTGGATTACTCAGTCGAATTGAACGAAACTGAATGACCGCTGTTGGCCGTACTGAGCCCGTCGCCCTGGTTCGAGGTGAATGACTGCTAAGCGCCCGGAAGCCGCCGGCCAGGCGTTTCGCGCTATAATTTCGGCTGTTGACCCATTGCAGCCGGTCGTCCGCGGTTGATCCTCACTGATTGAGTAATACAGAGTAGTGGACCTATTTACAGCAATAATCATCGCGGTACTTATTGCCGGTGCCGTTTATGGCGCGATTGAATTTCGCGAAATTTGGAGCGCCAATCGCGACGGTCCGGTGAAACCAGTGTCGGGCGTTGAATCGGCGAAGGGGACAATCGCGGTTGTTTCCAAGGCATTCACGAAGTCTGGCACTGGTGCTTTTGTCGGGCGTGTCGAGTTCGATGGCGAGGACTGGCGCGCTGAATACGTAGGAAATCTGCCCGCGACCGCGGACGTAGGCCAGCCCGTCAAGATTTGTGAGATCGATTCCGGAAAGCTCACCGTTAAAGTCGAATAGGCGGTGATTATACAAACGCTTTCACCGGCCGCTCCTGGCCGTGAAGCGACCTTATCTAGGGTGTAACGCGAGCGACAGCTCTCTGCAAGAGCCGCCGTTCGTGTTTCACGTTTCCGCGGAAACGCATTCGACTGGCAGGAATGACCCGGTTAGCCGACACTCACCTGGACTGTTGTAAACTGTCGCTTGGTGACCCAAATTAGCCGCTCGCATTTCGAGTGAAAAACATGCCGTTCGATCTGTCGGAAGAACAACTCGAAGCCACAGAGTCTGAGACAGGCGCGACATTTCCAGATGCTTATCGGCAGCGAATGTTGCGGTCCAATGGTGGCGAAGTTGCCGCGAAGTCAGACTACTGGAACCTAATCCCTCTTAGGGATACGTCTGATCGTAAGCGTCTGTCCCACACGGCAAATCATGTTCTTGTCGAAACAAAGTCGTTTTCGGGGTTCCTGACATGGCACGAGAACGCGTACGCTATTGCGGAGAACGGAACTGGCGATGCGTTGGTGATGTTTCGCGACGGTGATCGGTTCGAACCGCAGGTGTTTTATTGGTGCCATGAAGACGGGGCCTTGGAGTTGGTCGCGGAAGATTTTTCATCCCTCACAGAGGACCGCTAATGGCCGTGAGCGAGCACTCGCCAGGTTGCAGAATGAGCGGCTGCTTCACTTCGCATTCCAGCCAGTCGCGTTTCTTGAGTTATGATGGCTGGAGATGACCCTATATAGATAGGCGGAATTGGATACAGATTCTGGTGAGGAAGACCCTACTACTTCCGTTACTAATGCTCTCAGGTGCGTTGTTCGCGAATGAGATGTTCCTCACGCCGCCAGAGACTTTTCAGCTGAGCGGCACTGACGCGTATGGCAACGATGCATACATCATTCGTATTGTAGTCGAACACCTCGAGGATCAGACGAAACTTCGAGAGCTGGAGATAACTATCTACGATGACAGCATTTCTGTCGATCCGGACTTACTGGGCAGAGTTACAAACCCAGAAATTGCGAATCTCAAAGTCGTGAACGACATTGGTGTATTCGGCTCGTACTTCTCCATTGATATTCCGTTCGGCGAGATAGCTAAGTGCCGAACAGCGCGCAAGAAGAAGCTGAAGCCCACACTTCAGATCGACAGTCTCGATACGATGGACGAAGGCGGCAAGTTGC
Source organism: uncultured Gammaproteobacteria bacterium (assembly GCA_963698415.1). Lineage (GTDB taxonomy): Bacteria > Pseudomonadota > Gammaproteobacteria > Steroidobacterales > Woeseiaceae > UBA1847. Next base: position 18,671 of record CAVOQS010000002.1, on the reverse strand, counting down.
GTGCCCGTATTAACGACCCGTGTACCTAGTTTGGGTGGCTGGTTGTGGCCGACTCCCGAAGTCAGCCTGGACGAAAAATGACTGACCGGTAAGCGCTCGAAAGCCGCCACCCAGAAGTTTCGCGCTATACTTTCCGCCACTGACCCAATCCAGCCGCTCAATAACTTCGACTATTTATTGTAGAAACTGATGCAGACGATTCTTGATACTGGATATACGTGGATTCTTGACTCTCTCGTGTACAAAGATGAGCTTGCAATTTCCCTCGTCGAGGGGCTCAAGAGTGATACACCTCAAGACCTCAAGTTTGGCGATGCGGTTATACGAAACACGTCTGCAATTGAGACCACCGGTGCTAGCAGAAAGGTGAACGTCAAATTTGAGACTCCTGTTGTCTGGCATGTGATTGACGAGTCATACGCCGCGAAGGATGAAACCGAGGTACACGATAGCGAGGGATATCTGCGGGTATTGACGAAATCGAAGTATCTGAACTATGTGGACGAGAATCATGGTTGGTACAGAGACTTTGTTGGTCCGGCGTCGCTCTACCGCATCTGGACAGAGAACGAGATTATTGACGTAGTAGCCCACGATCCTCCCATTATCACTGAACAGTAAGTAACCAATGGCTGCTCCTGGCCGAGAGCGAGCATTCGCCAGGTTGACGAAAGAGCGGCTTGTTCACCTGGCATAGCAGCCGATCAGGTTTTCTGCGGTATTATGGCTGCCACTGACCCGTCCCGGCCGGCCGCAAAATTTCTTGTAGGGATTTGGCAATCAAGAAACTTTTAGTAATTCTTGGTGTACTTCTTCTGTGCTATACGGGGATCGTCTTCGTGTGGTCAATTCCTGAAGATGAATCGAACAGGGCGAATCTGATCCTTGGTGGCTGTGAATCGAAAGACGCTCTTGCACGAGGGACCTGGTCAATTTCACAGAAGGCAATACCGCCGACCGTAAGATGCATTGTCCGCACACTCAAGAAAGACCAGATCCTGACAGCCAGATTTCGATATGCGCGAGTTGGGACGCGTGATCGACCTCTCAAGGCGGAGGACCCTGGTGTTTCTACGATGTCGCCGGTCCAGCTCTACGTTCTAGAGGGTACCACATGGACCCTTGAATTCTTCAGCGAGGACCCGGAGATCAACAAAGCGATGCAAAAAACGATTCTGGGTAGTCTAGATTGGCTCATTGCGAATGGGGCAGACCCGAACGAATGTGGGATCAACGGATTGGTTCCACTGCACATAGCGGCCACTCTCAACAGAGACGACCTTTTCGCGAAATGGGTCCAATTAGGTGCGGACCCGGAAATTGAGTGCGAAGAAGTTCCGTATCCAGAGATTGGAACAACACCCCGCCAGTGGTCGGCACATTTCTAGAATTCTTGCCAAATCGAACGACTGCTAATGGCCTATTCTGTTGAAAAACTCTGTTTTGCGAGCGAAGCAAGAATTCATGAAGAATTCGATTCGATCCTGCGCGCGATCGCTAGTAATGATCAGCGGCTCTGAGCTGCGCCAGGAGGGATTTTCATAGTGATTGCATTACCTCCTCGTATCTACGATACGAATTTGGTGGCAGGTCGCAAATGAAATACTACTGAAATTCAAAACGGAGTTTTTCAACAGAATAGGCCGGAAGCGAGCGGTCACCAGGTGTTCGAATGGGCGGCTGCTTCACTTCGCATACCAGCCGGTCGAGTTTCTTGAGTTATGATGGCTGCAGATGATCCATTGCAGCCCTTTGGATATGCCGCTCACATTGTAAGAAATGTCTACTCGCGAACGCCTATTGCATGACTTGATAAAGCTGCGCAGGCCGCTTTTCGAAGTCGCTTCTGAACTTGCCAGTTACTCGTGGGACTCAAAAGAAGAGCTTGTGCAGCTGACGAGCGCGGATGTCGTGGGCGCACTACGGAAGTACATAAGTGGCGAGATTCCCAGTGAGGAGATTGAGCGGTGGGCTAACTTGATCGAATGCAGAGACGATATCAACTATGAGGGGTTCTCCGATCTCCTCTTTCGACTTTCTTCACCCGAGATCAACGGGAAGCTGACCACTTCTTCTGCTAATGAGATTGTCGTGTCGATTGACGGCTGAACCAATGACAACAGGCTGGTATTAGCCGACTCCAGCGGTTCGAGAAGAAACAGACTGAGGGGCAGCTTTACTTCGAATTCCAGCCGGTCAGGTTTCTTGAGTTATGATGACGGCTTGTGCCCCGAAGCAGTCGCTCGACGAAACAGGAATTTGCCGAAGTTGAATGCCTCACGAATCGTATTTTTCGCAGTCCTACTTTTCCTATCTGTGGCATCCACAAGCGCATTGGTCACCGTAGCATTTGGTGGGGAAGCCTCCAGCCAATTCCTCGTCGTACAGTACGTTTCATGTGCAGTAGTTGCTATCGGCTTCTATGCCTACACGTCTTGGGCCTATCCAATCAGGCCCTATTTCACCGCCTTCGTGATTGGCGTCTTATCAAACCTCATCGGACTCGCTGGCCTGCTACTGATGCTACGGTATGTGCCTTGGCTACGGAATGCGCCCTGGGAGCCGGTCGTTTTTCTGTTTGATATTTTCGTATTCTTGGTCACTGTTCTCTTGGGCGTAAGTCTGGGCCTCAAGCTCAATGAGCTGCGATCTTGAGTGACCGGTTCTGTCCGCGTGCCGAAGTTAGCCAGGATGAATAGCGAGGGTCCGGTAAGCGCTCGAAAGCCGCCACCCAGAAGTTTCGCGCTATACTTTCCGCCTGTGACCCGTAGCGGTCGTTCGAGAAACAGGGCACCAAGAAAGATTTGAAACCAATTCTCAATAACATGCTTATCTCGTTCGCGACTGGCTTGAGCTTCGCGTTGGGTGTCTGTGTGGTTTTTGTCGCATATCATTTGGTCAAGTCACTCGAGGACGTGGACCCCAGTACGAAGGTATTCGCGCCAGACGAACTGATTATTCTTGAGCACGATTTGGTGCCTGACCGGGAGAAATTCACGGTGCACGGCGTTGTCGAGAACAGCGGAGACAACGTGTGGCCATTTGCGCTTCTCGAATTGCGAGTCTACGCCGGAGACGCGCTAATGAGTGGTTGCAACGTTGATCTTGTCGATATCCAACCAAACTCAAGGCAACAGTTCGAAGTCGTCTGTTCAACTACCCAAGGTCGACACCTGCCGGACAATATTTCCTACGTTGTCGAAATTCCTTGGGGATGGCGCTTGGACTGATCGCCACCGGCTGGATCTGGCCGTAAGCAGGCTGTAGCGTGATAATCTACTGAACGACTGCTACTGAATCGAAACGGACGCTCGCGAAAGGTACGAAAACATGCTCTGGGCAATCTTGGTACTGACTCTTGTCGCCATTCTTTATTCTTATTTCAGCGAGAGTCACGGACGCGAGCGTGAGTTGGATCGAATCCAGCGACGACTGGCTCAAAAAGAACAAGAAAAACAAGACGATGTAGATACCTAATCTCGAACGCTTTTGAGCGGCTGCTTATGGCTGTGACTTCAATCGGTCGATGCAACACCTAAACTCTATCACTAGAGCAGGAGGTGTTGCAGATGAGGAAGAGAAGGTACTTTACTCAGACCGAGATGGAAGAGGTCTGGGACCGCTGGGAGAATGGCGAGTCGCTTAACTCGATAGCCCGCGGTCTGGAGCGTGGTCATTCAGCGGTTCAAGGCATGTTGTCGAGAACCGGCGGTGTTCGCCCTGCACCGAAGAAGCGATCACGCCTTGCGCTGACACTGGCCGAACGCGAAGAGATCTCTCGAGGTATCGCTGCCGGCCACACGATGCGTGCGATAGCTTCGCGGCTGGGTCGAGCCGCATCAACGATCAGTCGCGAGATTCATCGCAACGGCGGTCGCCGTCGCTACCGGGCCAACCAGGCCGATGAGGCGGCATGGGACCGAGCACACCGACCCAAGACCTGTAAACTGGCGCAGAACCCTGCGGCGGCGCGCCTTGTGGCCGGCAAGCTGATGCAGCGATGGTCGCCCCGTCAGATCGCAGGTTGGCTAAAGCGCAGCTACCCGGACGATGAGAGCTTCCAGGTGTCACACGAGACGATCTACTTAACGTTGTACATCCAGGCCCGCGGGGCCTTGAAGAAAGAGCTGATCAAGTACTTGAGGCGCAGCCGTGCGATGCGCCGCTCGCGCCATCACACGCAAAAAACGAGCGACCATGGACGCATCACCGATGCCGTGTCGATCAGTGAACGACCACCCGAAGCCGAGGATCGCGCCGTGCCTGGTCACTGGGAAGGAGACCTCTTGTGTGGCAGCAACAACAGCCAGATCGCCACCTTGGTCGAACGCCATACGCGCTACGTGATGTTAGTCAGGGTGCCGAGCAAGGACACCAAGACGGTCATCAACGCACTGATCAAGCAGGCTCACAAACTACCGCGGGAACTCTACAAGTCGCTGACCTGGGATCGCGGTAAGGAACTGGCTGACCATAAACGGTTTAGCCTGGCGACCGACATCGACGTGTACTTCTGCGATCCACAGCAGCCTTGGCAACGTGGTTCGAACGAGAATACGAACGGACTTTTACGACAGTACTTCCCGAAAGGGATGGACCTGTCGAATGTCCATCAGAATCGACTAAATGCTGTTGCAAGACAACTCAACGAACGACCGCGAGAAACGCTACAATTCTACTCGCCGGCTGAGAAGTTTTATGAATGTGTTGCATCGACCGGTTGAAGTCACAGCCGAGAGCGAGCGGTCACCAGGGCGATGAACGACAGGCTGCTTTACTCCGCACTCCAGCCGGCCGAGTCTTCTGCGGTATGATGGCGGCTGGTGACCCATTGCAGCCGCTCGCAAAACGTCGGATTCTAAGATTGGGGCGGATGCTTTCCGCTTACTAGAAGTATGTGTTCCGATACTGCGGTGAGGTTAATCACCACGTGTGGGACCCAGTCAGAATTGAAGGACACTCCCAGGCGAGAGACGAGTACGACTCTCGCGTTCCGCGGCGTCGCGACGTCTATCAGCGCAAGTCTCAGAAACGAGAATGAACAAACACAAGAATCGAATAATTACTACCATCGCTGTCCTGGCGGCCGTTCTCGCGATTGCGCTTTCTATCCAACTAATTTCTGAGCCCAACTCGATGGGATCGGATCGGCGGGCCGAAGAAATAGCAGTGGCGCCAGACGCGGAGGAGAAATCGGCGTCGGATGAACCGACCTTGCCTCAACCGAGTGATTCGTCTGATGACGGCCTGTTTTCGTCTGTCGAATGGCGAGACCGATGGGAGGAGAATCTAGAAGCTTACCCGCGAACGTATGCGGAGCTGCGCCGGCTAGCTGAACAAGGCGACCCTGGAGCAACGCGTCGTCTAGTCGGACTTTTGAGTAGCTGCCAGCACGCAGCGCTGCCAGTATCAGACACAAAGCTTGACGAAATAGTTGCGCAGATGCGCACGTCTTATTCATTGCCCACGCTTACCGACGGACGTTTGGAGTTCCTCCCGGAAACTACGGGCGATTTGGCTAATCTCTTCGAGTCCCGTACAGAACTTGACGCCTTCATTGATGAATGGGCTTCAAACACTAGGACCTGCACCACAGTTACCGTTGAACAGCGAGGCGAGGTCGAGTACTGGCGGGGAGTTCTGCGGACGCAAGACCCTGATACGGAATACACAATAAGACCGCCCGAAAAGATGAATCGCGATGACAAGATCGCGTACTTGGAAAGCGCTTGGGCGACTGGTGACCCCCATGCGCTTGCCGGATTAGCGTCGATCTATTCTGAGTACGACGTTCAGATTACGAACCCATCGGCCCGTGTAAGAGCCTTTGCGTACATTTACACGTACTACCGAGCTGCGATCGAATCAGCAAGATACCACTCAGAAACCGAAAGGCTTGCACAGCTCCAGTGGGCGTTGAAAAGCGTCACAAGTAACTACGAGGGTTCGCTCAGTGATCACCAAATAACGGACGCTTATCAGCTAGCGCGACGGATAGTCGAAGACAATGAAAACTGCTGCATTAGGCTTCCCGCAACAGAAAACTAGTTCTGCCGAGCCGTTAGCGCCCGACGAGCGTCCGGTTGTGGCCGTACTGAGACGAATGCCAGGAAACGAATCGGGCGACCGCTTCACTTCGCATAGCAGCCAGTTGAACAATCTGAGCTATTATGACGGTTGTTGACCCACAGCAGCCGGTCGGGATTTGCTCGCTTAGATACTGGAAAGGCTGGATTGAGATACGTCGTTATCATAATTCTCGGTTTACTTCTTGCTGGCTGCCCGGCACAGCATCGTCTCTATATTCACAACAAGTCTGACCTCACTCTGGAAAGTGTGTACCTGAACTCCGGATGGGAAACTGTAACGATACGCCCGGGAAGAACCGGGTACATCTGGATTGTGTTTGGCGAGGAATCTTGTTTCACCCTACTCGTCGGTGAAACAACAATGGCGTTTCACCTTCCAAGGACCATCTTGGCCGAGTCAGAAATTACTCGTTATGGTGGGAGGCTTGATGTGTACTACGAGTATGAACAGCTTCACTTTCAATATGATGACGGTCATTGGGTCCAGCTCGAAGAGCTTGCAGAGTGCAATGACATTTGATGAAGCTTGGACCAACGGCTGGTTCTGGCCGAATTCGGACCATCTCCGCGTAGAAATCTGTGTGGCTCTTGAGCCGCTAAAGGAGTCGCTCGAATGCGTACCAAAATATTCAGAGTGATTGCCGGAATTCTTGGACTGCTAGCGATTGCAGCTGCCTTTCCAATTACAAATTACGCTCCTGACGGATTTTGGCCTCGTTGGATTCACCCAATTCCGTTCTTGTTATTCGGTGTCATCTTCCTGGTCTTTAGCTTCTCGGGCCGCGCGTGGCCTCGCTCGTACAACAGGAATTTACTTGACGATGGGGAGCAACAGGACGACCGCTAATGGCCGAGAGCAGCCCATCTCGGTGCTTTTCTAGCCCAGAAATCCGAGCGACAAGAGGATCATTCCTAATGATAAGCAGGCAAGCCAGAGAACAGTATTCAACAATCTGAATTTCCGCTTGGTCCTATTGGATGCATCTTCCGAAATATATCGAAGCAAGCCGGGCCGATCGTCTCGACTCATTGGCGCGAGGGAAAAGCCAAGTGCGAGTAGGCCGAATCCCACAACGAAGACAACTGCATCCATGTATAGATTGTTTCACAGTCCCTACGTGCTCGTACATTGCGGGCCAGTATTCTGAAGCCTCTGAATGACCGGTCCTGGCCGACTCCAGCGGTTCGAGAAGAAACAGACTGAGGGGCAGCTCTACTTCGAATTCCAGCCGGTCAGGTTTCTTGAGTTATGATGACGGCATGTGCCCCGAAGCGGTCGTTCGCGAAATTTCGCCAAGCATGGAATGCTTTCTTCTTCTTACGTACGTGAATCATAGCTAGGTTGTATTTTGCTGAGCCAATCGGAATATGAGTGCCAGACGTTTATCACAGTAGCCGCGTGGCTATTCATGGTGATTGGCGCTTACGTTGCGCTCACTTCATTTCAACAGCTCGTTTACTGGACTTTCTTCTTCGAGTCCGGCTCACCGCCCATCTCCATGTCTTTAATATCTGCGGTTTCACTACTTTTCGGTATTGTCGCCCTCCTACTTGGTGTCGGCATGTTGAATCGGCGAGCAAAGGCTCTCAGCAGATCGGTCGCACTCCTATGGACCTACGTAACCTGGATGGTATTCGGTTGGGTGTGGAGGATTGGCGAGCACATCATGGAATGGGTCGAGTCATCAGGTCGAGCGACCGAAGTTTCCGGTCTCGCTGCCCAATGGGAGCAATACGAGTTGCCGGCAACTATCGTCGAAATTATCGTTTCACTTGTCATCGGTCTTGCCCTCGCTTGGTTCGCACGGAGACTTTCGCGGCCTTTGATCAAGGCTGCATATGCGGCCTAACGATTTGACGTAGTTGCCGACCTGAGCGTCCGCTATTGGCCTATTCTGTTGAAAAACTCGTCGATTTTAAGCGTAGATGAGATAATCGCTGCGTGCTGATTGGCGGAGTTGTTTGCCAATTAACAGAACTTGGAGTTGGAGCTGTCATGAATACTATCGCAGTGCTTGCATCGCTTGCGGTCGCCGTACAATTAAGCGGTTGCACCATCAACAAAGAAAAATATACGTCCGGTCTGATCGGGTGTCCGGAAAATGAAATTCAAATATTGGAAAGTAGCGGAGGACTTATGGCCAACACTTGGACAGCGAAGTGTGGCGATAAGGTTTTTTACTGTACTTACCGCAGCGGCAGCAGAGTTGACTGCAAAGAGTCCATACTTTCCAATGACGAGTGACTGTTTCCGCTAACCTCCAGCAAGCCGCTGTCTGCTCATGGCCGTGTGCCGAAGTTAGCCAGAATGAATAGCGAAGGACCGGTATGCGCTTGAAAGCCGCCGCCCGGAACTTTCGCGCTATACTTTCCGCCTGTGACCCTAACCAGCCATTGTTGGTCTCTTGTTCGGGCGCCTATGAACTCAAATCAATTCATTGCAGACCTATTAACGACGGCTATCGGCCAAGTCCCGCTGGTGGCCTACTTCCCTGTCATTGCATCCTTGGGGTTGGTCGCTCTAAAAGCGGCAACCGGTGAGCGCTATGTCGCCAAGCGAGGGCTAAAGGTATTCGCCATAGCGGTAGCGTCTTGCCTCGTATGCCTGTTCTTGGGTTTGAGCTTTACAATGGGACTCATCGCTGGTGACCCGGGTGGGTCAGTCAATTTCTTATCTTTATTGTTCTTGGGGTTGTCGTTAGCTGCTTATGTTCTGATGTTGCCAAGTGTGATTTACACTGTCTTCTTCGCTCGCGCAAAAGGGTAAATCCTGCGGATCATCGGAGATCCTGACCGTCCGCTCCTGGCCGTGAGCGAGCACTCACCAGGTTGCAGAATGAGAGGCTGATTCACTTCGCATAGCAGCCGGTCGAGAAATATGGGGTAAAATGACGGCTTGTGAAGCGGACGGTCGTTGTTTGGAGAGATTTGATCACACAGTGAGCCACAAAATACTCAGCAAGACTCAAATAGTACTTCTTGGGTTTTTCTCGCTACCTTTTGCCCCAGCTGCAGGACTTGGGCAAGAAACCAGTACGGCATCTCCATCCGCCGAAATTGCGATCGAGTATGAGGTTTATAGGGATGCCGTGAAGACTGGTGAGCCTTTCCTAAAGCGTGACTTGTTCCTGCACGTTTACAATAACCGTCCCTATCTAGATACCGAACTCGATTTCGCTATTGGATTGCTGAAAGAATCAGCGGCGGAGGGTTATGGTCCATCGCAGTACATACTTGGAGAACTACTCCTCAAGGGCGATGTGCTAACCAAGAACATACGCTGCGGTCGATATTGGTTGGCTCAGGCCGCGGAAAGCGGAAACAGCAAGGCCGCCTTCTTGATCGGGCGGTCCTACGCTCGGGAGTACTATAAGACCCCAGAGAACCAGAAGAAGAATCGCCGAATCGCTTTCGAAAAGGCGGAGTTCTGGCTCACAGAAGCAGGCTTAGGTGGAACCAAAGAACCGCAGGTCGCAACCGCAGCAGATGTTGTTCTCGGGCGAATACTCCTTACGAAGTCTCTCGGCGATGAGCGAGGGTGGCTGCTACTCGAGCGTAGTTATCGTGCGGGTTCGCTTGAGGCGATGCAGTCGCTGAAAGCACTGGAAGACGCTCTTCAAGAAGCTGTCGACAGCGGCAATCTGTCAGTCGAGGGTTCCTTACAGAGAGTGCAGGCGCTGCTTAGCCCAACATCGGACTGACGATGAGTTGACGCCAGGTATCTGGCTACTTAGGATCATTTAGGTGGGCCAACCCGATCATCTCGATGTCCGCTTCTGGCCGACTGCAGTAGTTCGCCAAGACTGTGAACGAACGGCTGCTTCACCTCGCACTCCAGCCAGTCGAGTTTTCTGCGGTATGATGGCTGCCACGGACCCTTTGCGGTCGTTGCCCGAACGAGGGCCGGCGCTGTGTACGTACCCGAGATCTACTGAAGGTTCGACTGATGAGGGAGCTCAAAGACTATGGCAATGCGGCATGGACGGCACCTCTTGTCGTACCAATCGTGGTGGCTGTCTTGTCCCTTGTCGTGGATCGCGGGTTTACGGAACTTGCGGCACTGATGGTCTTTTTTGCCGCGGTCGTTTCGTACGCGGGTTCGTTTGCCTTAGGGTACCCGTTGGCGATTCTGTTGGATCGAAAGGGCGCGCTGTCCATGTGGACCCTGACAGTTATTGGGCTGACTGGTGGTGGCCTCGTTGGGGTTGTGGTGCCGCTGTTCCTCCCGCGCCTTTTCGGTCCCTACACGTTGCCACCGTCTGGTTTTATTCTCGCGCTTGCGGGGTTTGGTGCGTTGGTCGCTATATCGTTTGGCTTGATGGCCAAAGTTCGATGGACAATTCGAAGATCCTAAGGCTGTTAGGCCTGCCATCACCGTCCGCTTCATGGCCGTGAGCGAGCATTCACCAGGTGTTCGAATGGGCGGCTGCTTCACTTCGCATACCAGCCAGTCGAGTTTCTTGAGTTATGATGGCTGCTGGTGACCTACGGCAGCGACTCAGGGTAGGAGGATGTCTTGGCAAATTATCTAGAGTGGGCACGGGCACGGTATCCGGATCTCGCTGATGCCGACGGCGATTATCTTGCCGGCATAGTCCACGAAGCAGAGAACAATGTACGTCCGATATTCGCTTTGGCAGCTATGTTCCTTGTCGGTGCGGGCCTAGCACTACTGAATAGCCTTCTTGATGGACAGTCCGTTCTTGGTGCCGATGAAGTGCCGATGTCGCTGGTCACCTTGTCATTCTCCGCAGCCTATTTGGTTAGCGAGCCCCTTTCGGCAACTTGGATTCGCAGAAGCATCAGCCAGCGAATAGCTGATGCACTTATTGACGATAGAATTGGCTGACCGCTCCTGGCCGTACTGAGACGAACGCCAGGAAACAAACCGGGGGACAGCTTAACTTCGCATAGCGGCCGGTTGACCATTCTGAGCTATCATGACGGCAGTTGACCCACAGCAGTCGTTCGAAATTTAGCTTGCGAGATACGAGTCCCATGAAGAGATTGTTTGTAGTCATGGTGCTGTTATCGGCGTGCACCTCTTCGGAAATGCCCGCCTTGGATACGCTCGGGGACATTTCGCGCCGCCATGACGAGAATCCCTCAAAGACGATGGAATCAATTTCGAGTTTTGTGGAGGGTTATCGATTGGGACATTTACACATGTACCGACGTCAGAAAACGCTCGCATATGAATGGGGTATCAAGACTGACTACGGCAAAGAAGACGACGAGTTCATGAAGTGTATTCTGTCCAATGACTCAACTACCTCTATCTATGCACGCCTTCTAAACGATGCGACTGACTCGCCAGACAAGTCTTTGATGAGCTGGTTAAGCTCGGACTTCCTAGATCAATGCGGCGATAAGTTGGAGGCTGCAATTCGCGATCAGTACAGTACGTAACGGCCGGTATTGGCCGGGTGCCGAAGTTATCCAGGGCGATGTATCAGGGGCCGCTTCGATGCGCATAGCCGCCGCTCGAAAAATCTGAGGTAAGATTACGGCTAATGACCCAATCCAGACGGTCACCGATAGACTGATTTAGGTTCGCTTTGTGTCAAAGTTTCGCGTCAAGTTTATTGCGCTGTACACCTTCGCAGTCTTCCCGATTGGCGTCATGACGGCGAATGCATCGCCCCTAATCCAAAGTTCTGCGTTCGGTGGGTTCTGCTTGCTGGCTATCGTCCAATTCTATATCCGATGCGAATCTTGTGAAGCGACCATTATCGACTACGCATTTCACGGAGATGACAGTTGGTTCAAGAAGGCTGGCTCGTTCAGCTCTGCGTTCTCAGACCACTGTCCGAAGTGTGGGCTGGAACGAATCTGACCGACTGGTTTTGGCCGATTCCCGAAGTCAGTCTGGACGAAAAGCGACGGACCGGTAAGCACTCGAAAGCCGCCGTCAAGAAATTTCGAGCTATAATTTCCGCCACTGACCCAAGCCAGCCGGTCATAATCTTGACTAAATCTCACTGATTCGATCACTTCCTAGCCCAAAGGCCCAGACATCTCTACCTGCCCGACTTGCCATACGAAATTCAAGCGTCTTCGAATGTTCCTTTTGGATGCAGACGGACGTACCGGAATTTTGTGTCCTAGATGCCGGACGATATTGAAACCGCGCCTGTTTCTGGCGCACGCTGTTGGAGTCATTGTTCCGTTGTCGCTTCTTTTTGCGGTTCTAGAATTTCTGGATTCCCACTTTATACAGCCGAGCGGCTTGGGCTGGTTCTTGATGTACGTAGTTGGGTTCGGCGCTTATTTCTACATTGTGACGACAATGATTCAACTAGAACCTCTAGGAGCTGGAGAGAAGATTCGTACGGATCACGTAACAGAATCCAGAGAATCTAGAGCAGCTATGGCTCGGCTCGAAAAGTACTACGATGCACTCGAAGAGGAACGGTCTCGTGACTGGAACTGTTCACGCTGTCGCGAGCCAAATGGCGAAGCTTTCGAGTATTGTTGGAGCTGCAACGCGGAACGAGGTCAGAAGAGTTGACCGGCCGCTCCTGGCCGATTGGCGAAGTCAGCCAGGCAGAGTAGCGAGAGGCCGGTATGCGACCGGAAGCCGCCGGCCACGTGTTTCAGGCTATAATTTCCGCCACTGACCCAACGCGGACACTGACTGATTATTGAAATGAACGCACCCGGAAAACGACGCCGCTGGCTAGAATGGTTTGGATTGATCTTCATCGCAATAATTGCGATGAACCTTGTATGGGCAGCCTTCGTATACTTTTACGACTACAAAGATCCATCGCTCAGAAATACAGTTGAAGAACGTATGGATTTCTGTGGTGCGGTTGTTTACGAAAAAACAGGCAGTAACTCCAGTTCTAGTTTCTGCGTTGAAAAGGACGAAGATGGGCGTTGGCGGCGATTGGATATGCGCCTTGATCCGAAGCTCTGCCCAAACGACAATCGCGCCTTGCAGAAGCGTGAGTGCTATGTGATTAAGTCGCAGGAAGAATAAGAGAAAAGGAGTCGAACCAATTTCTCTCACTTCAAAGGCTGCTTCTGGCCGTGAAGCGACCTTTTCCAGCGTGTAACGCGAGCGACAGCACTCCGCAGGAGCCGCCGTTCGTGTTTCACGTTTCCGCGGAAACGTATTCGACAGGCAGGAAAGACCAGGTTAGCCGACACTCAACTGAACTGTTGTAAACTGTCGCTTGGTCACCCTTTCCAGACTGTCGCGAAATAAGGATAACAAGAATTGTCAGACGTGCTTAGCTACGATCATTGCTCGCTTGTTGAGCTTTACCAAGTTCTCAATAGCATTGATGCCGAAACCTACAGGGACAATTTTGAAGCGCTAGACGCAGAGATTCGGTCTCGACAAGGGGCAAGCCACGCCGAACTTCTCAAGTGTTGGGTAATGCTGAAGAAGGGGCGCTGGCCTGACTACGAAGCTTACTTGGCGGCTCAGATTGAAACCGCCCGAAGACGGGAAGGGATTTCCTACGACGCACCGCTGCCACACTTGAAGTATCGGACGTTTTGGCCTCGCGTTCTTGCAGCTATTCTCGATTGGGCGATATTCATAATCGTATTCGGCATCGTGGCTCTGGTCACAGGCAAGGGCGGGCAAGGGGTTGAGGTTCCAGGTTACCCGTTCATCATCTACTCAGTGCTTATGCACGCCGCATTCGGGCAAACGGTCGGCAAGATGCTGGCCAAAGTCAAAGTAGTCAGGGTCAGCGACGAAGAGCCAATAGGGTTCGTGCAAGCAGTCATGCGAGATATTGTGCCTATAGTTATTCTGGCCTTCGGGGTATTGCACTATGGGGCGAGCCTCATTGACGCGGAAGGCGCATTGGCAGCGAGCCTCGCATTCGCATTGATTGGAATCGGTGTTGTCAGCTTTATTTGGCCGTTAGCGGAAATCGTGACGATGCTGTTGAACGAAAAACGACGAGCGATTCATGACTTTATCGCAGGGACGGTGGTAATTCGCATATAGCACCAACGGCCGTTAAGGTGAGGAGGAGTCCATCCCATTGGTTTTGGCCGTGTGCCGAAGTAAGCCAGGATGAATAGCAAGGGGCCGGTAAGCGCTCGAAAGCCGCCGCCAAGAAAATTCGCGCAATACTTTCCACCTGTGACTCAAAGCGGACATCTTGAGGCATGTCTCTTCAAACCATTCCGTCCTCCGAAACGTCGAAGTAATACTGACCGTCAAAATCGCATTAGGGAGCTATGCCGTGACGAGAACTCTCATAATCGCACTGTCGCTAATGTGGTTGCTTGCTGCGCATGCTGAGGGCGGAGAAATTTCCATCGGCGATACCATACGAATCGTCGTAATCACAGAAAACGAAGGGATTCACTACGAACGAGGATGTGCTTTCTACGAGTTTCGCGAGCTTCTTGTGGAAAATGAGAGCATTGCTTTGGTTGCGGACGAGCTTGCGGACGCCCCGCTATTTGAGGTCAGGCTAATCGGGAGGTCTGGCACTAGCACGATTTATGTCGGTGATCATTGGATGAGTACTACTGCCGGAACGAGTTTGCTGCCGGGCAAAGCGTTTGAGCGAATTTCCACCCTGATTGAAAGGCGAAAAGGCACAGGTGTGCCCGAGTCCAAAATTGATACGACCATTCGGCAAGCCTCAAAGCGCATTCAAGACCCCAACTTCGTCGAAGAGAATAGGTGTGCTGAACGATATTAGGAGGTGCCGGAACGGTCTCCTTTGCGCATCGTATTGATGCTAGTTTGCGCAGGAATGCATCGACCGCTTGTGGCCGCGTGCCGAAGTTAGCCAGGATGAATAGCGAGGGTCCGGCAAGCACTCGAAAGCCGCCGCCCAGAAATTTCGAGCTATAATTTCCGCCTGTGACCCCCAGCAGCCGTTGAAGAAATCGCCAATATTGGTGCGAGGAAACTCGATGCAAAGCAGCACGAAGAGAAATGCAGCGGTCGTAATTGTCGCTGGCATCATCTATTTCTATCTCTACTCCAAACTTGTCGGAATTGGTGCGGCCATTGCTGCTCCACGCTGGTTTGTCCCATTCATGCAGGAGCATCAAGTTCTCGGCCTCATTCTGATGTCACTTGCGACAACGGTTCCCGCAGCCGCAATCAGCGCAGCCCTGATGGGGTATGGGCTTGCGAGGCTCTTAGACGGCAAGTATTTCCTCCTCGGCCTCCTGACTGTTTGTGTAATGGTCGTGTTCTCGTCGTTGATCGTTGACTATGGACTCGGTTTTTGGGGCGGGTTACGTATGAACGCATTGCCGCCGTATAGCTTTGCGCTTCCGATGTTCTTTGCGCTTTGGTTATTTCTGCCGCTTGCGACAATGTTCTTCGGTCGGCGCAAAGATCGCGTTCGCGAGTTACTGGTTCTGGCCGAGAGCGAGCGGTCACCAGGGCGATGAACGACAGGCTGCTTTACTCCGCATTCCTGCCGACCGAGTCTTCTGCGGTATGATGGCGGCTGGTGACCCAAACCGGCCGGTCACAATAAGTCCCTAGAACGAGCCTCGATACGTATGCCGACGAGAATGCATCGATGGATTTGTTAGGCAAGCCGAAGTGGTACGGCGTTCCTGTTCTCGTCCGTTCTAATCTGCCATTACTGCTCCGAGTCCTCGCGGTCTTCCTCGGGATCGCCACAATCATGGCGATTATCGCTGCAGGCTTGTTTTGGGAATCGACCAACGACAGACTGCTTGTTCCCGCCCAAGCTTTCGTCGGCTCGCTAACGATCACCACCCTTGCAATTGGTTGGTTTGTGGGCGTTTTCTTCTTTCTTCGCTTGTTGGTAAATGCCATCCGAATGAACTTCAATCGATCAGAAGGAGCGAGGTTTTGGAGTGTAAAGGCGTTTTACATTCCGATTTATGGCTGGCGCGCAACAGACCTATCCGACGAGGGCATCCGATTGCGGCGATTGGCAATTGAGGGGCTGATTGGCTTCTTGGCCGTAAATGGCCTGATCTGGTTATTGGTGTTTGCATCCAAAGCAGTTGGAATCGATTTACAAACGGGCTAATTAGGCACTTTGACGAATAATGAGCGACTGGTTTTGGCCGTGACGCGACCTTTTCTAGGGTGTAACGCGAGCGAAAGCTCTCCACAGGAGCCGCCGTTCGTTTTCACGTTTCCGCGGAAGCGTATTCGACAGGCAGGCATGACCAGGTTAGCCGACACTCACCTGAACTGTTGTAAACTTTCGCTTGGTGACGCTTTGCAGCCGGTTGTGAAGCGGCAAAAAGATCAACTTCTATAGGCGGAATCCGAATCTCTGGGCTCGTGATATTTCTCATTATTGTCGCAGTCATCATTGTTGGTTTGCTGACCATGATGATTTGGAATCCGTTCGCCCGAAACCTAAAGAGGGAAGACTTTTCCAGGTGCATCTTCGATCTACTAATCACTAGCAAGAATGGCGGAATTATCCGCTTCGACGACAACGATTCAGAGATATGGTTCAGCTTTGCACGCGCAAGTGGTTCGGATACCGACGCAACGCTGGCGTTGCGAATCCCAAGAATGGCGTGGGCTGAGAGCATGGCCGACGATCTACGCCAGACCTACAAATCTCATGGCTTTGAATTTGTTTACGAGATGGACAATCAGTCGTTGCTGGCACAGGTGCTGATTCATGTAGACGATATTTGGGACAGCGCTTGCGGGGCCAAAGGCGCACATGCAGCGCGCCTATTACTTGACACAGCTGGCATTTCCCACAATGCAACCTTTCGACTCTCGGATTTGAGGGAGCCAAGCAAGAGATGGAAGAATCATAGAGACAAACTAGAGCGGATCGCATGAGCTGCGCTATCACCGGCGACCGCTTGTGGCCGAGAGCGGTAGTCCACCGGGAAGCGTAGTGAGCGGCTGGTTCACTCGGCATAGCAGCCGGTGCGGAACAGTTATCCGTAGGCGAGTTTTCACTTAGGTGACACATAGAAAAATGAATCGATCTGAGTTTAAGACTCGAATTGGCCCCCACGCGAAGAGGGACCGGCTAATCGGGTCGATATCTTTGATAGCGTACATTCTGCTCCTACTAGGTGGAATTGCGATAATGGTCTTGTCTGATGGCAGTTACTCCGTTACCCATTGGTGGGTCTATGTCGGTTCTCTTTCTTTGGGTCTTCTCGTCGCGCAGTGGTATAGGCATATTTCGGCAGGTCGGCAGGATGTGGTCTGTCCGAATTGCGAAGCGGGTTTCACCGGAAAAGGAATCGATCGGGCGTTAAGAAAGGGCGAATGCATTAGGTGCGGCCAGGCGTTTCTCAGCGAGGATGAGTGACCGCATTTGGCCGACTGGCGAAGTTCGGGAGAAAGAAGAACGATGGTCCGCTTAACTTCGCATAGCTGCCCGTCGCAACTATTGAGCTATAATTTCGGCTGTTGACCCGTTCCGGTCACTCACTGAACGACTGTTACAGCATGAATGAAATGAGTATTTGGCGCTTAAAGGCGCTTCGGTTGTCCGTCGGGATAGTGATTCTCATACTCTGGGGCGTGGTGTTCACAACGTTTCAGCCGATGATTCCGACTTCGGGTTCGATGTTCGATCCGGCAACGCTCCATTTCGACATCAACTACACGAACATGCTGATTTGCGGCGGGTTTAGCTTGCTCTT
Source organism: uncultured Gammaproteobacteria bacterium (assembly GCA_963698415.1). Classification (GTDB taxonomy): domain Bacteria; phylum Pseudomonadota; class Gammaproteobacteria; order Steroidobacterales; family Woeseiaceae; genus UBA1847. Next base: position 975 of record CAVOQS010000002.1, on the reverse strand, counting down.
AGGGGCGTATTTTCTCTTAGTGACAATTTCCTCTGCGGTAAGAGTTACGGCGATAGAACCCGCGAGAGAACAGCACTACTCAGCCCGTTTCTTTAGATTCTTGGGACTGATCTTGCTGGCGATCGGCTTCGTCTGGGTCATCTATTCATTCGCACAACCATTCTGAAACCGGGTGTCCTTAATGGCTGGTACTGGCCGTGAGCGAGCATTCGCCAGGTTGTTGAATGAGCGGCTGCTTCACCGAGCATTTCAGCCGGTCGAAATTTCTGCGGTATGATGGCTGCAGATGACCCACAGCAGCCATTCGACATCTAGTTTGTTGAGCGTTTGATGAAAGCAAGACTTGCCATGTTGGCCCTGCCAGCGATGATTCAAATCTCCTGCACTTCGATGGAGTCGCAGTATCAGAGTGACGCTGACATATACCGAATCAGTCACCTAATTCACTACGGCGAAATCCTTAGCGAGTACTATGAAGAGACCGGGCACTACCCCTTTCAAAATGATATGGATGAGCATTCAAAAGTTACGTTTGCGACTGACGAGCAACGCGCTTATCTGAATAGTGATTCTACTGGAATCGTCGTTTACTCTGCCGAGCAGTTTAGGGCCGAAGTATCAAGTGAATTAGGGCGTGACATCGAATTGAAGTTCGATCCTCAGAGGGTGCCTACGACTATGCCGCTGTACTACCTCTACGTAGTCGAGGGAATTCATTACTACTTCGTTGTGCACCTCTTTCACGAGTATCCGTTCGCCGGTAATCGTGGCCCGGGTTTCAATCAGGTCGAAATAACGAACGATGATATTGTCTATCCAGGGTTCTGGCGATACGAAGAGTTGATCAAGGATCCGGCATTTCGCTCTGTCGCTTCTCAACTGCCCAGCAGAGCAGGATGGTTCGAGGAACTTGATCGACGACAGAACTAGTGAACTTGATATTCGGAGCGTTGCCGACAGTCCGCTTGTGGCCGG
>CAVOQS010000001.1:0-612600 GCA_963698415.1 uncultured Gammaproteobacteria bacterium | reverse complement strand
CGGAACTTGCCGGGCTCAAGACGCCCAGGGGGAGTACAAATGAAAGGTAATTTACGGTGGGCTATCGTCGTCCTTGTGGCGATCGCGACAGTTATCAACTATATCGATCGTGGTGCGCTCGGCTTTCTCTGGCCGGCGATTTCTGAAGACCTCGGAATGTCGAAGACAGAATATGCGATTATTCTCAACGTCTTTACCTTCGCCTACGCGTTCGGTCAGTCGCTGTTCGGCAAGATTTTCGACTGGATCGGTACGCGGCTTGGTTTTGTTCTTTCGATAACCGTTTGGTCGGCGGCAACCATGCTGCATGCTGTTGCCGGAGGCCTCGCCAGCTTCGCAATTTTCCGTGGTTTGCTTGGCGTTTCCGAAGCAGGCAACTGGCCCGGTGCTACCAAGGCGAATGCAGAATGGTTTCCAATTAAGGAGCGGGCACTGGCGCAAGGAATTTTCAATTCTGGCGCGGCCATCGGTGGAATTTTCTCGGCTCCAATCGTTGCGTATCTGTTTGTCTACCTGGAAAGCTGGCAAGCCACATTTATTTTGATTGGTGGCTTCGGATTTCTCTGGCTCATTCCGTGGCTCATCGTTTACAAGTCGGGACCGGAAAAGCATCCCTGGGTGTCTGAGGAAGAGCGCGAATACATACTTACCGGACAAAGAAATACGGAAACAAACGAGGCGGCGACGTACGCACCGGGTGCTGCGGAGATACTTTCCCGCAAGGAAAGCTGGGGCGTAATCCTGGCGTCCTTCTTCCTCGATCCCATCTGGTGGCTATTCGTTTTCTGGTTGCCGTTGTATCTTTCCGAGACCTACGGGTTCGGCGTAGCGGAAATCGGGCGTTATGCCTGGATACCCTACGTTGGAGCAATGTTCGGCGCGTGGTTCGGTGGGCTCTTGGCGCAGAATAGAATCAGCGCCGGCTGGACGGTCAATAAGGTACGAAAATTTGTCATCGGCTTGGGCGGCCTCATCATGCTGGTCTCGCTCCTGATGACCATGAAAGCGGTGACGCCAATGATCGCCGTGCTGCTGATGGCCGCTATTCTCTTTGGCTTTCAAACCGCTGTTGGAAATATCCAGACACTGCCGAGTGATTTTTATAGTGGCGAGTCCGTAGGTTCCCTCGCTGGCTTTGCTGGAACAGCCGCAAAACTCGCGGTAGTTCTGCTGAACTTCCTGATTCCAGTCATTACCGTTAACAGTTACGCCCCCGCGTTCGCTGTCGGGGCCGGACTGGCGATTATGACGGTCCTCTCGGTCTGGATTCTCTGTGGGCATATTCAACCTCTCAATCCCCGCTCGGCTAGTTCTGCCTAATTCGATTAACAAAGGAAAATGAAATGAGCTTAGAAAACAAAGTTGCCATCGTCGCTGGTGGTGGCCGTGACATCGGTCGCGCAACATCTGTGTTACTTGCCGAAAAGGGCGCGAAAGTTGTCGTCAACTACTACAACAACAAGGAAGAAGGTGCGGCGACAGCTGCAGCCATCAAGGAAGCCGGTGGAGAGGCAATTCTCGTAGCCGGTGACATGACAAAGCAGGAAGACGTGGACAATCTCGTGGCCAAGGCGCTCGAGGCCTACGGTGACTCGATTGATATTCTCGTCAATGTCGTCGGCGGGCTTGTCGCACGTAAGACGCTTGCTGAGGTGGATGCGGAATGGTTCGAGTACGTAATGCGCCTCAACCTGACCACGACGTTCATGACGACGAAGGCTGTCGTACCCCATATGAAGAATGGTGGTGCCATCGTAAACTTCGCATCGCAGGCGGGACGAGATGGCGGCGGTCCTGGAGCATGGGCCTACGCAACGTCGAAGGGCGCCGTTCAGACCCTGACGCGCGGCCTGTCCAAGGAACTTGGGCCTTCAGGTATTCGCGTGAATTGCATCTGCCCGGGCATGATTGCCACGACCTTCCATGACACGTTCACGAAGGACGAGGTGAGAAAGAATGTGGCGGCCGCGACACCGTTGCGCCGGGAAGGCCAGGCGGCTGAGGTTGCGGACCTCGCCGTATATCTCGCCTCACCAGAGTCGAGCTTCATGACGGGCACGAGCGTCGACATTAATGGCGGAATGTACTTCTCGTAGCAGCAGGGCGGTCAGCGCACAGACAGCGGCAAAAAGGAACGACGTGAAAGGGAGTTCCTGACGGAGTTTGCGGAGGACCGTTCCCACATGTTACTGGAGCGGTCCCCGGAACTGTTCGACAAGGTCAGGCAGAAAGACATCGCTCGTTACCTGGGCATCACTCCCGTGGCCCTTAGTCGGATACGTAGGCGCAGGAGTGGCGCTTAGTCGGCAGTCACATAGAGCGCCAGGAACTCCCCGACTAAAGCTGGCGTCTCTTCACCTTCGATTTCGATACTTGCAGCAGTCTTGACGAGCCATTGGCCAGGCCTTTTTTCACTCACATCGGCGATGGTCCGGCAGAGGCGTACGCGGCTGCCCACCCGGACTGGCGCGAGAAATCGGAATCCGTCGGAACCATAGTTGATGGTCATGACGGCGTCCTCGGGTTGCAAGCCGGACTCGGCGGAGAAAAAAGACATCAACGACAAAGTCAGGAAGCCGTGCGCGATGGTGCTGCCGAAAGGCGTCTGCGCCGCGCGCTCCGCGTCGACGTGAATGAACTGAAAGTCATTCGTTGCTTCTGCGAAGTTATCCACGCGCTCCTGCGTGATTTCGAGCCATGCGGAAGGCTCGAGTTCGGTGCCGATCATCGATGGCAGGTCCCGCGCCTTCATGATGACAGGCTTCGCGCGGCCGCGTAGTCGCGCCCGAGCTGCATCATGTGCACCTGGTCCGGCCCGTCGGCGAGTCGCAGCGACCGCGCGTAGGCGTACATGCGGGCAAGCGGCGTGTCCTGTCCAAGCCCCGCTGCGCCGTGGATCTGGATTGCGCGATCAACCACCGCGCAGGCCATGCTGGGTGCAACGATCTTGATCATTGCGATCAGTTCCCTGGCCGCCTTGTTGCCGACTTTGTCCATCCGCTCGGCCGCCTTCAGGGTCAGCAGGCGCGCCTGCTCGATCTCGCACAGTGACCTGGCGATGTCTTCGCGGACCGATTGTTGCTTGATCAACGGTCGATGAAATGCGATGCGCGTATTGGCGCGATCGCACATCATTTCCAACGCCCGTTGCGCCATGCCGATCATGCGCATGCAATGATGAATGCGTCCCGGCCCGAGGCGGCCCTGGGCGATTTCGAAGCCCCGGCCCTCACCAAGAATCAGGTTCTCCACCGGGACGCGTACGTCCTCGAACAGCACTTCGGCATGCCCGTCGGGCGCGTCATCGCTACCGAATACGCGCATCGGCCGCACGACGGTCACGCCTTGCGTGTCCCGCGGCACGAGCACCTGCGACTGTTGCATGTAGCGTTTCTCGTTGTCCGGATCCGTCTTGCCCATCACGATGAATATCTGGCATTGGTTGCGGTTCGCGCCGCTGATGTAATGTTTCTTGCCGTTAATGACGTACTCATCGCCTTCACGAACGATCGACGTCTGGATATTGGTCGCGTCGCTCGACGCGACGTCGGGCTCCGTCATTGCAAACGCCGAGCGAATCTCGCCCGCGAGCAGTGGTTCGAGCCACGCTTTCTTCTGTTCGTCATTGCCGTAGCGGGCCAGCACTTCCATGTTGCCGGTGTCCGGCGCCGAGCAGTTAAATGCCTCGGACGCCCACAGCACACGCCCCATCTCCTCGGCGAGCACGGCGTATTCGAGGTTCGTCAGGCCACCGCTGTAGTCGCCGTACTCGAGCGGCAGAAACAGATTCCACAAACCCTGGTCCCGGGCTCTGGACTTGAGCGACTCGAGAATTGGCGGTGTATTCCACGGGTCGGCCGCGACCTGCTCCTCGTACGCCTGTTCGTTCGGATAGACATGCTCACCCATGAAAGCCTGCACGCGTTCTCGCAGTTCACACATTCTGGGGCTGTATTCAAATTCCATTGCGTTCTCCGTGTTGAACGAACTAGGCCGGGAAGATCTCGAAAAGTCCGGCCGCGCCCATGCCGGCACCAACACACATTGTGACGACACCGAGCTTCGCGCCGCGGCGCCGACCTTCGAGCAACAGGTGGCCGGCGCAGCGTGCGCCGGTCATGCCGAACGGGTGTCCGATCGAAATGGCGCCACCGTTAACATTGACCTTGTCCGGATCGATGTCGAGCCGATCGCGGCAGTACAACGCCTGGGCCGCGAACGCTTCGTTAAGCTCCCAGATATCGATGTCGTCGATCGTCAATCCATGGCGCTCGAGCAGTCGCGGCACGGCGAAGACCGGGCCGATGCCCATTTCATCGGGATCACAGCCGTGCACGGCAAGGCCGCGGAAAGCACCCAGTGGCGCGATGCCGCGGCGTTCGGCCTCTTTGCCGCTCATCAGCACGCAGGCACTCGCGCCATCGCTGAGCTGGCTGGCATTACCGGCAGTGACATACTTGCCTTCCTTGATTTGCTGGCCGTCCCTGAACACCGGGGGCAGGGCGGCGAGCCCTGCAAGCGTCGTGTCGGGGCGATTGCACTCGTCGCGATCGGCCGTACGCTCGACAAACGATTCCTCGCCTGTCTCCTTGTCCACGACCTTCATCTTGACCGTGAGCGGCACGATTTCGTCGGCGTAACGCCCGGCTTCCTGTGCGGCGGCGGTGCGTTGCTGGCTGACCAGTGAAAACTCGTCCTGGCTCTCGCGACTGACGTTGTAGCGATCCGCAACAATCTCGGCCGTTTCGATCATGGTCATCCAGAGGGCAGGCATGCGCGCGAACAGCGCCTTCTCGGTCGCGTGCGTGCGGTTCAGCGATCCATTCATCTGGATGAGTGATATCGACTCGACACCACCGGCCGCTGCAACCGGCACACCGTCGGTGCGGATACGACCCGCCGCAATCGCGATGGCCTGCAGCCCCGATGAGCAGTAGCGATTGACGGTCATACCCGACGTACTCGTCGGGCAGCCGGCCGCCATCGCAATGTTGCGCCCTACGTTGAACCCGGTTGCTCCTTCGGGGTAACCGGCGCCGAAGACGACATCCTCGATATCCGCGGGGTCCACTCCGGCACGGTCTATGGCATGTTGTAACGCGTGGGATCCCATCGTGACCCCGTGCGTGTTGTTGAACGTGCCCCTGCCGGACTTCGTCAGTGCGGTTCTTGCGGTCGAGACGATGACTGCGTCCGTCATGATGTTTTCTCCTTTTTTTGTGCCCACGCGGCGAGGGTTTCGCCGCTGGCGACGAGTTCTTCGAGTAACGGCGCCGGTTCCCAAAGTTCCGGGCCAAAGCGCTCGCTGAATTCGCGAATGCGCGTCAGCACTTTGTCCAGGCCGACGCTGTCCGCGTAGTGTAGCGGTCCGCCACGGTGCGCGGGAAAACCGTAGCCGTAGAGATAGACAATGTCGACGTCACCCGGGCGCTGGGCGATGCCTTCGCCGACGATCTTCAGGCCCTCGTTGGCGAGACCGAACAGCAGGCGATCGGTGATTTCCTGCGCGTCGATAACGCGGCGTTCGATGCCGTAGTCAGCGGCGGCTTTCTCAATAATGGCCGTGACCTCCGGGTCCGGAATGCGTCGCCGTGTCTCCGGGTCGTACTGGTAGAACCCGGCGCCGGATTTCTGCCCCAGCCGCCCGGCTTCGACCAGCGTGTCGGCCACGCTGCTGGTCATCGGGTCGTCGCGTTCCTCCGGCGGCAGGCTTTCGCGGGCCTTGTAGCCGACGTCGAGCCCGGCGAGATCGCCGACACTCAGGGGACCCATTGCCATGCCCCATTGTTCCATCGCTGTATCGACGCTCTCCGGCGTGCCGCCCTCCAGCAGGCAGTGTTGTGCCTCGCGCATATAGACGCGCAACATGCGGTTGCCGATAAAGCCGTAACAGACGCGCGACAGCACCGGCACCTTGCGGATGCGTTTCGCGAACGCCATCGCCGTGCTGAGCACGTCGTCCGCCGTGTGTTCGCCGCGCACGATTTCGAGCAATTTCATGATGTGCGCCGGGCTGAAGAAATGCAGGCCGATGACGTCCTGCGGCCGCTTCGTCGCCGCTGCGATCGCGTCGACATCCTGGTAGGACGTGTTCGTCGCGAGAATCGCGCCGGCCTTTATGGTGTCGTCCAGCCTGGCGAAAATGGATTTCTTGAGCTCGAGATTCTCGAACACGGCTTCGATGACGAGATCCACATCGCGAATGGCGTCGTAGTCGGTCGTCGGCCTGATGCGTTCCCGGCATTCACGCGCGCCGTCTTCGCCCAGCTTGCCGCGCTTGACCATGCCCGCATAATTGCGATCAATAACCTCGAGTCCGCGCGCAACGGCGGCGTCGTCGACGTCTACGAGGAATACCTTGTATCCGGCGTTGGCCGCGCTCATTGCTATGCCGCCACCCATGGTGCCGGCACCGATCACGGCGATACTGCGGATTTCGCGTTGTGGCGTATCGGGGTCGAGACCGCGGATCTTGCCGGCGGCGCGCTCGGCGAAGAATACGTGTCGCAGTGCCTCGGACTGCGAGTCCTGCATGCACTCGAGGAAGAGCTCGCGCTCGCGCCGCGTTCCCTCCGCGAAGGGCAGTGTAATCGCGGCTGCCACGCAGTCGAGAATGCGCAACGGCGCGCGCTGGCCGCGCGCCTTTTTCTCTACGCCGGCACGCATGCTGTCGAGAATCGCCTGTGCATCGCCCTCGACGGGCTGCTCGGAGCTGCGGCGCGGACCTTTGCCGTCCGCCAGCAATGTGCGGGCGAATTCGATGGCACCGGCGGTAAGATCGCCCTCGACGATCCGATCGATGAGCCCGGCCGCAAGCGCTGCAGGCGCCGGCAGCGGACTGCCCGAGGTCATCAATTCGACAGCGGTGGCGACCCCCGCGACCCGCGGTGTTCGTTGCGTGCCGCCGGCACCTGGCAACAGGCCCAGCTTCACCTCGGGCAGACCGACCGCCGCTTCAGCGACTGCGCAGCGGTAGTGGCAGCCCAGCGCAATTTCGAAGCCGCCACCCAGTGCCGTACCGTGCAATGCCGCGACGACCGGTACGGAGCTGGATTCGATCGCATTGACGACATCGGGCAGCGACGGCTCCTGCGGCGGCTTGCCGAACTCGGTGATGTCGGCGCCCGCACAGAAGGTCCGTCCGGCACAGGCAATGACGATGGCATCGACATTCCCGGCCTTAGCGGACTCGAGCGCCGTCATGATGCCGGCGCGCACGGCATGCGACAGTGCGTTCACCGGTGGGTTGTCGATCGTGATGACGCCGATATTTGCATTGGCTGCGTAACTAACAGGTGAGTTCATTGTTCAGATTTCCTTGCTATTCGACAGGTGTTCCTATTCATTGTCAGGCACCGGCGCGCCGGGCCTGCTGCCAGGCCAGTTCCGCGAGCCGCGGCATGGCCGCCGAACGTTCCGCCGCCTGCGCCGAGGCCGCGTTGCCACGCGCAATCCTGCCCTTGATGCCGTGCAGAATTGCGGCGACGCGAAAGATATTGAACGCGATATAGAAGTCGTAATTCGGAATACGCGTGCGTCCGCTTCGCCGGCAGTAAGCCTCGACATACTCGTCTTCGAGGGGAATGTTCATCGCTTCGAAATCGACATCCATCAACCCGGTGCCGATATCGCTGGGCATACGGTACATCATCGCGTGGTACGCGAAATCGGAGAGCGGGTCCCCCAGCGTGGATAATTCCCAATCGAGCACGGCAATGACGCGTGGCTCGGTTGGGTGAAACACCATGTTGTCGCAGCGAAAATCGCCGTGGACAATCGTCGTTCGATCCTGTGATGGCGTGTTCTGCGGTAACCACGCAACCAGCTTGTCCATGTGTGGATCGCGCCCCGCTTCATGATCGTCGGCGTACTGCCGGGACCAGATCGCGATCTGTCGTTCGACGAAGTGGCCGGGCCGGCCGTAATCCGACAGGCCGACGGTTTCCGGGTTGATGCCGTGCAGTGCCGCAAGTGTGGCATTCATCGCATCGAAATACCCTGGGCGTTCCCTGCGGGACACGCCTGGAAACCTCGCGTCCCAGAAGATGCGGCCCGCAATCATCTCCATGACGAAGAAGGGGGTTCCCACCACCTTTTTGTCTTCGCAGACTCCGAGTACTTTCGGTACGGCGAAACCACTCTTTGCCAGCGCCGCCATCACTCTCGCTTCGCGCTCGACGGCATGTGCGCCGCGCAGCAACTTTCCCGGCGGTTTGCGGCGCAGCACATAGTCTCGTTCCGGCGTGAGCAGCTTGTAGGTCGGGTTCGACTGGCCGCCACGAAACTGTTCGACCCGCAACGGGCCGAGGAAATCCGCAACGTTGGCAGTCATCCAGTCCGCGAGTCTTGCCTCATCGAACTCCATGCCGCTGCGCACCGGTATCGTGTCTGTGCCGTCTTTGTCTGTTTTCGTGGTCATCGCCGGGTCTTCGAACGGCGAGTATGGGTAATTGCCGCCAGCAAAACCAGCACGGCGGCAGGAGCCAGCGCCGGCAGGCTGAGCAGGACAGCCGGAAGATGCTGTGGCATCGCGCAAAACGGACCGCCCATCTTTCCGGACGCTCTCGGTAGGTACATCTCAGAATTGACCCGCGCTCCCAATGCGGGGAGATTTGTCCCGACAAAGGTGTGTACTGACGCCAGCCGGCTAATCATCTACTTAATCGAACAGTGTGATCGAAATATTCGTTTTTTTAGATGCTATAAATGCTGTCTAATTGACCAGAAGCAACAGCATTTGCTGCTAACAACAACATTTCCTACTCCAAGGAGTAACCCAATGCGCAATCGATCAATTCTATTGTTTGCCACTTTGATAATGGCATCGACCTCGGTATTTGCCCAGGGCGAGCCGAAGTCAAATCAATTCTGGTGGCCTGATCAACTCGACTTGTCGCCGCTGCGCCAGCACGGTGTCGAGTCCAACCCAATGGGTGCGGACTTCAACTACGCCGAAGAATTCGCGACCCTCAACCTCGACGATGTGAAGAAAGACATCGGGGCAGTATTGACCGATTCACAGGACTGGTGGCCGGCCGATTTCGGCAACTACGGTCCTTTCTTTATTCGCATGGCCTGGCACAGTGCAGGTACCTACCGCACGCTCGACGGGCGTGGTGGTGCCGGGGGCGGGCAGCAACGATTCGACCCGCTCAACAGCTGGCCTGACAATGCAAACCTCGACAAGGCGCGTCGTCTGCTGTGGCCGGTCAAACAGAAATACGGCAGCAAACTTTCCTGGGCCGACCTGATGATCCTGGCGGGCAATGTTTCGCTCGAGCAGATGGGCTTCGAGACCTTCGGCTTTGCCGGCGGTCGTGAAGATGACTGGGAGGCGGATTACGTCTACTGGGGTCCGGAAAAAGAGTGGCTGGCTGACGAACGCTATGAAGGCGACCGGATGCTCGAGAGCCCGCTTGCAGCCGTGCAGATGGGCCTTATCTACGTCAACCCGGAAGGACCAAACGGTAACCCGGATCCGCTGCTCGCGGCCAAGGACATCCGTGACACCTTCGGGCGCATGGCGATGAACGACGAAGAGACGGTAGCGCTTATCGCCGGTGGCCATACATTCGGTAAGGTTCACGGCGCGCGCAGTCCCGCGGATTGCGTCGGGCCAGAGCCCGGTGGCGCCCCGCTGGAGGAGCAGGGCTTCGGCTGGACTAACAAGTGCGGCAAAGGCAATGCCGAAGACACCATCACCAGCGGCCTCGAGGGCGCCTGGACCATTACGCCGGCCGCCTGGAGCATGAACTTCCTGCAGAACCTGTTCGCTTACGAGTGGGTACAGACGAAGAGCCCTGCCGGTGCCACACAGTGGATTCCCAAGAACGCAGATCAACTGCAGTTCGTTCCGGATGCGCACGATCCCACGAAACGGCACGCACCGATGATGCTGACGACGGACCTGTCGCTGAAGGCCGATCCGCAGTACCGTGAGATTTCGCAGCGCTTCCTGAATAACCCGAAAGAATTTGACCTTGCCTTCGCCAAGGCCTGGTTCAAACTCACGCACCGGGATATGGGACCACGCGCGCGCTACGTCGGCACCGAAATACCGGACGAAGTTCTCTTGTGGCAGGATCCGATTCCCGCGGTCGATCATGAACTGATCGACGCCGCCGATATCGCCGCCCTCAAGGCTGACATTCTCGATTCAGGACTGACCGTGACAGAACTCGTCAAGGCGGCCTGGGCGTCGGCATCGTCATTCCGCGGTTCTGATATGCGTGGCGGCGCCAATGGCGCTCGCGTTCGCCTGGCTCCGCAAAAGGACTGGGCAGCAAACGATCCGAAAGAGCTCGCCAAGGTGCTGAAGGGTTTGGAAGGTATCCAGAAGGACTTCAACGGCGCACAGAAAGGCGGCAAGCGCGTATCGCTGGCCGACCTGATCGTACTGGGTGGTGCGGCCGCTGTTGAGAAGGCCGCGAAAGCGGCCGGTCACGACGTGAATGTACCGTTCACGCCAGGCCGCATGGATGCCTCGCAAGAAATGACCGATGTTGAGTCGTTCGGCGTGCTCGAGCCGAAAGCCGATGGTTTCCGTAACTACTACAGCACGGGTGCCTATCGCTCACCAGCCGACATGCTGGTCGACAAGGCCAACCTGCTGACCCTGACCGTTCCTGACATGACGGCGCTGGTCGGCGGCCTGCGGGTGCTGGATGCGAACGCCGGCGGAGCAACGCATGGCGTGTTCACGGATCAACCCGGTGTGCTGAGCAACGACTTCTTCGTCAATCTGCTGGGTATGTCGACGAAGTGGACCAAGTCGAAGACCGAAGGTGTTTACGAAGGCCGTGACCGGGCATCTGGCAAAGTCGTGTGGACTGCGACGCCCGTTGATCTCGTGTTCGGATCGCATGCCGAGCTTCGTGCCATTGCAGAAGTCTATGCGGCGGCCGACGGCGAAGCGAAGTTCGTGAACGACTTCGTGGATGCATGGACTAAAGTCATGCAGCTCGATCGCTTCGACCTGTAGGATCAGAAATCGTAAAACGGAAAGGCCCTCCCCGCGAGGGCCTTTCTTATTTTGGCCGGTGAATTCAGGGTATATTTGCAGGCACGACAGATATTGGGGTTCCAGGCAGGGAGGGCGAAGTGCATGAGACAAGATGAGATCGACGATCAGGTGTTCGAGCTCTATGACGAGTATTGCCACGGCCACATTGATCGCCGCCAGTTCTTTGAGCGGGTTGCGCAGCTGACGGTTGTCGGTGTGTCGGCGATGGCCATGGCCGAAGCATTGCTGCCGAACTATGCCGACGCGCAGGAAATCCTGTTCACCGACGAGCGCATCAAGGCCAACTGGGTGAATTATCCGTCTCCAGGCGGCACTTCCGGCGAAATGCGTGCTTACCTGGTCGTGCCCGATGGCGAAGGGCCATTTCCGGCCGTATTAGTCATGCATGAAAACCGCGGGTTGAATCCCTATGTTCAGGATGTCGCCCGGCGTTTCGGTGTCGCCGGGTTTCTTGCGCTGGCCCCGGACGGTTTGTCCCCAATCGGTGGCTATCCGGGCAACGATGACGACGGCCGCGCCATGCAACGCACGCTCGACCAGGCCAGGTTGCGCCAGGACATGGTCAACAGCGCACGCTTCGTCAAGAACCATGAGCTCTCGAACGGCAAGCTGGGGGCAACCGGGTTCTGTTGGGGTGGTGGCACCACGAACTTCCTGGCGACCGAGCTGGGCGATGAACTCAACGCCGCGGCGCCGTTCTACGGCAGTGCGGCGGCGACGGACAAGGTTTCCCAGATCAAAGCTGCGGTGCAGATTCACTACGCCGAGGACGACGAGCGTGTAAACGCGATGCGCCCCGAGTATGAAGCGGCGTTAAAGGCCAACGGCGTAACCTACGAAATGCACACCTATCCGGGCACGCGGCACGGCTTCCACAATTATTCGACGCCTCGCTACGACCCCGAGGCGGCGCAACTGGCGTGGGAGCGGATGGTTGCCTTCTTCAATGAGCACTTGAATTAGATGGATAAAATCATGATTTCGCGACGAGACTGTTTGAAATATTCAGCGCTGGCAGGCGTGGCCAGCCTATTGCCGGCAGGTTTGCTGCATGCCGCGCACCACGAAGGGCTGATCACGCGCGCCATCCCGAAGACCGGTGAAAAACTGCCGATCGTGGGTCTCGGCAGTTCCGCATCGTTTCGCAATATCGCTGCAAGCGATGACGTCAGCCAGCTGCAGGCTGTCATCAAGGCGTTTCTGGATAACGGCGGCAGCGTTTTCGATACGGCACCGAGTTACGGCGAGTCCGAACGTGTAGCTGGTGAAATTGTGCAGAAGATGGGTGCGACCGAGCAGATCTTCTGGGCGACCAAGGTAAACGTGGTGCCGCGCGGCGGCTCCACGGCAGACGCAGATGCGGCGCGGGCGCAGATCGAACGCTCATTCGACTATATCGGCAAGGATCCAATCGACCTGATCCAGGTTCACAATCTGCGCGACATACCCACGCAGATGGGGATACTCAAGGAGCTCAAGGAAGAAGGCAGGGTGCGTTACATTGGCACGACCTATACGGGTCAGTCCGGTTTTCCCGAGCTCGCGGAGGTCATGCGCCGCGAACCCATCGATTTTATTGGTGTGAACTACGCCGTCGATGACCGTGGTGCGGCGGAGCAGATCTTCCCTGTCGCGAAAGAGCGCGGCATCGCCGTCCTTGTGTATGTGCCGTTCGGCCGTGCTCGCTTGTGGCAGCGAGTTGCCGGGCGTCAGGTGCCGGCATGGGCCGCCGAAATCGGCATCGAGTCATGGGCGCAGTTCTTCATCAAGTTCGCCGCCGCGCACCCGGATGTCACGGTGGTGACGCCGGCTACCAGCCAGCCGCGTCATATGCTGGACAATCTTGCTGCGGGTGTTGGCGAATTGCCCGATGCGGCGATGCAAAAGCGCATGACAGACTACGTCGATGCGCTGCCGTCGGCCTGAGTGAATGCCAGGGCCCCAATAAGAGACATGCTGCTGAAGTGCCGTGCCGTCCTGGTGTCAGTTCTGTTCGCCTTCCTTGCGGCTGGCTGCAGCGTCACAGGCATTGAGACGACCCCGGACGATATCGAGACACCCGCGGCCTGGGCTCGCAGTGGAGAAGCAGGCAGCAGCGGTGAAGTGACGACAAACTGGCTGGCCATGTTCGCCGACCCGCGCCTGGAGGAACTGGTTGCCGAGTCGGTCGCCGGCAATTTCGCACTTGAGCAGCAGCGGCAGCGATTGAATGCGGCGCGCGAGTCGGTCGCTATCGCCCGTTCGTCGCGTCTCCCGACCTTTGATCTTACGCTGGAAAGCACACGCCGCAACATCACGACGTCGGCTGGCAATAGTGCAACGACCGAAACGGTTGAACTGGGGGCCGACGCGCGGATCGAGATCGACCTGTGGGGGAAGCTGTCAAAAGCGCAGCAGGCCGCTGAACTTGCTCTCGCTGCGCAGGCCGCACGCCTGGACGCGGCAGAGCGTAACCTGGCTGTAGGGACGGCAGGCCAGTACTTTGATGTCATGGAGGCGACGCTGCTACTCGATGTCGCGAGACGACGATTGGAGGTCGCGATAGCCAGTCACGATGTGGTCGCCAGCGGTTATCGGCAGGGATTGAATGAAGCGCTGGATCTTTACCTCGCACGCGACCAGATCGAGCGCGAGCGGGCCAACGTGGCGGAGCAGGAGCAGAACCGGCTGGAGGCCATCGCCGCCCTGCAACTTTCGCTCGCGCGCTACCCGGATGGCGATTTCAGTATTGCGGGCGAGCTGCCGGTGCCAGTCGATTCCATTCCGAGCGGACTGCCATCCGAACTCTTGACCCGGCGACCGGACATCCAGGAGGCCTGGCTCAATCTGTTGGCCGCGGATGCCGAACTGGCTGTCGCTCACAAAGCACGCTTTCCCAGTCTCTCGCTTGTCGGCAGTACTGGCGTAAACTCCACGGAATTCTCGGACTTGCTGAGTGGCGGCGCCTCTGGCTGGTCGCTGGCCTTCGGCTTGACGCAGCCTTTGTTTGAGGGCGGCCGCCTGGCCGCTCTTGAGAAGCAGAAACTGGCAGAGGTTCGAATCGCAGAGCAGAACTGGCTGGATGTCGTCTTCCAGGCATTCGCAGAGGTAGAAAACGCAATTTCTCGCACGGTGTCGCTTGACCAGCGTTATGCAGCACTCCTCGAGGCCGAGAAGAACTCCCGCGCGGCGCTGCAACTCGCACTCGATCAGTACGGTCGAGGACTCGTGTCCTATACAACGGTACTTGTGTCGCAACGGCAGGCCTTCGACGCCGCAGCGACCGTAGTGCAACTCAAGAATCAGCGTTTGCAGAACCGCCTGGCGCTCAGTCTCGCCCTGGGCGGCGACTTCACAGTGGTGAACTAGATATGTCATTCAACAAGAAACTGCTTCCCGTGATCATTCTCGGAGCGCTGCTGTCGCTGGCAATTGTGATCAAACTGAATCCACCAGAGGCCGCCCAGCAAAGGAACGTCAGTGGACCTCAGCTATCGGTTGAGACACTGGAAGTGGTGCCGCGTGATTACCCCGTGGTGCTGCAGAGCTATGGCGTTGTTCAGCCCCGAACGCGCAGTATGCTGGTCGCCCAGGTTGAAGGGCAGATCGTCAACCTGAACCCTAATGTGCGTGACGGTGGTTTCTTCGAGCGTGGCGACGTCCTGGTGACGATCGACTCCCGTGACTATGCCGCCGATGTGAACATCGCCGAGGCGGCGTTGGCCGACTCGCGCCAGGTGCTCGCCGAGGCGGAAGCGCGCAGCAACCAGGCACGGGAGGACTGGGACCGGTTGGGCAACGAAGGAGAGATTCCGGACCTGGTGCTACGCGTTCCTCAGCTCGAAGCGGCGCGGGCCCGGGTGCTGTCGGCCGAATCATCGCTACGCAAGGTGCGCCTCGACCTGGAACGAACGGCGATCCGGGCACCGTTCGCCGGCCGGGTACTGAAAAAGTTTGTCGACCTGGGCCAGGTCGTGTCTCGCAACGCACAGCTCGCTGAAATCTACGCGACCGATATCATCGAAATACGCCTTCCGATCAGGAATCGCGACCTGCCGTTCATCGACTTGCCGGAAGTCTACCGGAACTCGGATGAGCCCCGGAACACCGGTGGGCGTGTTGAGATTCGCTCCGAACTGGCGGGCCTGTCGACCTGGGAGGGCGAACTGGTCCGCACCGAGGGCGCGATTGACGAGACTGCGCGCCAGCTCCATGTTATCGCACAGATTATCGATCCCTTTGCATCTCCGGAAAATGGTCAGACGCCGCTCAAAATAGGCCAGTACATAACCGCGGAGCTGGAGGGCAACATCGTTCCGGAGGCACTCGTCATACCTAACAACTCGATCTACCAGGGTACCTATGTCTATGTCGTCGAGAACGGCATACTCGTGCGCCGCGATATCGAGATCCTTTGGCAGAACGAGGACGAGGCAATAGTGTCGACCGGCCTGGCCGCGGGTGACCAACTCGTGACGACAGCGCTCGGCCAGGTTACGTCGGGTGTACGTGTCGCGATCAGCGGCAATGACGACGACAAGCGTCCGGCAGTCCAGGGAGGAGAAAGCCAGTGATCTCCTGGTTCGCACGCAACTCCGTCGCCGCCAACCTGTTGATGGTGACGATCCTGTTGGGCGGCTTCCTCGCGATCAGCAACGGTGTCCGCCTCGAGGTATTCCCGCCCTCCGACCCGAACACGATTGACGTGTCGGTCCCCCTGCGAGGTGCTACCCCTGAGGACGTGGAACTCGGTGTTGCCGTGCGTATTGAGGAGGCCGTAAAGGACCTGCAGGGAATCGACCGCATTATGTCGGTGTCGAGAGAGGGGTCGACCAACGTGCTGATCGAAATAGACAAAGGCTACGATCCACGACAGCTTCTGGACGACATCAAGGGTCGGGTGGATGCGATCAACACGTTCCCGGCCGATACCGAAAAGCCGGTCATCAGCTTGCGACAGCGGCGCTTTGGCGTTATCGACGTGGTCGTCGCCGGCGACTACAGCGAAGTCGAAATCCGCACGTTCGCTGAACAGGTCCGCGACGAGTTGCTGCGTATCGAGGGCATCACTCATGCCGAGCTGGATGCCGTCAGACAATATGAGATCGCCATTGAGGTCTCGCCGGACCGGCTGCGTGAGTTCGACGTTAGTCTTGCCGACATCGGCCGGGCGATTCGTGAGAGCTCAGTGGACCTCTCGGCCGGCAACGTGCGGACGGAGGGCGGCGACGTCCTGATTCGCTCCAAGGGACAGGCCTATCGGCGCGGGGATTTCGACGTGATTGTCGTCAAGACCAATCCTGACGGCAGTATCGTCCGCATCAGTGACATCGCGACCGTTGTCGACGGCTTTGTCGAGGACGCGATGCATACGCGTTTCAACGGCAAGCATGCCGCTTTCGTTACCGTCTCGAGGGTTGGTGACCAGAATGCGATTGAGATATCGCGCAAGGTAAGAGAGTACATCGAGTCCCGTCAGGCAGCGCTGCCCGTCGGCCTGGAACTCTCGTACTGGGATGATGATTCGGCACGACTCAAGGATCGCCTGGGCATCATGACCACGAGCGCGATACAGGGCAGCGTGCTTGTCATCCTGCTGTTGTCGCTTTTCCTGCGGCCCGCCATCGCGATGTGGGTGTTCCTCGGCATTCCGATCAGCTTCCTCGGTGCGTTTATCGTCATGCACCTGATGGACACGAGCCTGAACCTGATGAGTGCCTTCGGGTTCATTCTCGTACTGGGCATCGTCGTGGATGACGCGATTGTGACTGGTGAGAATATCTATGCGCGCATGCGCGAGGGCAACAAGGGCCTGTCGGCAGCGATCCAGGGGACGAAGGAGGTTGCCATTCCGGTGACGTTCGGAATATTGACGACGATCGCTGCGTTTGGGCCGCTTGCATTTATCGAGGGC
Organism: uncultured Gammaproteobacteria bacterium; assembly: GCA_963698415.1. GTDB lineage: Bacteria > Pseudomonadota > Gammaproteobacteria > Steroidobacterales > Woeseiaceae > UBA1847. The sequence goes on along the minus strand of CAVOQS010000001.1, from coordinate 595,684 downwards.
CGCATGGGCGATGTTTTCTCGCAGATCCCGTTGGTCGTCATCCCGGTTCTCCTGTTTTCGCTGGTTGAATCCAAATTGATATTGCCGGCGCACCTCAAGCACATCGAGTTGCATGAGCACGACCCTCAGACGTCGCGCTTCCAGGCATGGCAAACGCGCTTTGCCGACCGCTTTGAGGAATTGATCCTGCAGCACTACAAGCCAATTCTTAAGCTGGCGATCGATCATCGTTATTCGACGGTCGCCGGGTTCCTTGGCGTGCTTATCGTCCTGGTCACGCTGATCTTCAGCGGATGGACACGATTCAGCCCGTTCCCCAGTATCGAAGGTGAGACTGCCACGGCCACACTGACGATGCCGGCCGGTACGCCATTCGACGTCACGAACCGACATGCCGAGCGCATCTACCTGGCGGCACGCGAACTACAGGACAAGTATCGCGACGAGGAAACCGGCGAGAGCATGGTAACGAACATACTCAGCAACGTCAGTGCGGGCGGTGCGCGCGTGCAGGTGGAGACTGTGCCTCGGCAGGATCGGACGATCGAATTTTCGACCAATACCTTCGGTAACGAGTGGCGCAGTCTGATCGGCCGGGTGCCTGGCGCCGAGAGCCTGAATTTTCGATCCACGTTCTTCCGCCCCGGAGACCCGGTTGATGTGCAGTTCAGCGGGAATTCATTGCAGACACTCAGCACTGTTGGTGATCAGCTGAAGGCGCACCTGCTGACCTACCCGGGTGTTTTCGAGATCGCCGACAGCTTGTCAAACGGCAAAGAGGAGCTGCAGATAGAGTTGTCTCCACAGGGCCATCTTCTTGGCCTGACCCGCAGCGACATCGTTAACCAGGTCGGCCAGGCCTTCAAAGGCCTGCAAGCGCAACGGATTCAGCGCGGGCGGGACGATGTCCGGGTTCTGATTCGATTCCCGTTGGGTGAGCGGAGTACGATTGCATCGCTGAATGAAATGCTGATCACGACACCGGCCGGCTACAGCATTCCGCTGGCAAATGTGGCGGAGATTAGCCCGGGCCGCGGGCCATCGGAAATTCGGCGTATCGACGGTTACCGGGTCCTCAATGTCACTGCAGACGTGGACAAGGAGAGCACGAATACGACTGTTCTGATGAACTCCATTAGTGCGTACCTGGATGATCTACTCGTGAAATACCCGAGTGTCAGCTACACGTTCGAGGGCGAGCAACGGCGACAGGCCGAGACCTTCGGCAGTCTGCAGCTCGGCATAATGGTCGTACTGTTTGTGATCTACTGCATGCTGGCATTGCCGCTGAAATCCTACACGCAGCCGCTCGTCATCATGTCCGTCATCCCGTTCGGCTTTATCGGTGCGGTTATCGGCCATTGGCTTATGGGGTACTCACTCTCAATGCTGAGCATGCTTGGACTGATGGCACTGACCGGCGTTGCCATTAACGATAGCCTGGTACTCGTCGACTACGTGAATCAGCGTCATCGTCAAGCTGGCGATAACCTGCGAGAGTCGGTTGAACGCGCAGGAGTTGTGCGTTTCCGTCCGGTCCTGCTCACATCGCTCACGACATTTTTCGGCCTCCTGCCGTTGCTTATGGAACGGTCATCGTCGGCACAGTTCCTGGTCCCAATGGCTATCTCGCTTGGTTTCGGTATCTTGTTCGCGACGCTGATTACACTCGTCCTGATACCCGTCAACATCATCATTGGCGATGATATCCGGCGCTTCTTCGACCGCAGTTATCGGAGCCTGAAGTCGACCGTATCAGCGCCAGGAACGTGACCCGGCCGTCTGCAAACGCCGCTTTGCACTGCAGAAAGACCAATTAGCCGTCGGGCAGCACCGCATCGGCAGCGGGTTGCTCGACCACTAGGCAAGTACCACGTTCATCCTCATAATAGAGCCCCTCGTCCTGCCAGGCAGGGCACCATGCAATTGGAGAATCTTGCGAGATGCAACTGAGTGATAAGGAACTGCTGCAGAGCGGCGCCTACATCAATGGCGAATGGGTCGGCGCGGACAACGGCGAGACCCTGCCCGTAACGAACCCGGCGACCGGTGAGACGATCATGGAGGTTGCCAAATGCGGCACGGCTGAGACTCGTCGTGCGATCGAAGCTGCAGAAGTGGCCCAGGTGGCTTGGCGCAAGATGACAGCCAAGGAAAGAGCGGCGATTCTTCGCCGCTGGTTCAACCTGATGATGGAGGCGCAGGAAGATCTCGCCATCATCCTGACCGCCGAGCAGGGCAAGCCACTGGCGGAAGCGCGGGGTGAGATTGCCTATGGCGCGAGCTACATCGAGTGGTTTGCCGAGGAGGCCAAGCGAATCTATGGCGATACGATTCCGGGTCCGTCCGCTGACAAGCGTGCAGTGGTGATCAAGCAACCCGTAGGTGTGGTCGCCTGTATCACACCCTGGAATTTCCCCAACGCAATGCTGACGCGCAAAATCGCGCCGGCGCTTGCGGCTGGTTGCACGGTCGTGTGCAAGCCGGCCAATGAGACTCCGTTGTCGGCCTACGCGTTCACGAAACTCGCGGAGCGGGCCGGGGTGCCGGCGGGTGTCGTCAATATCGTCACCGGAGTTACGCGAGAGATTGGCGCAGAACTCACCAGCAATCCGATCGTGCGTAAGCTGACGTTTACCGGCTCCACGCAGGTCGGCAAGCTCCTGATGGAACAATGCGCTGGAACGGTAAAGCGTACGTCAATGGAACTGGGCGGAAACGCACCGTTCATCGTTTTTGATGATGCGGACCTGGATGAAGCGGTCAAAGGCGCGATTATCTGCAAGTTCCGGAATGCCGGGCAAACCTGCGTGTGCGCAAATCGGATTTTCGTACAGGACAGCGTCTACGATCAGTTTGTGGAGAAGCTTGCCAGTGCGACGATCGGGCTGAAGATGGGTAACGGAGCAGACGAAGGTGTGGCAGTTGGTCCGCTGATCAACGAAACAGCAGCCAATGACGTCATGACCTTTGTAGACGATGCGGTTGCCAGCGGCGCGAAAATTTCCGTCGGCGGCCACCGGTCCGACCTTGGACTGTGTTTTGTGGAGCCAACTATCCTGACTGACGTGAACTCGGACATGAAGGTATTCCGTGAGGAGATCTTCGGACCCATCGCGCCTGTGTTCAGGTTCTCGACCGAAGAAGAAGTCGTGCAAATGGCGAACGACACGGAGTTCGGCCTCGCCTGTTACTTCTATTCTCGTGATATTGGCCGCATCTGGCGTGTCGCGGAAGCGCTGGAATACGGCATCGTTGGCATCAACGAGGGCATCATCTCGAACGAGATGGCGCCGTTTGGTGGCGTCAAGGAATCCGGGCAAGGTCGCGAAGGATCCAAGTACGGGCTCGATGATTATCTCGAGATGAAGTACATGTGCCTGGGCGGCATCGACAAGTAGAAAGACACCGACAAAGTGCAGACCCTGGCTATTATCGGCTGCGGAGCGATCGCCGAGGCGGTTGCAGGCTACCTGGCCGGCCATAGCGACGTTGAAATTGCGGTCGCCGTGGTCAACCCCGGATCGAACTCGCGAGCCCGCGCGATCTTCGGTGCCGACGTCGAAATCGCAAACGGTTTCGACGACGTGCCGGGCGGGATAGGCCTTGCCGTTGATTGCGCCGGTCACTCTGCTCTGCAGCAGCATGGCGCAGCGGCCCTCGCGAAGGGTATTGATCTCATCACGGTCTCGTCCGGGGCGCTGGCCGATGTCGCTTTGTATGACAGGCTCGCCAGTGCCGCACGAAAAAGCGGGGCACAGCTGCGTGTCGCGTCGGGTGCGATAGGGGCACTTGATGCGTTGTCGGCTGCGAATGTCGGCACGCTGACACAGGTGATCTATCGGGGCCGCAAGCCGCCGCATGGCTGGCGAGGTTCGCCCGCTGAAGCGAAGCTCGATCTGGATGCGCTGGCCGAGCCCGCCGTACATTTCAGTGGCACTGCTCGCAATGCAGCACTTGAGTACCCCAAAAACGCGAATGTGGCGGCGTCTGTTGCGCTGGCCGGAATCGGTTTTGACGATACCCGGGTCGAACTCGTTGCAGACCCGGGGATTAGCTGCAACGTGCACGAGATCGTGGCTGAAGGTGACTTTGGCCGCTTCGAGTTCCGGATCGAGGGACATGCGCTGCCGGACAATCCCCGGTCGTCGGCAATTACGGCGATGAGCGTGGTGCGCGAGATCCTGAATCCCTCATCGCCGATCGTGATCTGAGATAAACTGGCGCCTCGCAGGACAGGCATGGCGAGGGCCAATCGACGATGACGAAACTTGCTGCATTCAATTTCCAGCAATGGATCGATGAACACCGGCATCTCCTGAAACCGCCGGTGGGCAACAAGCAGATCTGGGAAGATGCCGACATGATGGCCTTTGTGGTCGGCGGCCCGAACCAGCGCACGGATTTCCACGACGACCCGGTCGAGGAATTTTTCTACCAGCTCGAAGGCGACATGGTGCTCAAGGTCTTTGACCAGGGTGAGTTCTACGATGTCGTAATTCGCGAAGGCGATGTCTTCTTTCTACCGAAGCACGTGCGGCACTCGCCGCAGCGACCGATGGCCGGCAGCGTCGGTCTCGTCATCGAACCCAAACGACCGGACGGACTGCAGGACGCGTTCGAGTGGTATTGCTTCGAGTGCGGCAGTCTCGTGCATCGCGTCGAGGTACTCTTGAAGTCAATCGTGCATGACCTGCCACCGTTGTATCAGTCGTTCTACGACGACGAGGCCGCGCGAACCTGTGCTTACTGCGGTGTGCTGCATCCGGGCAAGGAACCCCCGGAGGGGTGGGTGTCGATTCCACCGCGGAATAAGGCCTGACATGCGTTACCAGGCGACCCTCGAGTTCGCGAGGGAACAGGACGCAGCGGATCCACTCAGGGCCTTTCGCGACCAGTTCCACTTTCCGTCGCTGGGCACGCCCGAGCTGGTGTACTTCACCGGCCATTCACTTGGATTGCAGCCGAAGACCGTGAAAGCGGCGGTCGAACTGGAACTCGATGAGTGGGCACGTTACGGCGTGGAAGGGCATTTCCATTCAAGCAACCCGTGGTACAGCTACCACGAGCTCCTGACCCCACCGATGGCCGCGATAGTCGGTGCGAAGGAGTCCGAAGTTGTCTGCATGAATTCGCTGACAACCAATATTCACCTGCTGTTCGTGTCGTTCTACCGGCCGACGAAATCGCGTTACAAGATCATCAGTGAAGCGAAGATGTTCCCGTCGGACCGGTATCTCCTGGAGACTCAAGCGCAGTTTCATGGTTTCGATCCCGATGACGCGATCATCGAAGTGGCGCCGAGAGACGGCGAGCGGCTGATTCGCGAGGAAGACATTCTCAGTGCGATCGATGCCCACGCCGATGAGCTCGCCCTCGTCTTTTTCGGCGGCGTCAACTATTTCACGGGACAACTGTTCAATATGCCTCGCCTGACCGAGGCGGCGCATGCTGCTGGCGCTATCGCCGGATTCGATCTCGCTCACGCCGCGGGCAACGTGCCGTTGGCACTGCATGATTGGGACGTCGACTTTGCCGCATGGTGTTCCTATAAATACCTGAACTCGAGTCCGGGCAACGTCGGCGGCATTTTCGTGCACGAGCGTCACGGCCAGAGTTACGATCTGCCGCGTTTCGGCGGTTGGTGGGGACACGACAAGACAACACGATTCGAGATGAAGAAAGGTTTCCAGCCGATGGCGGGCGCCGAAGGCTGGCAACTGAGCAACGTGCCGATTCTCGGAATGGCGGCGATGAAGGCTTCGCTCGCAGTTTTCGCCGAGGCGGGCATGCCGGCGCTGCGGGAGAAAAGCGAGAAGCTGACGGGTTACCTCGAGTTCACGATTGACGAGCTGGCCCGCGAGTTCGCCGACGCGGATATCAGCATCATCACGCCGCGGGATTCCGAACAACGCGGTTGCCAGATATCGATGGATATTGCCGGGCGCGAACGCCGGCTGTTCGATGAGATGATAGCGGCCGGCGTCATTGTCGACTTTCGCGAGCCTTGCGTCATCCGGATGGCGCCTGTACCTCTCTATAACTCGTTCGAAGACGTGTTCACCTTCGGCGAAGTAATGCGCAAGCTGCTGGCGTAGGGGAGTCAAACGATGACGCGGAACACATTTACAGTGGTGGGCGGCGGTCCGGTCGGTTCCTTGCTCGCGATCCTGCTGAGCCGGCACGGCTACAGCGTCGGCCTGTACGAGGGGCGCCCGGATTCACGAAAAACCAGCATCTACCAGGGCAAATCGATAAACATCGCCCTGTCCGACAGGGGGTGGCACTCACTGGAGCAGATTGGAATCAGTGCGGATGCGAAAGCCGACGCCATTCCGATGTACCACCGCGCCATTCATGGTATCCACGGAGAACTCAGTACATTGCCGTATGGCCTGGAGGGCGATGCGATCTGGTCGGTTTCGCGAGGCGGCATCAACGAGCAGTTGCTCGATATCGCGGATAGCGAGCCGCATGTCGCGACGCATTTTGAACATCGTCTCGTCGACGTAGATTTCGAGACGGCCGGGGCTGTATTCGAGGTGCAAGGCGATCGCAGGATCACGGTCGCTGCGGACTTCCTGTTCGGCGCAGATGGTGCGCACTCGAAGGTGCGGCGACTCGCGCACAACCTGCCGCGTTTCAGCTACAGCCAGGAAGTCATGCCGCAGTGTTACATCGAGCTGCATATTCCTGCGAACCCGGATGGCTCCCACAAGCTCGAAAAGAATGCGCTGCATATCTGGCCACGCAAGCATTTCATGCTGATCGCGCTGCCGAATCGGGATGGCACGTTTACCTGCACGTTGTTCCTGAACTTTTCCGGCGATCCTTCGTTCGAGTCGTTGACCGAGCGGCCTGCGGTGGCAGCCTTCTTCGAGTCGAACTTTGCGGACGCAATGGATTACCTGGAAGACCCCGTTGACGTCTTCATGGAGAAGACCGCGTCACCGCTGTTTCTCGTGCAGGTATTCCCCTGGTCATTCAATCGCAAGGTGGGGCTGATCGGGGACGCGGCCCATGCGATCGTGCCGTTTTATGGGCAGGGCATGAACTGCGGATTCGAAGACTGTGCCGAGCTCAATCGATTGATCGACATCCACAATCACAACTGGGACGCGATATTTCCGGCCTACGAGAATGCCAGGAAGCCCAATGGTGATGCCATCGCGGAGCTGTCAAAGCGCAACTTCGTCGAAATGAGCGACCTCTCAGGAGACCGGAAATTCCAGGTTCGCAAAATGATCGAGGCGAAATTCAGCGGACGTTTTCCGGACTTGTGGACACCACTCTATTCAATGGTGACTTTTTCACCCGACGTCCCTTATGCGGAAGCATTGCGCATCGGCGATGAGCAAAACCGGGTCATGGAAATCATCATGGCGCTGCCGGGCATCGAGAACGACTGGGACGAGCAGTACGTGATGGATCGACTCCACAGCCTGGCCGCGGAGACATTCGGGCATAAGGCACAATCCCGCTGACAATCCTCACTCGGAGCGCTGCGGACAACACGCCCTCACACGCCTGCGGCTATGGATTCGGCTACCTGTCCCTCACCGGCTTGATGTGTGGCTGTGCGAGCTTGCCACTAGGTAATCGACAGGCTGTGAGAAAGATTCTTGATAATCATGTAGTTGTGCAGCCCTTCCGTGCCGCCTTCGCGGCCATAGCCGCTCGACTTGATGCCACCGAAGGGCGTCTCGGGTAACGATGCCTCGAGCGTGTTGATCGATACGTTGCCGGCCTCAACTTCCTCGACCATGCGGTCGACGTAGTCGGCCCTGTTCGTGAAGGCGTATGCGGCCAGTCCGTATGGCACGGAATTCGCCTTTTCGATCGCCTCATCCAGTGAAGCGACGGGATTGATAATGGCCAGCGGACCAAAGGGCTCTTCCTGCATGACGTGTGCATCGTCTGGCACATTGACCAGCACCGTTGGCTGAAAAAAGTAGCCCTTGCCATCCAGCTTGCTGGCCGCCGGTCCTGAGGTCCGCACCCCTGGCAACCGCGTCTTCGACCAGGCCTGCCAGCGCATCGACCCTGCGATGGTTTGCGAGTGGTCCCATCTCAACACCTGCATCAACACCATTGCCAACTACCGTCGCTGCAGCGCGGCGCACAAAGATCTCGGTGTATTTCTCGAAGATACTGTCGTGCACGAAAAAACGCGTAGGTGACGTGCAAACCTGGCCGGCGTTGCGCATTTTTCGAACTGCACCGCTGATGGCGGCCGCTTCGACATCCGTGTCTTCGCAGACGATGACCGGTGCGTGGCCGCCCAGTTCCATCAGCACCGGCGTCATGTGTTGCGCGGCGAGCGTCGTAAGATGTTTGCCAACGACGGTGGAGCCCGTGAAGGCGACTAATCGGACCGTGTCGTGTTTGATCAGATAGTCAGAGATTTTGGCGGGCGTTCCAAATACCAGGTTCAATACGCCGGGTGGCAGGCCGGCATCATGAAGCGCTTTGGCAATGTGCAGCGCGCCCGCCGGGGTTTCCTCAGCGGCTTTGAGAATAATCGAGCAACCCGCGGCAATTGCTCCCGCCACCTTTCGGCACGGCTGGCTCATCGGGAAATTCCAGGGCGAAAACGCAGCAACCGTGCCGATCGGCTGGTGATGCACGATGTACCGGATGCCCGGAGCGCTCGGTATGACGCGTCCGTAGGTGCGCGTCGCTTCGCCGGCATCCCACTCGAAAAACTCGCAGCCGCGGATCACCTCGAGCCGCGCCTGGTCGAGCGGCTTGCCATGTTCTGCCGTGATGGCCGTGGCGATATCCTCTTGCCGCTCGCGCATGAGCAACGCGGCCCTGTACAGGATATTGGCGCGCTCGACCGGGGGAGTCGCTCTCCAGATCCGGAATCCTGCGGCGGCAGACTCCAGTGCGTCGTCAAGATCGCGCTTCTCTGCATGTGGCAAACGCCCGATTTCCTCTTCAGTCGCCGGATTCAGAACCGGGAGGTCGTTGGCCGTCTTGCGCCATTCTCCATTGATGTACAGGTGCAGGTCTGGATAGGTGCTCATTGGGACCTCAAAGGAAGCGGATGTACGGTGCGATGAATTATAAGTATATTTCGACGATGGCCACCAAGTATTCAAAGCTCGATGCAAAAGACTATGCACGCGAAAACATGCGTGGCATCTGGGCGGCGGCCCTCAACCCGTTCAATAAAGACCTTTCGCTCAACGAAGCGGGCCTTCGCTCGAACATACGCCACTGGATTGACGATCTCGATATCCAGGGCCTGTTTATCGCTGGAAAGCAGGGCGAGTTCTTCTCCATGAGTCTTGACGAACGGAAACGTAACTTCGACATCGCTGTCGAGGAATGTGACGGCCGAGCCGGGGTCATCGTCTCTGTGTCGGACCAGAACTTCGACACGGTGCTCGAACTCTCGCTGTACGCGCAAGACTGTGGCGCCGATTACATCGTTGTCCATGCCCCGGTGTTGAGCTTCGTGCACGAACGCGGTGAAGTCCTTTACCAATATTACAAGGCGCTGTGCGACCGACTCGATATCGGCATCGCCATGTGGAGTCACCCGGATTCCGGCTACCTCATGCAACCGGAAGAATGTGCGCGCATCGCCGAACTACCCAATATCGTCGCTATCAAGTACTCGGTGCCGCGCGAGATGTACGTGCGGCTGACGTACATGGTCGGCGATAAAATCCAGGTTTCCACATCGCTTGAGGATGACTGGCTCGACAATATCGAAGAACTGGGATGGCGGCTCTATCTTTGCTCGTCGCCGCCGTACCAGCTGCAAACCAGGAATGACAAGCGGATGGACGAGTACACGCGACTCGCTTTTGAAGGCAAGTTCGAAGAGGCGCGACGCGTGCGTGACAGCCTCGATCCTGTGCGCGATGCCATGACCAGGACGAGGCCGGCGGACAAGCCGCAGGCGTTTGGCAAGTACTGGCAGGAACTGCTGGGGCAGGTTGGCGGCTATGTGCGTCCGCCGATGCTGGAGCTGACCGCGGCGGAGAAAGCGAACATCCGCGAGGCGTTTCAATCCTGTGGTCTGAAGCTGTGACATCTGAGTACGCTGACCGAACGTGATCGGTCCTCTCAAGCCAGCTTCGCACCAGCCCCCGCTGCCGCCCGGCAAGGTCGATAGCGCCTACCGACGCCTGCGCCTGCAGGTCTTCCTCGGTATTTTCATCGGCTACGCGGGCTATTACCTCGTACGGCGTAATTTCACGCTGGCCATGCCGGATCTTATCGAGCTGGGTTACTCCAAGTCCGACCTCGGCCTCGCTTTGTCGGGTGTCTCGATCGCCTATGGCCTGTCGAAGTTCGTGATGGGCAGTGTCTCCGACCGCAGCAATGCACGCGTCTTCATGGCGCTCGGACTCGCATGCTCGGCTGCGGTAATGATCTTCATGGGCACAGCGCCTGTCGCAACCAGCTCGGTGGCGATCATGTTCGCGTTGCTGCTGCTCAATGGCTGGTTCCAGGGTATGGGGTGGCCGCCGTCGGGCCGGGTCATGGCGCACTGGTTCTCGCCCGGGGAACGCGGCACCAAGATGGCCATCTGGAACGTCGCCCACAACATAGGCGGCGGCCTCGTTGGTCCGCTCGCGATCCTGGCGATGGCCATGTTCGCGGACTGGCATGCCATCCTGTACCTGCACGGCTTTTTCGCGCTGGGCGTTGCCGTGTACATACTCGTAATGGTCCGTGATACCCCGCAGTCACAGGGTTTGCCGGCCATTGAGCTGTACAGGAACGATTACCCCCGGGCGTTTGAGTACGATCCCGAGCATGAACACGAGTTTTCGACCAGGCAAATCTTCGTCGATTACGTGTTGCGCAATCGACTGCTGTGGTTCATCGCCATCGCCAATGCGTTCGTTTACTTCGTGCGCTACGGGGTTCTCGACTGGGCCCCGACCTACCTCGGTGAGGTGAAGCGCTTTTCGTTTGAAGGTACAGGCTGGGCATACGCCTTCTACGAATTCGCGGGGATACCCGGAACGCTCCTGGCCGGATGGATGTCGGACAAGGTGTTTGGCGGTCGCCGGGCTCCTGCCTCGATCCTGTTCATGCTGGCAACCCTGGTCTGCGTGGTCGTGTACTGGCTGAATCCGCCAGGCCACCCCGGTGTCGATATCGCGATGCTTATCGGTATCGGCTTCTTTGTTTATGGTCCGGTCATGCTCATCGGCGTGCACGCACTGGATCTCGCGCCCAAGAAGGCCGCGGGCACGGCCGCTGGTTTCACGGGTTTGTTCGGCTATGTTGGCGGAGCGGTGGGTGCCAGCGTCATCATCGGCTACGTTGTCGATGCTTCGGGATGGAATGCCGGGTTCTCGCTGATTGTCAGTGCCTGCGTCATCTCGATGATTCTGCTGGGGCTCACCATGCGGCATTCCAGGCATGCATAGAAGGGTCGATTATGCTTGACGAAAACAAGAACGCAGAATTTCGAGAATTGACGAAGAGGTTGTACGACGTGATATCCGCGCCGTGCGACCAGCGGGACTGGGATGCTGTCAGGCCCTTGTTTCACCCGCGCGCGACCATGGTCCGCACCGGTCTCGATGACGCCGGGCAGCCATTCGCGCTTGTCATGAGCCATGACGAGTACATCGCGAACGCGACGGAGTTGCTCAAGGGCGTGCGCTTTTGTGAAACCGAGCTGCGTCAGGAGGTAACGGTCTTTGGCAATGTTGCGCGCCTTGCGAGCGTGTACCGATTCAGCTACGAGGGCGAAACGTCCAGCTACTCGGGCCAGGGCGTCAACTTCTTTAACCTGCTAAACGAGGGCGATGGCTGGAAGATCATCAACATGGTCTGGGACAATGAACGTCCCGGCGTGTCGCTCCAGGATGCCCGCTTGCTCTGGTTCGGGCCTGAAGATGACGGCGCGGGTCTCCCCGCTTAGTCCCGGCGAGACAAGCGCGGCGTCGTGTTTGAGGCGCATGACGCGCGCTCGATTAACGTACAGCAGGTCGCTGATCTTCAGAATCAGCGCGTCCTCGTATTTATCCAGCGCGCCATCGGCATAGGCAACGTCCCAAAGCAGCCCGACGACCCGGGCTTTTTCTTCCTCACCAAGATTCTTGTGCAGAACGTCGGTTAACTCGTAAACGGAGACCATGTCCACGGCTTCCTCGTCTGCTTCGTTAACGAGCTGGGCCGCCTCCTCAGTGGTCAGGTGGAACTGCTTCTCAATCAGTTTCAGCGTACGTTCGAACTCGGCCTCATCGAATAGGCGGTCGGCGCGCGCGACGTCAACCATCAATATGGCTGTCGCCAGGCGGAGTGCGGACTCGCGGTCCCCTGCGGAGGGCGCGGCCTCGGTGGTCACCGTAAACGCTTCAACTACCTGGGTGAATAGCCGTCTGATCATCGTAGGGTCCGTATTTGCATTGACGCGAAGCCACCATAATTGAGGCCAGACCGAACTATTTCAAGCGATTTCGGCGCCGGGCGTGCGGTCAATTGACATTATTCCTTAACCGAGTAAACTCGAATAAGAGCCCTATCAAATCTCACCGTTCGCGGAGAACGCTATGGAAGTGACTGTCGCTGCAACGCAAATGGCCTGCACCTGGGACGTGGAAGATAACGTCGCGCGTGCCGAGCAACTGGTTCATCAGGCGGCCGACGCCGGCGCGCAGGTTGTTCTTTTGCAGGAGTTGTTCGAATCACCGTACTTTTGCATCGATGAGCAAAGCAGGCATTTCGACCTGGCGAAGTCTCTTGAGAGCCAGCCAACGGTCCGGAAAATGCAGGCCGTGGCGAAAGCGCGTGGCGTAGTCATTCCGGTATCGTTTTTTGAGAAGGCCGGCCTCACTCACTACAACGCGATAGCGATCGTCGATGCTGACGGGTCGATCGTCGGCCATTACCGCAAGAGCCACATTCCGGACTTTCCACTTTACAAAGAGAAGTTCTATTTCAGTCCGGGCGATACAGGATTTCGTGTGTTCAACACACAGTACGGTCGTATCGGTGTCGGGATCTGCTGGGACCAGTGGTTTCCCGAGGCTGCACGGGCAATGACGCTGATGGGCGCCGAAATGTTGTTGTACCCAACGGCAATCGGCAGCGAACTCGATAAACCGGACTTTGACAGCAAGGAACACTGGCAAATGGTCATGCGGGGCCACGCTGCCGCCAACATCTTGCCGGTCATCGCTTCGAATCGCATAGGGCGCGAGTCGAGCGGTGAGCTTGCCATGGACTTCTATGGTTCGTCATTTATCGCCAATGAAATCGGCGCCCTGGTCTGTGAGGCCGACCGCGATTCCGAGGCGGTGCTCACGCATACCTTCGATCTCGCCCGGGTTGCGGACTATCGCCGCGAATGGGGCGTCTTTCGGGATCGTCGCCCCGATCTTTATCGAACCTTGTTAACCCTTGACGGCAAGCAACCCGCGGGCGGCTGCTAGATGTTGCGCATCCCGCACCTGGGACACTTCCTGGCATTTTCAGCAATTGGCACGGTGGCATTGATGTCACTGCTGGTCTTGCCAGCGATGATCGGTGTCCTCGTCGACAATGCGGGCATGTCCGATTCGTCGGCGGGCTGGTCCGCGTCTGCCAATTTCCTGGCGGCTGCGGTCGTCGGGTTGCTGATTTCAATCCGTATACACCGGCTCAACCTGCGACAGGTGGCCACCATCGCATTGCTTGTCGCCGCCGTTGCCGATCTCGTGTCGGCGTTCACTGCCGGCGAAACGCCCATTTTCTTTGCGGCGAGAATTGTCGCAGGCCTTGCGCTGGGAGCTGCCTACGTGGCCAGCGTTTCTTCCTTCGCGCGCTACGACGAATTTGAACGGGGATTCGGCCTCTTCGTGACCATTCAGTTTATCGTCAGCGGCCTCGGTCTCTACGTCGTTCCAGTGTTTGCTGACGAATTGGGAGCGGCGGGTCTGTTCTCCGGATTTGCCGTTCTCGATTGCCTTGCCTTGTTCATGGCGCAATTTCTGCCGCGGGCGAAGCCTGCGGAAGAAGTTGTGGGGCATTCCGAGTCCGAGCTCAAGATTCTCCTCACGGTCTCGGCAGCGCTTGCCATTTTCGGTTTTGCCGCTTTTGAGGCCGCGAACAATGCGCAATTTACTTACATCGAGAGATTTGGCGTCTCGCTCGGAATCTCGGATCACAAAGTCGGATTCTCACTGCTGATTGCGTCGCTGGTTGGCATCCCGGGCGCCTTTTCGATCGTAATAGTCGGGCAGCGATTCGGCACCTTGCTCCCACTCCTGTTCGGAATGTTCGTCGCCTTGGGCGGGCTGGTGATTCTCCTGGCCGCCGACAGCTACGCGGCGTACTTCATCGGCAGCTGCTGCATGGGCTTTTCCTGGGCGTTTTGCCTGCCGTTCATTCAATCATTGCTTGCGACCATCGATCGCAAAGGCAGTGCCATTGCCGCTGGCACGTCGTTTTCGACGTTCGGCAGCGCAATCGGACCGGGGATAGCGGCCATCGTCGTCAGTGGTGGGCGTTATCCCAACGTGTTCTTGCTATCGATGGGCCTTTTCGTCATGACGCTCGTCGCGTTCTTTTATGCTGACCGGGCGAGGAGATCCAGGAGATGAGTACCTTTCCCCTGACGGCCGATCCAAGGGACTTCGGCTACTACATGCCCGCCGAGTGGGCTCCGCATACGTGCTGCTGGATGGCCTGGCCATGTCGCGACGGGCTTTGGGCGGACGATGAAGCGACGATGCAGGACTACGCGAACGTCGCCAATACGATCGCGAGGTTCGAGCCGGTAATCATGCTGGTCCCGCCTCACAAGCGGGACAGTGCGAGCCGGCTGCTCGAGGACAAGGTCAGGATCGTCGAGATGCTCATCGACGATTCCTGGGCGAGGGACTCCGGGCCGAACTTCCTTGTCGGTGGGCCTCGCCTGGCTGGTTCGAGCTGGACATTCAATGCCTGGGGCGAGAAATACGATCCCTACGATCAGGATGCCTTGATGGGTGAGCGCATTCTCGAATTGGCGGGCGCCGATTGTTTTCCCAGCCGCCTCGTTGCCGAGGGCGGCGGTGTAAGCGTCGACGGCGAGGGCACGATCATCACAACGGAATCGTGTTTTCTGAACAAGAATCGCAATCCGGGATTGAGCCGCAAGGAGATCGAGGTCGAGCTGTGCCGCACGCTGGGAGCCAGCAAGGTTATCTGGATCCCCGGAGACGTTGAGGAAACCGAAACTGACGGGCACATCGATGGCATTGCTGCGTTCATCGAACCGGGTCGTGTGCTCATCGAAGTCAATCCGGACAGGACGGATCCACACTACGCCGTGGGTGTAGACAACACCAAAGCGCTGCGGGGACAAACGGATGCCAGGGGGCGCAAGCTCGAAATCGAATTTATCGATGAAGGTATTTACCACGAAGCGACCTGGAACGGCGGCTGCAGTTCCTACATCAATTCGTACCTGGCCAATGCTGCGGTGATCGTTCCGGGGTACGGCTATGACCGCGATGAGAACGCAGTGGAGACCTACCGGCGAATCTATCCCGATCGCGAGATCGTCCAGGTGCCCATCCACAACCTGGCGTTGGGCGGTGGCGGCATTCATTGTGTGACCCAACAGCAGCCGATGACCGGGTAGGCGGGCGCAGTGTCGAATCGGCAGCAGATCGGTCTGCGCAAGAAGAAGCCGCCGAAGACCCGGGCGCCAGGCCGGAAACGGCGTCAGGACCTGTTGAAAGCTGCGCATGATTTCTTTGCGAAGAAGAAATCGAGAATGTCTCGTTCAGGGACATAGCGAAACGCGCCGGTGTGCCTGAAGGCTCCGCTTACCATTTCTTTGCCAACCGCTTCGACATCTTCGCGGAGCTGGCGACCGTATTGAACGATGAATTCTGCCAGGCGCACGAAAAACCTGTGCCCGCAGCCAAACGGAAGACATGGAACGATCTTGCCGAGTACATGGTTGAAATTGGGGCGCGCATCTATGCCACGTCACCGCCGGCTCGCCAGCTGTTCATCGGTGGCAAGACGCCATTGGAAGTGAAGCAGGCCGACGGCCGCAATGACCGCGACGTCGCTGCGGCCATGCACCGTTCATTCGCCCGGTACTTCGAGGTGCCGGATACATCGGCCATGCGTGATGCCTTCTACTACTTCATCGAGATTACAGACCTGATGTTCAGCCTGTCGATCGTGCAACACGGAAAGATCACACCGGCGATGCTCAGGGAAGCGAAGCGCGCAGGCGTGGCTTACCTTGCGACCTACAAATGACCTTGCCGCTGCGCGTGTACAGAACCGCGGATTGCGAGTATTCTGACCCCCTGCATTAGCGGCCTTGTACCGCGGCTCAGTCCGCGCAAGGTATGAGGTCGCCAGAGTTTGATCGAAAGACATGCTGGAGACCGAAGTGAATAAGAACCTAGCAGTTGGCATTGCCTGCCTGTCGCTGTTGCTGGTCGGAATCGGCCATTCGGCAAGTGCGCAAGAGCAAGCTAAGTCGTTGTCGGCCACAATGGACGTGTACGTATTCCCGAAAGAGGGTCAGGACGCGTCGCAGCAGTCAAAGGACGAGGCAACCTGTTACGAATGGGCTGTTGGCAATGTTGGCTCGGACCCGTTTGACCTGGCTGATAAGCAGGCAGCCAACGAGCAGCAAGCCCAGCAAGAACAGCAGGCTGCCGAGCAAGTGGGTAAGGGTGCCGGTGCGAAGGGCGCGGTGCGCGGTGCGGCAGCCGGTGCGCTCATTGGCGAGATTGCCAACGACGACGCCAGTAATGGCGCCGCGTGGGGTGCCGCTGCTGGTGTGGTACGTGGCCGCCGCATGGGCCGGGAAGCCAATCAGCAGGCCCAGCAACAGGTGGCAGCGCAGACGGAGCAGCGCAGTGTGGCGACCGAGGAAGAGCTCACCAACTTCAAGAAGGCGTTCAGCGTCTGCCTGGAAGCCAACGACTACATGGTCAAGTACTGAGTAGAGGAGCTCGCAATGAAAAGAATAACGATAGTACTGGCCGGATTGTTGCTGGCGGGCACCGCGTATGCGGACCCGCTGACAGGCGTGAACAAGTTCGTCTGCGCGACGTCGCAGGTCCAGATTTGTCTTGAAGGCGACACCTGCTACTCGACGTCAGCATGGGAAATCGGCGTGCCCGATTTTGTCGTCATCGATCTCAAGAAAAGTTTGATTTCGACGACGAAGTCCAGCGGCGAAGATCGCTCGACGAAGTTCAGCACGGTGGTCAACGACGAAGGCACGATAGTCCTGCAGGGCATGGAAGGTGGCCGAGCGTTCAGTCTTGTTATCGACGAAGCGACGGGATTCCTGACAGCTGCCGTCGCTCGAGATGGCTTTGTGGTCAGCGTCTTCGGGGTATGTACCGATACTGACCTGTAAGCTGGCAGCCGTTACTCGGTGCTGCCGAGCGCGACCCGGATCGCTTCGCCGCTAATGCCGCTGGATTCTTCGGACGCGAGGAACGCAATGGCCTCGGCGACCTCCTGAGCCGTCGCAACGCGGCCCGGTGGATACATGGCGGCGCGTTCTTCCCAGACCTGGTCCGGACTAACGCCCCGGTCCTTCGCCTCCTGGCGGGCGGAGCGTTCCGCCATTTCGGTCCTCACCCATCCCGGCAAGACCGCGTTCGAGGTAACGCCAAATGCACCGCCGTCGGTGGCAACGGACCGCATCAGTCCAATCAGTCCGTGCTTTGAACTGTTGTAGGCGCTGCCCGCGTGTTCGGCGACCAGCCCGGCTGTCGAACTCGTAAAGACCACGCGGCCATAGCCACGCTCGGTCATGCCGCGCAATACCCGTCGCGAGAGCTCAAAGGGCCCGTCCAGGTTGATGCGCATGGTCTCCTTCCAGGTATCCGGGCTTTGCTCCCAGATGAGCTTTTCGTGAGCCGAGCCGATGCCGTGGTTGCAGACAAGTATCTCGATCGGTCCAAGGCGTGCTTCCGTCTCCGCAACCGCTTGCGCGCAGCCTTCTGCTGTTCCGAGGTCGGCGACAAAGTATTCGAGGCCCAGGGCCTCCAGCTCTGCACGGCTTCTGGCGACGCCCATGACGCGCGCACCGCGCGCTGCCAGGAGTTCTGCTGTTGCACGTCCGATTCCACGACCTGCACCTGTCACTAACGCGACGCGCCCGTTGACTCCTGCCATGCCCTCTATCCCGTTGCCAAGACTGCTGGGCAGAGTATATCGAAACAAGATAACAATCCAGCGGCGAATGGTACTGCGGGTCCTTCAGGCGAAAAAGCTGGCGCCTTCCTCGGCGCTTGATGCTCGCTCACGGAAGGGCTGAAAGAGTTCGCGCCCGAGGCCCGCATGGTGCGACGCAATCTCGTTCGGCGTCGCCTCGCGCGCCGCGATATCGTCTTCTGCCGATACCTTCAACACGCCGGAGTTGGAGTCAATAGTGACGATATCACCGTCGCGAATCCTGCCGATCAGGCCATCCCTCGCTGCCTCGGGGGTTGTATGAATGGCTGCCAGGACCTTGCCGGACGCGCCCGACATGCGTCCGTCGGTAAGTAATGCGACCTTGAATCCGCGGTTCTGCAGCAACCCCAGGTAGGGCGTGAGCTTGTGCAGCTCCGGCATGCCGATGGCAGCCGGTCCCTGGTGCGGAAGCACCGCCACGAAGTCCATTTCCAGTTCGTTGTCGTTAAATGCCCGCTTGAATTCGTCCTGCGATGAGAAGACCCTGGCCGGTGCCTCGATCTTGTGGTGATCGCTGGTGACCGCCGACAGTTTGACGACCGCGCGGCCAATATTGCCTTGCACGAGACGCAGTCCGCCTTCCTTGTCGAAGGGCTTGTCGACCGTCGCGATAACCTCACTGTCGAGCGAGGTATGCGGTCCGGCGCGCCATTCGAGTTGACCGTTCTCGATAAACGGCTCGTCGCAAAACTTGCTCAATCCCTGGCCGAGAATGGTGGTCACGTCATCATGCAACAGTCCGGCTTGCAGCAGTTCCCTGATAATGAGACCCATGCCACCCGCCGCGTGAAAGTGATTCACGTCAGCCATGCCGTTCGGGTAGACGCGGGCGAGCAGCGGTACCGCCGAGGACAGTTCCGAAAAATCTTCCCAGTCAATCCTGATGCCGGCAGCTCTTGCGATCGCGATCAGGTGAATGGTGTGGTTGGTTGACCCGCCGGTTGCCAGCAATCCAATGATGCTGTTGACGACAGCTCTTTCGCTGACAATTTCCCCGACCGGAACGTAGTGGTCCCCAAGGCTCGTGTTGCCGACGAGCCGGCGAACGGCCTCGTTCGTGAGCTGCTCCCGTAGTGGCGTGCCCGGATTGACGAACGAACCGCCGGGCAACTGCAGACCCATCAACTCCATGAGCATCTGGTTGCTGTTGGCCGTGCCATAAAAGGTGCACGTGCCGGGCGCATGGTAGGCGGCAGACTCGGCTTCCAGCAGTTCCTTGCGATCGATGCGGCCCGCCGCGAAATCTTCGCGGATGAGCGCCTTGTCCTTGTTTGAAAGGCCCGAGACCATCGGGCCCGCGGGTGCAAATACGATGGGCAAATGGCCGAACGACAACGCGCCGATCAACATGCCCGGCACAATCTTGTCGCAAATACCGAGAAAAATGGCGGCGTCAAATACTTCGTGTGACAAGGCGACCGCAGTGGAGAGCGCGATGACGTCACGACTGAATAACGAGAGATCCATGCCATCCTGTCCCTGCGTGACGCCGTCACACATGGCCGGCACGCCTCCCGCAACCTGTGCGACGGCGCCGTTCTCGGCGGCCGCGCGCTTGATCTGTGCCGGATAGGATTCGAATGGCTGATGCGCGCTCAACATGTCGTTGTACGCCGTGACTATGCCGATGTTTGGCGCGTCGCTGTGTGCAATAGCCTGTTTTTCGATGGCCGACGAGGCCGCCATGGCGTGCGCCAGGTTGCTGCAGGAAGCCTGCTGGCGAGCGGGTCCCCCATGTGAGGCTTTGTGGATACGTGCCAGGTAGGCCGCGCGTTCTTGCTCGCTGCGTCTGACAATTCGCTCGGTAACTCGGGTAATGGTCGGGTGCATATCAAGGTGCCCAGTAAGTGTGAACGGGAGCTCGTTTCTGCAACAGCAGGCGGCTCACCGGGTATTGGTCGTTTTTACTCTTCGCTGCTTCGTAAACGTCCCACTTGTCCTTGCCGAAGAACAGCAGCACGATTTCGTCGCTGCGCGAAAGTGCGGCCAGGGTCAGACTGACGCGTGGGTACGGGCTGGCTGCTGTCTCAACTGGCAAGCAGAAGTTTGCCGACTCGAGGTCGAGGCCCGCAGCGAGGTTGGCGGCGTCAGGAAACAGTGACGCGAAATGCCCGTCAGCGCCCATGCCAAGCAGGGAGCAGGCAAATGGGAACGGCGCGAAACGGATATCCCTGTTCAGTTCTTCGCAGCGAGCATCGATGGACATGTTTGACGCGTAATACGGCATGAAGTCGGCCGCTGCGGCCTTCGCGATGAGCAGCTTTTCGCGAATCAGCTTCTCGTTACTGTCCTCGTGATCAGCCGGTACCCAGCGATCATCGCTCGCCAGGATTCCCACGCGTTGCCAGTCGATGTCCTGCGTGGACAGGTTGGCAAAACACAGAGCGGGTGTCGTTCCACCGCTAACGACGAGCGACGCAGACGACTGTGCATCCAGCCGCCTGCGCAGGGCGGCGGTGATTCGCTGCGCGGCCGCAGCGGACGCCGCCTCGCGGGTTTCGAAGATCTGATCCATGCTTAGACGTCCGGCTTCCAGCTGCGACCATCGCGGTCGAGGAGCGAGGACGATCCGGCCGGACCCCAGGAGCCGGCGACGTAGGATTCGACTTTGTGCCGGGTCGATTCCCAGCCCTCGACGATCGAGTCGATGAAGTGCCATGCGGCCTCGACTTCGTCGCGTCGCATGAAGAGAGCGGGATTGCCGCGCAGGACTTCCATTAGCAGGCGCTCGTAGGCATCTGGATACCGAATGCCGAAGGTCTCCTCGAAACTGAGGTTGAGCGAAACGGGCCGCAGGTCGAACCCGCCTGGCCCCGGTTCTTTCGCCATGAGTGAAAGTTGCACACCCTCATCGGGTTGCAGGCGTATGGTCAGCCTGTTGGCCTGCACTTCGTAGCTCTGCTCCGGGAAGATTGAGTGCGGAACATTTTGAAACTCGATTACGATCTCGGAATGCTTGGCTGGCAGGCGTTTTCCGGTGCGCACATAGAAGGGGACGTTCGACCAGCGCCAGTTGTCGATTTCGAGTTTCAGTGCAACGAAGGTTTCCGTGCTGCTTGTCGCTTCGCCGAGTTCGTCCGGGTAGCCCATGACTGCGCTGCCGCCAATGGCACCGGCCGTGTATTGACCACGCACGGTATGCGTTTTGAGTTTTTCGCCAGCAATCGGCCGGAGCGCCCTGAGGACCTTGATCTTCTCGTCGCGAACCGCATCGTGGTGCAGGCTCGAAGGGGACTCCATCGCGACCAGGCAGACGAGCTGCATCAGGTGGTTCTGCACCATGTCACGCAATGCGCCGATCTTGTCGTAGTACTCGATGCGGCCGCCGACACCGAGATCCTCGGCCACGGTGATCTGGACATGATCAATGGAGCCGCGCCGCCACAAAGGTTCGAACAATGAATTCGCGAAACGCAGTGCGAGCAGGTTCTGGACCGTTTCCTTGCCGAGGTAGTGATCGATTCGATAGATCTGGTTTTCCGCAAAGCACGCGCCGACCTGGTCGTTGATCGTGCACGCGGACTCGTAGTCGTGGCCCAATGGTTTTTCGAGCACGATACGACTGGATTTCGTGATCAGTCCGTTTTGCTTGAGGCCCTGTGCAATTGGCCCGAACAGGCTGGGCGCAGTCGCAAGGTAGGCAACCCGCACCCGGTCACCCGTGGCGTCGAGCAAACTGACCAGGTCGTTCCACTGGTCCGCGGCCAGAGCGTCGCACTGTGCGTAGTGAACACGATCGCGCAGCGCCTGCCATTGCTCGTCGCGAAAATCCCCGTCCGGCAGGTTCGCCCGCAGCGCATTCTCAACGGTCGCAAGATAGTCATCCCGACTGATGTCGCCACGGCTTGCGGCAATGATGCGGCTGTCGCCCGTAATCTGTCCGTCGCCCACGCGGTGGTAGAGGGCGGGCAACAGCTTGCGCAATGCCAGATCGCCGGTGCCGCCGAAGATCACCAGGTCGAATTCGTCGACCGGTACGAAATTTGCCATTCAAATTCTCCTGAGGTGCGAAATTTTACTACAAATATGCCGCAGAAATGCACCAAAGAATTGAGTGGCACTACAAAAATACTGTAGTATTACTACATGCTCGATCAAATTACGCAGTCGCTGGGTCGCCTGAGCCGTGCCGAGAAACAGGTGGCAGAGTGGGTGCTGGCGCACCCCCGGCAGGCAACAGAGTCGACGGTGGCCAAGGTCGCGCGCGAATGTGCGACCAGTGAGCCGTCCGTTATTCGCTTTTGCCGGCGCATGGGTCTGAGTGGTTTTCGTGAGCTGACCATTCGCCTGACAGAGGCCCTCAGCAGACCTGAGAGCTTCGTACACCATGATGTCAGTGTCGATGACGCGACCTCGGACGCTACGGCGAAGGTTATCGATTCGACCATCCAGTCACTGCTCGATCTGCGTACACAATTGTCGACCATGCCTTTCGATGAAGTCGTTGCATGCATGGCTGACGCACGGCAAATCGTGTTCGCCGGCCTCGGCGCATCGGGGCATGTGGCGAGTGACGCCAGCCAGAAACTGTTCCGGCTCGGAACGCCTTGCAGTGCGCTAACCGATACGCCCACAATTCGACAGTTCGCGTCGATCGCAAGACGGGATGACGTACTTGTCATTATTTCCAAAACGGGCAACTCGGATGATCTGTGCCAGTCGGCAATTGCGGCATCGAATAACGGTGCAACAGTGGTAGCCGTTACCGAACGCAACTCGCAGCTTGCCAGATCGGCTCGGCATGTATTTGCCTGCGACGCGTACGAAGATACGAATATCTACACACCGATGAGTTCGCGCCTGGTCCATCTCTCGATTCTCGATGCTTTGCAGGTGGCACTCGCCCTGGCAATCGGCGAGACAGCCGCTGCCAATTTGCGCCGCAGTAAGGACGCACTGCAGGCGCTGGGCATACAACGATGAAGGCGAATCTCGCTCGCACGCTAATGCAGGCACACAGCGAATGGTGTTTTACACGTGCGTTTCCAAAGTCGCGGGTCGAGCGCTGCCAGGCAGAAGACGCTCTTGAACTTGTGGAGCAACGGACCCGATTATTGTCGAAGTCACAGCGCAGAAGCCTGGAAGACAGTGGTCAGGCCGGGACACTCTTGCGGTACTCGTTCTCGTTCGAGGTGGCCAGATGGCTGGCAAGAACATCACCCGGCGCCGTTTCCATCGACTGGGAGGCACTCCAGAACACCGAGCGACTGGATGAGTTGTTGCGGCTGCTCCTGCAACCGTCTGAGGACGAGTACTTTGACAGCGGTGCGGTGACGACACAGGAATGGGTCACAGTCGCCTCATCCGGATTTCAGGGAACCGACTTCGACTGGCTAATGGCGCAACTGGGTGGGAAAAGGCTGGAACCTGTCTGGCGGCAGCTGTATGACGCCGCCGACATACCGCTCGTGTGGGATCTTTCGGGGAGCCGATATTCGAAGTCGCTCAATGTCTACCCCGTGGCGCAGATCAGCGCGCGACAGGATGGCATGCGTTCGCGGCCGCAACACGTAAAGCGCGAAATTCAGCGCCCGGTGAAATCCGTTTCGAGCCTTTCAAGGGCCGACGGCGCCCGGATGATCGATGTCGCCATGGCGTCGCTCGCAGCGCGGCACCGGGAAACGTATCACTTCAATTTCGCCAATCCGGAGGAGGTGTACCTGGCCGATGTTGGCGAAGGAGTCAGTGTTGCTGTTTTTGGTTTGTTGCCGAGTCATCGCTTTCCGCTCGAGTGCACGATGGGCTACCTGATCCTGGCCAACGGTGCGCCGGTCGGTTACGGCGGATCGAGCATCCTGTTCAGGCAAGTCAATACCGGCGTAAATATCTTCGACGAATATCGTGGCAGCGAAGCGTCCTATCTCTGGGTGCAGGTAATGCGGGTCTACCATTCACTGGTTGGCTGCACCCGCTACATCGCCAATCCGTACCAGTTCGGCGAGGGCAATCGCGAGGCGCTGCAGAGCGGCGCATTCTGGTTCTACTACAAGCTCGGCTATCGTCCGGTACTGCCGGACATTCGTGCCTTGGCAAAATCGGAGCTGGAGAAGAAGCAGCAGGACCCGCGTCATCGCTCGGGGACCAGGACGCTCCGCAAACTCGCCAGTTGCGACATGCACCTCTGTCTTTCCGGCGCGCGGCAAAGCGAGTTCTTTGAGGAGGAGTGGATCACAACCAGTTCAGAGCTCGCGACCGAGGTACTCGGGAGCGCCGGAGGAAGGACGCGTCGCGCGGCGGCAGACCGGGTGACGAGCTCGTTGGCCAGGGACGTCGGTATCAGGTCATTGCGAACCTGGAGTAGCGATGAAAAGCGAGGCTGCAGCGCGCTCGCGCCAATCGTTGCAGCGGCAAAGCCTGGCACGTGGGACCGGGAGGCGAAACAAAAGCTCCGGGAACTTCTGCGGGCCAAGGGCAGCAAGCGCGAACTGGATTATGCGCGGCAACTGTGTTCGCACGATCAGTTCCTGAAATCACTGCGGGCCGTTTGCCGCGATACACAACGGCGCGAACGCTGAGTATCGACTACCGGCGTTCCAGGAGTTCCCGCTCGAACCTGGCGATCGTTTCCGAGTTAATGCGGTAAAAGAAGATCGAGACCGAGCCCAACAGGATAAGCAGCGCGGGCAACAGGCTAAATAAAAAGCGTATGCCGGCCAACGAGGACTCCGTTTGTATTTCGTTCGCAACGAACCCGAACCAGCCAAGAATAATGCCGGCCATTCCCGCACCCACCGCGAGCCCCATTTTCTGGGCGAACTGCAGGGTTGAGAACACGAGGCCTGTAGTCCGCCGGCCGGACTTCCATTCGCCATAGTCAGCCGTGTCGGCGTACATGGACCAGACCAGTGCCGGGGTCGGTCCGATGACAAATGCGCCCAGGCAATTCACAGTCACCATCAACCAGTATTGGTCCGGTGGAATGACGTAGAAGGCGGCCATCGCGATGGCGTTAAGCACAGACAGGACGATCATCAAATGCCGTTTTTCAAAGCGCTCGCTGAGCGTCTTTGTAAATGCAATTCCGACGATCATGGCCAGCAGGCCCGATGACATGAAGACGGCTGTTTTATCGAATATGAGGAATAGCGGCATGCCGTCATCGCCGACGTAGTACTTGAAGTAATAGAGCAAAGAGCCATTGCGCACGGCGATGTTCATCAGAGTAAGAATTGCTGCGATGAACAATGCATTCCATGGACCGTTGCTCAGCAGGGCGCGAAAGTCGGACCGTACGTCTGTCTTTGTCTGCACAGGTACGACACGTTCCTTGGTCGTTGCAAAGGTAATCCAAAATAGCACGACCGACAGCACTGCGAAAATCAGCATGGTCAGTTGGAAGCCCAGCGCTTCATTGTCGCCCCCCAGGATGTTCTTGAGTGGAGTGACGAATGTGCCGATCACCCACGCGGCAGCAAAAGCGCAGATGAACCGGTAACTGGCCACCTTGGTTCGTTCGATCGAGGATGGAGAGATGACGCCCATCAGGGCCGAGTAGGGAACATTGATGGCGGTGTATGCCAGCATCATCAGCGTGTATGTCGCGTAGGCGTAAACCAGTTTGCCCGTGTCAGGCAGGTCCGGGTTGGCGAACATTGCATAGCCGCACACGGCATAAGGAATTGCGGCCCAAAGCAGGTAAGGACGGAACTTTCCCCAGCGCGAATTCGTTCGGTCTGCGATCAGCCCCATGATCGGATCGCTTATAGCGTCCACGATCTTCGTTACGAGAAACATCGTGCCGACTGCTGCGGCCGACAATCCGAATATGTCGGTGTAGTAGTACAGCAGAAAGATGTTGAAGACCTGGAAAAAGAAATTGGACGCCGTATCGCCCAGGCCGTAGCCGAATTTCTCAGTAAACCGCAGGGGCTCTGTATCAGGCACCGCGGCGTTCTTCGAGTTCCATTCTGACTTCGTGTGCCTTTTCCTCGGTGATCGAATAGCTGGCAATTGACCAGATTGCGATGCCCGAGGCGATGCACGGTATGAATGCATCACAGATGCGCATCAACGTTATCGTTTCAGGAGCCTGTTGGCCCCCGAAATTCACATCGAAGCCGGTTCCGACGAGCAGCAGTCCACCTCCGAATATCGCAACTGACTGCCCGAGTTTTACGACCCACCAGAATATGGATCCGTACATGCCTTCACGCCGCTCGTGCGTGTTGAGTTCGTCCATGTCGACGACGTCGGCAATCATCGACGGCATCAGCGTAAACAACCCGGCCAGGCCAAAGGCCATCAGCGGTGCCGGAATCATCACCAGCCACGGATTGTCGGGTGTATAGCAGAACCATTTCAGGGCATAGCCGACCATAGAAACGCCGGTCGATACATAGAATGCTCTGCGCTTGCCGATTTTTGTTGCAAGCCAGGTAACAAACACAATGACTACCAGCGCTGTGATGGCCTGAACTAACCCGGAATGCCCCACAAATACGGAGCCGGCCTCCTGGTCTCCTCCGAATACGTAGTAGATGATGACGTAGGGTTGGAACGAAGCAATGAGAATAAAGCCGTTGAAGACGAGGAACGTGGCCAGGCAGAGTTTGAGAAATGGTTTGAACTTGAGCGTCTTTCCGAAGCCGCGAAAGAAGTCCATAACGACATGCGCGATTCCGGTGCCTTTTGCTTCCGCCCCTTCAGCGGCGGCGATGTCCCTGAAGCGCTCGCGCAAAAATAGTGCCGGCAGGACACCCAGTACGATGACGACAACACCAATAATTATTGCAAGGTAGCCGGCACCAGTGACGACGTCACCGAATACTGGCAGGTACATGATCGCGAGAAAATAGGGTGAGATCATGTAGGCAATATTGCCGATGAAGTTCTGCACGCCCATGAGACGGGTGCGCTCGTGATAATCGGGCGTAAGTTCATAGCCAAGCGCAACCCAGGGCGTCGCATAAATGGTGTAGGCCAGGTAGAAGATCAGTGACCCGACCAGGAAATACGCGAAATAGAACGTCGTGCTCTTCTCGGCGGGCAGCTGCCAAAGCAGGGCGTAAATAATTCCGGCGGAGATTGCCCCGACGAGCATGTACGGGCGACGACGTCCCCAGCGGGATCGGGTGTTGTCCGAAATATAGCCCATGAGCGGGTCGGTGAGCGCGTCGGTCAGGCGCGGTAATGCGCCGAGCAATCCGACAAGTGCCGGGCTCAGGCCGAGGCCCAGATTCAATACAATGATCATGCCGCCGACAGCGGCTGCCAGCGTGTTGTTAACGAAGGCGCCGAACCCATAGACGAGTTTGAGCGGTAACGGGATGCGATCTTCGGGTCTTGTTTCGTAGTGCGTAGCCTTACTCATACTCATTATCCCCGCCCAGTATCGGTGCATTCTTGTTATCTTGCGCATCCTCCTGCAAATTGACAGCGCTGTCAAATACTGCTAATAAGAGGCTGCGCTGGGCCGGGCATGCTAATGGTCTTGCCCGCCCCGAATGCCTCCATATTTTGCCTGCCAGCAGCGTCCCACAGCCCGCGGTGAACAACCATGCACGCCTCGATTACTAATGACATGACCGTTCAGGAAGCGACCGAGAAGCGAGTACGAAAACTGTTGGCCGAGATGACGCTTGCCGAGAAGATAGGCCAGATGTGCCAGGTCAACGCGAGTGAAGGCTACGCTCCGGATTACCTCGCGGATGGCTTGCGGGCAGGCCGCATCGGCTCGGTCATCAATGTCGTCGACATCGAGGTCGTCAACGAGCTGCAGCGTATCGCTGTTGAGGAAAGTCGCCATGGCATTCCCTTGTTGGTGGGTCGCGATGTCATTCATGGGTTCAGAACGATTTTTCCGATTCCCCTCGGCCAGGCTGCGACCTGGAATCCCGATCTCGTGCGCGAAGGAGCCAGGGTTGCCGCGCTCGAGGCTGCAACGGCGGGCATCAATTGGACATTTGCGCCAATGATCGACATCTCGCGTGACGCACGCTGGGGCCGCATTGCAGAGAGTTTCGGTGAATGCGTGTTGCTCTGCAGCGAACTGGCGGTTGCCATGGTTGAGGGGTTCCAGTGGGACGATGATCCTGCAGCCAAAGGCAGCATCGCCGCATGCGCCAAGCATTTTGCCGGGTACGGTGCGGTCGAGAGCGGCCGGGACTATGCGACGACCAATATCCCCGAGACCAAGTTGCGAAATGTTTACTTGAGGCCATTCAAGGCGGCTGTCGACGCGGGCGTAATGACCCTGATGACATCGTTCTCCGATCTCAATGGCGTGCCGGCGTCGGGTAACGAGTTCCTTCTGCGGCAGGTGCTGCGCGAGGAATGGGGTTTTGACGGCTTTGTCGTGAGCGACTGGGATTCGATTCGACAGCTGCAGATTCATGGCTTGACGGAGAATGACAGGGAGTCGGCCTTCGAGGCGGCGAAAGCGGGCGTCGATATGGAGATGGCAGGCGACGCGTACAGCAATCACCTCGAAAGCCTGGTGAATGACGGTCGTATCAGTCTGGGCGCAATCGATACCGCTGTCGGCAACATCCTGCGAACAAAATTTCGGCTGGGACTGTTCGAGAATGCAATCACCGATCCGAGCGTCCTGCCGCCGGTCGCAAATGGCTGGGCCATGGAGACGGCAAGGCTGGCGGCACTGCAGAGCGTCGTCATGCTCAAAAACGATCATGACGTGCTGCCTTTGTCCGACAAAGACCTGGACTCGATCGCGGTCATCGGACCATTGGCTGACGCGCCCTATCAACAGTTGGGTACCTGGATCTTCGATGGTGATGTCGACCTCAGCATCACGCCCTTGCAGTCGATCCAAAGCCTGGTTGGCAAAATGGTCGACGTGCGCTACGTGCGCGCGATGGAGACGTCTCGCAGCAGGGTGAGCGAAACCTTTGATGACGCAGTGGCCACCGCGGCCCAGGCCGATCTTGCAATCCTGTTTCTCGGCGAGGAATCGATTCTCTCCGGTGAGGCGCACTCGCGAGCGGACATCAGCCTGCCGGGTGACCAGGCGGAACTGGTCAGGCGGATACGGGCAACCGGCAAGCCGGTTGTCGCGGTGATCCTGGCGGGAAGGCCATTGACACTCACGAATATCGTTGACCATGTAGACGCCATTCTCTATGCCTGGCATCCGGGAACCATGGGCGGGCCAGCAATCGCGGACCTCCTCTTTGGGGTCGAGTCGCCTTCGGGCAAATTACCCGCAACGTTTCCGCGCATGGTTGGCCAGATTCCGATCTACTATAGCCAGAAGAATACGGGCAAACCGCCTTCCAGGGACAACGTCGCCTATATCGATGATATTGACCCACGCGCTGAGCAAACCTCGCTCGGCATGAGCGCATTCCACCTCGACACCTGTTTCACGCCGTTGTTTCCGTTTGGCCATGGTCTGTCGTATGCGCAATTTGATTACCAGCACATTCGCACCAGCGCTGATGAAATTCCCCTCGGCGATTCGGTGACCATCAGCGCCGAGCTCACGAATGTGAGTGACGTCGCTGCAGAGGAAGTCGTGCAGCTCTATGTGCGAGACCTGGTGGCGAGTATTACCAGGCCGGTGAAGGAGCTGAAGGGCTTCCGTCGGGTGTACCTGGAGCCCGGCCAGACGGTCACCGTCGATTTCGATCTGCACACAAATGATCTTTCATTTTTTGGTCGCGATATGCGGTCGACCGTCGAGCCAGGTGAGTTTCACGCGTGGATCGGTGGCAGTTCGGATACGCAGCTGCGCACACAGTTTCGAATCATTGGCGACCAGTGACTAGCGGGGTAGGGACGATGAAATGCATTACGCGCAGCGTGTTAACCGTGGTTTTGAGCGCCGCACTTCTAGTAACAGGCTGTGAGCGCTCACATGATGAGACGCCGTCGCCGTCGGCCGCGCCGACCTTCCAGCAGGCTCCCGCCGATTTGCTGTACGGGCAGGTAATGGCGATCGCCTACTCGGGCTTTCGCGAAGGGCAGCACCCGGATCGAGGCGAGGGAGCGGTAAACCCCAGTGCGGATGAGATCCTGGAGGATCTGGAGATCCTTGTCGATCACGGTTTCGAACTCATCCGGCTGTATGACAGCCAAGGAGAACTCCTCGACGGCTCTCGAGCTGATTCGGCAACATGATCTTCCGATCAAGGTATTGCTGGGCATATGGCTGGATGCAGAAATCAGCAACCACGAAGGCTGCCCGTGGCTGGACGAGCCGATACCTGAAGAAAAACTGGCAGCCAACACGCTCGCCAACGCAGTTGAGTTGCAGCGTGGTATCGAACTCGCCACGAAATTCGACGATATCGTCGTCGCCGTGAATGTCGGCAATGAAGCGTTGGTGTCGTGGAATGATCACATGGTATCGCTGGAACGCGTCATCGCTTATGTCCGTCAGGTGAAGACAGCGATCGACCAACCGGTCACCGTGGCGGATAACTACGAGTGGTGGATTGAGGATGGAAAGCCCCTCGCAGCCGAAGTTGATTTCCTCGGTGTTCACACCTATCCCGCCTGGGAAGAGAAGACGATTGACGAGGCGCTCGCGTACACCGTCGAAAATATCCAGCGTGTGCATGAGGCATTGCCGGAGAAGCCGATCGCCATCCTGGAAGCTGGTTGGGCGAGTGTTGCCGTCGAGTTCGGTGACCGCGCGAGTGAGTCCAACCAGGCGCGCTACTTTCGCGAGCTGGGCGACTGGGCCGCCGAAACGAATACGACCGTTGTCTTTTTCGAAGCGTTTGACGAACCCTGGAAGGGAAATCCGAATAATCCTGACGGTGCCGAGAAGCACTGGGGATTGTTTAACGTCGATCGAACGCCGAAAGCCGTGTTTCAGCAACACGCTACGCCGTAGGTACCTGCACAATGCCGCAGCTAGGAAATACGACCAGGGCCTCGTTGCGTGGCCTGCGGACATTCTGTGTCGCGGCGAAATACGAGAGTTTTCGCACGGCAGCGGACGAGCTCTTTATTACGTCCTCCGCCATCAGTCACCAGATGAAAAGCCTCGAAGAGGAACTCGGGCTGAAGCTGTTCGAACGCGGTACCCGTGACACCGCCCTCACAGAAATCGGCAAAGCCTTGTACGACGATATCAACCCGTTGATCGAGGAGCTGGATGGAGTGCTGGCCGCTTACAAGGACTCTCAACCTCGACAATCGGTGCGCATTTCTGTGCAGCCGTTTTTCGCCAGCGAGTTTTTTGTCCCGCGACTCAGCGAGTTCACTGCGGAGCACCCGGAAATCGATATCCAGGTCGGAACGAGCGACGAATCTGCAGAGAAGCACCCTGCGGACTCCGATTTGTCGATCAGGCTATTCAAGTCGCCACCGCCAGGTATGTCGTCAAACCTGTTGTTTCCGCTGCGCATGGTGCCCGCCGGGTCTCCCGACTTTAAGAAAAAGATGCGTGTAAAGAACAAGAAGATCGTTAGCGATTTTCCGCTAATCGTGCACGAGACCCGGCCCAAGGCCTGGTTGAACTGGCAGGAATCATCCGGCATCCAGTTAACCGAGCAAAGCAAAGTTACGCGCCTCGATTCGATGATCGCGGTGGTACGTGCTGCAGAGCGTGGTATTGGCGCGGCGCTGGTACCGGTGCCGATTGCCGACCTGTGGTTTCAACAGGGCAGCATCGTGCGGCTTTTCGAGCAGGAACTGGTCGCCGATGTCTCTTATTACCTGGTCTGCCACGAGGACCGGGCTAACGACAGGAGCGTCGCGCTCCTGCGTGACTGGATACTGCAGCAATTCAAGGCTGTATCTTAGATTTTCCTCATCTCCGACCTGAATTTAATTCGTTTGTTGATTGTCTCCGGGCGCCGTACCGTACGCGCATCGACCGCATTTTAGCGCTCGATAGGTATGTTTAACCCTTGGTTGTCATGGAGACAAGACCATGTTTTTCAAAGCAAGATCGAAAAATGACGCATTTGCGTTTGCACTCGGTGGGGCCGGGATGGTCGGCGCCTTTGCACCTGTTCCGGTCATTCCGAATGACCGTATCAACAAGGCCTGGGATGAGCGCCTTGCCAAAGCAAAACGTACCGGGTCCGTTCCTTCAAACCGGGCGCCGATTGGGGTCCTGGCCCCCGAGTGTTCCTGAGGAGCTCAGCCTCGCCAGGACCCACCAGGCAATCAATCCCTACAATATTGACAACGCTGTCAGAAATAGATTGACAGCGTTGTCAATTCACGCGTATTCTCTTGGCTGAGAGTTCGCGTCGAGCTTATCTCGTCGCGATATACAAAGTGCCGGGGGCTCACGTATGAATCAATTCTCCAGCGGGCGAATTCTCGTCTTCGCATTGACCGCCTTGTTTGTTGTATCTGCTTGCGATGGAAGCAAGCGCCCAGTGCCTTACTCCCAGGTGGAAATTGGCGATCCCCCGGAGAACCCGGGGGTTCCTCCACAGAACAACGTCAACATCAACAATCCCACATTGACTGTTGCGACTAACGACGAAGTGTCACCGGGCGATACCCTGACCCTGGTCTGGAATGACGAGTTCGATGGCGGTGCACTCGACCCCGAGGTCTGGTTCTTCGAGACCGGTGACGGGTCCGAATACGGCATCCCCGGCTGGGGCAACAATGAACAGCAATTCTACCTGCCCGACAGTGCTCAGCTGGAAAATGGCTTGCTCACAATCACCGCGCGCGAGGAGCAGGTAGAGACCTTCCGTTTTACGTCGGCACGCATCAATACGCGTGACCGGTTTGCGTTCCAGTACGGCCGCATCGAAGCGCGCATGCGCCTGCCTGGCGGGCAAGGCCTCTGGCCGGCATTCTGGCTGTTGCCGCAAGACAGCCCTTACGGTACCTGGGCGGCGTCAGGTGAAATCGACATCATGGAAGCCATCAACCTGGGCGGGTCTGGCGGCAATACCGTTTACGGCACGATCCATTTCGGTGGTGAGTCGCCCGCAAACCTGTCGAGTGGCCAGTCGACGCTTGTCGCCACAGACGCGACAGCAGATTTTCACACCTATGCCATTGAGTGGGATGCCGCCGAAATTCGCTGGTACGTCGACGATGTCCTCTACCACATGGAAAACAACTGGTCGTCAACTGCAGGAGCCTTTCCTGCCCCGTTCGATCAGCCATTCCACATCCTTTTCAATGTGGCCGTTGGCGGTAACTGGCCCGGTTCTCCCGATGCGTCGACCGTCTTCCCGGTGACGATGGAAGTGGACTGGGTCCGGGTTTACTCGGGAGAAGCCCCGGGGTCGGGTGGCGATGAGCCGGCAGTAGCAGCACCGACGCCGACGGCGGACGCAGCGAACGTCATTTCGCTGTTCAGTGATGCCTACACGGATATCGCCGGCATCGATTACAACCCGAACTGGGGCCAGGCAACGGTCGTCACGCAGGTGGACATTGCCGGCAACAACACGCTGAAGTACGCCGGCCTCAACTACCAGGGTACCGACTTCGCAGGCAATGCCCAGGACGTGTCCGGCATGGACACGCTGCACGTGGACTTCTGGACCGCCGATTCGACGGCGCTGAACGTTTCCCTGATCAGTTCGGGACCTGCAGAAACCGCCTACGCGTTGACGGTCATGCCCAATACCTGGGTGAGCGTCGATATCCCGCTGACGGAGTTTGCCGGCGTCGATCTCGCGGACGTGATCCAGATCAAGTTCGACGGCAACGGCACCATCTTCCTCGATAACCTGTACTTCGAATCCAGCGCTTCATCGGCAACCGAGCCCACCGAGGCGGCACCGACGCCGACGGCGGCACCAGCGAACGTCATTTCGCTGTTCAGTGATGCGTACACCGACATCGCCGGCATCGATTACAACCCGAACTGGGGCCAGGCAACGGTCGTCACGCAGGTGGACATTGCCGGCAACAACACGCTGAAGTACGCCGGCCTCAACTACCAGGGCACGGACTTCGCCGGCAATGCCCAGGACGTGTCCGGCATGGACACGCTGCACGTGGACTTCTGGACCGCCGACTCGACGGCGCTGAACGTTTCCCTGATCAGCCCGGGACCGGCAGAAACCGCCTACGCACTGACGATTACGCCCGGTACCTGGGTAAGTGTCGACATCCCGCTGACGGCCTTCGCGGGCGTCGATCTTACGGACGTCATTCAGCTGAAGTTCGATGGCAACGGCACGATCTGGCTCGACAACCTGTACTTCGAGAGCGCGGGTCCACCACCGACGGAACCGGTTGCAGCAGCGCCGACGCCGACGGCGGCACCAGCGGATGTAATTTCGCTGTTCAGTGATGCGTACACCGATATCGCCGGCATCGATTACAACCCGAACTGGGGCCAGGCAACGGTCGTGACGCAGGTGGACATTGCCGGCAACAACACGCTGAAGTACGCGGGCCTGAACTACCAGGGCACCGACTTCGCCGGCAATGCCCAGGACGTATCGGGCATGGACACGCTGCACGTGGACTTCTGGACCGCCGACTCGACGGCGCTGAACGTTTCCCTGATCAGCACGGGGCCGGTTGAGATGGCGTATGCACTGACGATTACGCCCTATACCTGGGTGAGTGTCGATATCCCGCTGACGGCCTTCGCGGGCGTTGATCTTACGGATGTCATTCAGCTGAAGTTCGATGGCAACGGCACGATCTGGCTCGATAACCTGTACTTCAGAACCGCAGGCGGTGGTGCCGGCGGAGAGCTGGCGGTGAATGGCGGATTTGAAAGTGGTGACCTGAGTGACTGGGCGCAGTTTCCAGCCAATGCCGCGGACCCGAACGAACAGACCGTTGTCATGACGAATCCCAGGTCGGGTACGTACGCAGGTCGGATTCACAACACGACCCCGGGCAGTGCGTCGATTATCAAGCAGGCAAACCGGATGCCGGTATCCATCGGGCAGACCGCCACGGTCAGTTTTTCCGCCCGCGGTAGCTTCGGGGTCGGTGGTGTGGCCTTTGCCGAGTTCTTTACTGAGCTCGCCGGGGAAGGGACTTCGAGTGCTCGGATTCTTGGCGGAGGTCCGCTGGGGTTGAACGCCGATGCCAACGTCTGGACGGATTTTTCGTTTGATATCGATATCACAGCCGATGTGTCAGGCGGCATAACCTTGCAGCTGACAAGCACCACAGGTGGCGATGCCGCCAGTTTCGCGGATGTCTACTATGACGACATCTCCATCGTGGTTACCGACTGAGGCGGGTGAGACTATGAAATCTCTCGACTTTTACAAAGAAACCAATTCAAAGATAAGAGTAGCCAATATGGCAGCAACCAGGATGATCAACAGCGTCAATGCAATAGCAAGCAAGAGCCTCTCACGCATATTGACGTTCATCATTCCCGCCATCGTACTGGCGGGCTGTGACACGGGCAACGGACCCACGCCGATCGCCGGAACACCCGCACCGGATATCCCTCCCGGTTTCTGCGACCCGATCAACTTCGAGGATCTGTGCTCACCGCCATCAATAGTCAATTTCAATGGCGGCGTGACATCGATTATCAATAATCCGGATCAGGGTGCTCTGAACGACACTGACAAAGTGGCGCAGATGCAGAAATTCCCTGACGATCCGGCGCTGCTGTTTGGCGGCACGAAACTGGAGCGTGTGGCTAACTACGATTTCGCGGATGGCGAATCATTTACGATGAAGGTGTGGTCGCCTCGCAATGTGGCAGTTACCTTCAAACTGGAAGAACAAGGCAATCCCAACGGAGGCGTATCCAGGGAAATAAATCACACGGGTAGCGGCGCCTGGGAGGAGTTGTGCTACAGCTTCACGGGCCAAACGGCGGGTATCCCGACGCCGGTAAACGCGATCACGCTAATCTTTGACAATGGCGTCGCGGGAGCAGCCGATACCGATCCGGACAACTGGACGTTCTACTACGATGAGATCACCCAGGTTGCGAGTTGCGGCAGTAGTGGCGGCGATGAGCCGGCAGTAGCGGCACCGACGCCGACGGTTGACCCGGCGAACGTCATTTCGCTGTTCAGTGATGCCTACACGGATATCGCCGGTATCGATTACAACCCGAACTGGGGCCAGGCGACGGTGGTGACGCAGGTGGACATTGCCGGCAACAACACGCTGAAGTACGCCGGCCTCAACTACCAGGGCACGGACTTCGCTGGCAATGCCCAGAACGTCACGGGCATGAGCAGTTTGCACGTGGACTTCTGGACGGCCGATTCGACGGCGCTGAACGTTTCCCTGATCAGTTCGGCACCTGCAGAAACCGCCTACGCGTTGACGGTCATGCCCAATACCTGGGTGAGCGTCGACATCCCGCTGACAGAGTTTGCCGGCGTCGATCTCGCGGACGTGATCCAGATCAAGTTCGACGGTAACGGCACCATTTTCCTCGATAACCTGTATTTCAGCATCGACGCGGGACCACCGACAGAGCCGGTTGCGGCAGCACCGACGCCGACGGCGGCGCCAGCGAACGTAATTTCGCTGTTCAGTGATGCGTACACCGACATCGCCGGCATCGATTACAACCCGAACTGGGGCCAGGCGACGGTCGTCACGCAGGTGGACATTGCGGGCAACAACACGCTGAAGTACGCCGGCCTCAACTACCAGGGCACGGACTTCGCCGGCAATGCCCAGGACGTGTCCGGCATGGACACGCTGCACGTGGACTTCTGGACCGCCGACTCGACGGCGCTGAACGTTTCCCTGATCAGCCCGGGACCGGCAGAAACCGCCTACGCGCTGACGATTACGCCCGGTACCTGGGTGAGTGTCGATATCCCGCTGACGGCCTTCGCGGGCGTCGATCTTGCGGACGTTATTCCAGCTGAAGTTCGACGGCAACGGCACGATCTGGCTCGACAACCTGTACTTCGAGAGCGCGGGTCCGCCACCGACGGAACCGGTCGCAGCAGCACCGACGCCGACGGCGGCCGCGGCCGATGTAATTTCGCTGTTCAGTGATGCCTACACCGACATCGCCGGCATCGATTACAACCCGAACTGGGGCCAGGCAACGGTCGTGACGCAGGTGGACATTGCCGGCAACAACACGCTGAAGTATGCGGGCCTGAACTACCAGGGCACCGACTTCGCCGGTAATCCACAGGATGTATCGGGCATGGAAACGCTGCACGTGGACTTCTGGACGGCCGATTCGACGGCGCTGAACGTTTCCCTGATCAGCACGGGGCCAGTCGAGATGGCGTATGCACTGACGATTACGCCCTATACCTGGGTGAGTGTCGATGTCCCGCTGACGGCCTTCGCGGGTGTTGATCTTGCCGACATCATCCAGCTGAAGTTCGATGGCAACGGCACGATCTGGCTCGATAACCTGTACTTCAGAACCGCAGGCGGCGGTGCCGGCGGAGAGCTGGCGGTGAATGGCGGCTTTGAAAGTGGTGACCTGAGTGACTGGGCGCAGTTTCCAGCCAATGCCGCGGACCCGAACGAACAGACCGTTGTCATGACGAATCCCAGGTCGGGTACGTACGCAGGTCGGATTCACAACACGACCCCGGGCAGTGCGTCGATTATCAAGCAGGCAAACCGGATGCCGGTATCCATCGGGCAGACCGCCACGGTCAGTTTTTCCGCCCGCGGTAGCTTCGGGGTCGGTGGTGTGGCCTTTGCCGAGTTCTTTACTGAGCTCGCCGGGGAAGGGACTTCGAGTGCTCGGATTCTTGGCGGAGGTCCGCTGGGGTTGAACGCCGATGCCAACGTCTGGACGGATTTTTCGTTTGATATCGATATCACAGCCGATGTGTCAGGCGGCATAACCTTGCAGCTGACAAGCACCACAGGTGGCGATGCCGCCAGTTTCGCGGATGTCTACTATGACGACATCTCCATCGTGGTTACCGACTGAGGCGGGTGAGACTATGAAATCTCTCGACTTTTACAAAGAAACCAATTCAAAGATAAGAGTGGTCGCTATGGCGGTAACTAATATGATGAGCAGCATGAACAGGACTCTTGGCGTGCTGGCGCTCAGCGCTGTTTTACTCGGGTCGTTCGCCACGCCAGCGCATGCCGCTGATGTCGTCACGACCTACAAGGACGATAACGGCTGGAAGCTCCAGGTCAACGGCCAGGATTTCTACGCCAAGGGCGTCGTCTGGAGTTATTCGCCGCGAGGCCAGAACTACTCCTACAACCTGTGGGGCGAGTCGGACGACCACATACGCAAGGTTCTCGACTACGACATGGGGCTGTTGAAAGCGGCCAACGTCAATTCGATTCGCAGCTTCGCGATGATCCCGCCGAAATGGGTGACCTACATTTACAGGGAACACGGCATCATGTTCGTCGTGAATCCCCTGATGGGCCGGTACGGTCACGATATTGGCGGCAAGTGGGTCCCGAATACGGACTACTCGGATCCGCTGACTCGTGCGACGCTCAAAGCGGATATGCTCGAAATCGTCAACCGGTACAAAGATACACCGGGCGTCCTGATGTTCGCGTTCGGCAACGAGAGCAACTATGGCTTGTCGTGGTCGAGCTTCGAAATCGAAGACCTGCCGGAAGGCGAGCAGAACACGGCGAAAGCGCGCTACCTCTACAGCCTGTTCAACGAAGTCATTAAGGACGGCAAGACGATTGCGCCGCATGTGCCTTTCACGATCGTCAACGGCGACATCCAATACATCGACCTGATTGTTGAGTTGATGCCGGACCTCGATATCCTCGGCAGTAACGTTTATCGCGGCCGGAGTTTCACGAACCTGTGGAAGGAAGTTGACGAGAAACTCGACCTGCCCGTGATCTTCTTCGAGTTCGGTTCGGATGCGTTCAATGCCCGTGAGTACCGGGAAGACCAGGTGTCGCAAGCGCAGTTTCTCAAGGACCAATGGCAGGAGATGTACAACAAGGCCTATGGCAACGGCGAGGAAGGCAACTCGATCGGCGGCTACGTTTTCGAATGGCGTGACGAGTGGTGGAAATACCTGCAGGAAGAGAACCTCGATACGCAGGACAACAACGCCTCGTGGTCCAACCAGGCCTACCTGTTCGACTGGGCCGAAGGCCAGAACAACATGAACGAGGAGTGGTTCGGCATTGCCGCGCTCGGCACGCAAAACGCTGATGGTGTATACACAGCGCGGCCCAGGATGGCCTACGACGTGCTGGCCGAGATCTGGGCAATGGATCCGTACTCGTACAAAAAGGCCGCGTTTAACCAGGCTATCAATGAGATCAACATGGACTACCTCGAACTAAAGGGCGAGGTTCGTTTGTTGAAGAGTGAAAACGAGGAGAGCAAGAAGAAGCTGAGCTTTGAAGGTGGCAACCTGAGGGGCGAGTTTGTCTATCGTGGACTCGAAAAAGACATTAGCGAGAACGGAGAAAATGGCTTTGAGTTCTCCGACGGTCAGATGGTGTTCCTGGACTTCGGTTTTCAGCCGAGCGATGACATTTCGGGCCAGTTTTCGATCAACATCCTGGGCAACGTGGCCGACAAGCGGCCGCTGGAGTTTACCTACGGTGACCGGGGCCTTCCCAAGACGGTTGTCGGGCTGGTAGAGGATGGCGATGACCTGGTTTTACGCGACCTGACGGTCGACGATAGCGAAAGAATCGAGATTTACGATTTTGATGCTACGTATGAAGGAGAGAACTTCGACCTGACGGCTTTCTACCACACGCCGCGCTTTCACTGGGGCTACGAAGGCGATTTCTTCGGCCTCGTGCACGAAGCCACGGATGTTCTCGGCATGGATATCTGGAATGCCAAGGCGCCCGAAGGTATCGAGATCGCGGGTAAGAACAAGTGGGGTGGGTTCAAGCTTCTGGTAGGCCCACAGGTCTACTGGGGTGCGAATCCCAAGTTCGTGTTCAAATATGACCTGGAACTGGGCGGTATCGATTGGACGTTTATCCACTCGGAAGACGTTGCGCGTACGGGTCAGGCGGCCAACGCCACACAGGCTACGCAGCGACAGTCCCGCCAGACGACGTTGTATGCCAAGAAGGAATTTTCAAACGGCATCAAGCTTGAGCTTGGCGGCATCATGGCCGCTACCGAAAAGGTCGACGAGGTATTCACGTTTGTCGATAGCGAAAACAACGTTTACCTCGACCAGATCGAGTTTGAAGATACTCTCGGATTCAGGGGCAAGCTGACATTCAATTTCCCGGGCCTGGGTTACGAAACCTACCTGTCTGCTCACCATGCCGGCCTGGTTGCGAACGGAGGCCAGTATCACAAGGTATTTGGCGTATCCGATCCAAGTGTCTTGCCTTACTCGGGGGACGGGAACAAGAGAGAGTATGAGGCAGGCATGATAATGAACTTCGGGAGCATCATGGTGTTCCCGCGCCTGATGTACAGGGACAACCTCGTTGATGCGAACCCGTTCATCCCGCCCTCCATCGATCCGGGCGGCATACTGAATCCGGGGGCGACGCCGCGCGATACTGACGCTGATCCGTTTGCAGTTCTGGGCAATCGTGAGGCGGAGGCCGCTGAAGTATTCGTGACCTACGATCCAACGGGCGCGACGCAGTTCTTCGCCTGGGATAATGACTGGCGCGAGGATGCGAAATTTGCCTTCAACGTTGGAGGCGGGTACACCAAATACCCAACGCCGACTGATGCAAACCTGTTCTTCTTTGAGCAAGGTGGCACCAATGCGTCGTTCGGAGTCGGACTGCCGGCCGAGGAAGTGTGGACTGTTTCCAGCCGCATGGTTTTCAATGCCACACCTGACCAGAAGTACATCGCGAGAATTATCAGGGGATACAATCAGTCCACCGGTGACCCTGATGGCGGTACGAGGGATTACTGGGAGCTGCATGCCAAGGCGATTTTTGGCAATCGGCACACCGTTTCGGGCTACTACATGAAGGACGCCTGGGGGCCATACGACTTCTATCGCCAGTTCAACATCACGTTTCCGGAGCAGATCAAGCTGGATTAC
Organism: uncultured Gammaproteobacteria bacterium; assembly: GCA_963698415.1. Lineage (GTDB taxonomy): Bacteria > Pseudomonadota > Gammaproteobacteria > Steroidobacterales > Woeseiaceae > UBA1847. The sequence goes on along the minus strand of CAVOQS010000001.1, from coordinate 554,705 downwards.
TCCATCGCCCTTGGCGGAAGCGCGATTGGCTCCGACCAGGCTCTCGATCGATCCACGAAAATCGGCATCCGGGCGCTGTATCGCACCGTTGATGAAAACTCTCCGGACAACGAATACCTGGATGGCCTGAACGACTACAACTTCATGACGGTATTGTATTTTACGTACCAGTTCTGACACCTGCGCCAGCGCAGCTGAGGACCCGAGACTATGAAACACCTGATTCGACAAAACGACCGCCCGACGGTTACCAGAAACCTGATGCTCCTGCTGGCAGGGCTTGCTGCTCTCGCTGCCACGGGCTGCGAGGAGCGTACGGCCGCCGACGGTACCCCGTTTGAAACGGTCATTCTGCCGACTGACACACTGGTTAACCTGGCCTGTGAAAACGTCGGTATCGCAGACGAGCTGTGCATTCTGGAGGATCCGGAAAACCCGTTCGTCAGAGTCGCGATTATCGAGTATGACATTAACAACCCGGACGCCACGAACAAGTTCGACCTGTATAACTCGATTCCCGTGGGACCGACCGGCGCCAAAGCACGCTACTACTTCTGGGCCACAGCACTTGCGAGAAGGTATTCCGGAGAAAACCAGTACTACACGGCACTTGCCCTGCATGAACTATGGGACCTCAACAGAGACCCAATCATTCAGGAGCAGGCGCTGAAGGCCTACCGATCGGTTCTCGACAACTTCTTCGGTTCGGTTACGGTATTTACCTGCTGCCCCGGTTTGAGTCCGGACGGCGAGCCGGTTCCTTTCCCGATTGGCTTGAATGAACTGACCGCCGATGCGCTCTACCGAACCGGCGCTACTGGCTACTTGCGCCTCGTTCCGGGTGACCCGTTGCTGGTCATTTCGTTGCTGCTCGAGTGGGGCTATACCTATCAGCCAGCCAACCCGCCGAACTACGATGACGGGGTCGTGGGTATCATTACCGGCTGAGCAGGAAGGATCCAGTGTCCCGACAGCGCATACTTGAGAAAGCCCTGCAGTTCGCAGGGCTTTTTTTTCTGGCAACCTGCGCCCATGCGGAGCCGATTCCCGTTGAACTGCGGCAGACAGACAGCGGCTGGCAGCTTCTGCGTGACGGCGAGCCTTACTTCGTAAAAGGCGCCGGTGGAACACACTCCTTGCAGCAGCTCGCCGATGCCGGTGCCAATTCCATTCGCACCTGGGACGCCGAGGGCATCGACGCACTTCTCGATGAGGCTCACGCTTTGGGTTTGTCCGTGGCAGTCGGTATTTGGCTGGGCCACGAGCGTCACGGTTTCGACTACAGTGACAAGACCCAGGTCGCCGAGCAGATGGAACGCGCACGCCAGTTGGTCCTTCGCTACAAGGATCATCCGGCCGTCCTCCTGTGGGGTATCGGCAACGAAATGGAAGGTTTTGACTCAGGCGACAATCCATTGATCTGGAAAGCGGTCAACGACATTGCTGCCATGGTGAAGCAAGTCGACCCGAATCATCCGACCATGTCAGTTACGGCCGAAATAGGTGGTGGTCGTATCGACAGTGTCCATTCAGATAGCCCGGCTATCGACATCCACGGCATAAATTCTTACGGTGGTGCGCTGTCTCTTGCCGAGCGTCTCCGGGATGGCGGCGCTACCAAGCCGTACATCCTCACTGAGTTCGGTCCGCCGGGCACCTGGGAATCAGGCGAGACGGAATGGGGCGCAGCTTACGAAATGACCAGCACGGAAAAGGCAGAGTTCTACGGGAAAGCCTATCAAGCCGTGCTTAAGGAGGCCGGGGGAATGGCCCTGGGTTCGTACGCCTTCAATTGGGGATTCAAGATGGAGGCGACCGCTACCTGGTTTGGCATGTTCCTGGCCGATGGGGCACGCCTTGGCGCGGTGGACGTCATGACCGGACTGTGGTCGGGTACGCCGCCGAAAAACCTCGCACCGACCGTCAAGCCCCTGGTTGTCGAGGGACCGACGAGCGTCGACCCGAAGGAACGCGTGCAGGTCCGGGCAGCGATCAGCGACCCCGAAGGCCATCCGGTTCGTACGCGTTGGGTCCTCCGACCGGAAGCCACCGAGTACATGACCGGCGGCGATTTTCGGCCGAACCTGCCTGATATCGACGAGGCCGTACTCGAGGCTGGCGCGCAAGGCGCGAGCGTTGCAGATGCCAGCAGAGCCGGGCCCTTATCGCTTGTTTCTTTATGCCTATGACGAGTCCGGCAACGCGGCGACAGCCAACGTGCCGCTGCTGGTAAAGGGCGAGGTCCGCACGCGACTGCCAGTCTTGGTGTACGAAGACGGCCTGGAGGGAATGCCCTGGGTGCCTTCCGGCTGGATGGGTGCGATCGATTCCCTGACTTTGGACGGGGATCACCAGGACCAGCCACACGGCGGCAAAGCCTCCATCAGGATGCGCTTTGTCGGGCAATACGGGTGGGTTGGTGTGGCCTGGCAGAATCCACCCAATAACTGGGGCGACCAGGACGGTGGCTACGATCTTTCCGGTGCAACGGCGCTGGAGCTGTGGGCCCGCGGCGAGTACGGTGGTGAGCAGATCAGCATCGGTGTCGGTCTGATTGGCAACGACAAACCCTATCCCGACTCGGCGGTCGAAAAAGTAGACGGTATCGTCCTGACGCAGGACTGGCAGCGTTATCGCGTACCGTTGAAGAAGCTCGATCTCTCGAGCATCAAGACTGGATTCGTCGTGACGCTGTCAGGGCGGGCATCGCCTGTCACGATCTACCTCGACAGTATTCGCTATATTCGTTGAACCCTACTTGGGGGCCGGCCCTGTCGATTCGCGGATTTGCAGGGTAGCAGGCACGATCTCTGTTCCGCGCATCGGTGAAGTTCCGCGCAGACTCTTCACGAGCACCAGCGCAGCTTTCTCGGCCATTGTTGCCAGCGGCTGCCGGATCGTCGTCAACGGCGGCGTGACTTGCCGAGCGAGAGTTATGTCGTCGCAGCCTGCAATCGACAGGTCGCCGGGCACAGCGATGCCCATTTGAGCGGCAACCCTGACGGTGGCCGCGGCCATGTCGTCATTGGCCGCGAAAATAGCGGTGGGCCGGGGTTTCAGCTGGAGCAGCGAACGAGCACAGGATTCACCCGACTCGAACGAATTATCACCTGAGACAACCAGTTTCTCCGAAAACCTGAGGCCGCTTTGTTGGAGGCCGTCCTTGTAGCCCCGCAAACGGTTTCCTACTGCCTTGTGGCTTCGGTGTCCGCTGATAAATGCGATTCTCTTATGGCCAAGCGAAGCAAGGTATCTCGTCATCTCCGCGCTGAATTCGCGGTCATTGGTTGCGATAGAAAACTGCTCGCCGTTTTCGGTGCCCGGCGAAAGACGGACAAACGGCGTATTGGTTGCCGCGATCGCACGCACGATCTTGGTCATGTTCGACAAGGGCGCTGCAAGGATGATCCCGGCTGGCCGCGCCTGTTCGCAAAGATCCTTCAGTTGGGCCTCGATGTCCTTATCGCGGTAGTTGCAGGGATGTATCAGAAGTTCCGCCCTCGATGACTGGCAGGCCTTCAGGGCGCCCTGCTGCATGCGGATGATATAGCCCGAGCTTGGCAACTCGTACGCGCTGGGATCATCGTAAACGAGGCCGATCAGGTGAGAGCGATGGCTTGCCAGGTTTCGTGCCGATTGGTCGGGCCGATAGTTGAGTTCGGCGATCGCATCGTCAACGCGTTCCTTGGTCGATTCACGCACGTTAGGTTCGTGGTTGACGACACGCGAAACGGTCTTGATGGATACGCCCGCGAGCTTCGCTACGTCGAAAATGGTGGTTCTTGCCATAGGCGTTAAACAGTCCCAACGCGGATACGACTATTCCGCTTCAACGAATCATTAGATGGACTTTGGACAGCGCTGTCAAATCGGAACAAGATCATTGAGTGTAGAGTTCCTGCATCAACAGCTTCGGCGTGCGATCGACGCGAAACAGTCCCCAGTGCTTTTCGGGCTCCAGCGGGTGCGGTGAGCCCTTCCACGGCTCGTCAAACGCCTCGAATACGAAGGTGAGAATTTCTTCCTCGTTCGTCCATGCAATCAACTGGTCGTAGTAACTCTTCTGCAATTCCTCCGACGCGTTCCAGGGCTCGATACCGCGGCCGTTGGATGCCGTCGTCCAACCGGCTTCGGTAATCACCACGGGCTTGTCCGGGTAATGATTTGCGACCGAATGATAGTTCTGCTTCGTGTATTCGAGGGCGTCGTCCATCGTGCGGAACTCCCAGGCGGGATAGGTGTGCACCGAGATGAAGTCCAGTTCGGCTGCCAGGGGTTCCAGCTTGTAAGTCCACGGAACATAGTTTTCGCAAAACGTGACGGGCTGTCGGATCACGCTCCTGATCTTGCGAACCTGCTCGATGAGACGGTCAACCGGCACCATGTGGTCGGTCCACTCGACGGTCGACTCATTGCCGACCGACACGGAAAACACGATATCCTGATACTGATTTGCCAGGGCGATCGCCCTGGCAATTTCCTCATCGTTACTTTGCCGATTCGCTGCAAGGACCGCGTCGCTGAAATCGGCACCCCACGGACAGTGCGGATTGCTCATCTCCGCCGCTGTGTCGATGCCCAGCATGACCTTGAAATCGAGGCCTTCGGATTGAATGACATCGAGAACAGTCTCGGCGTGAGGCGAGCAGTCGTAAAGCCTGAGGTAACTCCAGTTGCGTGCAAGGATCAACAGGTCCTCGAGAATTTGCTCGTACGTCGGATAGACCTGGCCGGGGCACTGATTTTCGCGATAGCCGGAATAACAGATGGCATTGCCGTGTTTGAATGTCAGCCGCTCAGACATACTTCAGGTTTCCGTCCTTGTCCCAGAGCCCCCAATAAGCGCCCACGTCACCTTCCGCATCCACCTTCCAGGTTTCGTCGAACGATGAGAAATAGAAGATCTCGATGCCTTCTTCTTCGGCCCATTGGTACGCGTTAATGAAGTACTTGATCGCATTCTCAAGAGACGGCACGGCACCACCCTCGGCGGTACCGAGGTTCGGCCAGCCGGTCTCGCTGATGATGACTTTCTTGCCCTTCGCCGCATGCACTGCACGGCGATACATTTCTTTCATGTACAGGAGTGAATGTTCCGCCGGACAGCCCTCCCAGAAGGGGTAGCAGTTCGCGAGGATCACGTCGCAGGCCTCGGTCACGCGCGGGTGATCGACGAATTTGAAGTAGGCGTCGACATAGCCCACTTCGACACCCGGCACGGCGTCCCTGACCCGATTGATGTGGCCGATCAGCTCGTCTTCTGCAAGGTCGCCACGCAGCAACACTTCATTGCCTACAGCGAGAATGTCTGCGTGGCCGGCCTTGCCGATCTCGATGGCATTGGCCAGTTCCTCCTCGTTGTGTTCCCGGTCGTCGTCCAGCCAGATGCCGACCATGGTCTTCAGTCCGTTTTTCGCAGCAATAGCGGGGATCTTTTCGTGTCCTTCGGTGCAGGAAAAAGACCGTACCCAGTGCACATACGGCTGAATAAAGCTCAGGCGCTCCCGAATCTGGGCTTCACCGAGCTGTGTGCCAGGACCCTGGCCTTCGATGTAGGGGCTGAACGAGATGCCGTGGATTTTCGCCTCGAGAATCTGCCGCACAAGTGCCCGCAAATCCTCCACCGAATGCTTCGAAAAATCCGTTCCGGCCAGCGCCAGGTTTCTCTTGTAGTAATTCGACATGGGTCTTCCTGTTAGATCATTCTGCAAAAAGTGCGTTTGCCTGGATTCTCACCCGGACCTGGCGGATGTGGCCGCTTCTTGAAAAAAGCGCCGAGCTTTCATCGGCTGGCAACGCCAATTGGGCGAATGATTTCTGCTCGTTCGAGTCCAGCGTTAGCGTCAATGACGGTTCGCCCGTTTCGAGCAGCTCGTAGATAATTGGTACCTGGCACCAGGTGAACGCGATGCTCGCCCGCCCGATCTCCAGTTCCTGCCAGATTCCGTCGACGTCGAGAAATCGCAGGTGCCCTGGCGAGGTGACAAATTCACGGGCTCTCAGAAGGGCAGGCTGGAATCGCGCCATACCGCCGCTGACCCGCACACCCAACTCACCAAATCGCGACAGGATCTCTTCCTTGACCTGGCCCGTCATACCGGGTTGACGGGCGCCGACGTTTCCAGGCGTGTGAGAATAGGGGTCTGTCGGGAACGCACCGTACTCCTGCGGCGTCTTGTTGAAGCCAATGCCCTTGCGTATCCGGTAGTACAGCTGCCCGAGTCGGTGGCAAGTCTCGCTGTCTTCCTGGCTATCCAGGGCCGCGAAGAAATTCTCCTGCACCGCCAGCAACAACTTGGACACCATGTGCCAATAGATACAACCGAGGCCCTCGAAACCGAACATTCCGCCTGAGCGCCCGGTAAAGGACTTGTGGTCGAACACCGTTTCGTAGAGTTCAAGCAGTGCGCCACGGGCAGCTTCCAGTTCGTCCCCGAATTGCGGCACCAGCGAATCCAGCTGCGCGTTCAATGCGCCGACATTGACGAATTCGGCATTGAATCGATACGTGCCCTGTGCGTCGCGGGTCACGATGCGCTTGTCGCCTTCCGCCAGCATGCGCTGCAGGACCGGAAACTGTTCCAGTGCTGCGGCCGGTATCCGATTCTTCTCGAGGAAACTCGGCAGCGCCCGGTCCGGATACAACATGAAGGAATGCTGGTCATGCCGATAGATGTCGCTATCGAACAGGGCCTCGATGACACCTGCCGCCTCCTGCGCCTTGATGGCTCCGGCACTCAGTGCCGCGACCTGGCCTTCCAGCATCTTGTAGAGCGGGTCGACCCTGATCGCGTCCTTCTTCAGATTGAGAAGGTTATAGGCGTGGTACAGCCCATTCTCGCGTTGGTTGTTTGCGATGCTGTGATCGATGGCGACCAGCGCGTCATCGAGCATCCCGGTGATTGCGCTCAATGCCCGGGTGTCTTTTCCTGAAAATCCTTCCTGCGTATAGACAATTTCCCGACAATGGCTCGCCGCCTGTCCGAGCTGCGCCAATGACGCAAATCGTTGTTCCGGGCTGATCGGATCGCCGCCGAGCAATGGACGAACCTCGGCGAGGGCCTTGGCCGTCTCGTCCAGCCAACGGCTAACCTCGGTCGAAATCTCAGTTGTCTCGTCCTTATCGCCAAGCGTTTGCCGCAGGAAACGCACATAACGCCGCATGTAGTACAACGTGACCATGGACAGTCCTTGTCCCACAAGTGCGTTATTGGCGTCATTCCATTCGGGGCGCTGCGTGTTCATCCAGATGCCGCCGTCGATCACCAGGTTGCCGAGCTTTGCGAGTAGTGGCACGAGCAGCTTTTCGAGCAGGTTGACCTGGTAGACCGTGCCCGAAGAGTCCAAAACAAGTTTGCCATCGGCACCCATGTTCGTGACGCGATGCTCGATCTTGTCGGCCAGTTGCGCGTCGTACTCAACGGTGTTCTTGGGATTTCTGAGCAAGGCTTCGAACGGTTTGATCCTGTACGGCACATTGGCGTAGCTGAATATCGGTTCATGCAACAAGCTACCCAGTCGTGCCGGGTGGAAATGCCGTGATAGTTCGAGCAGTTTCTGCAAGTAGATAATCTGGTGATCACCCCAATAGCCGATATAGCTCCACGGGTCGTCTGGTTCCTCGACCTCCCAATCGATGCCATCCTTGGTAATACGGTAGGGGTTATAGCCGTCCACCGTTGATGCGTTGACGAACTTGGCAATAATATTTTCGATGAAATCCGGGTAGCTGAATGCCAAAGCCTCCCAGTTCTGGAAAATGTCTCGCCAATTTCCCTCGTAGGACAGCAGGCGGTTGCCGAAATCGTCCTTCAGCCTGATCGCGAACTGGTTCCATGGCCGGCTGGGATCGCCGTGACGCCGACCGAATCGGATGGGCAGGTATTCATGGCAAAGGCGCTCAAGCTGAGGATCGTCTTGCGCCTTCACGGCGGACAGCAGCTCGCTGAAAGTCAGTGTATCCGGCAGTTGGCTGAGCATCTCGCGGTGACGCTGGTGCACATCGTGATTGAAGTTGCCGAGCGTGCAGGAAAAGTCCCACGACGACACGTTGTACTGGTCGTCGAAAATTCCACCGCGCAGAACATTGAACAGTACGTTGGCATAGTGATGCACCGCCACGTTTTCCTCTGCGACCGCCTGGAATCCGTCCGCGGCTGCCATGATGCGCGCCAGTTCGTCGGAACCGCGCTCGACAGACTCCGCGATGGCATCTGCCACTTTCGCGGGATCGGCAAGTTGTTTTTGCAGCTCGACCACGTGGCTCTGTGTCTTCTCGATGTCGGCCACTATCTGCCAGTGCCGGGATTCGCGGGGAGGGAGCGCAAAAGCCGCATTTACGAGATAGGCGCCGCGAATGCCGCGCTTGTGCTGTTCCTGGCGCAACTCGGCACCTGTGCGAAAGTCATCGAGCTGCTCGGCGGACAAAAGCGTCTTGTGGCCGTTAAGTCCCAGGCAAAAGACGGTGTTGGCTTTGAGCGATTCGCAGGGCTCGGCGCGGTCTGTGACCGCCGAGAAAAGCGTAAACAATGCCAGTCCGGAATTCGCATCCAGCTCAGTCCACTTGTAGGCATCCACCAGGTTGCTGGTGTTCGTCTGGGCAAAGCGCGGCGTGCCTGCCGGCAAGATATTTTGCAGGCCATCGAGCATGTCAACGCTGACAGGCCGGTCGCCACGGTTCTCCAGTTCACAGTCGCGCACAAAGCCGTAGCTATCGCTGGTTTTCCAGGTGTAGCGGAAGACCAGTCGCAGGTCGTGATTGAATTCCTCGTAGCACAACTTGTTGCCGAGTGTGTTTTTGTAAAGATTGCGGGTCAGTGTGTAACGCCCGCTTTGCCCGTTCTCAAACGGCTCCCACCGGTATTGGTTGCCATCCAGCAGGACGTGCAAAAGGGTCTTGCTGCCCGTATGGGCCGCGCTTTCGTGAATCTTGTCGACCGTGATGTAAGGGAACAATGCCGTATCGGGAGAGACGCGTCCCGCTGTCAGGCCGCCGGTCGACGAAATAAAGAGCCAATGGTCCTTGTTCGAGATGAGGCTGATGAAGAACGGTGCCATGTGGTCAACGTTGCGAATCGCATAGTAGCGTTCACCAGCCAAGTCGATGAACTCGCCGGAGACGCTGGCGTCGAGTGCGCCGCCAGAATGTTCTTTAAGATCGGTAATCAATTGCGGGGTCCCCAAATTTATTCTACGAGCAGCAGCGCACCGAACAGGCCGGCGTCTATCCAACCGCGATCTTTCGGCCCGGAGGGTACCGACTCGGAACCAATGAAGTTTTCACGCAGTTCGCTACCGTCGTTATCGCAATACGCGATCATCAGGCCGAGAACCTTGCCGGCCATGAGCTTTACGGCCTGGTTGCGATCAGCATCGTCGACATAGGTATCCGCATAGACGTCGATGCCCAGTTCCCAGACGATCGTGTTGGCGGACTGCTTCCAGCGACTATCGACATGATGCGAATACTGCCTTGCTTTCTCGTCTGTGCCGATATCGATTGTCTGGTTGTCGAGCGAGACGTGATACGCGAACGCATTGTGATTGAACTGATGATCGCCGCCCGAGTAATCCTCATCAAGGAAGATCTCCAGGCAGTCGTCGTCCCAGTACTGCACAAGGGGGTCCCGATGGGTATCGATCAGGATGTCGTCGACAATCTCAGCAAGTATGTAGAGCCTGCCTGCGGTCCACACGACTTTGAATCTTCCCTCGAAGTCCTCGGCCGAAAACTCAGGCCCCAACCATCGATAGCCTATCTCTTGCCAGGGAGCGGCCTCCCAGGCGGCATCGTCGGCGATGCCATCGACAGCGGGAGCAAGCTTCGCCATCGGCGCAAGGTATTGCGTGCGGCCCTCGTAATGAGTCTCGGTGGCAGCACCTTGAGCTGCGTGCATGGCAAAGAAGCCCAGTGCCCCGATAAGGCGAATTCTTGCTTTCGTTGATTTCAATCCAGATTCCTTATTCAGCCAATCGAACTGACTCAGCCACAGCGACGGTCGGCTGCGCGACTCCCCAGACCAGTGGCGATAGGCCTGTTTCTTATTCCGGCCAGGTTTGACAACGCTGTTGGGCACCAGTATATATTGCAATTGACAGCGCTGTCAGTCTTTTTTCGGTAGATAACGAATGAGCCGAGTAATTCGCCGCCAATATGTGTTTCTGGTGCTCCTGGTGCTGGTGGGCTGTGGACCGGAGCCGCCAGCCACGGACCTGGTCTGGGCCGTCAATGTCGGTGGGCCTGCCTACATCGGTGCCGACGGCACCCGGTACGAGGCCGACAATGGAATTCAAGGTGGCAGGGTTGAGCAACTGAAGACCGTGTTGGGTTCGCAGGATGCGCCTCTCTATTTTGACTTCCGGGAAGGTGCTATCGAAATTGCCCGCGAGATCGATTCCGGACTGTACGACATCACCTTTCATTTCGCGGAACCCGATGAGGTTTCGGGCGGAGAGCGTGTTTTTGATGCGCTGATTGAAGGTGACGTCCGGATCGAGGGGCTGGACGTAATGGCGTCGCGTGATGGCAAGATTCATTCGGCCCTGACCGTGACCGTGCCCAATGTCGAAGTCGGCGATGGTGAGCTGAATATTGCTTTTGAAGCCACCAAGGGCCAGCCCGTGTTGAGTGCGCTGGTCGTTCGCAACAAAAAACGGCCGACTCGCGCCTGGAGGCTGGTATGGAGTGACGAATTCGATTACCAGGGCCCACCGGACCCGGAACGCTGGGAGATCGATATCTGGCCGGCCCGCAAGGTTAACGATGAGGATCAGGCCTATACGGACCGGGAACAAAATCTGCGTGTGACAGACGGGCATCTCGTGATCGAGGCCCACCTCGAAGACCATGACGACGCGCAGTACACGTCTGGCCGGGTGCATACCGCTGGCAAGGGTGACTTCCTGTACGGGCGCTTCGAAGTGCGCGCGCTGCTGCCGCGCGGCATGGGCACGTGGCCTGCGATCTGGATGCTGCCAAGCAATCCCTACCAGTACGCGACGAAATGCGGCGCAGGTGACGAGTGGCAGGGCAGCCCTGATTGCGACGCCTGGCCCAACTCGGGGGAAATCGACATCATGGAGCACGTGGGTTACCAAATGGGACATGTCCACGGCACGGTGCACAATGAAGCCTACTACTGGGCGAAATGGGAGCAGCGCAAAGGCCGTATTCTCCTTAACGATGTTGACCGCAAGTTTCATGTCTACGCGCTCGAATGGACGCCGGAGCGCATCGACGTCTTCGTCGATGACACACACTACTTCAGCTACGTCAACGAAGGCACGGGATGGCAGGCCTGGCCCTATGATCAACCATTTCACCTGATATTGAACATAGCGGTTGGCGGCATGTGGGGACGATCAGGGGGCGGGATCGATGACGACATATTTCCGCAGCAGATGCTGGTGGACTATGTCCGCGTATACGCAGAAGAATAAGCGCTCGGCGGGAATTTCGATTCGATCAATCTTTCACGTCGCTGAGGAATAGCTGTGCCGTTCCGTATAACATGTGCGGATGAATGACCGTTCACTACTGATTGCCGACATTGGCGGCACCAATGCACGATTCGCGCTGGCCAGCCGTGACAAGGTCGCCTTCGAGAATGCAAGGACGTTGCAGTGCGCCGATTTTGCTTCATCAATCGCGGCGATTCGACACTATCTTGACGAGGTCTCGGCTGCCGATCCCGAGGTGGTTTGCCTTGCCGCAGCTGGGCCTGTCGTCGACGAGTCAATCTCCGTGACGAATAATCACTGGACCATGTCCGCGCGCGAGATTCGCGATGATCTGGGCGCCAGTCGCGTCAAGCTGATGAACGACTTCGAGGCCGTCGCCTGGTCTATTCCGCACATAGACGAGCGTTATCTTGAGTCCGTCGGCCAGGCATCGCAAAAGCCGCTGCCAGCAGACAACTTTACGGTCGCGATAGTCGGGCCAGGAACGGGACTTGGAACCGGCGGTCTCTGCAAACGTGATGGATTGCTGGTTCCCCTGGTCGGGGAGGGTGGACACATCGGATTTGCGCCCAAGTCGAAGGTGCAGATCGAGTTGCTCGAAGTGCTACGCGACAAATTCGAACGTGTTTATGTCGAGCGGCTGGTATCCGGTTCGGGACTTGAAAATATCTACTGGGCGCTGAGCGTGCTGCGTGGCGACAAGCAAGCGCAATCGTCGGCCGCCGAGATATTTGCAGCCGCGAATGATGGTACTGACGCCGTTGCCGCAGATGCCACCCAGCTTTTTTTCGAGATCCTGGGGCAGGTGGCCGGAGACATTGCCCTCGTGCTTGGCGCCCAGGACGGGGTCTATCTCGCTGGCGGCATTGTGAAACGCTACCCGAAAATGCTGCACATCAGTGGCTTCCGAAATGCGTTTGAAAGCAAGGGGCAACACCGTTCGTTGATGGAGCGCATTCCGACCCGGCTGATCACCTACGATGAGCCGGGCCTGCTCGGCGCCGCGCATTGCGCGCTTGAACTGCATCGTCGTGGCACAGTCAGCTAGCCGGCGACTGCTACTTGCGGCACTAGGCGTTGTCCTTGTTGCCAGTTGGCTGGCGTCGCTTGTGCAGACAGCGGGCGGCCGGGTGCACGTCGAGTCGATCAAGATCCCGGCACAAAATGGCCAATCGGTCGTCGCCGATCTGTTCAAGCCGCGTTCAGCGACCGCCGATACACCGGCGCCCTTCATCGTGGTAGTTCCAGGCTTCCAGCGCTCCAAGGAGGCCCTTTCCAACATCGCGCTGGAACTGGCACGTCGCGGATTTGTCGTCGCCTCGATCGACCCCTACGGACAGGGGAGTTCGAGTGCGTCACTTAGTCGGCAAGCCGCTACGACCGAGGGTTACGGTATGTTCGCGCTCGTTGACTACGCCGCAAGCAGCGATAACCTGAACTACATCGACAAACAAAGAATCGGGGCGACCGGCCACTCTGCCGGGGGCAACGCAGCGATCCGCGGCGCCAACTATTTCGGAAAGGAAGCGCAGCGCACCGGGCAGCCCAGCAAGCTCGACTCCGTCTATGTATCCGGCTACGTCCTGACCCTGACGGACGACGTGCTGAAGGATGTGCGATCAAACGTTGGTGTCAGTTATGCGTTCTACGACGAGGGTGCCTACCGCAACGAACTGCAGAACGGCGATATGCGGGTTGCGCCGGAGTCTTTGCGCGCTGTGAACTCGGGACTCCCGGCCAGTGAGGCCGTTACTGCAGTGGAATTGGGCCGATACTACGGTGACCAGGATCGACGCACGCTGCGCGTGGTTCACAACGAACGCGTGCTGCATCCATTCCAGCCGTATATTGCCGAAGCCACAGCGAACCAGATCGAGTATTTTCAGACGGTCTTCGAGTTTGAGAGTGAATTGCCGCCTGATGACCAGGTCTGGCAATGGAAGGAATTGCTTGGCGTCATTGCGCTGGTGGCCGCGCTTGCGTCCATAGTGCCAATGGGGCAATTGTTGCTCCAGACTGCGACATTCGGACCGCTGGTTCATGCGGTGCCAGAGCCGCTGCCGGCGCCAGCTGGAAAGGGCCGGCTAATCTTCTGGACGACCTTCGTGACAGGTGCCCTCGTTGCCTGTTTTTCCTACATTCCCCTGGCGGAGTTGTCGCAGAAAATGTTTGTGGCGGCATCAACGCGCCAGCTAACGTGGTTCTTTCCGCAGCGCATGAACAACGCCGTCATGCTCTGGGCTGTATTGAACGGAACCGTGGGCTTTCTCATGTTCTGGCTGAGCTATCGCTACTTCGGTCGCCACAATGGCATGACGCCGGATCGCTGGGGAGTCAGTATCTCAGCAAGAGAACTGTTACTGACGCTGGCGTTGGCAGTCCTGCTGTTCGTGGGCTTCTTCCTGACCTTGTTTACCGTGTACTACTTCCTGCATGTTGACTATCGATTTCTCTTCATGGGTGTGCGCGTATTCCAGCCCGAACTACTGTTGTTGTTGTGCATGTACGCGCCGTTCTTTTTCGTCTTCTTCCTCGCAAGTTCGCTGCGTACCAATGCTGCGATTCGTTTTGAAGGCCAGCCGGAATGGCGGAGCATGCTGCTCGGAGGCGTCGCCAATTCGCTGGGCCTGTTTCTGATCGTAATAGTGCAGTACGTGACGTTTGCTGCCACGGGCATGGTCTTCTGGACCGATGGCTGGCTCTACGTCAACTTGCTTTTCGGCGTGGTACCGATGATGTTTGTTTTGCCGTATCTGAACAGGTACTTCTTCCGCATGACCGGGAGAATCTACCTGGGTCCGCTGGTCACCTGCCTGATATTCGTGATGATCCTTATTTCAAATACAGTCATCTACCTGCCGCTATGATTCACGCCGAGTACTACTTGTCACAAGCGTTCGTTGCCTTCTTTCGCCAGCGAGTGGCTGAGAGCAAGGACCTGGCATTGATAACGGTCCTGTCGACAGACGGCTCAACCTACAGCAAAGCAGGCATGCAGATGCTGGTCGACGAAGATGGCTCGGCGCAGGGCATGCTGTCTGGCGGCTGTCTCGAGGGTGACCTCGCCGAACGCGTGATGCGCTCACTCAAGGAGGGCAAGCCTGCAGAGGTTGCCTACGACCTGAATAACGACGACGGCCTGTTCGGTCTTAATGTCGGCTGCGAAGGCACTATTCGGGCACTGATCCTGCCGCTGTGCCACCAGGACGGCTATGAGCCGCTTGCGGCCTGGCTAGAGAGCCTCGACAAACAGGATTACGTCGATATCGATCTGTCGGCCTACGATGCCGACGGGAGTGGCCCGGGCATGACCAGGGTGTATCGGCCGCGTTCGCTGCTGGTGCTGGGTGCAGGCAAAGACGCCGAGCCACTCATTAGCCTGGCGCAGACGCTTGGTTGGCATGTCACGGTATTTGATCATCGCGCCGCTTACCTCGAAAACCCGGCGATACAGGTCGCGGAAGCCGTCTATTGCGATGAACCCCGCCGGGTTGCGCAGGCGGTCGACCTCAAGAGAGTCGATGCGGCCATTATCATGAGCCACAACCTGACAGCGGACGTTGAATACCTGGGGGTGCTCGCGGATTCGGTCGTCGATTTCGTCGGCCTGATCGGTCCGCCGCATCGGCGCGATCGACTGTTGTCCGAGCTCGGCGGGCGGGCGGCATCGCTCGACGAGCGGCTGCGCGCGCCGGTTGGGACAATAATCGGTGGCCGGGGTCCGGCGGCTATTGCGCTGGAGATCGTGGCTGAACTGCAGGCCTATTTTTCTGCCGCGAGAAGCTGACTCGCCACCTCGAGGTCCTGCGGCGTATCGATGTCGAAGCCCAGGGAGCCAACGGCTATCGTGGCAACGTCGAAGTCGCCTGACTGGATGACCTTCCGCGCCCCGTGATCGCCACCGAGTTCGCACAGCTGATCAAACGCGCCCTTGCCGAACAGCACGGGCGGGCCCTGCGAATCCCCGTAGTCGGACACGACGATGTGCTGGTCCTTTCCTGTCCAGCTGGCGACGAGCTTCGCCAATGTATTGGTCGTGATGAGCGGTTGATCCGCCAACATGACCACGATCGCAGCGGCGTCATCGCGGCATGCGCGAACGCCCGCAGCGATGCTGCCTCCCTGACCTTCGGAGTAGCGCGTATTGATTACGACACGGTCGGCGAGACCGCCCGATGATGCGATGATTGTCCCGGACTCATGGCCAGCGACGAGCACGACCCTGCCGGCGAACGCTGCCTGGGCCGCGGCCAGCGAATGTTGCAGCAGGGGTCTCCCGCCAAAGTCCTGGATCAGCTTCTTGCCGTCAAAGCGAGTCGAACGCCCGGCGGCGAGTACCACAGCGTAGATTGAGCCTTTCACATCGTTCAGGAGAATCGCGCTGGAGACACGGCGGCCAGCGGGATGTCCGTCGGTCGTTCGGCGACAATATCCGCAATCGTCTTGCCGGTAATGGGGGCAAGACTCAAGCCGAGCATGTTGTGGCCGGTTGCGAGCAGCGCATTCTCGAGGCGCGCGACGCGACCGATGATCGGCAGGCTGTCCCAGGTCATCGGCCGCCATCCGTACCAGGTTTCCTGAATTGTCGGTCCGGTCGGGTTCTTCAGGAAAGGTTTCGCGGAGTCCTGCAGCTGTTCAATTCGAAACGGCGGAATGGATGTATCGAAACCGGCAAATTCCATCATCGACGCGATCCGTAATCCGTCTTCGAATGGTGTGACGCCGATACGCTTCTCCGGCATCAGCATCGGGTGGGTTGGCATGATTTCCGGTTTGCTCATGGTCACCGCGTAGCCTTTGCCTGGCTCGACGGGAATACTGCAACCGAGGCCGGCAGCCAGGGAACTCGACCATGCGCCTGCAGCGAATACGTAGTGGTCGGCCGACAGCTTGCCCTGCGATGTCTGCAAACCCGAAACCCGGTTGCTTATCTTCTCCACGGCTTCGACGCGACACTGCTCAATGAATTTGACACCGCGGCTCTCGAGCAGTGCGGTCCAGGCCGAGTTCAACTTGTCCGGCTGGAGGTAACTGTCCACGTCATAAAGGTAGGCGCCGGCGAGATCATCGAGGAGCGCGGGCTCGAAGTCCTGCAGTTCGCTCCCGCGAAGTAGCCGTGCCGACACACCGTACTCACTGGACAGCAGCGCGTCTTTCCTGGCGAAACTCTCCAGCGCCTCTTCTCCGCGCAACACGAACAGCAGGCCGTTGTCTTGCCATCCGCATTGCAGCTCCGGGCTGCGCAGCAACGCATGGTATTCACTTGCCGAAGCCTCGAGCAGGCCGTGCAGCGATCGGCTGGCTGCCATCATGCTGTCGTGGGTACAGCGGCGGCCAAACTCCCACATCCACCGCATCAGCGCGCCGCGCAATTGCGGCTTCACGCGAAACGGCGCCCTGGGCTGGAAGAGCGAACGAATGCCCTCCAGCAGCGCGTCAGGTGTCGTCAAGGGCAATACGTGACTCGGCGCGATAAAGCCACAGTTACCGCGAGAACACCCGCCACCGATCTCGCCCTGATCGATGACGGTCACGTCGTGACCGTCCTGTTGCAGGTAGTGGGCACAGGCGATTCCGATGTGGCCGCCACCAACGATGAGTACGCTGTCTGTCATGCACTTATGCCTTCGGCGAACGGGTCGCCCGGTTGCTGAACGAGCGTCGTTTCGGCGCAGATAAACGCGCGCCCGGTGATGCTCGGAATGATTTCGTTCTGTGCGTTAATCGAGTAGCGGGCAACGAAGCGGCTGCCAATAACACTCTCCTGCACCCAGTCTGTATCCGGTGCGAGTACGCCGTCATCGGCAAGGCACGCGAGTTTTGCACTGGTACCGGTTCCGCAGGGTGACCGGTCGTAAGCGCCACCGGGGCACAGCACGAAGTTGCGACTGTTGGCGTCCGGCGCCTCTGCGTCCGAGAAGAACTCGACGTGGTCGATCACGCCACCATTGCGCCCTGTGATTCCCTGTTGCTGCAATGCCTGCATGACCTTGAGTGCGAGGTCTGTCAGCGCACGCTCGTTCTCGAGGCAAATCGGCAATGGCGAATCCTTGATGAGGAAAAACCAGTTGCCGCCCCAGGCAATGTCGCCGGTGACCTCGCCGATTTCGGGAACCGTTACCTTAGCGTCTTTCCTGTGGCGGTAGCTGGCGACGTTATTGACAGTCACCGTGTTCTTGTCCAGCAGATTGACAGAGACAACACCGACCGGGGTTTCGAGTTTCGAGATACCGTGACCGATTTTCCCGAGGTGGGCCAGTGTGACGGCGGTACCAATGGTTCCGTGCCCGCACATGCCGAGATAACCCGTGTTGTTGAAAAAGAGGACGCCCGCAACGCAGTCATCTCGAGTTGGCTGGCAAAGCAAAGCCCCGACCAACGCATCAGAACCCCGCGGCTCGAGGATCACGGTCCTGCGCACATGATCGAACTCGTCCGCGAACCGTGCGATGCGCTCCTGCAGGGTGCCGCTGCCGAGGTCGGGCCCGCCTTCCACGATGACTCGCGTTGGCTCGCCTTCAGTATGGGAATCGATAACTCTCATGTGACTCTCGCGTCAGGCGGTGGCGCCGGGCCAGCTACTCCACCATTGCCTGAATTGCTGCCAATGCTTCTCGAGAAAGGCTTTTTGCGATGGCGACAACTGATCGGATGGGTTGAGCTGATGTTCGTACTCCGGATTCCCCTCGAGCACCATCAGGTGCTTGTAGTAGAGGACGAGGTCCGGTCCCTCGTCGAAGCTCGACAGCACCGCCATCGCCTCGTCCAGTTCCGTCGCGAGTCGATAGGCTTCCTGGTCACCGTTGGCTGCCTCGCAACAAAGCGCTGCCAGGCGCAGGACCTCTTTCGGTAACGCATTGCCGACCCCGGTAATGGCGCCTTTCGCACCGCATCTCACGAAGCCGTGCACGACCTGCGTATCGACGCCGATCATCAGGGTCAGGTCGGGGTCGCCACTCGTGATGTTTTCCGCAGCGTAGGTAAGAGAGGCCGCGCCGCCGAATTCCTTAAAGCCCACGAGATTGTCGTGCGCGCGGCGCAACTCGAAGAACAGGTCGGCCCGCGTTTCGTAGCCGTAATAGGGGCTGTTGTAGATGACGGCGGGAAGACCATTGGCCGCATCGAGAATCTCGGCAAAGTGGTTGCGCTGCGCCGCGATAGATGAGCCCCGTGACAAGACTCTCGGGATCACCATGAGACCGACGGCGCCGGCCTCGCTTGCGTGACGGGACAGGGCAGCGGCACGGCGTGTGTTTTGTGCGCCGGTGCCGACGACCACGGGCACGCCCGCTGCCGCGAGCCTCTCGACCCCTTGCATTCGCTGTTCGTCGGTCAGGAGCGGCCAGTCGCCCATCGAACCGCAATACACCACGGAATTCATGCCCGTATCGACGAGTTCCCGGCCTTTTGCAGCAAGCGCGTCGAAGTCCGGCGTGCCGTGCTTGTCGCACGGCGTCATGAGCGCGGGAATACAACCTGAGAAGACGTTGTTTGGGTTGTTCATGGGATCCTGATCCGAGTCGGGTTTCTGCCGAGTCAATTTCGCTTATAATGCCGTGGATATTAGGGGAAACAAGGCTTAATGTCTTGGCAATGATATCAAGCAATACTTCAATTTTGGCATAATCAGAACATGACTGGCGGACCACAACACACGGCATTTCTCGAGCAGCTGTCGGAACCGTTCGCGGCCGAGGCCCTGTTCGATCACATGCCCGACACGGTGTTCTTCATCAAGGACCGCGACGGTCGCTATGTATCGGTTAACCAGACGCTGGTGGAACGTTGCGGCTTGCGCGACAAATCGGACCTGCTGGGTCGTCGACCGTCCGATGTCCTTGGCGAAACGCTCGGCCGCGGCTACGAACAGCAGGACCAGATGGTGCTCGAGACCGGGCAAAAGCTGGTCGACCAGCTGGAATTGCATACCGTCCGTTCTAAAGACATCGGCTGGTGCCTGACGACCAAGATGCCACTCTTCGGCAAGGATGATGCGATAGTCGGCCTGGTAGGAATATCCCGCGACCTGCGGCTGCCCGATATGACGTCGGATGATTTTGCACACATCGCGGACGCCATTCGCTTCGCCGAACAATGTATTTCGAGACGCCCGGCTATCGCGGAACTCGCGGGCATCGCTGGCATGTCGATCTACCAGCTCGACCGTCGCATGAAGCGGGTGTTTGGCCTGACGACCGGACAGTGGGTGCTCAAGACGCGCATCAGCCACGCAAGCCGGGTGCTGGTCGAAACAGACTTGCCGATAGCGGACATCGCGCTCGAGGCTGGCTATGCTGATCAAAGCGCGTTCACGCGACAGTTTCGCCGCTCAACCGGCCTCTCGCCTTCGGCATACAGGCGGGTCCGGCAATCGACACGGAGGCAACAGCAATGACGTGGAAGAAACTATCTTCAACGCTCGTTTACGAAAACGACTGGATGCGGGTTCATGAGGACGAGGTGGTGAATCCTGGCGGCGGCAGGAATCGCTACGGCCACGTTCATTTCAAGAATATTGCGGTAGCGATATTGCCGCTGGACGATGACGGCAATACCTGGCTGGTAGGACAGAGCCGCTACACGCTTGGCGAGTATTCGTGGGAGCTGCCCATGGGCGGTGCGCCGACAAACGAGACGCCACTTGAGGCAGCCCGAAGGGAGCTTAAAGAGGAGACCGGTTTGACTGCCGCCAGCTGGACCGAAGTGCTGCGCTTGCACCCAAGCAACTCGATTACCGACGAAGTCGGCGTCGTGTTTCTTGCCAGGAACCTCGCGCAAGGTGCGACTGATTCTGAAGAAACCGAGGATCTCACCATCCGGAAATTGCCCGTTGAGGAGGCAATCCGGATGGCGCTGGAGGGGGAGATCACCGACGCAATCAGTGTCGCAGCGCTGCTGGCGCTGGCTGCGCAGAAAGACCGCGGACGATGGCAGCTGCATGACAGAAATAGTTAAAAAGCCGGATGCCCCGACGATGCGCTCTTGATATAGTCGCGGATTACCATTCCACGGATGGCTCCAATGTCCCACGTAGCCAAGTTTCACGATACGAAATATGCCCTCGATTGCCTGCAGGAAATGCGGAATCACGGCGGACCTGCCCAGACTCCGGGCGTCAAAGACGACGTTATTCTCGATTTTCTCGACGAGCGCGACGATCTCGCCCTTGCGATCGAGCGCGGCTACGCTCGCTTTCTCGAACTGCAGGAAACCCATCCCGAATTTCTTGCGCTCGACGAGCAGTCGCAGGTTCGCGAGGCGCACTCCGGGCTGACCAATTTCTATGCGAAGGACGCGGTCAATCCGTACGTGGCCGTCGGTGCGGCCGGGCCCTGGATCGTCACGCTCAAAGGCGCTGTAATCTATGACGTCGGTGGCTACGGCATGCTCGGACTGGGTCACGCACCGGCTGCGGTACTCGAGGCCATGAACCAACCGCACGTGATGGCGAACATCATGACGGCTTCGCCCAACAAGCTGGATTTCGTGGCTCGTCTGAAGAAGGAGATAGGGCACAAGCGCGCGAATGGTTTTCCCTACGCGAGTTTCCTGTGTCTGAACAGTGGCTCCGAGGCGATGTCGGCGGCGGCCCGGATTACCGATATCAACACGAAGAAGCTGACGGATCCGGGCGGTCGCCATGAGGGCCGTATCGTCCGCGGCCTGACCCTGAAGGGGAGCTTTCATGGCCGCACCGACCGGCCGGCACGCTTCTCCGATTCGACACTCAAGAACTACCGGGAGCATCTCGCGTCTTTCCGCGACCGCGACTATTTGCTGACGGTACAGCCCAATGACATCGAGGCTCTGGAGGCGGTATTTGCGCAGGCCGACAAGGACAACATATTTCTCGAAGCGTTCCTCATGGAACCGGTCATGGGTGAGGGCAACCCCGGCTGGGCGATCACCCCGGAGTTCTACCAGCGCGCGCGCGAGTTGACGCGCGCCAACGGAACGATGTTTGTCGTCGACTCGATCCAGGCGGGCCTCCGGGCCCACGGTGTCTTATCCATCGTCGACTACCCCGGCTTTGAGTCGCTCGACCCACCCGATATGGAGTCCTACTCCAAGGCGCTGAATGCCGGCCAGTTTCCGCTGTCCGTACTGGCGTTGTCGCACGACGCCGCGTCGTTGTACCAACGCGGGCTCTATGGCAACACGATGACCACGAACCCTCGCGCCCTGGACGTTGCCAACGCGGTGCTCGACTCACTCACGCCCGAGCTTCGCGAGAATATCTGCCAGCGCGGACGTGAGTTGGTGGAGAAACTGGCGGCGCTCAAGGACGAGGTTGACGGTGCCATTACGAAAGCCCAGGGAACCGGCTTGCTGCTGAGCTGTGAGCTCGACGATCGCTACAAGATCTATGGCAAAGACAGCACCGAGGACTACCTGCGGAAGATCGGTCTTGCCGTCATTCACGGTGGCGCGCATTCGCTGCGCTATACGCCGGTATTCAACATCAGTTCAAAGGAAGTCGACCTGATTGTCGATCTGACGAAAGAGGCGCTGTTGAACGGCCCGCGAGCCGCTTAAGCCGGACGCTGCCCGCGGCAGTAGCCCTGGCGCATTTCGCCGGCATCGATGACGACGACCATGGCGCGCCAGTCTTCGACAAAATGGTCCGCGTCTTGCTGGCCGAGCAGTTCAAGCATCGACGGGTAAAGTTCCCCACGGATCAGGTCGTACTCTCGGCGTGCTTCTGCCCGGTACCAGTCTGTTGCGTCGTTGACGTCGACGTTCGAGAAGCCCGCGGCGACGAGTAAGCGGGCGTACTCGTCAAGTGTCCTGAAATCGTAGGACAGCTCCTCGAGTTTGATCCAGTAACGCATGTCGTCGGAAAGGTCGGCCCCCGAACTCATCCACTCGTAGCAACGGTAGTGCCCGCCCGGGCGCAGCACGCGCAGGATTTCACCAAATATCGCAGCCTTGTCGTCAGTCTGAGTAATGGCGCCGGATGAAATCACGATGTCGAATGATGCGTCCGGAAACGCGAGTGGGCCGGGCGTCACGCATCGAAAACTACAGCGTTCCTGCAAGCCGGCCTTGTGCGCATACGCCGTGGCTCTTTCGATCAGCGGCGCCTCGAGGTCGATTCCCACGACCGTGGCCCCATGGGTGCGTGCCATCTCGATGGCCGGGCCGCCAAGACCGCATCCGATATCGAGGATGCGCTTGCCCGCCGGGATCGGTGCCGGCCAGGAGTTTGCCAACGTTGCCCGGCCCACCGGGTGCCATGTATCCCTCGCCCCAGATGAGCTCGAGCATCCTGATCATGCTGTCGTGATATTCGGTTTCGTGACTCATTGTCTTATCCGCGAGGCCTTTTCCGCGAGGCTTGGCCGCTAGACCGGGACGGGGGCGTCAGCCCTCGATGATCAGGACTGTAGAAGGGCTTCGTTTGGGCATGGCATTCAGCCCAGGCGGTACGCCACTTCAGTTCGCGTTGATAGTCGAACCGCGCCCACAGTGTCCCGGGCAGTTTGCCGCTCTGCAATTCAATATCCGCGATGGCGAGGTTGGCTTTGAGAATCGGAGACCAGGTCGTGCATTTGACCTCGCCAACCTGCTTGCCATTCCTGCCAGCGTAGATAAATGCCTCGCCTACAGGCTTGTTGCCATCGACAACCAGCTTGGTCAGTCGCCGCCGTGCCGGTCGGGCCTTTTCGGCCAGGAGGGCGTTTCGTCCGGTGAAGTGTCCCTTGTCGAGATTCACGACCCAGCCAAGTCCGACCTCGTAGGGCGAGCGGTCGTAGCCGTTGCGAATGGTCGACTCGGCACAGTTGAAATCGAATCCGGGCATGATGAAGCCTGCTTCAATGCGCACCATTTCGAGCGTATCCAGACCGATCGGATGGATGTCGTACTGGCCCCGTACCGCAAAGATTGCGTCCCAGAGTGACAGCGCATCTTCCGGATCAACCCATACTTCGTAACCGAGGTCGCCGGTGTACCCGGTCCGCGAAACCATGACCGGAAATCCCTTGCATTGCAGGTTCTTGATGCCGAAAGGCTTGAGGTCATCGAGCCCTGCGATGCCGGCCGCGGTCAGTACGGAGTACGAGGTTGGGCCTTGCACTGCCAGCGCTGCGATGTCATGAGTTTCGACGCCAATCTGCACATCGAAGCCGGTGGCAGACATCATCAGCCAGTCCAGTTGGTGGTGTTGGGAACACAGGCGATACGTGTCGTCGTCCAGTTGAAACAGGGTACCGTCGTCGATGACCTTGCCGTCGTCGTTGCACCAGACAACGTAGCTTACCCGGCCCGGGCGAAGGTTCGACAAGTCGCGCGTCAACAGCCGGTCGAGGTAAGCGCGCGCGTCGTTACCCTCAATCCGGTACTTCTCCATGGGCGTCAGGTCCATGACCGAGCAGCCGCTGCGAACCGAGAAATACTCCGTCGACAGTTTGTCCACCACGTACGGAACCTTGTAGGTGTTCCAGCTCGCCCAGTGTTCGGTGGTGGACATCGCTGCATAACGATCGTGAAATGGTGTGTGCTGCATGCCCTGCCGGAAGTGCGTGTGATCGATTGTCATTTCACACCTCCCAGTTCGAGTACCCGCTTCGCAGCATTGCGACCCGGAAGACCATTGAGCCCGCCGCCAGGATGGCTGCCGGCGCCACACAGGAACAGTCGTTCAACCGGCGTGTCGTACTGTGCGGCACCGTAGAGCGGGCGCATCATGAATGACTGGTGTATCGACAGTTCGCCGTGATGCCAGTGGCCCTGGACCGCACCGAATTCTCTTTCGATATCCAGTGGTGTCAGGAATTCGTGATCGACAATCAGCGACTTGAGATTTGGCGAGTACTCGCCGAGTTGCGAAATCACTTTGTAGGCAACAGTGGCTTTTTGTTCTTCCCATCCGCCTTCGAGCGCATAGGGCAGGTAGGCGACGTTCAGGGACATTACATGGTGCCCGTCCGGCGCCAGCGACCTGTCATGCAGGCTCGGTAAGGTTACCTCGAGGACGGGATGTTCAGAACACTCACCGTATTTCGAGTGATTGAAGGCATGCTCGATATAGCGCATCGACGGCGCGACGATCAGGCGGCCGCCCAATTGCGATTCGCTGAGTCCGTGAAACTCCGGCAAGCCACTCAATGCGATATTCAGTTTCCCGACGACGCCCGCGCCACGAATCTGCGTGACGCGGTTCGCAAACAGCGTGTCGAGGCGCGGTGCACCGACCATCCTGGAAAGCGTGGCGCGCGGGTCGACGTTCGAGATGACGAGCCGGGCTTTCACCATCTCGCCGCCGGTCAACTCAACGCCGAAGGCCTTACCCTTGTCGATAAGAATCTTCTCGACATGCGCGTCGAAGCGAATACTCGCGCCCGCGTCTTCTGCCGCCTGAGTCAGCGCATGTACCAGTTGTGCACCACCCTGGCAGGACAACGGGCCGTTCAATTCACCCTGAAGTCGCTGCAGCCATGTCAGGACCGTTCCCGGCGTTCGCGGACCCATCGCGCTGCCCATCACGGCATCAGCAGCGAGCGCTCCCTTGAGGCGCTCGTCCTGAAATACGTCGTCGAGAACATCGTAGATGTTGATCGCTGCCACCCGCAGGAACTCGTACATGGCCTCCTTGCCGAGGCCCACACGGATATTCCAGCCAAGCCGTACAAGTGTCCTCGCGTCCGCGAGCCCCATGTTCTTGAGGCGGGGCGGCTTGTTGTCGAATAACGGCCGGATCTTGCGGGAGACCTCGAGGTACTGCTTCTTGAATGCCGGGAACGCGCGTGCATCCGCTTCGGGCAGGTCACTGCCGCTGACCGAGTCAGCCGCGATGACGAGATGCTCGCCGCCCGTATCGAGCGCGATCGTATCGATTGCCGGGCCCGCTTCGTAGCCGTAGCGATCCAGGCGCAGATCCTTGCGGATAAGCTTGCTGACGGGGTACGTGACGTGCGCCAGACCAGGGAACCGGTAATCGTCGCTGACGGTTCGTGGCGCCGACATTCCACCGGCCGAGCCCGACGACTCCAGTACGAGCACGTCCATGCCTGCGCGCGCGAGATAGGCGGCGCATACGAGCCCGTTGTGTCCCGCACCAATGATGAGTACGTCAGTCATCGCTGTACTCCTCGGGCGTTGTATCCGGCTTCCCGAGGTCGCGCAGAATCTCGCGCGCCGCATTGGCCCCCGGTGCGCCCATGACTCCGCCACCCGGGTGGTTGGATGAGCCGCACATGTACATGCCTTTCACGGGCCCGCGATACTGCGCGTAACCCGGGAATGGTCGATTGAACATGAGCTGGTCGAAGGTCAGCTCGCCCTGGAAAATATTACCCTGGGTCAGGCCGACTTCCTCCTCGAGCTCCCGCGGTGTACGAATCTCTGCATGCAACAGCAGATCTTTGAAGTCCGGGCTGTAATCGGCAATCTGGTCAATCACGACCTGCCCGAACTGGTCGCGCTTCTTGTCAGTCCAGCCACCTTCCGGCTCCACCGGGCAGTACTGCACGAAAACAGTCATCATGTGCTTGCCGGGCGGTGCCAGCGTTGGGTCGTACTGGGACGGGATGAGGGTGTCGCAATAGGGATCTGCAGACCAGCGGTCGTCCTTCCAGTCATCGTAGGCACGTTCGAGCCGCGTCAGCGTATCGGTGAAGTGCATGTGGCCACGTGTCAGCGGTGAGTCCTTGGGCAAAGCCGGGAACGAGGGCATGCCATCCAGCGCGATATTGAGTTTTCCGGACGAGCCCCGAATCTTGAAGTGCCTGGCTCGCTCGAGCACGTAGGGTGGTACGTCCTTTTCATCCATGACTTGCGTAAACGTGCGCTTTGCATCGAGGTTGGAGACGACGGTCTTCGCTGTAATCTCTTCGCCCGAGGCCAGTCGAACCCCGGTCGCTTTTTTACCCGACACCAGGATCTGTGCGACCTCTGCACCGTTGCGTATCTCGCCGCCGAAAGACTGGAACGCAGAGGCCAGTGAGCCCGACACGGCACCCATGCCGCCGCGGGCGAAACCCCAGGCACCGACATTGCCGTCGACGTCGCCCATCGCGTGATGCAGCAATACATAAGCCGTTCCGGGCGAGTAGACGCCGAGGCCGGTACCGATGATGCTGCCCCCCGAGTAGTGAGCGAGAATCAGGTCGTTTTCGAAGTAATTCTCGAGGTACTCCGCGATCGACATCGTGAAGAAACGAATGAACTCGTAGATCTGCGCTTCACTCAGCTCGTAGAACTTCTTGAGCAAATAGGCGAATTCGAATGCGTCGCGCGGTTTGAACGAACCCGGGTCCGGTGGCGTGCGTAACAGGAAACCCCGAATCAGGCGGCACCAGCGCATCACGTCAGCGTCAAAGCGAACCGCGGCATCAGCGTCACGCTGACTGTGCCGCATCAATTCGCGCCGCCGAATATTCGGGTGCGCATAACTGCCGAAGTAGTTCCCGTCCTGCTTGAACGTCATGCTCGAGGTCAGTGGCACGACTTTGAGCCCATGCCTGCCCAGGTCCAGCGCATTGTAAATTTCCGGGCGGAACAGGCTGCATACATACGAGCAGTTGGAGTATTTCCATCCCTGGTAGAGCTCGCGCGACACGGTTGCGCCACCGGTGTAATCGTTCTTTTCCAGGACCAGTACGTCGAGCCCGGCCTTGGCCAGGAAGGCGGCATTGGTCAGGCCGTTGTGGCCTGCGCCAATAACTATTGCATCGTAGTGTTTTTGCGTCATGAGGCGTCGGCGAGGGCAGGTATCTTCTGCTTAAGCATCAGGTACATGTAAAGATATACGAGCATGGCGGTGATGGAAGCCATAGCACACAATATGAACACGCCGTTATAGCCGGTGCCCCACGCCAGGACCGAGGCGGCCATGGCCGGACCGAGGCCGTTGCCGAGTCCCTGGGCGGCAGGCAACAGGGAAACATAGCGGCCCGAACGATCAACGTTGGCAATCGTCGCTGCCTGGTAAATGTCCACGAAAATCCAGCAGAAGTTGAAGGCAAACATGCTGAACGCAACCCGGTAGTCCGTAATGCCGAATACCAGCATCAGCACGATGCTCGCCTGGAAGACCAGTGTCACGAGCAAAGGTCGCGACAGTCCGTAACGGTTGCTGAGCAGCACAGCGAACAGGCAGCCGACCAGTGAAAAGAACGATGTGTATACGAGCATGTCCGCAACCCATTCCGGTGATGCGCGCGAATCGACTGTGGCCAGTTCAATATAGGTCCAGTAGGCGCCGATGTTGATGTAGGTAAAGACAACCGCGGTCAGGACCAGCCACGGTACATAAGCGGGTACATGTCGATGCTCGACATGGTGCTCGCCCTGTTGCTCCTTGACGTCAATCTCGATATTCAGCGAGCTCTCGGCGGGCCGCCTCGGTAGCCAGCTGATGAACAACAGTCCGACCACAAAGGTCATGGCGAACGTGACATACAGGCCCTCGATCGAGAGGAAGGGCAGGAACTTAAGCTCCGCAGCCTGCGAAAAGGCAAATGCGAACAGTTCCATGCCGAACGCGAATGCGGGCCGCGAATGTCCGCCAATGGTAGCGACCGCGATACCCGTATACACGCCAGCCCCGATTCCTGCAGTCAGTCGCAGCCAGAATGTCACTTCGTAGGATTGGTAATAAATGCAGAGCAGGTTGGCGCCAATCGCCACGCCTGCGGCGGCGGTTGCCAGGTAGCGGCGATCGTACCGGGCGACAACAAGGAAGGCGATTACGGCGCCGATAGCCAGGCCGAAAAGATCGGCGCTCGTGACGTAGCCGACCTGCACCTCGGTGAAGCCCAGGTTCCTGACCCATGAGCTCGAAATGACCGGCATGCCGACCATTACGGCATAGCCAGCCAGCGCCATATAGATGCCGATCGTAAGTGATCGCCAATCGTCGAATTCGGTGCGTCGATGTACCAGTGCAGTGCCGCTGGTCGGGTTCATCCCGGGTCTTCCCCTTGTTGTTCTGGCCGCGCGTGATCGATAGTGTCACCGTTCTCCCGTTGAAACAACGCGCAGGCTGCCGCAAACGACTGGCCAGCCGGGTCGACAGAAGTCGTGGAGACAGTGCGCAATGCTTATATGATAATCACCCGAAACCTGATGGAGTGACCTGGCCATGCTCGACAAGACCAAACAAGACTGGACATCACTGGCTGCCGAACTCGAATTCGAGGGCCGTGCATTCATCAACGGACGCTACCAGGACGCGCTGTCCGGCGAAACCCGGCCGACGGTCAGTCCGGGCGACGGGCGGAAGCTCTGCGACGTTGCTAATTGTGGCACCGAGGATGCGGACCTTGCGGTTGGTGTTGCCCGGTCTGCATTCGAGAGCGGCGTCTGGGCGGCGATGGCGCCCGCTGACCGGAAGATGGTGCTGGTGCGCTGGGCCGAGTTGATCGCAGACCATGCGGACGAGATCGCCTTGCTCGAGTGCCTTGACGTCGGCAAGCCGATCGCCGATACGACCGGTGTCGACGTGCCGTCAGCGGTGCGCACGATTCGCTGGAGCGGCGAAGCCATCGACAAGGTGTACGACGAAATTCCGCCGACACCGGCAAATACCCTGGCATTGGTGCAGCGACTGCCGTTGGGCGTCGTTGCCGCGATCGTGCCATGGAACTTTCCACTGTCGACGACGGCTTGGAAATTGGCGCCATCGCTGGCAACCGGGAACTCAGTCATTCTCAAGCCGGCGTCCAATACGCCGTTGTCCGCCCTGCGGATTGCGGGGCTGGCCAGCGAGGCTGGGCTGCCCGACGGTGTGCTGCAGGTATTGCCGGGTCCCGGTGGCAGCCTGGGCCGACACCTGTCACTGCACGAGGATATTGACGGCCTGACGTTCACCGGCTCTACCGAGATCGGCAAGCAACTCATGATTTACTCCGGTGAGTCCAATCTCAAGCGCACCTTCCTGGAGCTCGGTGGCAAGAGTCCGAATATCGTGTTCGCCGACGCGAACCTCGACAAGGCCGCACTGTTTGCGGCGATCGCGGTCTTCTACAACGGGGGCCAGACCTGCACAGCCGGGACACGCCTGATTGTCGAAGACAGTGTTCGCGAAAAGTTCGTTGAGATGGTTGTTGAAAAGAGCCGTGCCTGGATGCCCGGCCATCCATTGGACCCGGCGACGACGATGGGACCGATGATCGATGCGGCGCAACTCAAGACGGTCGCCGACTACGTTGGTGTCGGCCAGGAGGAGGGTGCCCGGCTGATGTTCGGAGGCAAGCAGGTGATGACGGATTCGGGTGGTTGCTACCACGAACCGACGGTCTTCGATGGAGTTGACAACAACATGCGCATTGCGCGCGAAGAGATCTTCGGGCCTGTGCTATCGGTGATCGGGTTTAAAGATGCCGAGGAAGCCGTGCGGATTGCCAATGATTCGATTTTCGGTCTTGCCGGCGCTGTCTGGAGCAACGACATCAACACCGCTCACAAAGTTGCGAAAGCCGTGCGTGTAGGAACGATGGGGATCAACAACTATTTCGGTGGAGATATCACGGTGCCCTTTGGTGGATTCAAGCAAAGTGGCAACGGCCGCGATAAATCGATGCACGCGTTCGATGATTACACCGAGTTGAAGACGACCTGGATAGAGTTCGACTAGCTTCGTCGATTAGCCAAGTCGGTCCATCATCTTGTAGTACATCATGCCCAGCGCAATAATCTGGTTGCCGACCCATTGCGAGCCTGGAATGCGAAAGTGCCTGACCCCGGCAAACAGGTCATAGCGTTCCATCGAACCGGTCACTGCATCCGCCATCACTTCGCTCATCGTATGAGTGGGCGCGACGCCGTGGCCGGAGTAGCCCTGACAGTAATAGACGTTGCCGTGCAAACAACCGACGGTGGGTTGGCGATTCAGCACGATGCCGATCTTGCCGCCCCATTCGTAGTCCACGCGAACGTTCTTTAGTTGTGGGTAGACTTTGAGCATTCGCGGCAGGATGTAATCGCGAATACTCCGCGGATCGCGGCCCGAGTAATTACAGGCGCCACCATAGAGTAGCCGCCGGTCGGCCGACAGGCGGTAGTAGTCGACGACTTCATTCAGGTCACAGACTGCGACATCTTTCGGGTTGATCTCGCGGGTCACGTCTTCGGACAATGGCTCTGTTGCGATGATGTAGCTGCCGGCCGGAAAGACGAGGTTCGACAGGCCTTTGAAATCGCTGTACGCATTGCCGCACAGGATGACGGCGTCTGCTTCGACGAAGCCGAATTCTGTTGTCACCCGCGGCCGCGCACCGTGTTCGATGTCGGTAACCGGGGACTGTTCAAAGATTTGTGTGCCCAGACTGTGCGCGGCGCGTGCTTCGCCGATGCAAAGGTTCAGCGGGTGCAAGTGGCCGTCCCGATAGCAGACGAATGCACCGTGAAATGCGTCGGTACCGAGGTTGGCGCGCGTCTGCTCCCGATCCCAGATCTCGTAACTTTCGGGCGCGTTGTGGGCGCGCCGGTCGGCGGCGTACTCGTGCAGCCACTCGATCATTTTTGGCCGGTTGGCGACTTCGGCGAAACCGTCTTTCAGGTCGCAGGCGATTGCATATTTTTCGATGCGCTCCCGAATGATGTCGTTACCGCGCCACTTCATTTCCCAGACCATGTCCGCAACGCTGTCGCCGTGCCGTGCCAGCATCTTGTCGAGACCACAGCCCCCATGAATGAGCTGCCCTCCGTTGCGTCCCGACGCACCCCAGCCAACCCGGTTGCCTTCGACCAGGGCAACTGAATAGCCGCGTTCGGCGAGCGTCAGAGCGGTCGCGACGCCGGTAAACCCGGCGCCAACCACGCAGATGTCAGCGGATCTTGCACCCTCGAGCATCGGGTAATCGGTGACTTCATTCACCGATGCCGCATAGTACGAGTTCGTATGTTCCTGTTTTTGATTGCTTTTATGCATACTGTTTTTTGGGTCGATGTGCTCAGGGCCAGACGGCAGGTTGCGTATCGAACTGCTTCAGGTCATCGCTGATCTCGTGCCAGGGGGCTTTCGATCCGACGTAGATGTGATAGCCCTCGGGGCGCGGTGGATTGCCCTCGATCGCGCCCATGCAGAGGTAAACCGCGCTGGGATCCCCGGTGAGGATGCCCAGGATGTTTGATCCGCATACCGAGCAAAAGACGCGCTCGTAAGTCGCCGACGATGCGTAGGTGCTGAGCACGTCCTCGCCGGACAAATAGCGGAAACCGCTGCGTCGTACACCGGCGAACGTGGCGAAAGCAGCACCGTGCATGCGACGACACTGCGAACAATGACAATGGCCGAAATCCTCGATGGGCCCGTCGGCTTCAAAACTGACTTTTCCGCATTCGCAATGACCGTAAATCATGTGCTCACCTCTTCAGGAAACGCTTCCTGCCATTCGTCGATGTTCATCGTGCCCGCTTACAGGCGGTCTTTGATCTGGTAATACATCATGCCAAGCGTAACCATGGGCTTGGTGAACGTCGCCGCGCCTGGCACGACAAACGGCTTAACGTCCGCGAACAGGTCGAATTGCTCGACTGAGCCGGCAATGGCATCTGCCAGAATACGACCGGCCAGGTGCGTCACGTTCACGCCGTGTCCCGAATATCCCTGGCAATAGAAGACCCCCTGGGACAAACGACCGAGTAAGGGGACGCGGTTGATTGGCACACCGATCGTGCCTCCCCAGGCATAGTCGATGCGCGCGTTCGCGAGCTGAGGGTAGAGTCGTGACATTTTTCGCCGGTGACGTCTCTGTATGTACTCCGGGTCGTCGCCAAAGTAATTGAAGCGACCACCGAACAAGAGGCGTTTGTCGGCGCTGAGCCGGAAGTACTCGAGGACGAAGTTCGGATCGCAGACCGCGAGGTCTTCGCGGTTGATTGCCTGGACGACATCGTCGGCCAGCGGCTCGGTGGCGACAATGAAGCTGTTAACCGGGAACATGATGCCGCGCAGTTTGGGATCCAGGTGATGATAGGCATTGCCGGCCAGGACGACAGCGTCCGCGGTCACCGAGCCCTGTTCAGTAAGCACCCGGGGTTTGCCGCCCTTGCGGATTTCCGTAACCGGAGATTGCTCGTAAATGGCAACGCCCAGTGAAGCGGCCGCGGCGGCTTCGCCGATGCAGAGATTCAAGGGGTGCACGTGGCCGTTGCCCCGATTCAGCAGCGCACCGATGTAGGCATCGGTGCCGATCAGGTCGGCGGTTTCGTCGGCGGAAAGCATGCGGACTTCATGCGGAAAATTCGCGGCCTTGAGCCGGGCGTAGTCGTGCTCGAAATCGCGCAGGTGGCGCTTCTTGATCGCGACGTCAAGATAGCCCCACTTGAGGTCGCATTGGATGTTGTACTTGCGGACCCGTTCCCGAATGATCTCGTGGCCCGCCCAACGCAGTTCGCCAAATAATTCCTCGACACCCCGGCCATGGTGTTTCGCGATGTTTTTTTCGCCCGCTATGCCGCCAATGATCTGGCCGCCGTTGCGGCCGGAGGCTCCCCAACCGACGCGATTGGCTTCGACAACACAGACCTTGTAGCCGCGCTCGGCCAGGTGCAGGGCCGTTGAAATGCCGGTAAATCCAGCGCCGACGATGCAAATATCTGCAGACTGGTCACCCTGCAATGTCGGGTAGTCCGTTACCTGGTTAACGGTGGCGGCATAGTAGGAGCCGGTATGTGCTTCTGGTTTCATCAATTGCACTCCATCATGCAAGCGCTTTTCCCGAAATCCGGCTGTCGATGCATCTTGCCCTATAGGCGATGGCCTACAGCCCGGGTTCCCGGATGCGCATTTTGCGGTACTGGGCGGGCGTCATGCCAGCGTGCTTCTTGAACGCGGCGTAAAAAGCGGAGTTTGAATTGAAGCCGACAGTGAAAGCGATCTTCAGGATCGCGCCGCTGCTCCCGTCGCCTTCGGACAACAGCCTCCGCGCATGTGCGACCCTGTGACGATTGAGATAGTCAAAGAAGCTCATATTGAATCCGGCATTGATGACCTGCGACAGGTGATTCACCGAACAGCCAACCGATTCCGCCAGCGCCGGCAAGGTCAGGTTGGGTTTCAGGTAGGCCTGCTGCGACACCATGATGTCTTCGAGTCGCAGTTTGTACTCCTGCATCTGTTGCCGCCGCAAACCGGACTTCGCGTACTTGTCTTTCTGTGCGGTTGTCGGGAAGTCGTAGTAATCGGTAATTGTAACGGCGGCATCGCCATCGAGCGTGATGAACTCGGCGCCACGATAGGACGACAGGTCGTCTTTCCTGGTGGCATTTGCCGGACAGACGCGGTATTGAAACGCGATCGTGTTGCCGTTCGACAAAATGTCACCGATTACTTCATATCGGTGCGGGAAGCTGGCGAAGAAATCGTTGAGCATGACAATGAGTTCGTCGTGGTTACGCCGGATGTTGAGTGGCACGTCCGTGTAGATACCATCGGCTGTCAGGTGGCTGGCTACGCCTTCGGGGTCCGAGTGGTTCCACGCCTCGAAATAGCTCGCAACGAATTTTTCTGCTCGCATAAGCCTTCCCAAAGAAACGGCGAGCCAGTATACACTACGCTCTGCCGGATCAGCCCGAGAGAGAAAGCATGAACATAGACAGTCCGTTACGCGAACTGGGTGAGGTGGATAGCTCGGCATTGGCTGCAACCATCCTTGCCCAGGACGAAGCGGCGTGGCACGAAGATGCATTTCGACAGAAGACCTTCGACGTCCATTACGACACGCAGTCAATCCTGATGTTATTCGTCGACCTCGATCGTTGGCCGGATATTGTTGTCAGTCGCGAAGCAGGCTGGGATCGCCTTGCAGACGTCGCCTTGCCAGTGATGAACGACATCATTTCCCGCCATTACCCGCCGGGGGGCACAGTGATCCGTGCAATGGCCGCCAAGTTGTTGTCAGGCAAGAACATCAGTCCTCATGTAGACCGTCACGAGTCGTTCCACCGCGGCCACAGAATTCACGTTCCGATCACCACGAATCCGCGTGTGCGCTTCATGATCGATGGTCGTCCTTACCAGTTCAAGGTGGGGCAGGCCTACGAGATCAATAACCAGTTGCGACACTCGGTGGCCAACAAGGGCGCCGACGACCGGATCACGTTCATTTTCGATTACGTGCCGCCGGAACTGGTGCAAACCCGCTGACATTCCTCGCACGGAGCGCTGTGGACAACACACCCTCACACGCCTGCGGCTATGGATTCGGGTGTGTTGTCCGCAGCGCTCCATCCAGGCGCATCATGCGTTCGCGCGCCGACTCCATGCTGTGCTCAAGACGGGGAGGGACAGGTGGCCGAATCCATAGCCGAGCCGCTAGTCGTCAATTAGCGGTGCGAGGATTTCCCGGACCTCGTCAAGCTGCGATTCGTAATGTTTCCAGTACCCGACCGAGTCTGTGTAGATCGGCTGTCGGACCTGCTCGGAACTCGCGGTATTGACCGCTCGTGCATTGCGGTGAAAATTCACGCACGCGTCTTCCCATGGAAGCCCACAGTAGTCGAGCAGGCGCCGCGTCTGGCCTTCGAGGTCGGCCACGACATCTTCATAGCGAACCCGCAGCACACGGCCGGGCAGCACCCTGTCCCAGTGCGCCATGATGCGATCGTACTCGAGATAATATTCCGCGAGCTCATACAGGTCGTAGGTCATGTTCTTGCCCTGCGCAAACATCTGCCGGAAATTGGCGATGCAGGTGTCCAGCGGATGGCGGCGCGCGTCGATGATGCGCGCATGCGGCAAGGCCATGTGGATCAGGCCGATATGTGTGAAGTTGGCCGGCATTTTGTCGGTGAAGTACGGCAGCTTCCCGTCGCGGTGTGAGCGCGTGTGATAAAGATAGCTCTGGCCAACAGCGCGCAACTGCTCGACGCTCATGTCCGCGAGTACGTCCGGGTAGCGCTGCTTGTCAGCAGCCCCGAGATTGGATGTGAGCATCACGATGTAGGGCAACTCGCCGCAGCCCTCGACCATGCTGTGACTTGCGAGGATCTGCTCAAGCAACGTCGATCCCGAGCGTGGCAATCCCAGGATGAAGATCGGCCCGGGTTCGCTGAAGTCGGCAACGCCTGAGCGCTCGAGCAGTTCCCGGTCGCAGGCCTGGATCATCGCGTTGTGTGTCATCTCGGTCGTGACCGGGTCGTACTTCACCTGGGCGCGCTTCAGGCCGTTGCCGCGCTCGTAGTAACTCCACGCGTCGTCATATTGGTCCTGGTATTCGGCTGCTCGGGCCAGCGCAAAGGCCAGGTGAATACGCGTGTCTTCGCCGGTTTCTTTCGCTTCCAGCGCTTGCCGCATCGCCGTCAGCTGTTCCTCGGAAAAGGCATAGCCGCGCATTGTCGCAAGGCTCCACCACACTTCGCCTCTATCGGGGCGCAGCCTTGTGCATTCCTCATACGCCGCAACCGCCTCGGCGGAATGTCCCAGGATGCGCAATGCATGACCACGTCCAGCAAGCGCCGCAGCGTCCGCTGGTTCGAGTCGCAGCGCTTCCTCATAGGCGGCGAGGGCTGCTTCGTTTTTGCCGACGGTCGACAGCAGGTCACCCAGCACCCGGTGGTTGCCCGCGACGCCGGGTCCGAGTTCGACGGCAAGTTGCATTTCCTCGATAGCCTCGGGTATGCGACCCCGGTCGCCGAGAAATCGGCCGAGTTCGTTGTGCGCGAGATAGTGATTCGCCGACAGCTTGACGAGGCGTTTCAGCAGGCCCTCAGCGATTACATGGCGCTCGTCGGCAATGGCAATGCGCGCCAGCAGACGGAGCGCGTCCGTATTGGTCGGGTCCGACTTCAGGACTTCCTCACAGAGTTCTTCAGCACGGGCCGCATCGCCGTCATGCCAACAGCGATTCGCCTCGCTCACAGCCCTGGCCGACGGCGAAAGTTCGAGGTATCGACGCCTCGCGGTTTGTGCGCGCTCTTCATCGCCATTGCGCATCAACGCATCGGCCAGGCCCGACCATGCGCCGGGTTGCTCGGCGTCGAGGCGGATGGCCTCTTCAAAACAGCCGATTGCCCGTCCCGGGTTGCCGGTGAACAGGTGCAGGAAGCCGAGGTCCTCGTGGGGCTTTGCAAACCCGGGTTCCAGCCGAATCGCTTTTTCCAGCACCGGCCGCGCGTCTGCCGCTCGCTCCAGCTTGAGGAGAATCGCGCCAAGGAAACCGAGAACGTTCACGTCGTCGGGCGATTGTTCCAGAAAGGAGCGGCAATATTCTTCTGCCGGACCGAATTGCCCCGACTTGATCAGCCGGAAAATGCCGTCCACGGTCAGCTTTGTTTCGTTGGCCTGGTTCATGCGGAAGCGTCCGTGTTACAAACCGACGGCGCGCACGACGTTGGGAATCTGCCCGAGGTCGGTGGTCGCCATGATGTTGACGCCGGCGACTCCTGGTATGTCACGCAGCTCCTCGATCTGTTCAGTACAAATTGCGACTCCTTCCTGGATTGGGTCGGCGGCGGACTCGATACGCTTGACGATGGAATCCGGCATCACGGCGTTGGGCCGGCTGTCGCGCAGCCATTTGGCGTCGTCGGCAGACGTGAGTATGGCGAGTGTGACAATGACCGAGAAGCGGTGGGTCAACTTGTTGCCAACCAGGTGCTTCATGTAGCCGCGCAACAGCGCCATGTCCATGCAGGGGTACGTAAGCATGAAACCCGCGCCGGCGTCGGCTTTTGCGATGAGCTTGCGCGGCACCCAGTCGGCTTGCGGACTGTGGGGTGTGACCAGGCCACCGATAAAAAACTCGGGAGGGGTCAGCAGGTACTCGTCATTCTTCATCGAGGCGGCCGTGGCAATCAGCTCCTCGGCGGTCATATCGAATACCGCTTTCGGCCGGGGGTTCATTCCATCTGGCACGCGATTGCCCCGGACGAGTAACAGGCTGGTGACCCCCAGCGCCGCGGCGCCAAACAGATCGGCGAGCAAGGCAATTCGATTTCGATTGCGGCAGCTCAGCTGCATGATCGGATCGACCCCGTTCTGCAGCATCAGGGATGCAGCGGCAAGCGACGACATGTGCAGCCGGCCGTACTGGTTATCTGTGACGATGACGCCATCGACTGCCCCGCGCAACACGTCGGCCTGGATGCGGATTAGCTCGGCATCCGTTTCCGGCTTCAAAAAGCACTCGCTGGTTACAACGAAGTCTTTGTTTCGGATCGCGTTTTGGAAGGTGTTCATGCGGGTCACTCGAGCGAGCCAGTGAGGTTAGAAGGTTCCGTCGGGCATCACAATACCTGCTGGCATTTGGTCAATTGCTGTGTTGAACTTTCGCATCATTGATGTTCCATGAGTAGGCCGCTATTTCCGCCGAGATTCAACCGCAAGACCTGTTTGACGAAGCCACTGCGAGCCTGCGTGCCGGTCAAATCGATCGTGCAGCCCGGACGTGCCGCAGCGCCTTGCTTCACTATCCACGCGACGCGAACCTGCTGTGCCTCGCCGCGCGCGTGAGCCTGGTGCAGAGAAACTTCGCCGAGGCCAGGATGCATCTCGACAAGGCCATCAAGCTGCATCCGGATTTTGCACTCGCTCATGATGTGTTCGGTGATGTGCTGCTGGGCGAGGGCCAGGCCGAATTGGCGATCAAGGCCTATGAGCAGGCACTTCGCCTTGACCCGACTCGCGCCAATCTCATCAAGAAGCTGGATTACGCGCACGGGCTTGCCGCGGAGACTCCGCCCGCGGCGACGATTCCGACGCAAGCAGCGGGTCGGAAAATGGCGTACGCCGAGCGGATCAAGGAAGCGGAGCAGTTCGTCAAGTCCGGTGAACCGCAAAAAGCCGAGGACATCTTTCGCGACATACTCAAGCGCGACCCGAATCACGTCGAAGCAGCGAGGCTGCTGGCGGCCATTGCGTCCGACAGAAAACAGTATCGCGACGCCGAGGTATTTCTTCGCCACGCGGCTGCAAACGCACCGGATTACGTCAGGGTCTGGGTGGACCTTGCCAATGTGCTGCGCGAGCGGGAAAAGCTGGACGAGGCCCTGGAGTGTGCGCTGCGCGTGCTTGAACTGGCGCCGGACCGGGCAGAGCCGCATATGCTGCACGCGAACGTGCTCGGCACGATGGGGCGGCATGAAGAGGCGATCGAGGCCTACGAGAAATCCCTGGCCTTTGCACCGCAAAAGGCCGGCGCCTTGTGC
Organism: uncultured Gammaproteobacteria bacterium; assembly: GCA_963698415.1. GTDB lineage: Bacteria > Pseudomonadota > Gammaproteobacteria > Steroidobacterales > Woeseiaceae > UBA1847. The sequence continues at coordinate 516,149 of CAVOQS010000001.1, read as the reverse complement.
AGCATGGGGCATCACCAGAAGACGATTGGCCAGACCGACGCTGCGATCGCGACGTATCGCGCGTGTATTGCGTCCAAACCGGACCATGCCGAGGCTTACTGGAGCCTTGCCAACCTGAAGACCTTTCAGTTTGAAGCGCAGGAAGTCGCGGCGATGGAGGCATTGCTGAAAGACGACGCGCTGCCCGACGAATCGCGCGTGCAGTTACACAATGCACTGGGTCTCGATTTCGAGTCGCGCCAGGATTATGACAAAGCGTTCCGGCATTTTGAGCAGTGCAACGCGCTGCGACGAAAGTCAGAGTCCTACGACCCGGTCGAGTTCGAGACGGGGATGGATCGCGTCGTCGAGATCATGAATGCCGAGTTCTTTGCGGATCGGGAAGGCATGGGCGAGCCTGATCCTGCACCGATATTCATCGTGGGCTTGCCGCGCTCGGGCTCGACGCTGATCGAGCAGATACTGGCCAGCCACAGTCTTGTGGATGGCACGCATGAACTCGGGGATCTGGCGCGCGTCGTCAACCAGCTCGGACCGGGGCGCGGCGGGAAGTCCGGTTACCCGGACAAGCTGCCTGACCTGGGCGCCGACGACTGGCGCGATGCCGGGCAACAATACCTCGCTGCAACGCAGAAATACCGGGCCGGGGCGCCGCGCTTCATCGACAAAAACCCTAATAATTTCATGTATATAGGCTTGATTCGACTGATCTTGCCCAAGGCCCGGATCATCAACGCCAGGCGCCACCCGATCGATAGCTGTTTCGGTTCCTACAAGCAACTGTTTGCCAGCGGTCAGCCGTTCAGCTACGACCTGGCGGAGATCGGCGAATACTATCTGCAGTACCAGCGACTGGTGGAGCATTTTCACGAGGTCCTCCCGGGCTTCGTCCTTGACGTCCACTATGAAAACGTCGTTGGGGATTTCGAGGCAGAGGTACGTCGGATCCTGGACTTCTGCGAACTGCCGTTTGAGGAAAGCTGTCTGCGCTTCCACGAAACAACTCGAGCGGTGAAGACCGCAAGTTCAGAGCAGGTTCGGCAGCCGATTTATGCGAGCTCTGTAAACCTTTGGAAACGTTACGAATCTCACCTCGGCGAGCTGGTGGAAATATTGCAGCCTTTGCTTGACACACTACCGCCGTCTGACAGACCATCGACCCTATAGGGCAGGAGTTCTGGATCCGGGCCCTGTGAGACGATCAGGTAGCTTATAGACGGGGGTACTACAAGAATGGAAATTAACGCCACCTTCCGGTTGACGCCGGTTGCCGGAGCGATTGCGACAGCTCTGATACCGGCTCAACAGGTCATCGCCCAGGAGTCCGGGGGAGTTCTGGAAGAAATTACCGTCACCGCGACGAAGCGGACGACGAACATCCAGGACATTCCGATGACCATCCAGGCCATCAGTGCCGAAGCGCTCAAGGATATGGGCGCCAAGCACATGGAAGACTACTCGCGCTTCGTGCCCTCGGTGAACGTCGTCACCTACGGCGCCGGATCGAACACCGTCGTATTCCGCGGTGCGATCACGGGAGCCGGTTATATCGCGCAATCGACCTCGTCGGTCTACCTGGACGAAATTTCGATCACGACGACCGGTAGCCAGCCAGCCATTCGCATGGTGGATATCGAGCGTGTTGAGGCGCTCTCCGGCCCACAGGGGACGCTGTACGGCTCGGATGCCCAGGCCGGCACGATGCGCATCATCACCAACAAGCCCGATATGGACCAGACGGGTGTGATCCTGGATGGCGAGCTGCGTGGTGGCGACCAGAGTGACATGAGCTACCGCGGCTCCATCGTCTTCAATGTGCCGCTCGTCGAGAACAAGCTGGCACTGCGCCTGGTCGGTTACAACGACAAAGACGGCGGCTACATCGACAATGTGCTCGGACATACCCCGGATTCGTCTGCGCTGTTCGATGAGTTTGGAGACCCTCTCGTAGCTTATCCTTCCGGATTTGGCACGCTCGACAATGCCGACTCGGTGGAGGAGCGCTGGAACGACGCCGAGACCACCGGCGCTCGAATGACGCTGCAGTGGGACATCAACGATGCCTGGTCGACCAGCCTGACAGCACTGACACAGACGACCGACAGCGGCGCCGACAACGACTACGATCCTTTTGTCGGTGACCTGAAGACGATTCGTTTCCACGATGAGTTCCGCAAGGACCAGTACGAGATGTACTCGTTCGTGCTCAACGGCGACGTTGGCTTTGCGCAACTGGTTGGGTCGGTTAACTACTACGATCGTGACATCAAGCAGCTGTACGACATTACTGCCTACGCCCATTACTGGGCGGCGCTGTACTGCCATGACAGCTATCTACCAGGCTGCAGATCTCGGGCCGTACTACTGGGCTAACCCGGACAACGGCTACGCAGTCTGGTGGCCGGTGTATTGTGCCGGCCCGAGCGTCGAGTCGGACTTCTACAGCGCCTACCCGTCGCCTGCGCAGCAGGACAAGATGACCGCCGAGCTGCGGCTCAGCCACCAGGGCGACCGGGTGGACTGGATCGCCGGCCTGTACTACGAGGACAGCAACGATTCCTGGCAGGCACCGTTCGCGCAGCCGACCGCTGGCGGCGACGGCTCTGTCAACCTGTACCAGGAATCGATGTCCCTGAATTTCTGGGAGTTCTACTGGTCAAATTACTACGGCACGCCGGTCACGTATCCCGAGGCAACCTCGCACTGGCAGTCCTCGAGCAGCACGGACTGGGAGCAGACGGCCCTGTTCGGTGAATTCACCTGGCACATCAACGACCAGTTCGACCTGACCCTGGGCGGGCGCTATTTCGAGCGCACCAACAACAACAAGTACATCGTCGATCATCCGGGTGACCCCGGCGGCAACGGTGAACCGGATCCGGCAGATCCTCTGTCGCGGCAGTACCGTCTCGCGAATAATGGCGAGCCGGAAGACCACGAGGAGACCGAGGACGACTTCATTCCGAAGATGGTATTGAACTGGACATTCAGCGACACCCAGTCGGTGTATGGCCTGTACACACGCGGGTCGCGCCCGGGCGGTGTGAATCGCAGCCGCGGTGTGCCGTTCTTCCCGATCGGCTACCAATCGGATCTCATGGATAACTACGAGATGGGTTATCGCTCCACGTTTGCCGGTGGTGCCGGGCGTTTCAATGTGACGGCTTATCACATGGAGTGGTCCGACTATCAGCTCGAGATTATCGATCCCTCGAGCACGATCTGCGCCGACCTCGGCTTCCCGGATGACTCGATTGACGGGGTGTGTGGCCAGCCGTGGCAAAACATCGTGACCAATGCCGGTGAAGCGCACATCACCGGTGCCAACGTCGAGGTGGACTACGCCTTCAACGAGCGGTGGACCTTCGGCGGCAACGCAGAATTCACCGAAGCAGAAACCGATACGTCGGCCGACCTGAACGGTGATGGAGAACTCGACCTGGTGGCGGGCCTCCGGTTGCCACTGACGCCCAAGTTCAAAGGCTCTGCGTGGCTTGGTTTCGCCGAGGAATCGGAGTGGTTTGGTGGTTCGGAACGCTTCGTGAGATTGCAGGTATCGCATACCGGCGAGCGAGTGAATATCCTGAACCCGGCCAGTCCGCTGGATTCGCCGAATCCGCAGTTTTCACTGGATGCGTACACGATCGCCGACCTGAGTGCCGGTGTTCGCGGTGACGACTGGCAGGTCACGCTGTTCCTGAACAACCTGACGGATGAGCGGGCAAACTACACGATCGATTCCAGCCTCTTCGAGTGGGGTATGGCGAGCGTCGCGGAAGGCCGCCCGCACGTGCAGCGGCTTTACACGAACCGCCCGCGCGAGCTGGGTGTTCGCTTCACCAAGAGCTGGGGCCTGTAACGGGTTCTCGCTTTGTTCGATTCGAGAAGGCCGGGCAATGCCCGGCTTTTCTCTTTTGCGGAATGCTCATTCAGGGAAGGGCCAGACCTCGAGACCGTGGATCGCGTTGCGGATGTCCATCGACAAGTTGACGGATCCGACGACCTGGCGGCCTTTCACATCGTAGAGACTGATCGTCGAGGGTGAGGAGCCGGCCGCAATCAGGCGTTCGTCCACCGGGCAGAGTCCGCGACCGAATCCCTGCCGGGCGACCTTGGAGTCGTCGATGCCAGCGAACTCGATCGCTGCTTCGTCATAGGTGACGATGGGATACGCCTGGGGCGGCCCCTGTCTTGGGACGAAGCGCACGCAGTCACTGGCGGTATCGTTGAACAGGACGCCGCCGCGCCATGGCTGCGCATTGTGGCTACCTGAGGGGAGGCTGCAGTAGGTGGAAACAGCCCAACCCTCGTCGAGATGCAGCATCGCTTCGAAGCGCAAGCCGCTGAAAAAGATGCCGCCGTCGCTGGCATGCACGGAGTTGATATGAAAATCGTTGACGGGGCGCGGACCGGTATCGCTGCGAGGATCGAATACGTAACCCTTCCATTGCTCGTACTCCCGGGTCAGACGGAACCCCCAATCGAACTCCGAGGTATCGAGGTTGAAGCAGAGGAGGCAGTCGAAGCCGGTCGATGTCAGGAAGATTCGGCGGTCCTTGCGCATGATCTCGTGACAATGCTTGAGGTAGCGATTGCGAAAGGAGCGCTTGCAGTTGAAATCCCGGTCATAGCAGAAGAGTTCGTCGCTGGCAGCGATGTAGATATCGTCGCCGTCGAACGTGATACCGCGCAGGCCACGGTCTGCCCCGCGGCCTTCGAAATCGATGCCACTCGTATTCCAGTCGACGACCTGCCTGCCGGTGCGATGCTCGAAATCAATGATAAAGACACCGCCATGGCTTTCGCCTTGCCGGCTACCGCGTACCACGGAGGTCGCGATGAGTTGGGGCAGTTTTGAGGACATTCGGAACCGGGTTGGCTGAAAATTTGCACAATTATGAATGACTTGCGGAGTGAGGGGAACAGGATATGCTGTTCGTGATGCGAAGGAGTACGAAGTGACCAAACTGACAGCAACCGTCGTGTCGGTGCATGCCGGTTCCAATGAGGATATGAGCAAGCAGGAACTGGCCATGATTGACGTGCAACTGGATGGCATCGTGGGCGATGCCCATCGCTCCTACGTTCGCAAGGCCTGGGCCGGTGACAAGCAACCCAAAGGAACAGTGCGGCGCAATGAGCGCCAGTGGTCCGCGGTTTCCGTGGAGGAGCTTGCGGAGATGCAGGACACAATGGACCTTGTCGACAGGCCAACGGCCACCGAGCTTGGCGCCAATCTCTGTCTTAGCGGAATTCGTCAACTGTCGCGCCTCCCGAAGGGCACCGTGCTCAGGTTCCCGTCGGGCGCCGAACTCATCGTCGAGGAATACAACCCGCCATGCCACGACATGGGCAAAAGGCTCGCCGCGACACACCAGACGCGCTCGGGCCGGCCCTTGTCGTCAACCGCTTTCTCCAATGCCGCCAAGCTCAGTCGTGGGCTGGTCGGCGTCGTGGAAGTGCCCGGTGTCGTCACTGCGGGCGACGAAGTCGAGATCGAGCTCTACGCAACCCCGGCATGGTTGGTCCGGGCTGACGACTGATGGATATTTATACGATAACGATCGCGATCAGCATTCTTGTCTATATTGCCATTGGCAATTACGCAGGGAAGGGCATCCGCAATCTCGACGACTACTACGTCGCCGGGCGGCGCGCGCCGACAATCCTGATCGTTGGTACGCTTGTCGCGAGTGTCATGAGCTCGACCATGTTTCTCGGCGAAGCGGGATTCGCCTACGAAACGCAGGGCGGTCCTTATGTGCTCTTTCCCCAGTTTGCGGCGACGGGTTATGTGCTGGGCGCACTGTTTTTCGGACGCTACCTGCGACGCAGCCGCACCAATACGCTCGCCGAGTTTTTCGGGCAGCGCTTTAACAGCAAGCGCGTCCAGGTCCTGGCAGGGCTGACGATCATTCTCGCCCTGGGTGGCTACTTGCTCGCTGTCACGCAAGGTGCGGCAATACTCCTCGCAGAACTCACGGACCTGACCTACGTCCAGGGACTCGTCGTCGCCTGGCTGAGCTACACGCTGTTTACCATGTACTCGGGTTCACGCGGAGTAATCCTGACCGACACGCTGATGTTCCTGCTCTTCACTATCGCGAGCTCGGCAGCAATCGTCTTTCTTGTGCGGGAACTCGGCGGCGTACCAACGATCATTGCAGATCTCGTTGCCATCGAGGAGAAGCAGGACCTCATGTCGTGGCATGGCATGATCGGTCCCGGTACGGAGTGGCCGAAGCCACTCGACTACCTGATCTGGGCGATCGTCATCGACGTGAGCTGGATGCTTGTCTACATGGTCAGTCCGTGGCAATCGAGCAGGCACCAGATGGCACGTAACGAACATGTCGTGTTGCGCTCGGCAACAATCGCCGCGCTCTTCGTGGCGCTGTTGCAGGTGATGGTCTACGGCATGGGTGCCGTGATCAATATTGGCAATCCATCAATTGTCCCGCCCGAAAGCGCGACCATCTGGGCGTCCCTGCACATGCTGCCGAAATTTCTCGGGGCATTGATGCTTGCCGGAATTATGGCGGCCGTCCTTTCATCGGCATCGACTTTTCTGTCCCTCGTAGGATTCAGTGTCAGCAACGACATCGGCCTGCACAAGAAAGGCGACGACGCGAAGACGCTGCGCTTCAGTCGCGTCATGATGCTGGTCGTGGGCGCTCTGGCGCTTGCCGCAGCTTTGATCTTCCCGCCGCAGATATTCTGGCTCACAACCTTCATCGCGACCGTATTCGCCTCGTCGTGGGGACCTGTTGGCCTCATGGCGATCTGGAGCAAGCGGATCACCGAGAAGGCCGCATTCTGGGGCATGCTGACCGGACTCGTATGCAATGTCGTGCCCAAGCTGTTCCAGTTCATGGGCATGCTCGAGCTGCCCTCGTACCTGAATCCGGTCATCATCGGTGGTGTTGCGAGCCTGATCGTTACAGTCCTCGTCTCTCGCAAAACGACGCCCGGCGAGGAGGAGGTCAGGTACCTGGCGAAACTGCACGAGCGTCCGGCCGACGAAGTCGGCCCGCGGAGAACCAGGACAACCCTGATTGCGCCGGCTGTGCTGATTGTCGTTAACGGCTTGCTTCTGCCGCTCGTGCTGACCGTGAATTACGTCATTCCCTACCAGCGCGCGACCGGCACCTTGTCGGCAGACGGATCACTCGACTGGGCGACGGGAGAAATGGCGCTCATGATGAGCTGGACCGTGATCTGGGTTGGCGTTGCGCTGTTCGCCATGCGCTACATCCGCAAGGCTTACTCCCCGCCTGCGGCCCCATCCTGATTGCTGACTAATAGTCGTCAGGCGGTGTTTGCCGCGCGCGCGCCGGCGTCCAGAACGGCTTGTCCTGCCTGGTGCACTTCACCACGCGTCCGTAATGCCGCAGCTCTTTTTCGTAATAGATCTCGGCCCACAGGTCGCCGTCGAGGTGCCGGGTCTCGATCATCGCGAGCGCGATATTGGCCTTGACCGCGGGGGACCACATGGCCGACGTCACGTAACCAATGTGCTTCCTGCAGCGCTTGTCGCTGTAGATCCAGGCGCCTTCCGCCGGCCGGTTGCCTTCGATATCGAGCTTCGTCAGCGTGTACTTCGGCCCGAGCTGTTTTTCCTTGAGCAATGCACTGCGTCCGCTGAAGTGCGGTTTCTCGAAGTCCACGAGCCAGCCGAGGTTCAGTTCAAATGGCGTCTGGTCGTGCGCGAGATTGACGGTCTTGAGTGCTTCGTTGAACTCCATCGCCGGCATGATGAAGGCCGCTTCGAGCCGCGCCATGTTGGTTGCTGCTTCGCCGTAAGGCTGAATGCCGTAGTCTTCGCCGGCGGCGTAGAGGTCGTCCCACATTTGCAGCGCGAGGCCCGGCTGGATCCAGAGCTCGTAGCCGAGATCCCCGGTGAAACCTGTACGTGACACCATGAGCGTGTCGCCGTGGTAGGGGAACAGACGAATCTCGAACGGCCTGGTCGTTTCGATGCCGTCGAGTCCCATCTTCCTGAGCGTTGCGCAGGACGTCGGGCCCTGCAGCGACAACGCGGCAAGATCGTCGGTGATGTCGGTAACGCTGACGTCATCGAAACCGAAGGCGCTCATCTTCAGCCACGCGGTACAGGGGCTGCCACAGGTGAGCATGAATTTGTCGTCCCCGAGCTTGAAGATGGTGCCATCGTCGATCATGCGGCCTTCGTCGGTGCACCAGAGGCAGTAAGCGACGCGGTTGAGGCCGATCTTCCTGACGTCCCGGGTCACCATGCGATTAAGCATGGCTTCGGCGTCACTGCCCTTGATCTCGTACTTCTGCATCGGGGTGATGTCGTACGTCGCGCACAGGTTTCGTACGCAGAAATACTCGTACTCTGCGTCGTAAAAGTACTCGGCGAACTTGTAGCCATTCCAGGATGCCCAGGCGTCGCGGATATTGAGTTCCTTCTGCCGCGGATAGAAAGGCGACGGCTTGGGGCGCTCGCCAGCGAACCGGTCATTCGTGTCGTGCAGCGGTGTCTTCGGGCTATTCATCGTAGAAGTCATCTTCGGGAACAGTGTTTGGTTTGCGCAGGTCCTTAAGGATCTCGCGTGCCGAGTTGGCGCCGCAGACGGCGGACACGCCGCCGCCCGGATGCGTGGATGAACCGCACATGTACATATTCTTCACCGGCATGCGGTATTGCCCGAATCCCGGGAAGGGCCGGTTGAAAAACAACTGGTCGATCGTGAGCTCGCCCTGGAAGATGTTGCCTTCCGTCAGGCCAATTTCATTTTCGATCTCGTGTGGTGTCCGCACTTCCATGTGCACGATCAGGTCGCGGAAGCCCGGGCTGTAGCGCTCGATCTTGCGGATAACCGACTCGCCAAATGCGTCGCGTTTCTCCGGCGTCCACGGACCATCTGCCAGCTGCGGCGGGCAGTACTGGACGAAGTTCGACATCCAGTGCTGTCCGGGCGGCGCGACGGTCGGATCCCAGGCGGAGGGAATGACGGATTCCACGAACGGGTCGTCCGACCAGGTACCCCGTTTCCAGCAATCGTAGGCGCGCTCCATTGTCTCCAGCGAGCCCGTGAAGCCCTGGCCTCCGCGGGCGATATACGGATTGTCGGGCACACCGGTGAATTTGGGCATGCCGGACAGGGCGATATTGACCTTGCCGGATGAGCCGCGAATCTTGAAATTCTTTGCTCGCTTGTAGATGCCGTCGGGCAGGTCGTCCTTGTCCATGATGCGGGTAAACGTTCGTTTCGCGTCGAGGTTCGAGACGACGATATTCGAGCGTATCTCGTCACCGTTCTCCAGCACGACGCCCACGGCTTTGCGGTGTTCAACGAGCACCTTTTGCACGCCCGCATTGGTCCTGATCTCGCCTCCGGCGGCCCGCAGCGCCGATGCGATTGCGTTCGAGATCGCACCCATGCCGCCGCGGGCGAGGCCCCAGGCCCCGATGCTGCCATCGACGTCGCCCATGACGTGGTGCAACAGGATGTACGACGAGCCCGGTGACTCGACGCCGAGGGCCGTACCGATGATTCCGGGGCTGGCCATCGCTGCCTTGATCAGGTCGTTCTCGAAATAGTCGTCGAGGTACTCGGCCGCACTCATCGTGAAGAAGCGAACGTACTCGTAGAGTTCATGTTCACCAAGCGACCAGAACTGCTTGCCGAGATACAGCAACTCCATAATATCGCGCGGCCTGAAAGATGTCGGATCGGGTGGCGTACGCATCAGCGTTTTGCGGATCAGCTGAGAGTACCGCGTGAGGTCGGCCTGGAATCGATGCATCGCGTCGGCGTCGTGGCGCGAGTGGCGCATGAGCTCGCGATGCGCGGCTTGCTCGTCGTGGTACGCAAACAGCCGCTCGTCACCGTCGCCGAAATTTATGGTGCCAAGATAGGGGACCAGGATCAGGCCATGACGGCCGAGGTCGAGATCCCTGTGAATGGCCTGCCGCATCATGCTGCAGACGTAGGAACAGTTGGAGTATTTCCAGCCCTCGTGGAGTTCGCGAGAGACGGCTGCGCCGCCGATGTAGTCGTTCTTCTCCAGGACGACCACGTTGAGCCCGGCTTTCGCCAGGTAGGTCGCGTTCGTCAGACCGTTGTGGCCCGCGCCAATGATGATCGCGTCGTAGTCGCTCATCGCAGGATCTCCTGCGCGGCATTGTGTCCGGCTGCGCCGACGATGTCGCCGCCCGGGTGACTGCCGGCACTGCACAGGAAGAGCCCAGGGATCGGAGTGCTGTACTGTGCCGCCCCGTAGGTCGGTCGCATCATCAACAGCTGGTCCATCGCAAACTCGGTGTGGTGCCAGTGGCCACCGCTTACGCGGTACTCGCTTTCGAGGTCGGCTGGCGTGAGCAATTCGCTGTGCAGGATCTGCTCACGAATTCCCGGCGCGTACCGGGCGATCGTGTCGATGGCACGTTCGCGAATCTCGTCACGGGCAGCGTCGGTCCATCCGCCTTTCAGTTCATAAGGCACGTACATGACGTGGGCCGACAATACGTGCTGGCCTTCAGGTGCCAACGCCGCATCGTCCAGGCTCGGAACCGTGACTTCCATAACCGGGTCCCTCGAGCACTGGCCGTACTTGGCATCGTCGAAAGCAAACTCGATCGCATCCATGCCTGGCGCGATAATCATGCGGTTGCCCGGTTGCTCGATACCCTTGATTTCGGGTAGACCGTCCAGCGCAAGATGCAGCTTCGCGACGAGCCCGTTACAGCGCAGCCGGCGAATACGGTTCGTGAACCCGATATCAAGGTACTCGACGCCGACGAGATCCAGGAAGGTTGTCCGGGGGTCGGTCCCGGAGATCACGCGAGCCGCCGTAATCTGCTCGCCGCTGGCGAGCTTCACACCGCCAACCGACAGTCCGTTGGCATCGCCATCAATAATGACGCGATCGACCGGCGAAGCTGTCCGGATTTCGACGCCCATTGCTTCCGCCGCGGCAGACAGGGCCTCGATCAACTCCCTGACACGCGCCGCCTGGCCCGACAGGCGGTACAGCATCGCCAGCACAGCGCTGTTGGGCGAGCGGGGCGCCATTCTCGAACCGATCAGTCCGTCCCAGCTCAATGTGGCCTTGACGATGTCGTCCTCGAAGTACTCATCCATCAGGTCGCGCGCGGGCAGCGAGGCGACACGCATGAACTCCCGCATGTCCTGCTTGCCGAGTAGCCGCAATTTCATGCCCATGTGGGCAAACGTCATGAGGTCGCCGACGGCCGTGCTGCCTATGCGCGGCATGGTCTTGAACCAGAAGGGCTCCAGTGCCCCGGCAAATCGCCGCATCAGTTTCGACAGCTCGGCATAGGCTGCTGCATCCGCAGCGCTGGCGTTGTGCAGTGCCTCTGGCGAGGCAAGCACGTGGGCGCCGTTGGCTGACAGTCCGACGATCGAGTTCCGCCTGGCCCCGGCCTCGAAGCCATGTGCGGCGAGGTTCAGGTCGCCGGCGACTTTTTTCGAAAAGTGGTTAATCGAGTGCGCAACGGAGGCATGAAACCCGGGGTGGAATTCACGGCTCGCAGCCAGTCCACCGGTCGTATCGGCCGCTTCGAGGACGAGCACGCGCTGCCCGCCCTGTGCGAGGTACGCCGCGCAAACCAGCCCATTATGGCCCGCGCCAATGACTATCGAGTCGTATTGATTCAAGCGGGGGGATCCGTTTCTTGTCGTTATTTTTCAAATTCTACGCTAGTCCATGCCCGGTACGCAGGCATCCGTGCCTATACGCGCGGCTCACCTGCTATATTTGCAGGATGAAGAAATGGATACGAAGAATTCTCGGTGGGCTCCTGGTCCTCCTGGCGCTGGGTATTACGGCACTTGCGATTGTTCTCTCGTACACGTCCGAGTGTCCTCCACCGGTGGCTGCCACCGGTGAGGCCGAGCAAATGACGGCTGTCGTCTATCGCTGCTATGGGTCACCCGACGTTCTCGAGGTAAGCAAGGTGGAAAAGCCGGTCCCCGCTGACAACGAGGTGCTCGTCAAGGTGCGCGCCGCGTCCGTCAACCCGCTCGATTGGCACTACATGCGCGGCGAGCCGTATTTCATGCGTCTCGGTGCAGGCCTCGGCAAGCCCGAAGACACACGTCTGGGTGTCGATTTCTCCGGCGTTGTTGAAGCGGTCGGCAACGGCGTCACGCAATTTGCGCCGGGTGACGAGGTCTTCGGTGGTCGAACCGGCGCATTTGCCGACTACCTGGTCGTCGCCGAAGATCGCGGCATCGTATCCAAGCCGGCGGAAGTGACGTTTGAGCAGGCGGCAGCATTACCGATCGCGGCACTTACTGCCCTCCAGGCTCTGCGTGACAAAGGCGAGCTCAAGGCGGGTCAGAAGGTCCTGATTAACGGCGCATCCGGTGGCGTCGGCACCTACGCGGTGCAAATTGCCAAGGCCATGGGGGCCGAGGTGCACGGTGTGTGCAGCACCCGCAATCTCGAACTCGTCCGATCGCTGGGAGCAGACTACGTCTTTGACTACAGGAACGAGGACTACACGGAGAGCGGCCAAACCTACGACCTGATTGTGGACATGGTCGGCAATCATTCGCTCCTGAAGAACCGGCGCGTACTGAGCGACAACGGCACACTTGTCATTGTCGGCGGTCCAAAAGGCAACTGGATCGCGCCACTCAAACGGCCGTTGGGTGCCTTGATTCTGTCACCGTTTGTCGGTCAAGAGTTCAAACTGTTGCTGGCCAGATTCAACAAGGATGATCTGAATCAACTGGCCGAGTACCTCCGGAGTGGTGCGATACGGTCGGTTATCGATCAGCGCTTTGCGCTGGACGAAGTCCCGGATGCAATCCGCTACTCCGAAGCGGGGCGCGCGCGCGGCAAGATAATTATCCGTTCCGAATAGCGCAGGTTCCGGCTAGTTCATCGCCGCTATCCGGCATACCCCAGGGTCGTCAGTGCTTCACCAATTTCGTCCAGCACGACCGGGTCTTCGATCGTCGCCGGAATCCTGTACTCCTCGCTGTCCGCGATCTTGCGCATGGTGCCACGGAGGATTTTTCCCGAGCGCGTTTTCGGCAATCTCTCCACGACAACCGCGTGTTTAAAAACGGCGACGGGGCCGATCTGTTTGCGGACCATCTGGATGGTCTCAGCGATGATGTCGTCGCGGTTGCGGTCCACGCCGGCCTTCAATACGAGAAACCCGAGCGGGAGCTGGCCTTTCAGTTTATCGGCCGCGCCGATGACCGCGCACTCCGCCACGTCGGCGTGTCCCGCGAGCACTTCCTCTATCGCGCCCGTCGACAGGCGATGGCCGGCGACGTTGATGACATCATCGGTTCGCGACATGACATGGATGTAGCCGTCGTCGTCGATGAAGCCTGCGTCGCCGGTTTCGTAGTAGCCAGGAAACGTCGTAAGGTAGGACTCGCGAAACCGGGATTCCGCGTTCCACAGCCCGGCGAGCGTGCCGGGGGGCAAGGGCAGTTTGCATGCGATAGCGCCGACATCACCGGGCATAACGTCATTGCCGTTGGCATCGAGGGTGCGCACGTCCCAGCCGGGAGCGGCCGGACCGACGGAGCCCGCTTTTACCGGTTGCAGTTCGATACCGATGCAGTTGGCGGCGATCGACCAGCCGGTTTCGGTTTGCCACCAATGATCAATCACCGGAATTCCGAGTCTTTCCTCCGCCCAGTGCAGCGTATCCGGATCGCAGCGCTCGCCAGCCAGGAATAAGGTGCGCAAGGAAGAAAGATCGTAGTTCCCGATCAGGCTACCGTCAGGATCCTGTTGCCGGATTGCCCTGAATGCCGTCGGGGCGGTGAACATTGCCGCGACCCGGTGCTCCGCAGCGACGCGCCAGAATGCGCCGGCATCCGGCGTGCCGACGGGCTTGCCTTCGAAAAGGACCGTGGTATTGCCGTGCAGCAAAGGGCCATAAATGATGTAGGAATGGCCGACAACCCAACCGATATCCGACGCTGCCCAGTACACCTCACCGGGATCGACGCCATAGATGTTTTTCATCGACCAATGCAAGGCGACAGCATGGCCGCCGTTGTCGCGAACGATGCCTTTCGGTTGCCCGGTAGTGCCTGATGTGTAAAGCAAGTAGAGTGGATCATTGGCGTCGACGATCACACATTCGTGCGGTCTTGCAGAAGCCATGGCACGATGCCAGTCGATGTCCCGACGTTCAATGAGTGCAGCCTGCGCTTGTGGTCGTTGCAGGATGACGCAGCGCTCCGGCTTGTATTTGGCGAGCTCGATCGCCTCGTCGAGCAGCGGTTTGTACTCGACCAGCCGCGAGGGTTCGATGCCACATGACGCCGAAACGATCAGCTTCGGCGTAGCGTCGTCAATTCTTGTCGCGAGCTCTGCTGCCGCAAAGCCCCCGAAGACCACCGAATGTACTGCGCCCAGGCGGGCACAAGCGAGAACCGCAATGATTGCCTCGGGGATCATCGGCATGTAAACGATGACGCGGTCGCCTTTGCCTATGCCGTTCGCTGCCAACACGCCTGCGAACAGCTCCACTTCCCCGAGTAACTCGCCATAGCTGATCTTGCGCTGCGAGTTCGTTACCGGACTGTCGTGGATGATCGCCACCTGGTCCGCGCGGCCGCCTTGCACGTGCCGGTCCAGCGCGTTGAAGCAGGTATTCAGTTTGCCGCCGGAAAACCAGCGGTACGTAGCCGGGTCCGGCTGCTCAAGAACACTGTCCCACCGGCGAGCCCAGTCGATTCCCTCGGCTGCCTTTGCCCAGAAAGCTGTCGGGTTGCTGATAGAAGCACGGTGCAGCGCGGCGTAGTCGGTCATGACGGTCCTCTGGCATTGTGAGTTCTGGCCAGTCTAGTCAGGACCAGTCGCGTCATCCATTGGACCAAAGACGAATGGGCTAGGGCTGGTCTGCGAGCCTCATGAAGACGACAGGCACCTCGGCATACCACGTCGCACCTTGCGCGGTGACGGCGATTCGCAGCGCGGCGTCAGCGCGGGTAGGCCTGTTGATCTGCGCCGTCCAGTGCAGGCCGTCGTCGGCCGTGGAGTGCATCGGCGATGGCAGCAGTTCGGCGCCATTGTCGACGAGCCCGAGCGCGGCGCTGTGCAACGGGAACGCGGACGTCATCTCGAGCTGAACAGAGGCGTCTGTGACTGCAATTGGTCGCAAGGACAGGCTGAAGTCCGAATTTTCGAGGTCGCACTGGCCACTGTCGTAGCGGCAGTTCGGCTTGGCGATTAATGTGTAGCCGGCACCTTCCTCGGCGGCATGAGGACGTTCCCCAACAAAATAGTCGACGGCGAACCAGGCCATGACGGCGAGTACCGGCGCGACCAGCATTGCAATGACGAGGTGCATGTTCTTGAACATAGTCATAGTCTAACCCAACGCCGCTCTCGCGCATCCCTGCGCTTCGCGGCATAAGGCCATCCATGGCCAAAAAAAGGGGGGTCGAATCGACCCCCCGTAGTTTGATCCAAGGGATCAATGGGATACTGCGGCACCAGCGCCTGAGGGCACGCGGATGTGCTCGACCAGGTCCATGACTTCCTGCGGCGGTGCGGCTGTCATCTTGGCTACCGCGAAAGCGACAGCAAAGTTGACAATTGCACCCACTGCGCCGAAGGCATTGGGTTCAATGCCCAGGAACCAGTTTTCCGGCATGTCACCCATGAACGATGTGCTGGCTATGAACATGATGCCTTTGTGCTGGAACACGTACAGCAGAGTGACGCCAAGGCCCGCGATCATACCGGCAATCGCGCCTTCCTTGTTCATGCGTTTGTAGAAGATACCCAACATCAATGCCGGGAATATCGACGACGCCGCGAGTCCAAACGCGAGGGCCACCGTTCCCGCTGCGAAGTCGGGTGGATTGAAGCCCAGGTAACCCGCCAACAGGATGGCACCGGCCATGGCTATTCGACTTGCAAGGAGTTCCTGCTGCTCCGTCACGTCGGGCTTGAATACGCCCTTCAGCAAGTCATGCGATATGGCCGAGGATATCGCCAGCAACAAGCCTGCGGCCGTCGACAGCGCTGCGGCCAGACCGCCGGCTGCCACGAGTGCGATAACCCAGTTCGGCAGACCAGCGATTTCCGGATTGGCCAGTACCATGATGTCGCGGTCAATCGTGGTTACTTCGTTGGTAGCCGGGTCGGCAGAGTACTGAATCTCCCCGTCGCCATTCTTGTCTTCAAAGGCCAGCAAGCCGGTTGCTTCCCAGTTGCGAACCCAGTTCGGACGCGTTTCGTAAACCATGTGGCTGCCGTCCGAATGATTGATCGTCTCGATCAGGTTCAGGCGAGCCATTGCAGCAACGGAGGGTGCTGTCGTGTAGAGAATCGCGATAAATACGAGTGCCCAACCAGCAGAACTGCGAGCGTCCTTGACCTTGGGTACTGTAAAGAAGCGAATGATGACGTGTGGCAGGCCAGCCGTACCGATCATCAACGACATCGTATACATGAACATGTTCATCGTAGCTTAGTCTGACGTTGGTCGTGTATTCGAGGAAGCCCAGATCTCGCAGTACCTGGTCCAGCCTGTCCAGCAGATAAACTTCGGACCCGGACATGGTCGAGCCGAGACCGAGCTGCGGGATCGGGTTGCCGGTCAGGTTCAGCGAGATGAAGATCGCCGGGATCGTGTAGGCCAGGATCAGTACGCAGTATTGCGCGATCTGCGTGTAAGTAATGCCTTTCATCCCGCCCATCACTGCGTAGATGAATACGATACCCATGCCGATCATCAGGCCGACGTCATAATCCACCTGGAGGAAGCGTGAGAACGCGACGCCGATGCCTTTCATCTGGCCGATTACGTAGGTCACCGACGCAACGATCAGGCAGATGACGGCGACGATACGAGCGGCCTTGGAGTAATAACGCTCGCCGATGAATTCCGGCACCGTGAATTTGCCGAATTTGCGCAGGTACGGTGCGAGCAGCATTGCCAGCAGCACGTAGCCGCCGGTCCAGCCCATCAGGAACACGGAACCGCCGTAGCCCATGAAGGCGATCAGGCCGGCCATCGAAATGAACGAAGCCGCGGACATCCAGTCGGCAGCAGTGGCCATACCGTTCGCGATCGGGTGTACGCTTCCGCCGGCAACGTAGAAGTCCTTCGTCGTTGCAGCACGGGCCCAGATGGCGATACCGATGTAGATCGAAAAGGTAAAGCCGACAATCAGGTAAGTGGTTGTTTGAAGTGTCATGGCGTTCCCCTATTCGTCGTCTTCATGGACGTCATGCTCTTTATCGAGCTTGCCCATGCGCTTGGCGTAAAAGAAGATCAACGCGATAAACACGTAGATGGACCCCTGTTGTGCGAACCAGAACCCGAGCTTGTAACCACCCAGCTTGATGCTGTTCAGCGGCTCGACGAGAATGATTCCAAACAGGTAAGAAACAACAAACCAGATCACGAGGCATAGCGCCACGAGTCTTAGATTCGCGCTCCAATAGCTGTTGTTCTGAGACATGCGTTTCCCCTTTATTCTGGTGCTTTTATGAGTTCTGCGCTCGTGAATCTAGCAAACGCCCCAAGTCGCGGGCATTCGACGATAGTAGTAGACTGCCCCGAAAAGAATAATCAGGGGGAGCTCGCTTGATCAATTGGTGGGTACTGTTGGTCCTGTCGCTTGGCTACGTGACGGTGCTGTTTGCTATCGCGTATTGGGGGGACAATGTTCAGCAGAGTCGCTTCTCGCCTCACATTCGGGCACTTGTCTACAGCCTGACACTCGCCGTCTATTGCACCTCGTGGACCTTTTACGGTGCCGTTGGGAGTGCCGCGCAAAACGGCTGGGGCTATCTGCCCATCTATCTTGGACCCATGCTGGTCTTTTTCTTCGGCTGGCCGCTGATCAACCGCATTGTAACGATCAGCAAACGCCAGAACCTGACGTCAATCGCCGATTTCATCGCGGCTCGGTACGGGAAGGCCCAGAGCCTGGCCGCGCTGGTGACGATCATCGCCACCGTTGGATCAGTGCCGTATATCGCCCTGCAACTCAAGGCCGTTGTCAGTGGCTTCAGTATTGTCTCCAACTACTCTGTCACCGGGGGCGCCGAGTACGATACCGCGTTTGTCGTGGCGGTTGCGCTCGCCGTATTTGCCATCCTGTTCGGTACGCGCAAGATCGATGTCACGGAACATCACGAGGGCATGATGCTCGCGATCGCCTTTGAGTCGATCGTGAAACTGCTGGCGTTTGTTGCCGTTGGACTCTTTGCACTGCTCCTGCTTGGGGACACCCAGGGCGAGGTGACCGTTACCGCGGCACGGGCGGAGTCTGTCTTCCGCCTGGACCGTGTTCCCGACACGTTCATCACGCAGCTCATCCTGGCAAGCGCGGCGATCTTCTGCTTGCCACGACAGTTTCACGTGACGGTTGTTGAAGCCCACAGAGACGTCAATATTCGGGCAACGCGCTGGGCGTTTCCGCTCTACTTGCTGGTCTTTACCGTATTTATCATTCCCATCACGCTGGCGGGCTTGAAGTTGTTGCCGCTCGGGATGTTCAGTGGCGACGCGTTCGTGCTTGCGCTGCCCATGGAGCATGGTCGCGACTGGTTGACGATCCTCGCCTTCCTGGGTGGCTTTTCGGCCGCCACCGGCATGGTGATTGTCGCCTGCGTCGCGCTCTCTACGATGATCTGCAATGAGATCGTTATGCCCGCGCTGCTGCGGATCAAGACCCTTGGCCTGTCGGAACGTGCGGACTATTCGCGGCTGTTGATTCACATTCGCCGCGGCGCGATCGTGGGCATCACGGTCCTCGCTTACTTCTACTACCTTGCCATGGATGAATCGGCGGCGCTCGCGAGCATCGGTTTGCTGTCATTTGCGGCCGCGGCGCAGTTCATGCCGCTGATTATCCTTGGGATCTACTGGCGACGGTCCACCCGCCTCGGCGCATTCTGCGGACTGACGACCGGCTTTGTGCTGTGGGCGTTCACGCTGTTTGTTCCGACACTGGCGCGATCCGGAGTATTCAGCGCGGAGTTCATCGGCAGTGGGCTGTTCAATGTTGCGTGGCTGCGTCCTGAAGCGTTGTTGTTCGATTCCGGTTCGAATCCATTGACCCACGGTGTGGCCTGGTCTCTGGGAGCGAATGTCCTGGTCTTCGTGATTGTGTCCCTCCTGAGCCGCCAGTCGATGATCGAGAAGATCCAGGCGCGGGCGTTCGCCGGCCCGATCGCGCAAGGGCGCGAGACTTTCGCCCCAGCCACCGCGTCCGACCTGACCAATGCCGACCTGCGCGCGCTGGCTGACAGGTTTCTTGGCGAAGCCCACGCCGAGCGATCGTTTGTCGATTTCGCCGAGACAGAAGGTATCGAAATTACCCCGTCTCTTCCCGCGGATCGACGATTGCTGCGATTCACCGAGCGCCTGTTGGCGGGAGCAATAGGCGCCGCATCGGCACGCGTCGTAATCACCACGGCGTTGCGCAAGACGGGTATGGATATTGGCGATGTCGTGCTGTTGCTGGATGAAACCTCGCAGGCGGTGCGATTCAATCGACAGCTGACTGAAGCCACACTCGAGAACATTACGCAGGGTGTGAGTGTCGTCGACGCGTCGCAACGCCTGATTGGCTGGAACAGCCGGTACGTCGAACTCATGAATTATCCGGAGGGCATGGTGCACGTTGGCGAATCGGTTGCTGACCTGATTCGTCACAACGCGAACAAGGGCCGCTTCGGCGCTGTCAACATCGAGCAGGAAGTCCGCAAGCGGCTGAACTATCTCCGACAGGGATCCGCGTACAGCTACCAAAGCACATTTCCCGACGGCAAGGTGATCGAGATCCGCGGTCAGCCTATGCCCGACGGCGGCTTTGTTACGACCTACACGGACATTACCGAGTTCAAGTCGGTCGAAAATGCACTGGTTGAGGCAAAGCAGTTGCTGGAACAGCGCGTTGCCGATCGTACTGCCGAACTCGAGGACACCATGCTGGCATTGAGGGAGGCGAAGGCGGAAGCCGAAGAGGCCAATGTCTCCAAGACCCGGTTTGTCGCTGCAGCAGCACATGACTTGTTACAGCCATTGAACGCCGCCAAGCTGTTCGCGGCGCTGCTGAACGAGCACCGTGGCGAAATGACCGAAGAGCAAAGCACGCTCGTCGCCCGGGTCGAAAGCGGCCTGTTGAGTGTCGAGGACCTGTTGAGTGCACTGCTCGATATTTCTCGTCTCGACACGGCTGCCCCCGTGCCAAAACGAGAGGTCTTCGAGGCGAAAAACATGTTCACGGCACTGCAAGGCCAGTTTGCGCAGACATTCGATGAGCAGGGCATCGACCTGCGCTTTGCCGCTACAGACCTGTGCATTTATTCGGACCCGGCGCTGCTCCGGCGCATCCTGCAGAATTTCGTAAGTAATGCGCGGCGGTACACTCGATCCGGTGGTGTGCTGGTCGGCTGTCGGCGGCGCGGTGACAATGTCGCTATCCAGGTCATCGATACGGGCGTTGGCATTGCGAGCAGTGACCAGAAGGCCGTGTTTGAAGAATTCCATCGACTGAGTGATGGCGCGGAAAGGACCCGGCGCGGGCTCGGCCTTGGGCTGGCGATCGTCGTCCGCATCGCCAGGCTGCTGGGGCACGAGGTTTCACTGCGCTCGGAACTGGGCCGGGGTAGCTGTTTTGAGGTGGTCGTGCCGCGGGGTAATCGCAATGACTTGCCGGCCCCCGCGCCAACTTTACCCGAACCGCGGGCGGCATCCTCGATAAATGGACAGATCATCGTCTGCATCGACAACGAACGGGAAATCCTCGATGGCATGCAGGGGCTGTTGCTCAAATGGGGCGCGAACCCCATCATCGCAGAGACGCAGCAAGCTGCGCTGGAGCAACTACAACGGTTGTGGGAGGAGGAAAAGCGACGGCCCGCGCTCTTGCTCGTCGACTACCACCTGGGCAACAACGTGACAGGCATCGAGGTCATCGACGCGTTGCGCGAGAGTGCGGGTGCGGGGTTGCCCGCCGCCATCTTGACCGCTGATTACACGCAAGACGTGATCAGTACGGTGCGCGATGCGGGTCATGGACTGCTGCACAAGCCGATCAAGCCGGCAGCGCTCAGAGCGTTGATCAACCGGCTACTGAGCCGGAGTTCAATCGATTGATTCGCCTTCCATCAGTAGCGGCGTGTTGATTCGCAGCCGCTGCACAGCGAGAACAGCCTGTGTGCGGTTATTGACTCCCATCTTGCGCAGCACTGCCGTGACGTGCGCCTTGATGGTGGCTTCGGACACGCCGAGCTGATAAGCGATCTGTTTATTCAGCAATCCCTCACCCAGCATCATCAGCACGCGAAACTGGTGCGGTGTGAGGGAACTCAGGCCTGCGGCGATTCTTGCTTCTTCGCTGTCCAGGCGGTCATCCCTGAGATCGATACCGTCGGGAATCCAGACTTCACCATCGAGTACGGCCCGAATGCCTGCTTCCAGCGTGCCGATCGCCGATGATTTCGGGATAAAGCCACTCGCGCCATGCTGAATGGACCGTCGGATGACGGCCGGGTCGTCCATGGCTGAGACGATGACTGTTGGCAATGCCTCGTGATTGCTGCGGATATAGGCGAGCGCCGAAAAGCCGCTGACGCCCGGCATATTCAGGTCGAGCAGAAGCAGGTCGGCTTCAGGATTGGCTTCCACGACGGCCTGCAGGGTATCGAGGCTGTCTGCCTCAATAATCGTTGCGTCATCGACGCAGTTGCCGATCGCGTGGATCAACGCCTCCCGGAACAGGGGATGATCGTCTGCGACGATGAATGTGTTCTTGCTGGCCAGGATAGTTCCCAGGGGACTGAACGTGTTCACTTAGATTACCGTAATCGACTCCAGCAATCTCCCCCGGCAATCAAGGCGGAGGTATTAGACCTTCGTCTAGCCGGGCGCAGGATTCGACTTTTGGCTAATGGTCAGCCTGCCCGTCGTCGCAGAGTATCCGCCTTGCCTATAAAGCATTCCGCAATGGGGGACTATCCATCATGAGGTCAAAACTACAATCAGTCGCCACCGGCATCGCTCTTGTCCTGTTGAGCGCCGGGGGGCCCGCATTAGCACAGGATTCTGATACGGCAGCGCTGGAGGCTCGCGTGGCCGAGTTGGAGGCCATGGTAAGGCAACTGGCTGGAAAAGAGGACGCAGCTCCTGCCCCGGCCCCCGCGCCGGCCGCTGCAGGCGCCAGTACGACATACAAGTTTGGTGGATACGCCAAGTTTGACGCCATGTTCTCCGATTATAGTGACGCCACGCCGCCGGGCGACGTTCTCCTGCGCCAGTTCTACTGGGCACCCGGAATCCCGATCGGTGACGGCTCGGCCAGCAGCGATATATCGGCCGACTTTCAGGCCCGCGAAACCCGGCTGAACTTCAAGGTCGACCACACGACGGAGAATGGGCACCAGGTCGGGGGCTTCATCGAAATGGACTTCTTCACTCACATTGATGGCAACGAAGTGGTGTCCAATTCGTATAGCCCGCGCCTGCGTCATGCCTTCCTGAAGTTTGACAAGTGGACCGTTGGGCAGACCTGGTCGACATTCCAGGACGTGGCAGCTTTGCCCGAGGCGCTCGATTTCATTGGCCCGGCGGAGTCCACGACCTTCATTCGCCAGGCGATGGTCCGCTACACGTCGGGCAACCTGGAACTCGCACTCGAGAACCCGCAGACATTTGTATCGGGTGGCACGCGGGATCTTTCCACGATGCCCGACATAATCGCCCGCTACACGTTCAAGCTGGACGGTGGCAGCTACGTCAAGCTGGCGGGCCTTGTGCGCAGCCTGAAGATCCAGGACGACACTTCCGGATCCCAGGCCGACGCCACGGCATGGGGCATCAGCGCTTCCACAAAGTTCGTGTTCGACAATGGCGACGACCTCCGCGCGATGGTCAATTACGGTGACGGCATCGGTCGTTATGTCGGCCTTGGCTTCGTCCCGGACGGTGTCAGGAACGCACTGACCGGCGATATCGAAACGGCCGAGAGCCTTTCCTGGTTCGTTGCGTACCGGCACCTGTGGAACAGCAAGTGGCGTTCGAACATCATGTATGGCACGAACTCCATTGACTACGAAAATGACCTGAACGCGGCCGCATTGAACGACAACGGTTCGAGCTTTCACGTAAACGTCATCTACAACGTGCTGCCGAAACTTGATGTTGGCGCCGAGATTCTCTGGGCGGAACGTGAGATCGTTTCGGGAACCGACGGTGACTTCACGCGCTTGATGCTCTCCGCAAAATACGCGTTCTGAGCAGGTCTACTCAGAGCAATTACGGTTTGATCACTGGCGGTGCTGGAAACGGCACCGCCAGTTTTACATTTCAACATTGCATGTCAGAATCCACGCATGAATGAAATCCCCGAAATCACCGGGTTTCTTCGCGCCTTGCCAGGCTTTGACCGGCTCGATGCCAGGCAGATCTCAGATTGCGCGAAGAACATCGACATTGCCTACTATCAAAAGGGCGATGACATTCTCACAACAGGTAGCGACAACCGTCATCTTCATATCATTCGTAGCGGCGCAGTCGAATTGTGTAACGACAGCGGTGAGATGATGGCTCGGCTTGCCGAAGGCGATTGCTTCGGATTCCCGTCTCTAATGAACAATGCGCCGGCACGCAATCATTCTATCGCGATAGAAGATTCGCTCATTTATCACCTGGACGGCGAAGCCTTTGCGCGGGCGCGACGTGCCAGCGAGGAGTTCGATACCTGGTTTATTCGCGCGTTGTCCGACCGCCTGACCACTCAGCCCGTTGCACCGACGTTTCGCGGTGTATCGGGTGAGACTGCGCGAACGCTGGTTACGCGGCCACCGGTCAGTATTGACGCCGGGGCGTCGATTCGGGAGGTCGCACGGAAGATGGTCGACGATCGCGTTTCCGCGATGCTCATCACTGATGCAGGCGGCTTGTGCGGGATTGTCACTGATCGTGACATACGCACGCGGGTCGTCGCGACCGGGCTGGCGGGCGATCATCCGGTTACCGAGGTGATGAGCAAAGCACCCATCACGCTGGATGGTGATGCCCATGCCTATGAAGCGGCGATGGTGATGATGCAGGGCAACATTCATCACCTGCCGATTACGTCGGACGGCGCGTTGGTCGGCATGATCGCGCGCAGCGACTTCATGCGCCTCGAGACAGAGCATCCTCTGTACCTCGTCAGCGATATTGGCAAGCAGACCAACGCCGAAGGTGTCGTTGCAGTTTGCAGGCGCTTGCCGGGACTGGTTGTAGGCCAGATCGAATCGGATGCGAACGGCGAGCAGCTTGGCAAATTTATTACGATGATTACTGACGCTGTGACCCGCCAGCTACTGCGCATCGCGGAAGCCGAGTTGGGCCCGCCTCCCTGCGAATACGCCTGGGTTGCGATGGGCTCACAGGGTCGATTCGAGCAATCCGCGAAAAGCGACCAGGACAATGCGCTGGTACTCGCGAACAAGGTGACGGCGGCGGATGACGAGTACTTCGCAGCGCTCGCCAAGGTTGTGAATGATGGCCTCGACGCCTGTGGCTACGTCTATTGTCCGGGCGACGTAATGGCGTCCAACCCCAAGTGGCGCCAACCGTTGAAGCAATGGAAGCAGTACTTTCATAGCTGGATCACGGTGCCCGAGTCAAAAGCCCTGATGCACGCGAATATCTTTTTTGACCTGCGCTGCGTCGCCGGCGATACCAAGCTCGTGGACAAGCTTAAGAAAAGTATCCGCGATGACGCGCGCAAGAATGAAATCTTCCTGGCATTGATGGCCAGGAACGCGATGTCCTACCAGCCGCCCCTGGGATTTTTTCGGCAGTTCGTGCTCGAGAAATCCGGCGAGCACAAGAATACGCTCGACCTTAAGCTCCATGGCATCATGCCCATCGTCGAGATTGCACGTATACGGTCGCTCGCAGCGGGCGAGCTTAGAATCAGCACGCGGAATCGCCTGCTGGCGGCTGCCAAGGCGCAGGAAATAACCGCGACCGACGCGGCTAACCTGATCGATGCCCTGGACTTCATCGAGAAGCTGCGGATCGAGCACCAAAGCCGGCAGCTGCAGGCCGGTCGCAAGCCCGACAATCACCTGGCGCCGAACGAGTTGTCTCCCCTGGTCCGCCAGAACCTGAAGTCTGCCTTTGCCCAGGTGCGCGTCAGCCAGGCGGCATTGCTGAACCGCTTCCACCTGGCATGAGCCTGGCGTGGCTCAAGGCTCGACGGTGGCTGGCCGCGCGCAAGGTGACCGATGGCCCCTTTGCAGAGCTGATCCGCAGCGCGCTGCCAGGACCATCGACGCCGTTGGCGGACACAGAATTTGTCGGTCTGGACATAGAGACCACCAGCCTGGACGCGGCGGCGGCGGACATGCTCAGCGTTGGCTGGGTAGTCCTCCGCAATGGCAGGGTTGATCTCTCGACAGCCGAGAGTTTCATCGTTCGACCCAATGGCGGTGTGGGAAAGAGCGCTGCCGTGCACGGACTGACCGACACGGTCGTTGGCGATGGACTCGAGTGGGGTGTGGCTGTCGACAAGATAGTGCGAGTTCTCACGGGGCGCGTCCTGCTCGTCCACCACGCGGGGCTCGACAAGGCATTGCTCGATCGACTGTGTCTGCGGCGCTTCGGGGAGCGCCTGCTGGTCCCGGTTGTCGATACGCTCGCGCTCGAGCGTCGCCGTCAACAACGTCATCATCACATCGAAGCAAATGCCTCGCTGCGCCTCTCGGACCTGCGGGCAGCCCACGGCCTGCCGCGCTACGCAGCCCATGATTGCCTGGTGGACGCCATTGCGACCGCTGAGCTGCTCATGGCGATAGCCGCGCAGCGCAAATTCTCGAGGCTGGGTGATCTGACCGGCTAGCCAGAGGCCTTGACCACCACTGCTATTTTCCACAATAGCACTAGCGCCTCGCGAAGCATCTAATAGGGCTGCCGATTCAGGCAAAGAATCCCCTGTGCTTTTGGAGGCAGTATCATGCTGGACAAGAGAACCGACCTGGCGGGCCCGGGTATCAGTACCTACGAGGCCGTCGAGAAAATCCTTCCCCAGGACTACGAGTCCCTGCTGGACGTCAAACGTACCCAGCAGGCCATTTATGACGTCAAGGAGTACATCGAAAAGGGGCTCGCGAAAGAGCTGAACCTGATGCTCGTGCAGGTGCCGCTGATCGTCGAAGCGTCCTCCGGGATGAACGACATGCTGGATCGAGACGGTTCGCGCACACCCGTTGAATTCCCGTGTGGGCTCGGGCTCGATATTCCGATTCGCGCGTCGATCGTGCAGGCCGCAACCAAGTGGAAACGCTGGGCGCTGAAACAATTCCAGTGTGATGTCCATGAAGGTATCAATACGGACATGCGCGCCGTCAGGAAAGACTACTTCCTGGATCATGACCACAGTGCCTATGTTGACCAGTGGGACTGGGAGCAGGTCATCACCGAAGAGGATCGCACGCTCGAGTACCTGACCAATGTCGTCAAGAAGATCTGGAAGGTCTTTGTCGGCGCCGAAAAGATGGTCATGGATAAATACCCCGAGCTGCAGGACCCGCGCTTCCCGCCGTTGCCTGACGAACTGCACTTTATCCACGCAGAAGAGATCCTGGCGAAGTATCCGGATCTGCCGCGCAAGGAGCGTGAGACCAGGATCATCGAGGAGTACGGTGCCGTGTTCATCTATGGCATCGGCTGGGTGCTGGACGATGGCTACCCCCACGAGATGCGCGCCGCCGATTACGACGACTGGGTCACGCCGACGATCGAGAAAGACGGCAAGCTCATGCATGGACTGAACGGCGACATCCTGGTTTACAACCATGTCACCAAGCGTCGGCATGAACTGTCGTCCATGGGCATTCGCGTAACGAAAGACACGCTTCGCGAACAGATGGCTATTGCCGAGCGCGAAGACGAGCTGTCACAGCCGTATCACCAGATGATCCTCAATGACGAGGTCCCGCTGTCGATAGGCGGAGGAATAGGTCAGTCGCGCGTGCAGATGCTACTGCTCAGAAAAGCGCATCTCGGTGAAGTCAGCACGACTGTCTGGCCGAAACAGCTTCACGACGTTTGCGAGAAGCACAACATTCACGTGCTCAGGTAGCCGCGGGCTCCGCGAGTCTCGGCAGATAACGGACGAGCATCGCGAATTCGTCGATCCTCCCCGTGTCGGTTTCGGCTGGCACGGGGATTTTTACGATGTGACCCGATCCCGGCGCGACGTCGGCGGGATTGCCATCCTTGCCGATCAACTCGTCGAGTTCGAACGTTATGTTCCCCGATGGCATAACCAGCTCCATCAGGTCGCCTTTCATGAACCGGTTCTTGACGTCGATGGTCAGGTGGCGGTCATTGATATCGAGTACTTCGCCGACGAGCTGCTGCCGGTCGGAAGTCGACGCGCCCTGTTCGTAGTTCTGGTACTCCTTTGGCGGATGACGGCGGTAAAACCCTTCCGTGTACCCCCGATTCGACAGACCTTCGAGCTCGTCCATCATGCCCATGTCGAATTCCCGGCCGGCCGCGGCGTCCTCGATTGCCCGGCGATACACCTGTGTCGTCCGCGCGGTGTAATAAGCCGATTTGGTGCGACCCTCGATCTTCAGTGAATCGATCCCCATCTCGGTCAGTTCCTTCACATGCTGCACGGCGCGCAAATCACGTGAGTTCATGATGTAGGTGCCGTGCTCGTCTTCATACGCGGGCATCAGCTCGCCAGGCCGCGTCTCTTCCTCGAGCAGGGCCACGGGCAACTCCGTGGGATCGACCATCACCGGTGCAACGTCACCGGTGCTCGTTTCCCGCGCTTCCTGCGTGTTGTATTTCCAGCGACAGGAGTTTGTACAGGCGCCCTGGTTTGAATCGCGATGGGACATGTAGCCGGACAACAGGCAGCGACCGGAATAGGCAATGCACAGTGCGCCGTGAACGAAGACTTCCAGCTCCATGTCCGGGCATTCCTCGCGTATTTCTCGCACTTCCTTGAGCGACAACTCGCGCGACAGGATGATGCGCGTCAAGCCCATTGACTGCCAGAATTTTACGGCCGCGTAGTTCACGACGTTGGACTGCACGGACAGGTGAATCGGCACATCGGGAAATCTCTCGCGCACCATCATGATGAGACCGGGATCCGACATGATCAGGGCATCGGGACCCATCTCGATAATTGGCTCGAGGTCGCGGATGTAACTGTTTAGCTTGTTGTTGTGCGGTGCGATGTTGCTGGCAAGGAAGAATCGCTTCCCCGCCGCATGCGCGGCCTCGATCCCCTGCGCCAGGATGTCGTCCTTGCTGAACTGGTTGTTACGCACACGCAGGCTGTAACGTGGCTGGCCGGCATACACGGCGTCCGCGCCATATGCGAACGCAAAGCGCATATTCTTGAGCGTGCCTGCGGGTGAGAGGAGTTCTGGTTTCTTCATCATGGGGCCGGGATTTGAGGTCGCGCAATTATATCGATGTCGGGAGGGCATTGCCGGGCCGTGAATAGGTATTTTCTCGGACTTATGGAGCGGGCCGTGATACCGCTATTATTGTTTATTAGATATTGCTAATTAACAAAAGGGTCGCCATGAACAGCCGGAATGCTGCGCGCATACTCCTTGCCGCCACGCTGGGACTTCTCCTGCCGCTCACGCTCCATGCCGCCGACGCGCAGGCGGGCAAGGCCATTTACGATACGAGTTGCGTGGTATGCCACGGCGCAAACGGCAGCCCGGATCCGGACAGTCCTGTCGTACAAGGCCTGGGCGTGTTGCCGGCGGATTTTTCGGATCCGCTTTTCAACAGCCGCGAGCCCAGTGGTGACTGGGAAATGGTTGCGAAATACGGTGGCCATGCGATGGGACTGGCCGAGCAGATGCCGGCGCACAAAGACGTGCTCAATGACGGCCAAGTCGCCGATGTGGTGGCCTACATCAAGGGCAGCGTGGATACCAGCGCGTACCCGCCCGGCGAGATGAACCTGTTCCTGCCGATCAGGACCAAGAAGGCATTCCCCGAAGACGAGGTCGTCTACAAGGGCAGGGTGACGAATCTCGACGGCGAGAATCCAATCGCAAATGTACTGGAGGTCGAGAAACGAGTAGGCCGGGCGGGCCAGCTCATCCTGGAACTCGTGCATGGGAAGGACGCGGTGAGTAACGAGCTGCAGCTGGTGGAGCTTGGCTACAAGCAAGCCTTGTCCTGGAGTAACTCACACGTTCTGTCGGCTGCCGCGGTCTACGTCATACCGGTCTACTCGGGCAGTAGTAGTAGTGACGGACAATTGCAGACCTACCTGGCTTTCGGCAGACAACTCACGCCATCCTGGATCTTCCAGAGCAGCTTGCGGCTCAAGATTCCCATGGACAAAGCCAGTGATGGCGATGCCGAACTGGCGGCTATTGTTCACTATGTCCATTCTCCCTGGCCTCGCAATGTATTCCCGGCACTCGAGGTCGCGGCGGGTCACCCGTTCAAAACGAGCGACGGTAACCTGGAGTGGACGGTATTGCCGCAGGTGCGTATCGGCCTTACCCGTGGTGGGCATGTTGCAATGAACCTGGGTGTCGAGCTCCCGTTGTCAGACCAGGACTGGGACGAACGCTACTATGTGACCTTCCTGTGGGATTTTGCAGACGGCAGCTTCTTTAAAGGGTGGTAGCCGATCGTGGCAGCCGGAACCGCTTGCCCCGATGGCAAATAGGCGAATCTACGTAAAGCCGCAGCCTTTAAAAAGGATCAAAATATCCAGGTAGACCCTGGATATCAGAGAGGTGCGCTATGGATGCTCCTGCCAGAAACACCGAAAGCCTTGATCTTTTCGTCAACGCAACCCGGCAGTTTGAACGGGCCATGATCTGGGTCGACGGGATCAAGGATGGGATTTTCGACTTCCTGATCAACCCCAAACGCTCGATCCATGTCCGGTTCCCGGTCCGCATGGATGATGGTTCGATAAAGACATTTCACGGTTTCCGTGTCCTGCACAGCGACGTACGCGGGCCCGGGAAGGGTGGCATCCGCTACCACCCGGACGTAAGCGAAGCCGAGGTCACGGCGCTTGCTGCATTCATGACCTGGAAGACTGCCGTCGTGAATATCCCGTACGGTGGCGCCAAGGGCGGTGTCATCTGCGACCCGAAAACATTGAGTCGCGACGAACTGCGGGGAATTACGCGCCGGTTTGTTTCCGAACTCGGCGACAGCATCGGACCGTATACCGATATTCCGGCCCCTGATGTCTATACGAATGCGCAGACGATGGCCTGGATCTACGACACCTTCGACCAGTTTCATCCCGGCGAGAACAACCTCGCCGTGGTGACCGGCAAGCCGATTGAAATCGGCGGTTCGCTTGGCAGAGTCGAGGCTACGGCGCGGGGCAGCTGGTACGCAACCGAGCGCTTGCTGCAACTCGGTGTGGTTCCTGGTCTCGAGTCCCTCGAGGGTGCTCGCATCGCCGTGCAGGGATACGGTAATGTCGGGTCGGTCGCGGCCCGCCTGTTCCATGATGCCGGCGGCGTGGTCGTCGCCGTCAGCGATTCGCGTGGCGGTATCAGCAACGACAAAGGGCTCGACCCAAGATCGGTTCTCGCGCACAAGGAGGCGACGGGCAGCGTTGTTGGCTATCGAGGCGCGACCGCGATTAGCAACCAGGAAGTCCTCGCCTACGACTGCGATATCCTGATTCCAGCAGCGCTTGAGTGCCAGGTCCGCTTCGACAATGCACAGGATGTCAAGGCGAAACTGATTGTCGAGGACGCCAACGGGCCGTTGACAGCCGCCGCCGATGAAGTCCTGCAACAAAATGGCGTGATCGTGCTTCCCGATATCCTCGCGAATGCCGGCGGCGTCGTCGTCAGCTATTTCGAGTGGGTACAGAATCTCGAGAACCAGCAGTGGGATCTCGAAAAAGTCGAAAAGAAGCTCAAGAAGAAAATGTACCAGGCCGTCGATGAAACAGTCGATCGGTTTACCGAGTTGCAGGCTCGTTACAAAGACGGTCTTAACAAGGGCAGGCAAGGGCCAACGATGCGCGACGCGGCCCTGGTATCGGCCATTCGACGCGTGGCGACCGTCGTCGTGCAGAGGGATATCTGGCCGTAGACAACGCGTAATCTGGACGCGCCGCGAGCCCGGACAGGCAGGCACGGGTGTGTGAAATTAACAGTGTGAAATTTTTTCTGTAAAAGTTTCTGATTTTCTTTGCTAGTTTCATTCGTAAGGGCTCTACGGCAGAACCCACGAACCAGATCCTTACGGGGGGTTACGATGCAACAGACCACGCTGGAGACGACGAACACCCACCAGGGTATTTTTGCAGCCGAGCTGTGCCGCACGCCGCAAAGCGATGCCGGGCTGCTCGAGAACACGGCTCGAATCCTGGACACCCTGATTCCTTTGCGCAATGCGAGCCACGCTGACGTGGTCGAATACCGAGTCGAGATCCCCATGCGCTACGCTGAGTGCCATGCTGTTCTCGCGGACGGCACGCGGGCGCGCTTCGCAGAGCCGCGCAAGTTCCTCGGGTGGTCAAGTCACGACGTTCGCCGCTCGTTGCTGTTCCGCAACAACGACATCACGCTCGAGGTCGAGGTCGACAACCGGGCGGCCGAGCGTCAATGCTGCACGGTACGCAGCATCAATCTGCAGGCCGCCATGCGCAAAGGCGCGAACCGGATCAAGAAGTTTATCGGCATCGACGGCGACCTGCTTACCTTGCCGGCGATGTAAGGCGGTAGATCTCCTCAAAATCGACCGCGGCGAGATCGTCGATGACGAGCGCCGCTGCGCCGAAATCATGCGTGGACGTGTAGATGCCCGGTGTCACGACAGTTGCGATGCCCGCGGCCGTTGCGGACAGCAGGCCATTCCTCGAGTCTTCGATCGCAACGCATGCAGAAGCCGGCAAGCCAAGCGCCTTTAGTGCCAGTTCGTAAACGTCGGGCGCGGGTTTCTTGTTGGGCACGCTGTCGCCGGCGCAAATTACTTCGAAATCCCCGTTCCCACCCAGGGTAACCGAAAGCAGGGCGTCGACATTCGCCGGCGTCGTCGTGGTGGCGATCGCCAGGCGGAAGCCCTTGTCCCGGGCGTCGCTGATCAGATCACGAATTCCCGGACGTAGCTCCACCTCGCCGCCCGTCACCATCATGGTGTAGGCCTCGGTCTTGCGCGCATGGAGGGCAGGGATGAAATCGTCGAGTTTCTCTGCCGGCGCCCCTGCGCCGCCAAAGGACTCAATGTAGTAGCGAATACGCTCTTTGCCACCGGTGACGGCGAGCAATTCATGATACAGCGACTGGTCCCAATGCCACTTCAGCCCGACCTGCCGAAACGCCGCGTTGAACGCTTTTCGGTGGGTTTCCTCCGTCTCTGACAGTGTGCCGTCGACGTCAAAAATAATTGCCCTGCTCATAATGGACTGTATGGGGCGTACCTGATGGGTCTTACTTTACGGGTGGCGTCGTCCACCCCTCGGGGCGGGGACCCTGGTCGGCAATGATTTCGCGATGCGCACTCCAGGTCACCTGGATGGCCTCCGGTGTGCCTATCCCGGCACCGCGCGGATCACCGCTCGGCCCGAACCAGTGGTTCTGCGGCGCGCCTGTCGTGCGGGCGCGCATCCCGGTATAGGTTGTCCCGTTCACGGTCTGGCCCAGGACCCGGTTCTGGAACCCGATGTCGGCGCTGACGACCGCGGCCGTCAGGTGGTTCTGCATCCGTTCGAAAAGGGAGAGGACGGTATCCAGGTCATCATCGCCGTAAGTAACAACGATCTGGAATGGGCCGAACAATTCCTTCGCCAGTAAATCAAAGTCCCCCGATTGCAGCGCGCCGAGCGGAACCCGAATCGCTGTCGGTTCGTAGGCGCCAAAGCACTCGGGAATGCTGTGGCCGGTCAAGGGTTTGCCGCCAAACAGGAGTTCCGTGCCAGCAACCGCGAGTACTGCCTCGATATGCGATTTGATCTGGCTGTTCGTCCAGGAGAGGACAGGGCCGACTGTCAGGTCTGCCAGGCTGCGTCGCGCTGCCAGCTCACCGAGCAAGGGCAGCAGCTTGTCCGCCCAGTTCTCGTGCACGAATAACGCACTCTGCGCCGAACACTTCTGGCCGGCTGCGTTATACGCATCCTCGTCGCATTGCCAGGCCACGTAGTCGAGCCAGTCCGGGTCGAAATCGGGGCCGATGATTTTCCAGTCGAAACCGGCATCTTCAAGCCGAACACGTCCGTTGAGTGTTGCGGATACGCGCTCTGCGACCGTACTCGAACCGGTAAACTGTGCGAGCCGGATCGTGTCGGCCGCTGCCGTGATCAGCTCGCCCATCTTGCTGCCGCGGCAATGCACGTAGTCGAGGTCCAGAGGATTGAGTCCACAGTGGACCAGCAGGCGGATGAACTGCTCGAATACCGCGCTGACCTTCGAGTCGACCTTGACAAGCGGGCGATTTCCCATGAACAGTGCGCCCATTGTTTGCAGTGCCGGGATCTCGATGGGGAAGTTGAACGGCGCGATGACCACAACCGGGCCAAACGGCCAGCGATAGCCACGTGATTCCTGGCCTGGATGGTCGCCCGGGTTCGAGAAGCCTCGCGCGAGAAACCGTACCCCATCGCCCGCGAAATTTTCCAGGAATACACGCGTAACCCGGACTTCGGCCAGGCACTGCTGCCAGCTCTTGGGCATGACACGCTGTGTCAACTTCGTGAAATACTCCTCAACCTCTGCGGTTGCCAGCAGCGCTGCAGCCCGGGCGCAAACGCGACCAAGATGCACATAGCGATCATTATTCTTCAGGGGATTGTGCAGCCCGGACTTCGGGCAGCTTGCGAGTCCTGCGATGAATGGCGCCATGTCCTTGGTGTCGGGCACGTTCAGGAAACGCTGGCCGTTCATCGGATCGACGATATCGTCACGGTAGGCAGGCACATCCACCCACTGGCCGTTGACAAGATTCTGCAACTGGCCGGGTGCCTCGCCCGTCATGCCTGCGAACGGATCGACCGTCGCGAACGCTTTCCACGATGCTGTCATTTCACGAATTCCTGCCGGTAGTGCCGAGGGTGTTGCGCCGCATTGTACTCGATTAATCGAGTGCGGCTACTGCGTGACCTGCAACATGAACTCGGCAGCCGCCATCCGGACGTCCTCGGAGAGGTAGTTCTGTGGTGGCATCTCGGGGTAGTCGTCCCGCTTCTTTACCGGATCGCTTATGTAGTCGACGATGCCCTGCGGATTGTCCATATAGAGTGCCTGGATAATCTGCGTCGGTGGCCCGATCATTTTGACGTTGTAGGAATGGCAGCCTGCGCAGATGCCGTAATACGCGCGCTTGCCCATGTCCTCGGCCGCGATTTCGCGGCGTTCGGCCGGCTCGTCCAGCAAGTAAGTACGGACATCCGCGGTCGTCGAGAAACCGCAGGTCCCGAAACTCCTGAGACCCACCGTGACGTACTTGTCGTGGTCAAGAATGCAGCTGTTTGTACTCGTACCGACATTAAGGATCTGCACATCACCGTCGACGAGTTCGAGCGTCTTCAGCGCCGTAATCTCCGGGATCGTATCGTAGCCGTTGTTCCACATCATGTTGTCGAGAATAGCAATCTCATCGGAATTCGGGTCCGCCTCCGGATCCAGCGTCACGTTCGGCGCGTTCATGTGATCCGTGACCAGGATGCCGATAACCTTGTTGCCGGTAATAACATTGCCTTCGATCGTGGTCTGGTCACCCGCCATGTTGAGGATGCCGGTACCGGCCGGAATACCGGACACGGTGGACCCCGGAATGCCGAAGTTCGGCGTGTTGTTGTTGACGATGAAGTTATTGCGAACAATCGTGTCGAAGGTCGTCTTGATCGGCAACCCGGGGGTGATGAACACGAGGATGCCGCCCGTGTTGTCGTGCACGTAATTGTTTTCGACGATCGAATGACGCGAGTTCTCAATTTCGATACCGGCGACGTTGTCGAATGTCTCGTTGTTCGTGACGTGAATGTTGTCGCTCATGCCCACGTAGATTGCGGCATCTTCAATGCCGCTGAGAACGTTGTGGGTAATCAGCCCGTTCGTGCCGAACTCCGGAAAGATGCCATACACACCCGTGTCGATAATGTTGTTATTGCGGATCAGGAAGTTGTTGCCAGCCTGGCCCATGATGGCGTTGCCCTTGTAGTGCTGGATCTGCAGGTTCTCGATCGTAATGTCGTTACCGGAGTACAGCACGGCATCGTTGAGTTGCTTGTTGCCTTCCATGACGGGCCACTGGTTATTGATGACAACACCGCTGATGACGATATTGTCCTTGTCGATATAGACGGTCTCGCTGTAGCTGCCTGGAAATATCCTGATCACGTCGCCGGATTGCGCCGCTGCGACCGCAGCCTGGATCGAGTCACCGTCACGTACATTGTGCACGGTGCCCGAGCCTGAACCGCCAACCGAAGCGGTCAGAACTCCATTGCCGCTGGATGCTGTGCTGTAACGGGATGCGTCGCCGACTACCGTGGCACGGTTGTCGCCCGCGAGCCTCATACCGACGATGGCGCCCGCGACCAGCAGCACAATTGCCACGATGATCTGGATCAGTCTCTTACCCATGGTATTTCCTCAGGTTTCGTTCAGGTCTGCCTGGATATGCCGCGGCACAAGCGCCTCGGGCATGCGGCCTATCGGTGCCAGGCCGGACGGCACTGCGGCCGGAGTAGCCGGTTTGAATGCCTCGTCGGTCAGCGTCGCCAGGAAATCAACCAGCCGGTCGAGTTCCTCGTCCGTCAGGCCGGGTTCCCAGATATGCCAGTGCACGATCATGCGTTGCCGCTCCTGGTCGGGCAGGGCGTGTCCCCGGCCAAGCGTATAGAATTCGGCCGCGTCCCGCAGGTTGCCGAAGGCACCCGAGTGCATGTAGGGAGCCGTTTGCGCCACGTTTCGCAGGCTCGGAACCTTGAAGCCGCCGCGCAGTCCCGGATTTCCCGTGACCGACTCGGCCCCTTCATCCAGCGGCCGGCTGCCGGGCTCCGGCACACCGATCACGGCGATCTGTTGGTTCGTAAAAAGTGGCGGCGTGTGGCATTCGGCGCAGCGGGCCACAAAAGAACGGAAGATATTCAGGCCGTCCTTCTCGTCCTCCGTGAGCGCATCGTGATAGCCGTGGGCATACTGGTCATAGCGGCTGTTCAATGAGATCAGTGACGCCTCGAATGCCGCGATTGCGTAATAGATCTGTTCCAGTGTGGGTGGGCCTTCGCTGCCTGGAAAGGCGTCCTGAAACAGGGCGCGGTAGGTCTCGCTGCCACTGATACTGGCGAGCAGCCCGGCGGGATTGTTGCCCATCTCCTGCTCGTCGTATAACGGGCCGGTCATCTGCTGTTCGAGCGAGTCGGCCCGGCCGTCCCAGAAGAACCTTTGCAGGAAGGCGACATTCCAGAGGCTCGGAGCGGCACGTCTCACGTCGGTGCCGTCGATGCCAACGCTGCGTGCCCGGCCATCCGCAAAGCCAAGGTCCGGGTGATGACAACTGGCGCAGGAAACGCTGTTGTCGCCGGACAGCACGGGATCAAAGAAGAGATAACGACCCAGGTCGATTTGCTGTGGCGAAAAGCCGTCCCGCGCCTGCGGCAACCCGGTCCTGGGCCCGCCGACACCGGCGTGGCGCAGCGAATCGTAGTTCTGGTAGAGCGTACGCAGTTCGCAGCGATTGCCCTCAGTCAGTTCGAAACCGGGCGGGCAATAGTCACGCAGCTCCGTCGTGTTATCGGCCAGCGCAGCCGCGCAAACGGCAACAGCGAGCAGGCCGAGCCACCAGGCCTTACTGATGCGGCTGCTCATTCAGGAAAGCGGCGATATCCTTCAGTTCCTCCGCGGATACGGTCTTGGCCATCATCGCCATCTGCTTGCCGTACGTTGAGTCATCGTGAACGCCACGCATGCTTTCCTGGAAGTTCAGTACCTGTCGGACCAGGTACCAGTCGCCGATGACGGTCAGGCGGGGTGTATAAAGCGCTTCGTTGCCCCAGCCCTTACCACCGTGGCAGGCACCGCACTTGCTCGTGTACTGCTTCTGGCCGTTGGCGACGTCGCCGTCGACCGTCGCGGTGTGTTTAACCGCTGGCATGGACGCGATATAGGCTGCAACGTCCGCGATGGCGTCACCGTCAGGCAGCGTCTCTGCCATGGGGACCATCTGTGCCCCCCCTTTGTCCCCGGGTTCCTTGCCGCGGACGCCTTTCCTGAAATCCCAAAGCTGGCGAACCAGGTACGACTCCGACTGACCGGCCACCCCGGGCGCAAGGAGTTCAGCGTTGC
This sequence comes from uncultured Gammaproteobacteria bacterium, assembly GCA_963698415.1. Lineage (GTDB taxonomy): Bacteria > Pseudomonadota > Gammaproteobacteria > Steroidobacterales > Woeseiaceae > UBA1847. The sequence goes on along the minus strand of CAVOQS010000001.1, from coordinate 478,889 downwards.
CACCACCATCGGCGCCGTGGCAGGCGACGCAGGCCTCGTACAGTGCCTTGCCGGATTCGACGTTTCCGGCCAGCACCAGGCCCGGCAGGAGAACGGATAGGAATGCGAGTTTCTGTAGTCGTGAGATCATTGTGTGAGATTACCGAAAATGCCACCATCAAGGAACTCACAAGCTAGGTCATATGCATGACCAAATTCAAGTGTGGAAACACCGTATGGCTGGCCACAACAGCGACATAGTCATCGTAGGCGCCGGAATCGCAGGCCTCGTCGCCGCCCACGAGTGCCTGGAGCAGGGCCGGTCGGTAACGGTGATCGATCGGCACCCGGAAGAACTCGTCGGTGGCCTCGCGAGAACGGCCTTTGGCGGCATGGCGCTCGTCGGAACACCCATCCAGAAACGCATGGGCGTCAGGGATACGCCCGAGCTGGCGCTGTCAGACTGGACCTCGTTTGCCGACTTCGCGGATACCGATACCTGGCCGAAACGATGGGCCGAGGCCTATGTCGAGCAAAGCGCTGAGCGCGTATATCACTGGTTGCACAACAAGGGCATGCGCTTCATGCCGGCCGTTAACTGGGTTGAGCGCGGCAACTATGTACCCGGAAACAGTGTCCCCCGTTATCACATCCTGTGGGGCACCGGTCTCGGGCTGGTCGAGCGTTTTGTCGGTCTGCTCGCGGCACATCCGCATGCAGGCAAGCTGCGGTACGTGTTTGGCTGCCGGGTCGTTGACCTGGTCGAGGAGGGCGGTCGCATCGCCGGGTGCCGGGGCGTGATCGAGACCACCGGGGAAGAAGTCGAGGTCCTTGGCGATCAGACAATGGTCGCCACTGGCGGTATCAACGGCAATCTGCAGAAGGTCCGCGACAACTGGTATTGGGGGAACCCTCCGGCGGAAATCCTCAACGGCTCCCATCCCTTCTGCGATGGCCATATGCACGACGTCGTCGCAGCCAACGGCGGCAGGGTGACACATCTTGAAAACATGTGGAATTACGCGGCGGGCATACCCCACCCGAAGCCGCAGTTTGACGGCCATGGCCTGAGCCTGATCCCGTGCAAATCGGCGCTCTGGCTGGACCATACGGGGACGCGAATCGGACCCGAGCCCTTGCTTACCGGCTTTGACACCAACGACATGTGCAGGCGATTGTCTGCGCTGGAAAAACCGCACTCGTGGCAGGTTCTGAACTGGCGTATTGCAGCCAGGGAGTTCGCGATCTCCGGAGCCGAACACAACCCGCACATTCGCGACAGCCGGACCTTTTCCTTTCTCAAGGAAACCCTGCTGGGTAACCATCGGCTCGTACGCCAAATGCAGAACGAGAGCGATCATTTTATCGTTGCGGCGACGCTGCCCGAACTCGTTGCAGAGATGCATGCGCTCGATGGCAACGACCTCGTCGACGTCAACAATGTCGCGCACGCGATCGAGACGTTTGATGCCAATGTCCGCCGCGGGGCGGCACAGTGGAACGATGATCAATTGCGCCGTATCGTGCATGCGCGGGCCTGGCGCTCGGATCGCATACGCACCTGCAAGCCGAAGCCCTTACTCGACCATGGTCCGCTCATCGCCATCAAGCTGCGGCTCATCACGAGAAAGAGTCTCGGCGGCATCCAGACGGATCTCCACAGCAGGGTGCTCGATGCCGCCGGGAAACCGATTCCTGGCCTGTATGCCATTGGTGAGGCGGCGGGCTTCGGCGGAGGTGGCGCCAGCGGTCGCCGCTCGCTCGAAGGTACATTCCTGGCCGGGTGCATCCTAACCGCGCGCGCCGCGGCCGACGCTATCAACTAGTTGCAATCTCCCGGCAGCTGGCTCGCGCAGGGTGCAAATTCGCTGACACGTCACACGGAGCGCTGTGGACAACACGCCCTCACACGCCTGCGGCTATGGATTCGGGCATGTTATCCACAGCGCTCCATCGAGGCGCATCGCGTGTTCGGCTACCTGTCCCTCGCCGGCTTGATGTGTGGCTGTAAGGGCTTGTCCATGGGAATAGTCGCATGAACAAGCTGCTGGGACGTTGCAGGGAGTCAGGTACCGAGTTGTTCGTTGACCGCTCGATGGGCGGCATCGATTGCACCATTGACGTACGCGAAGGCTTCAGCGTCGGAGTTGGCAATCGATATACGACCAATCTGAGCGGCGCCAACACGATGCGGCCCGTCTTCCTGGCTCCACTCCGGCGGATCATAGAGTTCGTTGTACTCGTAGGCATAGCCGTGCGGCCACCGATTCACGGTAATCGCTGCGATGTCCCGTTCGGCATCAAAACCGCCGCCGCCGAGCGCCCCGCTTAGCTGGCGGACAATCCGGGTTTCGAAGTCCTGGTACGTCATCTCGTACATGCGTTGCCGCCCGACGATATGTTGCTGGCGTTCCGTGAGGCCCTGGTCGGGCGCCGCGGCGGCGACCGAACCGTGGATGATGACGGGATCGGCACTGGACTCTGCAAACCGGTACGCACCCATATTGACCGGGAAGTCCAGGCCGAATGAATGCATCAGTTCTGTCTGTGGTACATAGAACGAGTGATACCCGAGGTTTTCGAATGCCGTCGAGTTTCGCAGCACGACATTGATGTAGGCCAGCGGAATCTTCTCGGCCAACTGGATGGCATCCGCCTGGGCCTTGGGGAGGTCAGGGCAGAGGTGCGGCACCATGTGGTTGTAGCACGCCAGGATGACATGCTTCCCGCGTACCCGGTACGTGGAGCCGTCGCGGACGTAGGTCACGTCGACTGCGCTCCTGCCATCGACGTGGCGCGTGTCGATCACGGTGCTGTTGAGACGAATGCGGGCAGCGTTCGAGCGGCGATCGAGCTGTTCGTAGTCGACGCGCGCCGCCACCAGGCCTTCCATGGAGCGCTTCCCGGGAACCGCCGCGGGAACGAGTTGCCGCACCAGCGCCCGTGCGATGCTGGCATTGCCATCGGGGAAATGAAAAATGTAGGGCTCGTCGAATTCCTGGCGCGCGGTCGACGGCTCCGAATAGTCGAGGTGTTCCGTACCCGGCATGCTGTAGCGGGCGCCTTCGAGTGCGGACAGGGCATCGAAGCCGAACCCCCACAGCCCTTTAAGCCGGTCCCGGCAAAACAGGATGACTTCCTCGTGCGCACCGACGTATTTCCGCAGGTAATCCGAGTAGCTGATCTCGCCGCATCAGCGCAATCTTCTCATCCCGGTCCATGCCCGGCAGATAATCGCGTGGCTCCGTCAGAAGTTGTGCGAAGTTCTGTCTGGCCGCCGCAGGATAGCGGGTAGTCGTCGATGATGCTCGCCGGGTCATCCGCCTGCACGCCCTCGTGGGAGCGTAGCGCATCCGGATTCACACTGTCCCGGCCGTAGCGCTCCTCGCTGAAGTAGACACCGGCTGAAAGGCCGCGCTCCGAGAAGTATTCGCGATCGAAATACTCGTAGAAAGCTTCGTCTGATGCCGATATCTCGCAGCACTGCCGCAGATGCCCGGGAGTAACTCGACGGCGTGTCGATCGACTGGCTCCCTCCGTAGCCGATGATGGTCTTACCATCGACGGAATACTCGTTACGTTTCGCGTGACCGCCAAAATCGTCGTGATTGTCGAGCACGAGAATCCGTGCCTTTGGACCGGCCTTTTGCCGGAACATGAACGCGGCGGACAAGCCGGATATCCCACCGCCGACTACGACGAGATCATAGACCGTATCAGTCTGTGTTTCCGGCCTCGGCCAGGATCGGCCTTCTCGCGCAAGTGCGTGTGCGACTTCGAAGGAACCGGGATGGTTGCCGCGCATACCGGCGAGCCCGGGCGGGTAAACGGCCGGGTTGGCCGTCGCCAGCAGTTCGAGCGGTGACAAGGTACCGCCGGCCGTGACGCTCAGCGCCATACCGTTGATGAAGTCTCTGCGAGTAATGTCCAAACCGGTGTCGGCCTCGATTCGCGGTCAGTCGTCGAGGTGGATGTTAACACGCCGGTTCTGGCGGCCTTTCTTCTCCACTTTGCCGATGCGCACGGCGCCGACTTCGGCGGTCGAATGCAGATGCGTGCCACCGCAGGGCTGCAGGTCCACGTTCTCGATTTCCAGCAGGCGGATGGCACCTTTGCCGCGGGGTGGTTGCACCGACATGGTCCTTACGAGGTCGGGATTCTCGTCGAGCTCTTCCTCGCTGATCCAGCGGCAACTGACCGGATGGTCGGCGGCAACAAGCGCTGCCAGCGCTGCACTGACAGCTTCCTTGTCGACGGTATCTTCCATATCGAAGTCGAGGCGACTCCTGTCGGCACTGATGTTGCCGCCCGTGACACCGTATTGGAGTATCGAGCCGAGCAGGTGCATGGCCGTGTGCATGCGCATGTGCCGGTAGCGGCGGTCCCAGTCGATCGATAGTTCGACCTGGTCTCCCGCTTGCGGCGACGGGGCACCCTCTTCGAGTACGTGAGCGATATCGCCGTCGACGTAACGCGTGTCGATGACCAGCGCATGCCCTCCGTCCCACGAAATCTCGCCGGTGTCGCCGGGTTGTCCGCCACCCAGCGGGTAAAAGACGGTCTGGTCGGTGCGCACGAGATTGCCAGCGCTCTCGGTGACGCGCGCAGTGCAGGTCTTTTGGTAGGAATCTTCTCGGAACAGCTCTCGTGTCAAAGGTGCTTCTCCAGCCAGGCGCTCATATCTGCCAGCACAGCGTCCTGTTCCGGCTCGTTGAAGATCTCATGATACAGCCCCGGGTAGAGTTTCAAAGTCTTATCCCCGGAGCCGATGTTGGCAAACATCTCCTGCGATCCTGAGGGAGATGTCAGCAGGTCCTCCTCACCGTGCATGAAGATCACGGGAATATGGATGTCGGCCGCTCGGGACAGCGTGCGGTCCATGGTGGCGGACAGTTCGGCGATCAGGCGTGCTGACAACTTGCCGTGAAATACGAGGGGGTCGTTGAGGTAGTCCTCGACCACGGCAGGGTCGCGGCTGACGCCCGACGCGTCGAGCCGGATCATCGGCAGCGTCGGCACGAGGGCCGACAGCAATTTGTTCACGGCCAGGAGCAACGCCGGCGGTGCCTGGTCTGTCTTCAGGGCGGGACCGGACATCACGCAGGCCCGAAAAGCCTCCTGGTTCCTGAGCAAATAAGCCGCGGCAATGAGTCCGCCCATGCTGTGGCCGATAAGGAACAGCGGCAGCGACGGGCGTTCGGCCTGGATCTTCTGCAGCACTGCGTGCACGCCGTCGAGGTAGACGCTGAAGCGTTCGACGTAGCCGGCGTGACCAGCGGATTTGCCGTGCCCGTAATGGTCCAGCGTGTAGACGGCGAATCCGCGCCGCGTCAGATGCCGGGCGACATGGGCATAGCGTCCGCTGTGCTCACCGAGTCCGTGGACAAGCAACACGGCAGCGCGCATGTTCCCGTCGGGTTCCCAGGTCTGCCAGTACAGGCGACTCGTTCCGCGAGCTTCGCTGTGGCGGACTTCGAGAAAACCCTCGTCATGCTTCAATTGCCTTTCTCCTGCTTGCCGAACCTCTGCTCTTCCTGGCGCCGCGTGATTTACCAGACTCCTTGACATGAAGCTCGTCGAAGCGCTGCAGGATGGGGTCGAGCGTCCGGCTGATGCGGGTCTGGATGCGGACACGTTCGATCCGCGGCCACGTGGCGCGTTCACCCTCATCCATGAGATCCCGGATTTCCTCGCGCGTCCGCCAGGACAGCGCTCTCAGAGGGTTGTGCAGTTTCCTGAGCGGCGAAATCGTGATGTCGCCGACATAGCTCTGGTTGATGATCGACAATGCCGAACTCGTGAGCCGTTGTATTTCCGGGATCGCGCCGATCGGTGTTTCGAAGATTGCGGCGCCTGCGTTGATCCACGTTCGGGCCGTATCGATCAAAGCGTACTTGAGCTCGGACACCGTGTCGGTCTTGCGCTTGGTCGTGTCGATGAATGGTATGACGTAGGGATTGGTCTGGCTGACTATGTAGTGGTTCACGCCATACAGGCGCGCGAGTCGCTTGGCCGGCAGATCGTCACTGAGTGAGCCATCCACCCATTTGCGCGAGGAATGATAAGCCTGCCGCTCGCCCTGGTCGTTCTTCGCCATCAGCACGACCGGCGGGAAGAAGCCCGGTATGGCGGTCGATGCCAGGACCGCCTCGCGCATGAAGACATTGGGTGACGTGTCGGCGTTCAGCAGTCGCGATTTCTGGTGGTTCTCGGCCGGTGCGACCGAGACGTTCATGTGTCGCCCGGTGCGCCGCAGCGATTCCTCGAAGGTGCAGTCGGGAAGAAACTCTTCAAGTACTTCCCAAATATCCCCTGCGGTGATGCGCTCGGTTTTGAACCTGGAGAAGAATCGGTCGATAACACCGTCCGGATCGTCCAGTGCCGGCATGGCATCGGGGTCGAGCAGTTCGTCGAGTTCGTTGTCGCTGCTCGCACAGATAATGCTGCCGATGAGTGCGCCGCCGCTTGAGCCGGAGATGATGTTGGGTAGCAGTCCCTCCTGCCACAGGGCCTTGGCAACGCCAAGGTGGAAGTAGAGCAGGGTTCCCGAGCCACTCATCATGAGCGCCGAGCGCCCGAAGCAGTGGCTCGCGCGGTGGAAGAAGTCGAGTTTGTCCGCCAGGCTGATGCTGTTCACCTCGGGGCTCGCAAGATGCTCGAGGGCCAGCGCGATCTCCTCGACGTAGTCCTCGATAAGTTGCTTGGTGCCGAACTTTGCCTTGCCATAGAGCCGCGAAGACCCCATGCCACCCATGTTGCCGTGGATACCTTCGTTCAGGGCGAACAACAAACCCCTGTCATCATTATCGGCACGCAGGTGACGCAAGTGATCGAGGCGGGCGCGGATGGAAACGAAGTCGTAGCGCGTCGACTGGTCAAGGAGTTTCCAGCGCGCGACGCCGGACTCCTCGTCGTGCGCGATGGCTGCAAGCTTCCACTCTTCGTAGCTGGTCGCTTTCTCCATCTCCGCTTCGAGTTTCTTCAGGCGTGTGGCGAACACCAAATTCTTCTTCCTTGCCTAGGCGGCTTTGAGTTCCTCCGCCATCATAGCGCGCATTTCGACCTTGCGGATCTTCCCGGTTACGGTCATCGGGAATTCGTCGACGAAGCGAATGTAACGCGGGATCTTGAAGTGCGAGATCTGGCCCTTGCAGAATTCACGAATCTGCTCTTCTGTAACGGTCCGGCCGTCCCTGAGCTGGATCCAGGCGCAGACTTCTTCGCCCATCTTCGGGTCCTCGACGCCAAACACCTGGACTTCGCTGATGTCCGGGTGCGTGAACAGGAACTCCTCGATCTCGCGAGGATAGATGTTCTCGCCACCGCGAATGATCATGTCCTTGATGCGCCCGGTGATGCGTACATAGCCGTACTCGTTCATCGTCCCCAGGTCGCCGGAGTGCAACCAGCCGTTGACGATGGTCTCGGCCGTCTTGTCCTCGTCGTTCCAGTAACCCAGCATGACAGAGTAGCCGCGCGTGCAGATTTCTCCCTGCTCACCGATTGGAACAACCCGATCCTTTTCGTCCACGATCTTGACTTCGATGTACGGGATCGGCCGGCCCACTGTCTGCGTCCGATTCTCGAGCGAGTCGTCAGGCAAGGTCAGGTGATTGACGGGGCTCAGTTCAGTCTGACCGTAACCGATCAGCACATTCTCCATGTGCATGTCGCCGATGATGCGTTTCATCAGTTCTTCCGGGCAGGGCGCACCGGCGATGATGCCCGTGCGCAGGGTCGAAACGTCGTACGAACGGAAATCCGGATGGTCCAGTTCCGTGACGAACATCGTCGGCACACCGTGCAGCGCCGTGCACTTTTCTTCCTGTACCGCCGCCAGCGTCGAGACGGGGTCATACACAGGGCTCGGCAACACGATTGTCGCGCCCGTCGACACGCAGGCCAGCACACCGAGTACCATGCCGAAGCAATGATACAGCGGGACGGGCATGCACAGTTTGTCGTCCGGAGTGAGGCCCATTCCCTGGCCGGCATTGTAGCCGTTGTTGAGTATGTTGCAGTGCGTCAGCGTGGCACCTTTCGGGTTGCCGGTCGTGCCGCTTGTAAACTGGATGTTGATCGCGTCGTCGGGCCCGAGCGTATCGGCAAGAGCGATGAGACGCTGGTACGCGCCGGCATCACCCAACGAACAGACCTGCTCGAAATTGAACATGCCGGGCGATTGCTCATCGCCCATGCGAATGACGGTCGTCAGGTGAGGCAGCTTCTCGCAACGCAGGTATCCGGGCGCGCAGGTCGCGATCTCGGGTGCCAGCGTGGTCAGCATCGCAAGGTACTTGCTGGACTTGAATTCTTCCGCAGAAATGATGGCCTTGCATTCGACCTTGTTAAGCACGAATTCCAGTTCAAACAGGCGATAGGCGGGATTGATGCACACCATGATCGCGCCAATCTTGGCGGTCGCGAACTGGGTAAGAACCCACTCGTAACTGTTGGGGCCCCAGATTCCGACGCGGTCGCCGGGCTCGATACCAAGGGCAAGCAGGCCGGTCGCCAGGCGGTCGACCTGCTTCCGGAATTCGCGATAGGACCACCTGATCTGCTGGTGGCGAACGACCAGGGCCGTAGTGTCGGGATAGTCCTCGGCGATGCGGTCAAAGCAGTCACCGATCGTCTCGTAAAGGAGCTGTCCCGAACCCTCGCCGGTCATGTAGCTATGGGTCAGTTTTTTCATGGCGCTATTGTCCAATAATTGCCTTCGATCCGTACTGTGGCTAACCCCAATTGACCCAGTATTTTCCGCAGTGGATAGTATGCGTCATGAACGATATAGCGAAACTGCTACCCCATTCAGCACTCGGCGCAGAGCTCTCCGATGCGGAGGTCGAATTACTGGCCGCGCTCATGGTCGAGAGAACGCTGGAGGACGGTGAGTTTCTGTTCGAAGACGGAACCAACGACGATTCCCTGCATGTGATCCTCACGGGCAAGCTCGAGGTCGTCAAGCGCACCAGTGGGGACGAGTACTCGAGCCTCGCCGTCCTGCGTGACGGCGAACTGGCTGGCGAGTTGAGTTTCATTGATGGTGCGCCGCATACGGTTGGCCTCCGGGCGCTCTGTGACACCCACATCGTGTCCCTGTCGAGGAGCGCATTCGAGAGCATTATCGACTCCAATCCGCAGCTGATCTACAAGGTTATGCGGGCCGTTGCCCGGTCCGCGCACCGGATCGTGCATCGCATGAATACGGAGTTTGTCGAACTTTCGAACTACATCTTCAAGCAGCATGGCCGCTATTAGCAGCCGCACGAGACGATCGAAAAAAAGGGCGCCGCAAGGCGCCCTTTTTCTTGTGCCTGTTTCCTAGGCTTCTTTGGCCGCGGCAGCCGCCTCCTGGATCTGTTTCAACTCGTTGGGTGGGACCTCGGCATAGTGGCTGAAGTCCATCGTAAAGCTCCCATCGCCACCGGTGAGCGACTTCAGGCGAGAGTGGTAGCCCTGCAGTTCGTTTAGCGGCGCTTCTCCTGAGACGACCAGGCGGTTATCAGGCAGTGCATCCGTGCCTTTGATGATGCCGCGCATGCTCGACAAATCCCCGGTTACGCCACCGACGCAGTCACTCGGAATCGTGAATTCCACATGGACGATCGGCTCCATAACAATGGGGCTTGCCTTGGCGACAGCATCCAGGAACGCTTTCTTGCCGGCCTGCACGAAGGCGATTTCCTTGGAATCGACCGCGTGGTGCTTGCCGTCATACACCGTGACGCTGATGTCCTGCATCGGGTAGCCGTGCATCCCCCCATCCTGCATGACCTGGCGAACGCCCGACTCGACGGCTGGAATGTACTGGGTGGGAATCGCGCCACCAACAACGGCGCTCTTGAACTCGAAGCCGCTGCCCTGGGGCAGTGGCTCGATCCGCAGGTACACCTCGCCGAATTGCCCGGCACCGCCTGTTTGCTTCTTGTGGCGGTGATGGCCTTCCGCTTTGCCGCGAATCGTTTCCTTGTACGCGATCGATGGCAGGGATGTAACGATATCGAGGCCATAACGGTCTTCAATCTGCTGCAAAATCGTGGACAGGTGCAACTCACCCAGTCCGCGCAGGACGACCTCGTTGAGCGCGGCGTTGTGCTCGACGTGTATCGAAGGGTCCTCGGCTTCTGCAATTTGCAGCGCGTCCGACGTTTTCTGGGCATCCGCGTCGTTCCTCGGCCTTATTGCCAGGCCAAACATCGGCTGCGGCAATTCGATCGGCTCGAGGTGGAAGTGGTCTTCGTCATGGGAATCGTGGAGTACCGCATCGTAGTGGGCTTCATCGAGGCGCGGGACCGCGCAGATGTCACCGGGTACCGCCGTTTCCACCTTCTTATGGGTCTCGCCATTCACCTTGAGCAGCTGCGTGGCCTTGAACGGCTTGCGCGCATTCCCGACAAACAACTGGTTGCCGGCATTGATCGTGCCCTGGTGAATCCTGAACAACGCAAGACGTCCCTTGAACGTGTCGATGTTGACCATGAATACGTGGGCAATCGCGTGCTTCTCCGGGTCCGGGCTTACCTCGACCTCGACAGCCTCGTCGCCTTCGCCTTTCAGAAACCGCTTCGGATTCGCTTCGGTCGGGTTGGGCATCAGGCGCTCGAAAATCTGCAGGAGCTGGCGAACGCCGACCCCGGTTTCGGCCGAGACAAAGCAAACGGGTATGAGATGGTCTTCGCGCAGGGCCTTCTCGAAAGGATCGTGCAGCTGTTCGGGTTGCAGTTCCTCTCCCTGCTCGAGGTACAGCTCCATGAGCTCTTCGTCGACCTCGACAACCTGGTCGACGATCTGCGTATGAGCTTCGCTGACCGAGCTGAACGCCGTTTCATCTCCCTCAGGCTGGAAGAAACAATCGACGACACTGTTGCCATCCGCAGAAGGGAGGTTCATTGGCAGGCATTCGGGGCCGAACGCTTCCTGGATGTCGTGAAAGACCTTCTCCACGTTGACACCCTCTGCATCAATCTGGTTGACGATGATCATGCGGCACAGGCGCAGTTCACGTGCGGTTTCCATCATGCGGCGGGCGATCATCTCGACGCCAGCCTGGGCGTTAATGACGATGGCTGCTGTCTCCACAGCGGGCATGACCGAGAGGGCCCGGCCGTAGAAATCACGGTATCCCGGCGTGTCAATCAGGTTGACGTGGATTCCTTCATGGTCGAGATGACAGACTGAGTTGTTCTGCGAGTGGCCGATTTCCTTCTCGCGTGGCGTGTAATCGGAGACGGTCGTCCCTTTGTCGATCGCTCCTTTTTCCTTGATCTTGCCGCCGGCAAAGAGCAATGCTTCGGTGAGCAAGGTCTTGCCGGCGTGACTAGGCCCAACAAGGCAAACGTTGCGGATATCAGCAGTAGAATAGGGCATGAGCTCGTCCTCTCGGTCATGTTTAAGGCAAGCTTAGCGCACTGATTTATGTCCGAATATTTCGGTTTATCACCAGATTTGGCGTGAGCGGAACCTGCAATTCCGCGGGCGCTGGAGCTTCGCTTTTATTATTTCGCCTGCCTTCATTATAAGCGCCAGATTGGCTTGTGGGTCACCCGATACAGACAAATTCAAAGGCGCCAGGCGCAAGGCCCCCTCCTTATGTCATGTTTCCGGACCACGGGGCCAGGCTGTCGTCAGTTGCCTCGCGTTCAATGTAATCGTGCTACGCTCCGCGAAACACATCAAGAAGGGGGTCACATGCTCAGGATCGTCACTTTGGCAGTTTGCCTGCTCACCGCTGGCACTGTGTTTGCGCAAGCGCACAGCTCGAATTACACCCAGGACTACCAGCAGGAAGCGCTGGAGATCTTCCGCGACATCATTTCGATGCGCACGGCGGCGGGACACGGCAATGTGCCGGCTATGGCTGCCTACCTGGCACAGCGATTTCGGGATGCGGGATTTGACGAAGAAGACATTCATGTCATCCCAATGGTCGTCCGCAGCGGCGAGGAAGTTGCCTCGCTGGTGGTCCGTTACCGCGGCAACGGACTGGCCAACAAGAAGCCGATCCTGTTGCTCGCGCACATGGATGTCGTTGACGCAATACGCTCCGACTGGGAGCGTGACCCCTATACGCTGATCGAGGAAGACGGTTATTTCTTCGGCCGCGGAACATCGGATAACAAGACCGGTATCGCGATGCTCACGGCAACCTTTGCGCGGTTGCAGCGCGAGGGCTTCACGCCGACGCGTGACCTCATCATCGCGTTCACCGGTGATGAAGAGACGAGCATGGAAAATATCCAGGCGCTGGTGACTGAGCACCGTGATCTGGTTGATGCAGAGTTTGTTCTTAATTCTGATGCGGGTGGCGGCTACCGGGACCACAATCACGACCCCGTATCCTATCTGTTACAGGCCGCAGAAAAGACTTACGTGGACTATGAGCTGACAATTCGAAACCCCGGCGGCCACAGTTCACTGCCACGCGCGGACAACGCGATCTATGAATTGGCCGCGGTGCTCAAGAACATCGAGCAGTATCGCTTTCCGTCGCGCATTAACGAAGTGACCCAGGGTTACTTCCGGGAGATGTCACCGCTGGTTGGTGGCGAACTGGGCGAAGCGATGGGGACCTATGCGAGAAATCCTGGCGACCCGGAGGCCCAGGCGGTTCTGGAGAAACACCCCTCGGAGGTTGGTACGACGCGGACGACCTGCGTCGCCACGATGCTGCGAGCGGGCCACGCGGAGAACGCGCTGCCACAGTCGGCGACTGCGACCGTCAATTGCCGGATATTTCCCGGGGTCCCGGCCGCGGAAGTCGAAGCGCAGCTGTTCCGCGCGGCCGCCAACCCCGCGCTCGAAATAAAAACGATCTACGAACCGAATGAAGGGCCCATGTCACCGCTGCGCGAAGACGTCACAGCCACCGTGGCGGACGCCGCCAGGAAACACTATGGCGACGTGCCGTTGATCCCGGAAATGTCCAAGGGCGCAACCGATAGCCAGTACACCCGCATGGCTGGCATGCCGTCTTACGGCGTCAGCGGCCTGTTCATGCGGCCTGAGGACATGTTTGCGCATGGCCTGAACGAGCGCGTACCAGTGGACTCCTTTTTCATTGCGCTGGATTACTGGCACCAGGTACTCACGGAGCTCGGCGCCGAGTAAACAAGAAGAGGCGCCCGTGAAGGGCGCCTCTGTTGGCCGTCGTAACTACTACTACGGCAAGGGGAATATCAGGGTATCGGCCGGGTGCCACCCTCCGTGGGATCATCTGTCCAGCCAAGAGCTACCCAGTCAATCTGGTCGCCAAGGTGGCAATCACCACAATTGCCGCCCATGCCCCAGGCTTGTTCGGCCGGCGCTACTTCGTGGTTCACCGACAGGTACATGACCGTGTCCTTGAAGTAGAAGTTGCCGCTATAGCCCTGGTTGGTAACCAGGTCCGCGTCATCCAGGGCGGCATCCCAGTCGTAACTGACCCAGTACGGGTTTGGTCCGCCAGCCATGCCGAACAGGTGCGGGACCAGGATCTGGTCGTCGTCTGCATCAGCGGGCTGGTTGCCGGTCATTTCCTTGAACGGATAGATCATGGAGCCTGCATCGGTCCAGTCGCCTACCGGCATCGCCAGGACAGCGGGTCCGGCGCCCGGGAAGGTGTCATTGGCATTGATCAATGCTTTTTCGTACATGCCGTTGAACCACAACAGTTTCGGCCGCACGTCGTTGGCCCAGATGAAGGTGCCCTTCTTCTTGTCATAGGTTGGCCGTCCTGTCACAGGATCCGTCGGAACAGGATCGATATCCTGGCCGGCATCTTCCCACCGCCAATCGACCTTCGTTGACGTGTCGCGTGCGAACACGGGGATATGGCAGACCTGGCAAGCCAGTCGCTGGTGATTGTCGTTCTGGAAAGCCACTTCAATCGACGTTCCGGCATGAATACCATTAACTTCGCCATGGCAGTCGTCGCATTGCCTCATCACGCCTTCGTTTACGGAGTGATAGGGCATTCCGCCGATACCGTGAGAGAGCATGTTGCCGTTGGCATCGCGTTGGACCGTGTGGCAATCGACACATTCCATGTTCTCGCCATCTGTGCCCATGTGCACGTCATAGTCGCGCGTCGTGTCGGCGAGTGACAAAGCGATGTCACCGTGCTTGACGTTGTCACCACCGCCAGCGAGTGCGTGGCAATCGATGCAGTTGTCAATCGTCGGCCGTCCGCCGTTCATTGCGACGCTTCGTGCAACGGCTGCGAGATCAACTGTCGGGGCAGGTTGCCCGGCCGTTGTCGGTGCCTTCGCGTAGGTTCCCGTCTGGTCGTGGCACACGAGGCAGTCGACGTTCTCGGTGTCGAGGAAGTCGAAGTTTTCGTTCGCGTAACCATAACCCGCGTGGCATTGCGTGCAGCGGCCTTCGTTCGACGGGACGGCGATACAGAAGTTGTTGAGAATGTCTCGCTTGCCATGCTCACCGGCTGGGTCGTTGGCGATATTGGTGGCCACGCCTAACCAGGTGAAATGAGCGGTGCCGATGAATTCGTCAGCCAGTTTGCCGTGGCAGTTCAGGCAGGATTGTGTGCCTTCGTAGGCGTGCTCTGTGAAATAGCCCGCATGCAACTGGTCGATCGCATAGGCGCCGCTTGCGTAAGCGTTGCAGTCGTAGACGTCGACGACGCCGTCGCCATTGACATCTTCGTCAGGCAGGTCACCGACGCCATTGTTGTTGAGGTCCCAGCAAGCCTGTCCATCGGAACCATCTGCCCCATCAGCGCCGTCTGATCCGCTGGCGCCGGGAGCCCCGTCGTCGCCTTCGCATCCTGCCAGGCCCAAACCGAGGGCAAAGATGAGCAGGAGAAAGGCGTGCGTAGCAAAACCATGCCTTCTGGTCATTGTGGTATCTCCAAACGTGTGTGAATGAAATCGGTGTCGCGCGGATTCACGAATAGGATCGGCCCGGTGAAAACCAGGGCTCGGGCAGCGGGCGTCGCGGCGCCATTTAATGCGGTACGCATCTATGTCTCTTGTCTTTCAGGTCTGCCCGGTATTAGTAAATGCGAATGTACTAATATCGTGATGCGTATCATCCCGGCTTGGGTTGGATTCTCAATACGTTGCATCAGACATTCGGGTACGGACTTTTACCTACCACGGAAATGGTGCAGGCCGCATTGAATCGAAGTGCTTTTTACCCCATCGTACGGGCATGAGAGGCCAAACCCGAAACCGGATCCTCGTGACCAGCCTGTTGCTTTTCAATGAACACGGTGAGCCTCACACCTCGACGAATGACATCGCGGACGAGGTGGATATCAGTCCCGGTAATCTCCACTACCATTTCCGCAGGAAAAGCCTGATCGTCGAGGCGCTGCTCGAGGAGTTTCGGGCAGATGCCCGGCGTGTCCTCGCGCCGCCCCAGGTTGACGCGGTAACGATTGACGATTTCTGGATGTTCCTGCACCTGCTCCTCGAGTGCACGGCGTCCTATCGGTTCCTGTTCCGCGACCTGGAATCCCTTGCCGAAAGTTACCCGGGGGTAGGGCGCGTACTTGGCCACTTCGCGAAAGGATTGACCGCGATGTTTGAGCTTTACCTGCGTGGACTGTCGGCGAACGGCTTGCTCAGGATGGGTACAGATGACCCGCCCATCATCGCGCGCAACCTGGCCGTGATCGCGCTGTTCTCGGATCGCTTCGATAGCCTGACTGGCGCGACGGATACGGCCGATGATGCGGCTCTGCGGATTGCCGGGTCCGTCCTGAGCGCGCTTAAACCCTATGCGGCGGCGTCGGAATCGGCGTATATCGACGCTCTCGCGGCGCGCTACTCCGCGTAAGAAAAGGGCTGTCCGAGGACAGCGACTCATAAAAAAAGGGCTACCCGAGGGTAGCCCTTTCAATAAAGAAAACTGCTAGAGGGGGGTGTTAAGCAGCTTTCTTGAACGTCTCGCGGACTTTGTCACGTGCTTCGTCGACTTTCTTCTCGACGTCTTTACGGAAGTCCTCAACCTTGTCTTCCCATTTGTCGACGACTTTCTCGCCGTCCTTCGCAAATTTCTGGAACTTCTGGTCGAACTCGTTGAACTTCTTGTCGAACTCTTTCTGGACAACCATGAACAAGCCCACGCTCGCGAGGAATGTCTTGTTCGCTACCTTGAAAGGAATAGCGATCGGGCTGTCTTCGAGTTTCTCGAAGGCGGTTCTGGTCGTCCTGGCAACCTTCTTGACCTCTTTCTTGACTTCCTTTCTGACTTCTACCTCAACGTCACGCATTTCCTTTCGGATCTTGCTTTCAGCAGGCTTCCTGGCCTTTGCCTTCTTGGCAACAGGCTTCTTGGTCGTTGCTTTTTTGACTGCGGGTTTCGCAGCCTTGACTTCCTTCGCAACAGGTTTCGTGGCTGGTGCTTTCTTAACCTCGACGTCTTTCACGTCTTTCATTTCAATATTGTCAGTCATGGCTCAATTCCTACCTGGTGGTCTTCTTTACTGTTTTCGTGGCCTTCTTCTTGGCCGCGGGTTTCTTGGTCGCAGGCTTGCGGGCTGTGGCTTTCTTTGCCGCAGGCTTGCTGTCTTCCTGCAGAAGCCGAATGATCTTGTCCAGCTTCTTGTTGATAGCGTCAATGTCGTTTTTGCTCGGGACATTGATTCGATCCATCGCATCGGCGACGCGCGTGTCAAACGCACTCTGCAATTTGTCGAGTCGTGATTTGTCGCGAACCTGGTCGATCAGGCCCGTCGCTTTCGACTGGGCGTCGTCGGCCATGTCACGAATGGCATCCTGCACATCGTCGATCAGCGATTCGGTTTTTGACGTCGTTTTTTTGCGAAACTTCTCGCCTTCCTTCACGAGGGAGTCGAATGTCTGTGCGCCTTTCTTCTGCGCATCGGACAGGGCACCCAGCCCGGCCATGAATACATGCTCGAACTGCTCGGCAATATCATTCGCGCGGCGATCGCCAGCTTTTTGTTTCGTGGTGGTTTTCTTGCCAGCCATGGTGTGTCTCCCTGTGGAAGATCCTTTCGATGATTGAATCCTAGCTGTTAGGATTAGGGTGTTCACACTAGAAATCCCACCGTCACAGGAACGCGCATGAGAATACGGCGAAGCCACAACCTCGGCCTTGAAGAGGCACGCAATCGCGCTGACCTGATTGCGGCGGATCTGCAGCAACAGTTTTCAATGAAGGCGAACTGGCAGGGCGATGCCCTGCATGTCAGTGGCAATGGGGTCACCGGCCAGCTGACGGTCGATGAGCACACTATCGAGCTCGACGTGCGCCTGGGTTTGGCACTCAAACTCATGGAAGGTCCGATTCGCGCGGCAATCGAGAGGACAATCGACGCAGAGCTGGCTTAGCCATCGCCGGGTACTGAAGCCGCGTCACCGTGCCGAACGGGTATAGATCGAATTTCGGAATCTACTGACGTCCGTTAACGAAGTCCGCATGGCCCGGACGGTTATAATCGCCCTTGTCGCCCGCAACGGGCCCCTGAGACATACCTGCACATATTGGGCGTATGAACGGCTCATCTGACAATCAGCGTGTCGCAACACTCAACGAGACCGGGATACTCACCGACGAGAATTTTCTGAGTGATCTCGCGCTTGCTGCCGGGAAGGCCGGCAAGACCGAGACCGAGGCGCTGACGTATGCCAGGGAATGTCTTCTGGAAATGGCGGTTCACCCGGAAGACCGTTACCTGGACCGCATTGCGCGACTTGCGCGCTACATGTACACACGTAGTTACGAGCCGGATCTTGATCTTGAGGCTGAGCAGCTGGAACGCCTGAAGGAGCTTGCGAGTACGCGGCCACTGGTCTTTCTTTGGTCGCACAAGTCCCATCTCGACAGTTTCGTCTTCATGCGGGCAATCTACGACAGCAATTTCCGTCCGCAGCCCCTGATCTTTGCTGGCATTAACATGGCGTTCGCCGGGCTCAAGACGCTTGCGAAACGCTCGGGCGCGATCTTTTTGCGGCGCAGTTTCAAAGAGGACGACATCTACAAGCTGGTATTTCGACACTACATCGACTATCTCGTCGGGCAACGAGTACCACTGTCGTGGTCGATCGAGGGTACGCGTTCGCGGACGGGCAAGCTCATGCCACCCAGGCTGGGCCTGCTCCAATGGGTCATTGAATCGTATCAGCGGGCCTCCTGCGAGGATGTTCTGTTCGTGCCAGTTTCGATCAGTTTCGACCAGATCGCGGAGATGGATGACTACGTCGCGATGCAAAAGGGGCTCCCCAAACGTAAGGAGTCCTTGAGCTGGTTCATCAGTTACATATCGGGCATGAAGATTCGAGTCGGGAAGATCTACCTGCGATTCGGCAAACCGATCGCGCTCTCCGATTCCAGGAGTGTCTCTGATGTGATGATCGAAACAGACGACAAGCCTGAGCGGAAGCTGGTTCGGGAAGTGGCGTTCGAAGTTATGAGCCGTATCGAACACGCGACCCCGATTACGACGACTGACCTGGTGACCATGGTCCTGCTGGGCGCGAATGAAACGGCGTTGACTGAAAACCAGATTCGGGCCCACGCACAGGAGATCATTTACCTGATCGAGAGCAGGGGCCTGCCGACCGCCGGCGACCTTGCGACCGAGAGCAGTTCGGGCCTGCAGGCCGCGCTCACGCTCATGGCCAGCACCGGGTTGCTGCATTGCTTCGCCGACGGCACTGTCCCGGTCTACCGGATCACGCCCGGGAACGAGCTGGCCGCAGCGTACTACCGGAACACCATCATCCATTACTTCCTGAGCAGTGCAATTGCTGAACTCGCCGTTGCCTCGCTGCGCGCTGAGCTGGAGACGGAAGACGCATTGCACACCAAGGCCCTGGAGTTGCGTGACTTGTTGAAATTCGAGTTTTTCTTCAAGGCCAAGGCAGAGTTCCTGGCGGATACCGATTGGTTTCTTGATCAACGCTACTGCGACTGGAGAGCCGCGCTCGCGAGTGAAGACCCCGCCGCCGACATCCTGTTCAGCAAACGAGCGCCGCTATTCGGCCACAGCATCATGCGGTCCTTTCTGGAGGCCTACCAGGTCATGGCACGAGTGCTGTCGAACTATCCGGACCACGAATTTGACGACGATTCCGAGTTCATTGACGAATGCATGAAACAGGGCGAGGAGATGTTACTGCGAAAGCACATCGACAGTGCTTCCGCGCTGTCAGAGCCCCTGTTCGCGACGGCGGGCAGGCTTGCTCATTACCGTGGGATGATGACGGGTGCGCCCGATGAACTGGTCGCGAGACGCAAGCAGTTCGCCGCAGAAATTGCGAACGCCGTGCGTGCGGTCAGACAGCTGCAAAATCACTACAACCAGCACCAGGGCCTGATATACGACAGCGCCTGAGGAGGATTTCGCAAAACCGGCTGCTGCGGCACACACCAGCCAGCTATTGCAGAGACCGCTTCCTCAGTATTTCTTCAGGTCTCCCAGCTCTTCCTTTTGTTTCTCGACCATCGCTGCGACATCCGCGAGGAGCTGCTTCGCATCGTAAACGATGCCGTCCTTGATCGTATAGCGGACGCCTCCGACTCGCCCGACCTGGCCCGTGGAGTCGTCCAGCTTCACCGCGCCGGTGCCGTACAAGACCTTGAAATTCTCGAGCGGGTTCTCATCGACAATGATGAGGTCCGCCAGCATGCCTTCCCGCACGACGCCGAACTCGATCGGCTTGCCGCTCGGTTGCATCAGTTCTTCTGCACCGTGCATGGTCGCCGAGCGAACGACTTCAAGCGGATGGAAACCGGCCTCCTGGAGCATCTCCATCTCGAGAATCGTGCCAAACCCGTAGAGCTGGTAGATGAAACCCGAGTCGGAGCCGACGGTTACGCGGCCGCCGCGGTTCTTGTAGTCATTCAGGAACTGCATCCAGACGTGGTAGAAATTCCGCCATGCGATCTCGTCTTCTGTGGTCCAGTAGAACCAGTAGGCACCATGGCTCTCGCGGTTGGGCGTGTAAAAGTCCCATTGCGCCGGCAGCGTGTAGGTCTCATGCCAGTCCGCATTGCGTGCGACCATGACGTCACGACCGGCCGAGTAGATCGTCATTGTAGGGTTGATCGTGAAATCGAGCGCAAGGAACTCCTCGAGCAGCGCATTCCACTTGTCGGAACCCCGGCCGGCGATCAGGTTCCACTGGCGAGCGACCTGTCCGAAGCGGTGTTGCTCGTTGTTGTAGTTCATGTCGACCGGCCAGGGCTGCACGTCGTTGTTCTCGTACATCGCCTCAAACAAGCCGTAATAGTGCGTCAACGAACCGAGCCCGAGGCGCGCTGCGTCCTGCGCGTTCATCTGAGCAACGCCCATTTGCCCGAGATGGGCGACGGAGCCGAGTTTGCGTGCCTTGGCCTCGTCAAGGAGCGCTTTCATTATTTCCGGGCGATGGGCGCCGAGTTTGAGACCATCTGCACCTTCCCGGGCGGCATAGCGAACCCACTCCCTGGCCTCGTCTGGTGTGCGGATTTTCTTGTCTGCGTAGGCTTCGCCGGATCCCATCGTGTGATAGGAGAAGATCCGCGGCGCGGTAATCTCATTGTTCGCACTGCGCGCTTTCTCGCTCAGCGAAAACTCCATCTCGCCGCTCGGCACTCCACGGACCGTCGTAATGCCGTGCCCCAGCCACAGCTTGTAGGTGTACTCGGCCTCGGGCGCCTTGGTGGCGCCGCCTGTATGCGTATGTGTATCGACAATTCCCGGCATGACGTAGGCGCCATGCGCGTCGATTTCCCGGGTTGCGTCACCCGGCCGGTCGTCAGGGTCGATATCCAGCCCCGGGTAGCCGACGCCGACGACCTCGGCGATCCGATTGCCCTCGACAACGATATCCACAGGACCGATCGGTGGCGCCCCCGTGCCGTCGATCAATGTTGCGCCCCTGATGATCAGTCGCTCAAAAGGCCCTTCGCCTTCAGCCCGGTCCGGCGCCGGAATCATGCTCGGACTTTCATCCTCGGCCAGTGCGGGCAGCGCCAGGCTTGCGATGAGCAGTGATGCAACGATGCGGCTTGTTATTGGTTTTTTCAATGTAGTCTCCCCAAGGAAATCCGTTTACCAGCTACGGCGCAGAGTCATGTACACATTGCGCCCCGGGGCGTCGATTCCCGATCCGTGCACCCGGTATTGTCGATCGAACAAGTTATCAACACCGAGCGTGACTTGCCAATCGGCGTTGGCCCAGTTAGCGCCCGCTCCCAGTATTGCCCACCCCGGTGTTCCCAGTGGATCGATCCGCACGTCGCTCACATCACGGGCGCTCAATCGATCCTGGCCAGCGGCGGCAACGAGCCAGGTTTCGACGCTCCAGTACTCACCCGGCGCATAGTCCAGAACGATTCGACTGTTGAGTGGTGGCACGCGGTCGGCGGGCTCACTCTCGTCGGCGACTTGTTGCTCCCCATACGTGTAATTGAGTATCGCAGTCAAGCTGACGCGGTCTGTCAGGTTTGCGCTCAGGCCAGCCTCAATGCCGTGAATCGACGATGAGGCTGCGTTGACACTCTGTACAACCTCCCGCCCATCGGGGGTCACATCGCCCGTGGACACAGAAACGATGCGATCTGTGTAACGCAATGAAAACAGCGACAGTTCGAATTGCCAACGGTCAGCCTGACGGCGCAGTCCAAGATCGCCGTGAGTCACACGTTCTGAATCCAGGCTCGTGTTCGGGATATTGAAGCGATTACCCGGTCGACTGCCGAGTGTGCCGAGGTCGGCGATATTGGGCGCCCGAAAACCGGCACCGATATTCGCAAGCAGCTGCCAGGTGTCCGTCAGGTCGTAGACCCAACCGAGGTCGCCACTCAGTCTGCCCGGTGTGATCGTCGTGCCGTCAGGCAGGTCGATCCGAACGTCGGTGTAACGAACACCCGCATTGACCATGTGTCGATCCGCCGCTCTCCATTGCACATTGCCAAACAGTCCTGCCTGGCTAACCGTTGAGCCGTCGGGAAAGCGGGCCGCAAGTTCGACGATGGAGCCGTCGTTTATGTCCTGGCCGAATCGACTGCTGCGTACTTCGTCGTGATAGATGTCGATGCCTGTGATCCACCACAAGGTCGCTGTTTCGCCCGACGCGCTGACGGTAAGGCCATACAAATCGCTGCTGTTGTTCTCGAAGCGGCGCTCGCTGGCACCGAAATCGCGGGTCAGACGATCGTCGACGATGCGTTGCCACGCGGCGTCGATTTTCCAGTCAATTCCGGAGGCTGTGATGTGGTCATGCTGGAAATGGGCGAACAGGCGCTGGTTGGGCGCGAATAGAAACTCGGATGACGATGGCTCAGTCTGCCCGAATCCGGCAACGAGCTCATCGATCCGGGGCGTCGCGGGTTGCTCGAGGAAATGCAGGTCCAGCAGCCACGAACGTTCGGTGGACGATACGCCACGAACGACAGCGCGCAGTGCCTTCGATTCGTAAGCACTCGGCGCTATGCGATCGCCGCCGCCGACGCGTCGATCGCCGGTCTCCAGGTATTCCGCACTGAACGAGGCCGCGAGGTGACGCGTTCCTACGTCGAGGGTTGCTCGTAAGGACTTCTGCAATTCCGCCGAATCGAAACCGGCGAAGACATCGCCGGCATAGCCGACTTCGTCCGAGTCAAACTCCGGCAGACGGGATACCGACTGTACGACACCGCCCACCGCCTCGCTGCCGTACAGCGACGCAGGCGTACCACGCACGATCTCGAGGCGTTTGACCGAAGAGGCCGGGACCAGCGCGAACCAGGGCGTCGGCGCAGTACGAAAGATTGCGTTGCTGAGTCGCATGCCGTCCACGAGGTGAAGAACGGCCGACCCCTTGAGACCGCGGATGATTACGGCTCCCTGTCCAGGCGTTGTTTGTTGCAGGTTGACGCCGACCTGGGATGCCAGCGCGTCCGTGATGAGTTTGTGGGACATGACGTCCTCAGCATCAACCGTTGTGACAGCCGCAGAGACCTCACCGACGGTCGCTGGCCGGCGGGTGGCAAGAACCGTAATCTCGTCAAGTGGCTCGTCGTTTGCCAGGAGTGCGCCGGGACACATGCCAAGGCAAGTCGCGGCGACTAAAATATTGCGTTGAATCAAGCGGGTACGTCCTTGTTCTTTTTGTGCGACGAGGTCGTCTGGTATCAGAGCGTGCAGCCCGCCGGGATTGTGTCAGGTACGTTCCATTTCGGTGCAGAGTGGGTCTCGAAATCGGCGGGATCGAGCCTGTCATCCTGTTTGCCGAACCATGCGACGAGCGTATCCCGGGTGAGCGGCATGTCGGCCCGGATTTCGAACCCGCCTTCGGGAATCGCCGGGGTCAGGATATCGTCGCCACCCAGCGCGAGAAAGTCATTCGCGACCACCCGAACACGGTCTTCGTCGCTAATTTCGCGCCCATCGTCGAGTAGCATTCTGACCTGCATGCCGGTATCGGAACAGGTGACAAACACGCGCATACCGGCGAACCCTGCCTTGCGAGGCGTGTCCGCCTTGCGTGCGATGATCCTGCGCAGGTCCCGGCCCGATATTTCGTGAATTGACACGAGATTGTCAAACGGGAACATCTCGTACACCGCGCCATAGGTCAGCTCACCCGCCGGCAGACCTTTGCGGATGCCGCCGAAAACATTATGGATGGCGATGTCCGCATCAAACGAGTCAAGTATCGCTTCGGTCATCAGGTTGGACATGGCGGATTCGATATCCGGTACGAGTTCGAACGGCCCTGTCAGCAGCACACCGAGTTCCTGGTTCTTGAGCGCTTCTGCCTGGACCGATGCCTGTTGTGCAATAGTCTCAATGCCGGGATCGGGGAGCAGGGCATGGCCTTCGTACGGGACGCCGAGGTCGGCAGGATTTGGCTGCGGCGGGAATACCGCACGTTCGATGACGGTTCCACTCGACCGGTCGACGCGAAAATCGACCCGTCCAAAACTGGCGATTTTCGACTTGTTCGACGTAATCGCAATGCCGTTGACGACATGCGCGATTGGATTGTGGTGGTGTCCGGCAACGATATGATCGACCAGGCCCGGCTCGAGATCGTTAGCGACGCGCATGATCTCCGCGGACATCACACAGGACGACAGGTCGTTCGCGTCAGAGAAATCGTCGCAGCGTCCACCCGCATGCGCAGCGACGATAACCAGCGCCGCGCCGTCGGCACGCAGCTGCAGCGCCTCGCGCGTTATTGCCTCTGCGAGTGGCGCTATTGACAGCCCGACCGTATTGGCGGCGATGGTTGTCAACAACGCACGCGAGGTCACGACGCCGACGATCCCGACCTTGATGCCTGCCGCGTCGACCATGACCGCCGGTTGTACGCCCTCCCATTGCACGGGCAGCCCGGTCGACGTATCAATGATGTTCGCCGCAAGTACCGGGAATTGCGCTTCACGAAGGCGCTGCTTCAGCGCGCCTTGCGGGTCGTCGGTCGGCTCCACGGGGATCGCGAGGGGGCCTTCGGGTCCAAAATCGAATTCATGATTGCCGAGCGTCGCCGCTGTCACACCCATCGCGTTGTACATTGCTACAACGGCAGCGCCCTCGGACAGGTTCGACTCGAGCGTGCCTTGCCACATGTCGCCGGCATCAACATGCAGTACCGCGCCGCCGTCGGCCCTGCGTGCCGCGCGCAACGCATCGACACGGGTGGAAAAAGCGACTATCCCACCCAGGTCTCCCTCAGGAGCCAGGGCGCCATGCACGTCATTGGTGCCGACGATCGATATCGTGACGACATCCTGCGCTTTGGGTCCTGGCGAGCAGGCGGCGAGCAGAAAGGTGAGGAGTAAGGCCGAGAGGCTATAGATACGGGACATGTGTGGAACTTATATCAAAAAGCAGAGCCCTATATTCTAGCGTGTTGCGATTGTGGCGCGAAATCCGATATGGAGCCGGTGGCAGGTGGGTATGATCGGTGGCATGAATACGGAAAAGCTCGTTCACGAGTACAGCGTCACCGAGGAGGTCATTCACGCCCTGACTCACGGTGTCGGTGTCATTCTAAGTATCGCGGGATTGTCCTGGATGCTGTATCTCTCCATCGCCGCAGCCGATCCCTGGCGCATCGTGGCGAGCGCAATTTACGGTGTAACGCTGATCTCACTGTTTCTTGCGTCGACCGTGTATCACTCGATGTATGCGTCGCAGCACCGCTCGTTGTTCAAGTTGCTCGATCACTGCGCAATCTACCTGCTGATAGCCGGCACTTACACGCCGTTCCTGCTGGTTGCGATGCGCACGGATACAGGGTGGTGGCTCTTCGGTACGGTCTGGGCGCTCGCGACGGCCGGCATCGTCAAGAAACTCTGGTTTGGTCATCGTTTTCCGAAGGTCGCGCTGGCCAGTTACCTGGCGATGGGATGGTTGGTCGTTGTTGCCGCACCGCAGATGGCTGACGCGATCGGGCCGAACGGAATGGCATGGCTCATTGCCGGTGGGCTCTGCTACTCGATTGGCGCGATTTTCTATGCCGTCAAACGGATACCGTTCAACCACGCCGTGTGGCACGTGTTCGTCCTGGGTGGTGGCATCTGCCACTTCCTCGGCATTGTCTGGTACGTCCTGCCTAGTTGAACACGTCGAATATCTGGCTGTACTTGAGAATAAACTCGCGCCCCGTTGGCAGCCCGCCAACTCCCCGTTCATCGACTTCGTTATAGACCAGGTAGAAACCTGAATTCGCATTTCTCAGCCAAGAGAAGCGAATATTGGTGCCAAGCTGCTCAATCGTGTCGTTGTACTGAACAAGTGCCTGTAGCTGGATCTTCGGCGAGAACGAATAGGATAATCTGAGGCGAGCGAGATTCGCCGTGAAGTCGCCGTTCGGAACCGGCAGGTCATAGTCGTTGTAACTGATGGAGAGCTCCGAGCGAAAGGTCTCCCCGATTCGATACTTGATCGTCGGCGATAATGAAACGCGGTCGCCACCGAACTGGCCACCAGCTACGGTGCGCAGGTTGAAGCTCAACGGCCTGGACTGGTTGGTGAAATAGACCAGTGCCAGTTCGCCGTGGTCGTAGGTCCCGGGCGGCACGAAGACGCCCGGTACGATTTCAAACGGGTTGACCACGCCGGCACGCGTCAGGTTGTAGCCGGTATGAAATTCAGTGCTGGACTTCCATTCCCAGTGGATGTCCATGTGCACAATGCCGGTTTCCTGGAATCCGTCGAATTTCCAGTAGCCGTTGTAGGACACGTGCGGACGAATCTCGAGCAGTCCCCAGAGGTCGTCCGGCCGGATACGACGCATGACGAACGCGGCGAGTTTCTTGTATTCGCGTCGCGCGAGGAACCCGACCTCCGGATTGAAATCTTCACCGACCTCCGTGTAAGAGGCGTTGGCCGCCCACTTGATGGTGTTGTAGTCCGCCTTGAACGAGAACGCGTCGTCACGACCCGTTCGAGCGGGTGTTTCTGTTCTCGCGGCCCAGCCCGTCAGCAGGACAGAGTCGCCAATGCCCCAGCGACCATCCACGGCATACGTCTTGTTGCTGTCCTCTTCCGGCGGCACCAGGTAGGACCCGTCGCCCTCGCGACCGACGAAGATCGCACCAATGGAGGATCGATTGGGCAGTTCCTGGCTGACACGTGCGACCGCGAAGTCATTCCCGGGCGCCAGGCCAGCGATCGCCTCGGTACTCATATAGAGCAGGCCGACATTGGTCGTCTCGCCAAGCTTGCCGGACAGTCGCGCGCCGCCTTCAACCGGAATTGGCGTGCCGTCGCCGGCAATCCCGATACGCCGGCTGAAGAACATCTCGACTTCTTCGCCATTACCCACCGCAAACTGCCCGGCATTCTCCAGGAAGAACGGCCGCTTTTCCGGGAAGAACAGGTTGAACCGATCGAGGTTCAACTGTTGCTCATCCGCTTCGACCTGTGCGAAGTCGGTGTTATAGGTCATATCGAGTGTCAGGCTTGGCGTGATCGAGTACTTGATGTCGAAGCCGAATTCGTTGTCGAAGTCGGTGCCTTCCCGGGTTCCGCCTTGCCGCCATTGGCCCAGAATGTACGGAGTAACCTGCAGGTTGCGCTGCGGCGGCGGTGCAACGTCCTGAAGCGTGCCTGCTTCGGATACGCGGTAGAGGTTGCGATTGCGTTCGAGCGGCGCCCAGTAAGCGATCTCATTGTTGCGCCGGATATTGCGCTGGAAGTTGATACCCCAGTCCTGCACATCGCCGCGGCCGTAGCGCAGCGTGTGGAACGGAATTCTGAATTCGGCACTCCAGCCTTCGTCGGTGATGCGCGCCTTCACAGACCAGGTGCCATCCCAGTTCAAATTGAACGCGCCGCCGCCAGAGCCAAAATCGTCACCGGCGCCTTCCTTGATGACCTGCCCGTCGTATTCGATCCCGGCTGCGTTGGTGCCAAAAACATAGCCATTCTGCCGATCAAGCAGGCCGTCGATAACGAACAGAAATGCATCCGTATCGTCCAGGCTCGAGTCGCGGCGGCTGTCCGAGACGATGATCCCGGTCGGGTCATCATCAAACGCCACTACACCGACATACAACGCGTCGCCAGTGAAGCCAATGTAGACCTCGGTCCGTTGTGTTGCGGGCATGCCATCGTTGGGTTGGACCTGCCAAAACCCGGTCGCTGGCAGCGCACCGTTCCAGGCTGCATCGTCGGTGATATTTCCGTCAATGACGGGTGCCGCATCGAGCTTCGTGGCGCTTAGCCGCGGGGCAACCTGCGGTTTGCCCGGATCCTGCGCCAGTGCTGTTGTCGCCAGTGAAAGCGTTACTATGGCGATCAGGGCGGCGATACGTACGCCGGGCAGGCAGGATGGAAACATGGAATTACTGGCTGGGTTGGTCGCGATTGATCACGCAGTATACGTGATTGTGCTCGGCAGTTTCCTCGCCGCTGTCTGCAATGCCGTGTTTGCCAATGGTGGCGCGATGATTATTCTCGCAATTACCAGTACGGTGCTGCCTGTCGCGGCGATTGTACCGATTCACTCGACGTTGCTCATCGGTTCGACGGCATCCAGAGCGATCATGTTCCGTCAACACATCGATTGGCGGATCGCTGGTCCCTTTCTTGTCGGCAGCGCCCTGGCCGTGGCCATCGCGGCGCGTATCTATGTCGAACTGCCGGAGTCGATCATCGCCGCCGCGATTGGCGTGGTGATGCTCGTTGCGATCTGGTTGCCCGAAATACCCTGGAGGCCCAGGCTCCGTCACCCCTGGGCAATCGTCGGTTTCGTACACTCATTTTTCTCGACGCTTTTTGCGTACGGCGCGCTGTTGCACGCGGTAATTCTCCACACCGGGCTGGGACGCAGGGCCATCGTCGGCACCATGGCGGCCAGCCTGACAGGCATGGGGCTTTTCAAGATCGCGGGCTACGCGTGGCACGGATTTGACTACTCGCCGTACCTTGAGATCATCGTTTTCTCGGTGATTGCCGCGTTCATCGGAACCTGGATAGGAAAACTCCTGATCGAACGGATTTCCGAAAAGCTGTTTCGTGCCGTTTTTCGTCTGCTGGTGACGGTGATGGCCGTGCGCATGCTCTACGTGGCCTTCGCCAGCCGTGCCTGGGCCGGGTTATAGCACTTCCCGGACGAACGCCCTGATGCTCGCGGAACTGGCTGAATCCCACGGGAAGTAGGTTTGTGAGTGTGCCGAGCCGGCGCGAATTTCGAGATCTGTAGCCTCTGCCATGAGCCGAATCTGGTCGATCGTCACACGGTAGTAACCGTCGGTCGCCGTGGCGACCGGCGTCACATAGGCAGACTCTGACAGGCTGATTGACTGGGGCGTCCAGCCATCCACTTCGAGACCGAGCGGTTCGCCGTCCGCATAGATGACCACCGTTTCAAAGTCGTTCATTTGCGAGCCGCGATCGGTCGATTCCGAACTGCCCCAGATCCCGAGCCAGATGTAGTAGTTCAGCTGGCCCATGTTGTTGACCTCGATAGGGCCGAGGTAGACAAAGTCCCTGGCATAGGCCGCCTGCGCCGAACGGTCCCGATAGAAAACCAGCGGTTGTGTTGCCGCGGTGACCGTCACGCCGGTGTATGGATCGAGACGGTTGTAGACAGGCGGAGTTGTTCCACCGCAGCCCGCGCATAACAGTGCGACCAGGATCGGGGCAAGGTGTTTGCGAAAAGTGTCCGTATCGAACATAGCCAACTACTCAGTAATACAACATGTAACCAAGATTGATGAAATAGGACTCCTGGTCAAGGCTGGTATCCGCCATGTCCCGGCTCGAGAATCGCTTTCCGGCTTCGACGTCGATGCGAGCCTGACGGCCGATACGGAACTGGAGGCGAAAGCCCGGTGTATAAATCCATTGCGTGCTTTGGTCAGAGTTGATCTCCCGGTAGTCGACGCGCAGCCTTGGATTAAAGCGCCAGGATCGGCCGAAAGGGAAGCGTGCGTCGAGATTGATCGTATACACATCCGCCGAATCGGATTGTGCATAGCGCAGTCCCAGGATGCCGACGTCGCCTTCCTTGAACAGGCTGGTTGCGACGAGGTCGGCAGAAAAATAGCCATACTGGGACTCCGGCACGGCCGGAGCGGTGCCGAACGCCGGGATTGCATCCACTACAGCGACATTCGCGCTGGCATTGAACTGCAACCTGGGAGTGAGTGGGCGGGACAGACCGAGTGTTGCACTGGATGTCGTTGCCGACCGGTCCAGCGCCAGTTGTCGCAGCTCGCTTTCAGTCATGCTGGTTGCGAGCAGTGAGAAATCCTGGTCAGTTTGACCGAGCAATGCATTGCCAAGACTGAGAAACGGGCTGCGCCGGTGGTCGACAACCGCCGTGATCGTTGATTTGCCCGGCAAGCGCCAGCTTGCCTGCAGGAACGCGTTGCCGAGTTCGCTGAATGCCGTGTCGTAGTTGATCGAGCCCCACAAGGACTTTGTGTCCCCGAAGTAACGCAGCTCCGTGCCAACAACCTGTCTGTCAGTGAGCGAGTCGATGTCCTGTTGAAGATAGAAAACACCGAGTTCGAGATTTTCTGCGAAGGGAGTGAAATTCGAACTGACGCCGTAGAACAGCCGGGACTGTGTATCCGTCTGCGAGGTGGAGAACACGGGTTCCCCGGCAACCGTCTCGAAACGAATACGGTCGGACAGTGACTAGGTGAGATTCAATCCGTCGAATCGACCGAGAACGCCGCCGGTATTTCGAGTCTGCCGTCCCAGGCGTCCGCGCAAACGCGTGCGCGTGTCGAGCAGATCGGCATAGAAGTACGACAGTCGCAAGTCCTCGCCTGACGAGCTTTGGCTCTCATCGCTGAGATCGTAGCGATGGCCAGCGGTCAGGCGAGTGGAGAAGTCGAAGCGTTCGCCTCGCCGGCGCCCGTCGAAGGTAAAATCGGTATACAACGACGACTGGTTGACGATTTCGTCCTGGTCGTCGGGCTGATTGACGTCGCGACGATAGTATTGGGACAGGAACGTTCGCATCTTCCAGGGGCTACCGCCGGCTTGCCCGCTCCGCGACGCCTGGCCAGGGCCGACCGGCGACCCGCCCGTGCCAGTGGAACTGGCAAGCAAGGCGGTCAGGCGCTGGCGTACGCGTTCGGCATCGTCGCCATCGGGATAGACCGCCAGGTAACGTTCATACTCGGCCTTGGCGTGGGCGATTTGACCGTTTCGCTCTCGCGCCAGCGCAAGATACTCCTGAGCCTCGCGGTGATTCTCGGTGCCAGGCTGCTGCAGAACCTTGGTGTAGATCTGGATGGCCCTGGAAATCTCGCCGCTCGTCATCGCGCGTCGCGCATCCTGCATCAACTCGCCGGAGTCCCCGGAATACTCAAGCGTCTCGGCCGTCCCGGCTTCCGCCGCAGCCACAGCAACTTCCGGTGCAGCCACCGCGGCGACGGCCGTGCCTTCACGATCAATCCAGGCTTTGGGGTATTGCTGGCGTAATTGTCGCAAGACCCGCGATGCATCTTCCGCGGAGGCGAAGTACCCGACGCGCATGCGGTACCAGGTTTGGCCATCGATCAGGGCTTCGCTGATGAACAACTTCTGGCCTTTTTCGAGTGTCATCACGGGAATGTCGGCCGTCGCCGGGTAGCGCTGCGAGGACTCGAGGTTGATAACGAATCGTGCAGCCTCTTCGACCGGGCGCTGCACTTGCCGGCCGGGCGAAGCGGTCGCCGATGTGGCGGGCTGTTCCCCGGGGCGGTCATTGAGCACGCGCACCGTGATCACATCATTGCTGTGTCCGCCCGACACAAGGACGTTAACCTCTTCTGCAAAACTCAGGTGCAGAAATTTCGTGCCCGGAGCCCTGCCGTCGTACTCCACATGTACGAGGTCAGCATCGTCGGCGGCCTGCGGCCGGAACATCTCCTGGGTATCCGCCATGGATCGGAGGAACGCCACGGCAGATCGAAGTCGCCTCCAGGTGAATTCGAATCGCATCCGTCTTGCCGGAGGGGTCGTGTCCGGCATACACGACATCGCAATTGAACCGTATCCTGATCTCGGCGTAGACGTCGCCACGGCTCACCTCTGTCGAGGCGATAAAGCCCGACGCAGCGTGGCTGCCCGGCGACGTCAGTAGCATGGCCGTAGCGGCCAGGCCAGCGAACCACTGTCGACAATCAGCCCCCATCTACCACTCTCTGTCCGAAATGCGATGGCAACCGCTGTCGGCGCAGTTGCGGTCGTTGTTGATTCCCCGGTGACGGTCCACGCCCGGTCGATACTCCGAGAAGTGGCATCCAGCGCAATCCGGTTGATATTGCGGTGACGGCCAATTGACGGTCTCGGAGTTGCCCTGGTGGCAACGGGTGCAAGCGAGGTTGCCTCGATGGTCGAGGGGCTCATAGGTCAGGCCAAGATGCCGATAGATGTCCGGAATCCAGGCGTTTGTCATGTGACAGACATTGCACTCCTGGTTCGTCACGAAGTGCCCGTTGTCTTTGCCGGACGCCGTGTTGCCGTCATGGCAGGACGAGCAGGAACCAAACACCTGCGTATGATCGACCGTTATTGCCGGGTCCCAGGCTGTAGTGGAGTGACAGTCCTCGCAAACGTCCGTTGTAAGAATGTGGTTCGGGTCCTTGCCCGTGGCGTCGGTGCCGTTATGGCAACTGACGCAGTTGCCCGTGATGTCCATGTGATCGAAGTTCGCCGGAACCCAGGCAACCGTCGTGTGGCAGTCATCGCAGTTGTCGCCGCTCGTAAAGTGCGTGGGGTGTTTGCCGGTCGCCGTAACACCGTCATGACAGGAGACGCAGGTTCCGAGTACCGCGGTATGGTCAACGACGTCGGCGGGTGTCCAGACCACGTTGTTGTGGCAATCCTCGCAGGTATCGGTGGTATTGATATGCGTCGGGTTCTTGCCCGTCGCCTCGGTGCCGTTGTGGCAGCTGATGCAGTTTCCCGTGATGTCGACGTGATCGAAGTTCGCGGGAATCCACGCAACCGTCGTATGGCAGTCATCGCAGTTGTCGCCACTCGTAATATGAGTTGGATGCTTACCGGTCGCCGTATTGCCGTCATGACAGGAGACGCAGGTTCCCAGTACGGCGGTATGGTCCACGACATCGGCGGGCGCCCAGACCACGTTGTTGTGGCAGTCCTCGCAAATATCGGTTGTCGATATGTGAGTCGGGTTCTTGCCTGTGGCCTCAGTGCCGTTGTGGCAACTGATGCAGTTGTCCGTGATGTTCACGTGATCGAAGTTGGCAGGTATCCAGGCAAGCGTTGTATGGCAGTCATCGCAGTTGTTGCCACTCGTAATGTGCGTCGGGTTCTTGCCGGTCGCCGTATTGCCGTCATGACAAGACACGCAGGTTCCCAGTACCGCGGTATGGTCCACCACATCAGCTGGCGAGAATGTCACGTTATTGTGGCAGTCCTCGCAAACATTACTCGTATTTATATGGTCAGGATCCTTGCCGGTGGCTTGCACGCCATCGTGACAATCGATGCAATTGGCGGTGATGCTGACGTGGTCAAAGTTGGCGGGCGACCAGGCAACCGTTGTATGACAGTCATCGCAATTGTCGCCGCTGAGAATATGTGACGCGTGTTTTCCGGTCGCCGTCAGACCGTTGTGGCAGGTATTACAGCTACCCAGCACCTGCGTGTGGTCCACGGTAAAGGCCGGTGACCAGGTGGTGCTGCTGTGGCAGTCCTCACAGACGTTTGTCGTGTTCACGTGAGCAGGATGTTTGCCGGTGGCGTCCACGCCATTGTGGCAACTGAAGCAGTTTCCCGAGATGTTCGCGTGGTCGAAAACGGCCGGCGTCCAAAGTGTGCTCGTGTGGCAATCGTCGCATTGGTCGCCGGAGACTATATGCCCCGGCGGTTTTCCGGTTGCCTGAATACCGTTGTGGCAGGTACCACAGCTGCCCGACACGGCCGTGTGATCCATATACGCAATCGGGCTCCAGGCCGATGTCGTGTGGCAGGCGTCACACACAGCCGCCGAAGCGATGTGATCCGGTGGCCTCATTGACGAAAGCACGGTGCCGACCTGGGAATGACAGCTTGCGCACGTGGAGCGAGTTCCTTCAAAAATTCCACCGGCGTGACAGCGGTCGCAGCTGACATTCTGGTGAGCACCATCGAGGTCGAAGCCGGTGCTGAAATGGTCGAATGGCTGTTGTGCACTCGCCGCGGAGGCAAATAACAGCACACTAAGAATTACAGGAATTAGTGTCTTCATTGGATTCGCTGTACCTCTCTGAACGTGTCGCTCGAATGGCAACGGCCACAATCGAAGCCAAACTCGCCGTTGTGGATATCGTCGGCACGATGACAGTCGTTGCAGCGGCTGCCCAGCCGCATCTGGTTTTCCATCGATTGCCGATGGCAGGTTTCACACTCCGCATAGCGATGCGCACCGGCGAGCGGAAAATTGGTCTGCGTGTCGTGATCGAAACGCCACTTCGACCAGTCGACCGGCGAGTGGCACAGCGCACAGTCGTCGGGGAGGCGGTCACCGTGAGGGTCCTCCGGCTCGTGACACGACACGCAGTTCATTGGTGTACCCCTGAACTGCTGCGTTTCGTGACAGGACGTACATTCGGTGTCGCGATGTTCGCCCAGCAAGGGGAATCGAGTCAGGCCATGATCGAAGAAGACGTTTTCGGTCCAGGAAGATTCGTTGTGGCAGTCCTCGCAGGTTGTTCCCTGGGAACTCTTGTGGGGATCGTCGTCTTCGTGACACAGCGCGCAGCTCGTCGGTGGCTGAGCCTCAAAGACGGGCTCGACATGACAAGCTGTGCATTCAATGCTGGTGTGGGCCCCACGGAGCGCGTGGTGCGTGTCGACGTTGTGATCGAATGACAGCTGCGCCCACTCGGTGGTTACGTGACAGGTGTCACAACGTTCGCCAAAATGCCCGTCGTGATTGTCATCATCGTCGTGGCAGGAGAAGCAAGTGGCACTGAGCTGATCGGAAAACGGGTCGTCGCTATGGCAGTCATCGCAGATCAGCATTGCGTGCTTGCCAGTTAAGCCGAATGACGTGTCGCGGGCATGGTCGAAGGAGGTATCGTGCCATCCGGTTGGCTGGTGACAATTGTTACACTCGCGGCCGCTGCGTCCCTGGTGGGCATCGTCGTCCTGGTGGCAACCGTAGCAGGTCGTTGGCGTTTCCAGGAATGTGTGATCGGCATGGCAGTCAAGGCAGGTGGCCTGTTCATGCTTGCCGATAAGGCCAAACCCGGTCGTGTCATGATCGAATGTAACTTCAGTCCAGCCGACCGGTGAATGACAGTCCGCACAAGCATCACCCATGGTCTCGCCGTGCACGTTGTCATCTTTGTGACAGGCAATGCACACTGACGGTGCGTCGCGATGCTTGTCCCCGGCCTGGTGGCAGTCAGCGCATGGGACGCCAGTGTGTTTGCCGTCTAACTGGAAGTCGGTCGCTTTGTGAGTAAACGACGATTCATCAAGCGGTACGATATCAGCGTCTCTGCCTTCGTGGTCGGCATGACAGAAAGCGCATTCACGCCGTTTCGCGTTCCGGTCGAGGCCGTGAAAGCCACGTTCTGACGTCCGGTCGGCGGCGACATCCTCGTGACAATCCATGCACAGCTCCGACTGTTTGTCGCGCTCGAAGGCGACATGGCAGGACTTGCATTTGGTTTCGATATCCGCGTGCCCGGCAATAACCTCACCGGGCATCACCAGCGTTTCCAGCTGCGCCTCTGCATTGTCAGAACTGAACGTGCCAAACATTAATAGCAATCCGCAAAGTAAGGCTTTCCCACGCATCTCTCGAGTCTGCTTAGTACATGTGAACGGCAAGAACGTGGAACAGCGCTGAAACGATCATCAGCAGGAAGATTGGCAAGTGCAGGACATGCCAAAGTGCAAACAGGCGTTCGTAAAAGGAAAACTGGGCAACGCGCCCGAGGAGAGACATGTAATCACGAATGAACTTCGATGCAGATCGCGAAAAACGCTTTTGATCCCGCGCGACGACAGCGGACTTTTGCGCGGCGATCTTCAGCTCCTGGCGGGCGGTTAGCAGGAGAGAAATGTGCGTGAAGCTGTGGGTGAAGGTCCACTTGAGACTGCGGCCAATGCCAATTGACTGAGTCACCTTGCAGCCCTGCAAGTCTTCTGCCATCCCGTCAAGACGTGCGACGAGTTGCGGCATCAACGTCGCCAGGCCGTGGCTTTTTTCCACCGATGCCGACAGATCTGTCTGCAGCTCACGGAGCGAAGTCTTCTTGCCGTACAGTCCGCGGTGAATGCGAGCATAGAAATGTCGCCCAATAATGCCGCTGCCCGCAACCATCAACATGCAGTACATGGCGACCCGGCTGTTGATGGAGCCGATCTGGAAGTTGCAATGGTAGAGAATCAGCAACGGACCAATAAGCCCGAACGCCATGTGCATGCGAAACCAGTGTTTGGTTGGGCCGATAAAATGCAGAAAGCGAAGGCGCTTACGTAATGGATACAGCAACAGCGCAAGCATCAGTGTCCCGCCAATGATGCCCAGCCAGTATCCCGCTCCGTACCCGGATTAATTGGGCTGAAATCGCGCCACAGGTAACCGGCGATGATCAGGAGCGCAAGTAAGAGATAGACCTTTGCGGTGCTGACGGTCCTCATGGTCCCCGTGCGCACTGCGCTGGTTGCTGGCGATAATCCTATCGGTCGCTGAATAACAGTTTCATTCACGTTTCGCAGTCCTTTGCGTTTTAGTTCTGAGGTAGTTGCTGGCTGATGTTCGCGGCGAGCTCAATCTCGAAGGCGGCATCGCTCAGGCCAAGCTCCTCGGCGCGCGAGTAGGCGGCCCATGCGGCCCGCTGATCACCGAGGTGGTCGTGTGACTTCGCAAGCAGCAGCCATCCCTTTGCATCGTTCGGGTTTTCAGCAAGCTTCGCCTCCAGTTTCCCAACCAGACTGGTTACGGATGGGGCTTTGCTTTGTGCGTCAGTATTGGAGGTCTTCTGAGATTCGATGGTGGTGCTATGTGTGGCTGTTGCCTCGTCGGGTAGCTCGACGACGACATACAATGCGGTGGCGACAAACGCGACCACAGAGGTGGCCAGTACTGCCGGTTTTGCAAGGAAGTCCAGATTCATTTTGTAAAGCCCCTATTCTTTTTTGATACACGTACGCGTAGCTCAAAAGGTTCCCTTAATACCTGAGCTTTTTCACGTGCATAGCGCACACGAATCCATCAGAAAGCTGTCGCCAATTGCCGACATTCCTTGTCTGTCCGGGACTAACGATTGCCGCCCAAGCGAATCGCAAATTCCGCATTCCATCATGCTTGGTCGGGGCATCGAGGGAAATGGGGTGTTGCACTACCCGTAAAGTACTGTCTACTACCCGTGTCCAGTTGGCGACAGCCTGTTTTGACGGGGCTCAAGATAGTGTGAATCGGCTCGCCATCGAGGTATCGGAGTACTGTTACAGTAGGCACCCTCTTGCGAATTCGTGTGATCGATGAACGACGCCTGGCTGCTGATTTATGTGGTTCCCGTTATCGGGATCTTCGTGTGGTATTTCCGTGCGAGATGGCGCAAGGAAGAGGCGAGCATACGTGCCGCCGAAGAGGCGCTCGCGGCGAGTCTGCTCGAGCCGCCGTCACTGCATCCCGTGATTGACCCCGTAAAGTGCATCGGTTGCCGCTCCTGCGTGATGGCTTGTCCTGAGCACAAGAGCCACCCGGTACTCGGAATGATCCGCGGCAAGTCACGCCTGATTGCCCCGGCAAACTGCATTGGTCACGGGGCGTGCAAGACCTCATGTCCCGTCGATGCTATCGAACTCGTGTTCGGCACAGAGCGACGCGGTATAGACATACCCACCGTGAAGCCCAACTTTGAAACCAACGTACCCGGGAATATTCATCGCTGGCGAACTCGGCGGAATGGGTCTGATTCGCAACGCTATCGAGCAGGGGCGGCAGGCTCTTGATTCAATTCTGAAGCTGGACGGGATCGGGGCCGGTTACGATTTCGATGTTGTCATCGTTGGAGCCGGTCCTGCGGGATTCGCAGCATCGCTCGGGGCGATGAAAGCCGGTCTGCGCTTCGTGACGATCGAGCAGGACTCACTGGGTGGCACGGTCTCTCATTTCCCTCGAGGCAAGCTGGTGATGACGAGTCCGGCTGAGCTCCCTATTGTTGGCAAGATGAAGTTCACCGAGACCAGCAAGGAGAAACTGCTGGAATTCTGGCAGGGCGTGGAGGCGCAAACCAGGCTCAAGATTAATTATCACGAGCGGGTCGAAGATATTGTCCGCGATCAGGGGGGCGCCGGGTTCACCGTGGCAACGACGAAACGCGAGTACCGGTGTCGTGCTGTGCTTCTCACAATCGGTCGCCGAGGTACGCCGCGCCAGTTGGGCGTTCCTGGTGAGGAGCAGTCCAAAGTGACGTATCGCCTGATCGATCCGGCCGAATTTGCCGGCAAGCACGTGCTCGTTGTCGGTGGTGGCGACAGTGCGCTGGAAGCGGCCCACTCGATTGCCGACGAGCCCGGGTCGACCGTAACCCTGTCCTACAGATCCGACGCATTCAGCCGCGCCAAGCCCAAGAACCGGGCGCGCGTAGAACAACTGGCGGCTGAAGGGCGCATGCGTGTCCTGCTGAGTTCCAGCGTCCGCGAAATTCGTGCCGATTCGGTGGTAATCGACTACTCAGGCAAGAGCTACCGCGTGCAAAACGATCACGTGATTGTCTGTGCCGGCGGCATTCTCCCGACAGGCTTCCTGAAGAATGTCGGTGTCGAGGTTGAAACCAAGTTCGGTACAGCGTAATCGGGGTGAATAGCGCGCAATTCGTACTAATACGCAGTGATACGGGTGCGGTCTGGCGCTAAAGTAGCTCTGCATAGTTGTGTGGAGGTGCGTCATGGGCCGCAATATTCTCTGCATTGTCGAATTCGACAAGTATCCTCAACAGGTTGTCGACCGCGCAACGTGGTTGGCGAAGTCACACGACTGCGACCTGCACCTGCTGGTGAACGATCCCGTCACCGATTATCTCGGCGAAAGCTACGTGTATCTTCTCGAGTCACTGAACGTTGCCGAGAGTATCTACGCTGTGCAGGACGAGGCTATTGCGGAGTTGCGGGCCTCCGTCGAGCGCGCCGGTGTCAGGGTAGAGGTGAGCAAGTCGGGCGAGCGGCACGTGGCAGACCTGGTTCGCCGGGAAGCGGATGCACGGCAGCCGATGTACGTCATCAAGGGTACTCACTACCACACCCCGACTGAACGGGCGTCGATAGCAGGTTCGGATTGGGACCTGATTCGCGATCTTGATTACCCGCTGTGGTTTGTGAAGCCCGTGGATTGGAAGCGCCGGCCGGTGGTTGTCGCTGCAGTGGATCCCGTGCACGCAAATGACAAGCCCGGGCACCTCGACCTCCGCATCATCGAGCAGGCCCGCGAAATCGCAGATGCCTGCAAGGCGGCGCTGATAGTCGTACATACTTACCAGACGCTCGACGAAATCGGCTCGCGGGCCAAATGGGCCTTCAAGCCCGGAAGACTGCCGGTTGAGGAGTTCAATCAGAAGATAAAAACGGAGCACACTCAGGCGATGCATCTGCTCGCGGAGGCGTGCGACCTGCCGAGAGACTGGGTGCACATACTGCCAGGCCGGCCGGAAGAAATTTTGCCGGCGTTCGCGGACGAAAAGGGTGCGAGCCTTGTCGTTATGGGCGCTTTGGCTCGGTCGAAGTTCAAGCAGCGGCTCATCGGCAGTACCGCGGCCAAGGCACTCGATCACTTCAGCTGCGATGTGCTTGTGGCTCACGCGAGGCCGAAAGTCTAGCGGCTCTCAGGAATAGATACGCTTGAGCAGCGGACCCATGGTCCTGGGGCCGACCATGCTCATGGTCGTTATGAGGCCCGCCATCATGGCGCCGGTTACGCCACAGGTCAGAATGTCCTGGCCCGTCAGCCACAGCCCGGGGATACGTGTCTTCGGTCGCAGCCAGTCCTGTTCCAGGCGCTCACTGGTATGTGCAAGGCCGTAGAGTTCACCCTTCTGGTAGCCGCCGAACCAGTTGGTCGATAGTGGCGTCGACACCTCGTAGTAGTCGACCTTGCCGCGAGCCTGGGGGACCTTGTCGTAGAGAATGTCCATGAGACGTTCGCCGAACCTGGCTTTCAATGCCTCGTAATCGTCGCCGCGTTTGCCCCAGGTTTCGTCATTCCATTTCTCGAACCATTCGTAGGGGGCGGGTGCCACGATCTCGATGGTGGACGTTCCGGGATGCCGCTTCTCGTAGTCCGGATCCTTGGCAGACGGGAAGGACACGTAGACCACCGGGAAGGGCGCGTCAGGGTGTTCCATAAAACGATCCACCGCGGCGTCGTAGTCCTGCGATGGGTAGATCCAGTAGTTGGTGCGCGGCAGACCGATCTCTTCCGCCGTGCCTTGCAGTCCGATGTAAACGCCAAGATGTCCCAGGCTGGGCTCGACTGTCTCCAGTTTGTGAAGGTAGCCGTTGCGACGGGCGACATCCTCGGGAACCAGGCGTTTGAAGGTGTTGCTAACGCCGGCAGACGAGATCACGCAGTCGCAGTTGATCAGGTGGCCATCCTGCATACGGACGCCTGACACCTTGTTGTCCTCAATGACGATCTCATCCACTTTCGCATACGTGAATACTTCACCGCCGCCCGCCTGGATCTTCGGAATAATCGTGTCGGCGATGCGCCACGATCCGCCGACTGGGTAATAGCCGCCGTACAGGTAGTGACGCGCAATCATGGCGTGTGCCATGAACGGTGAGCGCTTCGGCGGCAGGCCCATGTCTCCCCACTGGCCGCACAGCGTCGCGATGAGGTTCTCATCGTCTGTCAGGTCGCTGAGCACCTCCCACGTCGTGCGGCGGTAGGCGCCACGCCGCTTCCAGGCCAGCCAGGGGCTGATTGCGGCCGCGGCGAGCGGAGGCATGCCGCGACCCATGCCGAAAGCGGAGAGGGCAGCGCCCGAACGATCGAGCAATGCCATGTAACGGTCGATAGCCGTTTCCTGGTCCGGAAACTGACGCACCAGGTTGTCGCGAAACTCCCGCTTTCCCGCGACCGCGTTGTAGACCTTGTCGCCGATATAGAAGCGGTCGTACTCATCATCCATCGGCGCCCATTCAAGGTTTCCGCTCGACAGGTAGTCGAACATCTTGCGCGTTCGGGTGGGCGCGCCAACTTCGCCAATGTAGTGGACGCCGACATCCCATTCGTAGCCCGCGCGCTCGTAAGAATGGGTGTACCCACCGGCCGTGTAGTGCTGCTCGAGCACGCAGACCTTCTTGCCGAGGTCGGATAGGAGGGCGGCGGTCGTCAATCCGCCGATGCCTGAGCCGATGACGACGGCATCGTAATCCGCGGCGAGCCGGCCGGGTCGATAACGGTAACCAATGCGCAGCGTGCTTGGAGACATCTTTGCCATACCGGCATCTTATCGCTCCGGCCAGCGCGGGTCGCCCTCGATTTCGCGTGTGACCTCGCTGATCGTTTTTCAGGCGATCTTTGCGAGCCTCTGGCGCCAGCCGGGGTACAACTTATCGGCGTCACCCTGGAAACTCTCGAAGGCGCGCGCGAACTCGTGGTGCTCGCGGGCGAATTCAATCGGGTCCGCGCCTGCACGCCAGCACTGTTCGGCCTGGCGCATCGAGCGCGCTCCGGCCGCCGCGCCGTCGACGTGCCCGTAAGAACCGCCTCCGGCGGTCATGACAACATTCGAATGACCGAGGTTGGTAAAGAAGCCCGGGATGCGCAGCGCATTCATACCGCCCGAGATGATTGGCGTGGTCGGGTTCATGCCCGCCCATTCCTGGTGGAAGTACGGGCCGTCCGCGCTGTCGCGCTCGAGCATGTAGGCGATCGCACGGTCGTCCTGTTCGCCTTCCATCTTGCCGAAGCTCATGGTGCCGGTATGGATGCCCGACGAGCCCTGGATACGTGCCATCTTGCAGTGGACGAAGGCGGTGTAGCCGCGCTGTGTCTGCGGCGAAGTTACGGCGCCATGTCCGGCGCGGTGATAGTGCAGGTACTGATTGGGAAAACGCCGCCGAGCCGTCGTAATTGCGGTGGGGCCCGCTACGTAGCCGTCAACGAGGAATGCGACGTGGTCCGCGAGTTCAGCAAAAGTCTCGAGGATGAACTCGCCTCGGGCGATCATCTCGAACGGGTCGTCTGCGGTGATGTTGGCAGAAAAAAGCTTGGCCTCGCCAGTCTCGTCCTGGACACGGCGCATGGTATCGGCGACCAGCGGAATGGTCTCCTTCATCGGCGCAAAAACCTGGTTGCCCTGTGGTTCATCGTTCTTGATGAAATCGCCGCCCTTCCAGAATTCGTAGCAGGCATCCGCGAACGGCTTCGGGCGCAAGCCGAGTTTTGGTTTCACGATCGTGCCGACGACGAAGCCGCCATCAACGTGTGGTCGTCCCAGCACGCGCCACATGTGCGAGATCGTCGTGGCCGGGCCGTCGAACAATCTCAGAAATTCCGGTGGGAACCAGAAGTCGTGCATCTTGGCGTATTCGACATCGCCCATTCCCTGGTTATTGCCGATGGCCAGCGTCAGGAACGACGCGATCATGGCGCGCCCGTCGGTGATGTTGCGGTCGAAAAGCTCCACCGGGTAGGCGAGCTTCATAAGCTCTCTCGCTTCGTCCACTTCGTACACCAGGGCATCGACGCCGCGTGTAAACGCGTCGGTGGTCGACACTTCGACGTTGGTACCGGTCGAGGATTCCGCCGCAAAATGGGCGGCAGTTTCGATGAAATTGCCGAATCCCGGCTTGGGTTTCATGTGATAGGCAACCAGTACGTGCTGGCCGGCAGCCATCAATGCGTCTTCTTTCAGGTTCAGATCGACGTAGCGGTTGGATTGGTCAAGTGCCATGAGTGTGGTCCTTACGATGAGCTTGATGGCACGTTACGCGATCAACTATCATAAGGATATTCAATTATTTTTATCTAAAAGATAAGGAAACCTTATGCATCTGACCCTGCGACAACTGCAGTGTTTCTCGGCGGTTGCGAAGAACCTCAGCTACACGAAAGCGGCGGAGGAGTTGCACCTGACCCAGCCTGCGGTATCCATGCAGATTCGGCAGCTCGAGCAGCAGGCAGGGCTGGCCCTGACCGAACAATTCGGGAAGCAGGTCCACCTGACCGAGGCAGGCACGGAAGTCTATCGGTATGCCCGTGGAATACTGCAGCAGGTGAAAGAAATGGATGATGTGCTCGACAAGCTCAAGGGGTTTGCGGGCGGACGTTTGAAGATCGCTGCCATTTCCTCTGCAAACTACTTTGCCCCCCGGTTGCTCGGTACGTTCCACCAGCGCTTTCCTGACGTCAGCGTCAGTATGGATGTCACCAACCAGAAGGCGGTTCTCAAACAGGTCATCGATAACGAAGTCGATATGGCAATCATGGGGCAGCCGCCCGGTGACTCCAACGTCGAGGCTATCCCATTCATGGAGAATCCGTTGATCATTGTCGCACCTCCCGAGCATCGCCTGGCCACGCGCAAGCGCATCGCGCAGGATGAGTTGGAGAAGGAGGTCTTTCTTACGCGCGAACCGGGTTCGGGCACCCGTGGCGCTATGGAGCGCTTTTTCCGCGAACAGAAACTCAAGCTGACGACAGGCATGGGCATGGGCAGCTTGTCGAGTATCAAGCAGGGGGTTCAAGCGGGGCTCGGCCTGGGTCTGTTGCCGAGGGGTGCCGTGCGCGTGGAATTACAGCTGGGTCACCTGGTCGAACTGAAAATCAAGGGACTGCCGATTCAACGCCATTGGTACGTTGTGCTTCACAAGGGTAAGCGGCTGTCGCTTGCAGCTGAAGAATTCAAGTCACTCCTGACCAACGAAGCCGTTGATCTTCTGAAGGCCTAGGCAGATTGTGCGAGCGGGCGAGGCGGGGCCAGTTCGAGGATCGAGTCAATCACGGCGTCCGCTCCCAGTTGGCTGGCGCGACGGACGGTGTAGCCGTAGCTGACCAGGACAACAGGCACGTCCGCTGCTCGCGCGGTCTTGACGTCTGTCTCGCTGTCGCCCACGTACAGGGTCGTTTCCGGCGTTACACCGAGTTTCTCGATAACACGCAGCAAGGGTGCCGGGTCCGGTTTTCTGGGCAGGCCGCTACCCGAGCCGAGTACGACATCCACCTTGTCCAGCAGATCGCAGCTCTCGACAAGCAGCCGGCAGAGATCGTCGGGTTTGTTGCTGCAAACGCCGATCTTCAGCCCGGCTGACTTCAGGCGTCCAAGGGCCTCGCTCACACCGTCGTAGAGCCGGCTCAACTGGTTGCCCTGCGCGAGGTACTCGGCGTGAAAGCGATCGGTCAGGCGCGACACAAGATCGTCATCGTCGTTGACGCAAAGACGTTCCAGGGCTCGGACAACCAGCAAACGCGGTCCGCCGCCGATCATGAGACGCGTGCTCGCAACATCGATAGGGGGAAGGCCCTCGCTGGCGAGCGCCTGCACCAGGGCTTCACGAATATCCGCCGCGGTGTCGGCCAGCGTACCGTCGAGATCAAACACGATCGCCTGAAACTTTGGATCGATCATGCGACGAGACGCGTATCCGTTCTGCTCGATTCGACCATGCGCTTCAGTATCGGCATCAGGATGAGTTCCATTGCAAGCAGCATCTTGCCGCCGGGCACCACGATTGTATTCCGCCGGGAAATGAACGAATCCCTGATCATGGAAAGCAGGAATGGGAAGTCGATCTCGAACTTTGCCGGATCCCGGAAGCGGATGACAACAAAACTCTCGTCAGGTGTTGGAATGTCGCGCGCGATAAACGGGTTCGACGTGTCAACGGTTGGCACGCGCTGGAAGTTGATATCGGTACGCGAAAATTGCGGCGTGATGTGATTCACATAGTCTTCCATGCGTCGCAGGATCGTTTGCGTAACGTCAGTTTCCGCATAGCCGCGCTGGCTCGTGTCCCGGTGAATTTTCTGGATCCACTCGAGGTTCACAATGGGCACAACGCCAATGAGCAGGTCTGCAAACTGGGCGACGTCGCACTCGTCAGTCACGATTGCACCGTGCAGGCCTTCGTACAGCAGCATATCGGTATCAGGTGGCAGGTCCTGCCACGCGGTGAATTGACCCGATGGCACGCCATGCTCCTGGGCTTCCTCTTCGTTGTGCACGTAAAAACGGCGCTTCCCTGATCCGCTTTCGCCGTACGTCTTGAACAGCGTGGCAAGGTCGCACAGAAGGTTCGCCTCGGGGCCGAAATGCGAGACATTCTCGCCGTTGCCAGCGGCGCGCGCGATTTCCTGCCGCATGGCCGTGCGGTCAAAGCGATGAAAGCTGTCGCCTTCGATGATGGCTGCGGTAACGTCAAGTCGCCGGAAGATGTGTTCAAAGGCGGTCTTGACGGTCGTGGTGCCGGATCCGGACGAACCGGTGACGGCGACTACCGGGTGTTGCTTGGACATGATTGCACCTGCTCCTGGTAAGAGAACCCGGACGAAAACCCGGATCCGGTTGGG
Source organism: uncultured Gammaproteobacteria bacterium (assembly GCA_963698415.1). Classification (GTDB taxonomy): domain Bacteria; phylum Pseudomonadota; class Gammaproteobacteria; order Steroidobacterales; family Woeseiaceae; genus UBA1847. The sequence continues at coordinate 434,034 of CAVOQS010000001.1, read as the reverse complement.
CCAAGTTAGCAGCTGCTAAAATAATTAAAACTAAATATTATTTATAAAAACCATAAGCATAGTCTTATACTACTGTTTGACGACCTTGCCACCCTTCATGACGAAGTCGACATCGAGTAACGCCTCGATGTTTTCAAGTGGCGAATTATCGACGGCAACAATATCCGCAAACTTGCCGGCTTCGATCGTACCGATCGAGTCAGACATGTCGATCAGGTCGGCCGCATTGATCGTCGCCGAAATAATGACATCCATCTCCGACATGCCCGCCGCAACCATCAATACCGCTTCCTGGGCATTGGTGCCATGCGGTGAAATCCCGCTGTCCGTGCCGTAGGCGACATTTACGCCGGCCTTGTGCGCTTTTTCAAAGTTGCCAGCCATATCGTTGCCGACTCGAATCGCTTTCTCTTTGACTGCCGGCGCCATGAAATCCGCTTCAAGGGCCAGTGTCGCTACGGTCTTGCCAGCGAGCAGCGTCGGGACAAGGTACGCGCCGGTTTCCTTGAATAGCTTGATCGCGCGGGGGCCCGTGTAGGTGCCGTGCTCGATGCTGGCGACTCCGGCTTCCAGCGCCGCGACAATTCCGTCTTCGTGGTGGGCATGGCTTGCGACTTTGCGGCCCATTCGTTCGGCTGCCAGGACAACCTCGCGCAGTTCGTCCATTTCCATCTGTTGCCCGGTGCCGGTCGCGCGTTCGGTCATGACGCCGCCCGTCGACGTAATCTTGATCAGGTCCGCGCCATACTTGATGACGTTTCGCGCCGCACGACGACAATCGTAGGGGCCATCACAAACATTGGGCGAGGTGAACATTTCCATCAGGTCCGGGCTCATGCCGCTGACGTCGGCATGACCGCCCGTAATGCCGACACCGCCCGCCGCAATAATGCGCGGGCCGTCAATCCAGCCGTTGTTGATCGCGTCGCGCATGGCGTACATTTCCTGGGGTGACGAGCCGACGTCACGTACCGTAGTGAAGCCCGCTCGCAGGGTATTCATGGCGTAGGAGAGACTGCGCATTTGCATGAGCTGATCCGACATCTTGAGAGCATCCCGGTCGTTGTGCGGTCCAAGCTGCCCCTGGAGGTGCACGTGCATGTCCATGAGCCCGGGCATAACGAACTTGTCTCGCAGGTCGATAACCCTGGCGTCGGGCGCTTCGACGAAACCCTGCTGCACGCCAGTGATGCGATCGTCTTCAATAATGATCGTCATGTTCGTGGCAGGGGCGCGGCCGGGAATCGCGAGCAGCTTGCCCGCATGGATCAACGTGACGTCTGCGATTGCTGGTCCGGAGACCAGGGCGAGTAATGCGAGCTGCACCAATGCGATCGCGATCCGGGCGGGGCGGTAATTCATCGATAGTTCCTCAACAAATAAAGAATAGGGTTGTGCCGCGTTTGCATCGCAGCGACGTTAGCACAAGCTGCAGGGTCAGTAGCTGGCGTAATAGTTGACCAGTACCGCTACGTCACCCTCGTCGAGAAGCTCGATCTTCTCTTTCATTTCTAACAACAGGTTTTCGCGCGTGCCGTTGAGATAGGCTTCCAGTGCGTATTTGAGGTACGCGGAACGCTGTCCGTGCAGCGGCGGCCCGAGCATGTCGCCGACGTCCGGGTCGTCCGGCGGTAGATGGCAACGCGCACAAAGCTTGGTGTGTACCTTCTCGCCGATCCGGGCAAGTTCCGCATCGAATGGCTCGTCGAGGGAATGACGGGGAAGTGCGCCGTAATGCTCTGCGAGGTCGGCGATGTTCTCATCATTGAGCAAACTGGCGGTGTCACACATGACCGGCTCGTCGAGACATTGCCGAGCGCCATCCTTGTACGCGTACAGCGCTTCTTCAATATGAACCGCCGGCATCCCGGCAATAATCGGAACGTTGCTCTTGCCAACACCGGCACCGTCCTCTGCATGACAGGACTTGCAGGCCTCGACTATCTGAGGGGCGGCAGCCACAGCACCCGGCATGGCAGCAGTCAGCAGCAGGACGAGCAGCGCGGACTTTTTCTTTCCTGAATTCAGTTGCATAGCCGGCTCCGTACCGTTTTCTGTAAGCGTATATACTTATCGAGGCGGTGCTTGCCACGCTGCCCCAACACGTACCTTTTTAGTATATTAGTATTACGTGATATGCAATGACGGAGTACCCGTATGTGCCTCGCAGTACCAATGAAAATAACAGCCATTAACGGCTATCAGTGTACCTGTGAAGCCAAGGGTATTGAACGCGAAGTCAGCCTCTTCATGTTGCAACATGAGCAGGTTGAACCCGGCGATCATGTTCTCGTCCACGTCGGCTACGCCATACAGAAAGTATCTGAACAGGATGCGGCCGACTCCTGGGCGCTTTTCGACGAAGTCCTGGCCGAAATCTGACCCAGGAGAGGGGAGACTGTCATGTGTGATACCTGTGGATGCAATGTAACGCCTGGCAACGAGCATCTCGTTGCCGCGGGTGGCCATCTTGCAAAGACCTCCAGCGGCAACGAATCAGTCGAGGTGCTCAAGGGCCTGCTCGACGCGAACGACCACCAGGCCGCCCATAATCGCGAGCATTTCGCGCGCCATAAAGCCCTGGCAGTAAACCTGATGTCGTCGCCCGGGGCCGGCAAGACTGCGCTGCTTGAAGCAACTATCGATGCGTTGGCCGGCGAGCTTCGTATCGCCGTCATCGAGGGCGACCTCGAGACTGAAAACGACGCTGAGCGGATTCGCCGGAAAGGCGTACCCGCAGTTCAGATCAGTACCGGCAGTGCCTGCCACCTCGATGCCCACATGGTGCATGCGGCGCTGCACGAACTCGATATCGACTAGGTCGACATCGTATTCGTCGAAAACGTCGGCAACCTGGTTTGCCCCGCGAGCTTTGATCTCGGGCAACACCTGAATGTCACTTTGTTGTCCACGCCTGAAGGCCACGATAAGCCGGCCAAGTACCCGGTGATGTTTCGTGCCGCCGACCTCGTGCTGATCACCAAGTGTGATCTGTTGCAGGTGCTCGATGATTTCGACCCCAATTATGCCGAGGACTGCCTGCGACAACTGGCGAGCAGCGCGCCCCTGATAAACGTTTCGGCCCGCAAGGGCGAGGGTATGGAGGCCTGGCTCGATTGGCTGCGGGCCGAGCGTTCGACAATGCGTGCGCAAGACCTGGCGATTGGGGCCGGCTGATGGCCAAGCTTGCTGCGGACTGGCTGAAGGAGTTAAAGGACCTCGGAATCGACAGACCGTTGCGCATCATGAATGTGTGTGGCGGACACGAACGATCAATATCCATTGCCGGTCTGCGCACGGTAATTCCTGACAATGTTGAACTGGTGCCCGGGCCAGGTTGTCCGGTGTGCATCTGTCCCGAAGAGGATGTCTACGAGGCGATTCAGATCGCGCTCAACGAAGATGTCGTGCTGGTCGCGTTCGGCGACATGCTGCGTGTTCCGGTCAACGTACCGAAGAGCGAACCACGGTCACTGGAGCAGGCGAAGGCGGCGGGCGCCGATATCCGGCCGATCGCTTCGCCAACGGAGGCCGTGCGCATTGCGAACGAGGATCCCTCCAGGCTGGTCGTGTTTTTTGCGGCGGGATTCGAAACGACGATCGCGCCGGTTGCCTCGATGTTGGCCGAAGGTGCGCCTGACAACCTGTTGGTATTGCTCTCGGGCAGACTGACCTGGCCCGCTGTTGCGATGCTGCTCGATTCAGGCACGCCCGGTTTCGACGCGCTCGTTGCGCCGGGTCATGTTTCCACGGTCATGGGCCCGGAGGAATGGGAATTCGTAGTCAGGGACCACGACATTCCGGCCGCCGTCGCCGGTTTCACACCCGATTCCCTGCTGGCGGCGATGTACTCGGTTTTGCGCCAGTTACGGGATGGCCGGCATTTTCTCGACAATTGCTATCCGCAGGTTGTCAGGCCGGGTGGCAACGCGGAGGCGCGCCGGCAGATCGAACAGGTCATGGATGTCGTGGACGCAAACTGGCGCGGCATCGGGATCATTCCGAAGTCCGGCTACGCACTGCGCGAAGCCTACGCCGCGCATGACGCGCGCAGGCGTTTCAAGTCCTACGCCGACGATTCCAGGAAGCGCGTCGGCGAGATGCCACCCGGATGCGACTGTGCCCAGGTCGTCCTCGGGAAGATCTACCCGAATCAATGCAGGCTATACGGCCTCGCGTGTACGCCACGCAAACCGATTGGACCCTGCATGGTGTCAGACGAAGGCGCCTGCCGTATCTGGTGGTCGTCCGGCATGCGCGAAAACGAATGGGAAGGGCGGAAGAAGGGCGCCACCGGTGGCTGAACTCGCCATCAACGTCGGCGAGACCACTGCAACGCGGATTCGGCTCCAGGGCCATGTTCAGGGCGTCGGTTTCCGGCCTTTCGTCTACCGCCTGGCGATGCAACATGGCCTTGTCGGCCATGTCCAGAACCAGCTCGGCGAGGTCGAGGTCGTGGTGCAGGGAGGTGCGAAGGCGATTGAGTGTTTCATCGACGACCTGATCATCGATGCTCCACCCCTCTCATCACCTGCAGTCCTGAGTGTCGATGCGGTCGGCCGACTCGAACGGGATTCCTTCGAAATTATCGAGAGCCTCGCCGATACTCACGCGCAGATTTTCGTGCCGCCTGACTATTTCATGTGTGACGACTGCAGGGAGGAATTGCAGGACTCGTCCGACAGGCGCCACGCGTATCCGTTCATCAACTGTACGCAGTGTGGGCCGCGCTACACCCTGATCGAAACGCTGCCCTACGACCGCAAGAACACGAGCATGTCCGGCTTTCCCCTGTGCCCTGAATGCGCAGCGGAGTATCGTGACCCCGCTGACAGGCGCTTCCACGCCGAGCCAGTCGCCTGTGGCAACTGTGGTCCGCAGCTGCAATTTGAAGAGCCGGGTCGTGCCGCTGTCGTTGCGGCCGATGCCGCAATCGCGACGGCCGTCGACGCTCTGCGCGGCGGTGCCATCGTGGCGGTCAAAGGCATCGGCGGGTATCACCTGGTTTGCGATGCGAAGAGCGAGGAAGCCGTTGCGACGCTGCGCGAGCGCAAACGACGCCCGGACAAACCGCTCGCGGTCATGTTTCCTGTTGCCGGGGATGACGGCCTCGACATTGCGCGTGCGTACGTCTCGTTCACTGCCGAAGAAGCCGCGCTCGCGGCAGGGCCGGTCCGGCCAATTGTCCTGGTGCGGCGCAAACCCGGCGGTGGGCTGGCGGGCAAGGTCGCACCCGGACTCGATGAAATTGGCGTATTCCTTCCATACAGCCCATTGCACCAGCTGCTCCTTGATGCATTGGGAGGGCCCGTCGTGGCGACATCGGGCAACATCAGTGGCGAGCCTGTGCTGACGGACAACGCCGAAGCGTCGCGCCGACTCCGACCCGTTGCCGATGCATTCCTGCAGCATAATCGACCCATCGTGCGGCCGGCCGACGACCCCGTCTTCCGGCGAATCGGGGGCAAGATGCGACCCCTGCGGATCGGTCGGGGTTGTGCACCTCGCGAACTCCGGCTGCCGTACCGACAGCACGAGCCTATTCTGGCGGTTGGCGGGCATATGAAGGGCACCGTCGCATTGAGTTGGGACGATCGCGTCGTTGTCTCGCCACACATTGGCGAAATGGACAGTCCGCGAAGTCTCGATGTATTTGAGCAGGTTGCGAACGATCTTCAGGGCCTCTACGGCGTGCGTGCACGTCGCATCGTTTGCGATGCACACCCGGGCTACACCACGCACCGGTGGGCAAATCGGCAAGGCTTGCCGGTCGATACCGTCTGGCATCATGAAGCGCACGCAAGTGCCGTCGCTGCCGAAGTCGACAGACCGGGCGACTGGCTGTTGTTTGCGTGGGATGGGGTCGGGCTGGGCCGTGACGGAACGCTGTGGGGAGGAGAAGCGCTACTGGGCCGGCCCGGCAATTGGACGAGACGGGCCAGCCTGAGGACATTCCGCCTTCCGGGCGGTGATAAGGCGGGGCGCGAACCCTGGCGCAGCGCTGCCGCATTGCATTGGGAGTGCGGCCTGCGCTGGACGGCATTTCCCGATACTGACGGCATTGCAAAAGCGGCTTGGGATAACAATCTGAATTGCCCGGTAACAAGCGCGGCGGGGCGGCTGTTCGATGCGGCTGCAGCCATCATTTGCGAATTCCCGTATGCGAGTTTCGAGGCCCAGGGGCCGATGATGCTCGAGGCGATGTGCCGGTCCACGGAGAACGGTGTCGGGCTGGCCTTGATCGAAGGGGAAGATGGCGTACTGCGAACGGACTGGCAGCCACTGCTCGACAGGCTGGCTGACCATTCAGTCGATCGGGTACGACGCGCCGAAGTGTTTCATGCCAGCATGGCCCTGGCCATCCTCGAGCAGGCGAGGGCGATAGCGGCTCGGCACCCGGTCGCGCAGATTGGTCTTTGCGGCGGTGTGTTCCAGAATCGCGTGCTCGCTGAACAGGCGACAGCCATGCTCGAGCAGGCCGGGTTCGACGTCTTCATGCCGCTCGCGTTGCCGTGCAATGATGCAGCGCTCAGCTATGGCCAGGCGGCGGAAGTCGCCGCCCGGGAACGACAACAATAATGGACGACCGTTATGGATGACACCCGCATTTCCCTGGCACACGGTAACGGCGGCCGCTTCATGCGCGAGCTCATTGAAGAGGTGTTCGCAAAAGCGCTGTCGGCGAGCGAACTCGATGTGCAGGCCGATGCGGTGCAGATCGATCTTGGCGACGGCGAGGTCATGATTACGACGGATGGCTTCACGGTGCAGCCGCTCGAGTTTCCCGGCGGTAACATCGGGTCGCTTGCCATCCACGGCACGACGAACGATCTTGCCGTGTCCGGCGCCAAACCCATGTACATGACACTCAACGCGTTCATCGAAGAAGGCTTTGAAGTCGAACAACTCGAGCGGATCGTTGCGAGCCTCGCACAGGCCGCCGTCGAGGCCGGCGTGCGCATCAGCGCCGGTGATACGAAAGTCGTGCGTCGTGGGGAGGGCGGTGGTATCTACCTGGCGACGACCGGCGTGGGCGTTCGCCTGCCCGGCGTCAAACCTTCGATGAACAAGATCCAGGATGGTGACGTGATGATCGTGAGTGGCCCGATCGGCGACCACGGTACCGCGGTGATGCTCGCCCGCGAGGAATTTGGTTTACGGGGTGATGTGGTCTCCGACGCGGGCCCTGTGATGGCACTGACCGAACCGCTGCTCGCACTGGACGGTCTGCGATTCATGCGCGACCCGACCCGCGGGGGCATAGCGTCGATCGGCCATGAAATACTGAAAGCGACCGGTCTCGGCGTGCGCTTCGAAGCGACCGTGCCGGTGCGCGAACCGGTGCAGTCCGTTTGCGAAATGCTCGGCTACGATCCTTTCTACCTGGCTTGCGAGGGCCGCGTCGTCGCTATCCTTGCGCCCGACCACGTGGACGCCGCACTGACTGTGTGGCGCAGCTTGCCGGAAGGCAGGGACGCCGCGCGTATTGGTCGTATCACGGCGGCCGAGCAACGCGTCATCCTCGAGACGCCATTAGGCGGTGAGCGCTTCCTGGAGGAACTCGAGGACGATCCGCTGCCCCGCATTTGCTGAGCGCGATCGCCTCGGTCAGGATGTCTCCAGTTCCACTCGCTGCAGGATCATTTCGTCGCCGCTGATGACGGTGGTGCGGAAATCGCCGCACTCGCCGCAAACCAGTCGATTGGCTACGGCGGGCGTCTCGGCCTGGCACGATCCGCATCGAACCACGATGTCGGCCTCGTCAATCTCAAGGTTCGCGTCCCTGGCAATCGTGCCGGCAGACGCCATCGGCCAGGCATTGCGCAACAGGTCTGCCTCAACCCCGGACAATGGGCCTATCTTGAGTTCGATTCGCTGGACGCGGTCGGCGCCACGTTCGGCGGCGATCGACCGCACCTGGTCCAGGATGGACAGGCAAACCGACAGTTCGTGCACCAGGTCGCCGCCTAGACGATTTCGACAAGTTCAATCGAGAATGTGAGCGCCTGTCCGGCAAGCGGGTGATTCGCATCAACAGTGACGGCGTCTTCCTCGACTTCCGTTACCACCAGGTTCATGACCTGGCCGTCGGGGCTCTGGCTTTGCAGTTGCATGCCGACCGCCAGTTCCATGTCTTCGGGAAACGCAGACATCGGAACCTGTTGCACGAGTTGCTCGTGGCGTTGGCCATAGGCCTGCTCGGGGTCGATCGTCACCGACTTGCTTTCGCCGACAGCCATACCGTCAACGGCGCTGTCAAAGCCGGGAATTACCTGGCCGCTGCCGAGGGCGAACTCGAGCGGGTCACGGCCAGCGGAACTGTCGAACTCTGTACCGTCGTCCAGGGTTCCTGTGTAGTGAATGCGGACGGTGTCGCCCGATTGTGCCTGCGTCATAGGTACGTCTCCTGAGGAATTGCGCACTATAGCAGATAGGACTCGCGGATCTGCGAGGGCCTGAGCCTGCCGGGCATCTTGGATTGATTGCGGCCGGGGGCCGGATGAGAATTGCCCGGTGACAAGCACCGGGCAACAGTAAGGCTGGTCGAATGGGGGGGTATTATTCAGCCAGCGATATTTCCTCGACGCCAAAGCGGTAGCGAATGCCGATACCGATCGCGTAGACGTCGTAATCGTAGGGCTGTGCGCCCAGCGTCAGGATGGTCGGCAGGGTCGTCTGCGACACCAGCGCCCAGTCTTTTAACTCGAAGCGTTCATAGCGCAAATCGAAGGTGCCGGCCAGGCGATCCGTGAAGTTATAGGATGCTTCGATGCGGGCCGTGTCCAGCGTCGACTCGAGGTCGGGCAGTGTGCTCGGTCCCCCGCTCAGGCTGTCGAGTGAGATCCCGGTACTGCCTTCCGCCCGGTTGTAACTGAAATCAAAGTCGAATTTGCCTTCTGCAGGGCGCCAGCTCAAGCCGAATCCGACATGGTCAAAGCGGTCTTCGTGGAAGGCGCTCCAGTCCCACCATCCGAACTGCTCGGAACCTGTCTGGTGCGCATCGATCCGGTCGATACCGTACAAGACATAGAGTGCCGCGCTGTCCGATACGGCCCAGCTGATGTCTGCGGTGGCGCGCATCTCTTCACTGCCGTTCAGGCCAACGAGCGACTCCTTGTAATCGTCATCGGCAAACAGCACGGTCGCGCTGAATGAAACGGGCGACTCGAGCGGCGTCACATAAGCAGCGAGTTCACCAAATTCCCTGTAGCGATAGGCGAGATTGTATTTCCGCATCAGCGGATTCTGTTCGAGGCTGGCTGCGACGGTATCGTTGTAGCGGTCGATGCCACGCTGCTCCGCGCCGCCTTTGGCGCGGATATCGAGCCACGCTGCAGGCCGCCATCGAACCTGGCCCCAGCCGCGATCGGTGATCTGCTCTGCGACCTCCTGGTAGTCGCGATTGACTTCCTTGTGCTCATAGCCGGCCGACACTTTCAGCTGTCTCGAAAATGCGTACTCGCCGCTCAGTGTGAGATGGCCCCGGTCAAAGCTGTACGGAATATTCTGTTCTGCTTCGCCGGATGGGACGCCATCGAGGATTACCCGGCTCCAGTCGCTGATCGGTGTTGCATTGTCGCGCTCATCGTAGCGATAGCCAAACTTGATGCGTGTTTTCTCAAACGGTCGAGACGTTACAGTGAACGAGTAGTTGATCGTATCGACCTGGCCATCGAGTGCCTCGAGCGGCAGTGGCTGTGCCGGTAAATCCGGGTTAATCGTATAGGGCAGCAAGGCCTGGTTCTGCTTGCCGCGGCCCGATGCGACAAGGAAAGCAAGCACGGTGTCCCAGGTCTGTATACGGTACTTGCCCGATAGCGATACCTGGGAAAAGTCATTGTCCGGTTCGGCCGCCATGCGAAGTGACGTGCCTCCTGGCACCGTCAGGAACGGCGTTTCCCAGGTCAACGACGAATTGTTATTGGTAAAGAACGAGCCGTAATAGGCCAGTGTGAGACTGACAGTCTCGGTATTGTAATGAACGCCCGCGTCGACGCGATCGGTTTCGTAATCGATCATCCGCGGCAGGAACGATGCCTGCGTGTAACTGCCAGCGCTCGAGATGTCGATGCCGTCCTTGGTCTGGCGCTGGAAATCCGCAAACACCACGAAATCGTCGCTGGCATTCCAGTCACCGCCGAGGTCGATCATCTGCCTGTCGGTGCCGATCAGGCGTTGCTGCAATGAAGAGGACAGCGCGGTCATCTGACCGGTCGTGCCGGCAGCCACCCAGCTGGACGGGAGCGTCAGCGTGTCGCCGGTCGGCGAGTCAAAAATCGTGCTGGTGGTATCAAAACGCCGGAATGGCAGCTCGCGGTAGCCGAGTCTGACTTCAAACTGCCCTGGGGCACCGACGCTCAGTTCAAAAACGCGCGAGTCGAGACCAAGGTCTTCCATCGTGTAGTCGACCCGGTAGTCATCACCAGCGTAGCGGCCCTGGCCATCGAGGTTGGCATAGGTCCCTTTCTCGTCGTAGCCCGTGAAGTTGCCAAAACGCGCAGCGTCGTCACTGACGTTGGTTGCGCCAACCTCGATCGCGGCACGATAGCCCTGGTCGAACGGGCAGGATTCGCATTCCCACTCGCTCGTGTCCACTTGCGCGTAGCTGATGGCCGGCCCGAGCAGGACCAATGGCACGGCCAGCAGGCGACGCGATTTCATTGTTCTGTTCAACATCGCTGCATTCTCCTAACGCATCAGCTTCGAGCCGGACGGGTGATTCGATCCGTGAACCTGGTCGTGGCAGTTCAAGCAGGACTGCCCAAGCAGCAGGTCAGACGGCGTGTTGGCGGGCAAGCCGCGCTCGTCCTGTGGGAGGCTCGGATGGCCCGCCTGGGAATGGCAGCTCTGGCAGAGCATCGGTGCGCGCATGCTCAACATGCCCGGCTGGTTCGAGCCGTGCGGGTCGTGGCAATCGTTGCAGTTCTCCGCCACGGGAGCGTGCTCCCACAAGAACGGTCCGCGGAATTCAGCATGGCAGTTGTAGCAGGTGCCGTTCGGCGCGGTCTGCGCCAGCAAGCGTTCCGGGCTATCACCGTGCGGGCTGTGGCAACTCGTACATTCCATCTTGCCCTGGCGAATGGGGTGTGCGTAGGGCTTCATGGATTGTGTGCGTTGTTGCTGATGGCAATCGAAGCAGACTTCAGCCTGGGTCGATGTGGCCAGCACCGGGTCGCGCTCGGCGTGCATGGTGTGGCAATCGGAGCACGCGACCGTATTGTCGTCATGCGCGCTGCCATGCCATGCAAAACCCGTGTCGCCCAGGTGGCACTCGACGCAATAGTCGTTCTGGTCCTCTATCGACGCTGTCGATTTGGAGGAAAAAGCAGGAATCGCCGGACGTTCCTGTCCCCGTCGGACCCGGCCGGCGTGGTCGCCACCCGGACCGTGGCAGGCCTCGCATTGCAGCTGTCCGTGCCCAAAAGGCGAGTTTGGATCCTGCGGGGCGGCGTGCCTGGTTCGAAATATTGCGAGGACCGCCTGGTCGTCGTGACACTGGAAGCACGTATCGGCGCCTTTCTTGCTGTAACTCGGCGGGCTTGCCTCGTCCTCAGCGGCTTGCGCCAATACGACCCCGGTGGAGGCGATAGCCATCAGGGCCATCGCCAACACCGCGGATTTTCTTACTGTCTCTTTGTGCAACATCAGTTGTACTGGAACTCGCCAATCCCGTGCATGACGGCCGTATCAGCCGACGCGCCCGGTCCATGGCAGAGCTGGCAGGTCTCGTTGCCAAAGGAGACAAGATTACTGTCTACGTCCTTTCTCGCGTCGAAGTCACCGCCGTTTTGGATCATGTGATTGGCCGCAAGATCACTAACGTGACAGGACGAGCACACAGCCGTGTTCGGCGAGACAACGACGTCATCAGTGACATCGGCCGGGTCGTTTGCGTCGACCGTCGTGCCGAGCACCTGGGTCGGATCAACCGGGTAGAAGCCATCTTCGACGTGGCAGCCTTCGCAGTTGTTGAGCTTGCCTGGATAGACAAAGTCAAACGTATGCGCGGTGCCGCCAGACGGGAAGCGGTAACCACAGGCCTCGTACGCCTCTTCCGTGAAGCTGAAGGCGTGCAGGGCGTGGATCATGACCTTCATGTCGATGGTGCTGTCATCCGCGCCAATCTCTGATGCGCAGGGATCAAGGCGCCGATTGATGTCGGTCGCGTTGGGCGCATGGCAGGTCACGCAGACTTCGATATTGTCGGTCCGATTACCACCGTGCATCGAGAGCTGGTTGTGGCAGTCATCGCATTTGTCGATGTCGACAACATTGCGACGCGCCGTTGTCGTGCCAGCGCCGATCGCCGCGTAGCGAACAGCATTGGTTACCGCGATTTGCTCGACTGAGCCGTCGATATCGACAGCGGCATGTCCGTCCAGCGTCGCGGCAAGTGAGCCGCCCGCGTTGGCTGGAACCGCGGTCGGGGAGGTGACGCGGAAAACGCCGTTACCGCGATCTTCGGGCAGGGCGCCGAAGCACGCGTTGGCTGTTATGGAAACACCCAGGCCCGGCGTAGCTCCGGTGCCGTTATTGTGGTAATCCGCCGTGTCCCAGGCAAGGCCGACCGCCAGTCGCGAAGGTCCACAGGTCGTCCACTCAGGATCGTTCACCACATCCCAGGGAACGCCGGTTTCAGGGTTGTTGACGCGATAGTCGACCATCGGGAAATCACCGACATCGGTATCCAGTATGTCGACGACTTCGAACTCGAACTGCGCCTGCGCTTCCCTTAGCGGCTGACGATGAACTTCGGCGACACGGTAGTCACCGTCAAATGCCGTGGCCGTTGGGCCGTGGCAGACAACGCAATCCGTGTCTTCGAAGAACGTGAAGCCAAAGGGGTGCAGCAGGTCGGGATCATTCTCCGAGCCGTCCCAGTCGATCCGGTCATGGCAGGTACCACAAGCGGCACGGTTCTGGACTTCTTTCCAGTTACCGGCCTGCGGGACGGTCGGGTCGGACTCCTGGTGGCAGGTCGAGCAGTTGCGCAGGTCCTGCGGGAAGTGAACATCCGAGTAGTCGTGCAGAGAGCCACCATAGCCGATTACCGCGTAGCCGTAGGTCAGGTTAACGCCGGCGTGGATCTTGTGGATCATCGCCTTCATATCGACAGTGCCACCCCACGCTTCCGCCGCCGTATCCGGATCGATGGAGTAGGGGTTGTGGCAGGTCACACAGTACTCGACATCAAAGCGCGCCTCGCCATGCAGTTCGAGGTTATCGTGGCAGGCGTTACAGGTTGCGTTATTCACGATCAGGCGCGTGAATGCAGGCGAGCCACCCGCAGGTACGAAGTCGTAAGGCGCATTGTTGGCCGGGATGTTTTCGGTAATTACCCGATTCGTGCGAATTTCGACACCGAGGCGATGGGTCTTCAATTCGTCGAACACCGGGGCGGCCGGGTAGTCGGTCAGGTTCTGCGCGAATGTGTACGTGTAGGTACCGTCGAGGTTGTCGGTGAGCGTACCCGCCGTCGAGGCCTCGGTCGATGCCTGCACGTTAGGTGGGTTTGTGCGCCCGTTCGTCACGTAGGACTGCCATTCACTCGAACCGCCGTCCACACCCGGTGTCAGCTGTGCGATTGTAAAACTGAGCGTACTCGCCGGTAAGCCACGTAATCCGAAACCGAGATCATCGGTCAGCAGCAGCGTGACCGTTGGGGCGCCGCCGCCGGCTGGAATTGCGACGCTCTGAACCTCGACATTGATTGACTCAGCGGAATCGTAAGGTACGGCGGTACCGGTCGAGGGGCCCGGAGGGCCGGATGGGCCCGGTGTCCCAGGTGTTCCAGTGGCTCCCGGTGGTCCCGCGGGTCCGGCAGGTCCCGTTGATCCGTCGCATGCAAATAGCAGAGCGCTGGCGAACAGCACCCCAACCAATCGTGTAGTGCGGCTGAATGATCGCCTCATGGTCATTTCCCTTACGTGTTATTAGTGCCTGAAACTAATGTCTAGAAATTGTCTTGCCGGGACTGTTTTACCTGAAACTTTTTGTCGCCATTCATGGTTGGTTCAGGAACAGTGATTCTTAATGTTCTTGTATGATGTTTAGACTAATTCTTGAATCGCGAAAAGTACCTATGGATTATCGGAAATTAGCAGGAAGACTTCGTCCCTGATCTATGTACAATAATCGCGGCCCAACCGGGCAGCCAGGAGATCGCAATGAAACGCTATTTTTTCTTTGTTTTTTCAGTACTTATGGTCGGCGTTCCGGCCATCGCCTCGGCCGATGTTGATGCCCTGATGCAGGGCTGCAACGATTGCCATGGTAACAACGGCGTCAGCCAGTGGAGCGACGTCCCGACCATCGCAGGTCTGGCGGAATTTGTCCATGTCGATGCGCTTTACATTTACCAGGATGAAGCGCGTCCCTGCGCGGAATCCAAATACCGGCAAGGCGACACCAGTCGCGCAGCGACCACCATGTGTGCCATCGCGGCGGAGCTCAGCGAAGACGATATCGACGCGCTTGCGGCCGCGTATGCCGAACTGCCGTACGTGAAAGCCACACAGGATTTCGATGCAGCGCTCGCCGCCACCGGCAAGGCGCTTCATGATCAGAAATGCGACAAATGCCATTCCGAAGAAGGCACGAATCCCGATGACGAAGCCGGGATGCTGGGCGGCCAGCAGATGGGCTACCTTCGCGACACGTTTGCGGCTTATGCGGACGGTTCCCGCGAACAGCCCGGTAAGATGAAAGAGGCGCTGGACGCGATGTCTGCCGACGAAATCGAAGCGCTGGTGCACTATTACGGAAGCGTTCAATGAGTCAAGGCCTGGCCGCCGGTAGCGATACCGGCGGCTTGTTTGCCGCCATTGATGCCAGGGACGGCGCGGGTTTTGTATCCTACCTGACCGAGGATGCCGTATTTCGTTTCGGCTCTGCACCGCCGGTGCAGGGCCGGGATGCCATTCAGGCCGCCGTCGATGGCTTCTTCACGACGATCGCAGGCTGTTCTCACCAGATCACCCATTCGCTCCGCAAAGGCGACACGCTTGTGTGCGAGGGCAACGTGACCTACACGCG
Organism: uncultured Gammaproteobacteria bacterium; assembly: GCA_963698415.1. Classification (GTDB taxonomy): domain Bacteria; phylum Pseudomonadota; class Gammaproteobacteria; order Steroidobacterales; family Woeseiaceae; genus UBA1847. The sequence continues at coordinate 418,998 of CAVOQS010000001.1, read as the reverse complement.
CCACGATGGATCGAAAATCACGTTGCCGTTCGCCGACGTCCTGGAATATGAGGGCGCCCTGATCGGGCACTACAAGATCTACCTCGACGTTGCTCCGCTGTATGCGGACTAGGGTTTTCTGACCCGAACGAAATCCCACTCTCGGAAATCCCTGATGGTGACCAGGGCCGTATTGGCTTACTAAGGCGCGAGACTTTTCGGGAAACACTAAAATGACCCTGCCCACTCGGCCTGCACGCTCTCTGCGTGCGCATTCATCCCGTTCCTTGCCTGTGATTCAAGGACCCAGGAAACACTGGTTCGTCATCGCCGCGGCCATCCTGTGGTTTGCAGGCAGCCCGGTTCTTGCCCAGGAAGACAGCACTTGCCTCAAGTGTCACGACGATCCGGAGATGACGGGATACCGTGGGGATACGGAAATACCGATGTATGTCACCGCAGAGAACATCGCGGCATCCGTTCACAAGGGCATGGCGTGTATCGAGTGTCATAGCGATCTCGCGGGCAGCAAACGCCGGCGACATGCGGAAGAGCTGGAACCGGTTGTGTGCAACGACTGCCACAGGCGCCAGGCGAGAGAGCACGGTAGCAGCTTGCACGGTGAGGCAGCGAAGCGCGGTGATCCGATGGCTCCGACCTGTGCGGATTGTCACGGGAAACACGAAATTCTGACCGCCTCCAACCATGCTTCGCCGACGGCGGTAATGAACGTGCCGGTGCTGTGCGGAAATTGCCACCGCGAGGGCGCTCCGGTTTCACGAACTCACGAGATTGCGCAGGCGAATATCCTCGAGAACTACTCGATGAGTATTCATGGTGAGGGCTTGTATACCCAGGGACTCACAGTCACTGCTGTTTGCACGTCGTGCCATACAGCGCATGACATTCGTCCCCACACGGATCCGAAGTCGAGTATCCATGCCAACAATGTTGGTGAAACCTGTGCCGCATGCCACGGACAAATCGAAAACGTGCATCGCAAGGTCATCGAGGGACATTTGTGGACCTCCGATCCGGGCAAAATTCCGGCATGTGTCGACTGCCATGCGCCGCACAAGATTCGCAGGGTATTTTATCCTGACGGCCTGGCCGACAAAGATTGCCTGACCTGTCACAGTCAGCCAGACCTGGCGATGACGCGCGCCGGCGAGACGATCAGTCTGTACGTCGATGAAGAAGTATTTGAGAACTCCACGCACGCGGATACGGCCTGCGCTCAATGTCATACAGACGTGACGGTGGCCGAAGAACGAGCTTGCTCGACGATACAGTCACAGGTGGATTGCAGCATCTGCCATGCCGAGCAGGTTACGGAGTACAACGGCAGCACCCACGGCACCCTGCATGCCGCTGACGATCCGGATGCGCCGTCGTGCCAGGATTGTCACGCCAAGCACGCCACGCTGGACAAGGATTCGAGAGAGTCGCCGACGTATGCGCTCAATGTTCCAAATCTGTGCGGTACCTGTCATCGTGTTGGCGAACAAGCGGCCACGAGAATTCACGCCAAGGTGGAAGACATCGTCGGCAGCTACGAGGACAGTGTCCACGGCCGCGGATTGATTCAGAGCGGTCTTGTCGTAACGGCAACGTGTGCCGATTGCCATGGCGCGCACAACGAACTTCCTCCACTGGACCCGAATGCCTCAACCAATCCGCAGCACATCGCGGAAACGTGTGGCAACTGCCATCACGGCATCGAGGAACAATTCCGGGAGAGCATTCACTGGACCGATGACCCGATCGCCAATGAAGAACTTCCGACCTGCGAAGACTGCCATTCCTCGCACACGATCATGCGAACCGAGCAGATTGGATTCCGCGACCTGATGATGGAGCAGTGCGGGCGCTGTCACGTTGACGAGACCGAGACCTTCTTCGATACATTCCACGGCAAAGTCTCCCGCCTGGGCGGCGAGGGCGTTGCAAAATGCTACGACTGTCACGGCACCCACAACATTCTCAGTCCGCTCGACCCGAATTCGACCCTGGGCAGGGATAACGTTGTTGAAACCTGTGGGGCGTGCCATGAGGGCTCACATCGGCGGTTCGCGGGCTACCTGACGCATGCAACGCATCATGACAAGGAGAATTACCCCTACCTGTTCTGGTCCTTCTGGGGAATGACGGCGCTATTGGTTGGCACGCTGTCGTTTGCCCTGTTGCACTCGTTCGCGTGGGTGATTCGCCTGTTGTTGAACCGCGACGAATGGCAGGCGCACAAGGAACTCGCCAGGAAGAAGAGCAACGGCAAGGTCTACCGCCGCTTCAACCGCCTGCATCGCTCGATGCACATCACGATGATGCTCAGCTTCTTCCTGCTCGCGTTGACGGGGATGGCGCTGAAGTTCTCCTACATGACCTGGGCGCAGGGCGTCTCGACCGCATTGGGCGGATTCGAGAGCATGGGCTTCCTGCACCGCGTCGGCGCGGTCGTGCTCTTCGGGGTCTTCTTCGTGCATGTGTTTGACGTTCTTCGCCTCAAACGGAAGACCAAGGAAAGCTGGATGCAGATCATTACGGGTCCGGACTCCATTATCTTCAACGGCCGCGATCTCCGGGAGTTCATCCAGTCGATCAAGTGGTTCTTCGGTTCCGCTCCGCGCCCGAAATACGGTCGTTACACGTACTGGGAGAAGTTCGACTACTTCGCAGTTGGCTGGGGTGTTCTCATCATCGGCAGCACGGGCCTCGTGCTCTGGTTCCCGGAAATCTTTACCTACATCGTTCCGGGTTGGGCTGTGAATGTGGCGACGATCGTCCACAGTGACGAAGCCCTGCTGGCCGTGGGCTTCATCTTCACCATCCACTTCTTCAACACGCATTTCCGGCCGGACAAGTTCCCCATGGATCCTGTGATCTTCACCGGGCAAATTCCTGTGGAAGAACTCAAGTTCGACAAGCCGGGCGAGTACGAAGCGATGCTGGAATCGGGTGAGCTGGATGCTCATCTTGAAGATCCGTACCCGGATGCCAAGGTGCGCGCCCTGAAGATCTTCGGCATGCTGGCGCTGACCTTTGGGTTGGTCCTGTTGGCATTGATCGTCTACACGATGCTGTTCGGCTACCGCTAGGAGTGGAAACGGACGGAGACAGTCGTGCATTGCAAACGACCCGGGCTGCGTGGTGATGCAGCCCGGGTTGCATAAGCTCGGAGCGTGAAGAGCCCAGGACGCTGAGGCTCCTGCTTTGTCTAGTTCGCGTATTGTGCCGACAAGCTGTCTCGCTGAATCTCATTGCCGCCGAGTATTACGATCTTGATCGTGTCGTAAGCCGAGACGTCGACCAAGGGATTGTCGGCCAGCACGAGTAAGTCTGCGCGTTTGCCGGCTTCGATCGTGCCTATTTCTCCGTCAAGGCCGAATGCACGCGCATTGGCAATGGTCATGGATTCGAACAGGGATCTGAGAGAAATGCCGGCCCGGACCCACGCGCGCATCTCCCAGTAACCAGCCAGTCCGGGCGGCGAGGCCCAACCGAAACCGCCAACAGCTGTATCGGTGCCGAACAACAGCTCGGCACCATTCGCATCCATCTCGCCAACCAGTCTTTCGTAGCGCGAGTTAAATGCACTCATTTGTGATGGCAGGTCCTCGAGCGAGGTGCTCTGAGCCAGCTGTGATCCAAACATTGCGATAAATGCATCACGTTGCTTCTGGGCGTCGGTCCTTAGATAGTCCAGATAGATATGGGGAACAGCATGTCGCCAGGCCGAGTCGCTCAATAAATCGGGATCGAAGAGCGAAGCGGTATTCCGAATCGTACTGAAAGTTGGCTGCATCTTTATGCCGGTATCTGCAATTCGTCTGGCTATGCGCCCGTATTCGGGTTTTGGTTCGGGCGCGTCAAAGGACTGATCGGGCCACTCCCACATCCCGTGCGCCAGAATGTCGACACCGGCATCCGCAGCAAAGCGATGGCCGGCGGGCGTCGTTGCGTGCAACACGACCGGCATGCGCACCGCATGCGCCGCTGTTACGATATCGCGAACGATTTCTACTGATGGCAATCGAAACTCAGGCGCCCCGCCAGGCCACCACAGCGCTTCTTCATAGTAGAGTTTGATGCATCGACCTCCCTGGTCGCGCACGTAATCGACCACAGCAACCGGTGTATGTTTTCTCGCATCGGCGTCTTGAGGAACCAGACCCCCGGAATAGTGATCGATCAGGTATCCCGCATTGAACTCTTCAATCGATGCGCCTTCAAGCTCGAGCGCCATGAACCCGTCGGATAAAATGACGCCCTGCCCGCAGTGGAATAGTCGCGGATGAAGCGGGGCAGATTCAAAACGTGAATTGGTTTCTGCATCGGCGTTCAACTCAACCACCGACGTGAAACCAAAATACAGGAAACTGCGCGGCTGCTGTTGCATATGCGCTTCGTATAGGGCATCGAAATTGCCTGTGTATTTTCGATTCAGTCCTGTCGCGTGATAGAGGTGGACGTGGCTGTCAATCAGCCCTGGAATCAGGTAGCCGCCTTCTGCATCAATGACGTCAAATCCGGATGTGTCAACCGCGCCAGAGCCGACCTCCGCAATAGCGCCACTATCGATACGCACCCATGCATCCGGAAGCACGTACGTCCGCTCAGGAGAGAGAAGGTTCGCGTTGACTATAAACTTAGGCGCCGTTTCGGCAGATGCCGTGATACAGATCAGCAGCAAAAGAGTAGCGAGGGTCTTGAGGTTCAAATTAGTATCGTCCAGGTTGTGTGGCTCGTATTTCATATACTTGCCGAGCCCGCGAACCAACGCGACCGAATTCGCGATTCCGTACCACGACAACCCGGCCAATGGGGAGAGCCTGTCAAGGACAATGAGCGTTTTGCTTTATATTTCAGCCAGTTTGGCAATCGTACTGTCAGCATACTTGTTGACCGGGGCCACCTTGCCAAAGGCACCTCGTCGCCTACTCGCGGCGGCGTTTTTAGCGGTCGCCGCGCTTAACATGCTCGCGGTACTGCAAATGCATGATCCGAGCAGCCAGTTGGTGGTGATCCGCCCAGTGCTCGCGGTCGTCCTTCCGGCACTCTTGTTTTTACACATCGCGACTGCTACTCGGCCTGGACAGACCTTGTGCATTCGCGACGCACTCCACATGACGGGGCCTGTGGCAGTGATCGCCTTGTATACCTTGTCCGTATCTGGCCGGATCATCGATCCCCTCATCGTGTTGGCATACGTTGCCTATCTGGTGATGACGGCGTGGGTCTCGCGACATGGCGCCAGCGGTTTTGCGAGCCTTGGCGCGAAAATTTCGGTCCTCTTTGATCGCTGGCGTCGCCTGGTAATCGTGTTCCTTGCAATTGATATCCTTCTGGACGCGATCATCATGGTCGAAGTTGGAGGCGACGGGGGCTCCCTGGAACAATCCTCGGCGATCGCGCTGAGCAGCGCACTGCTGATTGGCGGATTTTCCTATCTGCTTGTATCGGGGTTGCATCATTCCGGCCCGCTCACTTGGGCAGGAATGACGGCGCGACAAATCAAACCCGAGAGTCAGTACCTGATCGAACGACTTGAGGAAGCGATGTTGTCAGACCGCGCCTTTCTTGATCCGAGTCTTACGCTGCAACGGTTGGCGCGGAAAACGGGCGTGTCAATGCGCGAAATATCCGCCGCGATCAACGACCGGCGCCAACGCAACTACAGCCAATGGCTCAATGGATTCAGGATCGACGAGGCGAAGCGAGTCATGCGCGAGTGTCCAAACCTGAGTATTACAGAGGTCATGCTTGCCGCAGGTTTTCAGAATAAATCGACATTCAACGCAGCTTTTCGAGCCGCAGTGGGCGAGAGCCCAAGCAGCTGGCGCAGCCATCTGCATGACAGTGCGAACCGATAGACGCCGTTTAGCCTGTTGACGGTCCTGGCAGGCGTCCTTGTCATGTCCCGCTCAGCGGCCCCGCGGCAGCTACGTGGGGGCCGCTGTTCAGGCCTCCTACTGATCAGATTCGTCGTTACGGACAACCTCGCCGCGTTCCTCGGCCCTCGAGTAAGGCGGCTTGCCCGTCAGCCACGCCGTATCCATTGGATAAACGGCCGGGTCGAATATGACGAAGTAGAAGTGCCAGATAAGAATCGCCAGCGTCGCGAGTACTGCCTCCAGGAAATGCAGGACAGTGGCCGCTTCGGGTACCCATCCTGGCAGCCAGGCCAATGTGAAGTTTTCGAACCAAAGGACCAGTCCTGTGACCGCCGTGACCAGGGTGCCCCACAACGCGGCCCAATATTCGACCTTCTCTACGTAGCCGACGCGCACCGCTGCGGGCGGCTCGGATCGACGCCCGAGGTTGTAGCCGAGCCGGTGCACAAACTCGGTGAAATCGGCTTTCTTCGGCAGAAATGCCGCCATCTGGCTGCGCGCGCGTGCGCTGACAGCGAGATGAGCAAAGTGGAAGAAGCAGGCACCGATCAGGCCGACGGCGGCGATGCGGTGCACGATTCCGCGGAATTCGCCGTCAAAGCCCTGTAAGAGAACCGCCCACCAACTCTCGGGGTACTTCAACGCGAAGCCGGTGTAGACCAGTACGATGAAGCTGACGGCGGCGAGGCCGTGCGCAACACGGAATGGTCGAGACATGCGTTCCTTGATCGAAAATTTTTCGGGGGGCTTGCGCAGCCGTGCCATGGGCTCCCTGGTCTTCCTCACCAGGTCAAGAAGATTGTGCAGGAGCATGCCAAGCACGGTGACCCAGATCAGGGGAATGTAGATGACCCTGATCCAGTAAGCGACGATGTTGGAAGTCTCGTCAGCACCGGTGTGTACCGGACCGATCGAGAACCGGGCACCCGCACCTACATGGCACTGTCCACAAGTGGTGGCCAGGTTGTCCGGGTGAATGAACGAGTCGGGGTCACTGGACGGCAGGATATTGTGGACACCGTGGCAGCTCGCGCAGTTTGCGACCTCTAACACTCCGCCGCGAGCCGCGAGACCATGGAAACTGTCTTCGTAGGAAGGTACCTGGTCGGCGGGCAGCCCGTATTTTTCGCCGAGTCGAACATCCGAATGGCAGGGACCACAGACCTGGATGGGTACGTTGGTGGCGGACACCGGAGAGCCTTCGGCGGCCACGCCGAGAATGCGGTGCTCGCCGTGGCAATCCGTGCAAACCGGCGAGTCAGAGACACCGCTTTTCGCCGCGAGGCCATGGATGCTTTGCTCGAACTGTGCCGTTATTTCGGTGTGACATGCGCCACAGGTTTCGGGCACGTTATCGCGGTGGATCGACGAGGCAGGATTGTCGACCATCAGCGGCGAATGCGCCGTGTGGCAGTCGCTGCAACTTGCACCGTGGTGGCCCAATGCGACCTCAGCCGCGTGCACGCTTGCCGTGTAGGCTTCGATGGGCTTGATCGTGCGCACACCTTCCGGTGCCGGTTGTCCCGAACCGTGGCAGGTCCCGCAGGTCTCGCCCTGGCGCCTCTCGTTCATCGGTGACGCAGGATCGGTGACCGGCGCCATGGTGTGGACATCGCCATGACAACTTGAACAACTCGGCAGGTCCAAAGCCGACATGCGGCGTTGGCCTTCCGGGCCGTGCACACTGACGGCCTGCACCTCGAGCACATCGGCGTGACATGCGCCGCAATTCACCGGGTCCAGCCCGCGCCGGTGGCGCTCGTCGGCGCCAACGTGGCAGTCCAGACACTCTGTCGTGCCATGTACCGTCGCCGCAAACTGCGTGAGATCGGTTTCGTGGCAATCGAGACAGGGGTGGTCCTGTTCCATGTCATTCGCATAAAGAGAGACTGGCAAGCAGGAGAGAAGCAGGGAGAGGGGTCCGATGAACTTGTTCACGGCGATGCTCAATGTATTCACTAATCTCTTGGCGAGAGAACGCCAGATCCATAGTATGACCTACTCAGGTGCATTACGTAAGTCTTTGGGCCTGCGCGAAATACGGATTTTCGTGCCAATGCTACGTAGTCTAAAATCACTGCTGATTCTGAAAGTTGGATTGCCATGTTCAAGAATTTCCTATCGTCGATCACACGCAACGGCATCAGTTTGATCGGCACCGCGCTCGCGATAGCGGGCCTGGTGCTGATCGTCAGCCTGTTTTTTCTTGAGCAACTGGGATTTGAGGGTGGGCCGTACCTGGGCATCCTGACCTACCTGGTCCTGCCGATGACATTCATTTTCGGCGCGATCCTGATCCCGATCGGCTCCTGGTTGCATCGCCGCAAATTACGCCGTTTGGGCGGTGAAGCCAGGCCGGCGCTACCCGTTATCGACTTGAATAACGAAAAGACCCGCAAGCGGATGCTGGTCGCATTCGGTGTGACGATCGTCAGTGTTGTCATCGTTGCCGGTGCGACCTACAAGGGCATCCACATCATGGAGTCCGTCGAATTCTGTGGGCTGGCTTGCCACTCGGTCATGGAGCCGGAACACACGGCACACTCGCGCTCACCTCACTCGAGGGTGGCCTGCGCGGATTGCCATATCGGCCCGGGCGCTGACTGGTTTGTTAAATCCAAGCTCGACGGTGCCTGGCAGTTGGTGTCCGTCGCATTCGACCTTTACCCGCAGCCCGTTCCCACGCCGCTACACGATTTGCGCCCGGCGCGGGAAACCTGTGAGCAGTGTCACTGGCCGACCAAGTTTATCGGTGACAAGCTTCGAGTCATCCGTCACTACGAAGAGGACGAAGCGAGCACCGAGCTGACCACGGCCTTGTTGCTCAAGGTGGGAGGCTCTAACGCGAGCGGTTCGCATGGCATTCACTGGCACGTCGACCCGGACGTAAAGATTCGGTACCGGTCGGACGAGACTCGCGAAGAGATCTACGATGTCGAATTCACGCATGGCGACGAAGAAGCAGTCCTATACTCCGACCGCAAGGCGCCGGAAGAGGGTGGCGTCTGGCGTTCGATGGACTGCGTCGATTGCCATAACCGGCCGTCACATATCTACGAGTCGCCCGGACCGGCGGTTGACAGGGCCATCGAGGCCGGGCAGATCGACAGGTCGTTGCCATTCGTGAAACGCGAGAGCATGCGCGTCATCAATGCCGAGTATGAGTCGCACGAGGCGGCGCGCGAGGTAATCACAGCCCAGCTGACAGGCTTTTACCAGGAAAGTTATCCGGAGATCGCTGCCGAGCGTGCTGACGACATCGCGTCGGTTGCGAGGGCACTGGGCGACATCTACTCGGTGAATGTCTTCCCGGGCATGAATGTCTGGTGGGATACCTACCCGAATCACATCGGTCACGAACAGTCGGATGGCTGTTTCCGCTGCCATCGGCGCAGCATGCGCACGGCGGATCGAGAGCAGATTTCTGACGATTGTGAGAACTGTCACGTATTGCTTGCGGAAGAAGAGGAAAACCCGGACATCATGTCCGTCCTGAGACCGGAATGAACCAGATGCTTGTGACCTCCGCCCGGCGGCAGCTCGCCCACGAGATTATCAGTGGTGGCAGCGGCCTGGTATTGGCGCTGTTCATGTGGGGTCACGTTGTGCTGGTTGGCTCCATACTGACTGGTGAGCGTGGCTTCGACTGGATGGCGACGTTTCTCGAGGACTACTACATTGCACAGCCGACCGTTGCAGTAATTTTCACCTTGTTCCTCGTCCACGCGGTATTCGCCGCGCGCAAGATTCCGGCGCAATTGCGCGAGCGCAAACGTATGGCCGAGCTTGCCAAAGGCCTCAAGAAGTCAGGCAGCGAGCCTGTAGCGACGCGCACCGCGAATTCGCCGTTTCGGCCGCATCTCGAATCGATGCTGTGGATCTGGCAGGTGCGCACCGGAATGGTCATGCTCGTGCTGGGCAGCTTTCATCTGACCTTGCTCGCAATGGACATATTTACACCGTTGTATGGCGACATCGCCGGAATCGAATCGTCAACGTCGATGGCCCGCGTTGCGGCCGGGCTGTGGCTGCCTTACGCGATCCTGCTGCTGTGCGTCGAGTTTCATGCGAGCGTCGGTCTCTACCGGCTGGCAATCAAATGGGGCGCCGACTTGTGGATGTCACGCGAGACCATGCACCGCCTCGAGCAGATCATCTTCTGGGTGGTGCTGGTTATCGGTGCGCTTACGCTGACGGTACTCGCGGGCTGGGTCGATCCGCCGCTGGCGTTCCTGCTTGATGGAGCGAGCTCATGACTTCCAGACTGGTCACGACGGATGTCCTGGTAATCGGCGGAGGGCTCGCTGGTGAACGCTGCGCCATAGAAGCAGCCGCGGCCGGCCAGGAAGCGCTGATTCTGTCCCTGGTACCACCGCGTCGCAGTCACAGTTGTGCCGCACAGGGCGGGATGCAGGCCGCCCTCGCCAATTGTGTCAAGGCAGAAGGCGACAGCCCGACCGTGCACTTCCTGGATACCGTGCGCGGTTCCGACTGGGGCGCTGACCAGGAAGTCGCAAACATCTTCGCGGAAGAGGCGCCGATTGCCGTCAGGGAGCTGGCGCACTTCGGCGTGCCATGGTCACGCGTGCGCGGCGGCAAGAACCACTACTTTATAAAAGGTGAAGAGGTCGATATCGACGAGGCACTGGATAACGACGGCTTGATCGGGCAGCGTGATTTCGGCGGTACCGCCAAGTGGCGCGCATGCTACGCGGCTGCCGGGACAGGACATGCGGCGTTGTATGCCATCGATAGCGAGGTGGTACGCCTGGGTATCACGGTGCGGGATCGTGCCGAGGCGGTCGCCCTGATACATGATGGCAGCCGTTGCCTGGGTGCGGTCGTACGCGACCTTCGAAACGGTTCACATTTCGCTGTCGTGGCCAAAGCCACGGTCATCGCGACCGGCGGCTACGGTCGCATCTATGGCCAGTACACGAGCAATGCCACGATTAATGAAGGCACGGGTGCGTCCATTGCGCTCGACACCGGCATTGTCCCGCTTGGCAACATGGAGGCCGTGCAATTCCACCCGACGACTTTGTCACCCAGCGGCATTCTCGTCACGGAGGGTTGCCGTGGCGATGGCGGGTACCTGCTCGACAAGAACCTCGAGCGTTTCATGGTCAAGGCGGAACCCGAGAAACAGGAACTGGCCAGCCGCGACGTCGTATCGCGGCACATGGTGCAGTGCATGCGCGACGGCAACGGCGTCGACTCACCGTTCGGGCCGCACCTGTGGCTGGATATTCGCCATCTTGGCGAAGAACACCTGCGCACCAAGCTGCTTGAGGTCTGGGACATCTGCCGCGATTTTATCGGCAGGAATCCGGCGAAAGAGCTTATTCCCGTGCGGCCGACACAGCACTATTCGATGGGCGGCGTGCGCGTCAACAAGGACGGTCAGGCGTATGGCCTCAAGGGCCTGTTCGCTGTTGGTGAAGCCGCCTGCTGGGACATGCACGGTTTTAATCGACTGGGTGGCAATAGCCTCTCCGAGACGATTGTCAGCGGTCGCCTGATCGGGCGAAGGGTGGCCGAGTATCGCGAGCGGCCACACGTATACGTGCGGATGCCGGGATCGCGCTGGATGCGGTGGACGCAGCCGAAAAACGTGCAGCCGAATGGCTGGCGCGTACCGGCAGTGGCCCGAGTATTTACGACATTCGTGACGCGATGGGCGACACGATGTTCCACAAGGTGGGCATCTTCCGTACCGGCGAAGAGCTGGACGAGGCGGTCAGGCACGCTGGGTCAGTTGCTCAACGACTGCGACAACGCGGTACTGCGTTGCAAGGACCCGGGTGTCAATCCGGAGTTGGCTTTTGCACTGCGCCTCAAAGGCATGTTGCGCCTTGCGATGACAGTCGCCAGGGGCGCCCAGGCGAGGACCGAAAGCCGCGGTGCGCATTACCGCTCGGATTTCCCGCTGCGTAACGATCGGGACTGGCTGAATCGCACGCTCGTCACCTGGGACCTCAATGCCAGCGAGCCGACCTTCAGTTATGAGCCGACAGGTATTATCGATCTGCCGCCGGGACATCGTGGCTACGGTAGTGATGAGCGCATCGAGATGACCGACAGTCTCGAGCAACACAACCAATCGGTGCTGGCTGAACAGACCCGGCATGGACGAATCGAGACCGCGGAAGAGATGGGTAGCCGCCTGCAGCGTGGCGCCTGGAAGGCACTGGTGAGGTAGGGATACATGGCAGACAAAGAGCAGGCGCGGCGCCTGAAATTCGAGATCTTCCGTTACAACCCGGAAGACAGGAATTCCGAGCCGCATACGGACTTCTTTGAACTCGACGAAGCACCGTTCATGACGCTGTACATCGCGCTCAACCAGATCCGCGAAAAATTCGATCCAGGTCTGCAATTTGATTTCGCCTGCCGTTCCGCAATTTGTGGTTCCTGCGGCATGATGGTCAATGGCCGGCCGGCGCTGGCCTGCCGAACCCTGACTACGGACCTGCCGGAAAAGATCCAGCTGTATCCTCTGCCGACGTTCAAACTGGTCGGCGACCTTTCTGTGGACACCGGCACCTGGTTTCGGGCAATGGCAGAGAAGACGGAAGCCTGGATCCACGAACAGATGCCGTTCGATCCCGATGCGACCGAAGAGCGCATGGACGATGATGTTGCGGCGGCGATCTACGAGGGGGACCGCTGCATCGAGTGTGGTTGTTGCGTTGCCTCGTGCGGGCTCGCCAATGTCGATTCGGACTTCCTGGCCGGGGCCGGTCTGAATCGTGTCGCGCGCTTCATGATGGATCCGCGTGACGCACGCACGGATGGCGACTGGTTCGAAATTGTCGCCGGAGAGCAGGGCGTATTTGCGTGCCTTGGCATGATGGCCTGCGCAGATGTTTGCCCCAAAGAGCTTCCCCTGCTCGACGTTTACGCATACCTCCGGCGCAAGACACTCGGTGCGAGGTTCGTCAAGGAACACGACGCGAGGCGCCATCTACGCGGTCTTCTGGCTATTCATGGCATATCGCCGTGGTCGGTCCGAGTCGCAGCGCACAGATGCTGCATTCTTTGGCGGAACTTCCATTGTTTTGACGCTTCCTTTGCTGCACGAAGCGACGACAAAGTTCGACTTGCTGTCTGGCGCGGAAGGGACTGCCGCGCTGTTGGTCTATTTCTTGCTGGTAATGGCAGTCGCCATCATTCAAAACCAGAAAGTCCTGGCGTGGATGGTTACTGCTGGCGGAATTGCCACCGCCGCAGCCTCACTTGTCGTGTCACACAATGCGGTGTCTATTGCAGCCTTCCTTCTGATCCTTGGACTCGTTTCGCTCCTGGCTGAATACAGGCGCGACTGGTTTGGATTCGCGCTGGCTCAGGTGCCGTCGGTGCAAATCTGGGCGTTCTCGCAATCGTGGCGCTGTCGCTGAGTGACCGCTGGGCGATCGATCCGAGGCTACCCTTCGTATTCGCCGTTGTGCTGCTGGCGATTTACCTTTCGAGTTTTACCTATCATTCACATGTTCGGGACCATTTGCTCGGTTTATTCGAGACAATACAGGCGCTGGTTGTTGTCGGCATCGTGATAGGCGCCGCCAGCATAGCTGTGCAGGGTGGTCAGCTGGAGATCGCGACGGCAGGTGCGCTCAGTTTGCTGCTGGGATTGGGTGGCTATGCCCTCGCGACGACCCGGGGCACTCGCGAACTGCGCTATCGAAATTTCTTTTACTACTCGACACTGGGTCTCGTATTCGTTGTAGCTGGCACGGCATTACTGTTTCCGCCGGTCTGGGCCTCCCTCATTTGGGCTGCCATCGCCGTAATGATGGCCTGGATCAGCGGTCGGACGGGTTGGGTCAGCCTGAGTCAGCAATGCACTCTTCTCCTGCTCGCAGCGGGCGTTGGATCTGGCCTGTTAGTGGCAGGACTGGGCGCATTGGCCGGGGATCCGAGCAATAGCTGGCTGCAATTCAGCTATTCGCACCTGGGCGTTGCGGCGGCCACAGTGGCGTGTCTGTTTATTCCAGTTGCGCAGAAATCGGAGCGCTGGGGTGTTCTTGCAGGATTGCCGCAGTTGGTCGTCCTGGCGCTATCCGTCTGGGAGGTAGGTGGACTGGCTGTCGCCTATGGATCGATGCTACTTGTCACCCAAGACGGTGCGGAAGTCAATCGTGCGGCGCTGGCCTCTCTGCGAACGGCGGTACTATCTGCTGCGGCCGTAACTTTGGCTCTGTCGAGCCGACACTGGCGCTGGCCGGAGGCCCGCTGGCTTGTTTACCCGGTACTGGTGCTGGTCGGCATCAAGCTGTTCCTTGAGGACTTCCCTCACGGCCAGCCAGCGACACTGTTCGTCTCACTGGCCTTTGTCGGAACATCCTTATTGCTTGTAGCCCGACTTCTGAAACGCGCGACCGGCCTTCCAGCGCCTAGATGTCGGTGAAACTTCCAAAGGGCGGTTTCTGTTTCTTCAACCACAGAAACTGCATGACATACCCGACAAGGAATACCACGAAGAACCCCAGGTAGAACTTCATCAGTAGCGGGTCCTGCGGATCAGTCAGAACCGGATCGCCGACAGGCAGGCGCAGTAGTCCATCAGTAACTGCCGGGATCATGTGGAACAACAGGGTGGCCGAGAAACACAGCGCCTGAAAGGGCTTGGATATTTTCGCGAACAGCGAAATCTTCGTGACAAGGAAACCGACGGCCAGGGCCAGCAGCGTAAGTACGGCGAGTGCGTGGCCGGGCCCGAAGCCCCCGTGTTTATAGATCATCAAGGCCGTCGTCGCCGCGACCAGCGTACAAAGCAGATAGACCTTGCCAGTAATCTGCGCAGGCGTGATTACTTTGAAAACCGCCAACGTGTAGAAACCCGAAAGCAGGGCAAGAACGGCAACAATCGTGTGGAACCAGCCAAACGGCGTCATTTCGGGCATGGGTCCGATCCTCCCTTAAGATTAGACCTATACGAACGGCGCAAGCTGTTGCATAGGCCAGATGCGGCCATTGAGTGTATCATCGGCCGAACGAAGCACCTGACTCGAAGCTGCCGGCATGTCACCGAAGAAGACGCCAAACGACATCACCGCTGGGGACCGAATTGTTGAAATGGCTCGGCGCGAACGCGCGCAGCGCGAGCAGGGCTACCGGGCGCAGGCCTTGAAGCTGTACCCGAAAATTTGCGCACGCTGTGGCCGCGAATTCAGCGGTGAGAATTTGCGGGAGCTCACGGTTCATCATAAGGACCACAACCACGACAACAATCCACCGGACGGGAGCAACTGGGAGTTGCTGTGTCTTTATTGTCATGACAACGAACACGCGCGGTACCTGGATGCTGGCGAAAGCAATGCCGTGACGCCAGGCGAAGCATCAGGGCCATCATCTACGCATACGCCTTTTGCCGATCTGCGGACTCTACTGAAACGGGAACCGTAACTGTCGGCTAACCCGTGGCTATAACTTCCAGGGCGCGCAATACGTCACGCCGGCTGATTTGGCCGACAAGCCGATTGTTGTCGGTGACAGGAAAACGGCGAAAGCCACTGTCGATAAAGACCTGGGCGAGATCAACGATACTCATATCAATGTTGACGGTCTTCACGCCCTCGGTCATGTAGTCGCGCACCGGACCGCCATAGTTGCCGTAGTATCCCGCCTGCAGTGCAACTTTCATGCAATCGAGTTCCGACAGCATGCCGATCAGGTTACCTGCGTCATCGACAACGGGAGCACCGGCAATGCGGTTCTTGACGAGCGTATGTACGGCATCCAGCACGGGCGTATCAGGCTTGAACGTCACGATGGTCTTCGCCATGTAGTCCTTCACGACACAGGATTTCAGGTTCATGTTGGTTCTCCGTCCGCGCCTTTGCGCTTGTTTCGGCAGTTGCCTTTGCCGCTGCACAACTCACAGCCGCCACCGTTAAGTCCACCGCAGCTACCGCTGATCGCTTTGCGTCCATTCATGACGCCAACACTCATGCCCGTAATCACGAGCAGAATAATGATGAAGCTAAACAGCAGGGTGGTCATGATCATAGTCATAGTGCACTCAGTTTATCGAAATCGGAGGTTGTAATTTCACGAATACCCGTCTGGTTGCGCACCAGGAAGTAGCCGGCAATACCGAGCTCCTGGGCCAGTTGAGGGCCGTCGTCCGGCCCCAGTACGAGGAGGGCCGTTGCCATCGCGTCCGCGTAGGCGGTCGATGGGTTCACAACGGTCACGGCCGCGAGATTGTGGATCACAGGCCGCCCGGTTCTCGCATCAATCGTGTGCGAGAAGCGCTGCCCCGCATATTCAAAATAGTTGCGGTAATCGCCGGACGTGGCGACGCTCGTGTCTGTCACGTGCAGGATCGCATGCGGCACGCGCGCAGATGTCGACGGCGCCTCAATGCCAATGGCCCACTTGCCGTTCTCCCGATTCTTGCCTTTGACCCGCAGTTCGCCGCCTATCTCTACAAGATAGTTATCAATGCCACGGGCATCGAGCAGCTCAGCGAGTTGATCGACAGCGTAGCCCTTGGCCCACCCCGACAGGTCCACGTAGAGGTCAGGGAAATTCTTGCGAACGCGCTGTTCTCTGCAATCGGCCTCCAGGTTCTGGAACCCGACTCGTTGCTGCGCCGCTGCGATGGCGTCGTCCGAGGGCGGATCATTGATCTGGCCATCGGGGCCGAAGCCCCACAGGTTGGTCAACGGCCCGATCGTGAGATCGAAGGCTCCGCCTGTTGCCTCGCTGACCGCCAGCGCGCTTTCAAGCAGCGCACAAAATTGCTGCGATACGGGAATCCAGTCGACGGACTGCTCGAGGTTGAATGCCGTCAATTCGGAATCGTCGCGCCACGTCGACGCCAGGCGGTCGACTGTCTGCAGTGCGCCAACCAGGTCGTTCTCGAGAGCATCTGTCGCGATCGACTCTGGCGGCTCGACGAGCACGACATTGAACGTCGTGCCCATCGCCTGGCCTGTCAGTTCCAGCGAGTGGCTGTCTCCACAGGCACTGAGGACCAATGCCGGCAGCAACAAGAGGAGTCGGCACAAATGCATCAACTACCCGCCGAAGTCATCCAGCAGGATGTTCTCTTTCGGTACGCCCAGGCTGTCCAGCATCTTGATGACGGCCGTATTCATCATGGGCGGTCCGCACAGATAGAACTCGCAGTCTTCGGGTGCCGGGTGTTCCGACAGGTACTCGTCGAACAAGACCTGGTGGATGAAGCCGGTCAGACCGGACCAATTGTCTTCCGGTTGCGGTTCTGACAACGCGAGGTGCCAGACGAAGTTGTCGTTCTTGTCGGCCAGCTCGTCGAACTCCTCGGCGTAGAACATTTCCTTGAGGCTGCGGGCCCCGTACCAGAACGACATCTTGCGCTTGCTATGCTTGCGCTTGAGCTGGTCAAAGATGTGCGCGCGCATGGGCGCCATGCCGGCGCCGCCACCGATGAAGACCATCTCGTTATTCGTGTCCTTGGCGAAAAATTCGCCGTAGGGACCCGAGATCGTCGTGTGGTCACCCGGTTTCAGATTGAAGATGTAGGACGACATGACGCCCGGCGGGATTGAGGGGTCGGCACCAGGCGGGGGTGTCGCAATTCGGACGTTGAGCTTGATGACGGTTTTTTCGTCGGGATAACTGGCCATCGAGTAAGCGCGCATCTCGGGCTTCTTCACATGGGATTCGTACTGCCACAAGTTGTACTTGTCCCACTCGTCGCGGAATCGCTCGTCGATATCGAAATCCGTGTACTTGAGATGGTGTGGCGGGCACTCGATCTGGATGTAGCCGCCGGCGCGGAATTCGAGCTCCTCGCCTTCAGGCAGTGCCACAACAAGTTCCTTGATAAAGCTCGAGACATTCCTGTTAGACACCACGGTGCAGTCGTAGCGTTTGACGCCAAATACTTCGTCGGCGACCTGCACTCTCATGTCCTGCTTGACCGCAACCTGGCAGGCGAGGCGGTAGTGGTCCGCCGCGTCACGATTGTTAATCACTGAGGTTTCTGTCGGCAAAATAGCGCCGCCCCCGGAGAGAACCCGCACGCGACACTGGCCACAGGTACCGCCGCCGCCGCAGGCAGACGGTACGAAAAGGTCGTTGTCGGCGAGGCTCTGCATGAGCTTGCCGCCGACGGGAATCGCCAGTTCAAGTTCGTCATTGACGATAACTTTGACGTTGCCTGTCGAAACCAGCTTGGAGCGTGCTACCAGGATAACGAAGACGAGAATCAGGACGACGGCCGTGAAGAGGCAGACGCCCAGCAGTACTTCCTGAAGTACGGCAGAGTCGATGTTCACAGTTATATTCCCGAAAAGCCCATGAAGCTAAGCGACATGAGGCCGACGATGATGAATGCGATGCCGAGTCCCTGGAGGCCATCCGGAACGTCTGAGTATTTAAGCTTCTCGCGAATACCGGCGAGAGCGATCAGAGCAATCGCCCAGCCCGCGCCACTGCCGATACCGTAGACAACCGACTCCGGCAGGTCGTACTGTCTTTCAACCATGAACAACGTGCCGCCAAGAATGGCGCAGTTCACGGTGATCAACGGCAGGAAGATACCGAGCGCGTTGTACAGCTTCGGGAAGAAGCGATCGAGCGTCATCTCGAGTATCTGCACGAGTGCAGCGATGACACCGATGTAGCTGACGAGTCCCAGGAAGCTCAGGTCGACGTCGGGCATCCCGGCCCAGGCGAGCGCGCCGTCAGAGAGCAGGTACTTGAAGATCAGGTGATTTACCGGAACCGTGATCACCTGGATCACAACAACCGCGACACCGAGACCGATCGCTGTTTCCACCCGCTTGGATACAGCGAGAAAGGTGCACATGCCGAGGAAAAAGGCGAGTGCGAGGTTTTCGACAAAGGCGGCCTTAACAAAGAGGCTTACATAGGCTTCCATCAGAAGACCTCCGTCCGGTGAACTTCATGAATCTGGTAATCGGGCTTCTCAACCTGTTGCCTGCGCCAGGAGCGAATGCCCCAGATCAACAGGCCGATGATGAAAAATGCACTGGGTGGCAGAAGCATCAGGCCGTTGGCTTCGTACCAGCCACCGTTTGAAGTCAGCTCGAAGATCGGGAAGCCCAGCAGGCTGCCTGCGCCGAATAACTCGCGCAGCGTTGCGACCGAAATCAATATGAGGCTATAGCCAAGGCCGTTACCCAGTCCGTCGAGGAAACTCATGGCGACGCCATTCTTCATTGCGAACGCCTCTGCACGGCCCAGAACGATGCAGTTTGTGATAATCAGGCCGACGAATACCGATAATTGTTTGCTCGTCTCGAACGCGTAAGCTTTCAGAATCTGGTCCACCAGGATCACGAGCGACGCAATAATCGTCATGTGCACGATGATCCGGATGTTGTTGGGAATCCGATGCCGAAGTGCACTGATTGCTGCGCCGGAAAGCGCCGCGACACTGGTGAGTGCCACGCACATGAGAAGGGCGGGCAGCAACGATGTGGTTACTGCCAGTGCTGAACAAATGCCGAGCATCTGCAGCGTGACCGGGTTGTTGTCGACCAACGGGTCGATCAGGACTTTACGTGCTTCACTCATCTAGCCAGCCTCGCGGAAATTCTTCAGGTAGGGGCCAAAGGCGTCCGGTCCGGTCCAGTACTGGACGAGACCGTTTACACCGTTGCCCGTCAGCGTCGCGCCTGACATGCCGTCTATCAGGTGCTCAGGATTGGGCGCGCCGGCCGGCACGAGGCCACGAACTACACGAATCTGTGGCTCGTCACCGTCGCCGTAGATCTTTTTGCCAACCCACAGAGCACGCCACGGCTCTTTGTCGATCTGGTCGCCGAGGCCCGGCGTTTCCGCATGCGCGTAGAAACGCAGGCCTTTGACCGTGTTGCCATCAGGCGCCAGGGACAGGTAGCCGAGCATGGTCGACCACAGGCCCTTGCCGTAGACAGGAAGAATAATCTGCTCAAGATTGTCCCCGTCCCTGACGAGATAGACAGGCACGTATCTCGGGCGCTGCCCGATTCCTGCAACGTCGAGATCATCCGGGATGGTCTCGACGACACTGGGGTCGCCGTCGTCGGCGTAATCGCCGGTTTCCAGGTCCACCGTGCGCGTCTCGATCGCGTCGAACAAAGCGTTGATGTCAGCGCCGGGCTCCATCAAACCAGCAACATCGAGAATGATCTGCTGCCTGAACAGTTCCTCATTCCTGACCTGGACCGGCTTGAGCACGATCGCGGCGCTCGACACGATAATGGAGCAGACCAGGCTTAGTCCGATCGCGACGATCAAGGTATTGGAGATACTGTCCCGGTCGAATTGTTTCTTGTCAGACATTGCGTTTCAGCCTCCGCTTGACGTTGGCTTGCACTACGAAGTGGTCGATCACGGGCGCGAACACATTGGCGAAGAGGATGGCGAGCATGATGCCCTCCGGGAAGGCCGGGTTGACCACGCGTATCAGCCAGGTCATGAAACCGATCAGGAATCCGAATACCCATTTACCGGTATTGGTCTGTGCTGCACTGACGGGGTCGGTTGCCATGAACACAGCACCGAATGCGAATCCGCCGAGTGTGACGTGCCAGTACCAGGGCATTGAAATCATCGAATGGCTGCTTTCGGCATCACCGAACAACAGCGTCGGGATGATCAGGCCGGCAAACACGGAGACGATAATGCGCCACGATGCGATGCGGGTGAAGATCAGTATTGCTGCGCCGATCAGGCAGGCGAGGGTTGATGTTTCACCCAGCGACCCCTGCATCTGGCCCACGAAGGACTGCGTCCAGGTGATGCCCATGGCAGCGATGCCCTGCATCCCTTCGATAGCGCCGACACCGAGTGCGGTTGCGCCACTAAACCCGTCAACCGGGGTCCAGACGGCGTCGCCGGATATCTGTGCCGGATAAGCAAAGTACAGGAAGGCGCGTGCGACGAGCGCCGGGTTCAGGAAGTTCTTGCCGGTACCACCGAATACCTCCTTGCCGATGATAACGCCGAAGCTGATGCCGACGGCGACCTGCCACAAGGGAATTGTCGCCGGCACGATCAGGGCGAACAGGAAACCGGTTACGAAGAAGCCTTCATTGACTTCGTGGTTTCGAATGCCGGCAAACAGGACTTCCCAACCGAGGCCGACCACCATGGTCGTAATGTAAATTGGCAGAAAATACAGCGCACCGTGCAGGAAACAGTCGTAGAAACTGACAGGATCGTAGCCGGCGCCCAGCAACGGCAGCAGAACACCGCGCCAGCCTTCAATCGTCGCAAGTCCGAGGCCCTGCATGGCCATATTCGCCTGGTAGCCGGTATTCCACATGCCAAACAGCGCGGCAGGCGTGGCGGCAATCACGACGATGATCATGACCCGTTTCAGGTCGATGGCGTCCCGAATGTGAGGCGAGCCACGGGACAAATCCCCCGGCGAGAAGAGAAACGTATCTACTGCTTCCCACAGCGCATGGAAATTTTCAAACCGACCACCCTTGGTAAACAGGGGATCGAGACTGTCGAGGAACGAGCGTAGTTTTTTCATTAGCCGTTCACCTCGATTTCGTGCAGCGTCTTGCGCAGGTGCGGTCCATATTCGTACTTGCCGTTACAAACGAAGGAGCAAAGGGCGAGGTCTTCCTCGTCCAGTTCAAGGCAGCCCAGGCCGCGCGCACCGTCGGTGTCGCGAACGAGGATGGCCTTAAGCAGTGGTGTCGGCAGGATGTCGAGCGGCATGACCTGCTCGAAGCTGCCGATCGAGACCATGGCACGCGGGCTGCCATTCTGCGAGGTCGTGATCTTGTAGTCCTTGGTGAACAACTTACCCACGAACGCACGGGCCGCCGAGTACTTGCCAACGCCGGGGCGCATGAACGACAGGAACTCGCGTTCGGTGCCTTCCTGCAGCACAGCGAGTTGGTCGTCGTATCGTCCGAGGTAAGCGGCCCAGCCGGCTGCGCGGTGACCGTTAAGCACCGAGCCCGATACGACCCGAACCTTGCCTGGTTCGAGCTCGCCCCTGATCAGCTCGTTCGTGTTGGCCCCCAGGCGCGTAGTGATCAGGCGCGGATTCTTGACCTTGGGGCCGCCAATGGCAACGACCATGTCCACCGGCAGGCGGCCACTTGTAAACAGGTTGCCGGTAGCGATGACGTCCTGGTAGCCGATATGCCAGACGATCTTCTCTTCGCTGACCGGTTCGAGGAAGTGAATATGCGTCCCGGCCAGTCCAGCCGGATGCGGGCCGGAGAATTCTGCGTGCCGGAACTGGTCGCCACCGGGGACGGCTATACCTGAGTTCGGGGCCGTGCAAACGTAGATGGGTCCATCCGTCAGTCGGGATAAAACAGCGAGGCCGTTGGCAAATGCCTCCGGGTCGCGCTCGATGACGACGGCAGGATTCGCTGCCAGGGGATTGGTGTCGATGGCGGTTACGAAAATTGCGCGAGCCTCGGCATCCGGCGCCGGGATCTTGGTGAAGGGCCGCGTGCGCAGCGCTGTCCACAGTCCCGATTCCAGCAGGTTCTTGCGTACCGCTTCACGGTCGAGGCTGGCAAGATCCGCGGCCGGGTAGCTTGGGAACTCGACCGCGTCATCGCCGTCCAGTTTGACGACGACAGACTGCAGTATGCGACGCTCGCCACGATTGACGGCCGCCACCACACCGCTGCCCGGTGAGGTGAAGTTAACGCCCGGGTTGGACTTGTCCGTAAACAGGGGCTGGCCCAGTTTCACGCGATCACCTGCCTGCACCAGCATGCGCGGTTTCAGATCGTGGGTGTCCGGGCCAAAAATGGCGACGGACGTAACCTCGGGGCCGGCAGATACGGTCTGCTCCGGTTTCCCGGGCAAAGGAATATCAAGGCCTTTCTTTAATTTGATATGCATAGATATGGTCGCTGATTAGAACCAAATTGAGAACAGGGCACAGAGCGCCAGCCAAATACAGCCAAGCGTGTGAATTCCGAGCGTCGCTTCGATCGCCTTCGTCATGGCCGCGCGGTTTTCGATGCCACCGCGAATGCCACGCGCGGCTTGCCAGCCGAGGACAAGCAAACCCACCGGCACCAGCGGTGCCAGCAATGGCAGGCTACCTTTCACGGTCAGCACGGCAATTGCCAGTACGGCGACGAGATGGATGGCAAAGTAGAGATTCGCGGTGCCGTTGAGACCGAGTCGTACCGGCAGCGTATTCTTGCCACACGCGCCATCGGCCTCGATATCCGGTACCTCGTTGATAAGCAGGATCGCCGCAACCCACGCACTGACTGGAATCGAGTACAGAATCAATGCGGTATTGATCGTGGCGCCCTGTAACCAGGCCGCACCTGCAACTGGCAGCACGCCAAATGCAATCGCGACAGCGGTTTCCCCAAGTCCGAGCGTGGCGAGTTTGACGGGGCCCAGCGAGTAGAGCACGCCGAGCGCAATGCCGATCAGGCCAAACGTGATAACGGTCGGACCTTTTTCAACAAACAGCGCCAGGCCTGCCAGCGCCGCAACAACGATCAGCGTAATGCCCAGTCGCGCCATATGCTGTTGCGACAGGATACCCGTCTGGATAAAGCGAGATCCGCCCGTATAGGGGTAGATGCGTTGCTCATTGCGCGGGTCGGTACCGATCGCGTCGTCGCCGACATCATTCAGCACATTGCTGGCGGCGTGAACGCAGACGGTTGCGACCAGTGCGAGTACGAATACATAGATGTCAAAACCACCGGACACCAGTGCACCCCAGGCGGATCCGACGACCACCGGCAGAACGGAGGCCGGGAAGAACTTCGGGCGAGTGGCGTGGAATGAACGCTTGAGGCGTTGTTTGACGGAGTCGCCGGCGAACTCCTCCGGTACCGGGTTGAGCGGTCGAACTGATTCTGAAGACATGCCTGATTCCCTGCGAGAACTGGCCGGGTGAGCGCACCCAGGCGTTTTTGTTGTGAACCTTTTATACCGGAATTGGCCTCTATATACATACGCGGTTTCCGATAACGGCGAAGGGGAGATTTCGCTAATCGAGACGCTGTACAATAACGCGCTTTTGTGAGGCGCGAAATTCACGAGAGCGGCCACACATTTCTTCAAAGAACTGGGAAAATATAATGAAAATCAGTAGGTTGATTGCATTGAGCCTGATCGCGCTGATACTCGGCGCTTGCGGCGGCAAAGACGAGCAGAGCGCCACAGAGGTCAGCACCGAAGCGGCGGCCCTTGAGATTTCGGTCAGCGATGCGGAACTTGAGGGCAATCCGTTCATGCAGGAATGGGATACGCCTTACGGGGTACCGCCATTCGCTGTGATCGATAACGAGCATTACATGCCGGCGACCAAGAAGGGCATCCTGGAGTTGCGCGCCGATATCGAAGTCATCACGAATAACCCCGAGGCGCCGACTTTTGAGAACACGATCGTGGCCATGGAGCTGGCTGGAGCCTTGCTCGACAAGGTAACCAGCACGTTTGGCAATATTACCGGGACCGACACCGACGACGAACTGCGAGCCCTGGAAACCCAGATCTATCCGATGTTGACGCGCGAGTACGACGCGATCCGCTTCAACGAGGCACTGTATGCGCGAGTCAAGGCAATCTATGAGCAGAAGGACAGTCTCGGACTCGATGAGCAGGACGCGCGCCTCCTCGAATTGCGGAATAGGTATTTCGTTCGTGCCGGCGCGGCGTTGCCGCTGGAAGTGAAGCAGGAGATTGCCGAGATCAATGCCGAGATGTCGGCGCTGACAACGCAGTTCTCACAGAACCTGCTGCTCGAAACCAACGCGTTTAACCTGGAGTTGACCGAAGACGATGAAATCGCCGGGCTCAGCGACGACTTCAAGTCTGCTGTCTGGGATGAAGAAAAGGAGGCCTGGGTCGTCGGCCTGAATCGCTCATCCTATGAGACTTTCATGGTGCAGTCTGAAAATCGCGATCTGCGTGAAAAGCTGTTCAATGGGTATCGCCTGCGCGCGACCGCTGGCGAGCGTGACAATGGGCCGCTCGCTATCAAGATTGCCCAGCTGCGTGCGAAGCGCGCAGAGTTGATGGGCTATGACTCGCATGCAGACTACATTCTCGAGTACAACATGGCGAAGACGCCGAAAGGGGCCGAGGACTTCCTGCTGCGTGTCTGGCGACCGGGTCTCGAGCGTGCCAAGGAAGAGCGCGCCGATATGCAGGCCATGATCGGCGACGAGTTCACGTTCGCTGCCCATGACTGGTGGCACTACTCCGAGAAAGTTCGCAAAGCGCGCTTTGACATCGACGAGAACGAGACGAAGCCGTACTTCGATCTCGAAAACGTTCGCGCCGGTGCCTTCGAGATGGCCAACCGCCTGTTCGGTGTCACGTTTGAGGAGGTTCCTGTCGAAGGCTGGAACCCGGTTGTCGTCAGTTTCGACGTCAAGGATGCGGACGGCAATCATCTTGGCCTGTTCATGACCGATATGTACGCACGCGATTCGAAACGCGGCGGCGCCTGGATGAGTTCGTACCGCGGCACGTCAAATATCAACGGCGACAAGATTCGCCCGCTGATCACCAACAACCTGAACCTGCCGAAGCCGCCTGCAGGCGAGCCGACGCTGATGCGTTTCTCGGATGTCGAGACGCTGTTCCACGAGTTCGGTCACGGCCTGCATGGCCTGATGACGCAGATCGACTACCCGATGTTCTCGGGCGTCGACGGGCCACGCGACTACACCGAGTTCCCGGCACAGATACTCGAACACTGGACATCCCAGCCGGAAATGCTCGAGCTGTATGCACGGCACTACGAATCGGATGAAGTCATTCCGGCTGATCTCGTTGAGCGCATGCTGGCAGCAGGCAATCACAATCAGGGCTTTGCCACGACCGAGTACATCGCGGCGTCTCTGCTGGATCTGCGCTGGCACATGCTGAGTTCCGCAGAAGCCGCGCAAATCACAGACGCGCGCGCGTTCGAGGAAAAAGTGCTGCAGGAATACGGTTTGATCCCCGAGATCGAGCCACGTTATCGTACCAACTACTTCGCGCATATCTTCTCGAGTTCAACGGGCTACTCATCCGGCTACTACGC
The DNA here is from genome assembly GCA_963698415.1 of uncultured Gammaproteobacteria bacterium. GTDB lineage: Bacteria > Pseudomonadota > Gammaproteobacteria > Steroidobacterales > Woeseiaceae > UBA1847. The sequence goes on along the minus strand of CAVOQS010000001.1, from coordinate 393,132 downwards.
GTACCTCTGGTCAGAGATACTCGATGCGGACGGTTTTGAAGCATTCGAACAGGCCGAAGACATCTTCGACCCGGAGACGGCTGCACGTCTGAAGAAGTGGGTCTACGAAGCGGGTGGCCTGCGCGACGCCGATGAGTTGTACCGTAACTTCCGCGGTCAGGACCCGAGCATCGAGCCCTTGCTCGAAGGTCGCGGTTTTGCGGTCGAAGAAACCGGCGGCAACTAAAACGGGGTCAGATACCTGGCTCAAGAGTGCACAAGAAACGCCGGCGCAAGCCGGCGTTTCTTTTAGCCAAGCAGGCGAGTGACGCCCCACCAGAGTCCGGTCAGGCTGATGAGCAGCGAGCCGGGTCGGACTACGTAGGCGCGATAACGGTGCAAACCGTCGGGGTCATGGAGCGCGCGCTGCAGCGCATGGCCGGCAACGGCAGCGATAAGAATTACCGTGAGCTGTCCGATTTCAACGCCGACGTTGAACCCGATCAGGGCGCTCCAGAACTGACCGGGCGGGAGTCCCAGTTCGCCGAAGAATCCTGCAAATCCCAGGCCGTGGATCAGGCCAAAGCCAAAGACGACAGCGGGCCGCCACCGGGTCATGTCCTTGAAAATGAGGTTCTCGATGGCGACGAAAGCGATCGTGAAGGCGATGAGTGGTTCGACGACGGACGACGACGGCGTGATAAAGCCGCTCGCGGCCAATCCGAGGGTGGCCGTGTGTGCAACGGTGAACGCGGAGATCTGCCAGATAAGCGCCCGGGTTCGAACCGACGCCAGGAAGACGGCCAGCACGAACAGGATGTGGTCCGCGCCATCCGGAACAATGTGTCCGATGCCGATGCGGATATACAGGCCGGCGGTCGACAGGAAGCTGCGTTCCTCACCCGACTCGTCGAGAATCGGCACGTACGCGTCCTGACTGAGTGAGCCCTCTGCACTGTTCATCTGCGCCAGCGCTGCGCACAGCGCCGGGTCCATGCCGTCCTCGCCCGGGACGCACAGCTCATCTTCGGGGTGCCCGAATGCGAGATTGGCCAAGAGACTGGCCAAGAGCAGTAGCAGCGCTGCGACGAGTAGCTTTCCCGGCATGCCGAAATTCTATTTGCCCGGGTCGAAGGTCAGAACGACTTTTCCCAGCACACGCCTCTCGGTGATAAGACGAAACGCGCCGACGAATTCGTCGAGAGCAAACGCCCGGGTGACACGGGGCAGAAGCTTGCCCTCGGCCACCATCGTTTCAAGTTCCTGCATGTTGACCCGCATTTCATCGGTATGCCTTGCCGCCCACGGTCCCCACCACACGCCCACGATACTGGCTTCCTTGAGAAGAGGGAGATTGGCCGGCAGCTTCGGTATGTCGCCACTCGCGAATCCCACGACGAGGTAGCGGCCGTGCCAGCCGGTCGCACGCAGCGCCTGCTCGGACAGTTCGCCACCCACCGGGTCATAGACGACATCCACACCCTTGCCGCCGGTCAGCGCTTTCACGGTGTCCTTGAGCGGCATGTCGTAGTAGTTGATCGTCTCATCAGCGCCTGCTTCTTTGGCGAACGCCAATTTCTCGTCGGTGCTCGCGGCCGCTATGACATGGCCCCCCATCGCCTTGGCGATCTCGACGGCCGTATTGCCGACGCCACCCGCGGCGCCCAGGACCAGCACCGTCTCGCCGGGCTGCAGGTTCGCGCCCTGTTTCAGCGCGTGGTAACTCGTCCCGTAAGCGACTGAATAGGCCGCGCCTTGCTCGAAACTCATCGTCTCAGGGAGTGGGATTGCGAGATCCTCATCCACAAGTGCTTTTTCGGCGAATGCGCCGCCGCGTAATGCCCCGATGATGCGGTCACCCACCGAAAATCGTGTCACGTTCCTGCCGACTGCCGTAACGATGCCGGCTGCCTCGTTACCCGGAATGAACGGTGGCGGTGTCTGCACCTGGTACTTGCCGGCAATAATCAGCACGTCCGCGAAGTTCAGTCCGGCAGCCCTGACGTCGAACGCAATTTGCCGCTCGCCAGGGACCGGGTCATCCCGCTCCTCGATCGAAAGGTACTCCGGGGAACCATAGTCGTTGCAGATCAAAGCGCGCATGGCCGCAGTCTACACGGACGGCCACTTTGGCGTCTTCATGGTTTAGAATCCCCGCTCCCCAGCGCCAGACCAGACCGAGGTCCCTATGTCCCGCCAATTTCTGCTTGTCGTATTCACGGTCCTTGCCATCGCCGCATGCTCGAAGGAGACGCCGGAGGTCGATAATTACGATCCGGCGCGTGACTATTTTACCTTCGCCAATACAAACGCGTTTGTCACCGAGCACCTGGCACTGGATCTCGACGTGGATTTCGAGGCAGAGCAGTTGCGCGGCTTCGCAATTCTCACGATGCGTCGGCTGGACCCCGAGGCCAGCGAAATTGTGCTGGATACGCGCGACCTGACGATAGTGAGTGCGGCTATATTGACCGCCGGTGAATCCGAGCCGGCCGGGCATCGCTTCGGCGAACCCCACGAGACCCTGGGCACGCCGCTGTACATTACCTTGCCAGCGGGGAGCGGCGAGCGCTTCGATCTCGTGCTCGAGTACAACACCAGCCCGGAATCGACAGCCCTGCAGTGGCTGCCGCCCGAACTGACGGCCGGCGGGAAATTCCCGATGGTGTTCTCGCAGTCCCAGGCGGTGCATGCGCGGAGCTGGGTACCGTTGCAGGACACGCCGGCACTACGTATTACTTATGAAGCGACAGTACGCACGCCTGCATCCTTGCTGGCCGTAATGAGTGCCAACAACAATCCGCTGACGCCGCGCACCGGTGAATACCACTTTGACATGCCGCAGCCGATCCCGTCGTACCTGCTTGCGATCGCCGTGGGCAATTTCTATTTTGCGCCGCTGGGTGAAGATACGGGTATCTACGCGGAGCCGGAACTGCTCGACGCGTCTGTGTACGAGTTCGCGGATACGCAGGCAATGCTGGAGCTGGCTGAGCAGAAATTCGGGCCCTACGATTGGGGGCGCTACGACCTGCTGGTTCTGCCGCCGAGCTTTCCATTTGGTGGTATGGAGAATCCGCGCCTTTCCTTTATCACGCCGAGCTTGCTGGCCGGCGATCGCAGCCTCGTGTCTGTCATCGCGCATGAGTTGGCTCACTCGTGGTCAGGCAACCTCGTCACGAATGCGACCTGGCGAGACGGCTGGCTCAATGAGGGCATGACCAGCTACCTCGAATCGAGGTTGATGGAAGTGATTTACGACGTAAAACGCGTTGATGAGGAACGCGTACTCATGTATCGGGAACTCCTTCTCGATCTCGCCGAGGTTCCAGAGCCTTTGCAGGCGCTGGCGCCACGCCTCGACGATACGACGTCCGAGGATTTTCAAGGAGGCATCCACTACAGCAAAGGCCAGATGTTCCTTGAATACCTCGAGAGTGAATTTGGTCGCGAAGCTTTCGATGCGTTCCTCGAGTCGTATTTCCAGGAGTTCGCGTTCGGGACGATCACGACGGAGGAGTTTCTCGATTACCTGGAGCTCAAATTGCTGAGCCAGGAAGGTTCTCCGGTCACAAGGGAGCAGGCCGAGTCATGGACTTATGCCCCGGGTTTGCCCGACGTCGCAATTATTCCGGAGTCGGAGAATCTGACTATTGCCGCGGGCATGGCCCAGGCCTGGTCTGAGGGTGACATCGAGCTGGCGGAAATCCCGGTCGCGGACTGGAGTCCCCAGGCAACGATTCACTTCGTCAATAGCCTGCCTCCCGAACTGGAGCACGAGAAACTCGCCGAGCTCGATGCGGGCTGGAATCTCAGTGATACGCGCAATGCCGAGATCGGGCGCGCCTGGTTCATCCAGGTTGCCAGTCGTCGCTACACCGATGCCTACGCAGCGATGGAAGCCCACCTGAATCGTTACGGGAGAGGGCGCCTGATCGCGCCGGTGTATGGCGCGCTGGCAACGAACGGTGAAGACCTCGAGCTGGCGCATGAGATGTTTGAGCGCGCCCGCCATGCCTATCATCCGATTACCGTAAGCTGGATTGCAGCCGTACTCGAAAGCGACGAGTAGGACCCGAACCGGAACAACGCTCGCGGCAGTCAGCGCCGCCGCAAGCGAGGTTGTTCGTTCGACTAGTTTCCGGCTGTCCCCATCACGGCCGGCCTCAACGACTGCAGTATCGCGTTGACTTCCTCTGCAACCGCTGCGTCTTCGACGTTCATGGCAACCGCTTTGAGGACATCGCTGACCGCGGCGTCGAAGTCGGCCTCAGTCAGGCCGAGCGGCGCATGCGCCGTCGTCATGTCGCGGCCTTCGTACTTGTTCGGGCCACCCGTGCCAGCCGCGAAGAATGCGGTGACATTCGCATGCAGTCGTTCAAGATCAATGCCGTCCAGGATATCCACGATTTCTTCATTTACCTGGTGCAGGGCGAGCGTATCTGCAACGATCTGATCGACGCCATCCCAGCCTCCCATACGCTCATACAGAGTCGGTCCGGCATCGGCTGCTTCCTCGCCCGCAAATGCCGCCTGGCCCAGCAGTAGCGCGGCCAGCGCAATGGCTGGAATTCTCATTATTTTCATAAGTTGCACCCCATTTGTTTATTGTTGGTTTTCTGAGACTACATCTATAGCACATTTACAGAGTACATAGAGGCGCCGACGGGGGTGGTAGTATCCGGGGATGAAAAATATTCTCGTCGCTGCAGTCAGCAGTTTGCCTCACTACGTTCGCCTGGGCCGATGCCCCGTATATTGATCCCGCCGACGACGAGAAATACTTCGGCGACAGAGACAGGGAGTTGTTCTGGACCCCCGAGCAACAGGTTGCGGGCTATCGCAACATGGACAAGCTCGCGTGGACCCGCGCGATACCTGCCGGGGACAATCCCTATCCATTGCCGACCGAGTTGATGGACCTCGACGACGTCGAAATCGCCACTGCAGACCTGACGATGACAGTGGATGACTACGTCAAGGCGGGAAACGTTGCCGGCCTGATCGTTGTCAAGAATGGCAGGGTTGTCTACGAGCGTTATGAACTCGGTAACACCGCAGAGTCGCGGTGGCTGTCGTACTCGGTGGCCAAATCGGTGACATCGCTGCTGGTGGGCGCCGCGATCAGGGATGGCTACATTGCAAGTGTCGATGAGGCGGTGACGGATTACCTGCCGAGGCTGAAGAACTCACCCTACGACGATTCGACAATTCGTGATCTTTTGCAGATGTCGTCGGGCGTGGAGTGGACCGAGGTCTACGACGATCTGCAATCCGATATCAACAACGTCACCTGGCCGACGCTCGAGATGTACGAGTACCTGCGTAGCAAGCCACGTGCTGCGGCTCCGGGTGCGCTTTACAACTACAACACGGCCGAAACCAACCTGGTTGGAACACTGTTGCGCTCCGCGATTGGCAATAACCTATCGACCTATCTCAGTGAGAAGATCTGGAAACCGTTTGGCATGGAGCACGATGCTTACTGGGTGTTGAGTGAAGAGGGCGGCGGTGAGTTTGGCGGCAGCAGCCTCAATGCCACGCTGCGCGACTATGCCCGCATCGGCCTTTTTGCCATGCAGAACGGGCGTCTGCGTAACGGCGAGTCCGTGCTTCCCGACGGCTGGATGGAAGAGTCCACGACGCCGTCAGCGGGCTTTGAAGAGTACGGGTATCTCTGGTGGCTCCACAGCGATGGAGCCTATGCAGCCGCCGGGATCTTCGGGCAGGGAATTTACATCAATCCGGAAGAGAAGCTGGTTGTCGCCATTCACAGTGCTCGCGAAGACGCGAGTCGTCCACAAGACTGGGTTCTGCAGAATGCGCTTTATGGAGCATTTCGCCGTGCGCTGCAGGACCAGGGAGAAATGCCATGAAGTACTTGTCCGTGCTACTCACTGTTTTGCTCCCCCTCGCTGGTCATGCTGACCAGGTAGTTCCGGCCGACAAGGTCGAAGACAGCGTGAACATTCGGCTCAACGCGGATGCGTCCTCCGATGTTGTGGGAAAGCTGCGCCAGGGTGAGTCCCTGACGCTCATAAACAGTATCGATGGCTGGCACGAGGTGCGGCTCGAGGGCGGCGCCAGCGGGTTCATCAGTTCCGACTGGTCACGAGTTGTGGCGGATTCGGCGGTCGCGCCGGCAGAAGAAGCGGTCGCAGATGAGGCTGTTGAGGCGCTTGTCGAGGAGACGCTCGAAGTCCCCCTGGAAGAAACGGTCGCCGAGGTAGCCGAAGAGGTCGCTGCAGAGATAGTTGACGACGTCGTCGTCGAGGTTGGCGAAGACGCTGCCGAGGAGGTCGCCGATGCGGTCGATGAGGTCGTTCTCGAAGAGGCGGCGGCGGAACCGGAGCCCGTCGTCGAGCCGGAGCCGGTGACCGAGGCTCCGGCCGTCGTCGCGACGCAACCGTCACCCGAAGTCGTGCCAGCGCGCGAGGTCAACGCCAATCGGGATTTCCTGGTAAAAGTCCGTCGGCCGGGCGAACTCGTTGATTCCCAGATTTTTGACGACGGCAACAGGGTGGGTATTGGCTCAACCGAACCTCAGCAACGGCTGGAGGTCAACGGCAGTATCCAGATCCACGACCAGAACAGCAGCGTAGCAGGCCTCATGATCACGCAATCGTCAGGCGATACCGGCTACATCATGCACAATCGTGCCAGCACCCTGACCATTGGTGCGGGCTCGATTGATCGCATCACCATCGATCGCGACGGTCATGTTGGTTTTGGTGCGTCGCGTCCCGACCACCCGCTGGAAATGGCGAGCGGCGCACATGTCACGGCCGGCGGTGTCTGGACCAATCGTTCATCACGGGAGAGCAAGGAGAACATCGCGGTCCTGTCCTCTGGCGATGCCGTTGCCGCTGTGATGGCGTTGCAGCCGGTTTCGTTCAACTACAGGGCGGAAGAGGGCGAGGACTATGTCGGCTTCATCGCCGAGGACGTACCGGGATTGCTGGCCAGCAGCGACGGAAAGTCGCTGAGCACGATGGACATCGTGGCCGCACTGACGAAAGTCGTGCAGGAACAGCAGCGTCGAATCGACGAGCTCGAGGCCAGGCTCGAGCAGGGAAAGGCACATAAGCCCTAGAATACAGGGGTAATTACCTATCGCGGCCAGCCCGGTGTCCGGCGTACATTCGGGCAATGAACGAAGCCCAGATTCTGCTCTTAACGGCGGCATCGATTGCTTTCCTGCATACGATTCTCGGTCCGGATCACTACCTCGTTTTCACGGCGATGGGCAAGGCGCGTTCCTGGAGCCTGCACAAGACATTGCGAATCACCCTGTTCTGCGGGCTTGGACACATTCTGGGTTCGGTCATCATTGGCGTCGTCGGCATCATCCTGGGCGCACAACTCGCCTCAGTGGTTGAAATTGAAGGTTTGCGTGGCAACCTGGCGGGCTGGGCGTTGCTGGCTTTCGGTCTCATGTATTTCGCGTGGGGCATGAAGCAGGCCGGTCGTGGGCACAAACACTCACACGTTCATGTCCACCAGGAAATGGTCCACGACCATGAGCACGACCACCACAACGATCATTCGCACGTGCACGACGCGCAGGCGAAGAACCCTATTACGCCGTGGGCGATGTTTATAATTTTTGTCCTGGGTCCGTGCGAAGCGTTAATTCCCTTGTTTATGTACCCTGCGGCCCAGCAGAGCGCGGGCCTCGTCGTCGCAGTGGCGGTCATATTTGGCGTCGTTACGCTGGCGACCATGCTGGCTTGCGTCACGTTGACCACGCTTGGCGTAGAAAAGCTGAAGTTGCCGACGTCAGGCCGCTACGCCCAGGCGGTGGCGGGCGCGTCTGTAGCCGCGTGCGGGGCTGCGGTCAGTCTGCTCGGCATGTAGTCGCGCAGTCGGGCACGATCCTCGGCGCGGCTTTCTGTCACGCAACAACAATACTCGCATCATCAGCACTTGCTCGAGTTTCAGACCGGTCAGGAATGTTGATGTGCGCAAGCCTGCTCGGTTATAACGCCCTATCGGCCTGATTAAGCCTGCCGGAGGTAATTGCCATGCGTCTGATCACCGCAGCTGTAACGCTCATAGTTTTCCTGCCGGCTTATAGCCAGGGTTTGCCGCCGCTTGAGGCTTATGGCCGGCTGCCCGTTTACGATATGTATGAGCTGTCTGCGAGTGGCCGTTTCGGTGCGAGCCGGGTGAGCCATGACGGGAGCGACACCGTGCAGGTCTTCGATCTTGAGGAAGACTCGTTCGTCTGGGGCGCGGACGCCAGGGAGGTCAATCCTCGCTGGTTACGTTTCGTGGATGACGATCAGCTGATTCTCGTGGCCGGACAGACAATTCGGTCTCGCCGGGTGCGCGACCAGTTCGACTACAGCTCCGCCTATTCCCTGAACCTCAACACCCGCGAGATTAAGGTCCTGCTGCGTCGCGCGGATGACTTGTATCCGTACCAAAGTGGTTTGGGCAGGATTATCGGCCGTGATCCGAATTCGAAATCGATTTATATGCCGGCCTGGGTTGAGCCTCGCCTGGGCGGCGCACCGGTTAAGGGTGTTTACCGCGTCCATCTCGACAAGCGATCGGCGAAGATCGTGGCGTATGGCAACGCTGACACGGATGACTGGTTTCTCGGTGAAGATGGTGCGCCGATTGTTCGTGAAGATTTTGACGACGATGAAAACGTTCACCGCATCTGGACAACGGATGAGAAGGGCCGCGACAAGGAACTCATCTATGAAAAAGACGGTGAGCTGCGGTCGATCGGCGTAGTCGGGTTGACGCAAGCGCGTGACGCGCTGGTACTCCTGGTCAACCAGACGGAGCACGGGTGGCACAGCCTATTTTCTCATGAGTCTGGCTGACGGAACGATCACCGGGCCGGTTCTTGATACCGACGGGCACGAGATCGAGCGTGTGATTACGGATATCAATCGCGTCGTCTACGGCGTTGAGTTTGCCGGCTTCAAACCCAGTTACGAGTTCTTCGATGAGGAGCTTGACAGTCGCGTCAGGGCTATCCAGCAACGAATGCCTGGTGTCGCTTCCCGGCTGGTTTCCTGGAGTAAGGATTTTCGACGACTCGTATTCCACATAGAGGGCGGCTGGACGGCGGGCGGCTACCTGATGTTCGAAAAGGACAACCCAAAACCCAAGCTTCTCGGGACATCGAGGCCGCTCATCCAGAAGACGGACATTGTTCCAGTTGTGATCACCTCGTATGTCGCGCGCGACGGCTTGCCCATTCCAGCCCTCGTGACGGCGCATGCATCGGTCATCGAGCAGGGGAAGGCTCCCACCATTATCATGCCGCATGGCGGTCCCGAAGCGCACGATCGCTACGGCTTCGACTGGATGGCGCAGTACTTTGCCAGTCGTGGCTACGTCGTACTACAGCCTCAGTTTCGCGGATCCGATGGATTTGGCTACGAGCACGTCGTTGCGGGCGAAGGCGAGTGGGGTGGCAAGATGCAATCGGACCTTGACGATGGTGTCAGTTTCCTTGTGGAGGAGGGAATCGCCGACCCGGAGCGGGTCTGCATGGTCGGGGCAAGCTACGGCGGGTACGCAGCGCTCGCGGCTGGCGCGTTTTCGCCTGACCTGTACCGCTGTGTCGCAGCCATTGCGCCGGTTTCGGATCTCCGCAAGATGATGCAGCGAGAACGCAGTGAGCACGGCAAGAACCACTGGGTTATCGACTACTGGGAAGCCTTGTACGGGGCCGAGGCATCGGAGAAGGACGTACTCCGGTCTATCTCGCCTGCCGACCACGCCGAGCAGTTCCAGGCGCCGGTCCTGCTCATTCACGGTCGAAAAGACACGGTCGTCGATATTGAGCAAAGCAGGATCATGAACAGCGCCCTGCGTAAGGCTGGCAAGGACGTCACATTTGTCCAATTGAAGGGTGAAGACCACTGGCTGACGCAGGAAGAGACCCGAATCGAAACGCTCCAGGCACTTGCCGAGTTCATCGACACGCATCTTTGAGTATAATCGTCCGCTTGGTTTTCCGGCGGGATCCGTTATGCAAGCCACTCTCATCAATCAGGGCGTCACGCTCATGCTGGTCGGCATGGGGACGGTATTCGTGTTCCTGACCCTGCTGGTTGTAATGATGTCCGTCACGGCGCTGCTTATTCGGCGCCTGACACCGGCGGCCGAGGATGGTGCGAGCGACGAAGAAGTCGCCGCGATAACGGCTGCGATCACGCAGCACCGCAACAGGCAATCTTAATTTAATAAAGTATTTAACATGAGCGATAAAAAGCCCCTGGGCATTACAGAACTCGCGCTGCGCGATGCACACCAGAGTTTGCTGGCGACGCGCATGCGCATCGACGACATGCTGCCAATAGCAGACAAGCTTGACCAGGTCGGATTCTGGTCGATCGAATCCTGGGGCGGGGCAACCTTTGACGCCTGTATTCGCTACCTTGGTGAGGACCCGTGGGAGCGCATCCGCCGACTCAAAGCCGCGATGCCCAATACACCACAGCAGATGCTCTTCCGCGGCCAGAATATCCTCGGCTATCGCCACTACGCCGATGATCTTGTGCGCAAGTTTGTCGAGCGCTGCGCGGTCAATGGCGTCGATGTGTTCCGGATTTTCGATGCCCTGAATGACATGCGCAACCTTGAGACCGCGGTCAAGGCAACGCTCGAAGTTGGCAAACACGCGCAGGGCACGATGTCCTACACCGTCAGTGATGTGCACACCGTCGATCTCTGGGTCGACATGGGCAAACGCATTGAGGATATGGGCGCGCATTCTATTTGCATCAAGGACATGGCGGGGCTGCTGCGGCCGCAAACGGCATTCGAGCTTGTAAGCCGTTTGAAGGAGGAAGTGTCGATTCCGATTCACATGCACTGCCATGCGACAACCGGGCTCTCGACAGCAACCCTGGTCAAGGCGGCCGAGGCGGGTATCGACGCGATCGATACCGCGGTCTCGTCGATGAGCATGACCTATGGGCACTCACCAACCGAGACGCTTGTCGCGATCATGGAGGGTACGGACCGCGACACCAATCTCAACCTGGTGGCTATCGAAGAGATTGCGGCCTACTTCCGCGAAGTGCGCAAAAAGTACGCGAAGTTTGAGGGTGCACTGCAGGGTGTCGACTCCCGCATTCTTGTCGCGCAGGTCCCGGGCGGCATGTTGACGAACCTCGAGAATCAGCTGCGCGAACAAAATGCGAGCGACAAGCTGGACGAAGTGCTCGAAGAGATTCCACGAGTTCGCGACGACCTGGGCACGTTGCCGTTGGTGACACCGACCTCCCAGATCGTGGGTACGCAAGCGGTGATCAACGTGTTATCGGGATCGCGTTACGGGACAATCACCAAGGAAACGGCCGGCGTTCTCAAGGGTGAGTACGGTGAGACGCCCACCGCCGTTAACGCCGAATTGCGTGCAAAGGTGCTGGACGGGGCCGAGCCCGTTACGTGTCGGCCGGCCGATTTGCTCGAACCCGAACTTGAGGTACAGACAGCCGAGTTGACGCGCCTTGCCGGCGAGAGGGGTATTCGCCTCGCCGACGATGTCGTGGATGATGTGTTGACCTATGCACTATTTCCCCAGATCGGCCTGATGTTCCTCGAAAATCGCGACAACCCCGGCGCCTTCGAACCGGCGCCGTGGGACGAACCAAAGGCGCCGGTCCCGGTCCCGGCGACAACTGCCAGCGGGGGAGCGGGTGTCTACTCGGTACGCGTCAACGGCAAGGAATTTACCGTTGAAGTTGCCGAGAGCGGACAGCTTGCGAGCGTCTCTCCCGCACCGGCTGTGGGCGCGGCGGTGGCTCCGGCTGCCGGCGGCGGGCAACCCGTCAATGCCGTGTTGGCAGGCAATATTTTCAAGGTCCATGTGGCGCCTGGCGCGCAGGTAAACAAAGGCGATCCGTTGCTCGTCGTTGAGGCGATGAAGATGGAAACCGCCGTGGTTGCTCCGAGAGCCGGAACCGTAACCGATGTATTCGTCGCAGAAGGCGACGCTGTCGCCGTCGGTGACGCGTTGATCGCAATCGCGTGATCCTGGCCGCTATATGGACCTGATTGAACAGATTTGGGCGAATTCCGGTGTCTACCAGATCAATGGTGGACAGTTGGCCATGCTCGGCGTCTGCCTGCTGTTGCTGTACCTCGGCATTGTCAAGAAATTCGAACCGCTCTTGCTCGTGACGATCGGATTCGGTGGTCTGCTTAGCAATATCCCGGGTGCGGGCATTGCGGAGCCTGGCGGACTCCTTTATCTCGCGTACGAGGTTGGCATCAAGTCCGGTGCGTTTCCCCTGATCATCTTCATGGGGGTGGGCGCACTGACCGACTTCGGTCCGCTGCTGGCCAATCCAAGGACACTGTTCCTCGGTGCCGCCGCCCAGTTCGGCATCTTCGCGACTTTGCTCGGCGCCCTGGGCCTGACCGAGCTTGGCTGGATGGATTTCTCACTGCGTGAAGCCGCGGCGATCGGCATCATCGGTGGCGCCGACGGGCCCACCGCTATCTACGTGGCCGGACAACTGGCGCCCGACCTGCTGGGTGCCATCGCGGTCGCAGCCTATTCCTACATGGCGCTGGTCCCGCTGATTCAGCCGCCGATCATGAAGGCGTTGACCAGCAAGTCCGAGCGCAGCATCGAAATGGTGCAATTGCGGGAGGTATCCAAAACCGAGCGGATCATATTCCCGCTCATGCTCGTGTTACTCGTCGGCTTATTGTTGCCCACGGCCGCGCCGCTGCTTGGCATGCTGGCCTTTGGCAACCTGATGCGCGAGTGCGGTGTCGTCGATCGACTGTCGAACACGACGCAGAATGCACTCATTAATATAGTGACTATCTTCCTTGGTCTTGCCGTTGGGTCAAAACTGAGCGCGGACCAGTTCCTTGTCATGAGCACACTCGGCATCCTGCTGCTTGGCATGGTTGCGTTCTCGATCGGTACGGCGAGCGGCGTGATCATGGGCAAGTTGCTGAACAAGGTTTCCACGCAACCGATCAACCCGCTGATCGGCGCTGCAGGCGTGTCGGCGGTTCCGATGGCGGCGCGAGTCGCCAACAAGGTCGGCCTCGAAGCTAATCCACACAACATCCTGTTAATGCATGCCATGGGTCCGAATGTCGCTGGAGTTATCGGCTCCGCGGTTGCTGCGGGCATCATGATCATGTTCACATCCTCGTAGCGGAAGTCCTTATGCCCTCTCTGTCCATCGTCATTCCGGCAAAAAACGAAGCCGGCGCAATCGGCACTGTCGTTGCCCGGGCCGTCGAATCCTATCCGGACGCCGAGGTAATCGTTGTCGATGACGGCTCCACGGACGATACGGCGAGCGTTGCGGAAGGGGCAGGAGCGAAAGTTGTGCGGCATCCGGAGAGTCTTGGCAACGGAGCCGCGGTCAAAGCCGGTGCTCGGATTGCACAAGGCGAGATCATTGCGCTCATGGACGGAGACGGCCAGCACGATGCCGGGGAATTCGGACCGTTGCTTGCAAGGCTTGATGAAGGCTACGACATGATCATTGGCGCCCGCGATTCCGGGTCGCATGCGAACGTCGGTCGCCTGTATGCGAATGGTATCTACAACGTTGTGGCGTCCTGGCTGACAGGGCGTCGCATCCCGGACCTGACCTCGGGCTTTCGGGTCGCGCGAGCCCGGTTGTTCAAGCAGTTTCTATACCTGTTGCCGAACGGTTTCTCCTACCCAACGACGATCACGATGGCCTTCCTGCGGTCCGGTTACCCGATTCGCTTTGAGTCAATCCCGGTCGCCAAGCGGATCGGCAAAAGTCATATCCGCCCGATTCGTGACGGCCTGCGCTTCATGGTAATCATTTTCAAGATCGCGACCTTGTATTCACCGTTGAAGATCTTCCTGCCGATCAGCGCGATGTTCTTTGCGACCGGTGCGGGCTGGTACGCGTATACGTTTTCGACGATGGGGCGCTTCACGAACATGAGCATGCTGCTGTTCGCGGCCTCGGTCATTATCTTCCTGATCGGGCTCATCTCCGAACAAATCACGGCATTGACGTTCAGCAAGTCCTGATATGCGGCAGTGCATTTTCGTCCTGGGAACCCGCGCGCAGCTGGTCAAGATCGCACCAGTCCTGCAGATTGCGGAGCAGTCGCGGCTGCGACACTCGGTGTGGTTTACCGGGCAGCATCAGGAGTCTATTGACGACCTGATCGCAGACTTTGGCCTCACATCGAAATTCATCCTGCCGGAGAACCCGAAGGAACGTTCGAGCATCGGAAAATTGCTCGTCTGGACTCCAAGAACCGTCTACGACTGCTATCGATACGTTCACAGCGTAAAGCTCTGGACAGGCAATCGGCCGCTGGTCATCGTCCATGGCGACACGTTGTCGACCTGGCTGGGGGCAGTGGCCGGCCATTGGGGTGGTGGCGATATTGTGCACCTGGAGAGCGGGCTGAGTTCCGGGAAGTGGAACGACCCGTTTCCAGAAGAGATGTTGCGGCGTCTGACTTTCAGAAAAGCGCGTTATGCGATCTGCCCGAACGACGAAGCGGCAGAACGCATGCAGAAGTACGCCGGCTGTATCGTGGTCAACACGAAAGAAAACACGCTGCTCGACTGTGTTCGTTTTGCCACGGGTAACAGCAAGGACTCGCGCGAAGCGCAGAACGGTGACTATTTTGTCGCATCCATCCATCGTTTCCAGAATATTTACAGGCGCGACGAGTTGGCGCGCATCGTCGATGAGATGGTCGCAGCTGCCAGGTTTGGCGAGGTACATTTCATCTTGCATCCGCCGACGGAACTGCGTCTGAAAAAGTATGGCTTGTACGATGCGTTGAACGAAACGCCCGGCGTGCAGGTCCGGCCACGTATGCCATACACAGAGTTCCTGGCATTGATGAGCGGAGCGCGGGCGGTATTCAGCGACGGCGGCTCCAACCAGGAGGAGTTGTCCTACCTTGGTGTACCAACGCTGCTTTACAGGGACCGCTCCGAGCGCCCCGACGGTCTGGGCGCCAATATTCGCCTGCGCAACGAAATCCGGGAATCGCTGCAAGTATTTATCGAATCAGGCGGCATTGATCGCCTGCGCACACCGTCACGCATTGAAGATGACGTGGCCCCTTCCAGGGCCACGGTCGATGTCTTGCTCAAGTGGGCCGGC
Source organism: uncultured Gammaproteobacteria bacterium (assembly GCA_963698415.1). GTDB lineage: Bacteria > Pseudomonadota > Gammaproteobacteria > Steroidobacterales > Woeseiaceae > UBA1847. Next base: position 378,037 of record CAVOQS010000001.1, on the reverse strand, counting down.
GCTGGCTCAAATAACTAGCGCGTGAAGTGATCCTCCAGGACCTGCGCCACGCAGCAGGTCAGGCGTTTGCCGGTCTCTATGTGCAGGAACTCGTTGGGTCCGTGCGCGTTCGATTTCGGACCGAGCAGACCGGTAATCAGGAACTGCGCCTTGGGGAATCGCTCACCGAGCATGCCCATAAACGGAATCGTTCCGCCGGTACCCATATACATTGAAGGTTTGCCGAAGAAGGCATCGGAGGCTTTTTGCATCGATGCCTCCAGCCATGGGGCAATCTCGGGCGCGTTCCAGCCGGCCATGCTGGAGTCCGCGTCGAACTCAACCTTGACGAGCGGCGGAGTATTGGCCTCAAGTTCCCGTTTCACGGCGGCGGCCGCCTTTTCTGCATTCACCGTTGGCGGCAGGCGGAACGACAATTTCAGGATAGTGTAGGGCAACAGAACATTACCCGCGTTAACGAGGTCCGGCATGCCTTTTTGGCCCGTGACAGCAAGCGTCGGTCGCCAGGTGTTGTTGAGCAAGAGCTCGGTATGCGACTCGCTCGGCCGCGGATTGTCGACAGCCCATGGGAATTTTTCGTAGACAAGTTCCTGCAGGGTCTCCGCAGCAAGCTTCGCCTGCTCCAGTCGTTGCGCCGGAATGTCTGCATGCAGGGCCTGTGTCTTGATCTGGCCGCTGTCTTCGTCCTCGACGCGACTCAGTAACTGTCGCGCCGTGCGAAAACTCGATGGCACGACGCCGCTCGCGGTCCCCGAGTGCACGCCTTCAGACAGAACGTCGACGCGTAAAGTGCCCGTCAGGTTGCCGCGCAGAGAGGTGGTGCACCAGAGCTGGTCGTAATTACCGCACTCGGCGTCGAGGCAGACGACGAGGTCCGGCGAGCCAATGCGGTCTTCCAGCAGGTCGATGTAATAGGGCAGGTCGAAGCTGCCACTCTCCTCGCAACCTTCCACGAGGACGACGCAGTGCGCGTGCGGAACACCCTGCTCCTGCAATGCGCGGATCGCCGTCAGCGAGCCAAACGTTGCGTAGCCATCATCGGCACCGCCGCGACCGTAAAGTTTGCCGTCCTTGATTACTGGCGTCCACGGATCCAGGTCCTCGTCCCAGCCACTGAACTCGGGTTGCTTGTCGTAATGCCCGTACAGCAAGACAACCTCATCGGACTGGCCCGGGATATCGATAAAGAGCAGGGGCGTGCGGCCTTCGATGCGCACGACCTCGATCGTCATATCCTTGATTGGCTGTTTCCTGCACCAGGCTTCCAGCATCCTGACAGCTGTTTCCATGTGGCCATTCGCTTCCCAGGCGGGGTCGAAATGTGGCGACTTGTTCGGCACTTTGATGTATTCGGAAATCTCGGGAATGATCGAGTCATCCCACATGTTGCCGATAAATTCGGCTGCTTTTTTGTTATCCATGTTGTTGTCTTACTGCCCCGTCTGCGAACGAATGAACGTCTTGGTCATCCGTTCGGTTGTGATGAAAAACCAGTTGTACTCGTCGTGATAGATAGCGAGCGGGTTTTCCGCCAGAATTTCCTCTTCGCTCATGCCCTTGTCCAGCAGGGCTTTCACGCGCGCCTCGGCGTCGCGCAGCATGGCCAGATCCTGCTCCAGCTCGGCTCGCGTGCCCACCGCGCCGTGACCGGTAAGAAATTTCGTGTTTTCATCGGCCATCTCGATGAGTTGCTGCATGCCCGCCATGAATCCGGCAACAGTGCCACCGCTATCGAGATCGATGAAAGGGAACAGACCTCGAAAACTCAGGTCGCCCGCCGCTATGACATTGGCGTTGCGAAAGTGAATGACTGCGTCACCGTCGGTATGCGCGTCAGGAATGTGAAATGCGATCGCTTCCTCGCCATTCACGTGGAATGTCATGCGGTCGGAAAACGTTATGACGGGCAGGGCGCCGGGGCCGTTATTGAGCTGTTCGTTGCCTTCCATGCGCTCGCGTAACTTGTCATGTGATACGACTATGGTGCCTCTCTCGCTGACGTAGACGTTGCCTCCGACGTGGTCACCGTGTGCGTGCGTATTGATAACGAAGTCGATCGGTCGTCCTGCAATTTCCTCAGCTTTTGCAACCAGGGCCGGAGCAGTGGGTTCCATGACGTCGTCGATCATGACCACATATTCGTCACCGACGAGCAGGCCGACGCCACCGCCGACAAAATCTGCCGGAATATTGAGCGCAAAGCCCTCGTTTGTATTGCCAATCTGGTAAATGCCTGGCGCAACTTCGACGGCCGCGAACGGGTTTGCAGTTTCGTCAGCCGACGCAAATGACGCCAGGGTGAGCAAAAGCAGGACGGGTATTCTCATCGCTGTCTCCGGGTAAGTGGGACAGCGATTGTACCGCGGATTTTGCTATTGGCGACCCGGGAACGAGAACTGTGCTTTCTCGCGCACCCCGCCCGACGGCCAACGCTGCGTGATTGTCTTGCGGCGCGTGTAAAAACGCACGCTGTCGGGACCATAGGCATAGAGGTCGCCGAACAGGGAGCGCTTCCACCCACCAAAGCTGTGGTAGGCCACTGGAACCGGCAACGGCACATTAATACCCACCATGCCGACCTTGATGTTGTCCGCAAAGTACCGGGCTGCCTCGCCGTCCCGCGTGAAGATGCACGTGCCATTGCCGTATTCGTGGTCGTCAATCAGCTGCATGGCCTGTTCTTCGGACTCCGCGCGCACGACGCAGAGTACCGGTCCGAATATTTCTTCCTGGTAGATGCGCATGTCGGACGTGACGTTGTCGAACAGGCAGGGTCCGAGGAAGAAGCCATCCTCGTGTCCTTTTACGACCAGGCTTCTGCCGTCCGCGACCAGGTCAGCGCCTTCGTCGACGCCGAGATCGACATAGCCTTTCACCTTCTCGAAATGCTGCCTGGTAACGAGCGGCCCCATGTTGTTCGAGACATCCGTACCGGGACCCACCTTGAGCTTGTCAATTTCCGCCTTGAGCTTGGCAACTACGGTGTCGGCGGTTTCGTCGCCGACACACACGGCGACGGAGATCGCCATGCAGCGTTCACCGCAGGAACCGAATGCCGCGCCCATCAGGGCGCTGACAGCATTGTCCACATCGGCATCCGGCATCACGATCGCGTGATTCTTGGCGCCGCCAAGGGCCTGCACACGCTTGCCGTTGGCCGTGCCCGTCGAGTAGATGTACTCGGCGATTGGCGTCGAGCCTACAAAACTGATCGCCTGGACACGTTCGTCGTTGAGCAACGTATCGACCGCTTCTTTGTCACCGTTTACGAGATTGAACACGCCGTCCGGCAGGCCTGCTTCCTTGAACAGGTGCGCCACGATCATCGGTGCTGTCGGGTCTTTTTCGGACGGCTTCAATACGAAAGTATTGCCGCAGGCGATGGCCATCGGGTACATCCACATCGGCACCATGGCAGGGAAGTTAAACGGCGTAATGCCCGCAACAACGCCAAGTGGCTGGAAGTCCGACCAGCTGTCGATACCCGGCCCGACATTGCGGGAGTATTCGCCCTTTAGCAGTTCGGGGATGCCGCAAGCATAGTCCACGACTTCAACGCCGCGACCGAACTCACCCATGGCGTCATCGAATACCTTGCCGTGTTCGTCGGTGATCGCTGCGGCGATCTCGTCCGCGTGCTCTTCGAGCAGTGCCTTGAAGCGGAACATGATGCGCGCACGCTTTGCCGGCGGCGTGTCACGCCAGGCGGGAAACGCGGCTGCAGCGGCCGCAATCGCATCCTCGACCGTAGCTTTCGATGCCATGGCGACGTGTCGGGTCAGTTCGCCCGTCGCCGGGTTGTAGACCGGGGCCGGGCGGTTGTCGTCATCGACGTCGATGCCGTTAATGAAATGTCCGATAACTTTGCTCATTCCAGTGTATCCATTACGCGGCGGACGGCTTCGAATGACTGCGTCATTTCGTCGGGGTCCGAGTTGAGGAAGGGGGAGAACTGCAGGGTGTCCATGCCGGCGCGAACGACGATATTCTCGTCCCAAAAACACTTCTTGTGTGCTTCGGCGCCGCGGGCTCCTGGCGCACCGGCACGAGGCGCCATTTCGATGGCACCCATCAGGCCGAAATTGCGGACGTCGATGACATGCTTGTGATCGGCGAAGGAGTGCAGGAGGTCTTCAAAGTGTGATTCCAGCGCCTGCGCCTGTTCAAAGGTCCCCTCTTCGTCGTACACATCCATTGTTGCAAGACCTGCAGCGGCCGCGACGGGGTGTCCGGAGTAGGTGTAGCCGTGGAACAGTTCGATCATGTGGTCGGGGCCGTGCATAAAGGCATCGAACACGGAGTCGCGAACCAGAACGGCGCCCATCGGAACCACGCCGTTGGTGAGTCCCTTTGCCGTGGTAATGATATCCGGCGTGACGCCGAAGCGCTGGGCGCCGAAAGCGTGGCCAAGCCGTCCGAACGCCGCAATGACTTCGTCAAAGATCAGCAATATGCCGTGCTTGTCGCAGATCTCGCGCAAGCGCTCGAGATAGCCGGCAGGCGGCGGAATGACGCCTGCTGATCCAGCGACAGGTTCGACGATTACAGCCGCAATATTGCTGCCGTCATGCAGCGCGCAGAGTCGTTCGAGATCTTCCGCAAGCTCGATGCCGTGTTCGGGCAAACCGCGTGAGAACGCATTGCGCTGGGTATCCAGCGTGTGCCGCAGGTGGTCGACACCCGGAATCAGCGCCGCACTGAAGACCTTGCGGTTGGGAACGATGCCGCCAACCGACATGCCGCCGAAGTTCACGCCGTGATAGCCCTTTTCGCGGCCAATGAGACGTGTCCGATTTCCCTCACCGCGGGCCCGGTGATAGCCCAACGCGATTTTCAGTGCAGTGTCGACGGACTCCGAACCGGAATTCGTGAAGAAACAATGATCAATGCCTGCGGGTGCCTTGCTGGTCACTCGCTCGGCGAGCTTCAGCGCCTTGTCATTCGTCACCTGGAAGGTCATGCAGTAGTCGAGCGTAGCGACCTGCTGTTGCACCGCTTCCACGATCTTTGGATGGCAGTGGCCGATCCCCGAGGTCCACAGTCCGGAAAAGGTGTCATACAGGCGCGTGCCGTCTTCTGTGGTGTACCAGTGGCCCGCTGCGCCGTTTATGACACGGGGTTTCTTGTTGAAATCGCGGTTGGCGGTGAAAGGCAACCAATAGGGGTTTTCGACTGCGGCATTCATCGATGCGCCTCCGGATGAGAATGCGGGAAAACGAGAGTGTACGCCCTGACCGTAATGTTAAACAATATGTTGAGTAGCAAATTGTAAGCTATTGATTTACATACGATGGGACGCAATAATGTTTACTAAGATAAACACCTGTAGGGGAATTCATCGTGGACAAGGAGATAGGCGGTCGCCTGCAAGCCATACGCCGGTCTTTGCAACTGTCGCAGCGTCAGCTGGCACGGCAATCGGGCGTCGCGAATGCGACGATTTCACAGGTCGAGGCCGGCAAACTCAATCCCACGGTAAGCATGCTCAAAAAGATCCTCGACGGTGTGCCCATGAGTCTTGGCGAGTTTTTCTCCGATGATGTGCAGCCACAGGATCGCCTGTTCTTCCGCGCCAACGAACTTGTCGAGATCGCCGAGGGAGGCGTGTCTTACCGCCAGGTAGGGACCAACCTTGCGGCACACTCGATTCAGTTGCTGCACGAGTGCTACCAACCCGGCGCCACCACGGGGAGGCACTCAATCACGCACGAGGGCGAGGAGTGCGGCATCATCCTTAGCGGTCGCCTTCGCGTGAGGGTCGGTGACGCAGTAGCAACACTGGCGGCAGGCGACGCCTACTACTTCAAGAGCTCGCAGCCACATACCTTCGAAAACCCCGGTAGCGAGCCCTGCGAGTTGATATCAGCCTGCACACCGCCGAGTTTCTAGGCATAGGCGTGCGGAACTTGCGGATCACCACAATGATGGTAGATACGTGAATTCCCCGTAGCATTATCCTGTCCATTAATGGCAAAGTAGCGGCCCTGCAGACCCCTTGAGTTGACCAAGCAATGAAGCCTTTTGGCACAGAATTTTGCGATCATATCGCGATCGCACGCTTCGCAGATGGCGCCTGGAGTGCGCCGTCAATAGAACCCCTGGCACCGATGCCGATGCACCCGGCTGCCCACGTTTTTCACTACGCGAGTACATGTTTCGAGGGTTTCAAAGCCTATCGCTGGAATGACGGCAAAGCTCGAATCTTCCGCCTGCATGATCATGTCGCTCGTATGCGGCGCAGCGCCGAGTCACTGCGTCTGCCAGTACCTGACGCGGACTTGCTTGCCGGCATGGTGATCGACGTTGTCCACACGAACCTCGCTGACATTCCCGAGCCGCCAGCTTCCCTCTATTTGCGACCCACCCTGATCGGCACGCTGGAGAACATCGGTGCCGCAGCAGCACCCTCGACGCAAGCGACCTTGTTCGTCCTGGGGTCGCCGGTCGGCGACTATTTTGCAGGCGGTGCGACGGCACTCAAGTTGCTGATCACAGAAAGCGCCCGCACGACCGAGCAGCTGGGAAGCACCAAGACGGGCGGCAATTATGCAGCTGCCTTAGGGCCGACGCTTGCAGCGAAAGAGAAATATGGCGTCGACCAGGTGCTGTTCTGCCCGGACGGCGATGTTCAGGAAACCGGCGCTGCGAATTTCCTGTTGATCAGTGATGACGAGATTATTACCAAGCCCCTGGATACTTCTTTCCTGCATGGTATGACGCGCGACTCGGTCCTGAAGCTCGGCGCGGAACTGGGATATACGATCAGTGAACGCCAGTTCACGGTCGACGAGTTACTTGAGAAAGTAGCGACGTATGAGGCCTGCCTGTCGGGTACGGCGGCGACCCTTTCGCCGGTTGGTACGCTGGTCTACAACGGCAAAGAAGTTCCTGTCCGCGACGGCAAGCCCGGACCGAATCGCAAGAAACTGCAGACCGCTCTGCAGAACATCCAGTTCGGACTCGAGCCGGACTCGCACGGCTGGTTGACCGAAGTCGGCTAAACCGCAGACGGATTGCCGGGAGCGTCGGGGAATAACATCCCCTCACACGCTGCGCGTTTTCTGTCCACGACGCGTAGTTCCATCTACGTGCCAGCTCCGCTATGGATTCGGAGATGTTATTCCCCGACGCTCCTCACAGTCCTTTCAGCGAATCAGATCGCTTTGGAGAACCGGTTATCGTTCTCTTCGAGGTCAATGTAGCGGTCAAAGGTCATCGCGATATTGCGTAACAGCAGCCGGCCCCTCGGTGTGATCTCGATGCCAGAATCTCGGAGCACAAGCAGGTCGTCCTGCTCCAGCACGTCGAGCTTCTCGATTTCAGAGGAGAAGTACTCACGGAAATCAATGTTGTGCCGCGCGCCGAAGTCGTCAAACGACAGGCTGTCGTAGCACATCAGGTCCTGGATCACGGCGGCCCGAATGAGGTCATCGTCGTCGATCAGCAAACCCTTGACGATTGGTAACTCGCCGCTTTCGATGATCTCCTCGTATTCGATCGTCGACACGGAGTTTTGCGCGAACATGTTGCCGATACTGCCGATGCCGCTGACACCCAGCGCAATCAGGTCGCACTGACGATGTGTCGAATAGCCCTGGAAGTTTCGCTGCAGAGTACCGTTCTTTCGTGCCAGCACGAGTTCATCCTCGGGAAGCGCAAAATGGTCCATACCGATGTAGATAAAACCGGCATCGCAGAGTTTGTCGATTGTGTGGTGCAGCAGGTCGAGCTTGGTCTCCGGCGCTGGAATGTCCTCCGCATTGATCATGCGCTGCCCTTTGAATCGTTGTGGCAGGTGCGCGTAGTTATAGACGGCCAGGCGGTCGGGCTGCATGCCGATAACAATATCGAGTGTCTGGTTGAAACTCTCCACGGTCTGGTGTGGCAGTCCATAGATCAGGTCAAACGAAATAGAGCCGAAGCCGGATTCACGCGCGCTGTCCATCAGTGCCTGAACTTCGGCTGGTGACTGCGCCCGGTTTACGGCTTTCTGTACATCCTCATTGAAGTCCTGGATGCCCAGGCTCAGGCGGTTGAAGCCGAGGTCCCAAAGCTCGCGGATCCGCTCAGCGTCAACGGTGCGTGGGTCGACTTCGATCGAAAATTCACGGTCATCGCTTTCGTCAAACGTAAACGAGGCGCGCAGGTGGTCCATCAGCGCAGCGAGTTGCTGCTTGTCGAGGTAGGTTGGAGTTCCGCCACCAAAATGAAGTTGCTCGATCTTGCGTTTGCGGTCAAACAGCTCTGACTGCATGGCTATCTCGCGATAGAGCATTTCCATGTAGCGCGCAACGCGTTCTTCGTTGCGTGTCACGATCTTGTTGCAGCCGCAGTAGTAGCACAGCGAATGGCAAAACGGGATATGGACATACAGCGACAGCGGTACGTCGCTGTTATTGCTTTCCTGCGCTTTAGCCCGGTAGATATCGGCTGTCAGTTCGTCATTGAACTGCAGTGCGGTGGGATAGGAGGTGTAACGTGGCCCGCGGCCGCCGTAGCGAACGATTAGGTCCTGATCAAAATAAACCTGCATCAAACTCTCCTTAGCGCATGCACAAGGTACAACGCCACCGTAAACAAAAGCATCGCCACGCCCTGGTGGGCCGCACCCAGGATCACCGGCACGGCGAGCAACAGCGTCGTGATTCCGAGCACAACCTGGAGGACCGCGGTGTGCAGTAAAGCATTGACGGCAGGCCTCGCCCTGGCTGGCAGGTCGGCACCGCGCAGCTTGAACCAGTACAGGACAACCAGCACGAAGGTCGTTATCGCCAGGTAGCGATGATCGAACTGCACGGTTGTCATGTTATCGAAAAAATTGCGCCAGAAGGGCTCCAGCGCCATAAGGCCCGGTGGAAACCAGTGATCCCCCATCAGCGGGAAGGTGTTGTATACCTTGCCGGCCTTGAGTCCGGCGACAAAGCCGCCCGAGATGATCGTTGTCGAAACGAGTGCAAACAATGCCAGCGTCTTGCCATACCAGGGATGCTTCGATGCGCCTTCTTTGGCCGGAAACAGGAGGGACATCGCGACCCAGAACATGTACGCATAAATAATGAATGCTGCGACGAGGTGCGCTGTGAGCCGGTAGTGACTGACCCGCGGAATGTCGACCAGGCCGCTCTTGACCATGTACCAGCCCAGCAGGCCCTGCATGCCGCCCAGGAGAAACATCAACAGGTACTTGGCCCATTCGCCGGGTCGGATATAGCCTCTCGCGAAGAAGAACACAAAGGGCACGAGGAACACGATGCCGATTGTGCGTCCCAACAGGCGATGCAGATACTCGAGCCAGAAGATGCTCTTGAAGTCGTCAACGCCGAATGCCGAATTCACTTTCTGGAATTCCGGGCTTTGCTGGTACAACTCGAAGACGCGCTGCCACTCGGCATCCGACATCGGCGGCAGAATGCCCATCAACGGGCGCCAGTCGACCATGGACAGGCCGGAGCCTGTGAGTCGTGTAAAGCCACCCAGCACGACCATGGCGAACACGAGGCCGCAGCAGATCAGGAGCCAGGTTGCGACGGCGCGGTTCCGCGCCTGTCTGGAATCGGTTGTCATTTACAAGAGCGCCTGTTGGTTCCTGCACATGGCGAATAATCTTAGCAGGCCGAGTAGCAGGATGGCGGCCGCCCACGTGGCTTTATTGTGCAGCACTGGCTCGCTGCGAAGATGTAGGTGAAAGCTCGTATCAGACATCGCAGCGGATGATACGGCATAATCCCTTGCATGGGGATCAATCGCTGCAATAACGTCATGGACTTCCGGCGCATCGCGAAACGCAAGTTACCGGCTCCCGTTTTCCACTACATTGACGGCGGCGCGGATGACGAGTGGTCGTTGCGTCGCAACACCGAAGCCTTCAATGACTACGAGTTGTTGCCCGCGCATCTTACCGACGTCAGTGAGATAAACCTGAAATCGACCCTGTTCGGCCGACCGGTCGACTGGCCGGTCATGATCGCGCCGACCGGGGCGTCCAAGCTGTTTCATCGCGATGGCGAAGCGGCCGTAGCTCGGGCCGCCGGGAAATTCGGTATGCCCTACAGCCTGTCGACGGTGGGTACGACGTCGATCGAGGACGTCGCTGCGATTGGCGCGCATCCGAAAGTGTTTCAGATCTACGTGCTCAAGGACCGGAGCCTGACACAGAATTTCATCAGGCGCTGCAAGGAAAGCGGGTACACCGCGCTGTGCCTGACCGTGGATACGCCGGTCGCTGGTAATCGTGAACGCGATGCGGTCTACGGCATGATGGCAACCGCCAGGCCCGCGCTGGCCAGTGTCCCGAGCATGCTTCGGCACCCGGGATGGCTGTACCGGGCAGTAGTCCGCAGTGATATGGAACTCGTGAACATCATGCAGGCCCTGCCTGAGATGAAGTTCACCGATATGAGCGTGAAAGAGTTTATTGATGGGCAACTCGATCGCTCCCTGACCTGGAAGGATGTGGAGTGGCTCGCGGCAGAATGGGGCGGCCCACTGATCATCAAGGGTGTGCAAACGGTGGATGATTGCCGCAAGGCCGCCAACTCTGGCGCGACGGCTGTAATGCTGTCGAATCATGGGGGACGACAACTCGAAGCCAGCCCGGCGCCGGTCGATTGCATCGCTGCTGTTGCAGACGCGTTACATGACCGCCTCGAGATTATCTGTGACGGCGGGATCCGGCGGGGTACGCACATCGTGAAGGCGCTCGCGCTGGGTGCAAATGCGTGCAGCATTGGCCGCGGCTACCTGTATCCATTGGCCGCGGGTGGGCAGGCCGGGGTCGAGCGAGCGTTGGCCCTGCTGGTTGACGAATTGCAGCGGACCCTGGCGCTGCTGGGTTGCGATTCGGTCGCCAGGCTTGGCAAGGCCCACATCCAAAACCGCCGGCGAATGCCATAGCTTGCGCAATTGCGGGCAAATTCGGGGATTTCATCGCCGTCCGCGACTATTGTCTCAATTCGGATTTTTCCCGGAAACCCCTTAAATCACAGCGAATCCGTGGAGCATTGCCGGCGAAATGCAATTTTCCGCGTGGCGGGAGGGACAAGAATCGCAAATTTGCTAGTAACATCTTTGCTGCCGTCACCAGGACGGTTTGTTTGTGTATAGAGGTAGTTATGTCAGGCGAAAGAGTTCAAGGAACCGTCAAGTGGTTCAATGACGACAAGGGATTTGGATTCATCGAGCGCGAAGGCGGTCAGGATGTGTTTGTGCACCACACAGCGATCCAGATGGAAGGATTCAAGACCCTCAAAGAAGGGCAGAAGGTTTCGATGGAAGTGACCCAGGGGCAGAAAGGTCCGCAGGCGGAAAACGTCATCGCGGAATAGTCCGTTCCTGCAGGGTGGGATCGGCGGCTTCTTCGAAAGCGCTGCGCCCATCGCTGCTTAGCTTCAGCGCGACAAAACAATAGCGAGTGCGCGACGGCCCCGAAACTTGGTCGGAAATCACGTCGCGAATTCGGACGCCGGTGGGATCACCGGGGCGTCATGGGGGCGAGCACCAGCGAGGTGGTGAGGCTGCCGGCTGGCATTTCTCCCGACCCGGACCCTGAGAGCAAAAATCCGTGAAACTGAGAATCCGAGACAATTCCATACGACTGCGACTGATGCGCGGCGAAGTAGACACGCTCCGCGATAAGGGACTCGTTGAGGCCTCCACCGACTTTCCCGGTGGTCGCAGCTTTCGCTATCTCCTGGAAAGCAGTCCTGCAAGCGTCAATCCTGAAGCTTTCTTTTCGAAAAATGAGATCAGCGTTCGATTGCCCGAGAACACCGTCCTGGCATGGGCATCGACCGACCAGGTATCAATCGAGGGGGAGCAATTGCTGGACGGCGGTGGTGTGCTGAGGATTCTGGTCGAGAAGGATTTCGTCTGCCTGACGGGCCGCGACGACGAAGATGAATCGGACATGTATCCGCACCCGGAAGCCGAGTCAGGTTCCTGCTAGCCGTGCCATCTCGTTATGCCTGTTTCGAGCCCAGGACCCTGAATTTTCTCAAGGCCCTCAAAGCCAATAACAATCGCGAGTGGTTCAAGGCGCATAAGGACCGCTACGAAGAAGACGTACTTGACGTCGCTCTGCGCTTCATCATCTCCATGCAGAAACCGCTTGCTGAAATCGCACCGCGGTTTACGGCTGTGCCGACGCGCATCGGCGGTTCCTTGATGCGTGTCTACCGTGACACACGCTTTTCAAACAACAAACTGCCGTACAAGACCAATATCGGTATCCAGTTTCGACACGAACAGGCGAAGGATGTGCATTCGCCTGGCTACTACGTGCACATTGAGCCCGATGAGTTGTTCCTGGGCGTTGGCATGTGGCGTCCGGATTCCGAGCCGCTGCGAGGAATTCGCGAGCGGATCGCTCTGAAGCCCGTCGAGTGGCAACGAGCCATAGGCAGCCAGGCATTCAAGCGCAATTTCACGCTTGAGGGAGAGTCCTTATCGAGGCCGCCGCGCGGCTTTGACAAGGATCTTGAGTGCATTGACGATATCAGGCGCAAGAGTTTCATCGCAGTGCGCCAAATGAATGTCGAAGACTGCCTGCGTCCGCAGTTTCAGCGCACGGTGGAATCATCGTTCAAATCGGCCGAAGCGTTCATGCGATTTTTGTGCACGGCGGTTGGTGTCAGGTTTTAAGTGTCTTCCTGACCTGCTGCAGGAGCACTTCTGGATCGGGTCGATCCGAAATATGCCTGGATAGTTCCGTGTATACGATGATTCCCGAGGCATCGACGACCATGGCAGTTGGCCAGATCGTGTCGCGGCCGTATTCCTTGCTGTAGCTTTTCGGCACGCCGCCCTCCTGCAACAGGCCGAGTTGCCGGGTTACCCTCAGTGTCATCGTCCAGCCAGAAATCAAACTCGACCTTGAAAAATTCGGCAACGCGCCGCGTTGTCTCCAGTGGTTTGGGAGTAATCAGGATGAGCTGGGCACCAAGATCGACGATATCGCGATAATGCTGGGTGAGGTTGCTGACCTGCCGGCTGCAGAACGGGCACCAGTTGCCGCGAACGAAGAGAATAACCGTCGGTGAGCCATGCAGTTCCACGGATCGCACGGGATCGCCTTGCTCGTCGACAGCCCGAAAATCGGGGAGTGGTGAACCGGGTCTGAGCTGGGCAGGAGTCGCGCGCAGACCCCGGCGCGTTACCCATATCCAAACCACGAAAAGAAGTACGGCTACGGCGCCAGTTGCGATCACGATTGTTGCCGACATGGGGCCAGTATCGCTAATGGCACGGCATGGACACAAGGAACAATTTGTGGATACTGACTAGCCTCGAATGTGCCTCAATAGCTGCCCATCACATGTCCCGTAATCCAATTTGCTGGCAACCCTCGGACGATCGCGTGCAGGCTTCGGCGATGTACAGCTTCATGCGGCTCGCAGGGTTTGAGGACTATGCGTCCCTTTATGACTGGTCAATTCGCGACTCGGCGGCCTTCTGGGAGGCATTGTGCGAATTCTGTGACGTTCGTTTTGCGCGCGAAGCTACCGCCACGCTCGCGCGGCCTGATGACATTATGGATGGCGGCTGGTTCGACGGCAGCCGCCTGAATTATGCTGAGCACCTGCTGCGTCACGGTGGTGAGCAGCCCGCGCTCGTTTTTCTTTGCGAGAATGGTACGCGCAGTGAATTGAGCCGCGACGACTTGCGCGAACAGGTGGCCGCTGTTGCTTCGGGCCTGCGCGCTACGGGTGTAGGGCACGGCGACCGAGTGGCAGGGATTCTCCCGAACTGTCCGGAAGCTGTAGTCGCGATGCTCGCGACGACGAGCATTGGTGCAATCTGGTCTTCATGCTCGCCGGACTTCGGCGTTAACGGCGTCGTCGATCGCTTCGGGCAAATCGAACCGAAGGTTCTGTTTACCGTAAACGGCTACTTTTACAATGGCAGGACCTGCGATATTCGGTCGACAGCAAAACGTGTCGTCGAGGCGATCAGCAGCATTGAATGCACCGTGGTTATTCCATTCGCGCAGGACCTCGAAACAGATACAAATGTCGCCAATGCGGTTGCCTGGAAGGACCTCGCTCTGCATCACGCAGAATTGATGTTTACACCGGTCGCCTTCGATCATCCCCTCTACATCATGTACTCGTCGGGTACGACAGGCGTGCCGAAGTGCATTGTTCACGGCCACGGCGGCACCCTGGTTCAACACCTGAAAGAACATGTCCTGCACACCGACATAAGCGCAGGAGATCGCCTGTTCTACTTCACGACATGCGGCTGGATGATGTGGAACTGGCTCGTTAGCGGCCTGGCGTCCGGCGCCACGCTGGTATTGTTTGATGGTTCGCCGTTTTACAACGATGGCCGCATTCTCTGGCAAATGGCAGAAGATGAGAGAGTCACGGTGTTCGGCACGAGTGCCAAGTACATCTCGGCGCTGGAGAAGGCCGGGGTACGGCCTGAAGACGAGTTTTCCTTGCCTGCCCTGCGCACGATTCTGTCGACCGGGTCTCCCCTTGCGCCCGAAAGCTTCGACTATGTCTACGATGCGATCGGCGCCGACCTGCAACTTGCCTCGATCTCGGGCGGCACGGATATCCTGAGCTGTTTCGCACTGGGCAACCCACTGTTGCCGGTACGCCGCGGCGAGCTCCAGAGTCGTGGTCTTGGCATGGCGGTGGAAATCTGGAACGACGCGGGCCAGGCAGTCATTGGCGAACCCGGCGAGCTGGTGTGTACGCGACCGTTTCCGTCAGCGCCGGTCTGCTTCTGGAATGATCCGGATGGCGCCAGGTACAAGGCTGCATATTTTGAACGCTTCGACGGAATCTGGGCGCACGGGGACTTTGCCGAACTGACTGAGGATGGTGGTCTTGTCATTCACGGCCGGTCGGACGCGGTCCTCAATCCAGGCGGTGTGCGCATTGGTACTGCCGAAATCTATCGCCAGGTCGAGAAACTGGAAGAGGTCGTCGAGAGTATCGCGATCGGCCAGAGCTGGAAGGACGATGTGCGTGTTGTGTTGTTTGTCCTCCTGCGCGAGGGTGTGCAACTCGACGACGATTTGCAGCAACGCATTCGCAAAGTGATACGCGAGAACACAACGCCACGGCACGTGCCGGCGAAGATCATCGCGGTACCGGAGATCCCGCGAACCAAGAGTGGCAAAATCGTGGAGCTGGCGGTACGTTCGATTGTGCATCGGGAGCCCGTCAGGAATACCGAGGCACTGGCCAACCCGGAAGCGTTGCAGCACTTTGCCAACATTCCGCAACTGGACCTCGACTAGGACATGTCATGGCGATAGCAGGTGCAAAAGTAATGCGTGGGCAGGTGTTGCCCGAGTGGATCGATGTTAACGACCACATGAACGTTGCGTATTATCTGCTGGCGTTTGATCAAGCCGTCGATGCGCTGTGGCGGGATTTTGGTCTCACCGAGGACTACATCCGGACCCACAACAGTTCGACGATCGCGGTCGAGTCGCATGTTACGTGGCAGCGTGAGATCGTCGAGGGGGACCACTTCATCATTACCTCGCAGATACTCGCTTTCGATGACAAACGTATCCACCAGTTCCAGCGCATGTATCACGCCGAGTCGGGGTTCCTGGCGGCTACCTGTGAATGGATGAATCTGCATTTCGATACGGGTATTCGCCGGGTCGCCACGTGGCCCGACGAAATCCGTGCACGTATCGCCGACTTCGCGGACAATCAGGGGCAGCAACCCTGGCCGGCCGAAGCGGGTCAGCGCATGCGGATCAAACAGCCAATATTCAGTATGAAACCGGACGCCTCATGAAAGGAAAATTTCTGCTTGCCATCGATCAGGGCACAAGCAGCAGTCGCGCTGTAGTCTACGGCCACGATGCGCGTGCCGTTGCGAGCGACCAGCAGGAATTTCCGCAAATTTACCCGCAACCGGGCTGGGTGGAACACGATCCCGAAGCCATCTGGAAATCCGTGACGTCGGTTACGCGAGGCGCCATCGAGAAAGCCGGTGCGGTCGCGTCTGAACCTCACGGCCATCGGCATTACCAACCAACGCGAGACGACCTTGATCTGGGATCGCGAGACCGGCATGTGCGTGTACAACGCGATCGTCTGGCAGGACCGGCGCACGGCCGCTTACTGCCAGTCGCTCAGAAATAATGGCCTCGAGGCGACGGTCACAAGCAAGACCGGGCTGAAACTCGATCCGTATTTTTCAGGTACCAAGATTGCGTGGATCCTGGACAATGTCGAAGGTGTGCGTGCCCGTGCCGAGGCGGGCAAGCTCGCGTTCGGCACTGTCGACAGCTTCTTGCTGTGGCGCCTGACCGGCGGGCGAGTCCACGCGACCGATGCGACCAACGCCTCGCGCACCTTGCTCTTCAATATCCACACGCAGGAATGGGATGAAGAGCTACTCGAAATCTTCTCGGTACCACGCGAGCTACTGCCCGAGGTGCGCGATTGCGCGGACGACTTCGGTACGGCCGTGGATGACTGTATCGGCGGAGCAGTGCCGATAGGCGGAATTGCCGGCGACCAGCAGGCCGCCCTGATCGGGCAAGCCGGTTTCGAACCTGGCATGACCAAGAGCACCTACGGTACCGGTTGCTTTGTTATTGCGAATACCGGCAAGCGTGCGTTGCCATCCGAGAACCAGTTGCTGACGACGGTTGCGATGCGGCTGGGCGGTGAGGTGACCTACGGCCTGGAAGGCAGCGTGTTCGTTGCGGGATCGGCCATACAGTGGCTGCGCGACGAGTTGCGCATCATCGATGCGGCCGCCGACTCCGAGGAGATCGCGCTGCGTACCGGCGTCGTCGAAGATGTCTATGTCGTTCCCGCGTTTGCCGGTCTTGGCGCGCCGCACTGGGACCCCGACGCACGCGGGGCAATACTCGGCCTGACGCGCGGAAGCGGACGCGACGACATTGTGACGGCTACCTTGCAGGCGGTTGCTTACCAGACTTGCGATCTGATGAACGCCATGTCCGAGGACGGCATCAAGCCCAGCGTAATTCGTGTTGATGGTGGCATGGTGGGGAACAACTGGTTCCTGCAGTTTCTTGCAGACGTACTCAATGTTCCGGTGGAACGTCCGGATAACGTCGAGTCTACCGTGCTGGGTGCGGCCTACCTGGCTGGAGCCCAGGCCGGCGTGGTCGGCTCAATTGACGATATCGAGACGCTTTGGCAACGCGACAGGCTTTTCGAACCGGCTATGCAGGCGACACAACGAGAGCGCCTGCTCGAAGGCTGGAACGACGCGGTGCGGCGCGTGCGGCCGGGCGCCTGACCTTGCTTAGAGTCCGCCAACGAATCGGCAAGTACCGTATTCTCGGTCGAATTGCGACCGGGCCGCTGGCCGATGTCTACCGGGCCTACGACTCGATCCAGAACATCAAGGTAGCCCTCAAGATTCCCAAGCAGGACGAAATCACCGGGCACGATGAATTCCTGCACGAGGTCCGGGTTGCCACGAAACTGCAGCACCCGAATATTCTTTCGGTACTGAACGCGAGTTATATCGACGATCGTTTCGTCATTGCGATGGAACTCGGTGAGGAGTCGCTGGCGGATCGTATCGAACGGCGAACTTCGACCGCAAGCAAGATGGACCTGGCGGGGCAGGGCCTCGCTGCCATTGCCCATGCCCATGAGCACAGGATCATCCACTGCGACATCAAACCCGAGAATTTCATCCTGTTTCCGGGTAGCCAGTTGAAGCTCGCCGACTTCGGGTTTGCGAAACGCTGTCTGCGCACGCTGAAAGCCTCGGGATCGGGAACGATCGATTACATCGCGCCCGAACAGGCAATGGGTCGGCCCAAATTCCAGTCCGATGTCTTTTCGATGGGGCTGGTCCTGTACCGGCTGTTCTCCGGCAAGCTGCCGGAATGGCCGTTCGATTGGCCCATGCCAGGTCACGACAAGCTCGAGGCGCGGTTTCGACCGGAGTTGATCGAGATACTCAGGAAGTCGCTCCAGCTGGATCCCGCGCAACGCTACCGTGATGCTGTGCAGATGCAAGCCGAATTCGAACGTCTTGACAGTCATGCGCGCATGCAAAAGAAGGCGTCGCGCTCCAAGGCCGTGGCCCGGCGCGGAACGTTCTGGCGACAGCTGCAATGGAGAGAATTCCAGCGAAAGTTCAAGGCGCAGCTTGATACGCGGTACCAGTGCCGCCGTTGCGAGGGTCCTGTGTCCGAGAGCATGCAGGCCTGCCCATGGTGTGGCTTCGATAACCCCTCACGTGGCTCGGAGACGCGCATGCCCGCGCATTGCCCGCGTTGTGAACGCGGCGTCAAGAATGACTGGGACTATTGTGCCTGGTGTTTCGGGCCCGGCTTCGTCGAAGAAACAACGCGCCATTACCCCGACAAGCGGTATACCGCCAAATGTGCCAACGCACGCTGCCGCGGACCACTGATGCCATTCATGCGCTACTGTCCGCATTGTCGAGCCAAGGTTCGGCGACCCTGGAAGCTCAAGGGCAGCCGGCATTCATGCAAGGCCTGTAACTGGGGAATTGCACATGAATTCTGGAACTACTGTGCGTGGTGCCGGGAACCGGTGAGGCGCGAATGACGGGCGACGAACCCACTCCACAGTTCGATACGCTGATTCTCGGGGGCGCCGTTGAGCCCGACCAGGTGGAGATCGCGGTTGCCGGCGGGGCAGCTGTTGCCTATACCTGCAGGAATCCCTACAAGGATACCGAAAACGAAGATACCGTCGCTGTCATACCCTATGGACCGGGTGCGGCCGTTCTTGTCGTGGCGGACGGCGCCGGAGGCTTGCCGGCGGGCAAACGCGCGTCGCTGACAGCCGTGACGACCCTGGCGGCGGCGCTGCAGACGGCCATGGACAAGACAATGCTCCTGCGCACGGCAATACTCAATGGAATCGAAGCGGCCAATGAGGCCGTGCTGGGGCTGGCAAACGGCTCGGCAACAACACTGACGGTGGTTACAATTGAAGGGCTCGTCGTGCGGTCCTACCAGATAGGGGATTCCGAAGCGCTGGTGGTGGGACAACGAGGAGTGGTCAAACTGCAGACTACGGCACATTCGCCAACGGGATTTGCCGTCGAAGCCGGGTTTCTCGATGAGCGGGAGGCGCTGCACCACGAGGATCGGCACCTGGTCTCGAATTTTCTCGGGACGAACGATATGCGCATCGATATGAGCGCTGGCGTCGAATTGAAACCCCGCGATACGGTCCTGGTCGCCAGCGACGGCCTCACCGATAACGTGCACCTGGAGGAGACGATTGAGGTCGTCCGCAAGGGGGCCCTCGTCGAGAGTGCCCGGCAAGTGGTAAATCTGGCGACTTCCCGGATGACCACGGAGCGGGACGGGCAGCCCAGCAAGCCCGACGATTTGTCGTTAATACTGTTCCGCAAGCCAGATCGTACGCGTATTATCGAAAGATGATGCGTATTCATTGGGAACTCGGCGCCCTCAAAGGGCTCCAAGCTTATGGATTCGGGAGACAAAACATGACCAAGCACACCCGGAATAACCCTGAGCTGGCCGCTGCAGTTCGAGCCTGTATCGTTATTGCCTGCTCCGGCGTCCTCACTGCAGGCTGCGTTTCCAGTGGTATGAGCGGCTCGTCCGGCGGCTCCTCCGGCGGCTCGTCCGGAGGCGGAATCGAAATGCCTGGCGGCGGTGGTTCGTCGGGTGGCTCCTCTGGCGGGTCGTCCGGTGATTCCTCGGGCGGATCGTCTGGAGGTTCGTCCGGCGGCTCGTCCGGCGGTTCCTCGGGCGGCATGTCTGGCGGTTCTTCTGGCGGGTCGTCCGGCGGTTCCTCGGGCGGCATGTCTGGCGGTTCCTCGGGTGGTATGTCCGGTGGCGGTTCGTCCGGCGGCTCGTCCGGCGGCTCGGGTGGCGGTACCCAGGGTATGCAGGGCGTCAGTATTCCGGGCGGTGGCGGTGCCAGCGGTGGCGGCGGTGCTGCAGGCGATGCCTGCAATGACGGTGGCATTAGCGGCGGCGGTATCGGCGGTGGCATGGGCTGCGAGAATGGCGAGGGTCAGGGTGCCGGCGGGGTTGGCGAATACCCGGGTGGCGACGCCGAAAGGGCGCAGGAACTCGGCGAGGAACTCGACAAATCCATGGGTGATTTTGACGAGGCGCTCGGCCAGGAACAGCGTGAAATTTCATCGACGGGCCGTAACACCGAGGGCTTTGACACGGGCACCGGCGGAAACAGCGGTGGATCGATCAGCCTCGGCGAGCAGGCGGCTGGCGCGATGGGCGGCAGCAGTGGTGGCGGCGGCGGTGGTGCCGGTGGCGATGCCGGCAGTGGAGAGGTTGGTGGCGGAGCCGTGGCCGGCCTCGACGAGCAGGAAGTCGCGAAGCGCACACCCGACGATATCGAAGCTCTGATTGACGACGACATTGTCGCCAAACAGTTACGTGAAGCGGCCCTGGCCGAAGAAGACCCTGTATTGCGGGAACGCCTCTGGGATGAGTACCGCAAATACAAAGGCATGTAAGGAGACCGTTCACGCGTTATGCCAAGGATTGTTCTGTTACTTGTCGCACTGTGCCTCATGGGTACGGGCTGCTCCGTCAATGAGGTTGTCGTCGCTGACGAGACCGAGTTGGTTGTTGCGACCTCGCCGGTCGACGAGTCTCGCCTGCTCGATATCGGCATTATCGAATTCGCACCGGGCCTGGAGGACGAAAACAATCCGCGGGACACCGGCGTTTACGATGAGATCCGCCTGGCGGAGACCAAGTACCTCGCCTACCACCTGAAAACTACCCTGCAGGGCACCGGCTACTGGGGCGCGGTCCGTGTCATTCCGTCGCGCGAAGCCTTCACTGACATCATTATCAGCGGAGAGATCGAGAAGTCAGACGGTGAGTTCGTCGAACTCAATGTTTCGGTGGACGATGCTGCGGGACGTCACTGGTTCAGCAAGACGTACGAGACGCAGACCGGCGTAACGTCCTATTCGGAACGTCGTGACCGTCGCCTGGATCCTTACCAGAAGATCTTCAACGATATAGCGAACGATGTACAGGCGCATGCGGAACAGATGCCGCCGAAGGACCTCTTACAAACCAGGCAGATCTCCGAGTTGCAGTTCTTCGCTGACATGTCGCCGCTTGCCTACGGGGAGCATTTGTCGACGGACGAGGACGGCATCATCACTATCGATCGACTCCCGGCCGAGAACGACCCGACCGTAGCCCGGTTGCGGCAGATCCGTGAACGCGATCGTTTTGTCGTCGATACGCTCAATGAGCACTATGCAAATTTTTACTACGGAATCGCGATCCCGTACCGTAACTGGCGCAAGGTTTCCCGCCAGGAATCCATTAACTACCGGCAGGTCAAGAGTTCGGCCCGCATGCAGACGCTGATTGGCGTCGTGGTCCTGGCAGGCTCTCTGGCAGTCGATACGAACAACTCGAGCAGCAGCAGGACGCGGCGAACCAATGCCGCGCTGCAGAACCTGGCGATTTCGGAGGGCATCAATCGCATCGTCGGTGGGATGCAGCGCAGTAGCGACGCGAACGTGCATAAAGATGCCATCGCGGAGTTGTCGGATTCATTCGGTGCGCAGGCGGCGCCAATGATCATCAACGTCGAGGGTGAGGAGCGCCGCCTGACGGGCACGGCGGCGGCACAGTACGAGGACTGGCGCCGCTTGCTGAAGGAAATCTACCATGCCGAAACCGGTTTCACGGAGTCGGTCGAGGTTGGGTCCCGGTCGAGCGAGACCGAGAGCGCGCCCGAGAACTAGCGAGTTTATAATCGCGCAAGATGCTCGAACTCAGTAAAGGAACCCGGTTAGCCGACAGGTATACGCTGGACCGGCCGCTTGGCGGCGGTGGCGAGGCGGAGGCCTGGCTCGCGACAGATCGTCTGACGCGGGCGTCGGTTGCGCTCAAGATCGTCGCCGGTGGTGGCAATGCCAGCAAACGCTTGCGGCATGAGTGGCAGACCAACCTGCGGCTGATGCATGCACATATCGTGCGTGTGTTCGAGTTCCACGAAGACAGCGGTGCCGCTTTTTACAGCCTGCAATTCATCGACGGTGCCGACATCGGCGTCCTGGCCGGGCAGACCCTGACGAATGTCCTGCCACCGCTCGGTCTCGTCGCGGACGCGCTGCGATACGCACATGCACGGGATGTTGTGCATCGCGATATCAAGGCGTCGAACGTCCTGCTCGATTTCAACGGCGCACCCTACCTGACAGATTTCGGCGTAGCGGCACCGGTTGGCTCTTTGGCCAGTGGCGGTTCACTCGTAGCCGCGAGCCCGCAGGTACTGCGCGGCGAGCCAGCGCGGCCAGCGGACGATATCTTTGCGCTCGGTGTTCTTTTGTACGAACTGGTTTCCGGTGCACCACCGTGGCCAGCAGCGGCAACACGGGCTGATATTCACAAGCTCGCCCCCGCACCGCTAACGGCCGCGAGCGGTGAAGACGTTCCCGCCGCGGTGCAGGAACTGGTCGCTGGCATGCTTCAGCTGGATGATGCGCTGCGGCCCGGTGCAGAGGAAGTTGGCGAAATCCTGGAGCGGGCAGGATTTGCGCCGGGGCCGGCGCGCTCGCAGATAACGGCACGGCCAGTTGTGGAAGACGAGCGCATTGAAACCGTCTCCGCGATCAAGCGCCCGGTGACGGCTGGCACTCCTGAGATGGAGAGCTCGCCAACTGCGAGCGCAGCGGGCGTATCGCCGAAGACGCTCGGGATCAGCCTCCTCGCCGCCGCCATTGTGTTACTCGGTGTCGTGTTCCTGCTGCCTGGCACGCTGGAGAAGAAAGCCAGCGATACACGCGAGCCAACTGCCGACGCTGCGTTTCCCGAGTCAACGCCCGGAAGTTCGCCGGTCGCGGGTGACGTTCCCGATCAGGTCGACCCACTCGGAGTCGATCGTGTCGATCGCGAGTACACGCCGGAAAACCAGGCGTTGGCAGGCGAATCGATCGAGTTTAATGAAAGCGACGCCGACTATTCGGGACTCGATGACCAGGAGAAGCTGCGCTACAAGGTGGACATGATTCTCGGCGAGCTGTTGTCGAATTTCGAAACGCTTGAGAGGCGCAGCGTGCAGCGCTGGGCGGCAGTCCCGTACAGCCGGGCAAAGGAATTTTACGCGGCCGGCGACGAAGCCTATCTCAAGCGCGACTGGGCCAGGGCCGAGATTCAGTATCTCGATGCCTTGTCGCTTCTTGAACCCCTGTTCGAGCAGGTCGAGCCGGCGTTCGAAAAAGCGCTCGCGGGCGCCAACGAGGCGTTCGAGGCGGGCGACCGGGCGGAGGCGCTACGACTTTATGAGCTGGCTGTGGCCATTACGCCGAATCATCCTGAAGCGCGCGCCGGGTATCAAAGGGCGGCGAACCTCGAAACGGTGCTGCAGCTCGTCGACCAGGGGCTCGACTACGAAGAAGAGCTTGAGTTGGATGCGGCGGAGCGCAGCTTCCGGCAAGCGGTTGATCTCGACCCGGCGTGGCAGCCGGCGCTGGATGGCCTGGCTCGCGTGCAGGAGACCCGCCTCAAGATGCAGTTCGACTCACGCATGAGTGAAGGGTTCGAGTTCCTGGCAAGCGGTGACTACCTTGCTGCGCGTGCTGCGTTCCGCATGGCAAAGCAATTGATGCCGAATTCCCCCGAGCCCGCCGATGGCCTGATGCAGGTTGACCAGGGGCTGCGACTCGACAACATCAATACGCTCGAGAAGGAGGCTGAAGCGCTCGAGCATTCCGAGCACTGGGATGCGGCGGCGACGACTTACGAGGAGATTCTCAAGATTGACGCCAACCTGTCCTTCGCAATGGAGGGTCTCGCAAGGTCGCAGCGCATGGCGGCGCTACACAGGCAGCTGGATGAGTACATCAAGGATCCGGATACACTCTCGATCGGCTCAGTCATGCAACGTGCGACGACGCTGGTTGTCGATATCACGCGGATGCCGGATATCGGGCCACGGCTGGCAGGCCAGCGCGACGAATTGTCCCGTTTGCTCAAGCGCGCTGCGACACCTGTCCCGGTAGAGCTCGTTTCCGATAACATGACCTCTGTATCGATTTACAGGGTAGGCACATTGGGCACTTTCACGAACACCCGGCTGGAGCTGCGGCCCGGTCCTTACGTTGCGATCGGCGTGCGCTCGGGCTACCGCGATGTGCGTCTCGAATTCCGCGTGGCGCCGGAAATCGATATGCAGCCCGTCGTTGTTCGATGCGAGGAGCCGATTTGAGTTTCGATCATCTGATCGTCAGAAGCGTGGAGGGCGACCGCCGCGTTGAGTCGCGTGATCTTCCCCTCCGGGTCGGAACGAGCCGCGAGTGCGAGTTGCGCCTGCCTGGCCCGGGCGGCGAGCCGGTTGCCCTGCTCGACCTGCTCGATGGCATGCCATTCGTGCAGCCTGTTGGACGCGGAGCGACGCTGGCGATCAACGGCGACCCCCTGGGCACCAGCCGCCGCCTTCAGGATGGCGATGAGCTGCAGTTCTATGGGAGTCGCATCCGCCTGCTGGTCGACAACGGACGCCTTGTGCTGGACGTGCGGCTCGAGGACAGCGCCTACGTCACGCGGCCGCCCGAACTGACAGATGAAGAAGATGTGCCGGATGAGGAGGCGATTGCGCCGACCGCATTTACACGCGCCGTCGAGACAGCCGCACGCCTCGAGGAAAGCAAAACCAGCCCACTGAAGATCATAATCGGTGGCGGTCTCGCGATCTTGTTGCTTGCGTCCTATCTGCTGTTTAGCGCCAAGTCCGTGGAGTTCGAGATAACGCCTGCTGGAGCCGATAGTTTCAATATCGATGGTGGCTGGTTCAGGCTGCCGATCGGCAACCGCACACTGCTGCGCAAGGGCAACTATACGGTCAATGTGCAGAAGCAGGGCTACTACGACATCCAGCAGAATTTTGTGGTCGGCGATGAACAGTCGATGACGGTCGCGTTGCGCATGCGCAAGAAACCCGGGCGCTTGCTGGTGCAGGTTGAGCCGGCTGTCGACGCTGTTGTTACCGTGGACCAGGGACAGGTCGGCAAGGCGCCATTCGGTCCCATAGAACTCGAACCCGGCTTGCATACGGTTGAAGTCGAATCACAACGATTCCTGCCATTTACAGGCGTAATCGACATGCCGGGGCTCGATCGGCTGGAGAACTTCAACATTCAGCTCGTACCGCGCTGGGCCAATGTCCAGATCGAATCCGAACCGTCCGGCGCGAAGATCTTTGCGGGCGATGAGGAAGTTGGTGTAACACCGGCCACCATCGAGTTGCTCGAGGGCTCGCATGAAATTGCCGTCTCGAAAGACGGTTTCAGCCCATGGGATGGCACTGTCGTTGCCGTGCCAAATGTCGGGCAGCGACTACCGCTGGTCGTGTTGCAGCCTGCCGACGCGCGTCTCATTGTCAATACGATTCCCCGCGGTGCCAACGTGACGGTCAATGGCCGGTATCGCGGACAGTCGCCGATTACGCTGTCGCTCGCGCCGGATGTCGACTACGACATCGGCCTTTCCAAAGCAGGCTACGGAGTGACAAAGCGGAGTCTGCGTTTGCAGTCGAATGCGAGTGAGTCCATTACGGTGGACCTGTCGGCGCGCCTCGGCACAGTCACGGTTGAAGTGCAGCCAGAGGACGCCACTGTTTACGTTGACGGACAGGCTCGTGGTCAGGGCAAGACCACGGTTCGCCTGAGCTCGGCACCGCATACCATCGAAGTTCGCCGCCAGGGTTATGAGAGCTGGTCCAGAACGCTGACCCCGCGCCCCGGCTATCCGCAGACCCTGTCCGCGAGGCTGCGGTCGCACGAGGCAATTGCTGACAGTCGCATTGCCAAGACACTCGAGTCCCCGGCAGGCCAGATCATGCGGCGCGTAGAGCCGGCAACATTCACAATGGGTGCGTCCCGGTCGGAAGTTGGGCGGCGAGCCAATGAGGTGATAGTGCCGGTCACGATCACGCGCGCATTTCTGATCAGTGTCAACGAAGTAACCAACAAGGAGTTTGCAGAATTTCGGGCTAACCACGATTCGGGGGCAGCAGTGCATCCCTCGCTGGCTGCGGACAACAATCCGGTGGCCAATGTCAGTTGGGCAGACGCCGTGCAGTACTGCAACTGGCTCAGCCAGCGTGAGGGACGGACACCGGCATACAAGAATGAGTTCGGCGAATGGGTACCCGCGTACCCTCTGACCGACGGCTATCGCCTGCCGACAGAAGCTGAATGGGTGCTCGCCATGCGTTATGCCGGCCAGAAACAGCCCAGGAAATTCGCCTGGGGTGAGAAATGGCCGCCGCCCGAGAAGAGCGGCAACTATGCCGATCGCACCGCTATCGAACTCGTGCCATCGATCCTGCCGTCCTACGATGACAGCTTTGCATCGACTGCCCCGGTCGGTCGCTTCCAACCCAATGCGCTCGGGATTTACGACGCCGGTGGCAATGTGGCCGAGTGGGTCAATGACTTCTATACAGTGCCCACGCCGGGCCGGACGACACCGGTTGTGGACCCAACGGGCCCGGACCGCGGCACCAGCCATGTCGTGCGCGGGTCAAGCTGGCGGCACGCTGGTATCACGGAGCTGCGCCTTAGCTATCGCGACTTCAGCTCGGAGCCCAGGCCCGATATCGGTTTTCGAATTGTACGATTCGCGGATTGAACGCCTGCGTTAGATTCGGACGATGCGAACGCTAACCAACGTCATAATTGTCATCAGTTTCATCTGGCTGCTGGTGTCGTTCTGGAATCGAAACGAGATACCCGGTTCGATCGACTACGTCGCGGCAATTGCCAACGAGCCACAGCAGACGCGTACCATGCGGAAATCATTCGAGGCATCGTGGGACAACGTCAATTACCGTGTGAAGCCCGAGTATGACTATGACCTGGTCGGCATGATTGTATCGTTCCGGCATCACGACAATAACAGTCGTATGCATCGCCTCGCCGACGATCACCTGAACATGCTGGACGTCTGCGTGGTCTGGGGCAACAACGCCGGCACTGCGCAGCTCGACAAGATCGACTTCTGGAACGGCATTTTTACCTGCAACGTACAGACTCGTGACCAGGCCGCCTGGGATTCGTTCGACATGAATCAGCTGTCGAACAACCACCTGATCTCGGACGATGTGGATATACGCGAGCGTGTGAGAAACGTCAGGATCGGTGACCAGATACGCATCCGGGGAGTACTCGCCGCCTACGAAAGCCCTGGCGGCCTCCGCGGTACGAGCACGACGCGCACGGACACAGGCGACGGCGCCTGCGAAACGATCTATGTCGATAGCTTCGAAATCGTGAGGCCGGCGACCAGTTCCTGGCGTATCTCAATGTACGCGTCCCTTGTGGTCTTGTTGGCCGGATTGCTGCAATTTTTCAGCAGACCATTCCGGACCCATCTAAATTGACTCCTTGACCACCGAAATTTCTTGAGACAATCTTGCTTGGCGTTTGTCAAAGGCTGTAGCCA
Organism: uncultured Gammaproteobacteria bacterium; assembly: GCA_963698415.1. Lineage (GTDB taxonomy): Bacteria > Pseudomonadota > Gammaproteobacteria > Steroidobacterales > Woeseiaceae > UBA1847. The sequence goes on along the minus strand of CAVOQS010000001.1, from coordinate 350,619 downwards.
CTCAAAAGGAGGTTGGCACGTGTACCGACTAGTATTGATGATGCTGCTTGCCTTGTTTGCCGCGGCACCGCTCCTGGCACAGGACGATGAGCCAGAGTCGGCCGAGGCGCAGCAGGGGGAGGCATCGGCCCCTGAAGACGAGATCACCGACGAAGAGATCGAGGCGCTGCTCGGTCTCGATGAGGACTACACCGAAGCGGAAGACGATGACTTCGACCCGACTGAAAGCGTGCGTTTCGCGCAGTCAATACCGTTTCCTACCGATATCTGATCGCCTGCCTGCCGAGTCGTAATACATGAATAAGAAGAACATTCCGGTCGAATTCGTTTTCCAGCTGTTTGCACTGATCATAGCGATCATCATCGTGCATGCATTCTACGTGTCGGTTGTGCGGCCCAATGCGGCCGAGATTATTGTTGAACAGAACATGATGGCCGAGCAGGATCCGGAATTTGTGCGTGAACGAAGCGTGTGGGTGCTGATCAAGGACTTCGAGCAGGAAGCCTGTTTCGTGCTGATGTTCTGGGCACTGGCCATCATGGGGTACAAGGCATCCAAACTTTCGGTTGAACGCAAATTGCTTGACGTGGACCTGGTTCCGGTGCCCGAAGGCATGCGAATACTACCTGAAGATACGCGGGAGTTTGCGCGACAGGTTCAGGCGCTGCCGCAAGATCGACAACAGATGTTGTTACCGCGTGCGCTTTTGAATGCGCTACGTCGATTCGCATCGACTCGAAGCATCCAGGATGTATCCAGTAGCACGCACATGATCCTGGAATCGGAAGCCGAACGACTCGAGTCCGAGCTGGCAATGATCCGCTACATTTCCTGGGCCATTCCATCGATCGGGTTTATCGGTACGGTGCGCGGTATTGGTGAAGCCCTCGCGCAGGCGGACAAGGCTGTCCAGGGCGATATTGCAGGCGTCACGCAAAGCCTGGGTGTGGCGTTCAACTCCACGTTCATCGCACTCCTGATCAGTATCTTCCTGATGTTCCTTGTGCACCAGCTGCAGCTCATGCAGGAACGACTCGTGTTCGATACCGAAAACTACTGTGACGATAAGGTAATTCGTCACCTCAAGGCGGACTGAAGCCCGGACGAGATAACAAGTGACTCTGCTGGCAGCACATCTCAATGACGCGGACATCCTGATTACGGATGGCGCACGCATCCTGTGTCGTGAGCCGGGCTTCGCATTGCTCGAGGACGATGGCCTCATCACAGGTCGCGCCGCCTGGGCAAGCGCCAGCCTCAAGCCACGGCGTATCCAGAATCGCTACTGGTCCGATCTGCAAACGACGCCGCTGCCGGACAGGCGATTCCGGCACCTGACGCCGGCGGATATTGCCAGCCAGCAGCTGCAAGAGCTCTGGCAAAGAACGGCGAAGCCGGGTGATCGCCTTGCGCTCGCCGTGCCGGGTTACATGGGCAATGCGCACCTGGGCCTGCTACTCGGCATCGCTATGGATCTCGGCATTCCGGTTGTCGCGATGGTCGATGCCGCGGTCGCGGCGACGCGCCGGCAATACGCGCACGGCGTACCGGTTCACATCGATCTCAGTCTGCACTCGGCTATGCTGACACGCTTGTTACAGAACGGTCAGACGCAGTACGAGCGGTCCACAGTTATTGACGATGCCGGCATGCTGAATCTCTATGACATCTGGCTGCGCGTGATTGCCGAGACGTTTGTGCAGCAATCCCGATTCGATCCGCTGCATACCGCAGAAACCGAGCAGGCTCTCCGGGACAGCATGCTCGGTTGGCTGGCTATCGCTTGCAGCCAGCGCAGCGTGCCGATGCAAATTGAATATCGCGGCATTGCCCACCAGGCGGAAATAGAGTCACTCGAACTCGTGACGGCCGCAACGCCTGTCTATCAGAACATTGTCAGCAACCTGCGCGCGCTCTACCGGGCCGGCGAAACGCCAGCCCTGCAGCTCTCGGACCGGGCCGCACGTATGCCGGGCCTCGCGGACACGCTCAAAGCCAGGGTTGGAGGCGAGGCATTCTTTCTCGAACCCGGTGCAACCGCGCGCGGTTTGCTGAGTCGAATCAGTGACAGCCGGCCGGGAAAAGCAGTGACCCTGGCACGGCACCTGCCGTGGGACCAGGCGCCCATCGAAGTCGATACGCCGACCGGTCAGGAAGGCGCGCAGCCAACTCACGTGCTGCAAGGCGATACAGCAGTACCGATAACCTCTGCGACCCTTGTGCTTGGAACGCATGCGGCCGATGGCGAGCGATGGCTTGACCTCGGTCAGGATATGCCCGGCGTTTCGCGCCGGCATTGCGAAATCGCGGCGGCAAACGGCCAGTGCGTGGTAACTGACCATAGTCGCTACGGTACCTATCTCAACGGGCACCGGATTGACGGTTCGGCGGCACTGCAGTCCGGTGACGTCATTCGCGTTGGTACGCCGGGCATCGAACTTCGCATGATCTTTGTGGAGCCAGCGGATGGCGCGTAAACGCAGGCAAACAGAGATCTTCAGCATGTCGTTCCTCGACTGCATGAGCTGCGGTTTCGGTGCGGTCATTCTGTTCTTTATGATCATCAACTCTCACGTCAACGCGACGACCGAGAATGTCAACAGCGAATTGATGGCCGAAACGAATCGCCTCGAGATTGAAGTGCTTGAGGGTCGCAAAAACCTGGCGCTGGCGCGCAATACGAAGCAGAAACTCGAGGTCGAGAAAGAAGACGCCGAAAGCAAGATCGCGCAGATCATCGCGTTGATCCAGGAGCTGCAGGCCGAGCTCGACAAGTACGATAACGATACGCTCGCCAAGATCGAGCGCGTTGAGAAACTGCAATCCGATATCAAGTCGCTGACAGAAGAGGTCCAGCGACTGATGGCAGTCAAGGCGGAACAGGATGGTGCCGGCGAGAAGGTCCGGGAGTTCAGGGGCGAGGGTGACCGGCAGTATCTCACCGGTTTGAAACTCGGTGGCAAGCGGACACTGATCCTGGTCGATCGGTCGGCCAGCATGTTGAGCGACACGCTGGTGAACGTAATTCGCCGGCGCAACCTGCCGGAATCCGAACAGCTGAAATCACGCAAGTGGCGCCAGGTTATTGCCACCGTCAACTGGCTGACGACCCAGCTCGACGCAGAGGATCAGTACCAGATCTACATGTTCAATAACACGGCCGAGCCGGTTGTACGTGGCACCGACGGCGTGTGGCTGACTGTCGACGATGGCGTTCAGCTGAATGAGGCGGTGCGGGTGTTGCGGCGCACGCCACCAAAGAACGGCACGAACATGCACGCGGCTTTCGCGATTGCCAAGACGCTGTCACCTCGACCCGACAACATCATCCTGCTGGTCGATGGCATGCCAACCATGGAAACCGAGACGACAGACAAGCGCGTCGTGGGACCGCAGGAACGGCTGAATATTTTCTATCGTTCTGTGCGTCAGCTGCCGGGCGGCGTCCCTGTCAACGTCATGCTGTTCCCGATGGAGGGTGATCTGCAGGCACCGATTTCCTATTGGTCATTGGCGTTGTCGACCCGCGGCTCTTTCCTGACCGTTAGTCGGGACTGGCCGTAAGGGAGCGCTGCCATGAGACGTCGCCGTAATATCGAAGCCTTCAGCCTGTCATTCCTTGACTGCATCTGTTGCGGTTTTGGAGCGATTATCCTGCTTCTCGTACTGAGCAAAATTTACGAACCGGTCGTGATCGAAAAGGCCGAGGAAAATCTCGAGCAACTAATCGCGTTGCTGCAGGAGGAATTGTTCAATCTTCGTGGTGAATCGGCCATTCTCGACCGTGAACTCAGGCAGGTCAGCCAGGATGCCGCCTCCACGAACACGGAGTTGGCCGAGTTGCAGGGCGATCTCAATCGCATCCGGGGCCAATACGAGGCCAGCAAACAGAACGAAGAAGCCACGATCGATGAAGGCGAGCTGCAAGCTGCTCGCCAACGCCTCACCGAAGAAATGAAGCGCCTGTTGCCTTACTACCGGCGCAGTGACGAAGATGCGGTCGCAGGTATTCCGGTCGACAGCGAGTACATCATATTCGTCATCGATACCTCGAACAGCATGATCAACTACAACTGGGGCCTGGTACAGCGCAAGCTGCGTGAAGCCCTGGATGCGTATCCCGAAGTCAAAGGGATGCAGATCATGAATGACGATGGCCACTACATGTTCCCTGAGTACGCCGGGCAATGGATACCTGACACGCAGGGCCGACGCCAGGCGGTCGTGAGTCGCATGCGTACCTGGTATGCCCAGAGTGACAGTAACCCGGTCGACGGCATCCAGGCGGCGATAGAGACCTACTGGGCGCCGGACCGGAAGATCAGTATTTACGTCTTCGGCGACGATTTTGCCGGCAACGTCAACATCGATGCCGTCGTGCAAACCATCGACCGCCGCAATCGTGCAGGCGAGGACGGGAAGCGACGTGTGCGCATTCACGGCGTCGGTTTCCCACGAGGCTTCCGCGGCGGTGGAGAAATACCCAAGTCAGCCGGTGATTTCGCAGCCGTAATGCGCGTGCTGTGCGATCGCAATGGCGGTACGTTCGTCGCGCTGACCGACGAAAACACCTAGCCTGACCCGCCGCAGCGTTTGCTGCCATATTTCGCCATTATTGATCGCCATCTTTCCACGATAGCGCCGGATCGGGACCGCTATTGGACCGTGTAATGAACTCCGAAGCAGGCCATTGGGCTGCCATTAAACCAGGAGATCATTCACATGCGTAACTCAATTATTGCCATCGTCGCAGCCGTGTCCGTGCTGTTTGCCGTGCCTTCACAGGCTGCCCAGAAAGCATCGAAAGAGGAGACCGTTGGCGTCGGCTCGGGCGCCGTCGTAGGTGCCATCGCGGGCGGACCGGTCGGATTTATCCTAGGCGCCGCGATCGGTGCGAAGATTGGCGACTCGATTCACAAGAAGAACGAGCGGATCGAGATGCTGCAGGAATCGGTAGTCAGCTCGAGCAACACGGTGAATCGGCTGGAGAGCGACGTAGACAGCCTGAACAGCGAGATCGACCGCCTGCAGAATGTCGCGCGACCCGAACTCGTCAGCCTGCTACAGGCCGGTATTGCCATCGACCTGCTGTTCCGAACCGACGAGTTCGTCCTCGCCGATACAACCGGTGACCGGTTGGCGCAATTGGCCGGTACGCTCGCTGGCATGTCGGATATCCACATTCGGCTCGACGGCTTTGCCGACGAACGCGGTGATGACGCCTATAACCAGCAGCTCTCAGAACGCCGTGTGCAGTTCATTCGCGATCAATTCGTCGCCGCCGGCGTGCACCCCGATCGCATTGACGTCAATGCTCACGGCGAGTCGGCAGCCCAGGACGAAACCCTCGACAGCTATGCGCTCGAGCGTCGCGTGAGTGTCACTCTGTTCATCGACAACACGCCGTCAGTTGCCGCAAACCCGAACTAGCTTCCCTGTGACTCTTCGGAGTCTCCGCCTGGCCGGCCCTGTAGTGGGGCCGGCTTTTTTTCTGCCGCGCCCGTGCTAATGTCTGCAAATCGGTTCACAGGGATTCGAAATGACAGACAATCTTTCCCAGCGACGCTGCAGGCCATGCGAGGGCGGCGTCCGGCCACTCACAAAAGAGCAAAGTGAGGTCTTGCTACAGGCGCTGCACGCAGACTGGTCGCTAAGCGATGATGGCCTGAGCATCGAACGCACGCTGACGTTCCGCGATTACGGGACGACGCTGGGATTCGCGAATGCTGTTGCGTGGATAGCGACCTGCGAAGACCATCACCCGGTGCTGACCCTGTCCTACAACTCCTGCCGCATCAGTTACACGACGCATGCGATCAAGGGCCTGTCGGATAACGATTTCATTTGTGCTGCGAAGATCGATCGGCTGGTACCAGAGGCCGGGGATGCCGGAAAATGATTGACCTGGCTGCAATAGAATCTGCCGCGAAACGACTCGCAGGCATCAGTGTTCGCACACCTTTGTTGCAGAGCTTCGAACTCGACGCGGCAGCGGGCGGCAAGGTTCTCGTCAAGCCCGAATGCCTGCAGGTTACCGGGTCGTTCAAGATTCGCGGCGCCTACAATTTCCTGAGTCAGCTTTCGCCCGAGCAGGCTCGCTGTGGTGTTGTTGCGTTTTCCTCGGGCAACCACGCGCAGGGTGTCGCCGCCGCAGGGAGTATGCTGGGCATCCAGACGGCCATTGTCATGCCTGAAGATGCGCCCCGGGCAAAACTCGAGAACACGCGGCGACTTGGCGGCGAAGTAATCACCTATGACCGATACACCGGCGATCGCGAAGCGCTGGCGCGGGAAATAGCCGCCGAACGTGGTGCCGTTGTCGTGCCGTCATACGATCACGATTACATCATCGCGGGGCAGGGCACTGTCGGCCTCGAGATTGCGGAGCAATCCGCGGAGCTGGGGATGGAGCTCGACCACGTGCTCGTGTGTTGTGGTGGGGGAGGCCTCATCGCGGGGAGTGCGACAGCGCTAAAGGCGCTTCTGCCCAAGGTGTCTGTGCACACCGTGGAGCCCGAGGATTTCGACGACACGGCACGTTCACTCCGGTCGGGGACTCGCGAACAGGTCGACGACTCTGCGCGTTCGATCTGCGATGCATTGCAGGCGCACACGCCCGGCAAACTGACCTTTGCAATCAACCAGGTATTGCTCGGTGACGGGCTGACAGTCAGCGATGCGGAGGTGCGAGCCGCCATGCGCTTTGCGTTCCGGCACCTGAAACTGGTCGTTGAACCTGGCGGCGCAGTTGCGCTGGCGGCTGTTCTTGCTGGCAAAATCGATACGGCCGGCAAGACGACGGCGGTGGTTCTTAGTGGTGGCAACGTAGACGTGGACCTGTTCGCCGAGATCCAGCGCGAAGGATCAGGCTGAACTGAATTGCGCGCGTCGTAGAATCGGCTGCCGCGCGGCAGGTTTCCGGTCTGTTCCCGTGATGGCGTTGGAGCTGCGTCGTCGCTCCGGCCAGGCGTCCAGCCATTCCACGATATTCGCAATCTGCTCGGCATCCTGTTTGACGCGCGACGGCTGCATATCGCAGATTCCAAGCCCCTGTTCGGCCGCATGCACGAAATTCTGGCTGTCACGCAGGACCGCAATGATTGGAATACCGAGGGAATCCAGGAAGCGCATCAGCTTGCCGAAGCTCTTGGTGTTCTTGCGTGTCCGGTTGGCAACGACTGCGAGTTTGCGATCACGCCGATCAACCTTGGCTACCAACAGGAGGTCGGCAATACAACGTGATGCCGCGTGAATGTCCATCGACGATGGCAGGACCGGAACAAGAATACTGGTCGAGTCGCGCGTCAGTTCGCGCAAGTCGTCATGGCTGATACTTGCCGGGGAATCAATTAGCAGGTTGACGGACTCGTCGGGAACCCGCAGTTGCCAGCTGCGTGTCGCCGTCATCGATTTCTTGAAAGCAGCAATGCCATGAATCGGGGGCAGCTCCCGCGGACGGCGATCGAGCCAGCCAATGGTCGAGCCCTGCGGGTCGTAGTCCATGATGGCGGGTGTTGGTCCGCGCTGCGCATAGCAGGCGGCCAAATTCGTGGCGAGCGTCGACTTGCCGCAACCCCCTTTGGGATTGAGGATAACGATCTTGTTCAGATTGTCTCGTCTCGGCGTACTCAGCATAGCGTGTGCACATGTCTGGTTTGTAGCGTCAATCTCGCGGATTTCCACCTGGAAATCGTTGCGCTAGTTCACATAATACTCCGGAATTGCAGGCGTTGCCCCCTAAGCCGGGTAAGTGTCGAAACACGGCAGCTCGACATCGCCGCAGGACCACTCGGCTTTCGAGTCCTGAAAAATCCGGCCTTGTGGACGGATCCCGGGGTCCTGGTCCAGCGTTCCTGCCGGCACCACGGCAATGCTGTGGTCTGGCGCGATCCTGGGCATCAGGCTGCCGCAGACCGAACAGAAAACCGTGGCAAAGCGCCTGGCATCCGGCACTTTGAAGGACCGCAGCAGGTTCTCGCCTGCGGTCCAGGTCACCGTGTCGGGCTTCAGGAGGATGTTGGTGGCATGTCCGGTGCCGGTCGCCTTGCGACATCGACGGCAGTGGCAGTGCCAGAACTGGCCCGCTTCGCCAGTAATTTCGTAGGCTACGCCGCCGCATAGGCAACTGCCTGACAGATTGAGTTGGCTCATCGATTCGCTCACCGGTTGTCGTCAACCGATGATAGCCTAAAACCGATTTTCCGGAACAATCAGTCGGTCAGGGCCAGCCACGTGGTATTGATCGTGTCGTCAACGACGCCATCGCCATTCACGTCGATCTCGATCGTGACGTTGACGTTGTCCACCGCGATCAGCCGGGCCGTCGAATTTGCGCCCCTGACCAGCAACACGCCTTCCGACGGAAACGCATTGCCTTCACCGCTGAACTCCAGTGGAGTTGAGTAGTTGACAGTCCCGTCGAGCAGCGTTGTATCGAGCGTACCGGAGGCAGACAACGTGTACGGCAGTGTCTGCAGGTTGCCGTCGACTGTTTGACTGGACTGGTAATTGGAGATCGTATCCGAGCTGACGCTGGAGTCGGTCGTCATGGATGAACCTGACGAGCCTGCCCGGATGAAGGGCGACTCGGTCGTGTCGAGCGTCACGGTCGCGTCGCCATTGCTCAGGAACGTGTCCGTGGAATTGGCGATCTGCAGATTCGTCACGATGGCGTCCATACTGAGCAAGTAGCCGCTCCCGAGAGACATCACCCGCGACGTCGCGAATCGTGAAGTCAATAATGCCGTCAACGACTTCGCCGAAGCCGTCATCGCACATCGTTGACTCAACCCGGAATGTGTCGTCGACAGCCAGCGGATCAGATGCGTCACCCGAAATCGTAATGGTGCCGGTCTGCAGGCATTCCAGCACAATCGGACCAAACGGGATCGATTTGGACACCCTGAGAAGGAATTTGCCTGGCTGTCCACTGGTTGCGACCGAGGCATCGCCGGGGGCTGATGTGATTGGAAGGGCTCCACCGAGATTGCTGAGGTCGCCGCTCGCGACGACCGACGCCCACGCGGCCTTGGTTGCCGTCACCCCGTTGGCAGACGTGATGGCCGTTGGTTCGGTTGTCGGGCCGCCGGCACCGGTGAAGTCTTCGCCACCGCCGCTGCAGGCGGCAAATAACAGTGATGCGCTCAAAATGCTTAATCGTGCATGGCTCATGTCGAAGCCCCGTTTGCAAGTGATTTCCAGACGCTCCAGTTTACCGACGGTTCCCGGCGGCGCCGTGATCGCCCTCACAAAAGGGCAGATTGCATTATGTCTTGTGGCGGTGAGTGCGCAGGAAAGTTCGTGGCCTCGTGCAGCCACGCGCAGGTGTCGCAATCGCAGTCGCGGCCGTGTCGTGGCGCATTGCGAATGTCGCTCCGGACATACTCGACAGACGTCTGCAGTGCCTGCAACAGGTCCGGAAGGGGGGATGAGAGGGTCGGCTCGCTGCGGTTGGCGTTCAGCCAGTCACAGGCGTCGCCGAAACGACAGTTACGACACTGTTCGTCGTCGCCATCGAAACGACCAGCGAGATGACACTCCGTGAAATCGACCTCCCGCTCGATCAGCCAACGCGGGTACTCGAGCAACGTCACAACGTAGCCGGTGATCGTCCTCGTGCTGGTACCCGTCAAAGTGGTCATTGTCAGTCGCTTCGGCGCTGGAAATTCCTGCTAGAACATCTCACTCGGGTCCAGCGTGTCGTGTGCCGGTTTCTCGCGACACTTGATCCACTCACCGGTGATCATGTTGTCATAGCTCAGTCCGGGGCCGACCATCGGATACACGCCTGCATCGCGGTCGATGATTACCTCGAGGAAGGCGGGTCCGGTAAATTCCATGAACTCGCGAATGACAGTCTGCAGGTCGGCTTTGTTGTCGAGGCGCCTGGCGAACTCGAAACCATCAGCCTCGGCTGCCTTGACGAAGTCCTTGCTGTGCAGTGACTTGTCACTGCCGGACATGCGACCGCCGAAATACAGCTTTTGCCACTGGCGCACCATGCCGTCGCCGAAATTATTGAGCACGATCACTTTGATCGGTGTGTTGTAGGTTGTCGCCGTTTCGAGCTCGCCGATGTTCATGCGGATGCTGCCATCGCCATCGATGTCGACGACAACCCGTTCCGGCCGCGCAAACTGCGCACCGATCGCGGCAGGCAGACCGAAGCCCATCGTTCCCATGCTGCCCGATGTCAGCCACAGGCGTGGCTCGCGAAAATCGAAGTACTGCGCCGCCCACATCTGGTGTTGGCCAACGCCTGTCGAGATTATCGCCTCACCCTTTGTATGGCGATTGATCTCTTCGATCACGGCGTAGGGCTGGATAAGGTCGGAGTCGCGGTCATAGTTCAACGCGTACTCGCGTTTGAGCGTCGCGATCTCCTCATGCCAGGTATCGAACGGCTTGGTGAAATTAATGCGCCGCCCGTAAGCAAGCATGTCCGTGAGATCGCGCTCCAGCATGCCGACGTGGTGCCAGTTAACGCGCTTGACCTTGCCGATCTCCGCGAAATCGACATCGAAATGGGCGATGTTCTTGGCGCGGGCCGCGAATTGCCCCGGGTTGCCTGCAACCCGGTCATCGAAGCGTGCGCCGACGGCAATCAGGAAATCGCAATCTTCGACGGCATAGTTCGCAGACGCGATGCCATGCATACCGAGCATGTGCAATGCCAGTGGATGTTGCGTATCGCTCGCCCCCAGGGCCATGAGCGTCGTTGTGACCGGAATGCCGTATTCGTTGGCGAGGCGCCGCATTGCCTTGGTGGCATTGGCACTGATAACGCCGCCACCTGCGTATATCAGGGGCCGGTCCGACTCGGCGAGCATCGTAAAGAAACGCTCGCACGCGTTATCGCTCAGCAAGTTCTCTTCAACCTTGGCCAGTCGCCTGCGGTAGCCGTGCAGTGGCAAGCTGCCAGTCCCCTTGAACTCGATTTCCGCGTTTTGGATATCCTTGGGAATATCGATCACAACGGGCCCCGGGCGGCCGGTGCGGGCCAGTTCAAACGCGCTGCGCACGGTATCCTCGAGTACCTCGGCATCGGTGACGAGAAATACGTGCTTGGCAATAGCGCCCATAATGGCGGCGACGGGCGCTTCCTGGAAGGCATCCGTGCCTATCGCAGCTGTCGGAACCTGGCCACAGATCACAACCAACGGAATCGAGTCCGCCATGCTGTCGCGCACCGGCGTAACCGTGTTGGTTGCACCGGGGCCGGAGGTCACCATGACGACACCGACGTCACCGCTTGCCCTGGCATAGCCAGCCGCCATAAAGCCGGCGCCCTGTTCGTTGGCCGGGACGACCAACTGCATGCTGGACTCACCGCCCGGTGCCGGGTGTTTGTCGTTGTAGCGAAACACGGCATCGAAGATTGGCAGGATTGCGCCACCCGAATAACCGAAGATGGTCTCGACGCCCTCGTCAGCCAGGATCTGCACGACCGTGTCGGCGCCTGACATTGACTGTCCTGTGAGGGAATGGGGGGATGCGGCTACTGTATTGGCGCGCTCATTCATCGGAATGGGGATCAACGATAAGTTACGGATTTTTCGCGAGTGTTTACCAATTTACAGTGCATTGCAATACTGGAAAATCTGCGCCACCATCGGTCCTGTAATTCTGCAATCGGTTTCATTTGTAATTCATCATGCGACACGCAATCTCAGTCCTCCTCCAGAACGAGGTCGGCGCCCTGACACGCCTGACCGGGATGTTCTCCTCCCGAGGGTACAACATCGAGTCGCTCAATGTGGCTCCCACCTACGATCCGCGAGTGTCTCGTGTCACGTTGGTGGTCACGGGCTCGGATGCGGCGATAGCGCAGCTCAATGCCCAGCTCGCCAAACTCGTTGACGTCGTTAACATCCATGACATGACGCTCGGGGAACATTTCGAACGGGAGCTCGCAATCATCAAGATCAAGCTGGGACCGGGTGGCCTGGCCAAGGCGATGGCACTCGCCAAGCGTTTTGATGCCGAGATGCTGGATGAGGACGCCAACAGCTGCACGCTGCAGCTGACCGGCCCGGTGGCCAAGGTTGACGAGTTCGTTAACGAAGCTGCAACGTTCGGCGAGATCTCAGCGGTGGCACGCAGCGGCACGGTTGCTGTATCGAAAGGTGAAGTCACGTTGACGTCGTTCGATCGGCAGCACCTGCTTGTAGGCTGATCGTGGCCAACCCGGGGCTAGCGAACTTCCGGCGACTGGTCGTCAAGGTTGGCTCATCGTTGCTGGTGCGAGCGGACGGTCAGTTGAATCGGTCCTGGCTCGAGACCCTTGCGCATGACATCGACGCCTTGCTGCAGCAGGGGCATGAGATCCTGGTCGTATCGTCCGGTGCGATCGCTATCGGCAGCTCCTTGCTGGGCATCAACAAGCGCCGCGCTCGACTGGAAGACTTGCAGGCCGCTGCCGCGGCAGGCCAGGTGCAACTCGTGCATGCCTACCAGGAAGTACTGGGGCAATACGGCATTCCTGCGGCGCAAATCCTGTTGACGCCGGAAGACACCGAGAACCGGCGCCGGTTCCTGAATGCACGTGGCACGCTCGGACGCTTGCTCGATCGCAATGTGATTCCGATTATCAACGAGAACGACACGGTGGCGACCGAAGAAATTCGCTACGGCGACAATGATCGCCTCGCGGCCAGGGTTGCGCAGCTCGTGATGGCTGATGCGCTGGTGCTCCTGTCGGATGTCGATGGCCTTTATACGGCGGACCCGGGGAAGGATCCGGGTGCGCAACATATTGCGGTGGTCAGCCGGGTCACAGATGAGCTGCAATCAATGGCGGGTGAGACCCGCTCTGATGTAGGGAGCGGCGGCATGGCGACCAAGGTACTGGCGGCCGGTATTGCCACGCATGCCGGATGCTCGACGATCATCGCGAGCGGCAAGATCGAGCATCCGCTCGCTGCGCTTTCGGCCGGCGCGCGCTGCACCGTGTTCAAAGCGGAAGGAACGCCGGCGGCCGCCCGCAAGCAATGGCTCGCCGGGCTGCTCGAAGTACAGGGCTCGATTCGAGTCGATGAAGGCGCGGTGGCTGCCCTGCGCAATGGCAAGAGCCTGTTGCCGGTCGGGGTGACCGTCGTGACCGGCAATTTTCGACGCGGTGACGTGGTCAGCATCACCGGACCCGGCGGCGCCGAGCTCGGTCGCGGGCTCGCGGAGTATTCCAACGAAGAGGCGAACCAGATCGTTGGTTGCCAGTCGGAACAAATAGAGGACAAACTCGGGTACCGTGGTCGATCGGTCATGGTTCACCGTGACGAGCTGGTGTTATTCGAAAATGACGGCTAAGGATCCCACTGCGTCAATTGCGGCGACGATGACGTCGCTGGGCAAGGCGGCAAAACAGGCGGCGACCGAACTTGCTACGACGTCGGGAGCGCAGCGAAACGCTGCGCTAAGCGCTGCGGCGACCGCGCTGCGGGAGCGTGCAGCGTCGATTGTCGAAGCCAACGCACTCGACCTGGGTGCGGCTCGGGAGAAAAAGCTGAGCGCTGCATTGCTCGATCGCCTGATGCTCGATGCCGATCGGGTTGAAGCCATGGCTGTCGGCCTCGAAACGATCATCGGCCTGCACGACCCGGTCGGCCGTATTCTCGAAGAATGGGAACGTCCGAACGGCCTGCGGATTCAGCGCGTCGCCGTACCGTTGGGCGTGATTGGCATCATCTATGAAAGCCGGCCCAACGTAACCGCGGATGCGGCCGCGCTGTGTATCAAGTCCGGCAATGCCGTAATTCTGCGCGGCGGTTCGGAGAGTTTTCATTCCAGCCATGCAATCTATGACTGCCTGCGCATCGGCCTTGAGTCGGCGGGCCTGGCCGGCGAAGCCGTGCAGATGGTGCCAACGACGGACCGGGCTGCCGTTGGCTTCCTGTTGTCGTCGATGGCCGAGTGGGTGGATGTAGTTGTGCCGCGAGGTGGCAAGAACCTGATCAAGCGGGTGCAGGACGAAGCTCGCGTGCCAGTGATCGGGCACCTGGAGGGCATCTGTCACGTCTACCTTCACGCCGGGGCGGACAAGGACATGGCGCGGGATGTGGTCCTGAACGCGAAGATGCGGCGGACGGGAATTTGCGGCGCCGCGGAAACGGTACTTGTCGACAAGGAAGTTGCGAGGCACGTTGTTGCCTGCTGTTTGTGCTGCGTTGCATGAGGCGGGCTGCGAGATTCGTGGGGACCAGCAAGTCCGAGCGGTTTTTCCGCAAGCCAGGGAGGCGACCGAGGACGACTGGTCAACCGAGTACCTCGATGCCGTCATTTCCATACGCGTCGTTGACGATATCGACGAGGCGGTCGAGCATATTCGTCGCTACGGATCCGGGCATACCGAGAGTATCGTTACCGGCGACAAGTCCGCGGCCGAGGCGTTCTTTCGCGCAGTGGATAGCGCAATCGTCCTGCACAACGCCTCGACACAATTCGCCGATGGCGGCGAGTTCGGCATGGGCGCCGAGATCGGCATCGCGACGGGACGCATTCACGCGCGCGGGCCGGTCGGTGCGGATCAGTTGACGAGTTACAAATATGTCGTGCGCGGTGACGGCCAGGTGCGGCCGTTGTGAACGACGACCGCGGACGGTTTGACCTTGCGGTCATCGGTGCCGGGATAAACGGGGCCGGAATTGCCCGCGACGCCGCATTGCGGGGACTCAAGGTCATCGTGTTCGACAAGAACGACATGTGCAGCGGCTGCTCGGCCATCTCGAGCCGCCTCGTGCACGGTGGCCTGCGCTATCTCGAGTACGGCGAGATACCGTTGGTCTACGAATCCCTGCATGAACGCCGCTACCTGCGTCTGACGGCGCCACATCTCGTTGAACCGTTGCGCATCTGCATTCCTGTTTACGCAGGGGCACGCCGCGGACCGTTGCTCATTCGCCTCGGCATGCTGGCTTATGACGCGCTCTCGTTTCGCAAGACTGTCCCGAATCACGAAATGCTCAGCCGTGTCGAACTCCTGGAAGAAGAGCCGGGACTTCTGGCAGATGGCTTGCGAGCTGGCGCGCGCTACTATGACGCACAGGTTGCATTTGCCGAGCGGCTGGTGCTCGAGAACCTGCTGGCCGCCCGGTCCGCCGGTGCCGAGATCAGGACGCATTGTGAGGTCACGGGCATCCAGGTGAATGACGGCGCTGTTGAGTCCATCACCTCTGTCGACCATCTTGGCGATTCCAGTACGATGCAGGTCAAAGCAATCGTTAATGCGGCAGGCCCCTGGGTAGACCGCGTGCTCGACGTTGCCCCTTCACCTTCGCAACGCCTGATCGGTGGTACGAAAGGCAGTCACATTATCGTTGGCAAGTTCGCCGGCGCACCCCATGACGCGTTTTACGTCGAGGCTGCGG
This sequence comes from uncultured Gammaproteobacteria bacterium, assembly GCA_963698415.1. Classification (GTDB taxonomy): domain Bacteria; phylum Pseudomonadota; class Gammaproteobacteria; order Steroidobacterales; family Woeseiaceae; genus UBA1847. The sequence continues at coordinate 335,256 of CAVOQS010000001.1, read as the reverse complement.
CCGATGGTCGACCGTTCTTCATCATCCCGTGGAATGACCAGTATCTGATTGGCACGACCGACATCCGCTATGACGAGGACCTCGATTTCATTCGCGCCAGTGGTGCCGAGGTGGACTACCTGCTCACCGAGACCAACCGTGTGTTTCCCCGTGCAGAACTGACCCGCGCGGATATTCACTATGCCTATGCAGGAGTGCGGCCGTTGCCGTACAAGGAAGAGGGGCCTGAATCAGCGATTACGCGCCGGCACATTATCAAGAGCAACGAAGATGTTGCACGCGGTCTGTTTTCGATCATCGGTGGCAAGCTCACAACCTATCGCAATCTCGCGGAACAGGCTGTTGATAAACTGGCGAAGCTGCAGCATTGGAAACTGCCCGCTTGCCGGACGCGCGACACGGATCTCCCCGGCGCCTTTGGAATCGACCGCGCACGTAAAGCACTACAGGCACTTGACTCGCTGAGTGAGGCGGGAGTCGAACGCCTGCTTGGCATCTACGGTGGGCGCGCCGCAGCTGTCGCCGACCTGTGCCGCGGCGAGCTGGCAAACACGCTGGGCGATGATGGTCGCGTGCTGGCTGCCGAGGTGGTATTTGCCATGCGCGAAGAGTTTGCGCTGACGCTTGAAGATATTGTGTTCAGGCGCACGATGATTGGCTTCGACCCCGACCAGGGACGGTCCCAGTACGATGCAATCGCGGCCATTGCTGCGGCGGAAGCCAGCTGGAGTCGGGAGCAACAGGCGCAACAACTCGATAAACTGATCGAGTATGCCGAATCACTGCGAGTGAGGTAGAGCAATGCTTAACACCAAGCGCTGGCGGCGGTGGTCGCCAGTGGGCGCGATCCTGTTGCTACTTGTAGCGCACACCTGCGTTGCCGAAGAAGCAGATGTCGATACTGATCAGAAAGACCCGCGGCCAACGGTGGGCCTGGTCCTGGGCGGCGGCGGCGCACGCGGTGCGGCGCATATCGGCGTCCTGAAAGAGCTTGAGCGTCTGCGTATTCCGGTTGATGCCATCGTAGGCACCAGCATGGGCGCGATCGTCGGCGGCCTTTACGCTACCGGTATGAGCGCCACGGAACTGGAGCAACTCGTTGGCTCGGTCGACTGGGCCGATGCACTGTCTGACGAGGCGGACAGGAAAGACCTGAGTTTTCGCCGCAAACAGGACGACGCGCAGGTTCCGATCGATCTGGAACTCGGTCTTCGCGGAACCGACGTCGTCTTGCCGAAAGGTGTGATCCAGGGCCAGAAGCTGAACTTGCTGTTGCGCGAGCTCACGATGCCTGTCTCGAATATCGACGACTTTGACCGCCTGGCGATCCCGTTCCGCGCGGTCGCCACGGATATCGAGCGTGGCGAAATCTGGGTGATGGACAAGGGCGACCTCGCGCTGTCGATTCGCGCAAGTATGTCGGTCCCGGCCGTCTTCGCGCCGGTGAGGATCGGCGATCGCCTGCTTGTCGATGGCGGGCTCGTCGGCAACCTGGCGGTCGATGTGATGGAGGAAATGGGCGTCGATATCATTATTGCTGTCGACGTTGAGTTCCCACTGTATGCGCCGGAGGAGCTGGGCTCGGCGGTTACAATTTCGGAACAGATGTTGACGATCCTCATTCGCAAGGAGACGTTGCGACAGATCGATCGGCTTGGGGGTAGCGACATACTTATCCGACCGGAACTCGGCATGTTTGCGTCGACCGATTTCGGAGGAATTCTCGATACGATCGAACCCGGTGCTGCAGCCGTGCGCGAGCATGCGGATCGCCTGCAGGCAATTACACTGACTGAAGAGGCGTGGGACGAGTACCTGGCGAGCAAGGTGCAGCCAGTGCTCCCTTATTCCAACCTCGCGTTCGTCCGCGTCGTACATGACGGAGTCCTCGCGCCCGAGGTACTTGAGTCGAAATTAAGCGTCAAAGCAGGTGACCCGATCGATCACGAGCTCCTCGCGCAAAATGCAGATCTATTGTATGGACTCCAGTATTACGAGCGGGTCACTTATCGACTGGTAGAAGAGGCCGGCGGCACCGGTGTGGAATACCAGGCGCGCGCGAAGAGCTGGGGACCGAACTTTCTGCAGTTCGGCCTCACACTCGAAGACGACTTCGCGGGTTCAACAGGATTCAATCTCTCTGCGCGGGTTACACGCGTGGGAATCAACCGCCTGGGTGCGGAGTGGCGCAGCGATCTGAACCTGGGGACGGAGCCACGCTTGTACTCGGAGTTCTACCAACCCCTCAGTTTCGACTCGCGCCTGTTCGTAGTGCCGCATGTCGAACTTGGACAGTCGAACATCAACGTGTTCTCCATGGATGACACGGTGGCACGGCTTCGATTGTCCGAAGCCGAGGCCGGCCTGGCTGTGGGACGCGAGCTCGGTCGCATCGGCGAAATCCGGGTTGGGGCATTTCGCGGCGTTGGCGAGGCGCGCGTGACCGTTGGTGAACCGTCGCTACCCAGTGTTGATTTCGATACGGGCGGCGCGTTCGCAAGCTTGCGCTTCGATACGCTCGATCAGGCTCGATTTCCCCGACACGGCTTGCGCAGCGATCTTGTCTGGACATTATCGCGTCCGGGTTTCGGCGCGGATTCGAGGTTTGATACTTTCGAGGGGGAATTCGCTCAGACCTGGAGCCGCGGCAAGAACAGTCTGCAGCTCGGGCTAAGTTATGCGACAACACTCGAATCGGATAGCGCCATTCAGGACTACTTTCCGCTCGGCGGCTTCCTGCGCCTGTCAGGACTCCAGCGCGACGAGATTCGTGGACCGCATGCAGCGCTCGCAAAACTTGTCTATTACCGCCGCGTGGGTGATACGACCGGAATTCTCGATACGCCGATCTATCTCGGTATCTCGGCAGAAGCTGGCAACGTGTGGCAGCAGCGCTCCGATATGAGCTTTGACACGATGCTTCTGAACGGCAGCGTCTTTGCCGGCTTTGACACATTCATCGGGCCGATCTACCTCGCGGCCGGTTTTGGCGAACAGGGCGAGTCCAACGTCTATTTATATGTGGGTGCGCTGCCGCACTGATCAGCGCGTGATTTTTTCGAGGACCTGTGTCGGATTGTCTGTCTTGCGGTAGTAGCCGTGGCGAACAGCCATCTGCTCGAAAGCGGCATCACGCTCAGACTCACTCGGGTACCAGTGAAGGCGCTCCCAGTCGTCGCCGAGGATCTTGCGCAACGTGTCCTGCTTCGGAAGTGTCACGCGAATACCGAAGTTGCGCTCGCGGCCAGCCAGTTCGGGTTCGACAAGATTGTGCGGGTGGCAGTAGTCCACGGGTGGTTCCTGAATTGAGGTGTTGTTGACTCGGGCGGCGCGAGTATACCGCAGTGCCACCGTTGACATCACTGCTGGGCGCCGCGATCACCTGCACCTTCCCGATCAGCCCAGCCAAGCAGGCGGCGGGTCACGAACAGGTAGACCGGTTTGACGGTTGCCATCCAGGCGCGGGAAACCGGCGACGGATTGGCAAGGATGCTCTTTTCTCGCTGCGTCAGGGAGTCCGCGCAATAGGTGCGCTTGTGCTTCAGCAAATGCCGGATATCTTCGTAGGCCGCAATACGAAACAGGCGTCCCCGCCTGGAACTGTGTGCCGCAAGCTGGAAATCGATCACCCCCGGACGCCCGTTATCCAGCACCAGCAGATTAGGTTCCTTGGCGAGATCGTTATGCACGACTCCGGCCGAGTGCAAGCGGCGCAACAGACCGGCTGCTGAGTTGAACCAGGCCCGGTCGCGCGGCCGGGCCTCCTGCATGGGGGCTCCCCCGAGATAGCTGCGAATAAGAATATCGCTTTTTATTTCAATGAGTTGAGGGACGCCATCGACTCCATCGAGGGCCGCGAGCGCGGTGGCTTCACGTCGCAACAGGTAGCGCGCAAGCGGGCGTATCCACCAGCGAGCCTTGCCCGCATCCCGAACGATAACGGGCAGGCCCGCACCCGGGCGAAACAGGACTTCGCCAAACAGGTCCTTCTTCAAGCGCCGTTCGTTCTGCATAGTCACCAAGAATAATGCCAAAATGGGCAGCCCAGGCGACATTTGCGAAGCATGAACGACGAATCCACCGAACAGCACCCGTCTGGCGAACGCCGCGAGACGGACAACACCGGCGAGTTTTTCAGCGTCGGCGCGCCGCTGCACGCGGTACGGGCGGGTTACGTGCGACGCAAGGCAGACGATCTGCTCCACGACACCGTGGTGAGCGGCCGTTACGCCCATGTCCTTGCGCCCGATCGAAGTGGCAAGTCCAGCCTGGTTGCGGCGATCGCGGCGCGCCTCGAGGCTAATGACTTCAAGGTAGCGATCCTGGATCTCGCGCAGATTGGCGAACGGGATGGCGGCGGTGATCCCGGTCGTTGGTATTACAACGTCGCGTACCGAATCCTGCGCCAGTTACGTATTCGCTACGACCTGCAGACCTGGTGGCACGACAAGTCGATTCTGAGCAACCGCCAGCGCCTGGTCGAATTCTATTCCGAAATCGTCCTGCACCATGTCCCGGAACGTATCGTCGTTTTTGTCGATGAGATCCAGTGCATAGAAAACCTGTCGTTTGCCGACCAGTTGCTGGCCAGCATTCGTGCGGCACACAATGCGCGTACGACCGATCCTGATTTTTCGCGTCTTACTTTCGTCCTGCTCGGCGAGTGTGATCCGGTCAGCCTGTTGTCGGAGCCCGAGCTCTCGCCATTCAACGTGACACAACAAATCGTGCTGGATGATTTCACGCGCGACGATCTCGAGATATTCGCAACAGAATTGAATCTCGACCAAGACGACGCGGAAGAGGCGCTGGATCGCATTTACTACTGGACTCGGGGACAGCCCTACCTGAGCCAGAAACTGGCGCGGCAGGTTGCGCGCGAGGGTATCCAGGGAGACGTCGCGGAACAGGTCGACCACATTGCATTGACGCAACTGGCAGGTCGCGCTGCGTTGCACAGCGAACCGCAGATGAGTCATATCCATCGTGTGATCGCTGGTGATAGCAAGCAGAAGGAGGCACTGCTCACGCTATACGGTCGCATTCGCAAGGGCATAGAGGTGCCCGCGGATCTCGGCTCTGCGCTGCAACGCAGGTTGATGGCGGTTGGTCTCGTTGAGATCGACCACGACGGCCGTTTGCGTGTTCGCAATCGGCTTTACGGGGCTGTCTTCACGGCTCGCTGGGCGAACGAGAACCTGCCGATCCGCCTGCGCGTTCCAGCGATGGCCGCGGGCCTCCTGCTACTGCTTGTATTAGTACCGTTCTGGTACACGCAATGGTTGCCGCGACCGTACATGAGCGTGCTGACATCACCTTCCGTAGAGCTCGAAACGGCGTTATCGGCGTACGAAAATCTGCGGTCTTTCCCAGGGCATGCGGATACGGCGAACAACCTCTTTCGTGCGTTTGTTGAGCAACGCGCTCTTGTTGCCGTGACGACTGAAGACGCCGACGCGATTGCCAGGCTGGCAATGGAGTTGCCCGGGCACGAGGGGTTACCGAACGCTATTCGGGCCTCGTATTGGGACAGGCAATCGCTATCGGCATTGCGCGAAGAGCGCCGGGACGATGCGTTGCTGGCGACACTGGAAGCGCTTGTCGTGCCTACCTCGCGGCGCCGGCAGCGAGCAGCCGGCCTGGTGGCGGACGACTATCCTCTGCTGCTGGCCAGTGTTCCGGGCCAACAGGGGAACACCACGGTGTTCGATCCTGCGAACATGTTGCTGACGTCGGCCGACGGGGCTCAGATATCGCAATGGTCGTTCGCAACCCAGGAATTGCAGACGCGCGACAGCTGGACGATCACTGCGCTTGAAGTTGTGCCGTTGGTGCGACGCGTCATTGTCGATCGTGAAGGTGCGGTCAATCGGATTGGCCTGACCTTGAATATCAGCCATGCGCGCCTGTCAGACCTGCGGATAAAAATCATCGCGCCATCAGGTCGTATCGCCGAAATCGAGACAGGACTGGAGCGTTCATCGAGCAATGACGACATTCGAATTCCTGCGGCGCAGCTGCGTGAGCTTCTCGGGGAGTCGATGGCGGGGACGTGGTCGATCAGTTTGCGTGACGAGGGTCTCGGCATCGCCGGCCAGCTGGTCGGCTGGAATCTCAAGTTGAACTCCCAGGGTGCTGTCGAGGAATTTCAACGCGGCCTGAACATTCCGGATCCTGTCGAGCGGGAGACAGACGATGTCTGGTTCGATAATAGCGGCCGTTACGCCGTTGCCCGCGCCATGCAAAGCGACAGCGCACGGATCTGGGACCTGGCATTTGCGGAGCCGGTGCGTGCCATCGCCGTCAGCGAGAATGAAACGCTCATCGGTCTCAATGCTGGCGCGCGCCATCTTGTGACGGCGACCCAGGGCGGCGTGAATCTATGGGACACGACATCCGGTGACCGCGTGCTCTCTCTTGGCATCGGCGCCACAAGCAGCGGTGCGCGGCTGACCGAAAGCGGAACGCACCTGTTTGTGGAGCATCGCGGCGACAGTGAAACACGGCTCGAACTCTGGTCGCTGGACGAGGGCGTTGTAACAGCAGAACTGGTGGTGGCGGGCTCGCCGTCGCTGGTGGCCATTGATCCAACCGGGGCGCGTTTGGCGGTGGCGGATTACGATCATGCCGTGCGCGTGTGGGACTTCGCGAGCGGTGAACTCCTGGCCCAGATCGACCTGAAGACACAAGCGAGCCAGATCAGTCTCGCCGCGGCCGGTGATGTTCTCGGTGTGGTCCATGGCCGGTCGGGTGTATCCCTGTGGAGCGTAGCGCAGCCGCAGCGACCCTTGCTGCAGGAGTTCGGAGACGGCAACTGGCAGCTGGTATTCGCACCGTCGGGCACGAGTGTGCTTGCCGGACGGCCTGCGGCCGGTTATCAGACCTACCGTAGCCGCGACGGAAAACTTGTGGGACCCGCTATCGGTGTGCGCAGCGACGCGGCGCAAGCATTTCTGCTGGCCTATAGCCAGGATGAGCAGGTCCTTTTCACCGGCAGTCCGTCGGGCGTGACACGTTTTTGGCGCGCGACCGACATTTCCTCCGATGTGCAGGACAGCATTGCGCCGAGCGATCACGCGGTGTGGCGGCCGTCGGCCGACCAGGTAATGCTGGCTCTGCCCGGCGCGCAGGGCGTCGCCGTCGGTGATGCTGCTGGCCATGTACACGTTCTTCCCGTCGGTGCCGGTCTCGCCGATGTCGAAGCGCTGCGCGATGAGGTCAGCTTTATCGGGCACAACGCAGAGATACTCCGAATGTGCGTTGATCGAAGTGGCAAACTCCTTGCCAGCGCTGCCAGGGACAACTCCATTCGCATCTGGGACGCCGCTACCGGTCAGCCGCTGCCCTTCATGCCGGATATGGCCGGTGACGCAATCACGGGCCTGTCGTTCTCGCCCGATGGCAGCTTGCTGGCTGTCATGCAAAGCGCGAGTCTGATTCTGCTCGACGTGACGGACGGATCGGTCGTCGCCGATTTGGAGCTTGGGGAGGCGCATCTGGGTCTCGCTTTTGCGGATAACCAACAGGTCTATGTGGGCGGGGCAAGTGGCGCTTTGCGATTGATCGTTCGCGATACCGAAGGAGCGTGGTCGATGCAGCAGTTGTGGCAGGGTTCCAGGCCGATTCAATTGCTTCAGGCCTCGCCACATGGCAAGTACCTGGTCATCGTTGATGACGCGGGGCTGGCGAGTCAGCTCATGCTCGCAGATGGCCGCATAGGCGAGCAGTCACTCGCGTTTCCAGGTCCTGTCGAAGAGGTTTCATTCAGCAGCAGCGGTTCCCGGGTGTTCTTTCGCACGTCGCGCTGGACGCATCGTGCGACGGCATCCATCAACGGGCTACTCTGGGTCGATAGCGTGATCTCGCCGAAGCCCCTGAACGGTGCGCGGATCGTCTTCGGTCCGACGGGGACAGACACTGCAAACCGGGCCTATTTTCCTGCTGCGCGCAACGGGTTTGTAGAACTGGTCGAATTGCCATTCCCGGGATCCGCAAAGCCGGGTTTATTCGGGAATCGAAAGGACTTGCTGGCGGAGTGGCGGTTGAGGCTGGGCGCGAGCGCCGCGATGGAACCTGCCAACTAGCGACGCTCACCTCGCAAGGTCCGAACGAGCAGCTCGAGTTTCGCCGCGGTAACCTCGCCTGGCGGAACTGGCGGGCCGACCGTAACCGGGACTTTTGCGAACAGGCGTCCTGGCATCTTCCTGATAGCACCGCCGCGGCTACGGCTGAACCAACTGCCCCAGAGACGGCCAAGCGACACCGGGACGACCGGTACAGGACGACGCGCGATGATCTTCTCGATGCCTGGCCGAAAACGGGCGATCTCGCCGTCGCAGGTGATTCCGCCTTCTGGAAAAATGCACACGATGTTGCCGGCCGCGAGTTCGGCATCAACCAGTTCAAACGCGTCATCCATGATTTGCTTGTCCTCACGCGCTCCCGCTATCGGGATCGCTTTCATCGTCTTGAAGATGAAATTGAGCAGGGGCATCTGGAAGATCTTGTACCACATGACAAAGCGCATCGGCCGGCGGATGCATCCCGAGAGGATGATCGGGTCCATGTAGCTGACGTGATTGCAAACGACGACGGCCGGTCCGCTTCGAGGGATATTCTCCAGCCCCGTCGGTCGAATTCGGTAGACGAAGCTCATGGCCATCCATGCCAAAAAGCGCATCAGGAATTCAGGTAACAGGGTGTAAATGTAGGTTGCGACCAGTGCATTAAGCACTGCGATGATCAGGAACAGCTCCGGAATCGAGAAACCGGACTGGAGCAGGACCATCGAGAGGATTGCAGCGCCGACCATCAGCAGTGAGTTGATAATGTTGTTCGCCGCAATAATGCGTGACAGGTGTTGCCGCTTTGAACGTTTCTGGATAAGTGCGTATAGCGGCACGCTGTAGAAACCGCCGAATGCGCCAATCAGCGCAAGATCAGCGAGTATTCTAAGGCTCCCGGGGCGCATCAGGAATTCACCGATCGAACTGGCGTGTGCACCGTAGGATTCGGGTTGCGCCATATACAAGTCGATCGAGAACAGGCTCAGCCCGATGGACCCGAAAGGCACGAGCCCAAGCTCGATACGATGTCCCGACATGCGTTCGCAGAACAGCGAGCCGATGCCGACGCCGACCGCAAACGCAGCGAGCAGCAGGGTCGTGATCGTTTCGTTACCGTTCAGAACGTCGAGTGTGTACGCAGGGATCTGGATCGTCATCGCCGAGCCAAAAAACCAGAACCACGAGATACCGAGGATGGAGAGGAATACGCTGCGCTCCTCGCGCGCGAACTGCACGATATGCCAGGTCTCTTTCCAGGCATTCCAGTTGATCTTGAGGTCGGGGTCCACGGCCTTCGTCAACGGCACCTGGCGGCTGGTCAGGTAGCCGACAATCGCGACACCGACGAGGCACGTGCCGAGAATGGTCTGTTTATCCAGTTCGAGGCCATTGGACAGGCTATCGGTGACGGCAATACCACCGACGATCAGGCCAAGAATAATCGCAACGTAGGTTCCGGATTCGACCAGTGCATTACCACCGATGAGTTCGTCATCTGACAATTTCTGTGGCAGGTAGGCGTACTTGACCGGGCCGAACATGGTTGATTGACAGCCCATAAGAAACAGGACGACCAGCAACAGGGAATAGCTCTCGGAAACAAGGGCGGTTGCCGCCAGTATCATCAGCACGATTTCCAGCGTCTTGACGCGCCGGATAAGCATCGATTTTTCGTACTTGTCCGCCAGCTGGCCGGCGGTCGCCGAGAACAGGAAGAAGGGGAGAATGAACAGGCCAGCGGCGACGTTCGCGAGTTGCGTGTGGTCCATCCCCGCGACCAGAACGCCCTGGAAGGTGATCAGGATCACGAGGCCATTGCGGAAGATATTGTCGTTGAGGGCGCCGAGGAACTGGGTCGCGAAGAATGGCGCGAAGCGCCGCTGCCGTAGCAGGGAAAACTGGCTTGATCCAGACAACAGTCAGCGTCCGTTGGGAAAACAGCTCGCACTATAGCGCGAAAGACCCATTATTTCGTTCAAAACTGCGAACTCTGCCCGCCTAGGCGATTTGACAATTTTGCTATGATCGGTGGCACAGCAGGCTGAATTTTCTACCAATTAATCAATTTTCGGACGTCAATGGAATAATGTCGAGGCATCTGACAACGCTTATCGCAGGAATCGGAATACTGGCCGGTTGTGCACCCGATGCACCGCCGGCCCGGACCGTGACGGAGTTTGTTGAAAACCCGATGTTGCTGGAAGCGGCCGTTATTCGCTGTGCGAAAAACCGCTCGACGACGAAGTACGAGCAGGAATGTATCAACGCGCGCGAAGCTGTGAAGCGAATTCAGGCGAAGGAAGAAGAAAATCGCCGTGTTGAGCTCGAGGCTCGTTCCGAGAGAAAGCGCGAGGCGCTGCGCCGCACCCAGCAGGCCGCTGCAGAGGCGCGCCGGCGAGCCGCCGAAGCAGAACGGCTGCGCAAGGAAGCGGAATACGTGGCACAGTTTGGCGTGTTGCCACCTGTTGAAAATGACGATGAGGATGCGCTGCCGGAAGGCAACCTGCCGATTGCTGTCGTCCCGAAGACCGAAGCAACCGACAAGCCGAGTCAAACCTACGGCGATGCCTTGCCCGCCGTCGATGGAGGCAACGCGCCGGGCGCCGTGCCTGTGCCCGACGATGAGTCGGCCACCGATCTCAACGACGTACGCGACGAACTGCGTCGCCGCAGCGAGGAAGACAACAACTAGTCCTGGTTACAGGGCGGCTTACTCTGTTTCCGGGTCTTCGGACTCGCCCGGGTCGGGCATGCCGAACGTCCGAACCTCGCTCTGTTCTTCCGCCGTGTCCTGGGCCTGTGTAGCACCTGTCTGCATACCCGGTGTGGTTGGCAATCGTGCCGTCTGCGCGGTCAGGACCTGTACAAACGTGTTGGCACTGTCAGGTGCGATGCTCGGCGAGCTCGCAAAAATCGCTTCCGGGGTCATGCTGGTCGATCCGTAGTAAGCGGCATTGGCCTTGCGGTCCATCGTTACGCCGGCGCCCTCGAGCGAGACACCCGCGAACAAGCCTCGGCTACGCGAGTACGAATAAACTTCGGCCTGGAACTGGATGTCCGTTGCAGCGCTCGTGTTTCTCCCAACCGGGCCAGCTGCCACCGAAGCGTTTGCGCCAAGTGTCAGCTTGCCGTTTGCGATGCCGTCGACGCCCTTGCGCGTCTTGAATACGAGGATGATATCGGTCGAATCAGCACCAACTTGCCATCCGATGCTACCGGACGTGATCGTAATGAAGGCCGGATTACTCCAGGAGTCGTCATCCTGGCGAACGACGAGGACGCCCTTGCCGCGACTGGCCCCTATCCCGAAAGCGGCCCTCACCACACCGGGGATTACTGCCACGCCGTACGCACGCGACAACAGATTCGGTGGTATCGCCTTTTCGGGGATGCGCGTCAACTGATCCAGCACGTCTGCCGCGTCAGAAACGCGTTTTTCTTCGCGAGTGGCGGCCTGGGTGACAGGTGTAAATACGAGGGTCATCATGATGATGATGACGAGGGTGCAGGTGTTTTTCATGTTGTGTTCGACAGGTATATCGCTCTGGGGTTCGATGTCAGGCACGATGATACGCCAAATCGCTGAATTATTTGTGAACAAGAATCGGCGGCAGCGGACAGTCCAGCGTTGCGCAGACGGCGCGAATCAACTCGGCCTCGGCGATCGTCAGTTTCCCATCGTGGCTGGCTGTCGCGCTGATTGCCCGGAGCAGTGATTCCTTGCCCTTGCTGTTCAACCCAAGCAACACGTCGAGGCCACGGTCGAGCACCGGCACCGTGCGCATGCGGTCGGACGCAAATTCAAACTCCTTTGCCCAGTCGCCGAGCGAACCGACTCCGGCCTTGAACGCGGCACGCTGCTTCGCCTCGTCGTCATGGCCATAGTCGGCCAGCACTCGCAACAGGCCGATGACGGCCGAACGCAGTTCGGCACGCCTCGTATGCTTGCCGCGTTGGCGCCGGGACGGGGCAACCGCCTGTCCGAGATTGCTCGCGAGGATGCGATAAAAACAATACTCATACAGGTCGATGTGACCGTCGACTTCGATAATGCGCGTCGCCAGTGACACGAGGTAACTAAGTTCCTGGATCGGCCGTTGTTTCAGTGCGGGAAAGGCAATTTCCATCAATGGCAGACGATACTCGGCGCCGGTACCGGCGAGTTCGTCGTAGAAGCGTCGCACGAGCGCGGCCCTCTCGGCGCCCAGTTGTTCACGAACCAGGGCAAATTGCCGGTCGACAACCTTGCCTGAACGATCGAGGACCAACGCGACAGTCAGGAGGTAGGAGAGTTCCGGTGAGTGCGCCGCGTCATAGAGCGATTCGGGAATCGACTCTCGCAGTTGCTGGGCATACTCGACGTGTTCGTTCTCGGGACGCCCGACCGACCTGGCAATGGAGTCGACGAGAACCTCGGTGCCGCCGGCGGTAAACGCGGCCGTGACATCCCCTGCAAATCCCGCTGTTGCTTCGGTCGCCACGCGTGATCGCTGCTGGTGCTCTCGCAAGTTGACACGGGGGAAATCGGACGCTTTGAAATTGGGGTCAAGCGCCTTGATACGGTCGACCAACGGCGGGTGGGTGGCGAACATTCCAAACAACTTCGAGCCCGTGCCAAAAAGCATATGGCTGACTTCTTCCGGGTCCGTCTCTTTGAGCAGTGAGCCCTGGCTGTAGCCACCGATCTTTTTGAGTGCATTGGCTATGCCGTCGCTTTGTCGCGTGAACTGCACGGCCGATGCATCCGCCAGGTATTCGCGCTGCCGGGAGACCCCGGCCTTGATGATGCGAGCGAAAAACATGCCGATCCCGCCGAGTATCGCGAGACCGAGTCCGATAATCAGCACGACGGGCGCGCCGCGATCGCGGCGGCTCGTCAAGACACTCGTATGGTAACCGCCACGAACGATCAACCGACCGATAAGACTGATTACCATGATGCCGAACAGTACGCCCATGAGTCGTATGTTAAGGCGCATGTCACCGTTGAGAATGTGGCTGAACTCATGCGCGACAACGCCTTGCAGTTCATCGCGCTCGAGCAACTCAAGGGCGCCGCGCGTGACCGCGATCGCGGCGTCACCTGGAGTGAAGCCGGCTGCAAACGCATTAATGCCGGCTTCTTCCTCGAGCACATAGATTTCGGGAACCGGCACGCCGGACGCGATCGCCATTTCCTCGACCACGTTACGCAGCCGCCGGCGCAGCGGGTCCTGAACATCGGCAGGCACAAGTGTCCCGCCAACCTGGCGGGCAACCTTGCCACCCCCGGCGGACAGGACAGCGGTCTTGAACAGGCTGGCGCCGACAATGAAAACTGTGGTCAAGACTGCGGCCGTTGCGGGCACGGCCCAGTTCCGGTTGAGAAAATCCCCCAGCGAGTATGTGCCGTAAGCGGTGTCCGAAAAACTGTAGACCGCAAAACTCACGATCGCGCTGACACCGGCGACGATGAGCAAGGTCGCGACGATGTAGGCGGCGACCAGGCGTCGCGAAGTCTTGCGGGCCTGGTCCTGCGCAGCAAAGAAGTTCACGGTCTACTCAGGTAAACGAAACTTCCGGTGCTTCGCGCATTTCTTCGGCTTCGATCTCGAGGAAGCTCGCGAGTTCGAAGCCAAACATCCCGGCGATGATGTTATTCGGGAAGTTCTCGGCCGAATTGTTGTAGCTCATGACCGCGTCATTGAAGGCCTGCCTCGAGAATGCAACCTTGTTTTCTGTGGTGGCGAGTTCTTCCTGGAACTGCATCATGTTCTGATTCGCCTTGAGATCCGGATACGCTTCCGACAGGGCGAAGAGGCGCGAGAGAATGCTGCCAAGAGCGCCTTCTGCGCCGCCGAGTTCCTTCATCGCTGCCGCATTCGCCGGGTCCACCTTGGCCGCATCGAGTGCCGATACCGCAGAGTTGCGGGCTTTGATCACGGCTTCCAGCGTCTCGCGTTCGTGCTTCATGTAGCCCTTGACGGCCTCGACGAGATTTGGAATCAGGTCGTGGCGACGGGTCAGCTGGACGTCAATTTGCGCAAATGCGTTTCTGACGCGGTTTCGTTCGTTGACCAGGCGGTTGTAAATACCGATAGCCCAGAACACAATTGCAGCGATTACCCCTAAGAAAATCAGGAATGAAATCATTGTCCCGCTCCTCGCGTGAAATTTGTTGCGCCAAGCATAACCCCGGGCTTGGACCAAGACTAGCAGCGCTCCTGTTGTTGCTGCCGTTCGCCGCGGCCGAGGCCGACTGGATCGGTGATGCCCGTCCCATGATGGGCACCGAGGTGAGCGTTTACCTCTGGAGCGACGACCCCGAGGCGGGACGCCTGGCGCTCGAAGAGGTTTTCCAGGAGGCGGCGCGCATCGATCGCCTCATGAGTACCTACAAAGATGAGAGCGAAATATCAAAAATCAACCGGGAGGCGGCTGACCACCCCGTCGCGGCAGGGGACGAGTTGTTTGGCCTGATTCGTCGGGCGCTCGATATTTCGGTCCTCACACGGGGCGCGTTTGACATCACCTTCGACAGTGTTGGCCAGCATTACGATTTTCGCGCACGGCAACGGCCGGATGAGGGCACGATCGAGGCCGAACGCGCCAATATCGACTACCGGCTCGTTTTGCTGGACCAGGCGTCCGGAACCGTGAGTTTCGGAAGGGAAGGCGTGCGGATTAACCTGGGCGGCATTGCCAAAGGCTACGTCGTCGAAAGGGGAGTGGATGTCCTGCGCCACCGTGGCATTGAACACGGGATCGTTACCGCCGGTGGCGATTCGCGCTTGCTCGGCGATCGTCGTGGCCGACCCTGGATGGTCGGCATCCGGGACCCTCGCAATGAGGGCCAGGTGGCGATTTCGGTACCCCTCGCAGACGAGGCCATCTCGACGTCCGGGGACTACGAACGCTATTTCGACGAGGACGGCGTGCGCTATCACCATATTATTGAGCCGAGCACCGGCGCGCCCGCCGGTGGTGTCCACAGCGCTTCGGTTTTCGGCCCGGATGCCGTCATTACAGACGCCTTGTCGACCTCTGTTTTCGTCATGGGTGTGGAGCAGGGACTGACGTTGATCAGCACCCTGCCAGACTACGAGAGCATCGTGATCGACGCAGATGGCAAGGTCTTCTACTCCGATGGGCTGGCACCGCCTGAGACACAGTCCCCAGATTGAGAAACAAAGCGGGCCATGTCGCCGAAAGGCGACGCGTATTCACTTTAAATTCAGGCTCATAGGCCTATCATTGGCCCTCAGACTCGTGCTGAAAAAAACCGTTGGGAATGACGTGGATTTAACGTAATCTGTGACGATTGCGTGCCTCGGCTGTCCCAACCTGAGCCGTCACATTATGTTCAGAGAATCCGGCAATTGTGACGATTATCACGGCCCGGTGGCCTCCAAAGCTGTCACCATTCGACGCTGGATAGTGCAGTTTGGGCGGTTTTCCATTGGAAGGACCAGGGCTCGCAATACAAGGAATGGACGAATGAAACTCAAGAACACGATAATCGCGCTGGTGTTCAGCGTTTTCGCGGCATCCAGCCTCGCATCCAGCGGTCTGGAAGGGCAGCCGGCACCGGATTTTGCTTTAAAGAGCTCGACCGGTGAGAACATGCGCCTCTCCGAATACCGTGGCGATGTTGTCATGATCAACTTCTGGGCCACCTGGTGCGGACCTTGCCGCCAGGAAATGCCGCTGCTCGATGAGTTGTATGCACGCTACCAACGTGTAGGCTTCAATCTGCTGGGCGTCAATATTGACGACGATTCGCGTCGCGCCATGCAGATGATCGAAGAACTGGGCGTCAATTTCCCCGTGTTGTTCGATGCACGCAAGGAAGTCAGCAAACTCTACGAAGTCGAGGCCATGCCTGTTACAGTTATCGTCGATCGTGCGGGCACCGTTCGCTACATTCACCACGGATACAAACCCGGGTACGAGGACAAGTACCTGGACCAAATTCGTTCACTGTTGAGAGAGTAATGTGACCAAGACCTTCATCACCCTTGTCGCCACAGCGCTGCTGGCATGGGGCTCCTTCGCCGCTGCCCAGGATGCAGCGCCGATGGACGCGGACAGGGCCGCGGAGCAGGCACGTAGTGCCGCGGCACAAGATGCCGAATCGCGAGAGCAGTTCCGCAGTATCGACCAGGACGTGCAGGCGCTGAAGAAAGAGGTACTGAACCTCAATCGCGACCTGTTCCTGTTGGAAGAGGAACTGCTGTTCCCTGCGAATTCCCAGGTCGCGTTCTTCGTTTCCATGGATGTTGGTGAATACTTCGAGCTGGATTCAGTGAATATCAAGATCGATGGCAAGGACGTCTCGAACTACCTGTATACAGAACGTGAAATTGATGCGTTGGTTCGCGGCGGTGTGCACCGCGTGCACATGGCGAATTTGAAGACTGGCGACCACGAGCTTGTGGCGACTTTTGTCGGCCATGGGCCCCATCAGCGAGAGTATCGTCGTGGTGCGACCCTTAATTTCGACAAGACCATCGGTGCCAAGTACATCGAACTCGAGATTACCGACCGGGTGAAGCCACAGCAGCCGGAATTTATTATTAAAGAATGGGAGTGATCCTTGCTTTCAGGTCGCTCCATTCTTAGTCGATTGCCGTTGCTGTGCCTGCTCGTGGCGCCTCTGGCAACGGCGGCGAGCGACGATCCTGAACCGATCGTCGTCAACGATCCGCAGTACGGGGAAGTTCTTTTCTATTTCTACCAGGAAGATTTCTTCCCGGCGATCGTGCGCCTGCTTGCCGCAAAGGACCAGGGCCAGCTGACCGAACACGGTGAACAGGCCGAGCTGCTGCTTGGGCGGAATGTACCTGTCCTATGGGCAGCATCTTGAGGCCGCGGAAATTTTTGAACGGCTGCTCGCCGGGAATGCCGATCCCGACACGCGCAACCGTACGTGGTTCTTCCTGGCGAAGATCTGGTACCAGCGAGGTTATCTCGCTGAGGCACAGTCCGCGCTTGCGCATATTGAAGGTGATCTGCCGGAGGTCCTGCAACGCGAAGCGCTGATGCTGAATGCGCAGATCCTCATCGATGCGGGCGAATACGATGCGGCAATCGCTTTGTTGCAGGACTGGAAGGGCCGCACCGAGTGGGCCAGCTATGCGAAGTTCAATGTGGGCGTGGCCCTGGTGCGCAGCGGCCGAGTTGATGAAGCGGCCGTACTGCTGCATGAACTGGGCGAAATGGATCCGTTCAACGAGGAGCTGACCGCATTACGTGACAAGGCAAATGTCGCCCTCGGCTATGCACTGTTGCAAGACGGTCAGTTCAACGCGGCGAAGGCACCGCTCCAGCGTGTGCGGATGGAAGGGCCGTTCTCCAACAAGGCGCTGCTTGGCGTGGGCTGGGCCGATGCTGAAATGGAAAACTACGATCGAGCCCTGGTCCCCTGGATGGAGCTGCGTGGCCGCGATCTGCTCGACTCGGCGGTGCAGGAGTCGATGCTCGCCATACCCTATGCAATGGCCCAGCTCGATTCGATCAGCCAGGCGGCTGACCACTATCTCAACGCGATCGAGGCATTCTACGAAGAATCCAATCGGCTCGATGGTGCGATTGAGCGCATCGAATCCGGCGAATTTTTCGATACTTTCGTCTCCGACTACCCCCTGGACAGCACAGGCTGGTACTGGCAACTCGATGAACTGCCCGACGGTCCGGAAGCCAGGTACCTGTTTCACGTGCTGGCTTCACACGAATTCCAGGAAGGCCTGAAGAATTATCGCGACCTGCGTTACCTGCATCGCAACCTCGACGAATGGCAGCAAAACGTCGATGTGTACGCGTACATGCTCGACACGCGCAAGGAGGCGTTCGAACAACGCCTGCCGGAGGTGCAAAATATGTTGGCGCGTACCGATGTCGAGGGCATGATCCAGCACAAGCTCGGACTCGACGCGACCATGGACAATATCGATCGAAGCCACGACTGGTTGGCACTTGCAAGCAAGTCGGAGTCGGACATGTGGCGCGAGGTCGCCGAGATCGAAGACAACCCGGCGCTAAGCGCCGATATTCCGGAAGCAGCCGAAGTTCGCGACAAGATCTCACTGATCAAAGGTGTCCTGCAGTGGGGCCTGGAACGTGACTTCATCGATCGCCAGTGGAATGTTCGTCGCGAATTGCAGGACGTTGGTGAAGGGCTCGTGCAGACGCAACGCGCGTACCGGTCGATCGAGGAGGCCGTGCGCGAGGAAACACGGCGTTTTGCAGAGTTGGGTGATCGCGTGTACGGTCTCGCGCCGAGAGTTGAAGGCATGAAGATGCGCGTTGAAGACACCTTGTCGAAACAGCGTGCGTTTCTCAGGACGATCGCGATCGGTGAGCTGCAGGCGCAGAAAAAGCGCCTCGACGTCTACACGATTCAGGCGCGCTTCGCGCTTGCGGCGATTTACGACATTGCAGCCAAGGAAGGGGAGGCGCCCGAATGACGACGCGTCACACCATCTCCTTGTTGCTGCTGTTGGCCGCATTAGTAGCGTCGCCCGGCGAAGCTCGCGTTAAAGAAAGCGAGACGATCAAGAGTCTCGAGGACAAGACGGTCGAGGTACGGCCCGGCAAGATCGTTCTCGACAGTTCCGAACTGGCACGTCAAAGCTATCGCGATTTTCTGGACCTTGTCTCAGACGATCCGGAATTGCGCGCCGAAGCCATGCGCCGCCTCGGTGATCTGGAGCTCGAAGCAATCGAAGCCGAGCAGTTGGCTCAAAACATCGATGCGATCGACGCGCACGGTTTTGACAACGCGGTCGAGCTCTACATTACCTTGCTCGATGCCTATCCGGACTATCGGCGCAACGATACCGTTCTCTATCAGCTTGCACGTGCCTACGAGGTCGGCGGACGCACGGACGACGCACTTGCGGTCCTGAATGATTTGATGGCGCGCTATCCCGAGACGGAGTTGGTAGACGAAGTGCAGTTCCGGCGTGGCGAAATGCTGTTCCTGCGCAAGAATTACAACGACGCCGAGCTGGCCTACCAGGACGTCGTCAAGTATGGCGAGTCCTCGCGTTTCTACGAACAGTCGCTGTATAAACTGGGTTGGTCGCAGTTCAAGCTGGGCTGGTATGAAGATAGCCTGTCGCCGTTTTTTGAATTGCTCGACCGCAGTATCGGCGACATTGAGATCGGCGAGGGCGAGGAACGCCTGGCGGCCCTGTCGCGTGCCGAGCGAGAGCTCGTTGAGGACGCGTTCCGGGTCCTCAGCATCGGTTTCTCCTATATGCAGGGAGCCGAGAGCATTGACCGCTTCCTTGCGCAGCGTGGCATGCCGGTCTACTCGTTTGTCATCTACAGCAACCTGGGCGATCTTTATCTTGAGCAGGAACGTTTCCAGGATGCAGCCGAAACCTACGAGGCTTTCGTAGTACGGGATCCGTATCATCCGAAGGCTCCGGTGCTCCAGGTCCAGGTCATCGAGGCCTACAAACAGGGCGGATTCCCGAGCCTGGTGCTGGACGGCAAGCGCGACTTTGTCGAGCGCTACGGCATGGATGGCGAATTCTGGACGCGGAATCTGCGCGAAGAGAATGAAGCTGTTGCGGGCTACCTGAAATCGAATTTGACGGACCTGGCGCAGTACTACCACGCTGAAGCGCAACGCGATGGCAAGAAGAGCGATTACCAGCAGGCCGCGAACTGGTATCGCAAGTACCTGGCCTACTTCCCGGGTGAAGCGGACACTGCGAACACAAACTTCCTGCTCGCCGAAATCCTGTATGAAAGCGAGGAGTACCGCGATGCTGTCGTCGAGTACGAGCGCACCGCTTACGCCTATCCGCTTCACGAAAAATCGGCGGAGGCAGGTTACGCAGCTCTGCTTGCATACCGCGGCCAGGAAGAGCTGCTGGCAGATGGTGCCGCCAAGAATGAATGGCACCAGGCCTTTCTTGATAGTGGCCTGAGGTTTGCCGATACCTACCCCGAACATCCGGAGTCCGGCACCGTGCTAACCAGTATTGCCGAAGATCTGTTCGCGCAAAACCAGTTTGACCTGGCAATTGCCGTGGGTCAGAACGTGGTTGGCAAGCAGCCGCCGGTCAAGCCGGAACTGGCACGTACGGCCTGGACTGTTATCGCGCATTCACAATTCGACCTCGGGCATTTCGCGGCGGCTGAGACGTCCTACTACAGCCTGCGCAACTTCACGCCGGCTGATGACGCCGTCGCAAACCAGGAGATCAAGGACCGTATCGCGTCTTCGATCTACAAGCAGGGTGAGCAGGCGCGCGACAGTGGCGATCTCGAATTGGCTGTGACCGATTTCCGTCGCCTGGGTGTTGCCGTTCCGGACTCGGACATTCGCGAGACCGCGGAATACGATGCAGCCGCTGTATTGATTACGATGATGGCCTGGGATCGCGCGTCAGTGGTTCTGGAAGAGTTCCGCCGCGATTACCCGAACAGCCAATATGCTGACGACGTTACGCAAAAACTTGCGGTGACTTACCTCGGTTCCGGCATGGCGGCCAAGGCGGCCGGTGAATTCGAGCGCATTGCCAATGCACCGCTGAGCAACGAGGACACGAGACGGGAAGCGCTCTGGAAAGCGGCCGAGCTGTATGAGGAGAACGGGCTCATCACTGACGAGCAGCGCGTACTGAACGATATTGTTGCGCGCTACCCGAACCCGATTGCCGAATCGATAGAGGCGCGTGCACGCTTGCTCGAGATTGCTGAACAATCCGGTAATGAGCCGCAACGTGTCGCCCTGTTGAACGAGCTCGTGCAGGTCGATGCGACGGCTGGCGTGCAGCGTTCTGACCGAACGCGCTACCTCGCGGCAACGGCGGCGCTGCAATTGGCCGAACCCGTGCGCAAGCGCTTTGAGGTCGTCAAGCTGACGCAGCCCCTGGCTGAAAGCCTGAAGCTCAAGAAAGACCTCATGGAAGACGTTATCAGTGCTTATACGAGTGCCGCTGACTACGGCGTCGCCGAGGTCACGACAGCGGCGACCTATCGCCTTGGCGAGGTTTACCAGCAATTCTCGGCTGACCTGATGGACTCGGACCGACCGACGAACCTGGAGGCCGATGCACTCGAACAGTATGAAATTCTCCTCGAGGAACAGGCGTTCCCGTTCGAGGAGAAAGCGATCGATCTGTACACGGCCAACGCGGATCGCGCCGTCGATGGTGTATACGACGAGTGGGTCAAGCGAAGTTTCAATCAACTGGCGAGCTTGATGCCGGCCAGATACGCGAAAGAGGAGCGCGGCGAAGATGTTGTCACAGCGCTGTACTGACAGGATACGACTGGGCGGGGCTTTGCTCGCATTACTCGTAGTAGCGGGTTGTGGCGGCACGGGCCCGACGCAGCAGGCCACCGGGTCTCAGCAGCAGGTCAGTGCGACCGGCCCTGCGCGAGATATTCCGCCAGAGGCTCTGACGCTGTTTGAGCAGGCCACGGCGGTCATGGCGTCTGGCGATTTCGTCGACGCTGAACTGCGACTCAAGGAATTTTCCTTGCTGTACCCGGATTATCCCGGGGCTTACGTCAATCTTGCGATCATCCATGCAAACAACGAGAACGACGAGGCTACCCGGGAAGCGATCGACGCAGCGCTGGCCCTGGACCCGAATCATCCGGCCGCATTGAACCAATTGGGCATGCTACTTCGCAGAAATGGGAATTTTATTGAGGCAGAAGCCGCTTATTTGAAGGCTGTCACAGTTTCGCCCGATTACGCCTTGGCACACTACAACCTGGGCGTTCTTAACGAACTGTACCTGCAGCGCCTGGAAGCGGCGCTGCAACATTTCGAGATCTATCAAGGGCTTGTCCCCGAGGATAAACAGGTTGAGAAATGGATCGCGGATCTGACGCGCCGCGTAGCGGCAAGTCAGCGCACGGCAAACGTGGCGGAATGAAGGACATGAGTACTGGAAGCAACAAAGTATTCGGCACCGGATTCATGCTCGCCATGTTGTTGGCAGCGTTTGCCTCTTTTGCCCAGGATGTGGCGGATGACGTGGATGACCTCATGCCTGCTGTCGACACGTCGGCTGTAGCCGAAGAGGCGGAGGCCGCAGCACCGGCGGAGGACATCACGCGAACGACGACGGGTAATACCGTTATGGACTCGATGGAGCTTGGTCGCACCGAGATTACGGGCAACCAGGAATTGCCAAAGGTGCTGTATATCGTGCCGTGGCAGAAATCGGATCCGGGCGACTTGATGGGCAAGCCGGTCAATTCGTTGCTCGACGAGGTGCTGGCACCGGTCGATCGAGAGGAATTTTTGCGGCAGGTCGGTTATTACGACGACCTGTACGGAGTTAAAGAAGAGTAGGAGCGCGCTTCGCGCGCGATTGTTGGCGTCCGCGGTGCGGGCGACATATTGATACACATCTGTTTTTAGAGGAGCAGACAAATGAGCACTATCGTGCGTTTTTTCCAGGAAGGCGGACCGTTCATGATCCCCATCCTGTTGGTATTCGGGTTCGGTATCGCAATTGCGATCGAACGCTGGACATACCTGACAATGTCGGGTGCCAGCAACCGTGCATTGTGGAAGAAGATCGTGCCTTTCCTGAAGGCCGGCAACTTCCAGGAAGCGGCTGCGCTGACATCCAAGTCTTCGGCAGCTATCGGATCGATTCTGACCTACGGCCTGTACCGTGTTAAGTCGGCACGTCGTCGCGATGATATCGAGAAAGCGATGGAAGAAAGCCTGATGGAGGTTCTGCCTCGGCTCGAGAAGCGTACGCATTACATCGCAACGCTTGCGAACATTGCGACACTGCTTGGTCTGCTGGGCACGATTATCGGCCTGATTGCCGCGTTTACGGCGGTTGCCGAAGCCAACCCGGCCGAGAAGGCGGACATGCTGTCAGCCTCGATTTCGACGGCGATGAACACCACGGCGTTTGGCCTCATGGCTGCAATCCCTCTGCTGCTGGTTCATGCCCTGTTGCAGACGAAGACGAATGCACTGGTAGACAGCCTCGAGATGGCCAGCGTCAAGTTCCTGAACGCGGTCACCGAACGTCAGCTGAAGACTACTGGAGCGTAAGCGATGATCCGCAGCCGCGGCCGGCATCGCCAAGATGCGGTCGAACTCAACATCACAGCATTCATGAACCTGATGGTGATTCTGGTTCCGTTCCTGCTTATCACCGCGGTGTTCTCGCGATTGGCAATTCTCGAATTGAATTTGCCAGGCTCCTCTACTGAGCCCGTGGACCCGCAGGAACAGACGTTCCAGCTCGAAATCATCGTGCGTCAGGACAAGATTGAAGTCGGTGATCGTAACCAGGGCCTGTTGGGTATCTATCCCAACGGCGACGATGGTAGTTACGACTACGTGGCGCTTGCGGAAAAACTGGCTGAACTCAAAGAGCGTTATCCCACAAAGACGGATGCTGCGATTCTCCTTGAGCAGGACATAGCGTATGACACGCTGGTTCAGGTCATGGACACCGTGCGTGTTTCCCAGGTAATCAATGAAGAAGCAGGAGTGATTGATCGCTCCGATCTGTTTCCCGATATATCGATCGGCGATGCGCCGGTACTCGACGGAGGTACTTCGTAATGGTCAAGTCGGGCCGTGCAAAACGGATGGAGAAGCACCACAAGCGAAACCTGGGATCAGGGTCGCTCAACCTCGTGTCGCTCATGGATATCTTCACGATTCTCGTCTTCTTCCTGCTGGTCAATTCTTCAGACGTGCAGACGCTGCCGAATGCGAAAGATATGAAGCTGCCGGAGTCGATTGCGGAAAAGAAACCGGAAGAGACCGTCACGGTCCTGATTGGCAAGACTGAGATCCTGGTACAGGG
The DNA here is from genome assembly GCA_963698415.1 of uncultured Gammaproteobacteria bacterium. GTDB lineage: Bacteria > Pseudomonadota > Gammaproteobacteria > Steroidobacterales > Woeseiaceae > UBA1847. Next base: position 311,393 of record CAVOQS010000001.1, on the reverse strand, counting down.
AACGCCAGTCGCCAATATCGAAGAGGTGATGGCGACCGTCGGCAATGACATACCCGCCCTGCGCGAAGCACTGCTGTCGCAGAACGATCGTGCCCTCAGGCGAGCCGCTGCAGATGATGTCGCGGGCCGTGAAGTGACGATCATGGGTGACAAAGACATACCGTACCGCCTCCTCAAGAAAGTCATGGCGACGTGTACGGCATCGGATTACGGGCAGATCTCACTGGCCGTGCTGCAGAAGAGTTCAGACATGCTGGACGACCTTCAGGCATCGCTTTAGGGCATGGCGTAGAGATCAGGAGTCACGGAATTGGATTTACCGTTTTACAGAGAGTATGAGCTGCCATGGACGACCGGCCAGGACCAGGAGCGCAAGTTCCAGCGTCTGCTCGGCATCATCTTCCTTATCTGTCTCCTGCTGAGTGCCGTTTGGCCGTTTATTCCAGTCCCGGAGCCGGATCCGTTTGACGTAGAAGAGATTCCGCCACGGATCGCCCAGCTGCTTCTTGAAGAGAAGCCGTTGCCGCCACCACCACCGCCCGAGCCGGAACCCGAGCCGGAACCCGACGATCCGGAACCGGAACAGGTCGTGGAGACCGAGCCCGAGCCCGAGCCAGTTATCGAGCCCGAACCCGAGCCTGAACCGGTAGTGGATCGCCAGGTGCAGGCCCGCGAGGAAGCACAGGCAGCGCTGATGCCGTTCGCCGAGGACCTTGCAGACCTTGTGGACAAGGAATTGCAGGTGGCCGACGATCGCCCGTTGACCGCCTCGGTAGGCGAGGCTGCGCGTAACGAACGCTCGATGATTACGTCGAGCGCCGGTGCGGCGTCCGGCGGTATTAATACCGCCGCCATGAGCAGGAACACAGGCGGCACGAGCATCGCGGGTCGCAACACGACTCGCGTCGCGAGTCCGGTTGCCGGCATTGGCCAGCCGGGTGGCGGCGCAAGTCGCAGCGGATCGAGTGGCAAAGCCTCGCGGTCCCGCGAGGAAATCGAGCTGGTCTTCGACAAGAACAAAGGAGCGATCTTCGCCCTTTACAATCGTGCTTTGCGGCAGGATCCGTCGCTCCAGGGCAAGCTGGTATTGCGGCTCACGATTGCACCGAACGGTCAGGTAACGATGTGTGAAGTCGTATCGAGTGAGCTGAACGACGAAGAGCTCGAACGCAAGCTCGTGCAACGCGTCAAGCTGTTCCAGTTCGAAGCCAAGGACGTCGAAGCCATTACTACGACCAAGCCGATCGACTTCTTCCCGGCCTGATCCTCACCCGTGTCGAAAGCGCCGATTTCGCCCATAATGGGCGGGTCGCGCGCTTACGCGCATGCTCGGGGTTCACTATGTACGTATCACGCTATCTCGTCACAGCCCTGGCGATTTTTGCCGGGCTGCTGTTCGCGCCCACAAGTTCCTCGGCCGAGTACACGATCGGCAATCTCGTCGAAGAAGCGGGCCTGAGCGAAGGCGGGACCGCCATGCGCGATAATCCACGTTGGGACATAAGCCGCACGATTATCGTTCGGAACACGGGTATGGATCTTTCTGGTCTTGGCGATGCCAATCTTGTTGTGGTTGATTCGCTGCAGGAAGCTCTGCTACTTGCGGCGGAAGCCGGAGCCATCATCGGCTTCTGCGATGACGAACTTCTGTCGGCTGCGCCGCATGTCAGCTGGGTGCAAATCAATTCGGCTGGTGCCGAACGCTGCTTTCCGTCAGCGACGCTGTCAGCTGGCGAAGCGACGCTCAGCAATATGCAGAAGATGTCATCACCCATGATCGCCGAGCATGCTATTGCGTTGATGTTGTCCCTCACAAGAAATCTGCCGGTATTCATGGACAAGCACGACGCGGGGGAATGGAAGCGCAGCGCCACCTTCACCGACGGTATGACAAGCGTGTCGGGAAAAACGATGCTCGTGCTCGGCCTTGGCGGTATCGGCACCGAAATCGCGAGGCGCGGCGCCGCACTGGGGATGCGCGTCATTGCCACCCGGAACAGCTCGCGCGAGGGTCCGGAATTCGTCGACTATGTCGGGCTTGCCGATGAAATGAACAGCCTGGCCAGAGAGGCAGACGTCATCGTCAATGCACTGCCCTTGACCCAGGAAACCCGTGGCATCCTGAACGCCGAATTTTTTGCGGCAGCAGGAAGTTCGAACCCTGCCTATCTCATCAATGTAGGTCGGGGCGCCACGGTGGACACGCAGGCGCTTCTCGAGGCGCTTCAATCCGGGCGCCTGGCCGGCGCCGGGCTGGATGTCACTGACCCGGAACCGCTGCCGCGGGATCATCCCTTGTGGAGCGAGCGAAACGTGATCATTACTCCGCACGTATCGTCCAGGGGCGCCGACCGTTTCCGTCAGGAGCTGCTCACTGTCGAGAACATTCGACGCTACCTCGCGGGTGACAGGCTGCTCAATGTGGTCGACCCCGACAAGGGCTACTAGCGACGTCGATCGAGCATTTCCAGGTTGCGTGTGACGGGCCACGGCGACAGGTCAACAGAATCAGCCATTCGTTAACTCCTCGGGTACACTTAGCCTCATGAAAGAGATCCCGGTCAAAAAATACCGCGTGCGCCGGGCCAGGAAATGGCTCAAACGGAACCTGATCCCATTCGGCGTTCGAGCAGCTAAGGTCACTGCCAAATGGAAAAAGTCCGACAGGACGGTATTTCCGCCCCGGTCACAGTCCGATGTGCCGGGTCTCGCACGCTATGAATACAGTTGGCTCTCGCAGAATGGCGAAGACGGCATTATTCGTTACCTGTTTGACGAGATCGGCTATGAGTCGCGGTGGCTGGTCGAGTTTGGTTTCGGTGCCGTGCAATGCAACGCCCTGCGCCTGATTCTCAAAGAGGACTTCAGTGGACTGCTCATGGACGGTTCGTCGGAGAACGTCGATTTCTTCAATCACGCGGCCGCGAAATTGGGTATCGACCGGGCCAGGGCCCTGCAGACGTTCATTACGCGCGACAACCTCCAGGGACTGATCTCGGGCAATGGCGTGCCGCGTGAGATTGACTTCCTGTCGCTGGATGTCGATGGCAATGACTACTGGTTCTGGGAGACGCTCGAGTGTATTTCGCCGCGCGTCGTTTGCATCGAGTACAACGCGGGCATCGGCCCAGATTTATCCTGGACCGTGCCTTACGATGACGAGTTCGAGCGCTACGCCAAACACGCGAGCGGCTTCTTCCATGGCGCGTCACTTGCGGCGCTCGAGTCGCTGGGGAAGCGCAAGGGTTACTACCTGATCGGCTGTGACTCGACTGGCACCAATGCGTTCTTTCTTCGCGACGACATCGAGATCGACGGTGTGCCGGCACTGACGGCGCGTGAGGCATTTCGGCCGCACGCGGACTGGCTGGGCCGCGGCATCTCCGAAGCCGAACAGATCGAAATCATGCGCTCGATGCCCTACGAGGAAGTATGAACCGGCGCACGGCGATTGATGGTGCTGTGCGGCGCCGCCTGTATCTCTTTCGCCACGGCGCGGTCGACTACATAAACCCTGACGGCAGTTGGGTCGACAAACCCGACCTCGTTAGCCTGAACGAGCGGGGGCGACGGCAGGCAGCCGCGATGGCAGAGTTGTTCCGGGATGTGCAGGTCGATGCGGCGATGTGTTCGCCGCTGCCTGCGAACGCGCCAGACAGGCGAGGCGATTCTCGGCAATCGAGACGTGAAGCTCAAGGTCGTCGAAGCTCTCGGCGAAATCCGCCCAATAACCGGGCAAGCCGCCGGTGGCTATGACATCGTGTCGGATGTCGCGTTTTCGCACTGGCGTGCGCACCAGGCCGATGCGACGTTTCTTGGCGGAGAGCGCTACCACGACTTCTACGCGCGGGTGTCGGCAGCGATGGACGCGATACTGGCTGATCAGTCCTGGCACAACCTCGCGGTGTTTGCGCACGGTGGCACCAATGCCGCGGTTCTCGGCTGGGCGACCGGTGTCGGGCTCGCGGCATTCGGTTTGCTCGATCAGTCAACCTGTTGCCTGAATGTCATCGATTTCGACGTTGATGAATCTGGCCAATTGCTGCGCAAGACCGTACGCGGCATGAATATCACCGCCTACGACCCCGTGATGCATCGGCGGATGCCGGCGACATGGAATTGCTGGCGCAACGGCTACTCAATCGCGCCGTCTGAAGGATTTCCACCCGTCGCTCGGGCGGATCCTCGCGTCCTGGTGCTGGACAGGCTGCCTGCTCTATCCGACTTCTTCAAGAAAGTGCGGCGCTGGTCAGCAATTGCCCCTGCAGTGCCCGAATCGCGCTGTATTCCGAACTGTCCTTGTGCGCGAAAAAGTAATTTCGAAAATCCACACCTTCGCGTACGTTGCCGTGAGCCCCATACTCGGTGTGATCGATAAACACGCCTCGACCGTTCCGGCTAAGTTTCTTGTGATCTTCGGGGTTTACGTTGAAGAACCAGCCGCAGTAGCCCAGGTCCGATAGCAAATTGAATATCTCGCCGCTGTCAGCTTCGTAGTCGAAGAGCTCAAACAGTAATACCGGCCGGTGTTCGACAATCGTTTGCTCGCCGCCCTTGAAGACGTGATACTCGTGGCCCTGTACGTCGGCTTTGATAAAGCCGACCGGCTTGTGCGCAGTTGCGGCAAGAAACAGGTCGATTGTCGTAACCGGGACCTCTATTACTTCGTCGAAGGTGCCGGCCGGTAGACTGACGCCAGCTTCGCCGGAGCCCGCCTTTGGGCGCTGCAGATCAAGCGTACCGGGCGCCGATGAGAGGCCCGCCCCGGTCACTGTCATGTTGTTCAGCTCAAATGCACTCTTCAGCGCGAGCAGGTGCTCATTCAATTCCGGCTGTGGCTCAAAGGAAAACACCTGCCCATCGGGGCCCGCGCATTCCGACATGATCCAGGAATAGACACCCCAGTTGGCGCCAGCATCGATCAACGCGCGTCCCTCGATGTCGAGGCTTTGCAGAAACGCGATGCTCGGCCTTTCTGACTTCCGGGCATACCGCCAGCGGCGATGCCGCATGTGAAGTCGCTCATAGAGGTTCAGGCTGTGCACCCGGGGTTTTCCTTACGCACTGTCTTTGACCAGGATGACCTGGTACTCCGATCGATGGATCTTCCATCCCCTGGCCGTCAGTCTTTCGATAACAAGCTTGCCTTTACCGCCGTTCGGCATGTTGCAGTCGTCGATCAGGATAACCGTATCTTCGTGCAGGCAATTTTCGATCGCCCTGATCTCCTTAAGGTGATGTTGTTGGCTTGCTGCCTGTATCGATGTGTCGGTCTTGTGATAGTCATAGCTATCGAGGTACAGGAAATCGACGGGATTAGTGAACTCGTCCAGGTACGCCACAGAGTCCGAGGTCACAAGCGTAACGTGGTCGCCCAGGTTCATTTTCACGACCTCTTTTCCAGCGCGGTCAGTTGCCTCCGGATCGATATCGACGGAATACAGGTGCGCATCATTCTGGCTGGCCCACAGGCCGAATACGATGGTCGATGCGCCGTCGCTCTTGGATTTTTCGAGACCCATGCGCGCGACGCCGGTTTCGACGAGCACTTTCGCGTTGCGCTCCTCAAGCAGACGCAACACCTCGCGCAAGGTATCCCTGCGCTTGCCAAAGTTGTATTTACGCGGTAGCAGCGGCGCGAGAGTTTTGTAGCGGACGACCTTGCGAAGAACCGCGGCAAAAGCGGCGACGGCGGTGAAAATGAGTATGAATTTCACGGTAAAAGAGCAAGTCCCGGCCTCGATTGTGGCAACTCTACCCCGAACCCATGGGCGGTGCCAGCGCGCCGAAAATCATGCGGCCGTGCCGTACGCCGCGTCATTCTCCGGTAAGCTGGCGGCGTGGCGGGCTGCACTGGTGGGCGAGGAATGATGAAGAACGAACAAATACTGCTGCCCATGCTGGGCATGATGTTGCTGACGGCTGTTGTCTGGTTCGTGCTGTATGCACGGCGCATTCCGGCGATGCAAAAAGCCCGCAAGCCCGCGCAAGCCTATACGACACCCGATAAACTGGACGAGTTCTTGCCGGCAGAAGTCAATTTCCCGGCCTATAACCTCAAGAACCTGTTCGAACTGCCGGTGCTGTTTTACGCGCTGTGCCTGTACTTCTATGTCACGGCTACAGCGGGGACAGTGGAAGTGCTCGCGGCGTGGCTGTTCCTGCTGTTTCGCATCGCGCACAGCGCCATTCACTGCACGGTGAATATCGTCATGGCTCGTTTCATCGCCTACAGCGCGGCCGCACTCGCCTTGTGGTTTATGCTGGGTCGTGCCCTGTGGGGCGTCTACCTGGTCGCGTCAGTCTGAGCGTTCCGGGGTCAGAGCGCGCTGTCACCGGTTTCGCCGGTGCGGATTCGCCAGACCTGGTCGATCGTCGTGACAAATATCTTGCCGTCGCCCACCTTGCCGGTCTTGGCGGCGTCAACGATGGCTTCGACAACACGTTCGACGAGTTCGTCCGGAACCGCGACCTCGATCTTCGCTTTAGGAAGAAAATCAACAACATACTCGGCCCCGCGGTAGAGTTCCGTATGACCCCGCTGGCGGCCGAAGCCCTTGACTTCGCTGACGGTCATGCCCTGAATCCCGACCTCACTTAGTGCATTGCGCACGTCATCGAGGCGAAAGGGTTTTACAATGGCGGTCACGAGCTTCATAAGCTAATTCTCCACAGCGGGCGGATGATGGTGCGTATGCTAACAAAGAGCCTGATGAAAGACCCTCTTGGATTGCCCTGGTACGGCGCGACAGTACTGTACGCGGTCAGTGCCTGGGTATTGGGCTTTGCCGGCTTGTTTGCGGCCAGCTGGGTCGTCAACATCGGTGCGACCCTGCTGCTCGCTCACGGCATGATCATTGCCGCGTACCTGATTCACGAGTGCGGCCACAATATGGTGTTCCGGCATAGCCGTTACAATGCGTACCTGGGTCGCTTCATGAGCTGGTTGTGCGGTGCCGCGTACGGCACTTACGAGGACATGCGCTACAAGCACTTCCGGCATCACGTCGATAATGATGACGTGGTCTGGTTTGACTACGATGCGTTCTTCGAGCGGCACCCGGTCGTCACGAATGTCACGCGATTCCTCGAGTGGTTCTACATTCCTGCACACGATCTGATCATGCACTTCGTCATGGTCTTCACCTCGTTCATCATTCCGCAGCGGCGTGACCAACGCAGGCGCAACGTCATGGTCATCCTGATTCGCGGCGGTATTTTCCTGGCATTGCTTGTCTATCTTCCCGAAAGTCGCCCTGTTGTATGCCATTGCGTACCTGATCATGATGCAGGTGCTGCGCTTCATGGATAGTGTTCAACATGACTATCCTTACAATCTCACGCTATTCGACTACGAGAAGCCTCCGCACAAGGGGGACAAGGTGTGGGAACAGGAGCACACGTTCAGCAATCCGATCAGCCTGCAGTACCCGAAGCTCAACTGGCTCGTGCTGAATTTCGGGTATCACAATGCGCACCATGCGGATATGAATCTGCCGTTCTTCAGGTTGCCCGCATTGCACCTGGAACTCACGGGGAACGATCCGTCTCGTATTATCCCGTTTGCGTCGCAGCTCAAGTTGTTTCATCGTAACCGTGTGCGACGCATTTACAATCCGCAACCTGAGGACTATCCGCAGGGCGAGGCCTATCTCAGGACCGCCCAGTCGGGTCGGGGCCCGATCGGCGGTAATGCCGCTTCGTTCCTGACGTCGTTTTGAAGCAACAATAACAGGGGGAAAAGCATGTCGGACAACCCAGAGGTCGGCAAGATAGGCTGGATAGACATGTCCGTCGACGATGCTGACGGAGTGCGTGATTTCTACAAGGCGGTTGTCGGCTGGGGCAGCGAAGACGTGTCCATGGGCGAGTACTCCGACTATTCAATGACCTTGCCGTCGACCGGCGAAGCCGTTACGGGCATTTGTCATGCGCTGGGTAGCAATGCTGAGCTGCCGCGCGGGTGGCTCATCTACATCGTCGTTGCCGACGTTGAGGTGAGTGCCACAGCCTGCGAACAGAATGGCGGTGAAATTATTGTCCCACCGAAAGGTCTCGCCGGTGGGCGCTTTTGCGTGATTCGCGATCCGGCTGGGGCAACGGCTGCGCTGTACCAGCCTTAGTATGCGATTGCAGACCGTATTCGATGCGCCAGAGTGGCACGCGGCGGTTGCCGGACTCGTGGCGGCCGGCGACAGCAAGTCGATCGCCAAACAACTGGTCGAGCTGATCTGCATTACCGTGCCCAACGACGGTGCGAGTTTGCTGGCTTTCCATAAGGATGCATCGCCGGAAGTGCTGGCCCACTCCCTGCCTCCAGTCACTCGACGGCATTTCCTGGATCGCTACCTCGCAGGGCCATACCTGCTGGACCCCCTTTACCAAATGGCCCTTGCAGACGACAAACCGACAATGTGCCGGTTTCGGGACACCCAGCCCGATCGTTTCCGTTCGAGCGAGTTCTATCGACAGTACGTCGAACGCACCCACCTCGTGGATGAGATGGACTTCCTCCGGGAAGTCTCGCCAACGACGACGCTGGTCATCGTTGTGGGTCGCACCGAGAATCGGTATTCCCGAGCGGAACGCAGTCGCCTGCGCATTATTGAGCCGATCGTGCTGGCTGCCATGCAACGCGTCTGGGCAGAACGGCAACACGTGCCGGATGCGCGTCACCGGGATATCCACCAGCGCCTGACCGACTGCTACGAACACTTCGGCGATGAGGTGCTCACGCAGAGGGAGCGCGAAATCACGCAGTTGTTATTGCGCGGCTACTCGACCAAGTCTGTCGCACGACGACTTGAAATCGCGCCTGGCACAGTCATGGTCCACAAACGTAACCTGTTCTCCAAGCTTGGAATTACCTCGCAGTTGGAATTGTTCTCCCGGTTTATCGAGGAACTGTCGAGAGCCTGATCCTACCTACCAATAGGTATTCCTACTTATCCTTGCGGACCAGACAATGGTCTTCACTCAATAAATCTGTCGAGAAGGTGCAACTCCATGTTCGAATTCGATTTTGGTCATGGCGAAGACCTCGACCTGCTGCGCGAGACTGTCCGCAGCTTTGCCCGTGACCGGATAGCCCCGCGCGCTGCGGAGATAGACGCAAGCAATGTTTTCCCGCGCGACCTCTGGCCTGAACTCGGAGAGTTGGGCTTGCTGGGTATCACGGTGGAGGGCGAATACGGGGGGTCCGAGCTGGGTTATCTCGCCCATGTCATAGCGATGGAAGAGATTAGCCGCGCGTCGGGTTCCCTGGGCCTGTCCTATGGCGCGCATTCGAATCTCTGCGTCAACCAGTTGCAGCGCTGGGGCAGTGCCGTACAGAAGCAGAAGTTTCTGCCGAGACTCGTTTCCGGCGAGCACCTGGGTGCACTTGCGATGAGCGAGTCTGGCGCCGGATCGGACGTCATGAGTATGCGTACCGTAGCCGTTCGTGATGGTGACGATTACGTGCTCAACGGGTCGAAAATGTGGATCACCAACGCGCCGGGTGCAGACGTCATGATCGTCTATGCCTTAACGGATCCGGATTCCGGCACGAAGGGTGTCAGCGCATTTGTTGTCGAGCGCGGTACAGCCGGATTTTCCACACCGCAGAAACTCGACAAGCTGGGAATGCGCGGTTCGGATACGAGCGAAGTGCTGTTTGAAAATTGCCGCGTGCCCAGGGAAAACCTGCTGGCCGAGGAGGGCAAGGGTGCAGCGATACTGATGAGCGGGCTGGATTACGAGCGCCTGGTACTCGCAGGTGGCTCACTCGGCATCATGGCGGCCTGCATGGATCTCGTGATGCCGTACGTGCATGATCGCAAGCAGTTTGGCCAGCCTATTGGCGAATTCCAGCTCATGCAGGGCAAGATTGCCGATATGTACACAGCGATGAACAGCTGCCGGTCCTATGTGTATGCCGTTGCCCAGGCCTGCGATCGCGGTGTCACTACCCGCTTTGACGCCGCTGGATGTATTCTCGTGGCTGCCGAGAAAGCAACCTGGATGGCGGGTGAGGCAATTCAGGCACTCGGCGGCAATGGCTATATCAACGAGTTCCCGGCCGGCCGCTTGTGGCGCGATGCCAAGTTGTATGAAATTGGCGCGGGCACGAGCGAGATTCGGCGGATGTTGATCGGCCGCGAACTGTTCAATGCGACAAAGTAATCGAGACCTATGCCGGTAATCCAGACAAAAGTGGACCGTTCTTCCGAGGAATTTGCGAAGAACAAGGAAGCCCATGAGGCGCTTGCCGAGAATCTCAGGGAGGTCAACGACTATGTTATGCAGGGCGGACCCGAGCGCTCACGTGAAAAACACCTGGAACGCGGCAAGCTGCTCGCCCGGGATCGCGTAGCGAGCCTGCTCGACGACGGCTCCCATTTCCTCGAGATCGGCCGGCAGGCAGCCTGGCAGGTCTACAGCGATGACGTGCCGAGTGCGGGAATCGTCACCGGGATTGGAAGAATTCACGGCATCGAATGCATGATCGTCGCGAACGATGCAACCGTCAAAGGTGGCACCTATTACCCGCTGACGGTCAAGAAACACCTGCGCGCCCAGGAAATCGCCGAGGAAAACCACCTGCCATGCATCTACCTCGTCGATTCAGGCGGTGCCTTCCTGCCACGGCAGGATGAGGTATTCCCGGACCGTGATCATTTCGGCCGCATCTTCTATAACCAGGCGCGATTGTCAGCCAGGGGAATTCCGCAGGTCGCTGTCGTGATGGGTTCGTGCACGGCAGGTGGTGCCTATGTTCCGGCAATGTGTGACGAGTCGGTGATCGTGCGCAACCAGGGCACGATCTTTCTCGGCGGTCCACCGCTGGTCAAGGCAGCGACGGGCGAGATTGTGGATGCAGAAACACTGGGTGGTGGCAGCGTACATTCGCGCATTTCAGGCGTTACGGACCATCTTGCCAACGATGACAAACATGCTATCGCCATCGCGCGGGACATCGTTGCCAACCTTAATGTCAAACGCGCAACGAGCGTGGTGCGGCGCACACCGGAAGAGCCCGCCTATCCGATCGAGGATGTTTACGGGATTGTCTCCCGTGAGTTCCGGTTTCCTTATGACATTCGTGAGGTTATCGCGCGCATCGTTGACGCATCCGAATTTCACGAGTTCAAGAAACTCTATGGTGCGACGCTCGTTTGCGGTTTCGCGCACATCGATGGCTACCCCGTTGGCATTGTCGCGAACAACGGCATTCTCTTCCCGGAATCGGCACAAAAAGGTGCGCATTTTGTGCAGTTATGCAATCGCCGCCGGATACCGCTCGTCTTCCTGCAGAACATCACGGGTTTCATGGTGGGCAAGCGGGTAGAGCAGGCTGGCATTGCGAAAGACGGCGCCAAAATGGTCAATGCCGTGGCGACGGCGAATGTGCCCAAATTCACCGTGGTGGTGGGAGGCTCGTTCGGAGCCGGCAATTACGCGATGTGCGGGCGTGCCTACAGCCCGCGCATGATGTGGATGTGGCCGAACGCGCGGATCTCCGTGATGGGCGGCGACCAGGCTGCACTCGTCCTGTCGACCGTCAAGGAGGACGGTCTGAAGCTTCGCGGTGAGGAGTGGCCAGAGAACGAGAAAGCGGACTACGAAGACATGATCCGGGCGCAATACGACAACCAGGGAAATCCTCTCTATGCGAGCAGCCGACTCTGGGATGACGGCGTTATCGATCCTTCTGAAACACGCCAGGTTCTTGCACACGGCCTGTCCGCCGCAATGAATTATCCGCAACCCGCCGAGTCGCCGTTCGGCATTTTCCGTATGTAACGGTACACTCTGCGGCCGGCAAACACGCGTCGCAGGCTATTAAAGCGGTGCAAGCACTGGCAGACTTGGGCTGGCATTTCGCCGCCAAACACGGATGACCGATGGCACTTAACTACGACGAACTTATGTCGAAGGTCGAGCTCGACCTTCCATTCAGCTATACAGATGGCGATGCGATGCTCTATGCGCTGGGCGTTGGCATGGGACGGGATCCGCTCGACAGGCGGGAGTTACCCTATGTGTACGAGCAGGGCGAGCCACTGAAAACCGTCCCAACGCTGGCAACGGTGCTGGTTCCGGAGATGTTCCCTGTCGGACTGGGTTGGGATTACACCCAGATTCTGCATTCCGAGCAGCGCCTGCGTCTCTACCGACCCTTGCCGCCGGCGGCCGACCTGCTGATCAACAAGCGCGTAGTCGATGCGTTCGATCGCGGCCCAAAGCTTGGTGCCTTGATCCTCCTCGAGGCTGAAGGCCGGCTCGCAAGTGACGACACGGCAGTCTTCACGATGGGCTGTACGATTGTCGCCCGCGGCGATGGTGGTTTCGGTGGCCCTCGGGGCAAGGGCATTCCGCCGCATCGCGCGCCGCATCGTGAGCCCGACCTGACCTGCGATATCGAAACGCGCCCGGATCAACCGCTGCTTTATCGCCTGACCGGCGATCGAAATCCTCTGCATGCCGATCCGGAGCGCGCCATGGCCGTTGGTTTTGAGCGGCCGATTCTGCACGGGCTGTGCACCTTCGGCATCGCTTGCAGGGCGATATTGCAGACGATCTGCGACTACGACCATACCTTGGTCGAGCAATTCGATGCCCGCTTCTCGGCCCCGGTATTTCCGGGAGACACGATTACCACTGAAATGTGGCAGGACGGCAACGTCATATCGTTCAGTTGCAGCGTCAAGGAGCGTGACGCAATCGTCCTGCGCAATGGCAAATGTTGTCTGACGGTCTGACAGAGGATGCCCGCAGTGAACGATCGACTGGACATTTCGATTAACAAAAACGTCGCCGAAGTCATGTTCAATCGGCCGGAGAAATTCAACGCGCTCGATCTTCCGACATTTGACGCTCTCGATGCCGCGGCACGCTCGCTCGAAGGCGACAAGTCGATCAGGGCTGTGGTGCTGCATGGCGCTGGCGAGAACTTCTGCGCCGGTATCGATCTCTCGGTATTCCAGGGTGGCATCGAGAACTTGGGCGAGGCGCTACTGTCGCCGGTTGCAGGCTCGCCTGCCAATCGATTTCAGCGGGCAGCGTACGCATGGCGTGAATTGCCGGTGCCGGTGATATGTGCGTTGCAGGGAGTGACGTTCGGTGGCGGGTTCCAGATTGCGATGGGTGCGGATCTGCGGTACGCGGCCCCCGATACCCAGTTGTCGATCATGGAGTCGAAGTGGGGCCTGATCCCGGACATGGCGATCAGCACGACGCTGCGTCACATCATGCCACCCGACCGTGTGAAGGAACTTGCATGGACCGCGCGTGTATTTGGCGCAGAAGAGGGCCTGCAACTCGGCGTGTTGACGTCGATCGAGGAGGATCCGTTGGCGGTGGCGCGGCGCGTCGCACGGGAATGTGCGGAGAAGTCGCCGGATGCGATTCGTGGGATCAAGTGCCTTGTAAACGAGGCGTGGAGCCGCTCTGAGCAGGATTCACTGGCCCTGGAAGCACAACTGCAGTTGCGTTTGCTGGGCTCAAAGAACCAGGCGGAGGCGGTGCGTGCAAACCTTGAAAAACGCAAGCCAAAATTTGCCGACTGAAGCGTCTTTTGGCTGGAACTTTACGAGCTGACTACTGCCAAACTCAGGTGTCTGTTACTGTTGAAACCACATTGATCAAGCGAATCCACATAGTCCTGTTGCCCTTGCTGCTGTTTTCGGCGACTGCCGCCGCGCAGTGGTCAGAGTTTCCCACGGGCGACCTAGACTCACACACGATGCGCATTCAGTCCAAGGCTGAATCGCTCTACGTGAAGGGCGATTACGAGCGCGCCCACATCATCTATGTCAACGAACTGGCGACCATCGGTGACAAGTATGCGCAGTACATGACGGGATTCATGTACCTGATGGGGCAGGGCTTGCCCGAGGATCCGGTTCGCGCGTCCGCCTGGTATCGCCTTTCGGCTGAACGTCAGGCGCCGGAGTTCATGGTCGTCCGGGACGAACTGATACGGACCTTCAATGCGGAGCAACTTGCGGCATCGAATGCGATTTACCTCGAGCTGCGCAAGAAATTCAGCGATATCGTTATCGTCATGCGGCTGCTCGAGGAAGACCTCGAACTGCTGGATGTCGAAGCGACGGGTTCGCGAGTGGCAAGCGGCAGCAGCCTGGTTACGACACTGGACCCAAGAAAGGGCACAGTGGCGTCAGTCGAACTGTATCGCGACCGCGTCCGTCGTACGCTGCAATCACGGGTCGATTTCATCACGGGGCAACTCGATATCGAACGGATGGATGCCGATCTGTCGGCTGCTCAGATTGCCGGAGTTGTGGGAACGCATCGAAGAGCAGATTTCCGTGATTGACGACGACGTACACAGGCTCGTCGCAACGCCCTGATCCGTTCCCTGGCGGCGGGATCAGGGCTTCAGGCTGGCACCCAGTATCCTGGGAAACTCCGTTACCAGGTTCTCCGCAACATCCGCGTCGCCGTGAAACCACTTTGGCACCCAGTTCAGGGCGCCCATGATCGCGTTGCCGGCCATGCGAACATCGCAGGGTGCGATACTCCCGTCCTCGATTCCCTGCTCGAGAATCGTCTCAAATCGTGTGCTGTGATCGCGGGATATTTGTAGCACCTGGTCGCGGTGTTCGGGTTTCAGCGATGGAATTTCGCTCATGATCGCGACCGGACCCCGGTCGCCGGTCATGGCCTCGAGGTGATAGCGCAGATAACGAATGACCGTGTCCAGGCCAGAGCGGCCTTCCGCGATGGCCCGATCCATCGACTCCCGGCCCACTTCACCGGCACGCACGTAACAGAGGTAGACCAGTTCTTCCTTGTTCTTGACGTAGTAGTAGAGGGCGGCATCGGTTAACCCCAGGATGGTCGCTACGTCCTTGAGCGATGAGCCGCTGTAGCCCTTTTCGTTAAAGCACTGTGCGGCGGCGCGCAGCATGCGATCCTTTTGCGCGTCCCAGCGAGTTTCGGCGGCATTGTTGGCCATGATTTGGCGACGTCCTGCTTGAGTCCGGACCAATTCTGCATTATTTTAATTGAGATTAAAATTTTCTTCGGGTTGAAGTATGAGTACGGCAGCCACCGATTTACCGCGCACGTCCGGCGAGCGCGACAGGATCCCCTTGCGCTTCGTGACCGCGGCGTCGCTGTTCGACGGGCACGATGCGGCGATTAACATAATGCGCCGCCTGATCCAGGCGCAGGGTGTCGAAGTTGTGCATCTCGGCCACAACCGCAGCGTCGAAGATATTGTGCAGGCGGCGATCCAGGAAGATGCCGACGGCATCGCCGTCAGTTCCTACCAGGGCGGACACAACGAGTTCTTCCGTTACATGGTGGACCGACTGCGTGAGCTCGGGGCGGAACACGTCCGGGTCTTCGGTGGTGGTGGTGGCACGATTACGCCCGATGAAATCAAAGCGCTCATGGATTACGGCGTCGAGCGGATTTACCACCCGCATGACGGCATGGAGCTCGGGCTGCAGGCGATGATCGAGGATCTCGTTGCGCGGACACGATCAGCACGCCGTGAGACGAGCATGCCGGCAACAGGTGATTCGAGCGTTGCCATTGCCGCAATGATCTCGGCCATCGAGGAAGGCCTGTTCGATAGCGGTGAACTCGCTGCATTGCGCAAGGAATGGCAGGTCAAAGCTGGACCGGTACCCGTCATCGGCATTACCGGGACCGGGGGAGCCGGCAAGAGTAGCGTGACAGATGAAATCCTGAATCGCTTCCTGGCGTATTTTCCGGACAAGCGAATTGCAGTCCTGGCGGTCGATCCGACGCGCCGCCGCACGGGTGGCGCATTGCTGGGCGATCGCATTCGTATGAACTCGTTGCGATCGGACCGCATCTACATGCGCTCGATCGCAACGCGGCGTCAGCACCTCGCAACGAGCGAGATGCTGAGCGACCAGATCGGGTACCTGAAATCCCGGGGTTTCGATCTCGTCATCGTCGAAACGGCGGGCATCGGGCAGAGCGACAGCGAGATCGTCGACATGGTCGATTTTTCCGTCTACGTCATGACCAGCGAGTACGGTGCGGCGAGCCAGCTCGAAAAGATCGATATGCTGGACTTCGCCGATCTCATCGTCCTGAACAAGTATGACAAGCGGGGTGCCGAGGACGCGTTGCGCGATGTCAGGAAACAGTGGAAGCGCAATCACGTTGCCTTCCAGACGAACGACGCAGACGTTCCTGTGTACCCGACCATTGCGAGCCAGTTCAACGATCCGGGCATCAGCTGGATGTTCACCCAGTTATGCCGTCGAGTTGCAGAGAAGGCGGGCCTCGACATCGACAGATGGACGCCGGACATCGATACGTCAATCCGTGAGCCTCGCTCAACGGCGATGATTCCAGGTGCGCGCATTCGCTACCTCGCAGAAATCGCCGAGCAGGGACGGGCAATAAACAATCGTATCGACACGCAGGCGGAACTTGCGAGCCGCGCACAGCACGTGTACGAATCGCTTCGATTGCTCGAAGACCCCGAATTGCCTGACGAATTGGATCCCTATAAGACGGAAGCGTTAAGCGGCGGCGATGACCGCAGCCTGCTCGTCCTGAGGCAGCGGTACCAGGAGGCGCTCAGCGATCTCACACCGAGTTCGATCGCCCTGCTGCGTGAGTGGCCGGCGCGCAAAGAAGGTGTGCGCTCCGAACAATACAGTTACACGGTGCGCGGGCGCGAACTGACGGGCAGTAACTACATCGAGTCGTTGAGTCACCAGAAGATCCCGAAGATTGCGGCACCGGATTTCAGCGACTGGGGCGAGTTGCTTACGTTCCTGAAGAAAGAAAATCTCCCGGGTGGCTATCCCTACACCGGTGGCGTCTATCCGTATCGCCGGCTCGGCGAAGACCCGACCCGGATGTTCGCGGGCGAGGGTACGCCGGAGCGCACGAATCGGCGCTTCCACTACCTGTCGCAGGGCCAGCCTGCTTCGCGGTTGTCGACCGCTTTCGATTCGGTCACGCTGTACGGTGAAGATCCGCATGAGCGGCCCGACATCTACGGCAAGGTCGGCAATTCGGGCGTGTCCATCGCCACGGTTGACGATATGAAGAAGCTGTACTCGGGCTTCGATCTGTGTGCGCCGTCGACGTCGGTATCGATGACGATCAACGGGCCAGCGCCAATGATCCTGGCGTTCTTCATGAATACGGCGATCGACCAGCAAGTCGAAAAATACCTGCGCGAGACGGGCGCCTGGGAAGCGGCACTGAAAAAGGTCGACGCCTACTTCGAAGGCCGCGAGCGTCCTGTCTACGAGGGCGCCCTGCCCGAAGGTAACGACGGCCTCGGTCTCGGCTTGCTCGGCGTGTCGGGAGACATGGTCGTCGACGCAGAGACCTACGCACGCATTCGGAAGGAAACGCTGTCGATGGTGCGCGGCACGGTACAGGCGGACATTCTGAAAGAAGACCAGGCGCAAAACACTTGTATCTTCTCCACCGAATTCGCGATGAAGATGATGGGTGATGTGCAACAGTTCTTCATCGACAACAACGTCCGCAATTACTACAGCATTTCGATCAGCGGATATCACATTGCCGAGGCCGGCGCGAACCCGATCAGCCAGCTTGCGTTCACGCTCTCGAACGGCTTCACAATCGTCGAATACTATCTCGCGCGTGGTATGGACATCGACGCGTTTGCACCGAACCTGAGCTTTTTCTTCTCGAATGGCATGGATCCGGAGTACTCGGTCATCGGCCGGGTCGCCCGACGCATCTGGGCGCGAGCGATGAAGGAGCGTTACGGGGCGAGTGCGCGTTCGCAGATGCTCAAGTACCACATACAGACCTCGGGTCGCAGCCTGCATGCCCAGGAAATCAGTTTCAACGACATTCGTACGACCTTGCAGGCACTGTACGCCCTGTTCGACAACTGCAACAGCCTGCACACGAACGCATTTGACGAGGCAATTACGACGCCGACCGAGCAATCGGTGCGCCGTGCGGTGGCGATTCAGTTAATTATCTCGCGCGAGCTGGGACTCAACTTCTGTGAGAACCCCTGGCAAGGCTCATTCGTCATCAAGGAACTTACCGACCTCGTCGAAGAAGCGGTTTACCAGGAATTTGAACGTATCTCGGAGCGCGGCGGCGTGCTCGGTGCGATGGACACGATGTACCAACGCGGCAAGATCCAGGAAGAGAGCCTGTACTACGAGCACAAGAAGCATGACGGTTCATTGCCGCTCATCGGGGTGAATACGTTCCTGCCCAAAGAGGGACAGGAAGATGAAGTGCATGAGCTCGAACTCATTCGCTCCACGGACGACGAAAAGAAGGACCAGATACGCCATGTCAGGGCCTTCCAGGAGACGCACGCAGATGCCAGCCGCGAGGCGCTGGCGAAGCTCCAGGCAGTCGCGCGGGAGCGCGGCAACGTGTTTGCCGAGCTGATGGAGACCGTCAAGACGAACTCCCTGGGCCAGGTTTCCGCTGCCCTTTATGACGTTGGCGGCGAATACCGCCGCAACATGTAAGCCGAGGAGCTTCCGTTGAGCGATTTAATCAAGTACGAACGGCGCGATGCCGTGGCAGTGATCACGCTGCACCGTCCGGAAGCCATGAATTCCTTCAACACGGAGCTGCGAGCGGCCGTGGTGGAAGCGTTTGATCGGGCGCGCGACGACGATACGGTTCGCGTCATCATCTTCACGGGCGAAGGTCGTTGTTTTTCTGCGGGTGCGGACCTCAAGGCGGGCATCGATCGGGATGTCAGCGAAATTCTGCAGTCAGAGTACCGGCCGATTCTCGAGGCAATCGCGGCGATTCCGAAGCCGATCGTTGCAGCGATCCCTGGTTCCGCGGCCGGTATCGGCCTGTCAATGGCGCTGCAATGCGATCTCCTGATCATGGCCGACAATGCTTTTCTGTTGTCGCCATTCACGACGATATCCCTCGTGCCGGACGGTGGACTCAACTGGCTGCTCGTGCGCCAGCTCGGATACCGCCGGGCGTTCCAGTTAAGCGTTGAGGCCGAGCGTATTCCGGCGCAGCGCTGCGTCGAGCTGGGGCTGGCCAACAAGGCTGTGCCGGCGCAGGACCTGATGAACGCGGCGCTCGAGTGGGCGCAATCGCTTGCGGCACGCGCGCCGCTGTCGCTGGCCGCAACAAAGAAAGTCATGCGCCTTGCTGCCGACCACGAATGGGCCGCCGCATACGATGTCGAAGCGGAGCTGCAAGGGCAGTTGCTGGGCAGTGAGGACAACAAGGAAGGTATCCAGGCGTTCTTTGAGAAACGGGCGCCAAGATTCAAGGGCAAATAGCGATGGACAGAAATATTTTCGAAGAAGAACATGAAATGTTCCGCGACTCCGTGCGGAGCTTCATGAAGAATGAGATCGGACCGCATGCCGAGCGCTGGAACGAGCAAGGTATCGTCGATCGCGAAGCATTTCTCAAGGCAGGGGAGATGGGCCTGCTGTGCATGTGGGTGCCGGAGGAATACGGCGGGATCGGCATGCCGGACTTTATTTATGAGCAGATAGTCATGGAGGAGACGACGCGCTTCGGCGATCCCGGCGTCTTTTTCACGCTGCACAGCCGGCTGGTGGCCCCGTACATCGGGAATTTCGGCACCGAAGAGCAGAAGCATCGATGGCTGCCCAAGTGTATTTCAGGTGAGCATATTCTTGCCATTGCAATGACGGAGGCGGGTGCCGGCAGCGACCTTTCTGCTATCCGCTGCAAAGCGGAAGACAAGGGCGACCACTACTTGCTCAACGGTTCCAAGACCTTTATCTCCAATGGCATCCTCGCCGACCTGATTATCGTCGCCGCCAGGACAGACCCGGAGAATCCCCACGGCTTGTCGCTGTTCATGGTCGAACGCGGCATGGAGGGCTTCGAACGCGGCAACAACATGAGCAAGATGGGCATGAAGACCCAGGACACGGCCGAGCTGTTCTTCGACAATGTCAGGATTCCGAAAGAAAACCTGATTGGCGAACTGAATCGCGGTTTCTATCACCTGATGCACGGCCTGGCGGAGGAGCGGCTGATCCTTGCCTGTGGAAACATCGCCAACGCGCACGCGGCACTCGATGCGACAATCGAATACGTTAAGGAACGCAAGGTTTTCGGCAAGCCGCTTGCGAGTTTCCAGAACACGCGCTTCAAGATTGCCGAAAGGCAAACCGAGCTGGACGTCGGGTATGCGTTTGTCGATCGCTGTGTGGTGGAGCACAACAAGGGCAAGCTGACGGCTGAAGATGCGGCCAAGGCGAAACTCTGGACCAGCGAGATGGAGGGCCGTACTACCGATGAATGCGTGCAGCTACACGGTGGCAACGGGTTCATGATGGAGTACGAGGTTTGTCGTCGCCACGCCGCCGCGCGGGTGTCGCGCATCTATGCCGGCACGTCGGAAATCATGAAAGAGATTATCGCCAGGTCGATCGGCCTGGATCCACGCAAGAAGGGCTAGACCATGCGCGTTGCATTCGTTGGACTCGGGGTCATGGGGTATCCCATGGCCGGTTACCTGGCCAGGGCGGGGCATGACACCGTCGTTTTTAACCGGACCGCGGCGAGAGCCGAACAGTGGGTCGCGGAGTACGGTGGCAGAAGCGCGGCAACGCCGCGGGCAGCGGCAACCGACGCCGAAATCGTGTTTTGCTGTGTTGGCAATGACGACGATGTGCGTGACGTCGTGCTGGGTGAGGACGGCATCCTCGCCGGGGCCGGTGACGGCGCCGTTATTGTCGACCACACCACCGCGTCCGCGACGATCGCGCGCGAGATTGATGCGGCCGCAGCGGTGAAATCGGTCGGCTTCCTGGATGCACCGGTATCGGGTGGCCAGGCGGGCGCAGAAAATGGCCAGCTGACGGTCATGGTTGGTGGCGACGCCGAGGTGTTCGCACGTGCTGCCCCTGTCATCGACTGTTACGCCAAGGCGATTACCCTCATCGGTCCGGTCGGATCCGGTCAATTGGCCAAGATGGTCAACCAGATCTGCATAGCCGGGGTCGTGCAGGGATTAGCCGAAGGCCTGCACTTCGCGCAGTGCGCCGGTCTCGACCCGGCGGTCGTCATTGAGTCGATCTCCAAGGGTGCCGCACAGTCCTGGCAGATGGAAAACCGCTGGCAGACCATGGTCAACGACGAGTTCGAGTTCGGCTTCGCGGTAGACTGGATGCGCAAGGACCTTGGCATCGCGCTGGACGAAGCCAGCCGGAATGGCGCGCGGCTGGAACTCACCGAACTCGTGGATGGCTTCTACGCCGAAGTACAGGCGCTTGGCGGCAAGCGCTGGGATACGTCATCTCTGATCGCCCGCCTGAACAAATAAGGTAAATAAGGTACCGGACACCCTATTTCAAAATAGGGTGTCCGGTACCTTATTGATTGGCACCTTATTCTGGTAGTATTCCTTCGCTCACAGGGGTGGCCGCAGGCCTGAGATCCAGTTTGGGAACCCTTAGAACCTGATCCGGATAATGCCGGCGTAGGAAGGGATTCATGAAACCACTGTCTTTTGCGCGGGTCTTGTTAGCGCTCCTTGCTCTACTTGTCGTCTCATCCGCGCTTGCCGAGGACGCGATCGACGAGATCATCGTCACGGCCGATTTTCGTGGCAGGGCCGCAAGTGAGCTGCCGGTGAGCATCAGCGTCCTCGATGCAGAGTTTATCGAGCAGGCTGCCGTGCAGCACTTCGAGGAACTGGTGAACGTCGTGCCCAACCTGAACTGGTCGGGAGACGGGCACCGGGCGCGCTACTTCCAGATTCGCGGGGTTGGCGAACTCGAGCAGTACCAGGGAGCACCAAACCCGTCGGTCGGCTTCATCATTGACGATATCGATTTCAGCGGCATCGGGACGATTGCCACGCTGTTCGATGTTGCCTCAGTCGAAGTCCTGCGCGGTTCCCAGGGCAGTCGCTATGGTGCCAATGCCCTTGGCGGTCTCATCTACATGCGAAGCACCGAGCCATCGGCCGAGCGCAATGGCCGGCTTCAGCTTACGCTCGGCGAAGACGATGCCGTCGCCGCAGGCGCAGCTTTTGGCGGGGCATTGAACGACGATGAGACCGTCGTCTTTCGCCTGAGTGCGCAGCGCTACGAGAGTAACGGCTTTCGGAACAATTCCTACCTGGGCCGCAAGGACACCAATAATCGGGACGAGACAGGCGTCCGCTTCGGCCTCGCGTTCGAGCCGTCCGGTGCCTTCAGGGGGCGACTGTCGTTGATCTACAGCTATGTCGACGACGGTTACGACGCTTTCTCGCTGGACAACACCTACACCATGTTGTCGGACAAGCCGGGCAAGGATGCGCAGGAGAGCATCGGCGCATCCTTGCGTTTCGACTGGGATGACGTTGGTGCTGGCAACCTGACGTCAATCACCGCGCTGGCCAGTTCCGATATCGATTTCAGCTTTGACGCAGACTGGGGCAATGACGACGCCTGGGCGCCCGTATTGTATGACTACGTCTCTGTCAGCAAGCGGCAGCGCAACACGATCAGCCAGGAGTTTCGCTACACGACCACGAACTGGCTCTTCGGATTCTATGCGTTGCGCATGGACGAGGACCTTGCGACGCTGAACCAGGGCGAATACTACGATCCCGGTTACGACTGGACCGACAGTCTCGACTATCCGTTTGACAGCGACTATGGCTCGACGAACGTTGCAGTGTTCACGCAGTACGGCCACGACATCAGTGACGCCACGCGCGTCTCGGCGGGTTTGCGCGTGGAGCAACGAACGACGGATTACGTGGATACCGACGGTCTTTCGGCAAGTCCGTCCAATCCCTTCTGGGGCGGTGAGTTGAGCATCGGCCACGACTTCAGCGGCGAAGTGAGCGGATTTGCAACCTTGTCGAGGGGCTACAAAGCGGGTGGCTTCAACCTGGGTCCCGTTCCCGACAACTGGCGCTACTTCGACGCTGAGGCCATGTGGACCGTCGAGACCGGCATCAAGTCCGCGTTGCTGGACGGTGCGTTACAGATAGATGTGTCGGTGTTTCATTCCTGGCGCGAGGACCAACAGGTGCGCGCCTCATTCCAGCTCGTGCCGAACGATCCTGCCTCGTTCGGGTTCGCGACAGTCAATATCGACGGCGGTCGCACCTACGGTGCCGAATCGGATTTGCGCTGGCGCGCCTCGGACGGGTTAGAGGTCTATGCGACACTGGGCCTCCTGTACGGCGGGTTCCCCGGGTCGGTCGCCGAATTCCCCTGGCTGGAAAATCGTGATCAGGCACATGCTCCCCGCTACACGATGGCGACGGGAATCGTGTGGCGCGATGTGCGTGGTTTCTTCGTACGCCTCGACGCGAGCGCGCGCGACGCCTTTTACTTCGACGTCAGCCACAACCAGAAATCCGAGTCCTATGAATTGCTACACGCCCGCGCCGGGTTTGAGGGCGACAACTGGGCCCTGCAAGTCTGGGCGCGCAATATTACCGACGAACGCTATGCTGTACGCGGTTTCTACTTCGGCAACGAGCCACCCGATTTTCCGTCTACTTTGTATACGCGCCTCGGCGACCCACGCCAGGTCGGCGTTACGCTCGAGAGGAGGTTTTACTAGTGAAGATTGCAGTCGACATCAGTTTGTATCCACTGGATGCAGCGTTCATTCCGCCGATCAAGGATGTGATCGCTCGCTTGAAGTCGCACGAGGATCTGGAGGTCTGGACCAATGCAATGAGCACGCAAGTCGTCGGCGACTTTGACACGGTCATGGACGCATTAAAGAAGGAGATCGGCACGACGTTCGAGCAGATTCCAAAAGGCGTGTTCGTTATGAAGATGTTCAATCACCCGGGGCAACATTGACGGCTTTCGAGATACTCGCAGTCGTCATGGCGGTGGCCTACCTGTTGCTCGCCATTCGCCAGAATATCTGGTGCTGGTTCTGTGCCGGGGTCAGCACGGCCATCTATGTCTGGCTGTTTTTCGAGGCAAGGCTCTACATGGAGTCAGGCCTGAACGCGTTCTATTTTGTGATGGCCATCTATGGCTGGCATGTATGGACCTCGGGACGTTCCGAGGGACATGAGCGACCGGTCGTGGCCTGGCCGATGCAGACCCACGCGCTCGCGGTAATCGCGATCGTCGTCGCGAGCGCGATCAGCGGCTACCTGCTCAGCACGAAAACCGATGCCGCGTTTCCGTACATTGATTCCATGACCACGTGGTCAGCGATCTGGGCGACCTTTCTTGTGGCTCGCAAGGTTCTTGAGAACTGGTGGTACTGGTTGGTCATCGACGCAGCGTCTATCCTTATTTACTGGTCACGTGACCTCGAACTCACGTCACTCCTGTTTGTGCTCTACGTCTGCATGATTCCGTTTGGCATTGTCAGCTGGACGAAGTCCTGGCGGGAGCAGCAGGCATGAGTGCCGCGCAATCGCCGGAGAGCGTCCTGGCGGAAATCGGTGGCTGGGAAGCCGCCACGATTAGTGAACTCGACGGGGGGCTGACCAATCGAACCTGGCTGGTTGAGCAGGGGCATCGCAAGGCGGTCCTCAAGATCGATGCTTCGCCGCGGGGCGCGCCCTATAATTCACGGCCGGCCGAAGCCAGCATTCAGTCGCTCGCCGCGAGTCACGGGCTGGCGAATGCAGTCTTGTACGCTGACGAACTCACGCTCCTGACCGAGTATATTGACGGTGTCGTTTGGGAGGGGGCCTGCCTCGAGCAGGACGACAATATCGAACTCGTCGCGGGTACCTTGCGTCGCCTGCATTCGATGCCGCTATCCGGTCGCTCCTTTGACTCAATCATTGCGGCGAAACGCTATGTCGCGAAAATCGACAACGCAGATGTGGCGCTTGTTGATCGTTGCACGCGAGTCATCGAAACGATGCGCCTGCCGCATAACCTCTGCTGCTGCCACAACGACCTCGTGGCGGGCAACATCATTACGACACCCGACATGAAGTTTCTCGATTGGGAATACGCCTGTGACAATGATCCTTTCTTCGACCTGGCGACAATCGTCGAACACCATGAACTGAGCGAAGAAGTGTCAGCGCGTCTCCTGGACGCCTACTTTGATGGCGATGGCCAGCGCTGGTCGGCCCACTTGCGAGAGCAGCGGGACCTGTACCTTGCGTTGTACTGGCTGTGGCTTGCATCACACCCGGGCGGTTCGCCGGAAGAACTGCAAAAGATTGCAGCGCGCATCCGGGCTCGATAGTTACCAGTTGTTGCGCAATTCCCGTAGCTTGAGAAATACCGTTTTTGGATCCGGCTGGTCGCCGAGTTCCGGAAATTGCTCTGCGAGTCGGGCGATGACAGAAGGGCTTTGCAGGCGAAAGAACGTATTGATTTCCCGCTCCATTGCAAGCGTCGTCACGAGGGCATTGTCGGGATCCTGGTTCCGGTAGGCCTCGAGCGTCTCCCTGGCCGTTTCGTTGTCCGGCTCACGGTCGAGCGTGAATTCCAGGTTGTTGACCAGGTAATCGTGACCCGGGTAGATCCGCGTGTCTTCGCCAAGCGCGTCGAGCTGCCGGCTGAATGTCTCGTAGAGTTCCTCCGGATGGCCACCGTTGTGGCAATTGCCAGCGCCCGCATTGAACAAGGTATCGCCGCTGAATAATGCGGGCTGGTCTGTGTGCGACAGCAGGCAGATGTGACACATCGTGTGTCCCGGCGTATCGAGGCATTCGAGTTCGACCGTCTTACCGACCCTGATCAGGTCGCCAGCCGCGACGCCATGGCTCATGTTGGGAATCCGCGCACCGGCATCCTTGTGCGCGATGATCTTTGCGCCCGTCGCCGCCACGATGCCCTTGTTGCCGCCGGTGTGATCGCCGTGCTCGTGCGTATTGAGAATCTGCGTAATGGACCAGCCGCGATCCCGGGCGATATCCAGGCACCGGGCATAGTCGAGCGGATCGATCGCGAGCGCGTCCCCGGTCTCCGGGCACGCGACAAGGTAATTGAAATTGCGGTAGGCATTCCCGGTCCAGACTTGCTCGACGATCATTCCGATGTGTCCTTTCTCGCATAGACTTTCTTGCCAGCCACCCAGGTTTCCAGGACGACGATGTCGTCGATCTCGGCGGCCGGCACAGTGAAATAGTCGCGGTCGACAATGATGAAGTCTGCCCATTTGCCCGGCTCGAGGCTGCCGAGACGGTCCTCCTGGCGCGCAGCGTAGGCGCCCGCCAACGTGAACGAATGCAAGGCCTCGGCCCGGGTCAGCGCCTGGTCGGCGTACCAGCCGCCTGCGGGTTCTCCGTCACGATCCTGCCGCGTCACGGACGCATACAGGCCGTGAAACGGGTTGGACAGTTCGACGGGGAAATCCGAGCCGTTGGCCAGCACCACGCCCGCGTCCAGCATGCGCCGCCATGCATAGCCGCCCAGGATGCGCTGCGGGCCTATGCGGTCTTCGGCCATGTTCTTGTCGCTGGTGGCGTGCGTTGCCTGCATCGATGCGATGATGCCCAGCTCCGCGAAGCGCGGAATATCGTCGAGGGTCACGATCTGCGAATGCTCGATGCGGTTGCGCAGAGGCGAGGGTTTGCCGCCCTGCGCATGCTCAAAGGCATCGAGAGCCATGCGATTGCCGAGATCGCCGATGGCATGGATGCCGACCTGGAAGCCCATGTCGTTGGCTTTTTGCACCATCGCGTCGAGTTCCGCCTGCGTCCAGAAAGGCAGGCCACGATTCTCGGGGTCATCGGAGTAGGGCTCGATCATTGCTGCGCCGCGGCTGCCCAGGGCGCCGTCGGTGTAGAGTTTCACCGACGCGATGTCGAGGTGATCGTTGCCGTAGGCAACAATCGGCTTGCTGATGGCATCGAGCACCTCGCCTGCGCCGCCGGTCATTGCATAGATACGCATGTCGAGTGCGCCGTCATCAGCCATCGACATGTAGATCTCGGCGTTTTCAATGCCAATCCCTGCGTCGTGAACGCTGGTAATGCCCTCCGACAGCAGGGTCTCGACGGCTGCCTTGATTGCGGCACGTCCTTCGGCCTTGTTCGGCTGCGGGACGTGAGCCTCGATCAGGTCCATGGCCCTGTCAATAAAGATCCCAGTCGCGTGACCGTTGTCGTCCCGGACGATTTTTCCGCCCACCGGATCAGCCGTGTCGGCATCGATTCCTGCGATCCGCATGGCGGCGCTATTGGCCCAACCGGCATGGCCATCAATGCGCCGCAACCAAACCGGGCGGTCGCCGACAACGGCGTCGATCCGGGCGGCGTTCGGAAACGCGCGCACGGGCCAAAGTACCTGGTTCCAGCCGCGACCGGTAATCCACCGGGCGTGCGGTTTCTCTTTCGCGTACGCGGCAATCCGGGCAGCGGCGTCATCGACGCTGCGCACGCCTGTCAGGTCCAGGCTGGTTTTGAGGAAGCCCAGTCCGGCAACATGTGCATGTGCGTCGATTAATCCTGGCAGGACGGTATTGCCGCCGCCGTCCACCCGCCTGGCGTCAGGATGGGCTGCAAGCAAGGCCTCGTCACCGCTCGCGACAATGCGTCCCGCGTCGTCGAAGACCAGCACCGAGAAATCGACCATGCCCGCGTCGCTGGATGTGTATCCCGTGATGTTATGCAAGGCGGTTTCGCCGCGAGCAGCCGTGGTGGCCAGAAGCACTGCGGCGGCAAGCGTTGCGATGAAGAATCTGTTAGTGTGTCACGGGAGTTCCTGGTCGTTTTGTCGTGTCACACACGATACCATCAGCGCCATGATCAAGTCAGACAGCACGGCAAGAATACTGTGTGTCGGTGTCAATTACCGGCCACACATCGAAGAAATGGGGCGTGAGATTCCGGACTACCCGGTTGTCTTCACGCGCTTCGCGAGCAGCCTGGTCGGGCCGGGCGAGGCGGTCATCCGGCCGCGCGTGTCCGCACAATTCGATTTCGAAGGCGAGCTGGCCGTCGTCATCGGCAAACCGGTGCGGCATGCATCGCGGGACACCGCGCTCGATTGCGTGGCCGGCTATTGTTGCTTCCTGGACGGCTCTGTTCGGGACTGGCAACGTCACACCGGGCAGTTTACGGCCGGCAAGAATTTCGATCGCAGCGGTGCGATCGGGCCGATGGTCGCAGCGGCGGATATACCGGATCCGGCAGCACTCGCATTGACGACCCGCGTCAATGGCGAGGTAATGCAGCAGGGCCGGGTGGCCGATCTCGTATTTGATATTTCGAGGCTCATCGAATACTGCTCCACGTTCATGGAGCTGCGACCCGGCGACATCATTGCGACCGGGACGCCGGGCGGCGTGGGTGCGGCGCGTACGCCACCTGTATGGCTCAAGGACGGTGATTTGATCGAGGTGGATATACCCGGCATTGGCGTGCTCCGGAACCCGGTACAGGACGAATCCTGAGATAAATGTCCTTAGGCGTTGATTTTGCAAGAAAAGCCAGCCTCACGTTGCTGTTGCATTTGTGCCACAAAAACAACAGCGGTCTGACGGTCGAGCCGAGAATCGGTCTAAAGGATTGACATTAGGCGATATTTCTGCGAATTTCAGTCTCAGCAAACGTAGTCTTTCCACAACAGATAGACTGCATTGCCGAAAACGAGACACCTTCGGGTACGACTTGGCGGGGGAATCAGGGGGCCAGGACCACGTGCTAACGTAGGTTTGGAAAAAGCGGTTTCGCAAGAAGCCGCTTTTTTTTGTTCACGATTTGGCCAAGCACGCTACTATCCGTCGCCATGACCCTGCAAACACTGCTCAATCGCATCTTGTCCGGCAGCCTCGTGCTGCAAATCCTCGGCGGCATCGTTTTGGCCGTCCTGCTGGTGCTAATCTCGCCGGAGACCGCGAAGTCCGCGATGTTGCTCGGCAATTTCTTCGTGTCTGCATTGAAGGCAGTGGCGCCGGTCCTGGTCCTGGTCCTGGTCGCCTCCGCGATCGCGAATCGCAAGGCAAGTCACACGTCGCAAATGCGGCCGATCGTGATCATGTACCTTGTGGGCACGGTTGCCGCCGCGTTGCTTGCCGTAACGGTCAGCACGCTGTTTCCAACGACGCTGGCCTTGCAGGCAGATGGTATTGCCCAGAGTGCCCCGCAGGGTATTGGCGAGGTTCTCGAAACCCTGCTCCTGAAGCTTGTCGATAACCCGATCAGCGCGATGCTGAATGCCAATTACATTGGCATTCTCGTCTGGGGTGTTTTGCTTGGTGTTTTCCTGCATCACGCCGCCGAGACAACCAGGACGGCGTTGCACGACCTGTCCGATGCGATCACGAAGATCGTGCGCGTTGTCATTCGGCTTGCCCCAGTTGGCATTTTCGGATTGGTCGCGGGCAACCTGGCCGAAGGTGGCTTCGGTGTACTTGGAAGCTACGCCCGCATACTGATGGTATTGATCGGCTGCATGCTCGCGGTTGCACTCATTGCCAACCCGTTCATCGTCTGGATCAAGACGAGAAAGAACCCCTATCCGCTCGTCTTCACTGCGCTGCGCGACAGCGGTATGGTCGCGTTCTTCACGCGCTCATCGGCCGCCAACATCCCGGTCAACCTGGCGCTGTGCGCACGACTCGATCTCGAGGAAGACACGTACGCCGTATCGATTCCGCTTGGCGCGACGATCAACATGGGCGGCGCCGCGATCACCATCACGGTGCTGACGCTTGCCGCGGTACACACCCTGGGCATCAGTGTCGATGTGCCCACCGCCTTGTTGCTCAGCGTGGTCGCCGCGTTGTCTGCTTGCGGCGCATCGGGCGTTCCTGGCGGTTCCTTGCTGTTGATTCCCCTGGCCTGCGGCCTCTTTGGCATTTCGAATGACGTCGCGATGCAGGTTGTCGCCGTCGGCTTCGTGATCAGCATTCTGCAGGACTCGGCTGAAACCGCGCTTAACAGCTCGACCGACGTGGTGTTCACGGCCGCGGTAGCATCAAGAGCGGATCAAACCAGCTGACAGTATTGGACGTGAGGCGGTCATGAATAAATCAATCAATCGAGGATTGCTCGCTGTGTTGTTGGTCATTCAGGCCAGCGTGTCGGCGGCAGCATCGCTCTCACCCGAAGAGCAGCGCATGGTCGAGTGGATTGATGCGCACGCCGAGGATGCTATCTCGCTGCTCGAAGAAACCGTCAATATCTCGAGCGGCACCATGAATCATGACGGCATACGCGCGGTGCGTGACGTCATGCTTCGCGAAATGGAATCGCTCGGTCTTGAAACCGAGTGGATCGAGCTGCCGCCGGAGATGGAACGTGCGGGTCACCTGTTTGGTCGCAAGCTGACCGGGTCCGGCAAGAAGTTCGTGCTGATAGGTCACCTCGATACGGTGTTTGAGGCGGACGACGACTTCCAGGCGTTCACCCGCGATGGCGACATCGCCAGCGGGCCGGGTGTCGAGGACATGAAAGGCGGCAATGCTGTCATCATCTACGCGCTGAAAGCACTGCAGGAAATTGGCGCGCTCACGGACATAGCTGTCGTGGTTGCCTATACCGGCGAAGAAGAGAAGATGGGCAGGCCGTTGTCCGTGTCTCGCAAGGATCTCGTGGAAGCCGGCCAATGGGCCGACTACGGTCTCGGATTCGAAGCCGCTATTCACTACGACGACGCCGATTGGGGCACGATCGCGCGACGCAGTTCGGCCGAGTGGATTCTGACGGTGGAAGGCAAGCAGGCACATTCGTCCGGAATTTTCGGCGAGGACGTTGGCGCCGGTGCCATCTTCGAGGCGGCGCGCATCCTGAATGCATTCTATGATGAGGTGCGCGGCGAACAGCACCTCACGTTCAATGCCGGGACGATCCAGGGTGGCACCGATGTTGATTACTCAGCAGAACAGAACCGCGGTACGACTTTCGGCAAAACCAATATCGTGCCTCGCACCGCTGTCGTGCAGGGTGGGATTCGTACGATCTCGCAGGATCAGCTGGATCGCGCCCAGGCAAAAATGAAGGAAATCGTCGCCGCCAATCTGCCGCACACGAGCGCGACGATCGAGTTTGCCGAGGGGTATCCGCCCATGTTTCCGAGCGAAGGCAATCGCGCGGTGCTGAACGTGTTGTCCGATATCAATGAAGACCTCGGTCGCGGCCCGATGAAGGAGCTGGATCCGTCCAGACGGGGTGCGGCGGATGTGTCGTTCGTGGCGCCCTATACCGATGCCATCGCCGGGCTCGGTCCGCTGGGCGAGGGTGGGCACACGCCGCACGAAAAGATCTATCTGCAGTCGATGCCGCTGGCAATCAAACGCGCTGCAATCCTGATCTACCGCCTTAGCCAGGCCGAAGAGAGCGACTGAAAATGGCGCGCGATCACGAGCACCACGGCCATGACCATGACCACGAGCATGCGCACAGCCATGCTCATGTCAGCGAGGCCAGCGAGAGCAATCTGAGGCGCGTCATGATCGCGCTGGTCCTGACCGGCACATTCATGATTGTCGAGGTTGTCGGCGGCATTATCTCCGGCTCGCTGGCGCTGCTCGCCGATGCCGGCCACATGCTGACTGACACCATGGCGCTTGCACTTGCGGCTGTGGCGTTTCACGTGAGCAAGCGGCCCGCGGATGGCAACCTGACCTACGGTTACCAGCGCTTCCAGATACTCGCGGCGTTCGTCAACGGGCTCAGCCTGCTGGTTATTGTCGGCTGGATCCTCTACGAAGCGGTAGAACGCTTCCTTGCGCCCCGCGATATTCTTGGCGAAACCATGCTGGTCGTCGCTGCGGCGGGCCTGGTGATCAATATTATTTCGTTCGCGGTGCTGCACACGGGTGATCAGGAGAACCTGAATATTCGCGGTGCGGCATTGCACGTTGCGGGCGATCTGCTCGGCTCCATTGCGGCAATCGTTGCAGCCATAGTCATTATCTACACGGGTTGGACGATGATTGACCCGATTCTCTCGGTGGCAGTCGCAATCCTGATCCTGCGCAGCGCCTGGGCACTCGTGAAGCGCAGTGCGCACGTATTACTGGAGGGCGCGCCCGACTGGCTCAATGTGGCCGACATGCAGGAGCGCATTGTCGCGAATGTGCCGGGAGTGCGCGAAATTCACCACGTTCATGTGTGGGGCCTTACACCGCAGCAGTTGATGTTGACGATGCATGTGGCCATCAGGGACGATGTGGACAGCCAGTCGCGCGTGGTACGGGGCGTCAAGGACTACGTGCAAAGTGAATTCGGCATCGGCCACTCGACGATCGAGATCGAGGTCGACGGCTGCGCGGACAAATGGTAAGCCGTCACTGGTCGTCGGGATTGACCACCCCGATGTATGGCAACGTGCGGTTCTGTTCCGCGTAGTCGAGGCCGTAACCCACGACCCATTCGTCGCCAATATCAAACCCGAGGTAATCGACGTCGACGTCAACTTCTGCTTGCTCGGCTTTGCGGACGAGAGCGCAGGTCTTCACCGATGCCGGCAAATGCGACTTCAGCATCCCGATGAGGTACTTCAGCGTGTGGCCCGTATCGACAATATCCTCGACGATCAGGACGTGCTTGCCGGCTATGTTTCCGCGCACGTCCATCACGAGGCGCACCGCGCCCGTGGATCGGCTACCACTGCCATAACTGGAAACAGCAATAAACTCGATCGTTCGTGGAATCGACAGTCGGCGGGCCAGGTCGGCAAGGAAGATGAAAGAGCCCTTGAGGACGCCAACGAGGACAATATCGCCCTTGTCCGCATAGTCACCGGAAATCTCCGCGGCGAGTTCCAGGACCCGGCTCTGGATTTCCTCTTCGCTAATCAGTACAACAGGCATAGTCATGGGAATCGAGAATAGGGTATGAAACGCTCGATCGCAATCGCCGGGAACATGGGGACAGGGAAGTCGACGCTGGTCGAGTTCCTGCATCGTACCTATGGCGTGTCACCTTTTTACGAACCCAATGACGAGAACCCATACCTCGCGGATTTCTATAAAGACATGAAACGCTGGGCGTTTCAGTCGCAGCTCTATTTCCTGTCGAACAAGTTCCGCCTGCACCAGGAACTCGACCGCCAGGGCGGGGTAGTCGCGCTGGATCGAACGATCTTCGAGGATGCGGAAATATTTGCCACGGCGCTGCACCAGATGCGCAAGATATCGAAGCGCGACTGGGACACCTACCGTGGCTTCTATGACGCCATTCTCGACGCGATTCGACCGCCCGACCTGATGATCTATCTCAGGTGTTCGATGCGCACGCTGCGCCAGCGTATCCGCTTGCGCGGACGCAAGATGGAAGAGGATGTGCCGCTTGCCTATCTGAAACGGCTCGATCACCTGTACGAAGAATGGATCGCCAATTACGACATGAGCGATGTGCTTGTTCTTGAGACAGACCAGCTCGATTACATTCACGATATCGTGCACCGACTTGATGTGATGGAGCGCATCGAAGCCATGCTGCCGAAGGAGATCGGGCGCCCGATCTGCACCTGACGCGGCCACCTAGTCTATACGGAATCCGGCATTCCTCAGCTGGCGCGCGCTCGCATCGAATTCAGCGCGATCGGCGTAGGTCAAAACAACTTCGAATTCGCCGGTGCCACGACGAAACCAGTCGAGACTGAGGTCCGGCGCTTTCTGTTCGAGTCTTTGGATAAACGCCTCGGCGCGGTAGGGTTCGCCAAAGGTCAGCAGCGTCGACTGGCCGATGTCCGAATACAGGGTGTCCGGAACCGGTCTGCGGGTCGTACCCGAACCCAGCACATAGTTCAGGTGGCGGTAGATGTAGCCCGAGTACCAGCTCGCGCCCGACGGGATGTTGCTGCCGTCCCTGGCGATACGCCCGGGCCCGTAGTTGTACGCGGCAAGTGCGAGGTGCATGTTGCCTTCGTAGGTACCCAGAAGCTCCCGCAGGTAACGGGCGCCCGCATCGATGTTCGTACAGGGGTCGTACAGATCGCTCAGTCGATTGATGCCGAGGTGCTGCGCGGTGCCCGGCCAGAGAATCTGCATCACGCCATGTGCATTGGCGCGCGATCGCGCCGTCGCCTCGAAGTCGCTTTCACCACGTGCGACAGCGAGCAGCAGTGTTTCCGGTAAATCGTATTGCAGCGCAGCGGCCTTGAAGCACGTTGCGTGTGGGAACGTGTAGGCGGGCTCTGCCGTTACCTGGTTGTGCGCATACGATCTCCATTGCGCATCCAGGTCCTGGCGAACCGCGGCAGCGGAGATCGTCGAGGTCGCCAGCAGGGCGGCACTCATCACGATCAGGAAAGCTTTGAGCCGTGCGTGCACCTCAGCTATCCGACATGTTCAGGCCGGTTGCGCTCGAGATTCGCGCCAGCTTGTCCTGGATGTCGGCATCGTCGACGTAGGCGAACGCAACCTCGTAGACGCCGGTCTTGATCTTGACAACGCGATAATCGATACCGGTCGTTTCCTGCAGTTTGGCCACAAAACCCCGTGCTGCGATTTCACTGCGGAACGGGCTCCAGAATGCGTACCAGTTTTCTTCGACGACGACGTCGCTGTCGGGCCCGGGATTGAAGATCTGTTCAATCAGGGCTTCGGTATCCGGCATTTCCGCGGGCTCCGGTCCCGAGTCGGTCACCGGCGCCGGGTCCGGGAGCGGGTCAGACACCAGGTCGGGCAGCGGGTCGGGTACCGGATCGGTGACCGGCGCCTCAGGCGGGGCTTCGACAGCCACGGCGATAGCCTCCTGTGCCGGCGCGGGTGTCGAGAAGTTCGGCACGCCGAGTGCCACGATCAGAAAGGCAACGGCCAGTGCCGAGCCGGTCAGGATGCCAATCAGTTTAAGCATGCTTGTCTCCTACAGGACGTTGCGGACTTCGATCGCTCGCCAGTCAATGTGCTCGGCCGCGTTTGCCGTCAACATGGCAAAGTCGGTCAGCCAGCTCTGCAGCGCGGCGTCCTCGAGTCCGGGCCTGAGCGCATCGCTGCAGCGCAAGGGCAAGCGGTCCATATGATTCGCAATCCGCCGTGCGACTCTCGCGTCGGTGACGACAACGGCGTAGTAGGTATCGAGATCGGGGGCCAGGTCCCATTCATAGGTCTCTGTCCAGTTGCGAGCTGAGGTACTCGTGCGTGCGATCGGAAAACGCAGTGCCTCACCGCTGCGCGCGACGCGCGCCGACGTACGACTTCGACACTCGGTATCCGCGAGACGAACGAGTCCGTGATTTGCCTGGTGCTCGAGGAAGAAGACGATCGAGTCGACCCGCGCCTGGGTCTGCAGGATGGAGCAGCTTTGCATGCCGCAATCGGAACGCGATAACGGCGCCGTGATCTGCAGTTCGCTGATCAGCGGGTTCTTTCCCGCGTTGGGAATCGAGACTGGCGGAGGTATCTTCGGTCTCGTTGCTGCGACGGCGACTACCGGTGGCGCGGCGACCGGCCGGTGAGAAGGCTCCGTCGACGCTGGCAACACGACGTATGCGCTGGCGCTCAGCGCGGCGATTTCGTCGCTCTCGCGACTGGGCGTAACGGTTACCCAGTACTGGTGAAGCAGGCCATCGATACGGTGGGCCTTGCCGCTCAGTATGGCATTTGTCGCGTCTTCCTCGGTGCTCAGCGTCAACGCCTGGCGATTGGCAAGATTGTTGCTGATAAGTTCGACGGTACCTTCAAGACCGCTGGCGGGTGCCTCGATGAGGTCGACGGAGACGACGTAATCGTCCTCCACCCGCTTCTTCAAGGTGCATGAGAGCCGGTGCGCCAGGTGCGCCGCCAGCAGGTCGGTTTGCGCCAGGGTAAAGGGCAGGTCACGCGATCCCAGGAAGGTCTCGTCGGCCTTTTCCTGGCGCATCGCCTGGCGCTGGCTCGTGCTGAGCTTGCCCTGCCAGCGCCGGCCGAAGCCGGTTACCCAGTTACGGTCTTCGAGGTCCAGCGCGCGAACGTTCGCGGCGTAACTGCCATCGAGTTTCTGCTGCAGCTCGACCCCGATGTAATAGTGCACGTCATCGTGCATGCAGTCCTGCGGTGTCGATTCCAGTGCAGCCCCGCTGCGCCCCTGTTGCCAGCCTATTTCGACGCCCTGCGTGGCGACCGCGGCCGCCAGCAGGCGGTCCCGGATCGAGAGGGCGAGCGCGTTGGTCGAGGACGCGGGCACGTTGTCGTCAAGTATGACAAACATGACAGTTTCGTCCTTGAAGCGTGGATGCAGTATCAGTTGCTGGCGCACGTAAGGGATCAGGTCGCGATCGACCCAGTGGTCCAGATCTTTCTCGCGCGACTCGGCCACGGCCGGTATCGATTGTGCGAGTACCAGGGTTAGCAAAATCAGGATGCGTTTCATTGCTCCTCCCAGTGAACATCGCCGGCGGCATTGATGATCAGCGAGCCGCCGTCATGGTCCTGCATGAGTGAATCCAGTTGTGTCCGGACTTTGCCGGGCAGCGTGACGCCCCAGCCAATCCCGTCCGTTGCGACGCCGGTGCGTGCGAGGGCGTCGATGACGGCCGCCGGCACGGTCGAGGCATCCATCTCGTGAAATGTGTTCGGTGTCGACGCATCCCAAAAACTGATGCGGCTTTCACTGACAGTCATGCGCCTGGCCTGTGTGGTGTCCAGGGCATAGAGACCGACATGGTGCGCAGCGACGGCGCGGGTCAGGGCGGCGTCGGACGCGAATCGCAGAGTGAATTCCTTCTGCTCCGGCTCCGGCGGCGCCGGAGCAGCGACCGCCTGGGTAACGACCGCTTGGGTAACAACGACAGGTTCATCGCGAACCGGTGTTTGTGGAGCGCACTTCGGCTGCCAGGCCGGCCGCGTCAGTGTGACGGCCTTTTCGACAGCCAGCGGCGGTGGCATTGGCGTCGGCGTCGGAGCAGGATCGGGCGCCGCTTGCACTGACTCCTGTGCAACGGCTGCGGGGGCAGGAGCAGGAGCGGTTTCCCCGGGCACAGGTTCGACCGGCGTGAGCGGAATGCTCTGCACCAGGGCGAATATCGCGACGAGACAAAGTGAGAGAATCGCCATGAAGCGCATGATGTCGGTCTGCAAGTCGGCAGCGCCGCCGACGTCCATGTCTGCAGAACGGTTGAGCGGATAAGCGAGTGGCGAACGGGTCATGCGGCGTCCTGGCGCAAGTGCGCCTCAATACGTTGCAGGCTCTCGCGCATTTCGGAGGTATCCGCGCGCGCCGCCTTGTCGTATTGCCTTTGCAGTTCGGTGCCAAGCGTGACCGTCTTGTAGACGCGCATCAGGTAGCCGCCAATGCCACCGAAGATCGTCGTCGACAAGGCGAGCAGTATGCCGCCATCGATCATGCGTTCGAGCATTGCAAATGCGCCCTGGGACAGGGCCGCGTCGCGGTCACCGAGCGCGAAGATCAATGCGCTGCGCATGCCAATTGCTGTCCAGATGACGCCGGTGCCGAAGAACAGGGTTGTCCAGATATCGGTCAGGTGGTCGAGTTGTACGATCTGATCGATTGGTCGCGCGTCGGTCAGGGCGCTCTGCAGCCGGCCGAGCGTCAGGAAGTAGGCGAGTAACAGGGCCGCAAAAACGGGGATCGACAAGCCGAGATTGGTGTAGGCCCAGTGCAG
The DNA here is from genome assembly GCA_963698415.1 of uncultured Gammaproteobacteria bacterium. GTDB lineage: Bacteria > Pseudomonadota > Gammaproteobacteria > Steroidobacterales > Woeseiaceae > UBA1847. The sequence continues at coordinate 273,984 of CAVOQS010000001.1, read as the reverse complement.
CCATGCGCCGGGGCTGCTGATCGCCGTATCGCTGAAATGGATGAGGCCCATGCGGCTCAGCACGTACAGTGTGGCTGCACCACCGATGAGCGTTCCCAGCGCACCGGCGGCGAGACCCTTGAAAAAGACCAATGTGCGGTTCACGGTCTTGTTCCTTGTCTAGCGGCCGGCAGCGCAGGCTGTGCAGGTGGCTTCGAGGACGAGCTCCACTTCCTGGTACAGCTTGTCGGCGCGGTAATACGCTTCATCATCGAGACTGACTTTCATGAGGCCACGCTCCTTGTCGGAGAGCTCGCGTTCCATGTCGAACAGAACGCGCTGCTTGTTGGGGCAGGTGTGAGAGCAGTTGTTGTAGTCACCCTTCATCGACATGAACTTCACGTTGAAGTAGCGGTTGTAGTATTCCTGCGCCTGGCGATTGCTGAGCAAGCCCTGGTCGGTTGACCAGACGAGAAACTCGCTGAAGGCGCGCTTGTTCTCGGGCTTCGGGTCGCCTTCGGCAATCGTCAACAGGTCGTCGAAGTAGCGATCGAAATGCGCCTGGCAGCCGCCTGCCAGAGACACTTGCGCTGAGTCGATTGCCGTGGCCAGGTTCTTCGATTGTGGTCCGGCGCAGGTCGGCTCATTTGACGCACAGGCAGACACGACAAGGGCCGTAGCCAACAGGCCTGCGACGAGCAGGAACGTTCTTTTAGTGGACTGAATGATCATGGCGGATTCCTTACTGTTCCAGCGGACTGCGGTAGGCCTGCTCAACACTGCCAGGCGGTGGGCCGGCGACGAGCGCTGTGCCATCGGCATCGCCAAAGAGGATGCTCTTCACGCCGCCGACAACCTCGATCATCTCGGGCGTGATAATGCCGAAGGACTGGTTAAGCTGTTCCATCAGCGTCGCGCGGGCGATTTCCTGTCGCGTGCGCTGAATCAGGATGCTGGTCTCTTCCATATCGAGGTAGATGTCCGACGCCAGCACCGCAAGCGACTGGTCGCCTTTGGCGCCGGACGTAGCGACCAGTTTGTAATACTGATTGAAGCGTTCCGAGAGACGCATACCTGAACGTCCGCGCAGGGTCGGCGCCGCCGTGGCTGTCGACGGCTCCGATTGGCCACCGATCAGCGTCTCCTGGAGGGTCCACGGGGTCATCTTCTTGCCGAGCTCGTTGCGCAGGCCTTTCTCGAGGCTCTGGCGCGTGTTGTTCACGGTGTGTTCCATGTCGGGCAGGCGTTCGTCCATCACCGTGAGCATCTCGAGATAGGTTTGCCCTATCTGGCGGGCAAGTCGCTGGCAGCCTGAGTCATCCTCAGCGCCATCGCACTTGCTCTCGTGGTACAGCTCCTGCTGCTGGTCGAGGCGGCCGATGATCTCCTGGAGGCCGGTTTCCATATCGCGCGCGACATTGCCGGTCTGTTTGAGATCCTCGACAACCGTGGTTGGAAACAGTCTTATGGTCGGCGTGGTCGCGAACGCGGTCTGCGTTGCGACGTGGGCGGCGCCGATAAGCAGCAGGGCAAGGCATGCGAGATAAAGCGCACGACGGGGCCTGGGATATGATGCCGCTGCCGGCGGGCATTGGGGGGCGTTTCTCATGACGCGGTCCTCGGGATTGTTGTCGAGTACACGCTACCTGCAGGTCAATGAACGCAAACTGAACGGCACAATTCCGGGTATCCGTACAATTGCCTATTGCAGTTAGTAATGCGAATCATTATCATTTCAGCCAATATCAGGAAAGTGTCGAAATATCACGGATTTAGATTGATTATGGCAAGCAACGGCAGCACCCTGGCAACCCTGAAACGCGGCCAGAAAGGCGTCATCCGGGCGATTAATGCGGCGGACCCACAGGTTCAGCGCCTGATGGTGCTTGGCCTGGTGGAAGGCACCGAAGTTGAGCATGCGAGCTCCGCGATCGGTGGTGATCCCATGGAATTCCGGCTTTTCGGTTGCGGCATTTCACTGCGCCTGGAACATGCTCGACACTTTCAGGTTGCACCTGTAGCGGCTGGTGACTAAGTCCACAGAAACCCGCGTCCCCGTCAACAAGATAACCGTAGCGAAGCGTACTGACGCGAGCGTCGCGGTTGTTGGCAATCCCAATTCCGGCAAGAGCACGCTTTTCAATCGCCTGACCGGGCTCAGTCAACGCATCGGAAACTATCCGGGCGTGACCGTCGAGCGGCACGTTGGAACCCTGAGAACCGAGAGTGCGACGATCGAACTCGTCGACCTGCCGGGCACACATTCGCTAAGCGCACATTCGCTCGAGGAACACATCGCGGTCGACGTGATTTTCGGTCGCATGCAGGGAACCCGATCACCTGACGGCATCCTCGCGGTACTTGATGCGACGAACCTCTACCAGGGCTTGTTTCTTGTGCAGCAGCTCGTCGAGCTTGAATTGCCGATGATCGTCGCCCTGACGATGACGGATGCGGCAGAGAAGGGCGGTATCCAGATCGACACAGCGGAACTCAGTGCACTGCTCGGCGTGCCTGTGTATCCGGTGATTGCGACGACGGGTGTCGGTCTCGAGATGCTCAGGCAGGCACTGGCGGGTATCAAACAGGTGACGCCGCCAAGGCGCATACGAATCTGGCCCGAATTGTCGGCAGCGGCAACTCAGCTCGCCGAAGGTTCAAGCGAAGTACTGCGCTTCGCTGAACTCGAGCGACTGTTGATCGACGGTGCCACAGAGTCCAACCAGGTCATCGTCAGCAAGCTGAGTGAAGCGGCGCGTGCGCAACTGGCCGCCGTGCGTTCAGCCTTGTTTGATGAAGAGCCGCCAATCGCCCGCGATGCGCGCATTCGCTACGCGTGGGTGCGAGGGGTTTTGGACAAAGTACAGAAGTCGGCGCCGGCCTTCGTCTCCTGGCGTTCGCGGGTCACGGATTTTCTGAATCTCCCGGTGCCGGGCACCATCGGACTATTCGTCGTGATGGCGATTGTCTTTCAGGCGGTGTTTGCCTGGGCGACCCCGATGATGGACGTGATCGACGCAGGCTCCTCGGCACTGGGTGGGGCGGTGTTCGAGCGCCTCGGTGACACGGCCTTCTCAAGCCTGATTGCCGATGGTGTCATTGCCGGCGTTGGCAGTGTCGTAATCTTTCTTCCGCAAATCCTGATCCTGTTTCTGTTCATCATCTTGCTCGAAGACTCGGGCTACCTGGCGCGTGCCGCTTACCTGATGGACAGGACCATGCGCTCGGTCGGCTTGTCCGGCCAGTCGATCATTCCGATGATCTCGAGTTTCGCCTGTGCGGTACCGGGTATCATGGCAACCCGCGTCATTCCGAATCGTCGTGACCGCATCGCGACCATCATGGCGGCGCCGTTCATGACCTGCTCAGCACGCTTGCCTGTCTACGCCCTGTTGATCGCCGCCTTTGTTCCGGCGACGAATGTCGGATTCATGAACCTGCAGGGACTCGTGCTGTTCGGCTTGTATCTGTTCGGCATTGTCATGGGCATCCTGACAGCGCTTCTCATGCGCAAGACGACGCTGCGAGGACCCAAGCCGCCGTTTGCGCTGATGCTGCCCGAGTTCCGGCGCCCGAACTTGCAGACCGTCGGCATCCAGTTACTCGGACGTGCCAAGGTATTTCTGAAGCGGGCGGGTACCGTGATATTTGCCGTGGCCGTGATCGTCTGGGCGCTCGCCTATTTCCCGCGGTCGGAGGAAATTCCGGCCGACCTCGATGCCAACGCGGCATCAGCAATGCAAATGGAGCAAAGCTGGCTCGGACGGGCAGGCAAGGTGATCGAGCCCGTGTTTGAACCATTGGGCTGGGACTGGCGCGTATCGTCGGCTGTCATTGCCGGCTTCCCGGCACGCGAAGTTGTCATCGCTGTACTCGGAACGGTCTATGCCGTTGGCGATGAAGCAGACGAAGGCACTTTGTCGAGTCGCCTGAAGTCGGCGACCCGGCCGGATGGCAGCAAGGTCTTTACGTTGCCCATGGTGATCGGACTGCTGATCTTCTATGCGTGTTGCCTGCAGTGTGCCGCGACGCTCGCCATTATCCGGCGCGAGACCAATACGTGGCGTTGGCCCGCCTTCGCGTGGGTCTATATGACGGTCATCGGCTACGTGGGCGCGCTCCTGGCGTACCAGCTCGGAACTCCCTGAGGCTACCCGGCGTCTGGACAGCTTAGATCTAGAGCTCGCAGAGCTTTGCCGCGGCCTGTGCCAGCGTCGCATCATCCTTGGCAAAGCAAAACCGCAGGCGCGTTCCCGTGAACGGCGTTTCGCAGAAGACCGTGAGTGGAATCGATGCGACGCCAATTTCAAGGGTCCAGCGCGTGGCGAGCGTTTCGTCCAGTTCGTCAGTGATGGCGCCGTAGTCGAGGAGCTGGAAGAACGTACTCCTTGCCGGACGCAGGCGAAACCGCGAGCCCTCCAACAAGCTGCAGAACAGATCGCGTTTTTGCTGGTAGAAAGCGGGCAGTTCATCGCAGTAACCCGGATTGTCCTTGAGAAAGTCGGCGACTCCGCATTGCATCGGTGTACTGACGGAGAAGGTCGTGAATTGATGGACTTTGCGAAACTCGGTGGTGAGTTCCGCAGGTGCCGCGCAGTAGCCAAGCTTCCAGCCGGTCGCGTGAAGCGTCTTGCCAAAGGAGCAGATGACCAGCGAGCGTTCCCACAGCTCGTCGTGGCTGAGCAGGCTGCGATGGGGTTGACCGTCGAACACGATGTGCTCGTAAACCTCATCGGACAGCAGGAGGCAGTCGGTGTCGCGCACGATCGCGGCAAGTGTACTGAGATCGTCTTCCGTCAGGATTGCGCCGGTCGGGTTATGCGGAAAGTTCAAAATGATCAGGCGCGTTTTCTCGTTGATCGTATCGCGCAATTGCTGCCAGTCGGGGTGAAAATCGAAACCGTTATCATCAATCAGCAACGGAATGTGCCTGGTGACACCTCCGGCGAGCGTGATTGCCGGTTCGTAGGAATCGTAGGCGGGGTCGAAGACGATGACCTCGTCGCCAGTTCGAACGAGGGCGGTGATCGCACTGAACAGGCCCTCTGTCGCACCGGTGCAGACCGTGATTTCCTGATCAACATCCAGCGTGCGGCCCTGCGACCGCCGGGTCTTGTCGACAATTACCTCGCGCAAGGATCGAATCCCCGGCATCGGCGCGTACTGATTCGCGCTGTGCCGCAGCCGCCAGTTTATGCGTTCGAGCAGCGCATCCGGCGGATCGAAAGTGGGATAGCCCTGTGCGAGGTTAAGCGCTCCTGTTTCGGTTGCCAGCTGGCTCATCACGGTGAAAATCGTGGTGCCAACATTCGGCAACTTGCTGGGTATCGGATTCTTCATGGGATCCTAGTCTATGCGAATTTGGCGACAGCGCGCGAGGAAGAGAAAAATTGTTGTATCCTCATGTGACAACAAAAATAGTCAGGGGGTCCAAGATGGACAGACGAGTATTCCTGCAGTCCGCGGTCGCCGCCGGTGTATCCGCTGCGGCCGTTCCTTCACTTGCCGCACAGTTTGCTGCTCTGACAAAAGTCACCAGCAGCGTCAATGCTTTTACCGGTGACCGGGTTGCCATCGAGATAGAGCAAGCCGCTATCCAGGAACTGGCAGATAGCCTGCGGGGAAATCTCCTGTTGCCGGGCAATCCGGGTTACGACACGGCTCGACGAGTACTCAACCCGGGGATCGACAAGCGTCCTGCCTTTGTCGTGCAGCCGGTCGGTGCCACAGATATCCGCAAAGCGGTCACTTTCGCCAGGGAGCGAGACCTCCTGTTGGCGGCGAAGTGCGGGGGCCATAGCTACGCAGGCAAGTCGACCTGCGACGGTGGCATGCAGATTGACCTGTCGACCTTCCGCCATGCACGTATCGACGTCGGCCGTCGTTCGGCTCACGTGGCCGGGGGTAGCTTACTGGGTGAACTCGACCGCGAGTCAATGGCCTCCGGGCTTGTGACGACGGCTGGCACAGTCTCACATACAGGCGTTGGTGGTCTGACGACGGCCGGTGGTTTCGGGCGTGTCGGACGACGTTTTGGCCTGGCGCTCGATAACGTCAGGAGTGTCGATGTCGTTACCGCGGACGGCCAGCTTGTCCACGCTAGCGAGACCGAAAATCCGGATCTGTTCTGGGGCGTGCGCGGTGGCGGTGGCAATTTCGGAATTGTCACTGAATTCGAATTTAAACTGCACCCGATGCAACGCACCGTCGTCGGCGGGAATATTTTGTACCCCGGGTCAATGATCCGTGAGGTGTTCGAAACGTTTCGTGAATTCGGTGTGACGGCGCCTGACAATTTGTATTGCGACGTCTTTGCGTCGTCCGCAATGGAAGGCACCGGCGTCGTTGCCGGTTTCCACGTTTGCTGGTCGGGGCCGGAGTCTGAAGCCGAGCAGGTGCTCGCGCCCTTGCGCGCGCTGGGAACGCCCATCGTCGATGACGTCAAGGCGTGGGACTACGTTGACCTGCAGCGCAGCCTCGACAACACCGAGCCGCGCAACGACGCCCAGTACCTGAAATCGGGCTTCATCAATGATGTGCCTGATTCCTTGATCGATGCGATCGTCGATGGATTGGAGCCGGTCGATGGCAGGTCAGTCCAAATTTATTGCCAGCAGTCGGGCGGGGCAATCGGCCGCGTCGCAGCGGATGCCACGGCGTTCGCTCATCGCCAGTCGATTGCGAACCTGTATGCGTTCGTCTCGTGGCCAATGGCTTCTGATGCTGCGCCGCACATCGACTACATCCGCAGACACTGGGCCGCGTTAGAGCCGGCAACCGACGGTTATTACACGGTGGATACAACGGATGAGTCCCGTGGGGTTCGCCATGCCAACTACCAGGGCAATTTCCCGCGCTTGCTGGCATTGAAAAAGAAATACGATCCGACAAACCTGTTCAGGCTGAACGCGAATATCAACCCGGCAGCGTAACGCTCAACAGTCGTTCTCGGCCTCGAGCAGCGCTTTGGCCTCGTCGCCGGGTTCGCCGGCGGCCGGGCTGCCGGCATCGAACACGACCCGCCATTCCCCGTCTGCGTGCAACCGCCACACTGAGTTGAACGTTCCCCAGCCTGCGACGCTGTTTCCTTCTGCGTCGACGGACTCGGTTACGTAGGGTCCGCGACTCAGCGCGAGCGTGCCGTTCTCAAGCACTTCCACGATCTGTGGCCGCCACTTGATGGTCGGCCCGTCTGCGGTAAAAAACACAGACCAGGCTGCGGTTACATCGTCAGGTCCTCGCAGCACACTACCGCCGATGAAGCGGGCGTCGGGATCGATGAAAGACTTGAACGCATCGATATCCTGGTTCTCCACGGATTGGCTAAAGCGGATTTCCCGGCAGCGAACGTCGTCCACGAGGTCAGCAAAGGCAGATGCGGATGCCAGTGCGCATAATGTGATGCTTATGAGGTAGTTCATATCCGCCATAGTAGCGCGAAAAGATGCCCTGTTTGTCGTGGGCTCGCGCGATTTTCGCAGGCAATTCAGGCTGATTGAAGCTCCAGATTAGTTCCTGTAACATGCGCCTCCCGCGGTCGGGGCGTGGCGCAGCCTGGTAGCGCACTTCGTTCGGGACGAAGGGGTCGGAGGTTCAAATCCTCTCGCCCCGACCACTATTCCAAAATAAGGTACCGGACACCCTATTTTGAAATAGGGTGTCCGGTACCCTATTTACGCGGGTCTCGAAGATGCAGTCCTCGAGTTCCTTCTCCGGTACTTCGTCCAGCCACTCGGGCTTCCGGAAGTTTCGCTTGATGCCACGAGCAAGCTTGCCGATCTGCATGCCGTCGACAACCCGATGATCAAAGGTCCCGGTCAGGGGCAAGATCGTCCGGATCACAATTTCCCCATTCTTTACGACGGGCTTTTCTTCGATCTTGCCCAGAACGATCACGCAGGGCACCTTGGCGGCCGGCATCAGTGCGGTCATGCCTGTGTTCAGGCCGAAGCTGCCGATATCGGAAACCACGAATGATCCGAAACTGTGTGCCGACAACCCAAGGGCCTTGATCTCGATGCCCATATCGACCGTGATCCACTTCAGCAGCAGGAACACGGGCCGACGCAGGGGCCAGGGAATACGATTGAGCACGTACTTGTTCTTCGCGGCCTTGATCTCGTCGCCGCCACGACTGCGCGCGGCTTTGGCACGAATGTCCTCGGCTATATCGCTTACCTTGCGGGCGTGGGCGTCGCGAATGATGGCTGGCGTCACACCGGCTTCACCGCCGACCTGGACAGGCACCATCACGTCGAGGCGTTCCCGGCCGACGACCGCACCTCGACGAATGAAACAGTTCATTTCCGGAACATCGAAGGCGATCGCACGGGCGAGCACGGCGGTCGTCAGGTGGACCATGGTGAGCTTGACGCCTTCCTCGCGCTTTCGATCGAGAAACTTCTTTGCTTCCGTGACGTCGATGTCGAGTGTGCCGTAGACCCGCGAGTCGGTCGGCGTCGTGTAGATGGCGGCGGAGGTGACTCGCCAGGGCGTGTTGAAGCGATCCATTCTCTAAGAGCGCCGCTGGATTGCAAACTCCGCCAGCGCCATCAGGGCTTGCCGATACTCATTGGCAGGCAGTTCGGCAAGCACGGCGATTGCCGCATCGGCGGCTTCCCGCGCCTTGGCCACGGTGTAGTCGAGCGCGCCCGTCGAACGAATGATCGCCTGGATCTGGTCCAGTTGCTCGAGACCACCTGTCAGTATGGCTGTCCGGATGAGTTCGCGCTCCGTCGTCGGAGCCGGCGTTCATTGCCTGGATGAGCGGCAGCGTGGCCTTGCCCTCAGCCAGGTCATCGCCGATGTTTTTGCCGAGCTCGTCGGCTGAAGCGTCGTAGTCGAGCGCATCGTCAATAAGCTGAAACGCCGTACCCAGATGTTGGCCATACTTGATCATGGCGGCCTCATCGCCGCTGTCGCGCTTCGCCAGAACCGCAGCAATTTGCGCGCCGGCCTCAAACAGGCGGGCCGTCTTGCGGTAGATGACCTGCTGATAATCGTGCTCAGTCGTATCCGGGTCATGCACGTTCATAAGCTGCATGACCTCACCGGCCGCAATCGTATTCGTTGCATTGGCGAGGATGCGCATCACTTTCATGTCGCCGATATCGACCATCATCTGGAATGAGCGCGAATACAGAAAATCGCCGACCAGCACGCTGGCCTGGTTGCCGAATACCGTGTTTGCGGAGTCCTTGCCGCGGCGTCGTTCTGACGAATCGACGACGTCGTCGTGCAGCAGCGTTGCCGTATGAATGAACTCTACGATGGTGGCAGCGCGCACATGCTGGTCGCCGTCATAGCCGAGCGCACGGGCCGCCAGCAGTACGATCAACGGGCGCAGGCGTTTGCCACCGCTCATCACAATGTACTCTGAGACCTGGGACACGAGCGCGACATCGCTCTCGAGACTTTCGCGGATCAGGCGATTGACGGCTTCCATGTCGTCGTGAGCCAGTGCCGCGACATCATCGAAGTTCACAGCGTCGGATTTTTTTTCGGCCACTTGCATAAGTTTCGTGATGATGCCTGAAAGCCGCGCGGTTGGCGAGATTCGAGCCGTATTTTGGCCGCCTGGAGCCAGTCTGCAAGCTATTGAAAATCAGTGGAATTTCAGAGGGCTGGAACGTTGACCCGGGGCCGCGGAATCTATAGAATTCCGGCTCTTTTGTGGCGCCGGCCATTCGTTCGCTTGCACAGCGAAATCACAGCCCCACAAAAACATCTTATTTCTCAGTAGGTTGCACAGAATGCAGCTTACCAGTTGGAGCAAACATAATGTATGCGGTATTTCGCAGCGGCGGTAAACAGTACCGCGCGGCTAAAGGTGATGTCCTGCGTCTCGAGAAAATCGACGCGGATGAAGGCGCCACGGTCAAGTTCGATGAGGTTCTCCTCGTTGGTGAAGGCAGCGATGTCAAGGTCGGCAGCCCGCTCCTGTCTGGCAGCACGGTAAGCGGCAAGGTCGTCCGCCAGGGCAAGAGCAAGAAGGTCTCGGTGGTCAAGTTCAAGCGGCGCCAGAACTACCTGCGCCAGGGCTCGCATCGCCAGTTTTTCACGGAAGTGGAGATCACCGGTATCACGGGCGGATCGGCAAAGGCCGCCGCGCCGAAGAAAGACGCTGACGAAAAGCCGGCAGCCGAGAAGCCGGCCAGCAAGCCCGCTGCCGTAGAAAAGAAGAAGGTAGCCAAGAAGCCAGCCGCCAAGAAAAAGGCGGCCAAAAAGCCGGCGACCAAGAAAAAGGTTGCCAAGAAAAAGGCGGCCAAGAAGTCGGCTGAGTAAGGTATTTAATTAACGAAGCCCGGGCAGAGTCCGGGTGATGAAACAGACAGGTACAGAACAGTGGCACATAAAAAAGCAGGCGGTAGCAGTAAGAACGGTCGCGATTCGGAAAGTAAACGCCTTGGCGTCAAGATCTTCGGCGGCGAGAAGGTCGTTGCAGGCAATATCCTCGTGCGCCAGCGCGGCACCCGTTTTCATGCCGGCACCAACGTTGGTTTGGGCCGTGACCACACGCTGTTCGCCAAGAAGGACGGACACGTGAAGTTCGAGAAAAAGGGTCCGAAGAGCCGGCAGTTTGTGAGCGTCGTAGACGCTTAAGACTGATCGGCGACGCAGGGACATGCTATTGCGTGTCCCCGATAGCCAGGGCCAGGGTTACGCGGCGGGCCTCATCGGCAGGTCGCCAGCAAGCTGCCTCCCATGAATGAAACCCCGCTGTTGCGGGGTTTTTCGTATTAGAGTGATGGTCCACTAGAATCCAGCCATGAAATTCGTCGACGAAGCAACAATTCGCGTACTCGCGGGCAGCGGTGGTCACGGCTGCCTGAGTTTCCGCCGTGAGAAATTCGTTGAGCGTGGCGGGCCCGACGGCGGCGATGGCGGCCATGGCGGCAGCGTCTACCTGGTCGCCGACACATCGCTGAACACACTGGCCGATTTTCGCGTTGCCCGAAAATTCAAGGGCGAAAGCGGTCATGGCGGGTCCGGCCGCAACAAGACAGGGCGGTCCGGCGAGGACCTGGACGTAAAGGTGCCGCTTGGCACCGCGGTTCACGATGTGGACACGGGCGAGTTGATTTGCGACCTGACCGAAGCCGGGCAGCGCCAGATGGTGGCGGAAGGCGGTCGCGGCGGCCTGGGTAACACCCGCTTCAAGAGCAGCGTGAATCGTGCACCCCGCAAGACAACCAACGGTACGCCGGGCGAAGCGCGGCACCTGAAGCTCGAGCTCAAGGTACTGGCGGATGTCGGTTTGCTCGGCATGCCAAACGCCGGCAAATCGACGCTGATCACGGCCATGTCGCAGGCCAGACCGCGCATTGCCGACTACCCGTTCACGACCTTGCACCCGAACCTGGGCGTTGTCCGCGTCGGGCAATTCCAGAGCTTCGTCATGGCCGATATTCCAGGCCTGATCGAAGGTGCATCGGACGGGGCCGGGCTGGGGATCCAGTTTCTCAGGCACCTGCAGCGCACGCGGCTGCTCCTGCATCTCGTTGATATCGCGCCGCTTGATCCGAACGCCGAGCCGGCGAAGGAAGTCGAAGCGATTGCGAAGGAACTTGAGAAATTTTCTCTGGAACTGGCTGAGAAGCCGCGCTGGCTGGTCATCAACAAAATCGATTTGCTAACGGCCGACGATCTCGAAGTCGCCCGTGAGATGTTACTCGAGGAACTCGGCTGGGACGGTCCTGTTTTCGAGGTGAGCGCGGCCACAGGCGCCGGCACCGAGGCCCTGGGGCACGCGGTGATGCGGGCGCTGGAAGAGATTAAAGAAGAGGAAGAAGCCGAAGAGGCTTAAGCAGAGAGTGCTTTAACCCGGGCGTTCAGCCGGCTTTTATGACGCGAGGCTTTGTTCTTGGTGACAATGCCCTTGTTGATCATGCTGTCGATCACTGGAACAGCGTCCTTGTAGGCGGCTACTGCTGCTTCCTTGTCGCCGGCATCGCAGGCTTTCACGACATTCTTTATCTTGGTACGCATCTGGGAGCGCATACCCTGATTGTGCTTGCGGGTCTTCTCCGCCTGGCGAGCGCGCTTTTGAGCTGATTTGATGTTTGCCACTGGTCTAAACCGTGTCCTGAGTTCAAAGAGCCGCGTATTATTCGCGCCCGGGGGGCCGTTGTCAATGACATTTGGGATACCGGTTTTGGGCTACACTTAAGCATTCATGGATGGCAAAAAACGTATATCTGGCCTTAAGTTAGCGCTAAAGACCTCGGTTGTCAGCGGCATGACGCTGCTCTCGCGAATCCTCGGGCTCGTGCGGGATATCGTATTTGCGCGGTATTTCGGCGCCGGGCTCCTGATGGACGCTTTCCTGGTCGCCCAGCGAATCCCGAATATGTTGCGTCGCTTCTTTGCCGAGGGTGCTTTTTCGGCCGGATTTGTGCCCGTGATGGCGCGCTACAAAGAGCAGCACGGCCCGGACGAGACTCGCGACTATCTCGATGCGATGGCCGGCACGTTCGCGGTGGTGTTGTTCGTCGTGACCCTGGCGGGCGTCATAGGCGCGCCACTGCTGGTGCTGATCGTAGCGCCTGGCTTTGTCAGTGATGGCGGGGACTTCGATCTCGCCACGCTGATGCTGCGATTCACGTTTCCCTATCTCTTTTTCGTGTCCCTCACGGCCTTTGCCGGCGGGATACTGAATACAAACGGCCGATTCAGTGTGCCGGCGTTCACGCCGGTCATTCTCAACGTGGTCCTGATTGCCGCAGCCGTGTGGCTCGCGCCGCTGCTCGATCAGCCGATCATGGCGCTGGCTTACGCGGTATTCCTGGCCGGTCTCGCTCAGCTGCTCTTCCAGTTACCTTTTCTTGCACGCATTCACGCCTTGCCGCGGCCCAGGTGGCGGCCGCGACACGACGGCGTACGGCGCGCATTCAGGTTGATGGTGCCGGCGATATTTGGATCGTCCGTGGCCCAGATCAATGTGCTGCTAAGCGGCATCATCGCATCACTGCTGCCGGTCGGTAGCATCAGTTACCTGTATTACTCGGATCGGCTGATGGAATTCCCGCTCGGCTTGTTCGGTATCGCGCTGGCGACAGTAACGTTGCCGTACCTGTCGCGGCTCTGGGCGAATGAGAACCGACGCGAATTCGCGGAGACGCTCGAGTGGTCAATGAGGATTGCGGTGCTTATCGCCGTGCCGGCGGCCGTCGGACTGATCATCCTGGCGGGGCCCTTGATTATCACGCTCTTTTACGGTGGCGAATTCGACAGGCAATCGGTCGACATGACCATTCTCGCATTGCAGGCATACGCGATCGGACTCGTCGGGTTCTCGTTCGTTAAAGTCCTGGCACCGGCGTTTTTTGCGCGCGAGGACACGCGCACACCGGTGCGCATCGGCATCGTCGCGTTGCTGGCCAACCTGGTACTCGGATCCTCGTCCGCCTGGTACCTGAGCAACAGCGGGTTCGCCGGCCCGCATGCAGGCCTTGCCGCGGCGACGTCTGTCGCGGCTGTTCTCAATGCGGTACTGCTCTATCGCGGCCTGCGCAAGGCCGATGTTATTCGGCACGCACCCGGCTGGGGCATGTTGCTATTGCGGGTCGCTGCGGCGAACGGGGCAATGATCGCCATGCTGCTGCAGCTGCACAGGGCGTCCACCTGGTGGATGGGAGCCGGACTCGCCGATCGCGTCGCGTGGCTGTCGCTTTCCGTCGTTGCCGGTGCGGCCGCTTATTTTGTTGTACTTGTTGTGCTGGGGCTCAGGCCCACCCAGTTCCGCATGAGGCACGATTGACATGCGACTCATTCGACACTTGTCGGATCTTCCTTACGACAAGCTTGCGGGCGGCAGTGTCGTGACCATCGGGTCCTACGACGGCCTGCATCCCGGGCATCGCAAACTGCTGGACCAGTTGATTGCCGAAGCGAGTGATCGCGGTGTGCCATCGGTTGTCATGAGTTTTGAGCCAACTCCCAAGGAGTTCTTCTCAGCGACAGCTCCGCCGGCGCGATTGATGCGTTTTCGCGAGAAATTCGACGCACTCGCGGACTACGGCGTCGACATTTTCTATTGTCCTCGATTCAGCGAGGCCATGCGGGGAATTAGCGCCGACGCCTTTATCCGCTGCGTGCTCGTACATGGACTCAATGCCCGCCACATCGTGATCGGTGATGATTTTCGCTTTGCACGCAAGCGCGAAGGCACGATACACGAGCTGCTGCGCGCGGGCAGGGCCCTCGGTTACACGGTCGACCAGGCCGCGAGCGTCATGGTGGAGGGCATCCGTGTCAGTAGTACCGCCATTCGCGAGGCACTCGCCGCTGGCGATGTTGCGCGTGCGACGGCGTTGCTTGGCCGGCCTTACAGAATGTCCGGGCGGGTCATACGGGGCAGACGGGTCGGGCGGTCGCTGGGCTACGCGACCGCCAACGTCGATCTCAGGCGCCGCCAGAGCGCCGTTGCTGGAATATACGCAGTTCGCGTGCACGGTCTGCCCGAAGGTCCGGTCGACGGCGTCGCGAGCGTAGGAACGCGGCCCACGTTCGGTCTTACCAAGCCGCTGCTGGAAGTTCACCTGTTCGATTTTGACCGTGAGATTTACGGTGCCTACATTCATGTGGATTTCATCGAGCACCTCCGCGATGAAGAAAGATTCGCATCGGTCGACGACCTGGTTGCGCAAATGAGGATTGACGAAGAGAATGCACGTTTGGCGCTGGCGGCCGGCACCGCGTAACCGGATTTTGAGATTATGACCGAGACGAAGAACCAGGCGAACAAACGCTACATCATCTGGATGGTGGTGGCGCTAGTCGTCGTTGCTGCTGATCAGCTAAGCAAGTGGGCTATCATCGAGTGGGTCGCGTTGTACGACAAGGTCCCGCTGAATTCGTTTATCAACCTCACGCACCAGCGCAATACCGGCGCGGCCTTCAGTTTTCTCGCGGATGCCGGAGGATGGCAGCGGTGGTTCTTTATCGCGTTGTCGGCCGGCGTGAGCGGCGTGCTCGTTGTCTGGCTCTGGCGGATTCGTGATCAGGGCCAGGCAGTGCTTGCCGCCGGACTGGTGCTCGTCCTCGGCGGCGCCGTCGGAAACCTGATCGACCGGGTCATGCTCGGTTATGTGACGGATTTCATCCAGGTCTGGTTCGGGAACTGGGCGTTCCCGTCATTCAATATTGCCGACGCCGGAATATCGGTAGGGGCAGCACTGCTGGTTATCGATGCGCTGTTCTTCTCGGGACGAGAGTCCCCGAGCCAGGTCGGCTCCTAGCGAGCGCGATCCCAGCAGTTCGTGTCCGGGGCGGAGGTTCGTGCACCGCGGCCGTCAATTGTAAATGTGGAACACTTGGTCGCTTCGCTACCGCCTTGCAGATACGTCGCCGTGGCCGTGAAGTTTGTCGCGTCCGCCGCCGTCACCTGGATCGTGTAGTACCCGGTCTCGGTGGTCCCAGGTTGGCGATGTCGCAAATCCCAGCGAGGTCAGGTCCTGCGTAAACGTATTGTTGTTCAGGTAGAACCGTTCCTGGTTGGTCGCCAGTCGCAAGAGTGCAGCACGGGCTTCATTGCGTTTGGCTCTCGCCGAGAATTCCTGGTAATTCGGGAAAGCGATGGCCGCCAGTATGCTGACGACAACCACGACGATCATCAGCTCGATCAACGTGATACCACTCATATTCTTACGCAATTGCATTAGCCCGTTCTCGTCACAGTCTGATATAAATTGATTATGAAGGTTCCGGGCGCGAGGCGCCCGGAACCGATCCACAGTTTATTCAATCCCGTCCTGAGTCCAGAGGGTACGCACCGGGTTGTTCTCGAATCCCGGATCGAAACACTCGACGCCAATACAGCCGATCGGCGGCGGTGAGCAGTCAGCGCCTGTGCAGTTCGGGTCATCAGGGCTGGGGAACAGGAATTGCGGGCTGGGAGCAATACCGCCCTGGGCAAGCTGCGTACGACGCGCATCGTCCTCGCCACCGACAGGGATGTTACCCAGGTCTTCGAGTATCGGGTCGCCGTTCAGGATGCTGATACGCCACAGGAAGTTCGTGCCCTGGCCGACACTACAGGCGGCCGCGCCCACCGAGTCTGGCGAGAAGGATACGAAGAACACCTCGTCGTTAAACGTGACGGAGTCGGCCAGTACCATCTGATTGGTTGGTAGCGTCAGTCTCCATCCAGCGTCCGCAGCGGTGATATTCACTTCGACCTGCCCGGTGACGTCGACAAGATTGGCCTCGGTGATGGGCGTGTAATTGTCGTAGTCCGTCTGCGAGAGGGAATTGAAAATATCCGGATCGCGCAACGAGTAGAACTTGTCCTCCGCACTCAGGTCGAGCGGGTGCGCGCGGTAACCGGAACCGATACTCACTGAGATGAAGCGACGGTTTTGACGTTCATCGGCGAAGATTGCCACGTCCGGCGAGTTGTAGAACCGGCGTGTATCCGCTGCAGTCGGAGAGCCCAGTCCCTCAGCGCCCAGGCGAGCGATTACGCCGCCAGCAACGAGCGATGAGGCCGGATTACTGTTCGCAATATCAAAGCGCCAGATCTGTCCGCCCATGTCAGCGCTATACATTCGATCGGCAAAGCCGTCACCGTTGATGTCAATTACTTTTATCCGCGTCGGAATAGAGCGCGTCATTTCGTCCAGCTCAAGGTCGGCGTTGGAGCCCGTGTATCCGGCACGCCACAGCGTCGCGCCTGTCATGAGATCGAGGACATGTACACCTGCGCCGACACCATCCGGGGCCGGATTATGCGCCGCCGTGTCATTTACGCCGTCATAACCGCCGCCGATAACGGCGACTGCCTTGTAGGCATTTTGCGCCGCGCCGGAAATATCGATACGGGTCACGACAGGCGCTGACCAACTCTGCCCACCTTGGTCGAGAACGCGTTCCCAAACCAGGACGGGGTTGTCCTTGTCGGTGACATTGAGCATGCGATAAGTCGAACCACCGCGACGCATGCCGAACAGGATCAGCGCGAAATCGCCATCAACGGCTTCAATCGTGCCGTCGCCATCAACGTCGCGCACCACCGGAATAATGTCGCCATCGATGCCGTACATCTTGTAATTCATTTCGGGATCTTCGTACAGGCGAGCCATGCGCGGCAGCAGCTCCTTGGGTACGTAGGACCAGAGTTCTTGGCCATTTGCTGCATCCACGGCGTGCAGGTAACCGTCGTTAGTCGCAGCGTAGATGACAGATTCCGGGTTCTGCGCCGTGCCGCCGTAAACAATTGCAGCCGGGCGTGAATGCAATGGATCACCCATTGAATTGCGGACCGTTGTAGCCGGATCACCGTCGATGTCTTGTATATCAGCGCCACGCATCCAGTTGATGACATCGGCCAAAGCCGGGCCACCTGCGGATATTCCGAAATCAGCATCGGTATACATGTTGATGTTACCGACTGAGATGGCATTGCTGGCGCCCGACAAGCTGTTGTCAAAGCCGTTGTCGGTAAACAGACGACGGTTGGCCGGGGTCGGCAGCTGGTGGGCCGCGCCACCCAGGAGTACGTCGTTGCCGTCTGCCTGGCCTGTTGTCCAGTAGGAGCGAGCGGTCGGGTAAAAGAAGCCCGTTCCCGGATCGACGGCGTCGGCACCGAGGGCATCAACGATTCTGCCGCCCTCGATTCGATAAGCCTTGAGGTTGCCGGGCCAGTGCGCGTTGCCGCGCGCACCAAACATCGTCAGGTAGACGTCATTCAGGTTGCGCGTACGATTGAACGTATTCACCGAAACGGCAGGCGCTGTGTAGGACAACGCTCGCTCGTTGACTTGTGAAACAATATCCGTGAGTGCGACGAGCAGTGAGTCGGTATCGTCTGCCAGCAGGTACTGGCCTCCCGAGAGGCGTGCCGTCTCCTCGAGAATCGGCAGGTCGACCGTAAATCCGATGGTGTGCGTGACGACTGATTGGCGACCATTCAGCACTGGATTAATGTCCTTCTTCGACAGGTATTCGGCCACGTCGTCGAGGCAGGCGCCTTGACCCGTACCGGTGCATCCTATGCGACCCTCGAGAGTCGGCGTGTACTCTGGAAGTTGCCCAAGAAGTCCCAGGGTATCCAGGTCCTCGGTCGGCTGACCATCGGTGATCAGCACATTGAAGTTCTTGGAACAGCTAAGCATGTCTGGGCGCCTGTAAACGTCAGGTCCAGTCGACGCGAGCGCTGCAGGATCGGTCGTGTGCTGGTTGATGGTCTCGCCGTAGTGCGCAGGCAATCCTTGCCAGTAAAGCGCAGTCTCAAACAACGTCTCAGAAAGAGGCGTCCAGCCATCGGCGTCAAGTGCATCGATTTGCGCGTTCAGAGAAACCCGGTTTGAATCGAGGTCGATAGGCGCCTGGATGATGACGCCACCTTCTCGCGAGTTAAAGCGCATCAGGCCAACGTTCATATCGTTGACCGAATTGAGAACTGCCTTTGTTGCGTTCTTCATGATCTGCGAACGCGACAAGTCCAGCGTTGCCGGATCATTCTTGTAGTTGAGGTAGTTGCCGTCATGAACCGTGTAGGTCGTGCTCTTGCCGGAACTGCCCCACGCAACCTCCATCAACGGGTCGCTGGTCCAGGCGTCGGGCAGGCCGGTGCCGGCCGCCGCGTACACTGCCGCAGGGTCCAGCCCGCCGTTTTCACCGTGCAGGCTGCTATCGGATTGACATTCGACGGCATCCGTATCATTGCCTGGCTCGAGTTCTGTCCATTCATCTAGGCCGCTGCCGCTGTCCCGGTACTGGACGAGTACGCCCGTATAGGCGCCAACGCCGTCAATCTGGATCGACGCGTCGTCGCAATGCCAGGCGCTCTTCTCAATGTACTGCGTGTTGGTCGCATCGCACACCGGAGTGATAGTGCCGTCGTCCCAGTAGAGATGGTCCGAATCGCAGGTGCCGAATGCTGAATAGTCAGTATTGGGGTTGTACGGCTGTCCTGTCGTCTGCACGTCGCCCATCGATCCAGACGTGTCAAGAATGAACAGCACGTTGGGTTTGAGCTGCGACGGATCAGGCGGCGTGACGAGCATCAGCTCGGTGTCATCCGCAAGTGCCGGGCCGCCGCTGACAAGTGCCAGCGCCAGTCCGAGAACGGTCCCTGTCGATCTACGAATTAGCTTGTTCATATTGCTACCCTCAGAGGTTGACCGACACTGCGGTAACCTGATTCCTTTCGAGGTGGTGAAGTACGGTCACGGCTTCGGCTTCGCGATCCTGAACAGTGGCCATGGCCTCACGAAATTGTTTCAGCGATACGCTCTTGCCGTTGAGGCGATAGCTCACGTCTGCACCGACACGGATGCGTCGATACTCGCAAGTTGAGCATTCCTTGAACGCGATGGTGCCGCCATCGGCGCGTGGCAGGCGGACGTCGCTTAGCGCGACTTCATAGGCTGCTGCCACCTGTTTGAAGTCCGCTACAGCGGGCAATGTAAGGCTGAGCAATGCGGCGGCAATCAATAGTTTAAGTTTCATAAGAAGACTCCGTTCTTTCTACCGCTTAGAGCGCCGACAGTTCCGGGCCGACGACATAGAAAGCTTGTGTATGGGTCGCTGTTGAGTCGCGATCCGTGACATTGCCAGGGTCGCGACGAAATTCTGCCTGCGACGTGGCGATAAAATGGTAAGCCGAGATGCCGCTGCCGACACCGAGGCTGAAAGCCGCGTCGGGAACCAGCGTCGAATCCTCGAACTGGATCGTCGTTGCGATGCTCTGGTGTGACGTAATCGTCTGTGCCAGCGCCGTACTCCCTGAGGTCACAAACTGTCCCTGGGAAAGAGCGGTCGCAATACCCGTCTCGGCTGCCTGGAATGCATTTTCATAAGCCTGATTGTTGCGGGCCATGGCGAGTTCTGTTGTTGCCGTGTTCATGCCCGAGATCGCGAGTACCGTTATCACTACGAGCAACATCAGGCCAACGACGAGAGCCGCACCTTGTTGTTTGTGGCGATAGCTGTTTCTTGTTGTGTTGTAAGTCATTGCTCTTCTCTTGATCAGGTTCTGGCGTTACGCAGAAGAATGGTTTTCGAGACCTGCAGGCGACGGAAGCTGTCGTTTACCTGGCCGACGTTGAAATTGCCCAGCTGGTAGTTGCGGGCATCCTGGAGTCCAAACTCGGTGGTTACACCTCGCACCAGGAGCCAAATTCGTGCTGTCATCACACGCGCGCCCGGGATGTAACCTGCTGCAGCCGGGTTATAGACGTCATCCCCGGGGTTGACGTAGCGATCAACTGTATTGTCTTCGTCGATATCGATGCCCAATTGCAGCTGGATATTCTCTACGCCTGGGGCGACTTCCTGGTCTTCAATGAACGGGGCGCCATTGCGGACGGTCAAAGTCTTGCGACGAAGCGTTGGGACGCCCGGAATCAGCGCCGATGTCGGAGACACGTAGTAGCTGTTCACCAACAGGTTGTGCGTCGCAGAAGAAGGTGCTCCCGTTACAGGATGATTGGTCACAGGTAAGAAGGCCGCGGGAACCGCGCCAAGCTCGAACAGTTCGCCCTGGATACGGGTTGACTGCACTTGCAGCCGCCCAACTTCCAGCGGCACCGGCTGGACGCTGGCACGACGAACCGTGACGACGTCGGAGCCGGCTTGAGCTCCGCCGCTGGCCGCGCAGATCAGGTTGTAGGCATTGTCAGAACCATCGATGGGGCGCGCGAGATCAAAAGCCCAATCGTCACCGCAAGTGGGTGCGGGGATTGTCAGTCCGTTTGGGTTCGCATCACCAACCATTGATCGCCCTTCGACCGCAAGGCCGCGACTGTTACGCCCCCAGTTGCTGGCCATACGAAGATCGGCCTCGATCGTGTCCATAGCGAACTGGGCAGTTTCCTGCACGCGCGCGATTGACTCATTGACGACAAATGCCTGGCGGCTCTGATTGTAGATTTGCACAGCGCCAATCATCAGGAATGACCCGATAGCAAGGGCGACCATGAGTTCAACGAGTGTGAGGCCTGACTGGCGGCGCACTGTAAGTGCTTTGTTTTGCATCATGTCGCGTCGCTCCTAAAACGGGTTGACCGGAACCAGGATCGAGTAGGACGGTGGCACGTTGTCCGGCGTCGGTTCGTCCCAGCGAACGGTGATAGTGAATGTCGGCGGTAGCGCCGCGCCATCAAAAGCGACAATGACTTGCTCTGAGCCATCGCCCATGGGCGGCAGGAAGTCGTTTGCCTGCGCGCGCCACAGGAAAATGTCATGCGCGGCCATTTCAGCTACGTCACAATCGGCGCCGGTGCCCACACAGTTGTTGTCCGCGCCCGGGGTTGCCGTATAGGCGGCCCCTGCCGTCGGATTCGCCCTGATACGATCTGCTATGTCGCCTGCCAGCGTTACAGCATGGTGGCGCAACATCGACGTACGTCCCGCCTGCATGCTTTGTACGTAAAGTCCGGCGATGCCCAGCATGCCCACGGACATGATGATCAGCGCGATCAAGACCTCAACCAGCGAAAAACCTTTGGATTTTCTGAAAGTCATCGTGTGCATTCCTCTATGGACAGGACGCGCCCATTGCGGTCAGTGCGTTATCGACTAGTACGGTGTCGCGGAAAACGGTCGCGCGACCGAGTGGAGTGACAACGAACAGCCGTGCTGCGGAGCTGCCGCCAGCGGCCGTAACATTGCCGCGTTCGTCGCACATGACGACCTGCGACACGGCCGGATTGCCGCCGACATTCGGGCGTCCAAGTCCCGTTGATGAAAAGCTGAAATACGTCGCACCGTCCGCCACAGCGAGCGTTACGCCATCAGCGATGGGGCCATTTGCGCGGAGGACGGTTTCGGTCGCGCCGCTGCGATTAATATCGCCGTCCTCATCTACAAAGACGATGAAGCCCTGATTCCAGGTGCCCCCACAATTCGCGCCGGCTGCCAGCGCATTGGCGCTAGCGCAGACAGTAATATTGGTCTTGGCCCGGGATGATTCGCTGCGCGCCAGGTGAAACGCTGAGTGCAGGTCATTGGCCGTACTGGTCATGCGGCTGTTCTGATTGAACTGCAGCATGTTCGGAATACCGAAAGAGAGAACGATGCCCACGATCGTGACCGTGATCAGCAGCTCATAGAGCGTGAAGCCAGATTGGTTTTTCTTGTCCATGGCGGCACTATAAAGAGTCCCCGCAGCACTGTTCCGGCTACCCGACAAACGGCAGTTTGCCCCCGATAAACGGTCAATTTCCCGCACCACCGATTTAACTTATTCCGCACAGGTGTATGGACTGCCATCCGTTCGCTCGAAAGCGACCCTGGGGCGCCCGGTATAACTGACGACGAGGCCTTTCCCCGGAACGCGCCCCTGGCGGTCGCAGACCACGAATGTGCCGTTCGTGGCACGAAGAAAGGTTGCCCGCAATGTAAATCCCGGCCGATTCGCGAGGATCAGGATATCGTCGGAGACGCGGTGGTCCTTGAGCAGCATTTCGCCCGGGTCGACCTGCGGCGGAGAGTCCCGGTCTGCGTTCTCGAACAGGATCCAGCCGGCCGACCAGTCCGTGCCGGGGTCGCAGCGCTGCCCTCCCGCACTCGGGCAGAGCGACACCACCTTGCGGCGCAGGATCGACTCCTTCCTCGCCAGGTGCACGGCATGGAAAAGTGCATTGAGTTCAACGGCTTGACGGCTCCTGGCCAGGGTCGCAGTGAAGGAGGGGACAGCAATGGACAGCAGCAGGGCAGCCAGCCCAAGCGTCATCAGCAATTCGTAAAGCGTGAAGCCTCGATTTCGTTGCATACGGACCTCCTTGTCCTGTACGCAGTGTCCTGTATTCCAGGCGGTCGCGGGGAACGGGATAAACTTCGTTCTTGAGTCAAAAATGAACGATTCCGGGGCCGGGATTCGCGACGAAAGGCGTGATATCGTGTCCCGGTTATCAAGCCTGTAGCCAAGGGAACCAGCAATGCAGCGCACCGAGATCCTCGCTGAATTCGATAGGTACGGCATTCTTCCGACAGCACAACGTATTGAAATAGCAGGAGTTTTGCTGGCAAAGCCCCAGCACCTGTCAGCCGAGCAGATCATCGACCGATTGCGGGTCAAAGGCAGTGGCGTGTCCAAGGCGACCGTCTACAACACGCTGAAGTTATTTGGGGAGCGCGGGCTCGTGAAAGAGTGTGTCGTTGATCCCGAACGGCTGTATTACGACTCGACGACGGTGCCACACCATCACTTCTACAATATGGACACCGGTGAGCTGACGGACATTCCGCAGCAGGCGATCCAGGTGACCGGGTTGCCGGAGCCGCCGCAGGACTTTCATCTCGACAGTATTGAGGTAGTGATCAGGGGGCGCGGCGCCCCGCCAAAAGATTTGGCGTGACCCCTTTTCGTCGCTGGCGTGCGCCGCTATACTGCGCGCCGCATTCTGTGCCGGATTAGCTCAGTTGGTAGAGCACATCATTCGTAATGATGGGGTCAGGTGTTCGAGTCACCTATCCGGCACCATTTCTACCTGTCAGCGACAAAAGCCGCGTCACAAGCGAAGCTTTCTCCGACGCGCCGACAGAACCCCGGCCAGTTCGTGGCGTCCCAGTAGTCCGGCAGGTTCAGTGCCTCCACTATTTGCTTGAAGCGAGGGTCATTCGCGTGCGCCACGAAATGGGGCCGCCAGAACGCGCGAATGTCCGCTGTGTCGTCCGCAATGGACTCAAGCGAGAGATCCAGTGCTCGGTCCGAGTCTCCAAGCAGCATATAGAGTTCGACCGGCCAGTAAGAGATTCTGAAGTAATCGACAGCTTCGATGCCTGCTCGCGCCTCGTCTATCAGCTCCGGGTTCTGTATAGCCTCGACCACCAGTCGGTTCAGCGCGAAGTCCGGGTGCTCCCGGCTGAAGACCTCGATCGCCTTGTCGTACTGGCGGGTCTGGATGTAAGCGATACCCAGGACATCTTCCGCCCAGGTGCCGCCCATGCCCAGTTCCAGGGATGTCCTGGCGAAGCGCTCCGCCTGCTCGTAGTCGCCGTTATAGACGTAGGCCCAGGCCAGGGATGCATTGACAACCGGGGCCAATGGGTCGCTGTCGTGCGCCGCCCGCGCGTTGTCGAGGAATTCCCCGGATCGGCCAACGGTCATCAGGAATTCCCCGTACCACTGGCGGGCACTCACGTGACGCGGGATCTATCTGCAGCGCCTTCTTGAACGCGGCTTCGATCTTGAAGTAGTTCTCCCCGTTGGCCTGGTAGATCGCACCGAGCGTTGCATACGTTCCAGCGGACCGGTCGTCGAGGCTGATAGCCTTTTGTGCCGCTTCCTCGGCACGCTGCAGCCAGGGAAGCCGCGGCTCGGTCGAGTAAAACGGAATCAACATACTGGCTGTAGCGAGTTTTTCGTAGGCGCGGGCATACGCAGGATCGATCGTTATCGCCTGCGTGAAGTAATCGACGGCCAGCTGGAGATTGTCGCTGCCGCGCAGGCGAAGCAGGCTCAAACCGCGCAGATAGAGTTGGTACGCGTCGACGTTCGTCGTCTGGCTGTGCGTTTCGGGTTCGGCTATCACCTGGTCGTCACCCAGCAGCTTGCGTATCTCGCCGACAATACTGCTGGCTATTTCGTCCTGTACGGCGAAGATGTCGTTAAGGGTGCGATCGTAGGTCTTCGACCACAGGTTCGTGTCTGAGCGAGAATCGATGAGCTGGGCCGTGATGCGAATGAGCTTGCCTGACTGCCTGACGCTCCCTTCAAGGATGTGCCGCACATTGAGCTGTCCCGCAATTTGCGGAATATCCACGTCTTTGCCTTTGAAATAAAACGACGACGTTCTCGAAGCAACCCTCAGGCCTTTTGCCTGCGCGAGCAGGATCAGCAGTTCCTCTGATACTCCATCGGAAAAGAATTCGCTGTCCGGATCCCGACTCATGTTCACGAAGGGCAGCACCGCGATCGAGTTGTCCGGCGCGCTGCCATTGGCAGCCTCTTCGAGCATCTGCGCATCCCGGGCAGGGTCGAGCACAAACTTGTCGGCCGCGAAATAGGCGAGTGCCAGGCCCAGGGTGAGGATAATCAGCTTGTCGAGTTTCCTCCCTGTCCTCGGCGTTATCGATGTTGCGCGATCAACATCGGCCTCACGCTTCACGCCGTCGGGTGTGAGTTCATAGACCCACGCGAAAACCAGTGCGGGCAGAAAACCGATAGCAAGAAGAATGAAGATCGCGCGGATCGTGGCGTCAGACACGCCGAAAACAGGCAAGACGGTTTCGACCAGCTGAACAGCCAGCCAGGCGACCGCGGCGTATGCAATGGCGATGCGTACGACATTGCGTCGCTTCAGTTCTTCGAAGAGGCTCATCCCGAAAAAGCTTACGCAATCGGTCACTTACGCGCCAGTTTTATGGAGACGATCATTCTTCTTTGTGGTTCACTCAGCTACCATGTCCCTACCTGGGCCGCATAAGACAAACATGTCCTTCATTGGTGAGCTGAAACGCCGCAACGTCATCCGCGTTGCGATCCTCTACTTCGTATCGTCGTGGCTGTTGCTGCAGCTGACGGACGTGCTGTCGTCGCTATTGCCCGTGCCCGAGTGGACCGGGTCATTCGTATTCATGATGTTGCTTATCGGACTCGCGCCGGCGCTGATCTTCGCCTGGGTCTACGAGATGACGCCGGAAGGCCTGAAGCGTGAGCGGGATGTGGATCCGACGTCGTCGATCACGCCGGATCACAGCGAAGAAGATCAACAGTGTGATCGTCGTTTTGCTGGTCCTTGCGATTGTCGGCATGGTTGTCGATCGTATGCTGCCGGAGCAGGCGCCCCAGGCGGTCGACGTTGTGGAAGTCGCTGACGCAGGCGTTCCGCAGGAACTCCATTGCAGTCCTGCCATTTGCCGATCTGAGCGCCGAGGGCAACCAGCAGTTCTTCACGGATGGCCTGTCAGAAGAACTGCTCAACCTGCTGGTGCGCATTGACGGCCTGAAGGTCGCGTCGCGCACGTCAGCGTTTGCGTTCCGGGGATCGTCGCTGGGCATCCCGGACATTGCGAATGAACTCGGCGTGGCGCACGTTCTCGAGGGCAGCGTGCGCAAGTCGGGCGAGCGCATTCGCATTACGGCTCAGCTCATCGAGGCAGGTACGGATCGGCACCTGTGGTCGGACAACTTCGATCGCGAGCTGGATGACATCTTCGCGATCCAGGACGAAATCGGCAAAGCGATCGTCAATGCGCTCAAGGACGAGTTGGGCATTCTCGAGGAGGTGACAGTCAGCGTCCAGGCAGCAACAGAAAATGTGACGGCCTACGAGCTGTACCTCGAAGCGCGCGAATTGTTCCTCAAACGCGAACGCATCGACGACAGCATTCGACTGTTCAATGAAGCGATTTCGCTGGACCCCGATTTTGCACGGGCGTGGGAAGGGCTTGCTGCCGCTGAGGCGGTGTCCGACGACTGGCTGGCCGGGGATGGCATCGACCACCTACCGCTGGCGATCGAGGCAGCGAACAGGGCCCTGCAATTGGATCCGGATCTGTCAATGGCCTATGCGGTTCTCGCGCAGACCAGCAGGAAAGGTGAGGGTGACCATAGTTATGCCATCGACCAGTACGATATCGCAATCGCGAATGACCCGAAGAACACGACAGCGATCCTGTGGACAGGGATTACGATGAACAGCCTGGGTTTTTTCGAGGACGCACGACACCTGTATCAGAGGTGCATCGACATCGACCCGGGGTATCTGAACTGCGTCCAGCATTTGGCCACGAACTACCTGAGCCAGGGCGACATTGACAAAGCCCTTGAACTGTTTGAACCAACCCTGGATCAGAATTTCCACTCCATGACGGAGGTCTTCGTGCCGGTATACGCAGAACGCGGCGAGAGGACGCTGGCGGTATCGCTGGCGCATGCCAAGTTTGGTGTGGCTGGCGGACCCGCCGCTTTGTGGGTCGATGCGCTCGAAACACCGGGCACAGATCACAGTGCCGGTCTTGCCCGGTTTCTGGACTGGATGCGCCGAACGGATTCCCGGGATGGCCTGGATGCCATGCCGGCCATCTACCTCGCGTTTGATGCTTTCGATTTGTATCTTGAATCGGGAAGTTCAGCGAGCTTCACAGTATGGGCGCCGCTTGCGCGACGGTTTCGCGAGAGTGAGCAGTTCGAGCAGCATATTCGTGAGCCAGGGAATACTCGAGTACTGGCAGGCGAACGGGTTTCCGGCGTTTTGCCGTCCCGTTGGCGCCGACGGTTTTGTCTGCGACGAACCGCGCTGATTACGTGGTAGTCTAGGAATATGTCGTTTTTTCAGGAACTTAAGCGCCGCAATGTCTTCCGCGTCGCCGTGGCCTACATCATCGTGGCGTGGCTGCTGCTGCAGGTCGGCGACACGCTCGGACCGGCACTTAGGCTGCCGGAATGGTTCCAGTCCGGCGTTGCCTACGTCCTGATCCTCGGCTTCCCGATTGCGATTATTTTCGCCTGGGCCTTCGAGTTGACCCCGGACGGTGTCAAGCGCGAGAAGCATGTCGATCGCACGGAGTCGATCACGCACGAGACCGGGCAGAAACTCAACTACACCATTATCGGTCTGCTGATTGCGGCGCTGGCCTATTTCGCGCTCGACAAGTTCGTGTTCGAGCACGATCACGAAGTCATCGAAACACATGCCGGCGAACCTTCCATCGCTGTGCTGCCGTTCGCGAACATGAGTGACGATGCAAGCAACGAGTTTTTCGCCGACGGCATCACCGAAGAACTGCTCAACCTGCTTGCCAAGATCCCCGAACTTGAAGTCACGTCACGCACCTCGGCGTTCCAGTTCAAGGGCAAAGAAATTGACATTCCGACAGTTGCGAGGCTGCTCGGTGTTGACCACGTCCTGGAAGGCAGTGTCCGCAAGTCCGGCATGAAGGTCCGTATCACGGCGCAGTTGATCGATGCGGGTACGGACAAGCACGTCTGGTCGGAAACCTATGATCGCGAACTCGACGATATCTTTGCGATCCAGGACGAGATCGCGCGCAAGGTCGTCGACGAGTTGCACTTGACCCTGTTGGGCGAGGTGCCCAAGGTCCGGCCAACGAATACGGAAGCGTATTCGCTGTACCTCGAGGGACTGCACTACCTGGACCTGGATGGTCCCGAACACTGGCCCAGGGCCCAGGTGTTGTTTGAGAAGGCACTCGAGATTGATCCCGAGTATGCACCCGCGTGGTTTGGCAAGGCGCAGGCGATTCGCGAGACCGCGAACTGGGGTAACTATGAACTTGCCGAGGGCACCCGGCTTGCCAGGCAATGGTCGGAGCGTGCGCTTGAGCTCGATCCGGCGTTGACCGAGGCGTGGGCGCTGCTGGCCCACCTGAAAGCTCATCTACGATTGGGAGTGGGCCGCGGCAGAAGAACTCGTTGCCAGGCGCTCTGGAATCGGGTCCGAATCACCCGGCGGCGCTGGCCGAGGCGGCCAGGCTGGCGCAGACACAGGGTCGACTTGAAGACGCCGTGCGCTACTACTTTCTCGCGTTGGCTGCCGATCCGCTAAGTAACACTCGCTTGCGCGAAGCCGGTGTCGCGGCGTGGTGGTCAGAGGACTATACAACCGCTGACGAGTTGTTCCACAAGATCGAGACGCTCCATCCCACCGGTGCATGGCCCGGCGATATTATTGCGACGCGACTAAAGCAGGGGCGGTACGAGGAAGCCGTTGAGTTGACAGAAAGGATCCTGGCAAACGCGAACCGCAGCGATGCCGCCAATCAGTACATGTATAACTTCGTCAAAGCCTTTTCGTTCCCTTACGTGGGACGTTATGCCGAAGCCGCCGAAGGCTCGTGACTGGATTATTGAAGACCGGGGCGAAGCATTGAGTTACCAGGCCGCCGAGATGTTCGCGCTGGTTGGTGATTCTGACAAAGCATTCGAGTGGCTTGATACCGGCTTCGATTACCGCGACGGTGGTATGACTTACCTGTTGGTCGATCCATGGCTCGTATCACTTCACGACGATCCTCGCTGGCGGCCGCTGCTCGAAAAAATGAACCTGCTCGAATACTGGGACGCGATGCCCGGCCGCTGATCAGGCCAGCCTTTCCCTGAGTTCCTGCCGGAACCGGCGGCTCACCGGTACCCGGGCGTCGGTTCGCAGGCGCGCTTCACCGTCACCCGTATCGAATGCGACGATCTCGGCCACCCGGTCGAGATTGACGATGGCGCTGCGGTGCACGCGCTGGAAGCCGAGCGGCAACAGGCGTTCGTCGATACGCGTCATCGTCTCCCGCAAGGGGTACACCCGGTCGCCGACGTGGAGGTTGACGTAATTGCCGCTCGACTCGATCCAGTCGATCTCGTCGATGCGGACCAGGAACTCGCGCCCCAGTTTCTTGACCAGGAAGCGGTCCGAGATACCGGCTGCGGGCGCCTCGTCTCGCTCTTCCTCGAGAAAGCCGGCTTCGCCCTGCAGACGGCGCAGGATGAAGCGATAGAGATACACAAGGACAACGAGCATCAGGTAAGCACGAAAGTCCTTGAGATACTCGTAGATAAATTCCGAGAACCAATTAGCCCAGTGGTAGCTGCCCAGGTTGGGCGAGGCCGCGTAAATTAGCACCCGGGCCCAGTACATCAGGATGACATGACACAAGGAGAAGACGACGCTAAAAAACGCGTGCGCGGCTGTTGTGTGTCGCCAATTGCTGGCGTGGATCGTGAAGCGGTGGTCGAACCACAGGAACAAGGGAATGCACAAGACAAACGCGATATGGCTGGTGCCCTCGAGCACCACCGGTTCCAGTGCGCCAACCGGGTTGCCGTAACGCCCGCTTTCAAGCAGTTCCAGGCCCACGTTGGCCAGGAAGCCGACCAGCGCGATGCCCAGCACCATGGCCGTTTCCCATCTACGTCGGTTTGCCAGGTAGCGTTCGAGAGTCATACGCGCAATCCTAACCTGTGAGTGCATACGGCGACGAGATTTCGTCACTCGCCGCCCGCCATTCGTCACAAATGCCCCGCGGTTTGTCCCTCTACGGTGTTGACCCGGCTCGGATTCTCGCAAGGTATGATCAATCCGCACACCCGAGGAAGCTCCATGAGCCAAGCCCGCCGCTACGACATCGACGCATTACGTGTCTTCGCATTCAGCCTGCTGATCCTCTACCACGTGGCCATGTTCTATGTGGCGGACTGGGGCTGGCACATCAAGTCGGCCTACCAGGCCGAATGGCTGCAGTTCCCGATGGTGCTGGTCAACCAGTGGCGCATGTCCCTGCTCTTTATTATCTCGGGGCTCGCCGTGAGCTTTGTCTGGCAACGCTACACGCCGGGGCGATTCGCCCTGCGGCGGATCTACCGCCTGCTGTTGCCGCTGGTCTTCGGTATGGCGTTTATCGTGGCGCCACAGTGCTACTACGAGGCGCTCGGCAAGGGCATTATCGAGCCCGGCTTCGGCAAGTTCATGCTGCAGTACCTGACTTTCCAGGATTTCCCGGGGGATGCGTGGGGCGGCGAAGAGATCATCGGCTGGACCTGGAATCACCTCTGGTACCTGGCGTACGTGTTGCTCTACTCGCTCGTGCTGATTCCGCTTGCCGTATTGTTCGATGGACCGCTCAAGCGCGTTCGCAGCGGCTTCCGCGCCCTGCGCGGCATCTGGATCTGGGCCGTACCGGTCGCATTGCTCATGGTTTACGGCACCTTCGTCTACCCGAAATTCCCGTATATCAGCCATGCGCTGATCGACGACTGGTATGCGCACGTCATGTACTTCACGTTCTTCCTGATCGGATACCTGGTCGGCCGCGACGAAGGCTTCTGGGGCGAACTCGAGCGCATGCGCTGGGTGACGCTCGTCTCGGCGATCGTATTCTTCGGGCTGTTCATGACCCGCGAGTCGTTAATACCGGAAGACTCATTCGTGCTTGCTGACAAGGTCCAGGCACTCATCGTCTACAGCAACCGCTGGCTGTGGATCATCGCGATATTCGGCTGGGGGCACCGCTTGCTGAATCGTCCCAGCGCATGGTTGAGCTACGCGACCGGTGCGGTATACCCGTGGTACATCCTGCACCAGACCATCACCATCGTGATCGGCGCCAACCTCGCCCGGTACTCGTTGGGACCTGTCGTTGAACCGGCATTGGTACTCGGGGGCACGATTGCCGGATGCTTTGTCCTCTACGAGTTCGTCATTCGCCGTGTGCGCGTATTGCAGCCGTTGTTCGGTGTCTCGGTCGGGCGTTAGGCATCACTGATTGCCGCGACGCAGCGCGCCGCTGTCGAGGATCATCTCGAAGCCCTGCATGTTGGCAGGAATGACGACCACGCTGCCATCGTTATCGGCAAACCGGAGCAGGGCGGTATTCACCTCGTGTTGCAGGTACTCCGCAGTCAGGCTGCTGTTGATGATGTTGTTGGCCTCGGCGATGCCCTTGGCGCGTTCGATTTCGATCTCGGCGTCCTTCTTGGCGATCTCGACCTGCACCTCCTTCGCCTCGAGCCGTTTCTCGGCCTCCACAGCATCACGAATCGCGGCCTCTATACTGGGGTCTGTGTTAAGTGCGCGAACAACCACTCGCGTGACTATGATATCTCCGGAATCGGATTGATCGAGACGGCCCTGGAGTTCCTGAAGAACCGCGGACTGCAGTGACTCGCGTTGCTTGTGTAATTGCAGGCTGTCGATCTCCGAAACCTGTTCGTAAATCGCAGCACGTGCTTCGCGAAAGAGCAGGCCATACGCCGGCATATAAACGCCGTCCGCGCCGCGTGCTGCAGCCGACGCGTATTTGACGAAAAGTTCCGAAATGCGATCGCTCGGTACACGATAGAAGACTGAAACATCGAGGTCCTTGAGCGACAGGTTGTCGGCGGCCTTCGGCGTCAGGTCGTTTATGTCAATCGCGATCTCCTTCGCACTGAACTCGAGCGAGTTCGTCAGGAACGGCATTTTGAAGTTCAGGCCTTGTCCCTGTTCTTCGTGATTGACTTTACCCAGTGTACGTTCAACGGCAACGTTGCCGGTCTCAACCGTATACGCGCTCATGAAAAGGATGCCACCGAGAATGACGGCGACGACGATCGCTTTGATCTGCATAGTATTTTTCACCCTGATACCTCGCATGTGTCCTACTAGAATAAGGTAGGATATCGGCCATGTCACTGTTCGCCGAGCTCAAGCGCCGCAACGTCTTCCGGGTAGGTCTGGCCTACGTTGTGCTCGCGTGGTTGCTGCTGCAGGTTGGTGATACGCTGGCTCCGGCGCTGCACCTGCCCGAGTGGATCAACTCGGCGCTGGCATTTTTCCTGATACTCGGATTCCCGCTGGCGATCTTCTTCGCATGGGCTTTCGAACTGACGCCGGATGGCTTGAAGCTCGAAAAGAACGTCGACCGCGAGACGTCGATTACGCCGGTGACCGGGCGCAAGCTGGATCGCACGATAATCGCCATGCTCGTCGTCGCGTTGGCGTACTTCGTGTGGCAGTCACAGAAAGCTCCCGATACCGAGGAAATCGTCGAGACAATCGCCGGGCAGGGGTCCATCGCCGTACTGCCGTTCGAGAACATGAGTTCGGACGCGGAGCAGGAGTATTTCTCCGACGGTCTTACCGAAGAACTGCTGAACCTGCTTGCCAGGATTCCCGAGCTCAAGGTCACCTCGCGCACGTCGGCGTTCTTCTACAAGGGCAAGGACGTCAAGCTGTCCGACGTCGGCCGAGAACTCGACGTCGATCATATTCTCGAAGGCAGCGTTCGCAAGTCCGGCAAGAAGATCCGGATCACCGCCCAGTTGATCCAGGTCGACACGGACGCGCATTTGTGGTCGAACACGTGGGACCGGGATCTTGACGACGTGTTCGTCATCCAGGACGAGATCGCGAAAAAGGTCGTCGACGAGTTGCGCGTGCAGCTACTGGGTGAATTGCCGCATGCGGTAACGACGGATGGCGATACCTATTCGCTCTTCCTGCAGGCTCGTCATACGATCAACCAGCGTACGTACGAATCGCTTCTCCGTGGCGAAGAACTCATCGACGAGGCAATCCGGATCGACCCGAACTATGCGCCGGCCTGGGTGCTCAAAGCGAATATCCATTCGCAACAGGCTGATGTTGGGGCCCGATTACCTAAGGAGGCGTTTCCAATGGCTCGCCGGGCTGTCGACAGGGCACTGGAACTGGATCCCGACAGCAGCGCTGCCCATGCGCTCTCGGGTGACATCAAGATCTCGTACGAGGGGGACTACAAAGGGGCGAAGGCGGATTTCGAGCGCGCCCTGGAACTGGATCCGTTTGATGTCGATGCGCTGTACCAGACCGGTGTGTACTACGCATTTGTTGGAGATTTTGAGAAATCGCTGGAGCTGGCATTGCGCACCTATGAACGCGATCCGATGCACATGCCAAATTACTCAACCCTGGGCTATGACTACAACTACCTCGGGCGTTACGAGGAGTCCGAAGCGATCATGCGAAAGCGCATCGAGATCGCCCCGGAGTCATTTGGCAGTTACGCTTATCTCGCCGGTACGTTCGTCCTTCGGGAAAGGTACGAAGAGGCACTTGAGTTATACGAGCAGGAACGACTGGATGGTTTCAAATACGCAGGTCTCGCTGCAGTTCACTATTTAATGGGTAACCAGGATGCTTCGGACGAAGCCATGGCCATGCTCAAAGCGCAGCAGTCTGCCGGCTGGGACTGGCAGGTGGTTCAGGCCCATAGTGTGCGTGGTGAGATCGACGAGGCGTTCGAAGCGATGGAGGCAGCCTGGGAAAACCGCGATACGGGCCTGCAACTGATTCTTGGCGATAAGTTCATCGAGAATCTGCACGACGACCCGCGTTACGAGGCGATGGTCGAGCGGCTGGGCATCCGCGTTCCAGCCGACTAGGGATTGCCGCTTCTCTCAAGTATCTCGAGCAACGCTTCGGCACTTCGCAGGCGAACCTCGTTGGTATTTATCAGATCAATTTGTGTGCCTCGAGACTCAGGTAGCCACGCAACGAATTCGGGAGAATCCCGCAGGCGCTCGGCCGCGTCGACCACGGTGTCAATCCTGGACGCAGGATACTGCTTGTCGGCAACGGTGCGCTGGTTATAAACGAAGTAATTATCCTGAATCCAGACATGTTGCTCGTGGCTCAATATCCCGGCAGCCAACTCGAAGTGCCGAATCTCTGTCATTAGCTGCAGGCTCTGGAACTGCCGCTGCCCAACGTCAAAGCGGTAATACTCGAATAATGCCGCCTTGAGAGTTTCATCTCGCAGCAGGCCGAGATTGCCGGTTGAGCGCAGCTCTTCAAACGTGTCCGAACTGAGTGCTGGCGTATACGTGAATGCGGACTGGTGTACCCCTGCCAGGAATTTCTCGGGTTCGCTCAGAGCTGCTTCCGGGTTTATCGACACCGCAATGAGCAGGTCTGCGAAATCCAGGCGAAAGGCCGCAAGCTCTATTGCGTACGCGATATTGCTGATATCTCGTCGGATGTCTTCTGCGAGCCGTTCGATGTAGACCTGCTCCTGTCGCAGGTCGTCCTGTTGCTCCCACCAGCGATCCGCCTGGATGGCGATAAAAATACCGGCTATCACGATCACCAGCTCGGCGAAGAGCGCGGTCCAGTCCTGGACACGAAACCGGTTGATGATTCGCTTAATGATCATTGCAGCGGATTATAGACAGCTATTTGTCGCGACAGTCGAGAAAGTCCTTTCTTTTCCGGGGCTTTCTGTTACAGTCCGCAGCGTCCTGGCGCACATCGGTCTGCGCCACTCACTCCAGCCCAGCAATTCTGCGGGTACGGAGTCACTTTTGAATTCCAGTCTGGACCGGACCGCAAGCCGCTTGCTTAAGCTCGTCGGCACGTCGGATCAGGCGACACGGAGAAATACCAAATGTTGTTTAACGAACTCGGCCTTTCGGCCGACTTGCTGCGTGCTGTCGCAGATCAGGGCTATGAAACGCCCACCCCCATTCAGCGCGAAGCTATTCCCCACATTCTCGAGGGCCACGATATTCTCGCTGGCGCCCAAACGGGTACCGGCAAGACGGCAGGCTTCACGCTGCCCATGTTGCAGATCCTCGGGGACCCACCGGCAGGACCGCGCCGCGTACGCGCATTGATCCTGACGCCAACCCGTGAACTGGCCGCGCAAGTCAATGAAAGCGTGCACACCTACGGCAAGTATCGCCCGGTGCGGTCGATGGAAATCTATGGTGGCGTAAGCGCGCGGCCACAGATCACGAAGATCAACCGCGGCGTTGACGTCGTCATCGCGACGCCCGGGCGGCTGCTCGATCACGTTCGCCAGAAAAATATCGACCTGTCGTTCGTCGAAATATTTGTTCTCGACGAAGCGGATCGCATGCTCGACATGGGCTTCATCCGCGATATCAAGCAGATCATCAAAGAGCTCCCCCAGAAGCGGCAGAACCTGCTGTTCTCGGCGACGTTCTCGAAAGAGATACGCGATCTTGCCAACAATCTTCTCGATAACCCGGCGGAGATCCAGGTTGCTGCGCGTAACACCACGGCGGATCGTGTCGAGCAACTCGTCTACCCGGTTGACAAGGCACGCAAGCGTGAATTGTTGTCCGAGATGATCGGGCGCGGGAACTGGCAGCAGGTGCTCGTATTTACACGCACCAAGCACGGCGCGAATCGCCTTGCCAAGCAGCTGAACCAGGATGGCATCACGACCGATGCGATCCATGGTGGCAAAGGGCAGGGCGCGCGTACCAAAGCCTTGCGCGATTTCAAAGCGGGCAAGACTCGCGTGCTCGTGGCGACGGATATTGCTGCCCGCGGCCTGGACATCCAGAAGCTGCCGCATGTCGTCAACTTCGAGTTGCCGCACGTCGCGGAAGACTACGTGCATCGCATTGGTCGCACAGCGCGTGCAGGCCTGGACGGTACCGCCGTGTCACTCGTCTGCATTGACGAGCAGAAGCTCCTGCAGGATATCGAGACGCTGCTGAAGCGCGATATCCAGAAAGAGTTCGTGCCTGGCTACGAGGTCGACAAGCGCATCAAGGCAGAGCCGGTCCAGAAAGGCAGGCCGAGCCAGGGCAAGCCTCGCGGTGGACCGGGTGGTCCGCGTGCCAATGGCCCGCGCCCGGCCGGTCGCAACCGTCCCGGCAAGAGCGCGCGCAGCGGTCAACGCAAGCGCAGCAACGGATCGGCCCGATCGCGAGCATCCTGACCCTCAAAAGGGACTAAACTAGCAAGGCCCTTCTTCGCCACAGCCGGTGAGGAAGGGCCTTTTTTGTTTTATTGGGCTTGTTATATTAGTAAAAGATAATATACAATTAAGCAAATCCTAATATATCGAACCGCAAAGGCTGCCTTTGTGTGGAGCTAAACCCATGATGCGAATGACAATTCTCCTGGTAACACTACTCGCTGTCGTGCCGGCCTGGTCGACCGTGCCGTTCGAAACGGCCGCCGCGATTTACGACCTGGCCCCGCGCGAACGGGTATGGGATGGGCGCATTGAGGCCGTAAACCAGGCAACGGTATCGGCCCAGACTTCCGGGCGGATAGCTGAGCTGCCGTTCGACGTCAACGACTATGTTGCGGCCGGCGACGTCGTTATGCGTTTCACCGATATCGAACAAAAAGCGACCCTGTCGCGTGCCGAGGCAGCGTTCCAGGAGGCCAGTGCCCGACTTGCCGAGGCGACCCAGCAGTTCGATCGTTACTCCCGGATGATCGAAAACAACAGCGTGTCAAGACAGCAATTCGATCAGTCACGTGCGAATCGCGACGCCGCCCAGGCTCGCCTCAATGCAGCGCGCTCAGATGTCGAGACAGCAAAGGAGCAACTTGAGTACACGGTCGTCAGGGCGCCGTATGCGGGTATCGTATCGAAACGCCATGTTGAACTGGGCGAGCTGGTCAGTCCCGGGCAGCCGTTGATTTCAGGCCTTTCGCTCCAGTCACTGCGCGTTAATGTTGACGTGCCGCAAAGCATGTTCGATGCAGTGCGAACGATTGGCAAAGCCGTCGTCTATGTTGATGACGCGCGCATTGCGGCGGAAAGCATGACGTTCTTCCCGGTTGCCGACGCGGCAGCGAATACGTTTCGTGTGCGTGTGAACCTGCCGGACGGTGCGGCGACGCTTTATCCGGGTATGTTCGTCAAGGTTGGCTTCATCGTTGGAGAGTCACAGCGGCTGCTGATTCCGGCCGCAGCGCTGATGCGCCGTAGCGAGTTGAGCGGCGTCTACGTTGTCGATGGGGACGAAGTTGTCCTGCGGCAAGTGCGGCTCGGTCGCAGGTACGGCGATTCCATTGAAGTGCTTGCCGGGCTGAGCGAGGGCGAGGTCATTTCTACCGACCCGGTAGCCGCGGCTATCTACCTGAAAGAGCGCACCGACTGATGGCAACGGAAAAGAAACTCGGTTTTTCGGGAGCGCTTGCCCGGCGTTTCCAGGATTCCAAGATCACGCCGCTGCTCGCGCTGACAGGCCTGTTGTTAGGGTTCTTCGCGGTTGCCGTCACGCCGCGCGAGGAAGAACCGCAAATCAACGTGACGTTCGCGAATGTCTTCGTGCCGTTTCCGGGCGCAAGTGCGGTGGAGGTTGAGAACCTGGTCGCCATTCCACTCGAGCAGGTACTGTCCGAGATCGAAGGCATCAAACATACGTACTCGGTTTCGCGACCGGGCATGGCCGTGTTGACCATCCAGTACGAAGTCGGCGAAGACCGCACCGCGGCAATCGTGCGGCTCTACAATGCGGTGTACTCGAACCAGGACTGGCTCCCGCCCGGCAGCGGCGTCATGCAGCCCTTGATCAAGCCAAAGGGCATCGACGATGTGCCGATGGTCACGGTCACGCTGTGGACAGAAGATCCAGCGCGGGGCGCACATGAGTTGCAGCGTGTCGCCCATGCAATCGAGGCCGATATCAAGCGCGTGCCAGGAACGCGCGATGTCTACACGGTCGGTGGTCCCGACAACGTCGTGCATGTTGAGCTGGATCCGCAACGACTTGCCGCCTACGGTCTTTCGCTGGAGGCCCTGCGCAACGCGCTGCTCGCCAGCAATGTTGTGGCACATGCAGGGTCGGTTGTTACGGACAACACCAACATCCCGGTTACAGCGGGTACCTATCTTGCGAATCAGCAGGATGTTGCCGAGCTGGTCGTTGGTGTGATCGATGGCAAGGCCGTGTACCTCGAAGACGTCGCCGAGGTTCGGGCAGGTGGCGACCAACCCGAACAGTATGTGCGCTTCGGGAATGCACCCGCGGTGACGATTGCGGTTGCCAAGAAGCCCGGTACAAACGCTGCGCGTGTGTCCGCACAAGTCATTGAACGTATCGAAGCGCTCAAGGGAATCGCGATTCCGGACGGTGTCGAGTACACCGTGACGCGCGACTACGGAAAGACGGCCGATGCCAAGGCGAAGAAGCTGATCCAGAAACTCGCCTTCGCGACAATTTCAGTCATTCTCCTGATCTTCGTGACGCTTGGGAGGCGGGAAGCCGTCGTCGTCGGCTCCGCGGTAATCATTACACTGGCATTGACGCTGTTCGCTTCGTGGGCCTGGGGCTTCACGATCAATCGCGTGTCTTTGTTCGCGCTCATTTTCTCGATCGGTATCCTGGTCGATGACGCAATTGTCGTGGTCGAGAATATTCATCGGCACATGGCGCTGGGCGGCAAGACCCTGGTCGAGGCGATCCCGCCTGCCGTTGACGAAGTTGGCGGCCCGACGATTCTCGCCACGTTCACGGTGATCGCGGCATTGCTCCCAATGGCGTTCGTCACTGGCCTCATGGGCCCGTACATGAGCCCGATCCCGATTAATGCGAGCATCGGCATGCTGCTGTCCCTCGCGGTTGCCCTGACGGTAACGCCGTGGGCCAGTCTGAAGTTGCTGCCGAAGACGCATCACGAGCAAGAGGAAGACAAGACAGCCGCGTGGCTCGATGGCTTCTTCCGCCGCGTCGTCGGACCGTTCCTGCGTGGCGACGATGGCCGTCGTGCGCGTCGCTGGCTGGGTGGCGGCGTTGTCATCGCCATCGTCCTGGCCACGAGTCTCGTTGGCTTCAATGCCGTTGTCATGAAGATGCTGCCGTTCGACAACAAGTCGGAGTTCCAGGTAGTGCTCGATATGCCGGAAGGCACGACGGTCGAGCAGACGGGCCGCGTCCTCGACGAGATGGCCGTCTATATAGACAGTATCCCGGAGGTGACTGACTACCAGGTGTACGCAGGAACCGCTGCGCCGATTAATTTCAACGGCCTCGTCCGGCAGTACTATCTGCGTGAAGGGGCGGCCGTGGGCGACATCCAGGTTAACCTGGTCGACAAGTCAGATCGCAAGCGCAAGAGTCATGAGATCGCGAGTGCGGCGCGTCCTGCACTCGACGAGATCGGGAAGCGCTACGGCGGCTCGGTCAAGGTTGTCGAAGTACCGCCGGGTCCGCCCGTACAGTCGCCGCTCGTGGCGGAAGTCTACGGGCCCGACTATGCCGGCCAGCAAAGAGTCGCGGCTGAATTGCGCGAACTGTTCGCGAACACGGATGACATCGTGGATATCGATGACAGCGTCGAGACTACGGCTCCGCGTATCGTTGTGTCCGTCGACCGTAACAAGGCGGCGCTGCTCGGCGTAAGCCAGGCCAGCGTTGTGCAAGCGCTGAATACGGCGCTCAACGGTGAAGACGTCACGTATGTGCGTAATGGCTTCCAGAAATACCCTCTCCCTGTGCGTCTGGAACTTCCAGTCGCAGACAAGTCGGAGCTCGACAGCCTGTTGATGCTTCGCGTGGCCGGTCGTGATGGCAACCTCGTCCCCCTTACCGAGGTTGTCGACGTCCAATGGAGCGAGTGGGAGCAGACCATTTATCACAAGGATCTGCTGCCGGTCGTCTTCGTAACGGGCGACATGGCCGGCCGTTTTGATTCGCCGTTGTACGGCATGTTCGACATGGTCTTTGGCATGGACGATACCGAGTTCAGTGTCGGCAAGCTCGAGCAGCGTTTTATCAGTCAGCCTGACAGTCCGTACAATTACAGCGTCAAGTGGGACGGTGAGTGGCAGATTACCTACGAGACATTCAGGGACATGGGTATGGCGTACGCCGTTGGCCTTATCCTGATTTATCTGCTCGTGGTTGCTCAGTTCCGGTCCTACGTCGTGCCATTGATTATCATGGCACCGATTCCGTTGACGATCATCGGCGTGATGCCGGGGCACGCGCTGTTCGGCGCGCAATTCACGGCTACGTCCATGATCGGCATGATCGCACTTGCGGGCATTATCGTGCGCAACTCCATACTCCTGGTCGATTTCATCAATCAGGAAGTGGACGCGGGCGTGGATTTCCAGGAAGCCGTCATCCGGGCCGGCGCCGTGCGGGCGAAGCCGATTGCACTGACTGCCGTTGCGGCGATGCTCGGAGCGTTTTTCATCCTCGACGATCCGATCTTCAACGGTCTCGCGGTCACGCTGATATTCGGCATTCTCGTATCGACCCTGTTAACGCTTGTTGTTATCCCGGTGCTTTACTATGCTTTCGGTTACTCAAAGAGGTAGCCCATCGTTTGAAAGACTCGCTGATTGCACTGTCAAAAGACGCGCTTTTCAGCTTGCGCGATCTCGCGCCGATCGTCCTGGTCATTGCGGTTTTTCAGCTGCTTGTCATCCGGCAGCCGGTTGAGGGACTCCTGTCGATAGCGTTCGGAGGCCTGCTTGTTGTAGCAGGCCTCACCTTTTTCATATTCGGACTGCGAATCGCGTTATTTCCAGTCGGCGAGGCCCTCGCGCATGCGCTTGCGAGAAAGGGCAGCGCATTCTGGCTTTTCACTTTCGCGTTTGTCCTGGGATTCGGTACGACGATTGCAGAGCCCGCATTGCTCGCAGTGGCCGAAGAGGCGGCTGAGGTGGCCGTGGGTGCCGGGGTCATAGCGAACAACGAGGAGGCTATCGACGGTTACGCGCTTGGCCTGCGCCTCGTCGTCGCGCTGTCCGTGGGCGTGGCTCTCCTGCTCGGCGTGTTGCGCATCCTGAAGGACTGGTCGCTGCCGCTGATGATCATCGGTGGCTACGTTCTCGTGGTGGTGGTTACAACGATCGCTCCGCGCGAGATTGTCGGCATCGCCTATGATTCGGGTGGCGTGACCACGTCGACGGTAACCGTGCCCCTCGTCACGGCCCTCGGGGTCGGACTGGCGAGTTCCTTGCAGGGCCGTAACCCGATGACGGATGGTTTCGGCCTGATCGCGTTCGCGTCGCTGACACCCATCCTGTTCGTGCTGTTCTATGGAATCGTCCTGCAATGGATCTGATTCGCGACAGCTTTGTGTTTATCTTGGACAGCGGCAAGGACATTGCCCCGATCGTGATGTTCCTGTTCGCGTTCCAGCTACTCGTCATCCGCGAGAGCATCCCGAATTTCAGGCAAATCCTGGTCGGCTTTCTATTTGTCACCGTGGGGCTAGGCCTGTTCCTCGTCGGTCTTGAACAGTCGTTGTTTCCGCTGGGGCGCCTGATGGCGCAGCAGCTGACCGACCCGGCGTTCCTGCAGCAAGTCAGTGGGCACATCGCGGGCACGCTCGTCTGGCAGGACTTCTATTGGGTCTACCTGTTTGCCGCAGCGATCGGTTTCAGCACGACGCTCGCAGAACCAGCGCTCATGGCCGTCGCAATGAAGGCCAACGAAGTATCGGCTGGCGCGTTGGTGTCTGGGGTCTGCGCGTGGCGGTCGCGCTCGGCGTTGGCTTCGGTGTCGCACTCGGGTTGCTTTCGAATTATTACCGGCCTGCCGTTGCAGAATTTTATTGCGGCCGGCTACCTGGTGGTCATCGTGCAAACCGCGATGGCGCCGAAACTGATCGTTCCGCTAGCCTATGATTCGGGCGGCGTCACGACATCAACCGTCACTGTGC
This sequence comes from uncultured Gammaproteobacteria bacterium, assembly GCA_963698415.1. GTDB lineage: Bacteria > Pseudomonadota > Gammaproteobacteria > Steroidobacterales > Woeseiaceae > UBA1847. The sequence goes on along the minus strand of CAVOQS010000001.1, from coordinate 232,198 downwards.
CGTTGATCACGGCACTGGGTCTCGGGTTGGCGGAAGCCGTTCCGGGACGCAGCCCACTCCTGGACGGGTTTGGACTGGTGGCATTTGCGAGCCTGTTTCCGATAATCTCGGTGCTGGCATACGGTCAGATCGCCGTGCTCAGAGGAAAAAATAATGCAATTCAAACTGATTGTGGCTTTCGTCGAGGACAAGAAAACCGACGCAATAATGCAGGCCGCACGTGAGGCCGGCGCAACGGGATGCACGGTCATCAATAACGCACGCGGCGAAGGCCTGGAAGAGAGCAAGACATTTTTTGGCCTGACCCTGTCGACGCAACGTGATGTTGTCCTGTTGTTGGTCGAGGAGCACCTGAGTCGACATATACTGGAACACATCGGTGAGGTCGGCGAGTTCGATGCGAAGCCGGGCACCGGCATCGCTGTTATGATCGATGTTGAAGATGCCGTCGGTGTAGTGCACCAGATAGAGGAACTCGGCGAAATTGTGGAGGAAATCCTATGAGCAGTCCTGATTGGGGCAGCGTGCGCGACTGCATGAGCCGGAAGGTCACCGAAATCGATGGTCGTCTGGACGTACTAAGCGCGATGAAAGTCATGAAGCAAGTCGGCTCGACAAGCCTGGTCGTCAAACGGCGTGATGAGGATGACGAGTATGGATTGCTGCTGTTTGCCGACATTGCCAAGCAGGTTATCGCCAGGAATCGCGCTCCAGAGCGCGTCAGTGTCTACGAGATCATGGCGAAACCGGTTCTGATGGTCCGACCGGAAATGAAGGTCCGCTACTGTGCGCGCTTTTTCGAAAATTTCGGCATCAGTCATGCACCCGTGCTGGAGGACGGCAAAGTTATCGGCATGGTCAGTTACTACCGACTCATGCTGCACGGCTTGCCGGATCTCGGCTAGTTAAAGAGGCTCGAACCTCGCCTGGAAGAACCTCAGGAATTGCGGTTCGTAGACCATCTTCAGGCCGCGAATCTCGTCGCGCCTCGCGTAAACGTCGCTCACCGCTTCGGCGACGACATCCATGTGCGCCTGCGTATAGACCCGACGAGGGATCGTCAACCTCACGAGTTCCAGCTTTGGATGGCGATTCTCACCGGTGATCGGGCTGCGTCCGGCTGAGACGTTGCCGCGTTCCATCGTTCGAATTCCTGCTTCAATGAACAACTCGGCAGCGAGCGCCTGGGCCGGGTACTCGTCCTGCTCGATATGTGGCAGGAAGCGCCGGGCATCGATGAAGATCGCGTGTGAACCGATCGGTTCGACGATTGGAATCCCTGCCGCTTCCAGCTTGCGTCCGAGGTAGCGGACCTGGCCGATACGTGCCGCCATGTGGTCTTCCGTCGCAGCTTCGCGAATGCCCTGGGCCATCGCTTCCATATCGCGGCCAGCGAGGCCGCCATAGGTGTGCAGGCCTTCGTAGACAACCACGAGGTTCTGAGCCTTGCGGAAAAGCTCGTCATCATTGCAGCAGAAGAAGCCGCCGATATTCACCAGCGCATCTTTCTTGGCTGACATCGTGCAGCCATCGGTCAGGTCGCAGATTTCACGCAGAATTTCACGGACCGACTTCTTCGCATAGCCTTTTTCGCGCTCGCGAATGAACCATGCGTTCTCCATTGTGCGTGTCGCATCGAGCATGATCGGAATACCGTGCTTGTCGCAGTACGTTCGGACTTCACGCAGGTTGGCCATCGAGAACGGTTGGCCACCGGCCATGTTGACGTTACCTTCAAGGCTCAGGTAAGGCACGTGGTCGGCGCCGACGTTCTTTACGAGAGCATCGAGCTTTGCAAGATCGACGTTTCCCTTGAACGGAAATTGGCTCTCTGGGTCGTGAGCTTCATCGACGATGACGTCCACGAACTGGCCGCCCGCCAGTTCCTGGTGCAGACGGGTCGTCGTGAAGTACATATTGCCGGGAACATGATCGCCGTCTTTGATCAGGATTTGCGACATCAGGTGCTCGGCGCCACGGCCCTGGTGCGTAGGCACAAGGTACTTGTAGCCGTAGTACTCCTGCACGACTGATTCGAGGTGGTAGAAGTTTTCGCTGCCGGAGTAGGCCTCGTCACCCATCATCATGCCCGCCCACTGGCGGTCACTCATGGCTGATGTGCCGGAATCGGTGAGCAGATCGATATAGACGTCGCGACTTCTCGTCAGGAATGTGTTGTAGCCGGCCTCGCGAATGGCGGCGAGGCGCTCCTCGCGCGTCGTCATCCGCAGGAGTTCGACCATCTTGATCTTGTAGGGCTCGGCCCAGGTGCTGTGTTTTGGCGTATTCATGGGGGCACGTTAGGCCCGAACGTGCCGTCGTTTCGATACGTAGATTTTACTGCGATTCCTACTGACTTGCCTGACGTGCCGATGTTGGCATAATCAGGATGACATCAGGCAGTCGCGAGCATTCAGCTCGACAACAACAAAAAGGCAATCCCTTGAAAAATAAGGCGTTCCGCGCAAATGCCGCGGCGTTACTCGTAGGTTTGGTCCTGTTACCGCTGGCCAGTGAGCCCGCACGAGCACAGGCATCCGAGGATGCGATCGACGAGATCATCGTCACTTCGCGCTATCGAGCTGAAAAACTTTCGGATATTCCGGACTCGATTACACCGTTCACCGTCGATGACATTAAACGTTATCGGATAGAACGCGTTAATCGGGTGGCAACCCTGACACCCAACCTGCGTTTTTCGGACGACCAGGAAGTTGGCGTCAGTACGCTGGTGATTCGCGGTGTCAGTCAAAATCGTGGAACGGGCCAGCCGCCGGTGTCATTTCGCGTCGACGGTGTCAGCGCGACGAATAACCTCCTAACAACACAGGACATGTTCGACATCGAGAGTGTTGATGTGCTGCGCGGACCACAGGGCGCGCTATACGGGCGCAATGCGATCGCCGGAGCCATTCTCGTCTCGACCCGTCAGCCCACCGCCACCCCCGAATACAACCTGCAATTCCGGGCGGCGCAGGGAAGCGACTACATGCTTGCGGGCAGCGCCTCCGGACCGATTTCAGAGGACAAGGTCCTCGGGCGCTTTGCGTTCCGACTGGAGGACCGGGAAGGACAGCTGCGCAACACGTACCTCGACAATGCGCTGGTCGACTACAAGAAGTCCTCTGCCTTTCGCGGGAAGCTGCTGATCACACCGAGTGACAAGCTGACCTTCGACTTGCGTGCGCAATACATCGACCAGGACGGTGGCTCGGGGTACTTCATGCCGGGCAGCAATTTTTTCCTGCCGCTGCCACCACCCAACGCGCCGATCGTTGTCGATGTACCGGAATACGAGATCCAGTCGAACAAACTGGGCAAATCATTCGTGGAGGCGTCCGAGCTTGCTGCGAAAATCGACTACGACATGGGATGGGCGACCCTGACGTCGATTACTTCGTTCACTGACGTCGATTCCGGCAATGACCAGGACCTGGATCAGACCCTGGTGGAAGCCATCGACATCCTTGTCATTGACGAGTCGCAAACCTTCGCACAGGAATTGCGCCTGGTCTCTGACGACGACCGCTCCTTGCGCTGGGTCGCGGGTGTCTCGTACTTCACCCAGGATCGTTTCCGCTCGCTTGGCACGACGTTCCTCGGGACGGAGGTGCCGCCTGCCGCACAGGATCTCGAACTCGAGGACTTCGCGGTCTTCGGTAATCTCAGCTATGACCTCAACGAGGATCTCGAACTGACGCTGGCATTTCGCTGGGACGAAGAAACGCCCAGCGATCTCACACAGGGACGCAGCGAGACTTTCAGAGAGTTTCAGCCCAAGGCCAGCCTTGCCTATCGGTTCCGCGACGGATTGCTCGGCTATGTCACGGTGGGCAAGGGCTTTCGCGCGGGCGGCTTCAACAATGTTGCACCCGGTAGCAATTTTCCGCCGGGCTTCGACGAGGAATCGCTGATCAGCTACGAAACGGGCCTGAAAAGCAGTGCATTCGGCGGGCGTTTGCGCACTGCCGTGTCATTGTTTTTCATGGACTACACAGATATGCAGTACTTCCTGTTTGACCAGACCGGCACACAGGCAAACATCAACGTCAGGAAGAGCGAGATCGGTGGTGGCGAACTCGAACTCACGGCTCAAGCCACCGATTCACTGTTGCTGAATTTCGGTGTCGCGTTTACCAACAGTGAGATTCTCGAGTATGAAGAAGTGCCTGGTGTATTAGTGCCAGCAAGCGCGATCGTCGGACGCGAGGTGCCAGGCGCACCGATCGTGTCGGTCAATTTTGCGCTGCAACACACCGCGTCACTGTCGAACGGCATGGACCTCGTTAGCCGGCTCGATTACGAGCACCGCGGCAAGACCTACTGGACACTCGATAATCTCGACACGCAGGACGCGTATGACCTGACCAACCTCAGCGTTGCACTCGAAAAGGAGCGCTGGTCGGCACGCCTTTACGTCAACAACCTGTTCGACGAGGAGTACATTGAGTGGTTCTTCGCGCGACGCTTCATTGGCTTGCCGGCGGACATTGCGTGGCCGAGCAAGCCGCGCCAGGCAGGGCTGGAGTTTTCGCTGCGCTACGAGTAACTCGCGTCAATCGCCCCGCTTGCGGTCAAGGCGCTCGTCGCGGCTTAACTCTCGCGGGTGCCTGGCGCGGCGGCGTCCATCCATGTAGTGAGAAATCGTGAGCAGTGGATGCCGCAACAGCATGCGGGGTCCTGCGTAGCGCATGATCGCCCGGGCCTGCTCCCGGTACTCTGTCTTGTAACAGTGCACCGGGCAGTTGGCACAGGTCGGCTTGTCTTCACCATAGGGGCATTTGTCGAGGCGGACTTCCGCGTATTCGAGAAACCTCGAGCACTCGCCGCACAGACCGGGCTCTTTATGGTGGGCGGAGCAATAGATGCCGACCATTTTTTCCATAGTCAGCGCCTCGCGCTGCAGATGCTCCTTGCCCATCAGAAGCGAAAGACGAAACCGGCCATCGTCTGCAGTTGCCACAGCACGTCGCCGGAGACGGTAATCGCGCAGCCCGCCTGGCCGCCGCCCGGGTCGCTGACGCAAAAGATCGTGGAACCCGACTGCAGCAAGGTGCCGAATGCGCGGGCTTCGAGGCGCAAGCCGAGCCGGCTGCTTGGTGCGATTTGCAGACCACCTCCGATGGAGAAGCCGAAGAACGTATCGCTGCCGTAGCCCTCGGTGTCCACGGAGATGTGCGTCCCGCCAAGTGTGGCTGACATGAACGGCAAGGTTTTGCCGAGTTCCTCGAACTGGTAAGTGCCGCCGATCTGCAAGTAATGCAGGTTGACGTCTGAAATGGTCGTGTCGGAGACGACGGCGTCGGTACGCAACTGCGAATAGATGACCTCGACCTGGGTGTTGTTTTTCAGCTGGTAGTCGAAGATCAAGCCGAAACTCCCGGAGTCCTGCAGTTCGGCTTCCAGCGCGGATTCCTCGTCCTCGAATGTCCCGCCAAAACTGTAGGCGCCGTAAGGGGTTAGCTCGATTGTCCCTGGATCAGTCTGCGCCACGGCAGGGCCGGCAATCAGGGTGGCCAGGATGGCCGCAACAGTCTTTCGCAAGGCTCGATCTCCGAGTACGTGTAATCCGTCATTCTATTCGTAGAAATCGGCGCTGTCTTAATTTTCCGGATTGGTACCATAGCCACGCCTATCCGCCTGGGCATGGCTAGGAGGCCAAAATGGGACAAGCAAGACTGACATCAAACCGCTGGCTCGTGGTCGTCGGCGCGATTCTGATTCAACTGGCGCTCGGCGCCATTTACGCCTGGTCCGTATTTACTGCCAGGTTAACGGACGTGGCTGGAGCCTACGCTTTCAGTGCCAGTGAAACCGCCTGGGTGTTCTCATCCGGTCTCGCCACGTTCGCCATTGTCATGGTGCTCGCCGGGCGAGTTTTGCCTCGCGTGGGGCCGAGAACGCTTTCCGTGGTCGGCGGCCTGCTGCTCGGCAGCGGCTACGTGCTGGGCGGCCTGTTCGGCGAGAGTTTCTGGGTGCAGTTGGTCTGCATCGGTATTGTCGGCGGCGCCGGTATCGGTCTCGCTTACGTTGTACCCATTTCGGTCTGCGTAAAGTGGTTCCCCGACAAGAAGGGCCTGATCACCGGCCTTGCCGTCGCAGGTTTCGGCTTCGGTGCAACGATCTGGGTGAAGCTGGCGGGCTCGTGGTTTGGAGGCCTGCTCAACACCACGAATGTTTTCGGTTTACCGGGTGTGCAGAGTGTCTTTGTAATCTACGGGATGGCGCTCGCGGCATTGGTGCTGCTGGGCAGTGTCGTCATGGTCAATCCGCCGGAGAATTATCTGCCCGCGGGCTGGACGCCGGTGACCTCCGAGAACGGAGATCACGAAGGCGCCGTTGAGTTTCGGGCTCGTGACATGCTGCGCACGACGCAGTTCTACATGCTCTGGGCAGTCTTCATGTTTGCCGGCGTGGCCGGGCTCATGGTGATCTACTCGATCAAGCTGTTCGGCATCGATGCGCTCGAACATAAGGGCATCGTGGACGCAGGTGCGATCACCGGCACGGCGATGGCCTGGTATGCAATTTTCAACGGGCTCGGACGCATTGCCTGGGGCAGCATCTCCGATCGCATTGGTCGCCGGTCGACACTCATTCTTATGTCCGCGCTGCAGGGCGCCACGATGTTGATGACGTATCACGTATTCATCAATTTCGGCATGGTGTACGGATTTATCCTCGCCGCGGGTCTCATCGGCTTTAACTACGGTGGCAGTTTTGCGCTGTTTCCGGCAATCACGGCCGATTATTTCGGTAACAAGAACGTCGGCAGCAACTACGGCTGGATGTTCACAGCCTACGGTGTCGCCGGTCTCGCCGGTCCCTTGCTGGCGGGCTATTTCAAGGATGCAGCGCAGGGAGCCGTTGACCCGAGTGTATGGATGGCCCCGTTCATTATCGCCGGTGTGGTTTGCTGGCTCGGCGCGGTCATCATGCTGGTGATCAGGCGGCCGACGATACCGACGCCGCTTCACACAATGGCGACCGCCTAGGCGCCGGGGATCACATCGGTCAGTGTGTTGTCGAGGATATAGAAGCCGATAGCGATCATGATCAATGGTGTGAGCCATCGCGCGGCCGTTGCGACGCGGCGCAGTCGTGCCGCGCGCTGACTGAGGAGACGCGCCGCCAGGAACCAGGCGACGGCCATGGCCAGGTAGGCGGGGACAATCATGCGATCGCTCGTCGCGTTGCTGTCGGCCAGCAGCGGTGCGAAAACCAGCATGGTATCCACGCTGTTCGAGAACCAGGTGGTTGCGATCGCCCCCACCGAGAAACCTCCTGTGCCCTGGCTTGAAAGGCCTTGGCTGCGGCCACGAAGCTGATCGGCAAGTAACTTCAGGCCCAGCAGGATGGGTACCAGCCCCAGGTAGCCGATGTAGTTCACCGGTATCGCGTTGGCCGACAGCCCAAATGCCAGGGAGGCAAGCAATACAGCGACTACAGCAATTGCATAAGCGATAAGCAACCGGCCGGAGGATGCGCGGCCGCCGAGCATCCAGCCAACGAGAAGCAGGAAATTATCGAGGTTCGTCGCCGCAAAACCGCTCGCAACCAGTATGAGGATCGTCATAGCGTTATAATAGCCGGACACCCGGAGAAACATCATGCACCCCCATCAGGACGTTATTGCCGAGATACTGGAATTGCCCGACGGGCCCCAGGTTGGTGCGTTCTTTGACTTTGACGGCACGCTGATCTCCGGTTATTCCGCCATCGCTTTCATCGAGGAACAGATTACGCGCGGCAACCTGTCCGTCCGTGAGCTCATCGAGCTGGTCGGCGCCATGGCCAGCTTCGGTATGGGCAGCCTGGGGTTTTCCGCGATGATGATTGCGACCTCGCAGTTCCTGCGTGGTATCCGCGAAGACAGTTACATTAATTTTGGTGAAGAGCTGTTTCGCTCGCATATCGCGCGTCAGATCTACCCGGAGTCGCGAGCCCTGGTGCAGGCGCACCTGGCCAAGGGCCATACGGTAGCGATTATTTCGTCGGCGACGCCTTACCAGATCCTGCCGGCCGCGCGTGACCTGGAGATAGAGAACGTTCTGTGTACGGAACTCGAGGTAGAGAAGGGTGTCTTCACCGGTGCGGTGATGCATCCAACCTGTTTCGGTCCCGGCAAAGTCACGGCCGCTGAGACCCTGGCCGAGAAATATGGCGTGGATCTCGACCGGACGTTCTACTACTCAGACAGTGATGACGACATCCTGTTGCTCGAGCGGGTGGGTAATCCCCGGCCATTGAATCCAAACAGCGGTTTGCTGTCGATAAGCGAACGTCGTGGCTGGCCCGTGCGCCGTTTTGGCAGCCGCGGTTTTACGCATCCCTCCGACCTGATCCGCTCGCTCATGGTGCCGACAACCCTCATCGGTTCCTTTCTCGCCGGCATACCGATCTGGGCGCTCTCGGGCTCAAAGCGTGATGCAGTCAATTTCTCGATCTCGGTGTTCGCGGATACGGCAAGTGCGCTCATCGGTTTGAATTTGAAAATATCGGGCGAAGAGCACCTCTGGTCGCGCCGTCCGGCCGTGTTTATTTTCAATCACCAGAGCAATGTCGACCTCGTGATCATGGCGCGCCTGATGCGTCGCGACATAAGTGGTGTTGGCAAACGCGAATTGCGTGATATGCCTGTCATCGGGCGGGTCCTCGAAGCCTCCGGCGTGGTCCTGATTGATCGCTCGAATACGGCGGCAGCTATCGCGTCGATGGCGCCGCTGGTCGACGCGATGCGTGTCGAGGGTAAATCGGTTTGCCTCTCGCCGGAAGGTACGCGGGCAGTCACGCCGAAGCTCGCGGAATTCAAGAAAGGTGCATTCCATCTTGCGATGCAAGCCGGTGTGCCCATGGTGCCGATCGTCATTCACAATTCCGGTGACGTGCAGCCCAAGGGCGATATGCTTTACCACCCGGGTACGGTAAAGGTCGATGTCCTGCCGCCGGTCGACACGAGCAAGTGGTCTGTTGAGACCATCGAAGAACACGTTGCCGACGTCCGCGGCATGTATCTCAGGGCGCTTGGGCAGGACAAACCGGCGAAGCCGAAAACCGTACCTCGCCTTGTCGGCAGCGATACACGGTAGGTCGCATGGATCAGCTCAATCCCCAGGACGCACAGTTCCTCTATTTTCAGTCGGACGACAACCTGACGCACCTGACGACAATATCGATACTCGATCAGTCGACTGTGCCGGGGGGCAAGATCGTACGCTTCCGGGATATTCTCGAACACGTCGAGAGTCGTCTGCACATGAGTCCTGTGTTCAAGCGGCGCCTCGTGCACGTGCCGCTCGAACTCGACTTTCCGTACTGGGTCGATGATGAAAACTTCGATCTCGAGTATCACGTGAGCCACGTACGTCTGCCAAAACCCGGTGACTGGCGCCAGTTCTGCATTCAGATGGCGCGCTACCACTCGCGCCCGCTAGACATGACCAAGCCGCTCTGGGAGATGATTGTCTTCGAGGGCCTGGACCACATTGACTGGCTGCCCGTGGGTAGCTACGCCATCGCTACGAAAGATTCACCATGCGGCGGCGGATGGCAAGACACTGATGGGTTTCTTCGGCGCACTCTCGGATATTGATAACAAGGGCACGCCGGCCATGCCCCTGAACAAGTCAGAACTCCGGCGCAGCCCGAAGCCCGGCTTCCTGGAGATGGCGGTACGCGCCGCGTGGCATACGGTGCGCTCGCCGATCAGTATGACCGATGCCGTGATGCGCTCGATGCCGAGCGTCTACAGAATGGCGCAGGATGCGCTCACCGCGCGCGGGTCGCCCGGGCACATTGTCCCGGAGACTCGCTTTAATACCACCGTCGAGCCGCAGAAGATGTGGAATGCCAGGTCATTTAAACTGGACGACCTGAAAGCGGTTCGCGCACTCGTGCCAGAAGCGACCATCAACGATGCCGTACTCGCAGTCTGCGGTGGCGCTCTGCGCTGCTACCTCGAGCATCACGATGAATTGCCTGAGGAATCGCTGGTTGCGTGGGTCCCGATCAATGCCCGCGACGCGCTCAAGTGCAGATTCGGACGCGCCGGGGAACGACATTACGTCGATGACCGTCCCGTTGTTCACGAACATTGAAGACGGTGTGGAACGTCTTGCCGCAATCCGTGCCGCAACTCAACAAAGCAAGGAAGCAAAGGCCGGAGTATCAGCCCGGCTGATGACCGATCTCAGCAAGCACGTGCCGGCTGCGACCCAGGTGCTGGCCGGTCGGCTGGTAGCTCGCGTCGGCATGGCATCGCGCATGTGCAATTTGTTCATCTCGAACGTGCCGGGTCCGCAGGTCCCCCTGTACATGAACGGTGCCAAGCAAGTCGGCGTGTACGGACTCGCGCCACTCGTCAATGGCATGGGCTTGTTCATCGCCACGCCGAGCTACAACGGCGAGATCAGCTTTAACGTGACATCCACCCGCGAAATTCTCCCCGACATCGACTTCTTTATTGATTGTCTCGAAGCCTCCCTGGACGGATACCTGAATTGATCGCAGGGTTCAAAGCCTGGGCCAGGGAGCCGCTCGTGCACTTCCTGCTTATCGGCACTGTTGCCTTTTTGTTGGCCGAAGGGCTGACGGAGAGCGAGAGCCGTAACGATGAGCGCGCGGTGTTCGTTTCTGCCAGCGATGTAAACGCCATGATTGACCAGTGGCAGCGAGCATGGATGCGCCCGCCAACAGACGAAGAATTCGCTCACATCATCCGTGCCCATGTGCGCACCAAGGTGCTCTACAAGGAAGCCCTGGCGATGGGGCTGGATGCAGGCGACACAGCGATTGAGCAACGGCTGGCGCAGAAAGTGGAGTTGCTCGCCCGTAGTCTGAACACTCCCTCGGAGCCGACTGATGACGTCCTGCGTGCCTGGTACGTGGAGAATGCGGGCCTTTTTACACCGCCCGACCTGTATTCGGTCGCGCAGGTATTCTTCGACCCGAAAGTACGCGGAGACTCGCTGCAGAATGATGCGCGGGTGGCTATGGCGCAGCTCGAAGATGTGGGCGAGGTGCCGCCTGACTTTGCCAGCTTCGGTGACCGCTCAATGCAGCCGAATCGCCTTGATCAATACACGGAGCCGGAGCTGAGACGGCTCTTCGGCTCGCAGTTGGCAGATGAAGTCGTGGCGCTGGAGCCGGGCAGATGGCATGGCCCGTTGGCGTCTGGCTATGGCGCTGCACCTGGTGTGGGTTGATGACGTCAGGCGTTTTTCGCCACCGGGTTTCGAAGTGGTGAAAATGCAGGCCCAGGAACAGTGGATGGCCGAGCAGATCGATGTGATGAGCGAACGCTACGTGGATGAACTGGTGTCGCGCTACGACGTCGTTGTGGAAGCGGCGCAGGATTCCTCGGCCGGTTCGGGGGCCACGCCGTGAAGTTGATCAGCCTGGCACTGCTACTCGGCGGGATCCTGGTCTCGACGACCGACACAGTAGCCGACGAGTTTCGGCCCGCGCTCCTGGAAGTCACGGAATCGGAACCCGGCTGGTATGCCGTGCTTTGGAAGGTGCCGCTGCAAAACGGGCAGGCACTCAACATGACGCCGATATTTCCCGAGCACTTGCAGCAGCTGGGCCCTGCGTCGGCCCGGGTATTTCAGGGATCCAGAATCGAGCAGTCGACCTGGACGAGCGAATCCGGATCGCTTGTCGGCGCTACTATTTTTATCGAGGGTCTGTCAGCGTTGCCGATCGACGTGATCGTGCAGATCGACATGGCGGACGGCACCGAACACTCCGCGATCCTGCGTCCGGCCTCGCCATCGTACGTGGTCCCGGAAAGCGCGACGAAATGGATGGTCGCCGCGTCCTACTGGAAGATTGGCACGATCCACATTCTCGAAGGCTACGATCACCTGTTATTCGTCCTGGCGCTGTTACTGATCATTCCCAACTTGTGGATGCTGTTCAAAACCATTACTTCGTTCACCGTGGCGCACAGCATCAGCCTGGCTCTCGCGACACTCGGCGTGGTCAATATGCCCGGCGCGCCGACAGAAGCCGTGATTTCGCTGAGTATCCTGTTCCTTGCTGTGGAGATCGTGCATAGCCGCCAGGGGCAGGTGACGTTCACAGAGCGGTATCCGTGGGTGGTCGCGTGCGCCTTTGGTCTCGTGCACGGCCTCGGCTTCGCCGGCGCACTGGCCGAAGTTGGGTTGCCGGAGCGTGAGATTCCGCTCGCATTGCTGATGTTCAACGTCGGTGTCGAGACCGGCCAGATACTGTTCGTGTGTGGAGTACTCGCTTTAATCGCGTTAATCAAGCGTGCTCCCGCCGGCTGGCCTGCAGGAAACTGGCGCTTGATGCCCTATGCGATCGGCAGCACGGCCGCATTCTGGACTGTACAGCGGGTAGCTTCGTTTATCTGAGGGACCGAAGCGCAAAGTGCGTAGCGTGGTGATTAATGGCGGCTGGCCGCTTTTTTCCCGGGCGCAAAAGAAACAATGACTTGAAACCCTAATCGCTGGCAGATAGCCTGTGTCGTTTCGTCTTATGCAGACTTAACAAAGCCAGTCCGGAGGTTGGATAACCAGAATGACAAAAGCGAATTGGAAAAGACGTGCTGCGACCGCGGTAACAATCTTCCTGCTGATTAGCGGGCCCGCACACGCGCAGGACGAACAACCGAACGTACTCGTGCTTTGGGGCGATGACATCGGTACATGGAATATCAGCCACAATAACCGCGGCATGATGGGTTACAAGACGCCCAACATCGATCGGATTGCCAGTGAAGGCGTTGCGTTCACTGACTATTACGGGCAGCAAAGCTGCACGGCAGGACGCGCAGCATTTCTGAGTGGCTCGGTTCCCGTGCGGTCCGGCATGACCAAGGTTGGCCTGCCCGGTGCTGCAGAAGGCTGGCAGGAATCCGATGTGACGATTGCCACGGTTCTGAAGAGCCAGGGCTATTCGACCGGACAATTCGGCAAAAACCACCAGGGCGACCGCAACGCGCATCTGCCCACCAATCACGGCTTCGACGAATTCCTCGGCAATCTTTACCACCTGAATGCTGAGGAAGAGCCCGAGAACGAAGATTATCCGCGTGACATGGTTCTGGCCAGCGGTAAGACCTTCCTCGAGCAGTTCGGACCCAGGGGTGTCATGCACTGCTACGCAAGCGATGAGAATGACAAGACCGAGGACCCGCGTTTCGGCCCGGTGGGCAAGCAACGTTGCGAGGATACGGGCCCGCTGACGAAAAAACGCATGGAGACCATCGATGACGAGACCTCCAAGCGGGCAATGGAGTTCATCCGCGAACAGGAAGCAGCCGGCAAACCGTGGTTCGTCTGGTGGAACGGCACGCGCATGCATTTCCGGACGCATGTCCGCGATGAACTTCGCCACCCGGGCAATGATGAGTATACGGACGGCATGATCGAACACGACATGCATATTGGCCAGTTCCTCGAGTTGCTCGATGAGCTTGGGATCGCCGACAACACGATCGTGTTTTATTCGACGGATAACGGCCCGCACTACAACACCTGGCCCGATGCCGGTACCACGCCGTTTCGCAGCGAAAAGAACTCCAACTGGGAGGGTGCCTACCGCGTTCCGGCATTCATTCGCTGGCCCGGTCAGTACCAGTCAGGCGTGACACTGAATGGCATCGTTGCGCACGAGGACTGGTTGCCGACCTTTGCGACCGTTGCAGGCGCGCCGGATATCAAGGAGCAACTAAAGAAGGGAGCTCGCCTGGATGGGCGACGCTACCGGAACCACATTGACGGTTATGACATGAACGACTACCTTCGCGGTGACTCCGAAGAATCGCCGCGTCACGAATTCTGGTATGTCAATGATGACGGCCAGATCGTGGCGGCACGCTACGATGCGTGGAAGGCCGTATTCCTCGAGAACCGCGGCCAGGCCTTCGGTGTCTGGCGGGAACCGTTCACGGAGTTGCGCGTACCGTTGCTGTTCCATTTGCGCCGCGACCCGTTTGAGAAGGCGCAGCATAATGCGAATATCTACGATGACTGGTTCCTTGATCGGCCGTACGTACTCGTGCCCTTGCAGGGGCTGGCCGCGCAATTCCTGATGACCATGCAGGAATATCCGCCCAGCCAGGAACCGGGTTCGTTTAATCTCAGCAAGATTGAGGAGAAACTGAAGTCGGCCGCTGGCGCGCGTTGATGGCGAGACTGGTTCTCCTGGCCCTGATCCTGTGCGTATCGGCCTGCGCCGATACGCAGGATCCGCTGCCGTCGTGGAACGACTCGGCGTCGAAGCAGACTATCGTTGCATTCGTCGAATCAGTCACCACGCAGGGAAGCGCGGATTTCGTGACGCCGTCCGAGAGAATTGCGGTGTTCGACAACGACGGGACGTTGTGGTCGGAACAGCCGTTGTACTTTCAGGCGCTGTTTATCTTTGATCGCATCGAGTCATTGGCGCCGGCAAACCCGGAGTGGGAAAGTCAGGAACCGTTTGCGTCGGTGCTGAAAGGTGATTTCGCCAAGGCACTGGCGGGCGGCGAACACGCACTGCTCGAACTGGCGATGGCGACCCATGCCGGTATGACCACGGATGAATTCCAGCAGGTGGCCGACGAGTGGATTCGTACGGCGAAGCACCCGACTACCGGTCGACTTCATACTGAAATGGTCTTCCAGCCGATGCTCGAACTGCTCGGCTACCTCAGGGCAAATGGCTTTAAGACTTTTATCGTCTCTGGCGGCGGGATCGAATTCATGCGGCCCTGGGTTGAAGAAGTCTACGGCATCCCGCCCGAACAGGTTATCGGCAGTAGCATCAAGACAGTCTACGAGTTACAGGACGGCGAGCCCGTCCTGATGCGCCTGCCGGAGATCAATTTCATCGACGACAAGGCGGGCAAACCCGTTGGCATAAACCAGCATATCGGCCGACGCCCGATCATGGCCTTTGGAAACTCGGACGGCGATTTCGAAATGCTCGAGTGGACGACCAGCGGGTCCGGGCCAGGACTCGGAGCGATTGTCCATCACACCGACGCACAGCGCGAGTGGGCTTACGACCGCGAATCGCACATTGGCAGGCTCGTGCGCGGTCTGGACGAAGGGCCGGACCGCGGCTGGCTGATCATCGACATGAAAGCCGACTGGAAGTCCGTTTATCCCTGATCTGCGGCTCACAGATCGGCGGCGACCTTACTATTACCTGGGACATTGAGGTACCTATGAAATTACCAGAACGCAAAAGGCGCCTGGCAAATGCATTCCTCGTTGCGTTCATTATGATTATCTCGTCAACCGCGGTAATTGCGGCGGACGAGATACCCTAGGCCACGCCGGAAGGCATGAACCTGATCAAGCAAACCAAGACGCGCATCGTCTACGCGATGCCCGGTGCGAGTCTTGGTCAGTATACGAAGGTCGGCCTGCTCGACTGCTACGTCGCTTTTGAGAAGAACTGGGAGCAAGATTACAACAGCAGCGCGTCATTTGGTCTGCGAGTCAGCGCGGACGACATGGATAAAATCAAGAAAGCTCTCGCCGACGAGTTCCGAAAGGTCTTCACAGAGGAGCTTACCGAAGCGGGTCATGAGGTCGTTGATCGCACCGGCCCGGACGTGCTGGTTATTCGACCGGCGATTATCAACCTGAACGTCTCGGCGCCTGACGTCAGGTCATCTACGTTCAGCGAAATTGTCGTCCGTTCAGCGGGCAGCATGACCCTATACATGGAGCTATTCGACTCAGAGACCAGTGCGATCTTCGGTCGCGTCATTGACGCGCAGGCCGACCGGGACAATATCGCGGAGCGAGCGAATAGCGTCACCAACAAGGCGGCGGCAGATCGCATTCTGCGAGACTGGGCACGCGAACTCGCTGGACACCTCGGTGCAGTGGAGCAAGATACGGCGGTCGTGGACGAATAGTTCGTCGCTTTGAGTGCCTTAGTCCCTTGGGCCCGATTCACTGGCATCGCGCAGCAGGCCTTTCAACCCCTCTTTGCCGAGAGTGCGGTCCAGTTCCATGGCGGTAATCATCGGGATGAGGATCAGGAGCATAAGGAGCACCGGTGCCAGCAGGCTAAGCCATGACTGAGCCCTCAGCTCCGCGACAAGCTCATGAATACCCCGGGAATGCACCATGCCGATGATCAGCTCCTCGAGGATTTTGAAAACGGCCAGCACCACCAGCATGCCCACCGTTCGCCACGCCACCCGATGCAGAAATGTCGGCGCGCTGATCCGGGTTCCCGGTTCGAGCGCCTCCCCGATCAGGATGAATTTTCCCATCACCAGCGCCTTGCCAAGCGCAATGCCAATGGTCAGCAAGGAAACCTCTTTAAGGGCTGATTGAGATGCCTCGTAGATCAGGATGACGCCGAAGCAGATGAACAGGTACAGGCTGATAATTGCGTAGCGCTCTAGTTCGGCGACCACGCGGGACTTCAGCGGAGGCTTGCTGGATGTTGGGTTCGACATTTCGATTGCTCCATAGACCGACATCGGATATTGGCACAGCTTCGTCGGTGAATTGCAACAACCAGGTAAAGCCGACTCCGCGACCGCCAATTGTCCACTTCTCTTCGGTGCCAGGCGTCGCCAGGCAGGACCTCTTCCCTGGTGCTGCATTATTCGCTTGACAGGCAGATTCATCCGGTGCCCAATTCGCGAAAATCCTACCCCGACCCAGGTACAGCCATGGAAAAGACAGTCACCGATCCCTCTACAGCCGTCAGTGAAATGCTCGACCGGACCTGCAGCTCGGACGAACTCGAGGCGTTCCTGGATGGACTTGGCCCGGCGGAACTGCTGCACACCGTATTTTCGCTCAATACAGCCGAGCAGCGCGCGTTACTGTCGGCCCTGTCGCCGAATCGTGCGGCCGAGCTGGTCGAAGATTTCCCCGATGGCCATACGGCCGACCTCATGGAAGACATGGCGGTGTCTGCTTCGGCGCCAATCCTTGAGAAGCTGGCCAGTAACCACCGGGTAGACGTGTTGTCGGAACTCGACAGCGAGGACGCCGATGCGATTATCGCGGAACTCGATGAGGAAGACGCATCGGAGGTGCGCGAGTTAATCAGTTACAAACCCGACGAGGCGGGCGGACTCATGATGAAAGAGTTCGCGGCGTATCCGATGTCGAGTTCCGTTCGAACGGTCGTGGAAGAACTCACGCAAGGTAAGGCCGACTACCAGTTTCTTACCGTTCACTACGTCTACGTTGTTGTCAGGCAGAGAAAATTGAAAGGCGTAATCCGCCTGCGCGACCTGGTGTTTTCAGATCCAAACCGGAAGATTGGCGAGCTGGCGATTCCGGCGCTGGCCGTATCGCCGACCGCAAGCCTTGACGACCTCGAAGAGTTTTTCGACGAAAACGATTTCGCGGCCGTGCCCGTCGTGGACGGTCGCGGCAACCTGCTCGGTATCGTGCGCCGCAGGGCGGTTCTGGAAGCGCTCGCCGACAGGTCCGAAGCCGACCACCTGAAAGCGGCCGGTATCATCGGCGGCGATGAACTGCGCAGCATGCCGGTGCTTGTCCGTTCGCGGCGGCGCCTCGCATGGCTTAGCGTGAATATCGGCCTGAACATTCTCGCAGCGAGCATCATCGCGGCCTACGAGGACACGCTCACAGCCGTGATTGCGCTCGCGGTATTCCTGCCGATCGTGTCGGACATGAGCGGCTGCTCGGGCAACCAGGCTGTCGCGGTCAGCATGCGGGAACTGACACTGGGTGCCGCTGTACCCAAGGACGTACTGCGGGTCTGGCGCAAAGAGGCCATCGTTGGCCTGATCAATGGTGTCGCGCTGGGTGCGTTGCTCGGTCTCGCGGCCTGGGCCTGGAAGGGCAATGTCGTGCTGGGTCTCGTTGTCGGCGGGGCGCTTGCCGCCAATACGATTATTGCCGTTTCGGTCGGCGGTACCGTGCCTCTGATACTGCGGCGGCTGGGCCTTGATCCGGCTGTGGCATCCGGGCCGCTACTCACGACCGTCACCGACATGTGCGGCTTCTTCCTGCTGTTGAGCCTGGCCAGCGCGGTACTCCCGTTGATCAATTGAACGCTCATGCACTAACGAAAATGCCTGTCAGGTGACAGGCATTTTTATGGCTTTCGTGGCGCCGGCATGGCGCCACCATGTTTTCATAAATCGTTTGCCCTTGACCGTCAGGAACACGCGCTTGACGCGGAGGTTCAAAGGATCCATCCGCAGCTCCAGCAATCCCGGGCCGGGCAACTTCTTTGTCGTCAACGCCGAGAGATCCGCGAGGTTGCGTGACAGCGCCGTGATCGATGTTGACTCGAGGTGCTGCAACAGCTCTCGCTGGCTGAGACCTTCATGCCGGTAGACGGCGATCAGAATCAGCAATCGCTGCGCCGTGATATCCGGGCTCAAGCTGGCTCGTGCATACCGCAATGCCCGGTCCAGGACGGCAAGCGCTCCGAGGTCCCTTTCTTCAGCCATTGATGTTCCAGAAAAATCGATAGGGATATCGGGACAAACGCGATACCAACCCGGCTGTCATATTAGTGGAAGCGCGCTTTTGCCGCTTTCTGCGCAATGGCGAGACGATCCCAGGCTTCCTTAGGTCCACGCTGGACATCGTCCATCGCCTCATCACCCGACTCCTTGATAGACGCCAGCCGTTCGCCGACATCCTTGCGCTGTTGTTCGAGTTCGTCGATGTAACTGTCGAACCTGAGCCCGAGTTCAGCCTTTTCCTTCGACGCAACCGCCTTCAGTTTGTCAATCTCGGCTTCGAGTTCGTCGAGCTGGGCAGAGATCTTCTTCTCATAGTGTTCCGACGTATTCATACCGCTCCTTCGTATTGCGTGTTGAATTGTTTGCGATCGCCTGGTGCCGTTGGACCTATGCAGCCTTGGTAGCCGTTTGGGCCATCAGGTTCGACTCGGCAAAGTTCCAGTTGATGAGCCCGTCAAGAAATGCGTCGACGAACCTGGCGCGTTCGTTCTGGTAGTCCAGGTAATACGCGTGCTCCCACACATCGAGGGTCAACAGGGGCACCACGGAAGTACCGATGGGTGTGTCGGCGTTGCTGCCGCTCGTAATCCTTACCTTGCCCTGGTCGAGTACGAGCCAGACCCAGCCGCTACCAAAGAGGCCGGTTGCCGCCGCCGCGAATTCACTCTTGAATTCGTCAATGCTGTCGAACTTCGACTCGATAAATTCCTTGATTTGCCCATCGGGTTTACCGCCCTTCGGCGACAGGCACTTCCAGAAGAAGTCGTGATTCCAAGCCTGGGCGGCATTGTTGAAGATGGCGACGTTACCTTCCTTGCGGGCCCTGGTGATGATGTCTTCGAGTTCCAGACCCTCGTAATCGGTGCCGTCGACAAGCTTGCGTAACTTGTTGACGTAGGCATGGTGGTGCTTTCCGAAGTGATAGGAAAGCGTCTTCTCCGACATGTAGGGTTCCAGCGCGTTCATGTCATAGGGAAGTGTTGGATCTTGAATAGTCATGTATATACCTCCTTGCAAAATGGATTTCCAAAATGCAAGTGCATGTTATCACGACAGTTGCGTTATCGCAACGGTTGCGATATGGTCTGCTTTAACTCTTGATTAATAGGCGACAAGCGTTAAAGGAGATCGTATGCGCTACCTGTTACCGATATTTGCATTACTGTTGAGCGCCGCTTTGGTGGCGTGTGAGAAAGAAGGGCCTGCAGAGAAAGCAGGGGAAAAGATCGACGAGACCATTGAACAAATGGGCGAAGAGTCCAGCGATCTGGCTGATGAGATAGACGAAGCGGTGGATGCCGCGCAGGAGCAGGTCGAAGAAGCGGCGGACGAGGTCGAGGAAGCGACGGACAACCTGGACAAGCAGTAACCGGGCTGGCAAACGAGCCTGCAGCAGGCACGCCTTGCCGGGCAGGCAAGGCGTGCTGCATGTGTGTCTGCCGTTACCAGCGATAGCCGACGGTCAGCGGGATCTACTCTGAGTTCTTATTGCCGGTTTGAATCTGGACGAACTTGGCTTCGAGATACGCGCCGTTCCGGAAGGCGCAGCCAAGACCGAGGTTCCAGCCGATCTCGTCGCTGGACCGGCTTCCCACGATAAACGTGCCCACGCCGACGCCACCCGGATAACACCACCAGTACCAGGGGTCGCAGATGGGCGGGTAGTAGACGAGCCCTTCGTCCGTGAGTTCTGCGCTCACGTGATGCCAGGCGGCGCTCGACGTGCCGGACTTCGGTATCATCGACGATCTTTTCTACCCGAGCCAATAGAAACGATGGATGATCTGCTGCTTCTGATTGATCTGCACAAGGACGGCCCGCGCCAGGGTCCAGGCGGAGACGATGAAACGAGTCTCGCTGTCACACTTTCGGGATTGCCGATCGCATCACGACGCTACCGGCATACATGGAGACGCTCCCCTTCGCAGAAGCGGCTTATGATGGAATCTGGTCCGAGGGCGCAATCTACAACACAGGCTTCGAGGCAGGGATCGCAGCATGGCGGAAGTATCTGAAACCGAACGGTATTCTCGCGGTATCGGAACTGACCTGGTTGACCGAGCAGCGCCCCAGGGAGCTGCAAGCGCACTGGGAGAGGGAGTACCCCGAGGTAGATTCTGCCTCAGGGAAAATGGCGGTCCTTGAACGGCACGGTTTTTCGCCAATCGGGTACTTCCCGCTGCCCGAACGCTGTTGGCTCGATAATCACTATCGGCCAATGCAGCAACGTTTCTCTGCTCACCTGCATCGGCACGGGAATTCGGAGGCTGCACGAGCGATCGTGGCCGCTGAAGAGCACGAGTTTTCACTCTACGAGCGCTACAAGGCCTTTGTTAGCTACGGTTTTTACATCGCCCGTAAGGTTGGCGGCTGAGTTGGGCAGAGCGCATCATCGGGTTTGCTCGCCTGGTGGCGTTGGTTGGTGACGGTCACACGTGGATGCCAATGCATCCTCTGCCTTTTGACGGGTTGCCTCCCGGGCCGGGTTCTGAATCGCCCCGAAAATACCGGAGACTAGTTCGAATGAATCAGGCGGCCAGCGTCCGCTTGACGAACTTGGGATCTGCCTTGATCATGCGCAAGAAATTCGCTGCCGCCGCGTCGGGTTTTCGTTTACCTTGCTCCCAGCCTTTGAGCGTATCAAGGCTCAGGCGAAACGTGCTTGCGAATTCAGACTGAGACATGCCGACGCTGGTGCGAATAGCCCTGATTTCAGCAGGCTTTAAAACGACATAGACGGACCCCGGCGCCTTGGTGCCCTTGGCAACCTTTACCGCCTCTTTCAAGTTGGCATCGAGTTCTTTGAAAAGCTTGTCGTCCATCGTTCGTCTCCTAAGAAAACTCGTCGATAATGGCGTTGACGTGTTTCTTGAGTTGCGCTTTTTGCGCATCGGTCAAATTATCCTGATCGGCTTTCGCATAAATCAGCAGCAAGAGAATTGGCTTGGCGTCATTGTGGTAGTAATAAATGACGCGGGCACCGCCACTCTTCCCTTTACCGGGCCGCGCGAAGCGGACCTTCCGCAATCCTCCGGTACCCTCGATAATCCTCCCGGCTTTGGGGTGCCTGGCCAGAAACTCCAACAGGTCGTCAAAGCCAGCCTTGCCAAGCAGTTTCCGCGCCTTCTCCCCGAAGGTGCCGATCGGGACCAGTGTCTGCATTAGCTATGACCCAATGAACCATAGTGTAGTTCAATGAACCCCATAAGTCAATCTCCGGTTGAATAGAGAAAGAGCGTCATAATTCCCTGATTATCAGTGAATAACGGAGCATGACGAGTGGTACGAAAGTCTTTGAAAAGGTCCGTTTCGATTTCGAGTCGAGCTGCGCGAAATTGCACCGCCAATCTGGCGTGAGACAGAAGTGCCCGGTGATGACTTTTTTTGGGACCTGCACGTCGCTATTCAGGATGCTATTCCCATGGCCTCAGTATCGCTTACAATCGGAGTGCTCTCACTTTTATGCTCAGCCAGACCGAGGTGAGACGTAACTCCCTGATTTGCGGGTGTAGTTCAACGGTAGAACATCAGCTTCCCAAGCTGAGAATGAGGGTTCGATTCCCTTCACCCGCTCCAATATCAACACTGTTGCCATTTGGAGACATCTGGACGCGATAAATGAGATGCGCGACAGTGTGTCTTCGGACGCCGAATCTGCTCGGCAATCCATGGCACCGCACGACGTTGGGCATCACGTGGCACGATTTATTCAGTACCCGTCGCAACAGGAAGCATTCCGGTTTCTGGAGAACATTCTCTCGGACCAGAAGGCACTCGGCCTCCTGCATGGCCCCGAAGCGGCCGGCAAATCCGAGTTGATTGACCAGATCGCGACCAAGGTTCGGGAGCGGGCTGCGGTGGCTGTGGTTGACGGCTCGCGCTTGAAGCCCACCAAGTTCCTGACCTCGGTGTTGACCGAGTTCGGCTACGACCTCGAGCTCAATTCCGTGGACGAGCTTTTGAACATGCTCAATGTGTTCGCCGTCCAGCAGGCACGCTCGCGTGAAGCGCCTGTCCTGATTCTCGAGCATTTCAATCATATGTATCCCAGCACATTGCATGTCCTGTGCCAGCTCGCAATGCTTACGGTCAACAACAAATTCGCACTGCGCATCATCCTGGTTGGTGACCGCTATTTCAGGCGCGTTATTGATTCGCCGCGGATGTTGCCGATCGCCATTCGCCTCGCTGGTGATTTCGCGATGCGGCCGCTCACGGCCAGGGAGTCTGTCGTCTACCTGTATGCCAAGCTGGAGGCTGATGGCATCGGTAACCCGGACAACGTCTTCCCCGCCGATATCTGTGATTCACTGCACGCAGCAAGTGGCGGGTGGCCGGGAAACCTGGACCGCATTGCCGAATCCGCGCTGGAAAAATTACATGAGCTCCCGGGTGTCGATGCGCTTAACGAATCGACGACGAGCGAGATTTTCGACGCGTCGGAAAAAGTCGATGAGCTGGACGAAGCCGAAGATATCCCGGTCCTGACAGACGTGGTGCCGCCTCGATTGATCATCTCTCACAACGGAGCCGTGGTTCGGGAGCTTGAGCTATCCGGGCCGCGGACCTTGCTCGGGCGCTCGGCTATGAGCGATGTTGTCATCGACCACGAGTTCATCAGCAAGCACCACGCGCTGCTCGTCTGGGTTGATGACGAAGTCATGCTGCTGGATCTCAAGAGCCGCAATGGGACCTACGTCAATGGTGAACGCGTGGAACGCAAGATCCTCAATGACAACGATGTCCTGGCGCTTGGCGAATACCGCGTCAAGCTCCTGCTTCCGGCAGGCGCGAAAAAGGCGTCGTTGTCGGGTATGGCCGATACGGATACAACGAAGATGAAGAACCTCGCCGATGCGCGCCGCAAACAGGCACGCGCGGCGCTCAAGTCCTTTTCTGGCTAGCGCAGCTGGCTGTCTTTTGAGCCGCGCCGGTTGTAGGCGCTGAACGCGGCGTCCTTGTCGATCTCTTCCTGGCACTGAATGCACATTCGCACGCCGGGCACGGCTTCGCGACGCGCCTGCGGGATCTCCGCGTCGCATTCCGCGCAGTGCGAGAGGCTCTCGCCGCGGGGCAACTGCATACGCGCGCGATCGATCGCATCCTGGATGCTCGCGTCGATCTGTTCCTGCACCGCGCCGTCTTTTGCGAATCCGCCTGCCATAAGTCGCTATTCTATCTGAAATCGTGGTCTGACTTGTTGGTCTCGTCGCGCATGTCCCTGGACGAATCCGTCATGAGTCGTGTCACGACAAACCAGCCGGCGACGAGACCACCGACGATGACGAGTAGTTCTGTAAGGTTCATTTCCCGATCTCCTCGTCCAGCCTGGACTGTAATGCCGATAGGGTAGGCGTGTTACTCGCGCCGCGTTCGATTTGCGTGCCGACGACGGTACGCACATAGCGTTTCAGTTCGAGTTGTTGTTCTTCGTTGAGAAGTTGCTTACTCGTGCCAAGCGCATCCGTAACGTTCGTAGGCACGAGTTGCTCGGCGATCTTCCTGTGCAGGTTAATCGCATACGGGATGCATACGAGCGATTCAAAGGCGAGCAACAGGCAGGTCTTCCACGAAAGCTGCAGCGTCTTGCGAGAGACAATGAGCCAGCCAATCACACACAGGATCTGCAGGTAGATGACCGCAAGTATGGCAAGCGTGATGACCGAGTTGCCGAGTACGGAGTAGGCGATCGGGATACCCAGGAAAATTTCCGGCAGCAACAGGGTGCAGAAATGCCGCGGTATGGACAGTCGCCGAAGTTGCGATTCGAGGTTCTTGCGGTAGTTCTCGTCGGGCGATCGTTCTGACGGCCACATTTGTCGAACAGTGGCCACACCTGGATCGTAGGGCCTTGCAAGGACGGCGTGCTTGCGGTTGAAACGCAGCCCGTCGCCAGGCGTCAGCGCCGACCACGGCCCACTGGCGCGCCCGACGAAAAGGACCTCGTTCGTATGTAGCAAGCGAGCGAGGTCCGTCAGGTAGAGAGTTGCTCCGAGAATCAGAACAAGAATGTCTGCATGTATCGCGAGGTGATCAAACACTCTGTTTTCTTGAGAACATTCCCTTGAAGAATTTGCCGATCGCAGCGAAGAACGCAAGGAGACCCAGGCCAATTGCCTTGAACAGCCCCTTGCCGGCGCCCTTGGCGACTGCAGCAGCTGCGCCACCGGTTACGAGCGCAGCGAGTCCGTAGGTTGCAAGCTTGTCGCCTTCTTTGTACTCAGCATACAGGTCGCCGGGGTTGTAGGAGAAGCCGTCGAGCAGGTTCTCGAATTCGCCGACCGAAGTCGTCAGGGTCTCGGGATCCGTGACCAGCGTAGCCGAAATAACGCCGGTCCGGCCAAGCAGGCGGGTGTTGTAGTTGACGATCTCGTAACCTTCGCTTTCAGCGAGGATGGCCCAGGACAGGCGATTTGTCGTGTCGCTGTAACGCGGCTTGTACTCCCAGCCGACGATATTCATCTCGGACCAACCACGCTGGCGGCGTTCCTTGTTGCCGTACCTGGTGCTCTCCTTGATGGAATCGAGCAAATCATCGGCATCAATTTCTTCGTCGTCTTCCACATGCCCCGTGTCTTCATAGGAGAAGACGGCGAACCAACGGCCATCTTCCGGACCAACGTAGTACTCGTTGCCCGAACTCGGATTCTCCATGAGTTCCATGAGCGCCCTGGTGTCGGACGCGCTGAGCCGGTCGTAGCCCGGTGGGAGGTCTATGCTTGCCTTGTTCGTAACGTCATAGGTGCCCGGACCTACTTCCCAATTCAGGCTCGCGTAGATGGCCTCGGCCTCGGACTGCTCCTGGGCTGCCACCATTGACGTGGCCAGTAGCACAGCCGTCGCCAGAACGTAGGTATATTTCGCCATCGTCTTGCTCCGCGTTGAGGATGCTCGTCATTATTCCACGCCGGAATATGACGCGATGTGAACCACGTTGCATTCCGAATCCCCTTGTTTCAAAGCTTATTTCGGCGAATTCTGGAAATGCCGTGTCAGGAAACGGTCGAGGTTATTGGCGAATGCCTGCTTGTCGCGTTGGCTGAAAGCCGCCGGGCCGCCGCCCATTTCCACGCCGCTCGAACGCATGGTGTCGAGAAAATCACGCATGTTGAGCCGTGCGCGGATGTTCTCTGTCGTGTGCAATTCGCCTCTGGGGCTCAGTGCATGGCCGCCTTTCTCGATGACTTCGGCTGCGAGCGGGATATCGCTCGTAATGACAAGGTCACCGGCATTCAGCCGCTTGACGATCTCATCGTCAGCGACGTCGAAGCCCCTTGGAACCTGCAGTGTGTTGATGTTTGCGGAGGAGGGCGTACTCAGTGCCTGGTTTGCCACCAGTGTGAGCTCAACGCCTGTCCGGTCGGCGGCGCGGAAGAGAATCTCCTTGACGACAACAGGACAGGCATCAGCATCAACCCAGATTTTCACCTGGGGGTCAGGGCTTCCTGA
The DNA here is from genome assembly GCA_963698415.1 of uncultured Gammaproteobacteria bacterium. GTDB lineage: Bacteria > Pseudomonadota > Gammaproteobacteria > Steroidobacterales > Woeseiaceae > UBA1847. Next base: position 206,313 of record CAVOQS010000001.1, on the reverse strand, counting down.
ACAGGAATGTGAAGCGATCGGTATTGCCGCTGACAGAACGGCGGCCGACCTCGTACTCAAGCTCGTCATCGGCGCGGAAGTGCAGGTCGGAATAGTCCACGAACTCGAAACCCGCTGCCTGGACTTCCTTGATGACCAGCACCGGGTCGGCGCGTCGCCGATTCTCGGGATTGTCGCTCTCCATGTGGCGGCGCGTGTGGTCAACGATGCCGTAGACACCGCCGCTCGCAGGGCCTCGAAGGCTTCGCGATGCATCAGCATCCGGCCTTCCTCACCGAAATTGTGGACGTTGCGGAATGTGAGAACCATATCGAGATCGCGAACGCCGAAATCGAATTCGTCCATCGTGTACAGGCGCGCGCCTTCGGGGCGATGCGTATTCTCGTTGGTCTCGATGACTTCGACCTTCTCAAAGCCGGGCAACGGAAGGATGTTGTCCTTCACACGGCCAGTTCCCAGGGCGACGTACAATTTGCCGTTCTCGGCGAGGACGGGCGCGAGGACACGGGTGTACCAGCCGCCGCCGGGCAGGAGTTCGAGGACCCGCATATCATCGGTCAGTCCGAAGAACTTCAATGTATCCAGGGGTTTACGGTTGTTGTCGCGGGCCATGTCGGCTTCCGGACGACCATCGGCTGTCAGCGCGGCTGCGACTTTGGCGTCAATGTCGGCATGAGCGAAAGAGGTCAGCAATACGAGTAGTACAGAGAGAGTCAGTCTCACGGGTTGGGCTCCTTTGTGGTATCTGGAAGCGCAGATTAGCAGTTTGCTGCAGATTCGCCACACAAACCGCCGTATTATGGAATCTCTGCTACGCAGAACCGTCCGGAGGCGCAATAATGAACCGTCGACAAAAATAACAAGAATCCATGCTGACACACGATTCCACACTCAGTAGCAAAGCCTTTGGCGAACTCGCCGATGCGGGCCTCGTCGTCGCTTACCAGTCCCACCAGGATGCGCTGCGCTTCCTGGCGTCATCTCTCAGCCAGGCCAATGGTGTTGCGGTGCTGAAGGGCCCAAACGGCTCGGGTAAATCAACGATACTCAGAGAGCAGCTCGCCTGGTCGGGGCGCGACGCAGCGGTTGCCTTTGTCGATGGCAAGCACCTGGCTCCGCGCAGGCTGGTCACCGACATGCTGGCACAGTTTGGTGTCGCGACTGCAGCTGCGGGCGACGACCAGCAACTGCTGCAGCAACTCAGCAACTTCCTTTCCCAACAAGCGCGTGGGGGACACACCCCGGTGCTCCTGGTTGACGACGCCGATCGGGCGAGTTCGAGCGCCCTGCGACTACTCAACTGGCTTGCTGCCCTGGAAGTGCATGGCAATAGCGCTCTGCGGATCGTTTTGACGGGTAAAGAGAACCTGGCGGGAATTCTCGACGATGACGGGATGCGAAATTTTGCGCGGCGCCATCCGGCGACCTACACGCTGAATCCGCTGACCGAACAGGAGACGATGATCTACCTGCGAACACGCCTGATCGCCGCGGGTGGCGAGCGTAGCGAAAAAGTGTTTCCGATTGATATCTGCGGGCGGTTGCACGTGCGCTCCGGCGGCTGGCCGGGCCTGTTGAACAAGCATGCCATCAAGGTGATGGAACGCATCGCCGAATTGAAGTCAGCAAGATCAATGCCGCGCATACTGGTCACTCGGGATGGAGAGACGGTTGCCGAGTACGCGCTAAGCGATCGGGAGTACGTCATCGGGCGCAATGAGATGGCGGACATCATCGTCAAGGATACCTACGTCAGCAAGATTCACGCGATGCTCAAGGTCTATTCAAATGCAGTGGTGCTGCTGGACCTGAACAGCACGAATGGCACGACGGTTAATTCCCGAGTCGTACAAAAGACGGTTCTGAGAAACAACGATGTCATCATGCTTGGGCGTTACAAATTGAAGATTGAGGGTCTGCCCGCGCTCAGTCCCGAGCTCGACGAGAAGATCTCGGCATCGGATACGATAACGATGCAACACCTCAAGGACATTCGCCGTGCCCGGGCGCGCCGGACCATCAAGGCGCTGAAGCACCAGTAGTCGCAGGCCAGCCTCAAGCACGAGCGGCGACGACGCTGGCGCGCTTACTCCGGCAGCGCATTCAGCTGATACATGGCAGCCATGATCGGCGGCACGTCGATGCCGATGCGTCCAATCCAGCGGAAGAAAATATCGGCTTCCTCGCCGCTGCGATACAGCTGCGAGATCGCGCGATTGACCTCCAGTCTGAAGTCAGCGTCATTTCTTCGCACCACGAAACCGTAAGGCTCGTAGGAGAAAATTTCGTTCATGAGCGAGTAGCGTCTCGGGTTAACTGCCTCAATGACCTGGCCGATCAATACGATCTGGTCCGAAGCCAGTGCATCGATGCCGCCGCGATTGAGGCGCTCCATTCCCTCGTACCGATCGGCGACGATAACCACTTCCGCATCGATCAGGTTGTCCTTGAGGTAGGTTCGCAGCTCGTCGGCTGTCGTCGTGTCTTTCGCCACGCCAACCTTCTTGCCGGCGAGATCGGACATAGTCTGAATGCCGGATGCTGCAAGTGACAACACGCTGCCGCCGGTTACGAATGTCGGTAGTGAGAAGTCGACCCGCTCCTGGCGCGACAGGGTGATTGTTGTGGAACCGCACTCGATATCGACCTTGCCGTCGACCACCGCCGACAGGCGCTCATCTGATGTGATGCGGACAAATTTCGTCTGGATATCCTGCTTGTCGAAATGGGCATTGATGCTGGCGGCAATGCGCCGGCAGATATCCACCGAATAGCCGGCTGGCTCGCCCGCCGCATTCTCATAAGACAACGGGCTCGAATCGGTCCGGTAACCGATCACGAACTCGCCGGATCTTGCGATCTTCGCGAGCGTCCCCCCGGACTCCTGGGCGAACAGGCTTAAACCGGGCAGGGCAAGGAGGGCGGCAAGGGGCAGAATGGAGGCGCAGAGACGATGCTTCATGATTGGGCTCCTGAGTGCGAACTGACAGACTACCAAGTGACCGTAGCCGGCACTAGGTCCTGTATTATGTTAATTAGAGCGGCTGGTCAATGATACGAAAAGGGTGGAAAAGTGTGACGAAGTCCTCTTAATCCCTTGAAATGCAATGTAAACTCGCGGACGTACGGTGCTTGGCCGTGCATTACGACTTCGTAAACAAAGGGCAAAAAAGATGGATTCGAAATTAGGATTAAAGATTTGGCTGTGCGGTGCGCTTGTTGCTGCGCCACTCAGTTTCGCACAGGCCGGTGAAACCGGCTTTTACCTCGGGGGCAGTGTCGGCACCGCCGCAATTGATGTGGCCATTGACGACGAAATTCCCGGCGCGCCAGCGTTTGATGAGGATGATTTCGCCTGGAAGGCTATTTTTGGTTACAACTTCGGCCTTACGCCGATTTTTGACCTCGGTATCGAGGGCGGCTACGTGGACCTCGGCGCACCGTCAGGTGATTTGCTGGGCAGTGTCGTCGAGATCGACCCAACGGGCTGGAATGTCTTTGGTGTGCTTGGCTTCGATATCGGCCCCGTCGGTGTGTTTGGCAAGGTCGGTTACATCTATTGGGATGTTGATGCCACCATTGACGGTTTTTCCTTCAGTGACGACGGCTCGGATCTTGGATACGGCGCAGGTGTTCGTTTCAACCTGGGATCGCTCGAAATCCGTGGCGAGTACGAGTTGTACGACATCGAGGACACCGATGATGTGTCGATGTGGTCGGCAGGCCTCGTCTACCACTTTAATTAATTGCTTGAAACCCGGTCGCCGCCGTTTGGCGGCGACCTCGGGTCCTGGTCTTACCGGAAGAAGAAGCGACCGCCAATCGTAAAGACGTCGTTGTCGCCGCCAAACTCAATACTGAGTCCCGCCGCGAATTTCCGATTAAAGCGATAATCCCCCGCGATCTCGAGATAGGTATCGCTGTCGCCGGCTGTAATGAAATGTACGAAGCCGCGAATCTCGAACTGCGGCGTAATCAGGCCGCGAGTACCTCCCGAAACCTTTACGCCATCGTCGGAGTTACCACCATCAACGTCGATATTGACGTATTGCACCGTGGTGAGGAGATCGAAGTCATTGTTGTAGTGCCAGACGTAGCCTCCGCCCAGTTCGACAACTGAAACGTCAATATTATTGTTGAAATCAAGCGACTTGATACTTCCCAGAATTAACCAGTTGTCGCCAACGTCAATCGAACCACCGAATTGCAGCCCGTCGCCACCATTCGTGTCGACATCGACATAGCGCAATTCGAGGTAGTTGTAGTTCACACCACCGAGTTGCGGCTGTTGTGAGTACTGCGCGCTAGCCAGGCTGCTCACAAGCAGTCCGGCCAAAAGAACCAGAGTCTTCATTGTATTTCTCCATTGCCCAAGGAGGCATCACCGGAGAAGTCCGGATCCGCCTGCAATGGAACGAATGGTAACGACGGTACGCCAGGCCTGTCTACTGCTGTACCCGGGTCCGTTCAGCTGGCGAATTACTCTGGAAGTGCTTCAGGCACGGGTGGTACGGGCACGTAGCACTTGTCGATGAGGCGCTCCTGCACCAGGGCCGGATCCGAAATCTCGTCGTAGAAACTGTCGAGGTAGGAGCGCACGTGGTTCTTGGTGCGCCTGGAGGCGGGTTCCAGCTCGTCAATGATGCGGTAGAAGGCGTCCTTTTTCGCGGCGAACAGCCGCAACGTTTCGGGAAGAATAGCGTTGGCGTCGCACAGCCCACGGTAGAATCGCTTCCTGACGCTGGGAATCGGGTAACGCGGATTCGGCTCGGCATACGGCGCATTCACGAAGCCGGAGAAGTCGAAATCGAAAATCAGGGGCATGTAGGGTGGCCCTTCGTCCGCGGAAAGAACATCGGAATTGTGGCAGCAATCTTTGTTCGGCTCGGGATTAACCAGCGAATACTCGGTGTTGCCAATCATGTACTGGAAGACGTTGAGGAGGTTCTGCCGTAATGGATCGATTTCGGATTCCTTCAAAAACCTCGTTTTCACCACCTTCAGGCCGTTGCGCTTCGCGACGGCTTTGTCGTCTTCGATGACAAAACCGTACCGGGTCAGTGACTTGCCGTTCGGGTCCGCATAAGTGACGCGAAACAGACGCGTGCCGTAGCTGATACTGGTCAGCTCCTCGATCAATCGATACGCGAGATATTCGCGCAGCACGAGTTGCTCGTGGATGATCGAATTGCTTTGGCAGTGCGTGACCAGCTTCAGCTTGTCCTGGCCCGCGAACAGCGTGTCCACTACGTCGCCTTTCTTGAAATTCAGAAGTATCGGCGCGAAATCGCAATGCTCCGGGTCGCGCCGATAGCTGCCGCGAGTACGAAACCTCACAGGCAAGAGCCGTTCAGCGCCATCGGTTTCTGTGTAGGTGAACCGGCCTGTCAGGTAGGCCGAGTCCGGGCGCACGAACATCAGGGCTTCGATCGGACCCTCGATAGCGACATCCAGTGCCGCGTCGTCCGCGAACAGCGGGGCCATGCCGACGTTGCGGCGGGACTCCTCTGCATAGGCCAGGGAAAGGGCAAGCGACAAGAACGCCGCAGCGCACAGGCTGCAATTCCTGATCATTCGTATCAACATCCAAAAAGGGCCGCGTATGTACGTGGCCCCTGTCATTTGTCTGTTAGTCCGGATGCACCACGCCCGGCGGATCAACATGTGGCAGATGGTGCTCACATTCCTCCATCAGGTGTTCCGCATTTCTGATCCAGCTGCAGGTCTCACAGGTACACGTCGTTTCATCGTGGCGCAAGTGATTGTGCATTGACTCGATGAACCGGATTCCTTCACGCAAGGAAACGCTGAGGGCCTCGTCAGTTTTGAGACCGAGCTGCTGGAAATCTTCCACGCATTGGTCCCAACTGCAATTGCCAGATCCATCGCAATGGTTGCATCGCTCACCCGTGGCCTCGAACAAGTTCTTCTTGTCGTAGATGCCACCCTGGATGAGCTCTTCCACAATTTTGCGTGGATACAGCAGCGCTTCTATGAGTTGTTGTCGCATTGGCGTTTCTCCTCTCAACTGCAGCTCCATACTAGGACGATCGGGCGGGGACCTCAACTCAGGCGGACGTCATCCGCGTAAGTAATATCCGGTATTGGCACTTTTCGGCCTGTTCCGAACGCTGCGCAGGCGTTCAGCGTCGATTCACGTATTTTTCACCGCCGGTTAAGCTGCCGGACCGTACTCTGGCTGCGAGTGTCAAAGGAAGGCAAAACAAGGAGTTCGTCATGGACATCGTATATGCAGCAGAGAAACCCAGCATCGCTACATTGCTGAGCGAGCACATACGTCGCCGCGTGCGCCCGGATGAAATCAAGGTCTCGGAGAATCCCGATGAGACGGGGAGCTTCTTTATCGGCTTCAATCTGGACCATTATGTCTTGTCGCCGAACGGCGAAATTGCACCGGACAGGCTGGAAACGAGCTAGTCCATCGGGCAAGCTGCGGGCACCATCAATCGCCTGGAGATTGCCCATGGGCACCCGTTTCCTGCTGGCCTTTCTTGTACTGGTCAGCTGCACTGTCAGCCTGGCTGACGAACCGTCGTTCGGCCCGATCATCGAGGGCTACGGCCCGACATACCCGATTGGCGATCGCGATGTAGCCTTGCCCGAGAATTTCACTTACCGGGCCGTGTTCGATCTTGCCAGCTATCCCGGCGAAACGTCCTCCCTCAATCCCTACCTCGTCAGCGTTGCTCGCTATCTCAATATGCATGCGCGCAACGGTGTGCCAGCCGCGAACATGGACCTCGCGGTGGTCGTCCACGGTGCGGCGGTCAAGAATCTGCTGAACGACAAAGCCTACGAGACTCGTTACGAGGTGACGAATCCGAATCTCGAGTTACTTGTTAAACTGCACGGCGCCGGCGTCAAAATTTATGTTTGCGGCCAGTCGATGGCCTTTGGCGGCATCGACCGAAGCGAGCTGGCCGAGCCGGCGCAGGTTGCGTTGTCAGCGATGACCATGTTGACGGTGTTACAGTCCGAAGGCTATGCCTTACTACCCTGAGTGAACTCACTATGAACTATCGCCATCTAGGCCGAGCAGGTATTCAGGTCAGCGAGCTGTCGCTCGGCTCCTGGGTCACATTCCACACGCAGACGGGCGTCGATGATGCTGTCAAGATGATGTCGGCCGCCTACGACGCGGGCGTCAATTTCTTTGACAATGCCGAGGTGTACGCGTTTGGCAAGTCGGAGGAGATTATGGGAGCCGCGCTCAGGAAACTGGGGTGGCGCAGGGGTAGCTACCTGGTTTCGACGAAACTCTTCTGGGGCCTGCACGATAATCCGAACGAGAAGAACACGCTCAATCGCAAATACCTGATCGAAGGTATCGCGGGCTCGCTCAGGCGACTCGATCTGGATTACGTCGATTTGTTGTATTGCCATCGCGCCGACGAATCGACCCCCATCGAGGAGACCGTCTGGGCGATGCACAATATTATTGAGAAAGGGCAGGCATTGTACTGGGGCACTTCAGAATGGGAGGCCGCACAAATTCTTGAGGCGATCGACATCGCCGAACGCCACCATCTGCACAAACCGGTCGTCGAGCAGCCGGTATACAACCTCTTTGAACAGCACCGTTTCTCAGCCGAATACGATGAGGTTTACAAGAAACATGGCTACGGCGCGACAACCTGGAGCCCGCTGGCCTCGGGCGTCCTGACCGGCAAGTACAAGGACGGCATTCCCGCAGACAGTCGCGGCGCATTGAAAGGATACGAATGGTTAAAGGACGGGCTTCTGGATAAGAAGCGCCAGGCGGTTGTGGCCGGACTCGAACCGATCGCCAGGGAAATGGGTGCCACGCTGGCGCAGTTCTCGCTGGCCTGGTGTTTGCAGAACCCGTCGGTGAGTTCTGTCCTGACCGGCGCGAGCCGTGTCGAACAGGTTCACGAAAATATGAAGGCGCTCAATTACGCGAAGAAATTCACGCCCGATGTCATGGACGCGATCGCAGACGTTCTGGGTGGTGGGGTTCCGAGCCTGACATCACCAGGCTGAGTGAGTCAGCTGCCAGGCGCAGTAAAGACAGCGGCCAGGCCTCCGCCACCCGTCCGAAAGTTGGTCGTCTGGCCGCGGTACATGCGCGCTCCCAGCAACTGGATTATGCCTTTGTAGGTGTAACAGCGAAGGTCGAGCTTGAGGGCTTGCTCGTTGCCACCGAGAATGACCAGTCGTTCGCTCGGCGCCACAAGCTCCTGCGCGATGTAGTTGCTGGAAAGTATTGAGTCCCAGGTCTTGCGAGTCAGCTTCGCCCCTTTGAAGGTACCGCGGCTGCCAAATCCCCAGGTTGGCTTGAAGTACAGCCGCTTGCGTTCTGTCCATAGCGCGTCGGCATTTTGGGCGGTGACCAGTTCCGTTCTCGGGATTCCCTGGACAAGCGTGGCGATCGTCGATCTGTCGACGCCGAGTTCATCGAGTCGGTTCGCGTCGCACAGCAGGGTGAGGTTCTGCTTGTTGGCGTAGAGCGCGTGGGCATAGGGGCTCGGCGTGATAACCGCCGCAGCATCGTAATAGGCGCGGTTGAGAACCGCGCACACCGGCGATTGCAGATAGAAATCGGTCAGGCGGTTGTACACCAGGTCGACCGCTTTCCCATCCACAAGCAACTGGCTGTCTTCAAGCGCGAATGCTTCCGGCCCGGCGATAATCGCGTCGATTCCATGGTGCCGAAACATCATCTGGAACAGGATAAATTCCGGGCTCAGATACTGCTCAAACGGATTCTCGTCGACGATTGCGACCCGGCGTAACTCCCGGTCCGGTCGCTGCGCTCGAAGCTCTTCGCGAAACATCTCGACAAACGTATGCTCGAGGTCTGCAGTATCGACCTTGCCGGTGACGAAGTTCTCCACCTCACTGCAGCAGAGTCGCTGGGCGCTCGCGACCTGCAACAGGAGCAGGGCACCTCCCGCATTGGTGTTGATCTCGATGAGTTGCGGCCCATCGGTGGTCAGGTGAAAGTCGTAACCGAAGAAGACGCCATGTGCGCCCGGGTCATTGCGGGCAATCGGCGGTGCCCAGCCAAGCACCACCTTCCTGTAGGTCTCGAGCGCCACAACGCGTTCGACTGCCTCGATGACCTTCTTCATCTGCCCGACGTGAGCGGGCGAGACAAAGACGGGTGAGCCAGCGAGCAGGTGAGGGTGCGTGTCTTGCAGCCGCGCCCACGCGCCCAAGCCACCGAGACGAGCATCGAGCGATTCCTGCAGCACGTCGGCGTCGACGTTGATGCAGTGGCAATGCCGGTTTAGCGAGTTCGCGAGTAAATCGTCTGTCACGTCCCGATATTACACGTAGTGAGGATAGACCGGCCGGTACATGTACTCCTGCACATCCGCCAATATGTCCTTCGGCTCCGGTTTATCCGTGAAGCCATTGGCATACGCCATCTTTGCAACGTCGGCCGCGATTTTCGCCGACACCTGTCGGATTGCCGACAGTGGCGGATATACCCGACCGCGCTCGATATCCGAATCCTTGACCTGATCCGCAAGGGAATGCGCAGCTGCGAGGAACATTTCATCGGTGACAATACGTGAGCGACTGACGATCACTCCGAGGCCGACGCCCGGGAAGATATACGCGTTGTTGCCCTGTCCCGGCACGTACGTGCGATTGCGATAAGTGACGGGGTCGAACGGACTGCCGCTGGCAAAAACTGCTTTTCCCTTGGACCAGTTGTACGCTTGTTCCGCGGTGCATTCGGCCATCGATGTCGGATTGGATAACGCGAAAATGATTGGCCGATTGTTGTTTGCTGTCATGGCCTCGACAATTTCCTTGGTGAATGTCTGCGGCTGACCGGAAAGACCGAGGAGTGCCGTGGGTTTCAGTTCCTTCACAGCATCAAGCAAATTATCGATGTAGGGGTGCTCGTGTGCATAGGGCAGTTTGTGCGCCGCCAGGTTTTCGCGTTCGGCGCAGACCAGGCCGCGGGAGTCGACGAACCAGCAGTGTTTTCGTGCCTCCTGTTCAGACATGCCTTCTTCTTTGAGCGCTGCAATAAATACGTCCGCAATACCGATGCCGGCCTCGCCAGCACCCAGGAACAGGAGTTTCTGATCGCTTAACTTGCCACCCGTGATCCGCATTGATGCGATTATTCCAGCGACCGCTACCGCGCCGGTGCCCTGGATATCGTCGTCGAACAGGCAGGTGTTGTCGCGATACTGTTCCAGCAGGCGGAACGCATTGGTGTTCCCGAAGTCCTCGATCTGGATAAGGACGCCGGGGAATACTTCCTTTGCTGCCTGCACAAATTCATCAAACAGCTCGTCGTATTCCTTGCCGCGTGCACGGTGGCGTTCGATGCCGTTGTACAGCGGGTCATTCAGCAAGTGGTCATTATTGGTGCCGACGTCGAACATGACGGGCAGGCACTCAGTCGGCGGTATGCCGGCGCACGCTGTGTACAGGGACAGTTTGCCGATCGGAATGCCCATGCCCTGAGCGCCCTGGTCCCCAAGTCCGAGAATCCTCTCGCCGTCGGTTACGACGATAATGCGGGCATTCTTGTGGGGCCAGTTTTGCAGGATCTCCTTGATACGTCCTTTGTCATGCAAAGACACGTAAAAGCCCCGCGGCTTCCTGTAGATGTGCTGGAATTCCTGGCATGCCTGCCCGACGGTCGGCGTGTAAATAATCGGCATCATCTCCTCGAGATGGTTCATCACTACCCGGTAGAACAGGTTCTCGTTCCTGTCCTGCAAGGCAATCAGGTACAGGTAGCGCTCGAGGTCCGTCTGTTTCTGGCGAATGTTGCCGAGGACGCGCAATTCCTGCTCGGCCATCGAATGCACGCGAGGAGGCAGCAGGCCCCGTAGTTTCAGTGCATCACGTTCGGCCTCCGTGAACGCAGTACCTTTGTTCCGGATCGGATCGTGGAGTATCTTCACGCCGCGGTGAAGTTGCGCAGGTTCTTGATTAGAAAGGAGTTGTTCTTGCGGTTTAGCAACAGACATGACGGCCTCCGACAGGCATTTTCAAACGTGACGCTACACCTTTTCCATGGCTTTCCTATGACGGAATTCACGTAGTGAACTGCGCTAGGTACAAGACCGTATGATCCTCCGGCGGGGCCATGTGTAGCATCGTTTACCTGGCAAAAAGGAGGCCCATGATGAGCACACGCATTGTCATCATGGGGGCAGCCGGTCGTGATTTTCACGTCTTCAACTGCCTCTATCGGGACAACAGGGACTTCACCGTGGTCGCATTCACTGCGACCCAGATCCCCCATATCGAGGACCGGCGTTATCCGGCGGAACTGGCGGGTTCCCTGTACCCCGACGGCATTCCCATCGTTCCTGAAGAAGAACTCGACAGACTGCTCGACGAGAATGACGTCGACGAGGTGATTTTCGCCTACTCCGACGTCAGCATCGGCTATCTCGCGGAACGTCACGACCGGGTCAAGGCCAAAGGCGTCGCTTTCTCGACATTTGATGTTGAGGGCTCGATGCTGCCTTCGAAAAAGCCGGTCATCGCGATCACGGCCGTTCGCACAGGTTGCGGCAAGAGCCAGGTCTCGCGGCGCATCATCGATATCGTGCGGGAGATGGGATTGCAGGCTGTCGCGATTCGCCATCCGATGCCCTATGGCGATCTCGCGAAACAGGCGGTGCAACGTTTTGCAACCTACGAAGACCTGCGACGTCATGATTGCACGATCGAGGAACGCGAAGAATACGAGCCGCACATTGCGAACGGCGTCGTGGTGTACGCCGGTGTCGACTACGGGGCAATCCTCAAGGAGGCAGAAAAGGAAGCCGACGTCATCGTTTGGGACGGCGGCAACAACGATACGCCGTTCTACAAACCCGACCTGTGGATCTGTGTCGCCGACCCGCATCGTCCGGGCCACGAGCTGCAGTACTTTCCGGGCAGCGTCAATTTTCAGCGCGCCAACCTGATCCTGGTGGGCAAGATCGGCTACGCCGACGAAGCGAACATTGAGCTCATTGTCGACAACGCGCGAAAGTTCAATCCCACAGCGGACATCATTTTTCGCGAGTCGCCGCTGGATGTTCCGGATCCCGACGCTATCGCCAACAAACGCGTCCTGGTCATCGAGGACGGGCCAACAACGACGCACGGTGGCATGCCGTTTGGCGCCGGCATCCTGGCTGCGACCGAACACGGAGCGTCCGAGCTTGTCGATCCCAGGCCGTATGCCGTCGGCGAAATCGCGGAGACGTTCGAAAAGTACCCGGACATCGGCGATTTGTTACCCGCGATGGGCTACGGGGATCAGCAGATCAAGGATCTCGAGGCGACGATCAACGCGGTCGATTGCGATCTTGTTCTCGTGGCCACGCCGATCGATCTCACTCGTCTGATCGACATCGATAAACCCAGCATGCGAATCAGCTACAGCCTGAAGCCCGTCGATGGAGCCCTGGCTGCGGCTGTCCGCAAGGTAGTCGACGGCAAGGACTAGCGCAGCGAGAACTAGCGCGAGGCGTGCATATCCGAGAACCAGGATTGCACGCTGCCGCGCAGCGCTTTTTCCTCGTCATCCCAGCGCTGTATCGCCTCCTGCACACGTGGGTCGGCTACGATCTCGGCAAACTGGGGCTGCATCCATGCGTCGCGCCAGTCCAGATGCAGCGCAACCGACTCCGAGAATACCGCCTCGAGTGCAACTTCCGTTGCTTCGGCCGTCTGTCCGCGAAGAGCGAGAATCCTGACGTTTGTATGAGGATCCTGAGTCGGGTCAACGCCATTGGACTCCGCCCATGCAACCAGAACCTCGAGCCTTCTCCGCACTTCTTCAACCGGCAGAATTCGGACCCATGCGTCGAATGCGACGCCCTGGGCATTGCGGTAGCGTTGCGGCACCCGCGGCGCATCAACGTCGAAGATTCCGGGTTCCTGTTCGTTGATCCAGGCCAGCTCTTCTTCGATGCGCTCAGTTTGTGCGGCCGTTCGAATCAGGTGCTGGACAGCACCGCCAAAGGCAAAACGTCGATCCTCGACCTTGTCTTCAATCGTCCGGCGAGCGGCAGCGATACTGCCTTCAATATCGCCAGTGCTCTTCGCCCGCAAGAGTTCGAGTTGGTAGGCGACTTCGCTGGTTGGTGCCAGGGCCAGAACGCGCTCGCGGAAAGCGTCGGCAATTTCAATGAGCCCGAGTCGATAGAGGAATTCGGCGAGCATGCCCGGCAATTCATGGTCCTTCGGATCGACAGCGATGGCCTGTGTCATTGCCCTGGCCATGCCGACGCCATCACCGTCCTGCAGGCTGAGGATACCGAGGCTTGTGTAGGCATTCGGTTGCGAGGGTTCGAGTTCGAGCGATCGCTCCAGCGCGGCGCGCGCCTCGTCCCAGCGCTCATCCATCATTAGCGCAGTGCCCAGCTCGTAGTGCAGCGCCGGGTTGAAGGGATCGAATGCCAGGGCTTCCTGCAACACGGGAATCGCTTCCTCGGCTCGTTGCAGTGCTTTGTAGGCGCGCACCAGCAGGAAGCGTGGCTCGAGCGACGCCGGCGATTGCGCGACAATGGCCTCGAGCTCGTTCGCAAGATCGCTCATCGCCGCCTCATCACCCTGCGACGTCAACACGAGGGCTTTGGCGTAGATCGACGTGGCCCGCGCCACTGGATTGTCGGGCTGTTCGACCAGGACCTGGTCCGTAATGGCGATGATTTCTGCGACCGCGGTGCGCCGGTCCATGAGGCCGGTCTCGAACTGGTGGACATAGCTGCTCGCGAGCTCAGTCTTGGCTTCCGTAAATTCCGGGTCGATCAGCAGAGCGCCTTTCAGCAAGTCTTCGGCGGCCTGCAATCCGCCGTACGAGTAGGTGGCGCGTTCCTTGCGGGCCTGCAGGTAGAGATCGTAGGCGTCGGGGTCGGACGTCGTCACGCCAGCGAGACGCGTGCCACCTTCCGTGCCGAGCAGTGACGCGGACAATGCGCTACCCACGTGGCCGGCAATCTCGTCCTGGATCGCGAATATGTCGTCGAACGTACGGTCGTAGACCTGCGACCAGACATGGAACCCGTCACTTGCCCGGATCAGCTGGGCCGTGATCCGAACCTGGTCACCCGCGCGTTGCACGCTGCCTTCCAGCACGTGCGCCACGCCGAGCGCTTCGGCGATTGCCTTGATACCGAGGTTCTGATCCTTGAACGCGAAACTCGACGTGCGGGCCGCCACCTTGAGGTCCGGGATCTGTGCAAGCATGTGCAGGAGTGTTTCGGTGAGCCCGTCAGAAAAGTACTCATTGTCCTTGTCGCCGGACATGTTCACGAACGGCAGGACCGCAACGGACGTGCTGCTGATGGCGAGATCGACGGCCGACGGATCGTCGGCGGTGTAACGCGCACTGAACAGGCCGACGACGATAATCAGCGCGACGGCCGTGCCAATCGTTACCTGGTCAATTTTGCGTGCAATGTGCCGGTGGGCCGGGCCATCCCGGTCCACGTTATGGTCCCGCTTGATGCCATCGGGAGTCACTTCGAAGAACCACGACAACACGATTACCGGAACGAAGCCGAACGCGAAAATGAGAATGACGGCCCGGGAAGCCCACTCCGGGGCACCGAGCGTCGGCAGGATCGTAGTCAGAACTTCGGTCAGCAGCCAGCCCACCACGAGATACGCAGCGGCAACGCGAAAAACGCCGCGTCGTCTAAGTTCAGCTACAAGAGACATTCAGGGCTCCGCAAAAGCGAGAGATCACAAATTATACGATCTTTAGATGCGCTGCAGCGCCCAAACGTTTCATTTTTCTTTGGGTCTTGCCCTTAAGCTCCCGCTAGCCGCGCAGATCCTTGTGTATTTCGATCGCGGCATCCTTGCCGGCCCCGGCCGCCAGGATGACAGTCGCTGCGCCGGTTACAGCATCGCCGCCCGCGAACACATGGTCCCGGGACGTCTCGGAACTTCGATCCCGGACGACCAGGCAACCCCACTTGTTGGACTCGAGGCCCTTGGTGGTCTGCAATAACAGGGGGTTGGGTTTGTTACCGATCGACAGCACGACGTTGTCCACGGGCATGACAAACTCCGAACCCTTGATCGGAATGGGCCGGGCACGGCCGGATGCATCGGGCTCGCCGAGTTGCATGCGAACGCATTTCAGTCCCGTGACCCAACCTTGCTCGTCGCCCAGGACTTCGATCGGGTTGGTCAGCCAGTGGAATTCGACACCTTCTTCGATCGCATGCTGATGTTCCTCGACCCGAGCGGTCATCTCCTTGTCGCTGCGGCGGTAGACGATCAGGCCTTGCTCTGCACCAACGCGCAGCGCTGTGCGGACGGTGTCCATGGCGGTGTTGCCGGCACCGATGACAGCGACACGCTTGCCGACCATGACTGGCGTATCGGCGTTGGGGAAGTCGTTGGCGTGCATCAGGTTGACGCGGGTCAGGAACTCATTGGCCGAGTACACACCATTGAGGTTTTCGCCCGGGATTCCCATGAAGGTCGGCAGGCCTGCGCCGGTGCCGATAAACACGGCCGAGTAGCCCATCTCGCCCATCAATTGGTCCATCGTGATCGTCTTGCCGATAATCACGTTGCACTGGATCTCGACGCCGAGCTTTCTGAGTTGGTCGATCTCCCAGTCCAGCACGTCTTTTGGCAAACGGAATTCCGGGATGCCGTAGCGCAGCACACCACCCGGGGCGTGCAGGGCTTCAAAAATGGTGACCGGGTAACCGAGGCGGGCGAGTTCGCCAGCGCACACGAGGCCTGCGGGTCCCGAGCCGATGATCGCGACTTTCTCGGCACGATCGAGCTTGTTGTTGATCTCCTGCGGGGGCTGCGCCATCTCCCAGTCGGCGACAAAGCGTTCGAGATAACCGATAGCGACGGGTTTGAAGCGGATGCCGACCGAGCATTTCTCTTCGCACTGGACTTCCTGCGGGCAGACTCGCCCGCACACGGCCGGCAACGGGTTTGATGCGCGCAGCACTTCTGCGGCGCCGCGCATGTCGCCCGAGGCGATCTTGTGAACAAAGTCGGGAATCGGCACGCGAACCGGGCAGCCGTCGATACAGACCGGGTCCTGGCAACGCAGGCAGCGCTCGGCCTCGAACTTCGCATGCGCGAGTTGGTAGCCTTCGTTGACCTCTCCAAAATCGTGCGAACGCAGTACTGCGTCGCGCTCGGGCATCGGGGTTTTCTCAACGCGTTTTACAGGCATCAGTCTTGTCCCACGGCAAGCTTGCGGCACTCAGTGCGATCCTTCGCCTCGTGCTCCTGCTTGACGTACATCTTGTTGCGCCTCACGGCTTCCTCGAAATCGACCAGGTGAGCATCAAAGAAGGGGCCGTCGACGCAAGCAAACTTCACTTCGTTATTGACCGTGACGCGGCATCCGCCACACATGCCGGTGCCGTCGATCATGAGCGGATCGAGCGACACCAGTGTCGGGATTTTCGCGGTGGCCGTGGTCTCGGCGACGGCCCGCATCATCGGCATCGGGCCGATCGCGACGACCATGTCCGGGCGTCCTGGGCCGTCGCCATCGATCAACTGTGCGAGGCGGTCGGTGACAAAGCCATGAAAACCTGCCGAACCGTCGTCGGTGCACAGCTCGAGGTTATCGCAGACCTCTGCGAGTTCCTCGTTGAGGATGAGCAGGTCCTTCTCGCGTGCGCCATTGATAATCGTCGTGGTGTCACCCCGCTGGCGCAGTTCTCGCATCAGGCAGAGCAGCGCCGCGGCACCGAAACCACCGCCGACGCCGACGATGTGGCCCTCGACCGGAATTTCGAGAGGCATGCCCAGCGGACCGACGAGATCGAGTATCTCGTCGCCGACTTCGAGTTCGCCGAATTGCATCGTGGTCGTGCCGACTTCCTGCACAACAATCGTCAAGGTACCGGCCTCGCGGTCGTAGTCGGCGATAGTCAGCGGAATGCGCTCGCCGCCCTCGCGGACACGCACGATTACGAATTGCCCGGGCCTGGCTGCCTTCGCAACGAGCGGCGCGTCGACCTTGTACAGCTTGGTGACCGGCGTCAGTGGACGTTTCTCGAGGATCTTTGCCATGGCCTAAAGTTCCGGGTTCTCGTGTTTGATTTTCAGCCGCCGCCAGCGCTTGTCGACTTCCTGCTCGATTATTTCGAGCCGCTCGGCGTTCTCCGCCTCGAGCATGTGTTTGGTCTTGCCCATTTGCCCGAGCCAGGCACCTACTGTGCGGCGCCGACCGATAGCATCCGGGTCGTAGGTAATCGACGTGTGGCCGCGTTCCACTTCGTAGAGCGGGAAGAAGCAGCAATCGATTGCGGTCTGCAGAACCTCCTGGGCCGCGTCGTCCTTGGTGCGCCAGTTGAGCGGGCAGAATGACAGGACCTTGCCGTAGACCATGCCTTCGCGCTTGGCGTACCACTGGGCCTTGGAGATCTTGCGCATGAAGTCTTCCGGGTAGCCTTCGCTGGCCGTGAACACGTAGGGCAGGTTGCAGGCCGCGAAGATCTGCGGCGTGTCCTTGTGGTGGAAACGCTTGCCGGACAGCTTGTGGCCAACCTCGCTCGTCGACGTGCGGTGACCGAAAGGCGTTGCATACGACAACTGCGAGCCCGTATTCATGTAGCCCTGGTTGTCGTACTCGAGGATGATCATGCGGTGGTTGCGGGCTGCGGTGCCCAGCGCGGCGCCCATGCCGATGTCCATACCGCCGTCGCCCGTCACCATGATGAACGTGGTCTCTTCGCCCTCGGGCGGTGCAGGAATCTCGCCGCGACGGATGCGCTCGTGGTACATCTCGACCAGTCCCGACAGCGTGGCAGCGCCATTCTGGAACAGGTTGTGAATGTAGGTAATGCGATGCGCGGTCTTCGGATAGCCAGTCGTCGTGACCATCGCGCAACCGGTCTGGAACAGGACCACGACGTTGCCTTCGAGGACGTTGTACGCCTGGTGAAGCATCGGGAAGAATCCGCAGCCCGGGCAGGCACCGTGTCCCGGTGCGATCCGGGAAGGCGTCGTGGTCATTTCCCACAGCGGCTTCAGTTCCACTTCGAGACGTTCGGTCTCGGGGTTCCGGGTGACGGTCGCCATGCCGCGCGATACTTCTTCGGATTTGATTGGGGGCAGGCCTGGCGCCGGGCCCGGGGCATCGTCGCCGGCATACGCGCCGTGATACTCGAACGGCACCTCGACCTTGCCGGTCTCGACTGCCGTAAGCGCCTCGCGGAAGAACTTTTCAGCATCCGCGTCATAGAAATCCTTGCCGCCCAGGCCGTAGATTCGGCTCATGACCAGGGATGTGTTGTCAGGATCCTGTTGCAGGGCAGCCCGGACTTCCAGCGACAGGTTGCCGCCTTCAGCGCCGTAGGAATCACCGCGGTCGCCGACGACGACACCGCGAACGTTCTTCAGAATGCGACGAATCTCGTCGGTCGGAAACGGCCGCAAAACATTCGGCGACACGACGCCAACTTTGTGGCCCTGGGCGCGCATGCGATCGGCGACTTCCTTCGCGTTCTCGGCCGCCGAGTTCAGTAGCACGAGGGCAGCTTCAGCGTCGTCCATTCGATAGGCGTCGACCGTTCGATAGTCGCGCCCGCAAAATTCGTAGAGTTCTCCGAGTATTTCCGGGATAACGCGTCGCGCCGCTTCCATGGCCTGGTGTTGCTGGACCTTGTTGTTAATCAGGTCCGGATCGTTCATGTACGGGCCGAAAGTCACGGGACGCTCAGGGTCCAGGGCGTCGTAAGGGTCAGTACGCTCACCGAGGAATTCGGCAACCGCCGCCGGGTCGTCAAAACGCTCGATACGGCGTTTCTGGTGACTTGTCAGGAAGCCGTCGTAGGCGACGATGACGGGCAAGCGCACGTCGGGATGCTCGCCGATTCGTACCGCAGCGAAGTTCAGGTCGTAGGCGGCCTGTGGATCGCGTGCCATCAGGATAATCCAGCCCGCATTCAGGACAAAGTAGATGTCCGAATGGTCGCAACGAATGTCGAGCGGGCCCGAGACGGTACGAGTCGACACGTTCAGCACCATTGGGACGCGTGTGCCCGATTGCACGGGCAACTGTTCCAGCGCATACAACAGGCCCTGCGACGAGGTGGCGTTCAATACCCGACCGCCGCCGAGCGCCGCGCCGTAACAAATGCCGGCCGCGCCGTGTTCGCCATCCGCGGGTATCATGACGATGTCATGCTCACCGTTTGCCTGCATCATCGACAAGGACTCGGCAACTTCCGTCGACGGGGTGATCGGGAAGTAGCCCATGACATGAAAGCCAATGTCTCTTGCGGCCAGCGCAGCGGCTTCATTACCGCTCTTGAAGTCACGAACCTGGGCGACGGGGCTCCAACGAGTAACAGGTGCTTTATCAAGCATGCTTGTCTCCTGCGGCTTTCATCAGGTCAGGAAATAGCGGCACGCGCAGTCGGTCGGCCAGTCCCGGCGTCTCAGCTTCGCGTGTCATCGCGCGTGTCGAGCAGGTCTCGACACAGCGCATGCAGCCCTTGCAGTACTGGTAGTCGATGCCATCGAGTTTGACCAATGGCTTGCCGTTCTCGCCCGTGTGCGTCGACCAGACCAGGCAGAGGTCGGGGCAGACCATGTCGCACATCCCGCAGTCGATGCAGTCGTCTTTATTGAGAACAGGCAACCAGCCCGTTCGGGAGGTATGCAGGTCATTGTGTGCCGTGTTGCCGGGCGTCGGCAGGACACCGCCGATCGGCGCGCTCTTGTAGCCCCAGACCGGGTTCGACTGCATGGCCGGCAAATCACCATCAAGCTGACCCACACCTTCGATAATTTCGATCTCATCGGCGCCACGATTGAATGCGCGGGCGTTTGCCGCGACGACCTTGGCGCTCTTGTCGGCGAACGTCGCATCGAGCGCATCCAGGATGGCCTGCCGATCGAGCAACGGCACTGCCTCGGCCAGCGTGCCGATCAACACGGCGTTCTCTCGGGATTTCTCCTCGAACGCGATGTGTTGGGCGTCGACGCGAATAATCTTGGTCGACTTTGGAAGGCGCGACAGTCCGTCGGGGATATCGCCTTCGGGGCCGGCGTAGATAAGGACGCCGTTCGCCTTCATCCCCGATACCGTGGCCGGGTGGGCCAGTAGTCCGCTGTGAAACACGACAATGACATCGGGCTCTTCAATCGGGGCGCTGGTACGAATTGCCCTGTCGGCGGGAGCCAGACGGATGAATGAACGAACAACCGAGCCCTTCTTCTCGGAGCCGTAGGACGAAAAGTGAGCGCCGTTCATGTTCATTCGCAGAACGGCCGCGGCGGCGATGATCTTGCCGGCGACGTGGGCACCCAGCCCACCTATGGATTCAAAGCGGATTTCAAAGAAACCCGCCCCGCTGGGGGAGGAGACTTCCCGGGTCATGATCCTGCTCCAAATGCTTGCGCAACTGCGCAACCTGACAGGCTCAGAATACGCAGCTCGGGCACTTAGTGAATACGCGTAATCCGTAGCGGCTTACGTAGTTATTTCTTTGAAAAATGACCCGAAAACATCGAGTATCCTGAGGCTTCGATAAAAGTGTTGCGGCGAGGCTAGATGCGTTACCCACGTGTGCTGTTCCTGGTGTTGTTTCTTGGTGTGTGCTGGTTGCCGGCTCAGGCTGACCAGTGGCATTTCTCGAACGTCGACAGGATCGTCGCGATTGGCGACGTGCACGGCGCATTCGATGCCCTGACAAAGACGCTGCAGGCGGCAGAGGTGCTCGATGACGAGCTCGCCTGGAGCGGCGGAAAAGCACACCTGGTATTTACCGGCGATCTGCTGGATCGAGGCGCCCGGTCGCGGGAGGTCATGGATCTCATCCTGCGGCTGGAAAAAGAGGCGCGTCGCAGCGGCGGTCGGGTACATGTGCTGCTGGGCAATCACGAGGTCATGAACCTTATCGGCGATCTTCGCTATGTTGCGAAGGCGGAGTACGCCGCTTACCAGGATATCGAGTCGAGCAGGGAGCGTGAACGCTGGTTCAAGTACTACCTGGCCGGCCAACCGGCGGGCGATGATGATTCTGCCGCACCTGACCTGGCCGTCATGCGTGCCAGGTTCAACGCCCTGGCGCCGCCTGGCTACTTCGGACACCGCAAGGCATTCCGGCACAACGGTAAATACGGGAGATGGCTGCTCAAAAAACCCTTCATCGTCGTCATTAACGATACGGCTTTCGTCCATGGGGGGTTGCCGTCTTTCATTTCCGAGTACGGTTTGGACGGAGTTAACGTCAGTCTCAAGAACGACCTTCACCAATTCGTGCTTGGCAGGGACAAGCTTGTGGACCAGCAGGTACTCAGCCCTGTTCAAACGTTCAAGAAGATTCCGGCGTTGCTCAGGGAGAAGAACGAAGCGGGGGCGATTCCGCGCAGGTCCCAGGATACCGTTCAGGCCGTCATTGAGCTCAGCCAATCGCCATTGAATACGCCCATCGGCCCGATCTGGTATCGGGGGACCGCGACCTGCAGCATGCTGGTGGAAGGTGAGGTCCTGGCCGGTGCATTGGCGACAATCGATGCCAGTCGCGTGGTCATGGGCCATACCTCCACTGTTACCCGGCGGGTCCAGCAGCGAGCGAATGGGCGCACGGTGGAGATTGATACCGGTATGTTGGCCAAGGTTTACGAAGGCACCGGCAATGCCCTGGTCATTGAGGGCGATCGACTGACTGTCGTCAACCAGGATGGCCGAACCGGTTTGTTGCCGGTTAATCACCCGGTTCGCGTCGGACACGAGTCGATTCCGCTTGGCGACGACGAACTCGAAACCCTGCTGGCCAATGGCGACCTGGTCGAGGGGCCGATCGACGGCGAATCGCGACGCCTCGTAGAAGTGAGGTATGGCGGCCTGAGCGTTCTTGCTCGCTTTGGCGACAGTCGAGGTTGATGGCTCATCGCCGGAAATAGCGGCCTACAGGCTGGACCGAATGTTGGGCCTCGGCATGGTCCCGGTCACGGTTCGACGTGCGGTAGGCGGGCGGTCGGGGATACTGCAGCTGCTCCCGGCGAGCAGGGTGAGTGATGCCGAACTCGTCGGTATCAAGGACAGGCTTGGCGCGCCCTGTTCGCTCGACAAACAGGCTGCGACCATGAGGGTTTTCGACGCACTGATCGGCAATGCGGGGAGAACGCCGACCGCCATGTTGTATGACACCGAGGATCTGTTGCTGATACTGGTCGATCACCGGGACGCATTCCGTGCCGGTGCGACCTGGCCGGGCCATTCCTCGTCTGCCGATTTTTCGGTTAGCGACGAGTGGCGAGCGGCCCTGCTCAAACTTGACGACGAATCGCTGCGGGCGGAACTGGGCGACGTGTTAAGCGCGCGGCAACTTGCGGGACTTATGCAACGCAGGGACGCATTGCTCGGCAAGGCCACCCCCGATGCGGCACACTAGGCCGATGCTCAAACGAGGAGTCATCGCGCCGATCCTGACGCCATTCAATGACGATCTGTCGATCGCTACCGACTTGTATGTCGCGCATGCTCACTGGCTGCTGGCAGAGGGCTGTGCGGGCATTGCGCCTTTTGGCACGACGGGCGAGGCACTGTCGGTTGGTATCGATGAGCGTATCGCGGCGATCCGGACCCTGCTGGACGGAGGTATCGATCCGGCCCTCGTCATTCCCGGTACCGGCCTGACCAACATCCCGGACACTGTCCGCCTCTCACAGGCCTGCCTCGGCATGGGCTGTGCGGCGGTCATGACGTTGCCGCCGTTCTATTTCAAGGGCGTTTCCAACGATGGCTTGTACGCCTGGTTCAAGCAACTCATCGCTGCGCTTGGTCCGAACGCACGGATCTTTCTCTACCACATTCCTCCGATTGCGGTGGTCGGTATACCCCCGGTCCTGGCACGGCGGCTTCACAGGGATTTTCCCGATCAGGTCATTGGCATCAAGGACAGTTCGGGCGATTGGGACAACACCCGCGAGCTGCTTGAGATCGGCGACTTGATCGTTTATCCGGGTTCCGAGCTGCCATTAATCAAGGCGCTCGAACTTGGTTCGCCCGGCTGTATATCGGCGACCGCCAACGTCAATGCCCGGGCCATCGCCAGGGTTATTGATCTTTACGACCGGGGCGACCCGGGGGCGGCGCGGGATGCGCTGACTGCCGTAGCCCGTTTTCGCGAGACGGTCCAGGACTTCGGGCCCATACCGGCGCAGAAACGCTTGCTGGCTATCGCAACCGGGGATGCTCGCTGGGCCAACGTCCGACCCCCGCTGACTGCCTTGTGTGATGGTGCAGGGAGGGACCTGGCCGACCTGCTGCAGCGAGAGTTCGACTTCACGCTCGGACTTTAGCAAGCGCGCTTCTTACTGCGTCCAATGAAGCCTCGATCAATTGCGGTCGGCCTGTTGCTGTCCTCGCGCTGGCAATATCCTTCAGTCCGTTTCCAGACACGAGGCAGACGATGGTTTCGTCGGCTTCGATCTTCTTGTCCCGCACGAGCTGTTTGACCGCGGCCCAGGGTGCTGCGGCGGCAGGTTCTGGAAAGACACCGGAGAGACTGGCCATCTCGGGAATGGCGGCCAGGATGGTTTCGTCCGGCACAGTGACGGCCAGACCACCGGATTCGACGATGGCCCGCACGGCGGCGAGCCCATCGCGGGGCAGGTCAACCGAGATGGAATCTGCGACCGTGTGTGCGTTCACGGCTTCAAGCCGCACGGTCGACCAGTCCACAGGTGGTCCACTTCGAACCGTCGCCACTGTGCGGCAGATTGCGTCGCTCCCGGACGATTGCGCGCAGTCGATCTTCGGCAGGCGGTCGATCAGTCCAACGGCTTGCAGCTCACACCAGCCTTTCCACATGGCACTCAGGAGATTGCCATCCCCGGTGGGGACGACAACGCGGTCCGGAACCCGGCCGTCAAGCGATGCCCAGATTTCCCAGGCACAGAATTTCTTGCCCTCGCGCGTGAACGGGTTAATGCCGGTGCTGCGATTGAACCAGCCGAATTCTTCTGACGCGGCGAGACACAGGTCGAAAGCGTCGTCGTAGCTGCCGCGCACCGCAAGCACGCTGGCACCAAACGACAACGCCTGTGTGAGCTTCGCAACCGGCGCACTCTCCGGAACGAATACGACCGCCTTGATGCCGGCAGCCGCGGCGACACAGGCGAGCGACGAGCCTGCATTACCGGTGCTTGCCACGGCAACGGTATCGGCCCCCATGTCGAGCGCGCGCAGCACGGCCATGGCGCTTGCACGATCCTTGCTGGAAGCACTGGGATTGAGCGTGTCATCCTTGAGATACAAATTGCGCAGGCCGATCGATTGTCCCATTCGCGCGGCGGCGTACAGCGGCGTCTGCCCAATGTGCAGCGGTATACGCGGTGTATCGAAAGGCGCCTGCCTGATCTGCTCGAGAATGGTGTCGTGGTCATTGGTGATATCCAGGTTGCCGCCGCACGAGGGGCAAACCCAGCCGGAGAACCCGGCATCCTGTGTTTCGTCGCAGGCATAGCAGCGGTAGCCGTTCATGTCTTCATCCACTACGGCACAATGTGGGTGCCGTAAATACTCTGCAAATCAGCTCGCAGGTTCTGGGGTTGGGTAATTATGACTTCCTGCCCGCCATGTTCGAGGTACTTGAGCGCGCTTTCGATCTTTGGCCGCATGCTGCCGGCTGCGAAATGCCCGGCGGCCAGGTACTCGCGACACTCGGCGGCCGTCATGCGGTCGATTTCAATTTGTTCGTCCGTCCCGAAATTCAACGCCACCTTGTCGACGTCAGTGGAAATGATGAACACCGAGGCATCGAGTTCGCAGGCCAGCAAACAGGAGGCGGCATCCTTGTCGATCACCGCCGGCCTCGGCCGCAGCTCGCCATCTTGCCGATAGACGACCGGAATACCGCCACCCCCGGCCGCGATGACCAGGGTGCCGCTGTCGAGCAGGGTGCGAATCGCGGGCAGCTCGATGACTTCCAGCGGTGCCGGCGATGGGACGAGTCGCCGCCAGCCGCGGCGGGCATCCTTGCCGATCACCCAGCCGTTTTCCTTCTCGCGCTGCCTGGCTTCTTCCTCGTTCATAAAGGGGCCGATGGGCTTGCTGGGACAACTGAAACTGGGGTCTTTCTCATCGACGACACACTGCGTCACGATGGCCACAATCGCCTGCTGCACGCCCTGGTGCAGGAATTCGTTGTGCAGGCTTTGTGCGATTTGCAGGCCGATGGACCCCTGCGTATCGGCAACGCAATTGGCCAGCGGTACCTGGTGAATGACATCGCGCGCGAGTTCCGAGCGCAACAGGATGAAACCGACTTGCGGGCCGTTGCCGTGCGTGACCAGGACGCGATAGCCCTGCTTGATGAGCGGCACAATATAGTGCGCTGTCTCGCCCGCGGCGCGGTACTGATCGAGAACATCCATGTGTTCCGCATCCTTGATCAGTGAGTTGCCGCCGATCGCGATGACGATTAGTGGTGCATTGTCAGGAACGTTCATAGCGGCGTCACATCGTCAGGGCCATGAGTGCCTTCGCCGTGTGCAGGCGATTCTCGGCTTCCGGGTACACGCGCGATTGTGGACCGTCGATAACTGCATCCGTAACTTCGTAGTTACGATCCGCAGGCAGGCAGTGCATGTAGATGGCCCGCTCCCTGGCTCGCGCCATCATCGCTTCGTCACAGATCCAGTGGCGATATTGTTGCGCCACTTGCATGGCCTCTTCCGGCTTGCCGAACAACGACTCCACACCCCAGCTCTTGGGATAGACGATGTCGGCATCGGCGAACGCGTCTTCCATATTGTCGACCACCTCGAAATGGCCGCCCGAGCGTGCCGCGTTATCGCGGGCCAGCTGCATCGGCTCGTCCATCAGCGTGTACTCGGGTGGGTGCGCGAGGGTCACATTCATACCGAAGCGGGTCATCAGCATGATCAGTCCCTGGGGCACGGACATGGGTTTCACGTAACTGGGCGCGTAAGCCCACGAGACAGCAATCTTTAGGTCTTTCAAGTCCTTACCGAACTCTTCGCGAATAGTCATGAGGTCTGCAAGGGTCTGGCAAGGGTGGTCTACATCGCATTGCATGTTGATCACCGGGATCGATGCGTGTTGCGCGACCTCGCGCATGTAGGACTGGCCTTCGCCCGGAACGAGGTCGTGCCGGATCATGATGCCGTGCCCGTACGTGGACAAGATGGTGCCCATGTCCTTGGGGCTTTCACCGTGCGCAATCTGCGATGTTTCCGAGTCAATGAAATGCGCGTGCCCGCCAAGCTGTGTCATGCCGGCCTCGAAGGAATTACGCGTGCGCGTGGACTTGTCAAAGAAAATCAGGAACGCCGATTTGTGCGGCAAGTGCAGTGTCGGCACGCCGCTCCTGAACTCGTTCTTGAGTGTATCGGCCGTGTCGAGTGCGAGTTCGATCTCGTCATCCGACCAGTCCTGCGTCATCAGCCAGTCGCGGCCCTTCATGTGGCCGGGAATTGCTTTGGCTTCGCGGGTCATTGTGTTTCTCCTGTGGTCATCCCCTGGCGAACTCGTCGACAAGGGCGGAATAGAATGCGGCACAACGAACGAGGTGTTCGATTTCCGTTTGCTCATTCGGTGCGTGCGCAAAGTGTTCGTGTCCCGGGCCGAAGCCGATGGTCGGGATGTGGTGCATGCCGGCTGTCGCAACGCCATTGGTACTGAACGTCCAGTGGCCGACCTCCGGTTCCTGGTCAAATGCGTTGCGGAATGCCGTCATCGCGGCCTGGACTTCGGGCTCGCTTTCCGGCATCTCCCACGTCGGGTAGTACTTGCGGGTCGGGTAGGTCAGCCCGGTGTGGCTTGGCACCGCGTAGTCGAGCACGGTTACCGACGCGTTTGCGGTTTTGACGGACGGCAGGGCGAGGATCTCGGCGACCGATGTTTCCTCGGTTTCGCCAATCGTCAGCCGCCGGTCCAGGTGAATCGTGCAGCCATCCGCTACAGCGCACAGGCTTGGCGATGTGGAGCGGATTTCGCTGATTGTCACCGTACCTTTGCCGAGCGGCGCGCGCGCTTCGAGTTCCTCGTTGAGTTTCTCGATCTCAGCGATGATGCCGGCCATCTTGTACACCGCGTTCTCGCCGCGCTCCGGGGCGGAGCCATGGCAGGAAATACCGGACGTATGGACTTCCATCTCCATGCGGCCGCGGTGGCCGCGATAGATGCGCAGGCTGGTCGGCTCGGTAATGACCACGAGATCGGGTCGCAGACCGTCTTCGTTGACGATGTATTGCCAGCAGAGTCCGTCGCAATCTTCTTCCTGCACCGTTCCGGTGACGTACACGGTGACATTGTCGGGAATGCCGTGCTTTTTCAGCAATGCGCCGGCATATACGCTCGAGGCGACGCCGCCTTTCATGTCGCTGGTTCCGCGCCCGTAAAGAATGTCGCCGTCGATGTCGCCGGAATGCGGGTCGCGGTCCCAGAGTTCCGGGTCGCCGACATCGACCGTGTCCACGTGGCCATCGAACGCGATCACGCGTGGACCGGAACCGATACGGCCAATCACATTGCCCATCGGGTCAATCATGACTTCGTCGTACCCCAGGCGCTGCATTTCGTCGCGAATTCGCTCGATAACCGCCCCTTCCTGCGAACTCAGTGACGGTATGCGAATGATGTCCTGCATGAATTTCACGAGTTCAGGCTTGATGGCGACGGCCGCCTCGTAATAGGTACTGCTCATGACTTGTCTCCACCGTTATTGAATGCATTTATCAGCCGATCCCATTCGTCAACGACCTCCTGCGAGAAGATCTCGCGCCAGAAGTCCCGGTCCCAGAGCTGGCGCAGTTCCTCGGAACTTTTGCCTTGCTGCTCCACCCAGGTGAAATACTTGAAGTTGTGCAGCGCCTTTTGATCCGCATAGCCGAGTTCACGGACATGATCGGTCGTTGCGCCCTGGAGGTAGCGACCGAAATGCCGGTCGGCAAGATGGCCCGTATAGGGGCCATGCTTGTCCTGCATCTCCGCCATGCGGGATGCGTACAGCTCCATCGAGTCGGTCAGCGGCGTGAAGATCACGTCGCGGCCGTCCATGTCGTAATAGCGAGCGGTCTTGATGCTGGCGACGAGATTGCAGATACCGGAAATGCCGATCTGGCCCAGTGCATCGAGTGTCTGCGCATCGACGCCCTCGCGGTCCAGGCAATCGCGGCCTGCCGGCTCATTGAACAGGCGCATGAGTTGCAGGGTCTGTTCGTCGTCTACTGCGGCGACGAAATCGGTATTGCGCACGTTATGAATCCACGGAACGTGCTTGTCACCAATGCCCTCGATGCGGTGCTCGCCAAAGCCGAACTGCAGCAGGGTCGGGCATTGCAGGGCCTCGGTGGCGACAACACGAATGTCCGGGTGCCGGGTGCGCAGGAAGTCGCCTGCGGCGATCGTGCCCGCAGAACCGGTTGCGCTGACGTAGCCGGACAGGCGACGTCCGTCGGCGTAGTGATTTCGGAAGATCTCGTCAATGATCGAGCCCGTCATCTGGTAGTGCCAGATGGCGTTGCCGAATTCTTCGAACTGGTTGAAGACAACGATACGGTCGCCGCGTTCTTCACGGAGTTCCCAGCACTTGTCGTAGATTTCCTTGACGTTCGACTCCGTGCCGGGTGTTGCGATGATCTCGTCGGTACCGATTTCCCGGAGCCATTCGAAGCGTTCACGACTCATGCCTTCAGGCAGGATGGCAACCGCCGGGCAGGAGAGCAGGGCGCAGTCGTAGGCGCCGCCGCGGCAGTAGTTGCCCGTGGATGGCCATACCGCTTTCTGGGTGTCCGGATCGAAGGCGCCCGTCACCAGGCGCGGCACGAGACAGCCGTAAGCGGCGCCAACCTTGTGCGCGCCGGTCGGGAACCATTTGCCCACGATGCCGACGATGGTCGCGTCGATGCCGGTCAGTGAGGGCGGGAATTCAATCCAGTTGCCCTCGCCATAGCCACCGCCATGCGCGACAGCTTCGTTCTTCCACGTGATGCGAAACAGGTTGGCTGGGTCGAGGTCCCACAGCCCGACGTCGCGGAGCCGATCCCTGATCGCATCGGGTACCAGCGACGGGTCCTTTTGCTGCGCAAATGTCGGCAATACGATGTTCTGTTCACGTGCGCGAGACATGCTTTTTCGCAGGACGTCGTCACGGATTTCAGGTACGAGTTTCAATGTTCCCCTCCGAATTCAATTGTGGGGATAGGTTCGCGATCACCCCAGCCGAGTTCGACCTCGTCGGCGCCGGCATGCATTGCATGCAACAGGCTGTCCTGGTCGACAGGCAGGCTGCGCACGCGCACGCCGGTCGCGTTGTAAATGGCATTGGTTATTGCCGGGCTGGTCGGAATACTGGGTAACTCGCCCATGCCCTTGGCACCGAATGGCCCGGTCGAGAGTTCGTGTTCGACAATATGCGATGTGATCGCCGGGGCGTGGGTGATGCTGGGCATCTTGTAACGTGCCATTACGTTCGTCCAGGGAATGCCATCCTCCTGGATGTAGTGTTCGGTCAGCGCATAGCCGATACACATGACGATCCCGCCTTCGATCTGGCCCTCGAGTGTCAACGGATTAATGGCGCGGCCGACATCGTGCGCCGCGACAATTCTTTTGACCTCGACCTGGCCGGTGCGCAGGTCGATCTCGCACAGCGCGGCCTGCGCGACGAAGCTGAAGGCCACGTGCATGTCGCCGCCGGTGCCGAGCGGCTGGGTTTTCGGCGCCCAGTATTCATGCTGTACGACGACGCTTTCTGAGGGATTGTCGGCGAGCTTCCGGGCGACATCCCTGGCTGCGAGGCGTGCTGCATTGCCACTGACGAAGGTTTGTCGGCTTGCCGTCGTCGGCCCGCCGTCCGGGCAGACGTCGGTGTCGCCAAGCAATACGCTGACGTTCTCGGTCGGGATGCCCAGTTCTTCGGCGGCGCAGCTCGCCAGCACGCCCGGCAGCCCCTGGCCCATTTCCGCTGATGAGATGCGCACCTCGGCGACCAGTCCCCTGGCGGGGTCGTGCCACGCCTCGACTTCGGCTGTCGCCTTATCCGGGGCACCGCCGCCGAGTCCCGTGTTCTTGTAGCCGATCGCGAGTCCCCACGCGTAGCGCTTGTGGCCGACGTCCCAGGTCCAGCGGAAGTCCCCGGCACGCATATCGATGTCGACCTTGTCGATGCACTCGAGCAGGCCAACGCTCTCACGCATCAGCTGGCCGGTCGCCGTTGTCGCGCCCACCTGCAGCGCATTTCTGCGGCGAAACTCGACCGGATCGAGTCCCAGCTTCCCGGCCAGCGTGTCCATGTTGCTTTCAACCGCGAAACAGCTTTGGGTGACGCCGAACCCCCGGAACGCGCCGGCGGGTACGTTGTTGGTATAGGTCGCGTAGCAGTCGACTTTGACGTTCGCCACTTCGTAAGGACCGGACGCGTGCGTGGTAGCTCGGGTCAGAACCTTGTCGCTCAGGCTGGCATAGGCGCCGCCATCCCCATAGAGGATCGCCTGGACCGCGGTTAGTTTGCCGTCGCGCGTCGCGCCCGTGCGCATCCGAATTACCGTCGCATGCCGTTTTGCATGCACGAGCAGGCTTTCCTGGCGCGAGTACCGCATCTTCACGGGCTGCTGCGTCGCCTCGGCGAGGAGCGCTGCGTGAATTTGCCCGGTGATGTCTTCCTTGCCACCGAAACCACCGCCCATGAGCGTCGCAACCACGCGCACCTTGTCCGGGTCGACGCCCAGTGCCGCTGCCGCCTGATCCCGATCGGCGTAGGGAATCTGGCTGCCGACGTAGATCGTGGTCTTGTCGTGCCTGGCCGTTTCGCCGCGCCTGGCCAGGGCGTCGCAGATGCCGCCAAAGCGGGTCGGGTCATAGCCGGCGGGCACGCCAATTGAACATTCGGGTTCGAGGAACAGGTGTTCGGTCGTCGGGGTCCGGTAGGTCTGGTCGACGATGACGTCGGCCGCCGCGAAGCCTGCGTCAATATCGCCCTTGCGGACCTTTATGTGTTTCAGGAGGTTGCCGTCCGGGCGTTCCTCGTGGACCTGCGGGGCATCCGCCGCAAGCGCGTCGATTGCATTGCTGACGACTGGCAGTTCCTCGTAGTCGACGACAATGAGATCCAGTGCAGCCGCAGCGATGTCTTCACTGTCTGCTGCGACGATGGCCACCGCGTCGCCGACGTAACGGACCTTCCGGCCGCACAGCACGGGCCAGTCGACGTTGACGATGCCATGTGCATTTCGGCCGGGAACGTCTTCGTGGGTCATTACCGCGCGCACACCGGCAAGATTGCGTGCGGCTTCGGTATCGATGGAGCGGATTCGTGCATGGGGGACATTCGCGCGCTTGGTGCGCGCGTACAGCATGCCGGGGAAACTGTAGTCGTCGGTGAATCGTGCCGATCCCCTGATCTTCGCCAGTGCATTCGGGTTCGGGCGTGGCCGGCCGATCTCCGCGGCGGGTGCCCGCGTCTTTGGCAGGTACGGGGGCACGTCCTGGCCGGACGCCTGCAGGATCGCGTTGATCACGCTCTGATAACCGGTGCAGCGACAGTACGTGTCTTTGAGCGCGGCGCGAATATCGGTCTCGGTGACATCGCGGCCCTCGAGCGCCAGCCGGTCCAGAAGGCCCTTCGCGGTCATGATCAGCCCGGGTGTGCAGATGCCGCACTGCACGGCACCGTGATCCAGGAACGCCTGCTGCAGCGGATGCAGGCTATCGTCTTCTGACAGGCCTTCGATGGTCTCGACGCGCGCACCCTGTGCCTTGAAGGCCGGATACACGCAACTGACCACCGGCGTGCCGTTGACGAGCACTGTGCAAATGCCGCACTCCGCCTCGGCGCAGCCAATCTTCGTACCCGTCAGCCGCAGGTCCTGCCGAAGCACATCGGACAGGTAGCGCGACTCATCGACATCGATGTCGACGGGCAGGTTGTTCACGGTCATCTGCAGCCGGCTCATTGTTTCGCTCCGGCGCGTTCTGCGGCCGTCGCCAGGATGATGGGCAGGTAGATGCGAATCATCGTCGCACGGTATTCCTCGGTCGCCCGGTACTTGCTGGTGCGCAACGAGATGGTGTCGAGAGCGACCGCCGCGGCTTTCTTGAATTGCTCATCGTTCGCCGGTCCACCGATGAGGGTGTCGGCCACCGGTTCGGCGTACCAGGGGACAGGCCCTACCGGCCCCATGCTGATCCCGGCCGACGTGATCGTACCGCCGTCGATCCTGAGGCGAGCAGCCATGGAAATGATGGGCAGGCACAGTCCCTGCGGACGCATAACCCGGTGGAATGCCGAGCCTTCGTTCTCGCCCGTGGGTTTGAAGCGTAGCCGGGTGAGAATCTCCCGATGGCGATCGATGACGCTTCGTCCCGGCCCCTCGAAAGTGTCCTTGGCAGGCATCCAGCGGGTCCCGCCCGCGCCGGCAATTTCAACCTCGCCGCCGAGCGCAAGCAGGCCGATGGTGCCGTCACCGGCGGGCAGGGCATGCGCGACATTGCCCGCGAGCGTGCCGGTGTTGCGCATCTGCGGGCCGCCGATCACACCACAACTTTCGGACAGGCAGGTGCCGAAGCGAACGATCCGATCGTCGTTTACGAGCATCGTGTGGGTTACGCCGCAGCCGATAACGAGGTAGCCGGCATCCTCGACGATTGCACCGAACCCCGTGATCCGCGACGCGTCCACGATGGCCTCAAATGGCCGTCGCAGTCCGCGACGACTCTCCACCAGCAGGTCCGTACCGCCGCCAACAACGCGGGCCTGGCCGTCATAGCGCTCCAGGATGGCCAGCGCGTCTGCGACCGTCTGCGGTACGTAATACTTATTCCATGCGGAAGTCAATTATTAGCCTTTACAGTAAGTTATCACTCAATCCTGGACCAGATTCTGGATGCGCGTTCGGCGCATTTCGCGCGAATTTCGTCCTCGTCGAGGTGCAGAATCCGGCCGTCGTCAACGATGACCTCGCCGCGCGAGATCGTCGTGCGGACGCGTGTGAAGCTGAGCCCGAACAGCAGGTGACCGAAGAACGTGTCGGCGTTGAGCGGCGTAAATGGCACGTAATCCGGAATGATAATGTCGGCAAGTTGGCCGGTCGCGAGCATGCCGCGCTGTTCACGGAACAGCCGGTTGCATATCTCGCGGTTATTGCGGAGCAGGATGTCGCAGGCTTCGGCGAATGCGATCGTCGGGTCGCGGTGGTAGGTGCGCTGGTGCAAATACATGGCGCGCGCCTGGGAAATCATGTGCGACGACATGCCGTCGGTACCGACGCCCACCAGGACGCCATGCTTCAGCATGTCGAGGATCGGGGCAACACCGAGGCCGTTGTTCATATTCGACTCGGGGTTGTTCACCAGCATTGAATCCGTCGAGCGGAGGAGGTCCAACTCGCGCGATCGGAACAGCACGCCGTGTACGAAAAGTGAATTGGGACCCGGAATGCCGAAATCCAGGAAGCGGTCCATGATGCCGCGTCCATAGCGCTCCATCGTTGTTGTCACGTCGATCTCGTCTTCAGCGGCGTGGACATGGAAGCCCGTGCCCAGCGACTGACCGATTTCGGCGCAACGATCCAGTGTCCGTGTGCTGAGCGTGAGCAGGGCATGCAAACCGAAGAGGGCCGCCATCTGATCGTCATCGGAGTCCTGACACTTACGAATATAGCGTTCGTTTTCCTCGATTCCTTCGCCCGGCCGGTTTCGATCGGACACTTCGTAGCTCAGGCAACCACTCAGGCCGACGTCACGAAAAGCCCGCTCGATCTGGTCGAGACTGCCGTCACAGCAGGATGGCGACGCGTGATGATCGATTATCGTTGTACACCCGGCGCGGGCCGCATGCATGATCGCGAGTAGAGCAGAGTAGTAGACGTCTTCCGCATCGAGCGCCTTGTCGAGCTTCCACCAGAGCTTCTTCAGTATTTCCTCAAAATTTCCGGCCGGGGGTCCGGGCGGCGTAAAGCCACGCGCAAACGTGGAGTAGAGGTGGTGGTGAGCGTTGATCAGGCCCGGCATGACCAGACTGCCTCGCGCGTCAATCGTGCGATCGACCGTGTACTTGTCAGCCGGGAAGTTGCCAACGTCAACGATGTGGTTGCCCTGGATGAGAATGCTGCCGTTCTCGATGAAGCTGTTGCTTGCATCAAGCGTGACGAGGTGTCCGTTGGTGATGAGTAGTGATTTCATTTCAGGTCCACACAGCTGGCAGGAACGGCATGGACTTTTGTACGCCCTGCAGAAGCGTGTACAGGTCCTGCTGGTTCTTGCCGGGCTCACCATTGAGATCGATGTGTTCGGTCCGGCCCAGTCGGCGCGCGTCCATCGCCCAGGTTTCGCCGTCCCGGATGATCATAAAAGCATTGTCCTGCTGTTCTTCAAAGTCCGCTCTGTGCAGATAGAGGCGGGGCTTGTCGCGGTAGGGAGCGCCTGAGGTCGGGCAGAACGTGGTGCAGTTGCCGCATTCATTACACAGATCGGCGAGAACGGCGACCTGGTAGTGCTGCGCACGCCGATCTGTTTGGTAGGTGAACAGCGCCAGGTTGGGGCAAACACCAACACAAATGCTGCAGTAGGTGTGGCAGTCGAGGCAGCGCGAGGCCTCCGCACGTGCCTGCTCATCGCTGTAGGTGAGCATGACCTCTTTGAAATTCTGCCGGTCGTCAAGGGACGTATGCGGGGCGCGTACACGGCGCACGCGGTGGCTGCGCCTGCGCAGCATTTCCGGGTCCAATAACAATTGGGTACCGGACACCCTATTATCGGACGTTAATTGGGTGTCCGGTACCGTATTTTTGTTGAGGATGCTTCTGGCGATGGCTTTGCCCGCCGCGGCCGCCTTGACGATGGTCGCCGGGCCGTCATTGGCCACATCGCCGCCCGCGTAGACGCCGGGCACACTCGTTTCGAAGGTCGTCGGATCTGTCTTGATATAGCCCCGTGCGTTTAACTCGATCGGCTCGCCATCGAGAAAGTCCAGTACTGCCTGCTGGCTGATCGCGAGGATCAGCGTATCGAGTTCGATGTCGAATCCGGAGTCCGGAATCTCGACCGGTATCCAGCGTCCGGAAGCATCCCGCGTATCACTGAGCGTCATGCGGCTGCAACGCAGGCCTTTCAGCCTGTTGTTGTCGACGAGCAGGCGTTGCGGGTTTGCCAATTCGCGTACGGCGATGCCTTCCTCCAGCAGCTGCGATACCTCTTCACGATCGGCCGGCATCTGGTCGATGGTGCGGCGGTAAATCAGGGTGACGTCGCGATTACCCAGTCGCCACGCCACGCGCGCGCAGTCCATTGCGGTATCGCCGGCTCCGATGATGCCCACGCGCCGGCCAACCTGGCTTGCGTGGCCCTCTTTGGAATCGCGCAGGAACTGCAAGGCGTCGATAACGCCGTCGCAGTCCGAACCGTCCAGCGGCAAGGCCTTGCCCAGCTGCGCGCCAACGGTGATCACGACGTTCCCGAAGCCTGCATCGCGAAGTTGTGACAGCGTCAGGTCGCCGCCCACGCGGGCGTTGTAATGAATCGTGACACCGAGTTCTTCGAGTGCCGCGTAGTCCCTGGCGAATACGGCTTTTGGCAGCCGATACTCGGGAACCACGCCACCGACCATGCCACCCGCGTATGCCTGCGCCTCGAATATCTCGACGTCGACACCGGCACGCGCGAGTTCAATCGCCGCGGACATTCCTCCGGGACCTGCACCGATCACGGCGACCTTGCCCAATCCGGGAGTCGCGGCGGGCCGACGTTCCTGCTTGCGATCGTGATCAACGATGTAGCGTTTGATATCGCGGATAGCGACAGGTTCGTCGAGGTGGGTGCGAATGCAGGCGGCTTCGCACTGGTGATCGCAGATACGACCCAACGTGCAGGGTAGTGGATTGTCCTCCCGCACGATCTGTTGCGCGTCATCGATATCGTCAACACGAATGGCACCCATGTATTGCGGGACCTTCTGATTCAGCGGGCAGACATCGACGCATGGCGCTTCGATACAGTCGAAGGCGCCGAGGCCCCGGTTTGTCTTGCTGGCAGACGTCACGAATTCGGAACGCATGTTGTCGGGATCCTTGCGGACCGCGTCGGCGTAGCTTGCGAGTGCGTCCAGCGGATTGCCCTGGTCGAGCGTGATGTCCCTGACGGCGTCGATATAGTCGAGCAGCCGCAGGTAACCGCCGGTCTTGAGCAGATCCGAACATATCGTGATGGTCTGCATGCCGGTCTTGAGTAACGCCTCCGCGTTGTAGCAACTTGCTCCGGCGGAAAACGACATCGGGAGTTGGCCGTCGAATTCCCGGGCAAGTTTGTACGCGAGGTTCACGGTGATGGCGTGCAACGGACGGCCGGAAAGATACATCATCTTCTCGTCGGCGCTGAACACCTGCCGACGGTTCTCGACTTCGAGCGTGTTGGATAGCTTGACGCCGAATTCCAGACCGCTTTCCCTCGCGACCGACCGCAGCCTGCGTAGCATCGGAATGGCATCGTCGAACTTGAGATCGTGCTCGAACGCGATATCGGGAACGACGACATCGTTGAAGCCGAGTTCTTCGTTGATCAGTGACCTGACAAATTCCCGCCCCAGTAAGGTCGGATTGCATTTCACCAGCGTGTGCAGATGTCGCTCACGCATCAGGTATTCGCAGATGCTTTCAATTTCGCCAGGAGGGCAGCCATGCATGGTTGACAGGGTCACGTTGTCGGAAATCCGGTCCGGAATATCGATGTCCCGCACGGCCGGGTAGAAATTCGCGACTTCCTCGATGAGTTGCTGCTTGCGAACGGCACAGTCATGCGCCTGGTCGAGGAACCATTGCATGTTTTCCTGTTGAATACCGTCGAGGTCGTAGCCAACGCTCAGATTAAAGACGAGCCTCGGTTGGTCGCCCGGGAAGCCAAGCCGGTGGTGCAGGGCGTGGATGAGTACCCAGGCGAGCAGGTACTCGTCAAACGACTGATGCACTTTCAGTTCCTGCGACCATTCGACGTTATAGCCTTCGTCTTCCATGTCGATGCAGGGTTTGCTGACACAGAGTTCGTCGAGCGTCTGTACGGTTTTGAGTTCGATATAGCGTGCACCGCACAGCCACGCAGCGACAATATTCTGCGCCATCTGTGAATGGGGGCCGGCCGCCGGTCCGAACGGCGTGTCGAGCGCCTGACCGAATACCTTTGTCCGGAACCGGGCGCCGGGATCGGGAACGAAGAAGAATTCTCGGGGGATACCGAAGATACTGCCCCGGCTGTCGAGTTCCGCGAATACCCACCTGGCGAGTTGCCTCGCACCTATCGGGCGGAACAGGTCGGACATGCGCGGTTTCCTCCCGGTAGAATCAGCGAATTAGAGTTACAATTACCCGATTCAATTGAACCGCCATTACTCGAAGTGCCGGAATACGCAGTTGCCGCAGACGCGGACAGGGTAGCCGCAGTTAGAGAAAGGAAATCCAGATCATGAATACATTCATCAAGGTACTGTTGCTCGCGTTTG
Source organism: uncultured Gammaproteobacteria bacterium (assembly GCA_963698415.1). Taxonomy (GTDB): domain Bacteria; phylum Pseudomonadota; class Gammaproteobacteria; order Steroidobacterales; family Woeseiaceae; genus UBA1847. Next base: position 168,889 of record CAVOQS010000001.1, on the reverse strand, counting down.
CCGGGCTCATGGCACCAGCAGCTGTCGCGTCCGATGTCGAAGAGCTGACGGACCTGCTGCAGGACTTCCTCGCGAACTCTGGCAAGGAAGCGGCGCACGAGCGCTTCTGGTCCGAGGATCTGGTGTACAGCTCGTCGTCCGGCCTCCGGTTTGGCAAGGCCGACATCATGTCCGGCTTCGATTCCTCACCCGGGGAAGACGACGAAGCGCCGCCGGAGATTGTCTACTCGGGTGAAGAGGTCGACGTGCGGCTCTATGGCGACACCGCTGTCGTCGCATTCAAGCTGGTAGGTACTCCTGCGGATCAGGATTCCGGCGCCGCTGTGATGTACTACTACAACACAGGCACTTTCTTGAAACGGGACGGAGTCTGGAAGGCAGTCGCCTGGCAAGCGACGAAGATTCCGCCCGAATGAGTGAGCATGGCGACAGGCAGAAATGACATAGAGATAACGTCGGTCGCACCCGATCGCATCTTTACCCAGGCGCAGCCGCTGCCGCCGCCGGCAGCAACCTACACGGTATCCGCTCGCGGCAAACCACCGCAATTTCCCGTCTTTGCCTACTTGCGCAAGAACTATGGCAACGTAGCACTGCGCGAAATCGACAGCCTGTTCGGTTTCGTCGAACGAAGCACCTTGTATGGTGGTCGCGCGTTCGTACGCCGAGAGCTATCTGATCGCGATGTCTACCAGTTGAACAATGCGGGCATCGGTATCCGCTTGCCGATGTCAAACCACTACGTTGAGCGCGAGGAGTACCTGGAAAACAGGAATCTCCTGAAGAAATTCCACAAGCCGGGCAATTCGATTATCTGCACGAATGACGACCTGGCTCGTTGGGTCCGCGATGACTTTCCCGATTACCGGCTCGATGCGAGCGTCATCAAGAATCTCAAGACCTACGAAAAGATCGAGCAGGCGATGGAACTCTACGATTCAGTCGTCTTGCCGATGAGTGTCAATGAGGACCTCGAGTTTCTCGAGAAGATCGACGACAAGGACAAGATCACGTTGTTCGCCAACGCCGGCTGTGCGCTGACGTGTCCGTCGAAGATTTGCTACGTGTCCCTCTCAAAGATGAACAAGGGACACGGCGGTGAGTTTCAATGTTCGCGCGATCTGAAGAAGCGCGAGTTACACGGCATGGTCGATTTTCCGCTGGAGCCATACATCCGGCTCGGCTTCCACCGCTTCAAGTTATTGCGCGCGCGTCCCGGCGCCCTGACCGGTTTCTAGGGCAGACGACTAGACGTATTCGAAATGCGCCGAGAAGTGGCGCAGGAACTGTGGCGCCTCGACAATTTTCATGCCGCGGATGTCGCTGCGGCGTTCCCACACCAGATTGATGGCTTCGAGCACGTAGTCCATGTGGCTCTGCGTGTAGACGCGTCGCGGTATTGCAAGGCGCAGCAGTTCGAGTCGCGCGGGATGTTCCTCACCCGTATGCGGATCCAGTCCGAACATGACAGTACCGATTTCCACGGCGCGAATACCGGCTTCGATGTACAGCTCCACAGACAGTGACTGCCCCGGATACTGCAGCGGCTCAATGTGCGGCAGGAAACGACGCGCGTCGAGGTAGACCGCGTGCCCACCGGCGGGTGACATCACCGGTATGCCTGCATCGACCAGGTGTGTGACCACATAACGAGTGGATAACAGGCGATAGTCGAGGTAGTGCTCGTCCAGGGTTTCGCGCAGACCGACGGCAATAGTCTCGAGATCGCGTCCGGCCAGACCGCCGTAGGTCGGGAAGCCTTCCGTCATGATCAGGATGTTGCGTTCCTGCTGGGCAAGATCCGCGTTGTTGGTGCACAGGAACCCGCCGATGTTGGCGAAAGAATCTTTCTTTGCCGACATGGTGCAGCCGTCGGCATAGCTGAACATTTCGCGCGCGATATCGATGGGTGCAACGTCGGCATAGCCTTCCTCGCGGCGCTTGATGAAATGCGAGTTTTCCGCAAATCGACAGGCATCTATATAGAAAGGGATGCCCGCGGCTTTTGCGATTCGGCTGATCTCCCGGATGTTCGCCATCGACACTGGCTGACCACCGGCGGAGTTGTTGGTAACCGTCACCATGATGACCGGTATTTTCTCAGGACCGTGTTCCGCCACGAGTTTTTCGAGCGCTACCGTATCCATGTTGCCCTTGAACGGGAAATAGGAATCGAGGTCGCTCGCCTCGGGGCAGGGCAGGTCGATTGCCTGTCCGCCAACAAAATCGATGTTGCCGCGCGTCGTATCGAAATGCGTATTGTTGGGGACTATCTGCCCGGGCTTCACCATGACGCCGAACAAGATGTGCTCGGCAGCGCGACCCTGGTGGGTCGGTATGACCTGTTTGAAGCCAAAGATATCCATGACCGTGTCCCGAAAGCGATACCAGCTGCGGGCGCCGGCGTAGGACTCATCGCCGCGCATCAGGGCGCCCCAGGCGTCCGAGGACATGGCGCTGGTACCCGAGTCCGTCAACAGGTCGATGATCACGTCTTCGGCGCGCAGCAGGAACGTGTTGTAGTGAGCCGCGCGAATCAGGTCCTCGCGCTCTGCACGCGAAGTCAGCTTGATCGGCTCCACCATTTTGATCCGGAAGGGTTCAATGATGGTCTTCATTGGAGCATTTTAGTTTCAACCGAAACCGGTTCAGATAAGGGAAACTACTGCGTTTACATTAGAAAAGACTAATGTATAGTCCATGCGCATCGGAATCGAGAACGACCAGGAGTTGCGCATGAAATTCGGCACGCGTTGGCCACCGGTACCAGCCGGCATTCTCATCGGCGTCAGCATGCTGCTCGCGTTCGTCATTGCAGGTCGAGGCATCGGTGCGAGTGGCGCAATGACCCGGCTGGTGGCGTGGGTACAGCACAGCCTGTTTCCGGTCGCGACCGAGCAGAGTGCCTACTTCGGCAATTATTTCGCCGACGGCGCGCATCCACTTGATGACTATGTGGTTTTTCTCCTCGTCGGCCTGCTCATCGGGGCGTTCGTTGCCGCGCTGCGCTGTGGCGAACTGCGTTTCGAGGTGCTCCGGGGTCCCAACATCACGGCCCGGAATCGTCTCGCCCTGGCGCTTCTTGGTGGCGTGATATCGGGCTTTGCAGCCCGTCTGGCGAGAGGGTGCACTAGCGGTCAGGGCCTGGTCGGCGGCGCAGAGCTTTCGGTGGGCGCGTGGACGTTCCTGATGTGTGTATTCGTCGGTGGCTGGCTGGTTGCCTGGTTTGTGAGAAAACAATGGATATAGCCTTTCCTCTTGCCAAGACCGGCGTCATTTCGGAGGCACTCAACCTGTGGCTGGCGATACCGATCGGCTTCATTTTTGGTTTCGCACTCTTCCATGCCGGGTTTACAGACTCGCGGCGTATCGCCTGGGCCTTTTATTTCAAGGACGTTGGCGTTCCGATCGTCATGTTCTCTGCGATCACGACGGGCATGCTTGGGCTGTGGGGCTTGAGCCTGATTGGCTGGCTGGATATCTCTCTCGTCTACCTGCTGCCGACCTACCTGTTGCCGATGGCTGTTGGTGGCGTGTTGTTCGGCATTGGTATGGTCATTGGCGGCTACTGCCCCGGCACCGCAATCGCCGCGTTTGCCACGGGCAAGATCGATGGCATTATTTTTATCGTCGGCTTCCTGATCGGCAGCCTTGTATTCGGCGACTTCTTCCCGGTCTGGGGGGATTTCTACAACAGCGACTACATGGGTGCGTTCCGCCTCGATCAGCTACTGGGCATCGGGCTGGGTCCGATGATCCTGACTGTCGTGATCGTCGCCGTGGTCGGCACGATTGCCATGATTTTCGTACAGGACGCCGTCTGGGGTCAGAGTGACACGATGACCAGGTCGCGGCCCTTCATGAAGCTACAGGGCGCACTGGTAATCACCGCACTCGTCATTGGCGTGATCTTCGCCTTCTTCCCGACCGAGTCGTTTATCGATGACACGGTTGAGACACCGTACTACCTTGTTCCAAGGAACGACATGACCGAGGACACTCCGTGAAACGTCGCGAGTTCATAAAGCTTTCGTCGCTGCTCAGCGCTGGCGCGATGGCCGGGCCTGCTCTCATGCTCGGCGGCTGCACGCGCAAGCCATTACCCGGCACAGGCGTCGTCAGCAAGACACCAACCGTGTGCGACATGTGTTTCTGGAAATGCGCCGGCGATGTCTACAAGGAAGACGGTGAGCTCTGGAAGATCACGGGTAACGAAGACGACCTGCATAGTGAGGGACGACTTTGCACCCGCGGCACGGGCGGCCCCGGCGCCTACCTGGACCCTGACCGTTTGAAAAAGCCGTTGCTGCGCGTCGTGGTTGACGGGCGGCAAACCTTCAAGGAAGTCAGCTGGGACGAAGCGCTGCAATTCATTGCGAACAAGATGCAAGGCATAGCCGACACGGTCGGGCCCGAGCGCATGGCGCTTCTGCATCACGGCGCCGGCGGACATCACTTTCTTCACCTCCTGCGAGCATTCGGTTCTGACAGTCATGCCGAGCCCGCTTTCGCACAGTGCCGCGGACCGCGTGACGTCGGTTTTCAGCTGACGTTCGGTGAATCGGCGAGTTCGCCTGAGCGTACCGACATGGCGAACGCACGTTGTATCGTTCTATTGGGTTCGCACATTGGCGAAAACCTGCACAACGGACAGGTACAGACGCTCGCGGATGCGATCAACAATGACGCGACGCTGATCACGGTCGACCCCAGGTTCTCGGTCCCCGCCGGCAAGTCCAGGCACTGGCTCCCGATCAAGCCGGGCACCGACATTGCGCTGCTGCTTGGCTGGATGAATGTCATTATCGAAGAGGAGCTCTACGACAGGGACTACATCGAGCGCTACGCCATCGGGTTCGAGCAGCTGGTTGAGCACGTGCGGCAGTACACACCGGAGTGGGTGTTCCTGGAGACAGGTATTCGACCTGACGTGATTCGCGATACCGCACGCGAAATGGGCAAGGCGGCGCCGGCGACCGTTGTTCACCCTGGCAGGCATGCGACCTGGTACGGCGACGACACACAGCGCAGTCGCGCTATCGCTATCCTCAACGCGCTGCTCGGCAGCTGGAACCGGAAGGGCGGTTTCTATATCCCCGAGAGAGTGGACATGCCGCATTATCCGCTGCCCGGGTATCCGCAGCCGAAAGTGACGACCCGTGACGCCTACCCCGGAAAATGGCCGTTCGCCAATCAGGGTGTTACCAATGGCGTCATCGAAGCGTCGATCGGAGAGGAGGCGTTTTTCAAGGGCTGGATGGTGTACGGCACGAATCTGCCGCAGACGATTCCGGGGGTGGCGGCGAAGTTGCGCGCCGCGGCCGATTCACTTGACCTCGTTGTGGTGATTGAAACCATGCCGTCCGAGATGACGGGCTATGCGGATGTCATCCTGCCGGAGTGCACCTACCTTGAGCGTTATGACGATGTCCGCAATTCTGCTGAACGGCACCCGTCGCTGGCGCTGCGCATGCCGGCGTTCGAACCCAAGTACGACAGCAAGCCGGGCTGGTGGATCGCCAAGCAACTGGGTGAACGTCTCGGGCTGCGAAAATACTTCCCGTGGCAGGACTACGCAGACAAGATCGACTGGGAGCTGCGACAGGTCGGAAGTTCGCTCGAAGAGATGCAGAAGACTTGGCGTCAAGAATTTTCCGCGTAAAAGACCGTTGTACTTCCGCGAGGGAGAGCGCGCGCGTTTCTTCACGCCCAGCCGCAAAATTGAATTGTATTCACAGCAACTGGCGGACAAGGGCTTTGATCCCATTCCGGCATACACGCCGCCGGAGCCTGTGCCCACCGGATACTATCGTCTCAATTACGGTCGCATGCCGGCACATACGTTTGGCAAAACGACCAACAACCCGTTGCTGTTCCAGCTTGCGCCAGAGAACCAGCTCTGGGTAAATCCGCTGGTTGCCAGCGAACACTCGATCGACAACGGGGATTACGTGCGGCTGGCATCGCGGGAAGGTGCGGTAAGCAGCAAGATCCGGGTGCGGGTGACCGAGCGAATCGGCCCCGACTCTGTTTTCATGGCGCATGGCTTCGGTCACAAGTCGAAACGTCTGCGTCTTACCGCGGGGGCGGGAGCTGATGACTCGGAGCTCATGACGAACATCAAGGTAGACCCGATCATGGGCGGCACCGGGATGCGAGGCAACTTCGTTACGTTCGTTAAGCAGCAGCCTGCAGGCGGTGAGTCATGACGCGCTATGCCATGGTGATAGACACGCGAACCTGCATAGGCTGCGGCGACTGCGTGGTTGCCTGCAAGACCGAGAACAATGTGCCGGCAGGTTTGAATCGCGATTGGGTTGTCGAGGCAACCAGCGGCACCTATCCCGATCTCAAGACCGAGTTTCGATCGGAACGCTGCAATCACTGTTCAAACCCGACCTGCGTGACCTTGTGTCCAACCGGTGCCAGTCACCTGTGGAACGACACAAATATCGTCCTCGTCGAGCCTGAGAAATGTACAGGTTGCAAAGCCTGTATCGCCGCTTGTCCTTACGACGCACGCCTTGTCATGCATCCGGACGGTTACATCGACAAGTGCACGTTCTGCCACCATCGTGTGGAGAAAGGGCTGGATCCTGCTTGCGTGTCGACGTGCCCGACGGGCTGCATGCACTTCGGTTCGCTCGATGACCCGCACAGCAAGGTCAGCCAATTGCTAAAGACACGTGATCACAAAGTGCTCAAGCCCGAGACGGGCAACGAGCCCAACGTTTACTACCTGACTTAGGGGCCTGGAAAAATGACAGAAGAACTGTTTGTCACAGCCAGGTCGAACGAGCTTCATCGACCCGGGTTTGCACATCTGGACCTGGGAAGTGGCTATGTACCTGTTTATGGGTGGTCTGACGGCAGGCGTAATGATCTTCGCCGCACTGGCGATCGCCCGCAGCAAGGAGCACGTAGCACCTTTTGCTGCACACCGCCTCGCGTTATTTGCGCCCATCTTGTTATCGATAGGCATGACGACGCTGTTTCTCGATCTCGAGCACAAACTGTACGTGTATCGGTTCTACACGGCTTTCAAGATTACCTCCCCGATGTCCTGGGGCGCCTGGATTCTGATTGTCGTCTATCCGATATCTGTCCTGCAGATACTCTCCACGATTCGCGCAGGCTATCCGGCGCTTGCGGCGCGGGTGGACAGGCTCGCGATCGGCCGGGTGGTGGTTGACTGGTGTGAGCGCAAGCGAATGCACATCGCGTTGTCGGTCCTTCCATTTGCCGTGGCACTCGGCATTTACACAGGTATCCTGCTCAGCGCATTCGGTGCGAGACCATTCTGGAACTCCGGCGTGCTTGGCATCCTGTTTCTTGTCTCGGGAATGTCCACGGCGGCCGCGATGGTCGTACTCGTCGCGAGGCAGCACGCCGAGAAAGCCCTCTTTACGCGCATCGACCTGGTTCTGATCCTGGCCGAGATTGGCCTCGTCGCACTCATGTTGATCAGTCTGGCCTCCGGATCGGGCCAGCACATTGTTGCGCTGCAAAGTGTCATGGGTGGCCCGTACACGCTCGAATTCTGGCTGTTTTTCGTTTGCATTGGCCTGTTGATACCATTAGTACTGGAGCTGCTGGAGATATCAGGGGTCAGCAAATCGCTGGCTATGCTTGCTCCTGTTCTGGTAATAGTTGGTGGCTACGCGTTGCGGCAGGTCGTGTTGGACGCCGGGCAAGAGAGCACATGGACACATTACGAAACTCAATACAGTTCAGAATTGCTGGAGCGACTGCATGAAGAAATCCCTTAAGGCCACGTTGCTATCCCTTTCAGTTGCTTCGGTTGCCGCGTGCGCGCCCTCCGGAGACACGGCTCCCTCGATGGTTGCGATCGCGCAGTCAGCTGCCAGGCAGGATGATCGTGCAAGTGTGGAGGAGCTGGCAACATGGCTGATCGAGGGGCGCAGCGATTTCAAGCTTATCGATGTCCGCGCACCCGAAGACTATGAAAGAGCCAGGATAGGGGAGGCGGAGAACATTCCGATCGCGCAAATCGTCTCGGCGGATACATTGGCGCGTTTGCCCACCGATCGCATGCTCCTCGTGTACTCAAACGGCTCCGAGAACGCAGCCAAAGCAGCAGTGCTGTTACGGCTGGCCGGTTTCGACGCCCATTTGCTGGTTGGAGGGTACACGGCCTGGCACGAAAGAATCCTTAATCCCGATATCTCAGCCGAAGCGCTCGACGGAGAGAGCCTGCGAGTGGCCGAGCAGCGCGCCTACAGCTGCTATTTCGTCGGCGAACGCTCGGACGCGGCACAGTTTCAGCGCAGCGACAGCAGCGAGGTCTTCGTACCCCCGGTAATCGAGGAAATGGACGAGTTCGAGGACCTGCCGCCACCTCCCGCGGAGGGGTGCTAGCTGCAAATCCCGGCAGGTTGTTCATTCGGCCATTCCCATGGACAAGCTCGCACAGCCACACATCAAGCCGGCGAGGGACAGGTAGCCGAACACGCCTCGCGTGTTCCGTCTTCACCACGTATTTTCATCCCACTGCCAGCTCGGCTATGGATTCGGCTACCTGTCCCTCCCCGTCTTGATCACGGCGTGGAGTTGGCGCACGAACACGCGATGCGCCTGGATAGAGCGCTGTGGACAACATACCCGAATCCATAGCCGCAGGCGTGTGAGGGTGTGTTGTCCGCAGCGCTCCGTGTGAGGAATGTCACCGGGTTGACACCTCGTGTGAACGACCTGCCGGGATTTGCAGCTGGCCACACGTTCTTATGGAATGGGCGCTGCGAGCACGGCTTCCATCTCTTCCCTGTTGAGCGGTCGCTGGCCAGCGCGCGGAGCCTGTCCCCCGGTCTTGCCATCGACGCTGGTCCACGCGTCGGCAGGCAGTCCATCCTGTAGCGGCGGATACCTGGGTTCGAAGTGAATGTCATTGTCACGATACTCGAGCGTTCCCTGGCCAAGGCCAAGCGCGACGCTCGAGCGATGACACGATTCGCACGATCTTGCGGGGCCGATCGTATGCGGCGAGATGGGTGCGAAAACCCGCAGGAATTTGCTGTCGTCCCAGTCCGGATGTTGGAGCGTCATGATCATTCCGGGGACAAACAGTTCTATGCGGTCGTCGGCATTAATGCCCAGCGCCCCGAGTTCGTTGCGAAAATCGAAGCGCTGCTCGTGCCAGCGTCCGGCGGTTTCGCGCCTTTCGATGTGGTCCCACTGACTGCCATCGGCATCGTATTCCATGTGACAGCCAAAGCACTGTGGCGCCCATTGGCTGTGGCATGTCGCACATTCCAGCCGCGCATGTTCGGGGCCATGCGGTTTGCCGGGCGCGCTATCGACCGAATGACAATCCACGCATTGGGCATCGACCGTGTCGCGCTGGTGTAGCGCCGCTCCTGCGCCACTCATCAGGTCGGATCCGAGATGACATGTCACGCAGCGCATGCCGGAAGAATAATGAACGTCGGCCGGTTTGCGCTCCACGTGACGACCATCGGGTAGTCGCAGTCGTGCATCGCGTTGCGATGCCGAACCCGGATCGATTTCTGCGAGACCTGTGTAGCTGAGCGAAATTCGCGCCGACCTGGAGTGGCAGCCAAAACATCGGGCGTCGGACACATCCCTTGTGAGCGCGGGGTGTGCATTCGCGGGATAGCTGTTGATGTGGCACGCGAGGCAGCCTCCGCCCCGGTCACTCACGGGGTCAAGCTTGTGGGCTGTCTTGTTCTGGCCAAGGTGGCAGCTTGCACAAAGTTTGCGCAGCATGGAGTCGGCCGCGCCGTGTCCCAGTGACTGGAAGTTTGCGTTCGTCGCCCCGCCAGCGGTGCCATCGACTATCTTGCGGGTCGTCTGAACAATGCCGCGACCGGTATGCATCAGGCTGTCGCGGACCGACGCGACCTGCTCGGCATGACACACGCCACACGCTGTCGCGGCATTCTCGAGATTACCTGGAAAGCCGGTCATGCCGGCGTGCGACTCGTCCTTCGTGGTGCCGGTGCGGTCACCGCCATGGCAGATCGTGCAGTCATCGCGTGCGAACGAGTGCGCCTCCGCGAAACCGCTGCGTTGGCCGGGATGACATTGATTACATGTGTTACCGGTTTGCTCGCCAATCGCCGCGGCTGGCCAGCAAAGAACACAAGCAATGCAGAGGATGTAAACTGTTCGGCAAATCACATCCAGATAGTAATAGTACTAATGTTGCTGCGATACCCGGCCGCTATGATTGCCCCCGACTATGAATGACAAAGACCTGACACAAAGCGCTGACCTGACGCGCCACGATCGAGGTACGGGTGCTCTGCGCACGCGTCGTCCCGAATACATTGACTTCCTGCCGCCTTGTAATGATGCGTGCCCTGCGGGCGAAAACATCCAGGCATGGCTGGCGCTGGCTCAGGACGGCCGGCACGAAGCGGCCTGGCGCGAACTGGTCGCCAACAATCCGTTGCCGTCCGTTCACGGCCGCGTCTGTTATCACCCCTGCGAAAATGTCTGCAACCGTGCGTTTACGGACAGCCCGGTCAGCATTCACGCCGTGGAACGTTTCCTCGGTGACATGGCTCTCGAGAAAGGCTGGCAGTTTGAAAAGGCGGCGACGAGCACGGGCAAGAAGATCCTGATCGTGGGAGCGTGGTCCAAGCGGGCTGTCCGCTGCCTATCATCTCACGCGCATGGGACATGCCGTTGAGATTCGCGAGGCAGGCCCCGTGGCGGGCGGCATGATTCATTTCGGCATTCCGGCCTACCGTATGCCGCGAGATGAGTTACAGGCGGAGATCGATCGAATCGAAAATCTCGGCGTCAAGATCACGCTGAATCATCGTGTTGAAGACGTCCTTGCTGAGAAAGAGGCGGGCGGTTTCGATGCGGTATTTGTCGCGGTTGGCGCACACATCAGCAAGAAGATCGATATTCCGAATCGCGACGCGGGCAAGATCCTCGACGCCGTGAGTTTCCTGAGCCAGGCGAAAGAGGGCGAGGCGCCGAAGATTGGCCGCCGGGTTGCAATCTATGGCGGGGGCAACACGGCCATGGATGCGGCGCGTACTGCCAAGCGCCTGGGCGCCATGGAAGCGATGATTATCTATCGCCGCGATCGTGGCAGCATGCCGGCGCACGATTTCGAGGCAGACGAAGCGCTCGAAGAGGGTGTCAAGATCAACTGGTTGCGGACGATCAAGGAAATTGACAAGTCGACATTCAAAGTCGAGGTCATGGAACTCGACGAGGATGGCCGCCCGCAGCCGACCGGTCGCTTTGAGGAACTCGAAGCCGACTCTCTGATCCTGGCGGTCGGGCAAGACACCGACACGGCATTCCTGGAGTCCGTTCCAGGAATAGAGTTTGAGTGGGACCACACGGTCAAGGTCAACGCCAACATGATGACCGGCCACGACGGCATCTTCGCGGGTGGCGACATGGTGCCCACGGATCGGTCGGTAACCATCGCGGTAGGGCATGGCAAGCACGCCGCGAGGCACATCGATGCCTACCTCAGGAATTCCGAGTATCGTCGCGGCCCCCGGCACGAAATCATTGGGCACGATCGGCTGCATCTCTGGTATCGCACGCATGCGCCGCAGGTCGCACAGGAACGTCTGCCTATCGCTGAACGCGAAGGTTTTGACGAAATCCTGCAGAACCTGTCGGAATCGGAGGCACTGTTCGAGGCCAGGCGTTGCCTCTCCTGCGGGAATTGCTTTGAGTGTGATGGCTGCTATGGTGCGTGCCCCGAGGGCGCAGTCATCAAGCTCGGTCCCGGCAAGCGCTACAAGTTCGATTTCGACAAATGCACCGGTTGTGCCGTGTGCTACGAGCAGTGCCCCTGCCACGCGATTGAAATGGTCGAAGAGCCAGGCACCGCAGGAGCAAGCGCATGACTGAGAAGCGCGCCCTGGAGGGCAATGAAGCGGTCGCCCGGGTGGCCTACGCGGTCAGCGAAATCTGCTCGATCTATCCGATAACCCCGTCATCCGCGATGGCGGAGTCCGCCGACGTCTGGGCGGCGAGCGGCAAGGAAAATATCTGGGGCCATGTCCCGGACATTATCGAGATGCAAAGCGAGGGCGGCGCGGCAGGCACGGCTCACGGCGCCTTGCAGACGGGTGCATTGACGACGACATTCACGGCATCGCAGGGCCTCATGCTCATGCTGCCGAACATGTACAAGATTGCAGGCGAGTTGACGTCGGCCGTGTTCCATGTTGCATCGCGTGCGCTCGCAGCACAGGCCCTGTCGATTTTTGGCGATCACCAGGACGTCATGGCCGCGCGGACCACCGGGTTTGGACTCATTGCGTCGTCGTCGGTACAGGTGGCGCAGGATCTTGCATTGGTCAGTCATGCTGCGACACTCGAATCGCGCGTGCCTTTTATCCATTTTTTCGACGGCTTTCGCACCTCGCACGAAGTCAGCAAAATCGATCTTGTCAGTTATGACCAGATGCGCGAGATGATCGACAACGACCTGGTCTACGCACATCGCCGGCGGGCATTGAACCCGGACAATCCGTTCATTCGTGGTACCGCCCAGAACCCGGACGTGTATTTCCAGGGACGCGAAAGCGTCAACAGCTATTACCAGAAGACACCCGGGATCGTGCAGGCCACGATGGACAAGTTTGCGACACTCACGGGGCGGCAATACAGGCTGTTCGATTATTTCGGCGACCCCGAGGCGACGCGTGTCATTATTCTCATGGGTTCCGGCGCCGAGACGGTCAAACAGACGATTGCTGCGCTGCCCGAGAAGGGCATCGGCATGATCAACGTACGTTTGTTCCGGCCGTTCTCGAATGAGCACCTGCTCGCGGCAATTCCGGCGACGGCAAAACATATCGCCGTGCTTGACAGGACCAAGGAAATCGGTGCGAACGGTGAGCCCCTTTACCAGGATGTGATTACCGCGCTGGCCGAGGCGCTGGGTGCCGGCACGATCAAGGCGATGCCGCGCGTTATTGGCGGCCGCTACGGGCTGTCGTCCAAGGAATTCACGCCGGCGATGGTCAAGGCGATCTACGAGGAACTCGAAAAGAGCGCTCCGAAGAACCACTTCACCATCGGCATTAATGATGACGTCACGCATACCAGCCTGGTGTTTGACCCCTCCTTCCAGATCGAAGGGGAAGGCGTCACGCGTGCGCAATTCTTTGGCATGGGTGCCGACGGAACGGTTGGTGCGAACAAGAACAGTATCAAGATCATTGGCGAGAGCACCGATCTGCATTGTCAGGGCTACTTCGTCTACGACTCGAAGAAGTCCGGTTCGCGCACGGTATCGCATTTGCGTTTTGGGCCGGAGCCGATCAATGCGCCTTACCTGATTCAGTCCGCAAATTTCATTGCCTGCCACAAGTTCAACCTGGTCAACAAGATCGAGTTGCTCAAGGATGCGGCGGACAATGCGGTCTTCCTGCTGGACAGTCCGCATGCGGCGGACGAGGTCTGGGATCAGCTGCCGCAGCAGGTGCAGCAAACGATCATCGATCGCAATATCAGCTTGTATGTAATCGATGCAGCGAATGTCGCGCGCGAGGCGGGCATGGGCAAGCGCATCAATACGATCATGCAAGCCTGCTTCTTCGCACTGTCGGGAGTTCTGCCGCGCGAGGAGGCCATTCAGCAGATCAAGAGCGCGATTGAGAAGACGTACATCAAGAAAGGTCGTGACGTTGTTGATAAGAACTTCGCCGCCGTGGATGCAGCGCTTGATCATCTCCACGAGGTCAAGATACCCGCTAGCGTCAGCAGCACCCGACCGCTGGATGCCGTCGTGCCTGAACACGCCCCGCAATTCGTGCGTGAAGTAACGGCGCAGATGATGCGCGGTCACGGCGATGACCTGCCTGTCAGCATGCTGCCGGTCGATGGGACCTACCCGAGTTCGACGTCTCAGTTCGAGAAGGGCAACATTTCCGATCGCGTGCCGAAGTGGGAGCCCGACCTCTGCATACAATGCGGAAACTGCTCGTTCGTCTGCCCGCATGCGGTCATTCGGGCGAAGTTCTTCCACGAGAGCAAGCTCGAGGAAGCCCCGGAATCGTTCCCGTCCGCGCCAATCAGCGCCCGCGGTTTTCCGGAAACGCGTTATTCATTGCAGGTGTACCTGGAAGATTGCACGGGATGCAATCTTTGCGTTGACGCCTGCCCCGTCAAGAGCCCGGACGACCCCGAAGTTCGTGCCATTAACATGACGGACAAGGGCCCGTTGCTCGAGGACGGCAAGGCCAACATCCGGTTCTTCGAGACGCTTGGTTTCAACAACCGGGCGGAAATCGAATACTCGTCGGTGCGTGGTGCGCAATTCCTGCAGCCGCTGTTCGAGTTCTCTGGCGCATGCGCGGGCTGCGGTGAGACCCCGTATGTGCGCCTGCTGTCGCAGTTGTTTGGCCCGCGTCTGATCGTCGCCAACGCGACCGGCTGTTCATCCATCTACGGTGGCAATCTGCCGACGACGCCCTGGAGCAAGAACGCCGAGGGCAGTGGACCCGCCTGGTCGAACTCGCTGTTTGAAGACAATGCCGAGTTTGGGCTGGGCATGCGTATCGCGGCGGATCATCACATGGCGATTGCCAAGCAGATGATTACGGAACTGGCGCCGGACATCGGCGAAGACATTGCGCACCTGCTGGTTCATGCCGGGCAGCGAGTCGGCAGTGAGATTCGCGCACAACGTCATCGCGTCGCGGATTTGAAGCAACGACTCGAGGCGTTGCTTGAAAAGAGAGAGAGCCCCAAGGCGAAGGCACTGCTGTCGATCATCGACCACCTGATCCGTCGCAGCATCTGGCTCGTCGGCGGTGACGGTTGGGCCTACGATATTGACTCGGGCGGGCTGGATCATGTGCTCGCGAGCGGCCGCAACGTCAATGTGCTGGTCATGGACACCGAAGTGTACTCGAACACGGGTGGGCAGATGTCGAAAGCAACCCCGCTGGGCGCATCCGCAAAATTCGCATCCGCTGGCAAACGCATGGGCAAGAAAGACCTGGCTTTGCAGGCCATTTCGAGCGGCAACGTGTACGTCGCGCAGGTCGCCATGGGCGCGAATCCGCAGCAGACCCTGCTCGCCATGCGGGAAGCCGAAGAGTACAACGGTCCGTCGCTGATCCTGGCCTACAGCCATTGCATCGCGCACGGCTACGACCTCAAAGATGGTCTTCGGCAGCAGAAGCTGGCGACGATGAGTGGCTACTGGCCGCTGATTCGCTACAACCCGGCGCTGCGTGCAGCCGGCAAGAGGCCGTTCGTTCTCGATTCGCTGGCACCGAGCATTCCGCTACGCGAGTATGCGTACAACGAGAATCGCTACAAGGTACTGACAAAGACCAACCCGGAAGAGGCCGAGCGCCTCATGCAAATGGCACAGGAAACGGTCAACCGGCGTTGGGCCACTTATGAGCACCTGGCCAAGCAGGAGCCTGGCGACTTCGAACGGCCGGGCTAAGCCGTCGAGATCCGAATTGGGGGCACAAAAAAAGGCGGGTCCGTGAGGACCCGCCTTTCGTTCCAAACTAGTGCTAGCTTAGATGGCTACGATGTTCTCAGCCTGCGGGCCTTTCTGGCCGGCCGTTACTGTGAACTCGACCTTCTGGCCTTCGGCCAGGGTCTTGAATCCGTCACCAGAGATATTGCTGAAATGAGCAAATACGTCGGGTCCTGATTCCTGCTCGATGAAGCCAAAACCTTTAGCTTCGTTAAACCATTTTACTGTTCCGGTTGTTCTGGACATTGTCTCTTCCTAATTAATCAATTGTGGTGTGGCCCGTTAACCTGGGCCGGGTCGCAAGACGAGATGTTGGTACTTATGAATTAACAGGACGGAGACTTCTCTAAGGAACTTCGAAATGGAAAACACAAATATCAGCCGATCGTTCTAGCTGCGGGAAGTATAGGGCTCCTGTGTGACAAATCAATGAATTTCGACACTTTTTATGAGACTGGAGTCGCATTTCTGAAGCAATTGGAACGTTGGCCCGGCGAGCGACGTGCCGGCAACCGGGGATTGAGTGCCATTTTGACGCCGGCAAATGGCGCGGCCAGACTACTTGCTGCATCACATTGTTGCCCGGGACAGGGGTGGTAAGCTTCGCGCAGACTATAGTTGAGGTGCTCGGAATGGAACTCAGTAACACGGAAAGTATCCCAGGTCGTCGAATCGTTGAATTCTACGGCGTCGTTTCGGGAAACACGGTTCGCGCAAAACACCTTGGGCGCGACATCATGGCTGGTCTGAAGAACATGGTTGGCGGGGAACTCAAGGGCTATACCGAGCTTTTGCAGGATTCCCGGCAAGAGGCGACCGACCGCATGATCGCGCAGGCACAGTCGATGGGGGCCAATGCTGTCGTTAACGTTCGCTTTGCGACCAGTTCCATTTCGCAGGGAGCAGCCGAGCTCTTCGCTTACGGCACCGCAGTGCGGATCGAATGATATGGACGGCAATACTGTCGAAATCATCAATCTGTTTCTGAACTTCGGCTTGCCGTTATTGCTGCTCGTGCTCGCGTATTTCGTCGGTAGCATGATCGAGAAGAGGCACTTTCGGAGTATCCGCAGGCGCGAAGAGGACAATGTCGGTTTCCCCGTGGTTTCCTTTAACACCATGCCCGACGACTGGAAGGTCTCCGGCTCGACCATGGTCACTGGCAGCATCGTGGTCTCGCTCGACTACTTCAAGCGTGTCATCGCGGGCCTCCGCAGCCTTGTCGGCGGTCGCATCAAGACCTATGAGCCACTGCTCGATCGGGCGCGCCGAGAGGCGCTGCTGCGCATGACCGAAGAGGCCCGCGAACAGGGGTATGACGCCATCTTCAATGTGCGCCTCGAGACCTCACGTCTGGCGAACTCGCGCGGTGATGGCCAAGGCATTGCCGGCGTCGAAATGCTTGCATTCGGGACGGCGGTAAAATTCGCGTCGCGCTTCGCAAGAAGTCCGTGAAGTTCAATCCGCAACTACCCAGAGACGGAATAAACGTCAGCGATACGCATCCGCTGGTAGAGGCGGGCACCCTGATCGTAGGCTTGACCGCCATCTTCCTCGCGATTGCGGTGGCGTTGGTCTTCCTGATTGAAATCGCGCTGTATTTTATCCCGGTTGAGAAGGAGGCCGAGTTCTTTGAGGACTGGCTGCCCGAAGACCTCGTTACCGTGTCGCCGCGGGACGAGAGACTGCGAGAGACGCAGTTGCTGGTCGATCGTCTCGCGTTTCACTGGCAGGACACCCCGTATGAATTTCGGGTGGAGATCGACGATTCCCCTGTTGCCAATGCGATGGCGCTGCCCGGCGGGCTGATCATCGTCACGGAAGGGCTCCTGGACCAGGTCGAGTCCGAGAACGAGCTGGCGTTTGTGCTGGGTCATGAACTTGGCCATTTCAAGAATCGCGATCATCTGCGTGCGCTTGGCCGCGGCATCGTGCTTTCCCTGTTTTTTTCCGTGGCGACCGGCAGTGATGTGTCGGGTCTGAGTATCAAGGTCACCGACGTCGCGTTGCGGGGCTTCAGCCGCGAACAGGAGTCCGCGGCCGATGAGTTCGGTCTTGCGCTCGTGTATACCCACTACGGACATGTGGATGATGCGTGGCGTCTGTTCGAGCGTTGGGACGAGGACGACGATTCGTTTCTCGACGTGGTGTCGTATCTCTCGACACACCCTGCTGCCGGCGACCGGATCGACGATCTTGAACGGCAGGCGATCCGTGAGAGCTGGCCGGTCGAAGGCGCAATCACCGCACTGGCCTGGTAGCGCTTATCTCAAAAAAAAGGCCCCGCCACATTTCTGCGGCGGGGCTGAGCCATCGGTTAAGCCCTGCGGGGGAACAGGGGGCTTATCGGGTCTTAAGGCTCAAGCAGGTAAACACCAATCTTGTAGGCCGTGAACACGTTGGTATCCACATCGTAATGCCCACGAGCGTGCATCGAGCGCGCGGCGGTGGCGCCGTCGAGACTCGTGCTCAGGTCATTGACAAAATCAGCGAAGTCCGAGTACATGCGCAGGCTGTCAGCTGACTTGATGTAGAACACCATGCGGCGTGTCTCGTGCGGAACGATCGTCGTATTCGAATCGAGCGAAGTCAGGTCGATGAGGACCGGTCCCTGCTTGACGTAATGGCGAACATCGATGTCTTCATTGGCATTGTCCAGGATCAGTCCGTCAAAGCCGATGCCTGCGAACGGCGCGACCGTTCCCTCGGCACCCCAGCCAATTCCCAGCGCACTGCGTACATCGGTGAAGTCGATGACCGTGCGTCCGAAGAAGTCAGGCGGTGCTGCACCGAAGGCATTCGGGAAGCCCTTGGCGACGATGGGTTTCCCTGAGGAAAACGCTGCCAGCGTCAGGTTGCCCGTGGCAACTTCGTAGTTGTCTGGGTCAGCGTCTTCTTCCGGCGAAGCGCCAGTTCCTGTGAAGTCGAAGATCTCCACGCGACGACGATCGATACCGTGCAGGGTGATGTCGGTCTGTCCTGGCATGACCGAATTCACAATGCCGGTCAGACGCGTCATGTGCATGCGAACTGCACCCTGGGTGGCGTCGAACAGGATCTGGGGCGCATCAGCGCTTGTCGTTGGCGACGGCTGGGAACCGCGGATCGTGACGCGCTGGCCGATCGAGATGGCCTCGATACCCAGGTCACTGCGGCCATATCCGTCGCGGAAGACGCGTGTGTCCGGCCCGATTTCGACGATGACATCGTCATGGAAATGCGCGCGGCGCTCCCTGGGAACGATCGTGGCGCCGCGAATTGTCAGGAAGTTTCCTTCGCGCTGGATAACGTTTCCGACAACTGCGTCGTGGTCGATGCCCGGCACGCTGGAACCGGCGAGCACGATGCTGGCCACGAATTCATGGTTGGCGACATTCAGCGTGCCGGCCGCGACCGTTGGAGTTCCCGGACCCGCTGCGCTGAGCGCACGAAGCCCGTCGACACCCGTAAACATCTCTTCGTTGACTTCAAATTCGGTCTCGTTTGTTACGTGTACCCGCACGCGGCCGAAATCGCCATCCCGGTCGTGGAAGGGGCGAATCGCGATCGTGTACGTCATGTCATCTTCGCTGACAGCGACAAGCGGTCCACGCACGCGGACGTCTTTCTCATCGACTGGTGAAACCTCGGCAATGATGAATTGTTCCGAGACGGCCTCCGCGGGTGTCGGAGTGATGTCCACTTCGTGCGAGGCAGCGAGATCGAAGTCGAGCTGCAAGAGAGCGGCGCGTCCCCTGTTGACCACCAGCCGGTCCCTGTTCGACAGGTGAATCTTGAGCTCAGTCTGCATCAGGACGTTGCCGTCCATGTCCTTGACGACAGCTTCTTTGGATTCCTCTCCCGCTTCGACAAAGACTTCGGCATTCGAATAGTCGAGACGAATCGTCCCGGCAACGTAAACCGCAGGCGGGATTGCCGCGGCGGTCACGAGTTCGGTCAGGTCGACGTAGTCGGTGAAATTGATGCGCGTCGCACGCGGTAACGTCTCGACGATGCGCCCGTTTGCGGTTTCAAGTTCCAGTGAGAGCACATCAACGGTGTAGTTGAGGAAGTCCCCGTCCGCGTCGGTCAGGGCAACCAGCACCGTGCCGCATTCGGCGTAGGTACTGGAGTCATCGGGGTTACAGGCGGCGGTCGTTGCGGAACCGGGTATATCGGTGGTGCCGCTACCGCCGCCACAGGCGGCAAACATCAGGGTCACTGCTAACAGCAGTCCGTGGGACGCGAGTTTCATGGCAATCTCCTTGTGCACGTTCGTGTCGGTTATTGGGAGATAACGATGCGCCCGCGGATTGGTTGACGCAGACGGGCAAAATACGCTTGAACAGATTCAGCATTCGACCCAGAATGTAAAAAAATACAGCGACTTAGCTTGTATTCCTATCTCATCATGTCAAAATGTTTTCCCGTAATGACAAATCCCTCCGACACAGGTACCGCTACGGGAATCCGTCACCGCAAACCACGTGCCGGCGAGCGAACCCGCGGTGCTGTCGATGCGATGCAGACCAAGATCGCGGTCGCCATCCAGAATCTCGATCCGAACCGTTGCGACGAACAGTTGCAGTCCATTGTTGACGAATTGCCTGATGCGACGGGCGCCGATGCCGCGTTCATTGCGATGATCGGTGAGGATGGCCGGTCGATCGATACCGTTTTCGCCTCGGGCACCGGTTTTGCCCAGTGCAGCCCGGGCATGCTGGTCAATGAGAAGCTCGATGACTGGCCCTGGCTGAAGAATCGCCTCGGCCATCTCCGCGTTATCGAGGTTGCCGATACGATGAGCGGCCCCAAGGCCGCGAGCGACGATCTCGAACGCCTGAACGAATTGCATATTGGTGCCGCGCTGATTATCGGGTTCTCAGTGCACGACGAAATCGCCGGCTTTCTGGGCATCGCGGACGAACGTGCAGTCGATACCTGGGACGCAAACCTGCACCTGCTCATGAAACTGTTTGGCTCCTCCCTTGCGGTTGGACTCGAGCGGGTGCGCGACAAGGAAATTCTTGCCGAACTCCAGGAGCGCAATTCGCTGGTGGCGATGACGGCGAATGACGGTATCTGGGACTTCGACGGGAATACCAAACGCATCAATCTCTCGCGTCGCTGGAAGACGATGCTCGGTTACGACCCCGATGGTGACAATGTAAAGCTCGATTGGTACAACCTCGTGCATCCTGACGACATCGCTCGTGTCCAATCACGCATGCGAGAGCATCTCGAGGGCAAGATTCCGTTTTTCGAATCCGTGCACCGCATGAAACACCAGAGCGGCGACTGGCGCTGGATGAAGAGTCGCGCGAAAGGCATTCTCGACGCTAACGGCCGTTTGTTGCGTTTGCTCGGTGTTGAGGTCGACATCACCGAGCGCAAACTTTACGAAGACGCACTATTCCGCGAAAAGGAAAGCGCCCAGATTACCTTGCAGTCGATCGGAGACGGCGTCATCACGACGGATGCTCGCTGCAACGTGGAATACGTGAACCCGGTCGCTGAGGAGTTGACCGGATGGAAGGTCGACGATGCGAGCGGTCGCCCCATCGATGAAATATTCCGCGGCTTTCATGAAGAAACCTGCGAGCCGCTGGAGAATCCCCTGGCCGTCTCGATTCGCCGCGATCGCGCGATCAAGTCCGTACGCCCGACGCTGCTGATTCGTCGCGACGGCAACGAACTCTACATTGAAAGCACGGCATCCCCGATTCGCGACGGCACAGGCGCCGTTACGGGCGGCGTACTCGTGTTTCATGACGTCTCCGAGTCGCGAGATCTCAACCGACGTCTCAGTTATCACGCGAGCCACGACATCCTCACAGGACTCGTTAACCGCGCCGAATTTGAGAATCGCGTCGAGCGGGCTCTGAAGAGCGCTAAAGCCCGCGAAACGTCGTACGCGCTGCTGTATCTCGATCTCGATCAGTTCAAGATCGTTAATGATTCCTGCGGCCACAGCGCTGGCGACGCATTGCTCGGCCAGTTGGGCACGTTGTTGAAATCCAAGATTCGCTGGCGTGACACGCTGGCCCGCCTCGGTGGCGACGAATTCGGTGTGCTCCTCGAGAGTTGCAGTCTCGACGAGGCCATGAACACGGCCGAGACACTGCGCGTTGCTATCGGCGAGTACAAGTTCGTGTGGGAAGAGCGGACGTTCCGTCTTGGAGTGAGCATCGGTGTCGTACCGATCACAGCAGACAACGAGGATGTTGCTGCGCTCTTGACGGCGGCAGACAGCGCTTGTGCCGCGGCGAAAGAGGCCGGCCGCAATCGCATTCACAGCTTCCAGGAAAACGACATCGACCTGATGCGTCGCCGTCGCGAGATGCAATGGGCAGCGCGGATCAACAATGCCCTGGAGGAGAACCGCTTCGAGTTATTCCGCCAGACTATCCTGCCATTGCAGGCAGAGGAAGAGGGCGCGCATTACGAAATCCTGTTGCGCATGCGCGACGAGAACGGTGGCATTATTTCGCCGGGTTTGTTCATCGAGGCGGCGGAGCGTTACGGCATAACACCGAGTATCGATCGCTGGGTGATACGCAGCGCGTTTCGCTGGCTGGTGTCCGAAGCCGACGAACGCGAACGCCTTGCCCTGTGTTCAATCAACCTGTCGGGACAGAGTTTCAGTGACGAGAAATTCCTGCCTTTCGTCATCGACCAGTTCCAGATGAGCGGCATCGACGCGACCAAAATCTGTTTTGAGATTACGGAGACCGCCGCGATCGCGAGTTATTCGCAGGCGAACCGTTTCATCAACGCGCTCAAAGAGCTCGGCTGCAAGTTTGCACTGGATGACTTCGGCACGGGTCTTTCGTCGTTCGGTTACCTGAAACACTTCCCGGTCGATTTCCTCAAGATTGACGGCTCGTTCGTCAAGGAAATCCTGCATGATCCCATCGATCGCGAGATGGTTCGGTCAATCAATGAGATCGGTCACCTGACCGGCAAGCAGACCATTGCCGAGTTCGCGGAAAACGAAGAGATCATCACGATGTTGCGCGGCATGGGAATCGACTACGCACAGGGCTACGGTGTGTCGGAGCCAAAACGCGTCACGCGCGCGGTCGCGTAGCAGGAGCGGCCATTGGCCGCGATCAATCGATCCTGAATAGCATCGACAGGTCAGCCGCCTGGACGTTTTTCGTCAGCGCCCCCGTCGATATGTAGTCCACGCCTGTTTCGGCAATCTCGCGAATGGTCTCAAGCGTTACGTTGCCCGAAGCCTCGAGCTCGGCAGCGACATAGCCGTAATCGCGGTTCGTCGCCACCGCTTTCTCCAGCTCGTCAATCGTGAAATTGTCCAGCAGTATGCGTGGCGCACCTGCGCTCAGCGCTTCAATCAGTTCTTCCTGGTTTTCCACCTCAACTTCGATCAGGACGTCTGCCGCGAGCTTTGCGGCGGCCCGTAAAGCGGCGGTAATGCTGCCTGCCGACTTGATGTGGTTTTCCTTGATCAGGATCGCATCAAATAAACCCGTGCGGTGATTCATTCCGCCACCGCAGGTCACCGCGTACTTTTGTGCGAGGCGCAATCCGGGAATCGTCTTGCGCGTATCAAGTACCCTGGCTTTGGTGCCCTCGACAGCCCGCACGTACGCTGCAGTCGTCGTAGCGGTGGATGACAGGGTCTGCAGAAAATTCAGGGCGGTTCGCTCGCCTGTCAGCAAGGTACGGGCGGGGCCGACAAGCTTGCAGATGATATCGCCGGCTTCCGCACGGCCGCCATCGCCGATGTACCAGTCGATGATGACACTGGCATCGAGCTGCCGAAAGACCTCGTTAACCCAGTCCTCGCCGCAGACAACCAGCGACTCGCGGGCGAGGATCTGCGCGCCAACGAGGGTGTCGGCGTCCACGAGGGACGCCGTAAGGTCACCGGCCCCGACGTCTTCGGCTAATGCTGCCGCGACGCCGGGGCCGATAGAAGCTTTGGTCTGGTCGGAAAGCAAGTGTTCTTAGATGGCCCAGCCGTGGCCGGCGCCGACCATGCTCATGACCATCGGGATGGACATCAGCGTGTTGGATCGCGAAGCAAGGAACGCCGTATTCTTCGCTTTCGCCACCTGTTCTGCGGTTGCTTCGACCATGCCCAGCACCTTCTTCTGGTTTGGCCAGATCAGGACCCAGACATTGAACAACATGATCGTGCCGAGCCAGGCGCCGACGCCGATCGTCATTGCGTACTGGTTAACCGGGTCCGTGTTCAGTCCGAGCATGAACGCGTTGTGCAGTTGCCCTTTGTGGAAAAGGAACGCCGCGCCGGTCAGCCACGTGGCCAACGCGCCCCAGCGGAACCAGGCAAGTGCGCGTGGAGCGACATACTTGGTTATACCGGCTCCACCCGGACCGCCTTCGTCACCGGCAGCCTCGCCGAGGGCAGGGACTTGTACGAAGTTGAAGTAGTACAAGAGGCCGATCCAGGTAATGCCAGACAATACATGCAGCCAGATCGTGATCGATTGTGCGCTCATGCCAGCCACCATGTGGTTGCCTTTCGTGGCAAACATGATGATGACGGCGAGAACGACGCCAGCGATGATCGTGCCGCCAATGCTCTTAAGAGGATTCATTATTTATTTCTCCGGGTTGTGTGATTTCTTGATAGTTTCCGGATGGTTATCGGGAATCTAGCCCCCACCAGGCTGCGGCTATTATAGAGATTGCATTCACGAAAGGCGAAAAATGTCGGTACAATCGCCGCTTCGCACGGAGAGTAGGAATGCGGATCGGATTTGTTTTGGCGATGACCTTGGTCCTGGCAGGCTGTAGTGCCCTCGCCATTGGTGGCTCGTCGGGCGGCTATGCGCAGGGAAACAGCGATCGTTCGGCCAGTATCGTCGCGGCGGACAATGCGATTACTGCCGCGATCAGGACGGAATTTGCCGCGGATTCGCTGCTTAGAGGTTTTAATATCGGCGTTCGTACCTATAAAGGTACGGTCAGGCTGTCCGGCTCAGTGGGGAGCCTTGCGGCTCGGGAACAGGCGGTTCGCCTGGCCAGGAATTCCAACGGCGTCGTAGCCGTTACCAACCAGATTATTATCGAGGACGAAACTCAATGAGTGTCAAAGAACGTATTGAAGAGCAGCTCGCGTCACACGATGTGCTGCTGTACATGAAAGGGTCGCCCGATTTCCCGCAATGCGGATTTTCGGGCCAGACGGTTGCCGCGCTGAATGCGATTGGCAAGCCGTACGCGTTTGTGAATATCTTCGAGGACCCCGAGATTCGTGAGGGCCTGAAAGAGTACTCCAACTGGCCGACATTCCCGCAGCTCTATGTTAAAGGCGAGCTTATCGGCGGATGCGACATTGTCGTTGAGATGTACAACTCCGGCGAACTCAAAGCGCTGCTCGAAGCCGAGTAGCAGCGGTCATCGGCCGCTCCTACGGCTGTGGCGGCGCGTTTTCCCGCGATATCTCGAAGATATCGCGATAACGATTCACAACATCACAGAACAGATCGGCGGTCATCTCGGCGTCGTAGGACGCCGAGTGCGCCTGCGTTTCGTCCCAGCCCAGGCCGGCAGCGATACAGGCTCTTGCCAGTACGGTCTGTCCGTACGCGACGCCGCATAGCGTTGCCGTATCGAAGCAGGTAAACGGGTGGAACGGATTGCGCTTGATGGTTGAGCGTTCAATCGCCGCGTTGAGGAAGCCCAGGTCGAAGTGTGCGTTGTGACCGACCAGGACCGCACGTGAACACCGGCTATCCCGAACTGCCAGGCGCACCTCGCGAAATATGCGCTGCAACGCGTCGCGTTCATCGATCGCAGGCCGCAGTGGATGGTGCGGGTCAATGCCATTCACGGCCAGTGACGCGTCGTCCATGTTGGCGCCGAGAAACGGTTTGACGTGGTAGCGCAGGGTCTCGTCGCGCCGCAGAAACCCGTCGCCATCAACTTCAATCAATACAGCGGCAATTTCGAGCAGCGCGTCAGTCTTGCAGTTGAAACCACCCGTCTCGACGTCCACAACGACTGGCAGGAAACCGCGAAAACGGTCTGCCATTCTGATTTCATCGGTCACTTATCGTTCAGCCTTGAACAGATTCTCGTCGAGGATAGCGCCCAATGTATAGCGGACGCCGAAACCCGTGAACTTCGTCGCCACGTGGGCGAGACCACCTTCCTTCTGGCCAGCGCCGAGATCCAGGTGTACCCAGGGCACATCGTTCTCGATGAACTCAGCCAGGAAGCTCGCGGCGAGGATATGGTCGCCATTGCCTTTCGGCGAACACTGCAGAAAATCGGCCGTGTCACTCTTGAGGTCGTCGAGGAATTCCTTGCCAATCGGGAACGGCCACACGCGTTCGCCGCTCGTACGGCCCACGCGCTTGAGCGCCGGGTGAAGCCTGCTGCGATTGGAGAACACGCCTGAGTAACGCGTCGTTAGCGCGCGGATACAGCTGCCAGTCAATGTGGCGTAGTCAAAAATAATGCCGGGCTTTTCGCGGCTTGCAAGTACGAGCGCATCGGCCAGTGCCATGCGGCCTTCCGCGTCGGTGTGCACTGTCTGGATCGTCTTGCCATTGGCGGCGGTAACAACGTCCTGCGACTTGTAGGCATTCGGGCCGGTGCGGTTCTCGGTGATCGCCAGCCAGCAATCGACAGCAAGCGGGAGCTGCAGCGTACTGATCGCAAGGAATGTACCAAGGGCGACAGCGCTTCCCTGCATGTCGCCGTGCATGTCGAGCATGAGTTCAAAGGGCTTCAGGTTGGTGCCGCCGGTGTCGAAAATGATGCCCTTGCCGACGAGGGACAGGTCGGCGGTTGCTGTACTCGCAGCCGGACGGTAGCGCAGGCGCACAATGCTGGCACTGTCATTGTCATTGCCCTGTGCGACGGCCAGGAAAGCGCCGCAGCCGAGTTTCTCGAGTTCCCTGGTGTTAAATCGCTTGTATTGCCAACCGTGTTTCCCGGCCAGGCTCTTTGCGAGCCTGGCATACCCCACGGCGTCCAGGAAGTTGGGCGGCTGTGCCGTCAGCCAGCGCGCAAGATTGTTGCCTTTCGCTTCGGCTTCAGTGCGCTTCGTGTCAATTTCGTCGGCGAGGCCGAGCAGCCGGATGCTCTTGATTTTCTCCGGTTCTGGCCTCGATTTGTAGGCAGGCATGTTGAATGCCCCGGCAAGCGCGGCGGCGAGCACGTTGTTGACGAGTGCCACTTCCTTATCCTGGCTGAAGCCGACGGCGCAGATCCCGAGGCTGCCGGCTTTTTGTGCCGTCGTCGCGCCGACGAGCTTGCGGCCAAGCGTAAGTTGCTCAAACGTGCTGCTTTCTGCGTCGATCGTGCCGCCAACAACCAGAGTCTGCTTCTTGTTGGGCAGTCGCGTTGTGAATGCCGGTGTCCCGTCACCCGCATGCTTTTGAAATACAGCCTGCATTTTTGCGCCCTGCGGGAGCATTCCGAAATCAGCCTTGGTCGGCCTGGCCGGTAGTATCAAAAGTAACTGATCGACGGTCTCCAGCGTCCTGGCGTCGACACGGCCAGTTTTTTGAGTAACGCGGACATCGCGAGTGTCGGGTAGCAGGTTTTGCATCGGTGTTTCGTCTCCCTGGGAAGCTTGACCCTTGCAGCACAAACACCGAATATGTCGCCCCCATATGCGACCCGATCAGCTCGTGCAAGAATGCGGGCATCCTAGCAGGACGCATCAGGTAATTCACGCACAGTGCAGCGCAACCTGGACCAAGGCCGGGCGGACAAAATATGAGCAGTTTCAATCCCTTCGACGACATTGACCCGACTGAGACCAACGAGTGGCTGGAGTCCATAGATTCCGTCCTCTCACAGCATGGTCCGGAACGGGCTCATTTCCTGCTGAACCAGATGATCGATTTCGCCCGTCGCTCCGGCGCGTACCTGCCGTACAGCCCGAATACGGCGTATCTGAACACCATCGGCAAGGCACGCCAGCCCGCGTACCCGGGCGACCGTTCGCTGGAGCGCCGCATCGAAGCCTATTTACGCTGGAACGCGATGGCGATGGTCGTCAATGCGAATCGCATCAGCACCGAGTACGGCGGCCACATTTCCAGCTACGCCTCGTCAGCCACGCTCTACGAAGTCGGCTTTAACCACTTCTGGCGAGGTGCGACGGCGGAGCACGAGGGTGACATGGTGTTCATCCAGGGACACTCGTCACCGGGTATCTACGCACGCGCCTTTCTTGAGGGCCGCCTGGGCGAAGCCGACCTGAACCGTTTCCGCCAGGAGGCAGGCGGCGGTGGACTGTCCTCGTATCCGCATCCGTGGCTGATGCCGGATTTCTGGCAGTTCCCGACAGTATCCATGGGCCTCGGCCCAATGATGGCGATCTACCAGGCACGCTTCATGCGTTACATGGAACACCGCGGGTTGATCGAGCCCAATGACCGCAAGGTCTGGGCGTTCTGCGGCGACGGGGAGATGGACGAGCCCGAATCGATGGGCGCAATCACGATGCCGGTGCGCGAAGGTCTCGACAATCTCGTGTTCGTCGTCAATTGTAATTTGCAGCGTCTCGACGGTCCCGTGCGTGGCAACGGGAAGATCATCCAGGAACTCGAAGCCGCTTTCGGTGGCGCCGGCTGGAACGTCGTCAAGGTCATTTGGG
The DNA here is from genome assembly GCA_963698415.1 of uncultured Gammaproteobacteria bacterium. Classification (GTDB taxonomy): domain Bacteria; phylum Pseudomonadota; class Gammaproteobacteria; order Steroidobacterales; family Woeseiaceae; genus UBA1847. Next base: position 140,831 of record CAVOQS010000001.1, on the reverse strand, counting down.
GATCGAAATGGGACCGGCTCCTCGCGACCGACCAATCGGGCAAGCTCCGCCGGGTCATGGAAGAGACCGTCGATGGCGAGTACCAGAAAATCAAATCGATGAACGGCAAATACGTTCGCGACACGTTCTTCGGCAAGTACCCGGAAACAGCCGAATTGGTCGCGAACATGTCGGACGATGAAATCTGGCGCCTGAACCGTGGTGGCCACGATCCGCGCAAGGTCTACGCGGCCTATGACGCGGCGCGGAATCACAAAGGTGGCCCGACGGTCATTCTTGCAAAGACGGTCAAGGGATTCGGCATGGGTTCCGCCGGTGAGGGCCAGAACACGGCGCACCAGCAGAAAAAGATGGATCTCGAGGAGATCAAGGCCTTCCGTGATCGATTCAATATCCCGGTTACGGACGACCAGATCGGCGACACCGTTCCCTACTGCAAGCCGGATCCGCACAGCGCCGAGTTTGAATACCTGATGGAACGCCGGAACGCGCTGGGCGGGTTCCTGCCGCGCCGCCGTGCGAAATCGAAAGCCCTGCCGGTGCCGCCTCTTGAGACGTTCAAGACACAGCTTGATGGCACGGGTGAACGCGAAGCATCGACGACGATGGCTTTCGTGCGCATGCTGACGGCGCTGACGCGTGACAAGCAGATCGGCAAGCACATCGTTCCCATTGTCCCGGACGAGGCACGCACCTTCGGCATGGAGGGCATGTTCCGCCAGGTGGGTATTTACTCGTCCAAGGGCCAGCTTTATGAGCCGCAGGACTCTGGCGAACTCATGTACTACCGAGAGGACAAGAGCGGCCAGATACTCGAAGAGGGTATCAACGAAGGCGGCGCTTTGTGCTCGTGGATCGCTGCCGGCACGTCCTACTCGAATCATGACGTGCCGATGGTGCCGTTCTACATCTATTATTCGATGTTCGGGTTCCAGCGAGTCGGCGACTTCATCTGGGCGGGCGGCGATATGCAGTCGCGTGGCTTCCTGATCGGTGGCACCGCGGGGCGCACGACATTGGCGGGCGAGGGGTTGCAGCACCAGGACGGCCACAGTCTCGTTACGGCGTCGACCGTACCGAATTGCCGTTCCTACGATCCAACGTACGCCTACGAACTTGCAGTAATCGTGCAGGACGGCCTGCGCCGGATGATCGGTGAGCAGGAAGATGTCTTCTACTACATCACCTGCATGAACGAGAATTATGCGCACCCGCCGATGCCGGCAGGCGTCGAGGACGGAATCCTGCGGGGCATGTACCTGCTGGACGTAAACCAGAGCCCGGGCAAGATACGTGTGCAGCTCATGGGTTCGGGCACGATTCTTCGTGAAGTCATCGCTGCCGCTGAACTATTGATGGATGACTTCGGCATCCCTGCCGACGTGTGGTCGGTAACCAGCTTCAACGAATTGCGCCGCGACGCGCTCGAAATCGAGCGCTGGAATCACTTGCACCCGGACGAGCCGCAACGCTTGTCGTACGTTGAGAAGTGTTTTGGCAACCGGCCTGGCCCTTACATTGCCGCAACCGACTATATGAAGATCGTTGCCGACCAGATTCAGCGTTGGGTGCCCGGCAGATTCTATTCGCTGGGTACCGACGGCTACGGTCGCAGTGACGCGCGCAGAGCTCTGCGCGAGCACTTCGAGGTAGACCGCCGCTTCATTGCCGTTACCGCATTGACTGCTCTCGTGGAAGACGGTGCGCTCGACAAGAAGACGGTCACCGCGGCGATCAAGAAATATGGCATCGATCCGGATCGTCCCGATCCGGTGACCTTGTAGCCGGAGGACCGCACATGGCGAAAACAATCGACATAGTGGTCCCGGACCTCGGCGATTTTGAGAACGTCGAAGTCATCGAGGTTCTGGTTGGGGCAGGCGACAGCGTTGAGCGTGAAGACGGGCTCGTGACCGTGGAGACCGATAAGGCGTCGATGGATATCCCGGCGCCTGAAAATGGCGTGATTGAAAAGCTGACGCTGAGCGTTGGTGACACGATATCGTCCGGAGACGTAATCGGCCAGCTCACGATGGAGGTGAGCGATACGGTCGTGATCACCCCGGCCATGGCGGCACAGCCGACGGGTGACACGACCGTCCTGGCGACACCGGCGGATGGCACAGCCAGGTCGGGTGGTAAACAGACACTGGTCGTGCCCGATCTCGGTGATTTTTCGGATGTCGAGGTCATCGAGGTTCACATTGCTCCGGGCTCCAGCGTGGAGGTTGAAGATCCCCTGGTAACGCTCGAGACGGACAAGGCCGCGATGGATGTGCCCGCGGTGGTGGCAGGCACGATCGACTCGGTTTTTGTGAAGGTCGGCGACAAAGTGTCGGAAGGCACATCGATCGCCCTGATCGACGCCCTCGCAGCGGCAGCAGCGGCCACCGGCAGCGAACCCGCACCTTCGACCGCAAAAGCGGCCACCGCTAGCGAACCCGCACGCATGACCGCCGTAGCGGCCACAGGCCGCGAACCGGCAGCACCACCGGTGAAGATCGACGAAGCGGGCTTTTCCAAGGCCCACGCAAGCCCCTCAGTGCGCAAGCTGGCGCGGGAGCTGGGTGTCAATCTCGTCCAGGTCAAGGGATCGGGGCTCAAGAGCCGCATCCTGCACGATGACGTCAAGGCCTTTGTCAAAGCGATCCTCACCGGGCAGACGGCTGCGCCAGCGGGTGCCTCGTTGCCGAAGACACCGGTCGTCGATTTTGCGAAGTTCGGCGAGATCGATGTGCAGCCACTAACGCGGATACAGAAGATATCCGGACCTCGATTGCAGGCCAGCTGGATCAATCTGCCGCATGTCACGCAGCACGATCTGGCCGATATCACCGTGCTTGAAGAAAGACGCCAGGAACTCAAGGGGCCTGCAAAAGAGCGGGGTATCGGGCTGACGCCGCTCGCTTTCATCATGAAAGCCTGTGTCGCGGCGCTGCAAGAGTTCCCGAAGGTCAACTCGTCGCTGTCGGAAGACGGTGACAGTCTCGTCTACAAGAAATACGTGCACCTCGGGTTCGCGGCGGATACGGACCAGGGATTGATGGTTCCTGTGATTCGGGATGCCGACAAGAAAGACGTGTACGAGATAGCCCAGGAACTCGGTGAGCTGTCGGCCCTCGCTCGTGACGGCAAGCTCAAGGCCGACCAGCTGCAGGGTGCCTGTTTCACGATTTCGAGTCTTGGCGGTATCGGCGGCACGGCATTCACCCCGATCGTAAACGCGCCGGAAGTCGCTATCCTCGGCGTGTCGCGATCCTCGATGCAACCGGTCTGGAATGGTTCGGAATTCGAGCCACGCCTGATGTTGCCCTTGTCGTTCTCCTACGATCATCGCGTTATCGACGGCGCTCAGGCTGTGCGTTTCACCACGTTCCTGAGTCAGATGCTGGGCGACGTTGATTCACTACTGCGGGCGATACCCTAGTGACCGTGCAACTCAAGATTCCGGACCTTGGCGATTTTGCAGCCGTCGAAGTGATCGAGGTGCTGGTGTCGCCGGGCGATGTGGTCGCTGTCGAGGAGTCGTTGATCACGCTCGAGACCGACAAGGCGTCGATGGATATCCCGGCTGAACGGGCCGGCAAGATTGTGAGTATCGATGTGAAGGTCGGTGATCGCGTGTCGACAGGTGACGCCTTCGCAACGATTGAGCCGGTTGCCGATGAGGCCGCCGATGACGTCCCCGTCGAAACGAACGAGGAAACTCAGCAAGATGTCCGCGCCGGAGATCATCGCGGCAACGCGGCCGACCGGCGATGCCACGCACCGTGCACAACTCGTGGTGATCGGGGCAGGACCCGGTGGTTATACCGCGGCATTCCGTGCTGCCGACCTCGGCATGGACGTTGTATTGATCGAGCGCTGGCCGGTACTGGGTGGTGTCTGCCTGAATGTTGGCTGCATTCCTTCGAAAGCCTTGCTGCATGCAGCAAAGGTCATCGATGACGCCGAAGCCATGGCTGCACACGGTGTAGTGTTCGGCAAGCCGAAGATCGATGCTGAGAAACTGCGTGACTGGAAGAACGAGGTTATCGGCAAGTTGACCGGTGGCCTGTCGACGATGGCCAAGCAACGCAAGGTGAGAGTTCTAACCGGCGTCGCGAAGTTTGAGGCCGCGAATCGCCTGCGTCTCGATAATGGCGAAACCGTCGACTTCGAGCAGTGCATTATTGCGGCCGGTTCTGAGCCCGTGATGCTGCCGAACCTGCCCGACGATCCACGCATCGTCGATTCGACAGGCGCCCTCGAGATTGCGCCGATTCCAAAGCGGCTGCTCGTTGTTGGCGGCGGGATCATCGGTCTGGAGATGGCCTGCGTCTACAATGCGCTGGGTACCGAGGTCAGCGTCGTCGAACTCATGGATCAACTGATGCCGGGTACTGACAAGGACCTGCTGCGTCCGTTTACAAAGGTTGTTCAGGATCGCTACGAAGCGATCATGGTCAAGACCAGGGTAACGGGAATGCGTGCCACGGTGCCGGGCATCGAGGTCAAGTTTGAAGGAGACAAGGCGCCGTCTGTTGGCGTTTACGATCGTGTTCTCGTCGCCATCGGCCGCCGTGCGAACGGGGACAAACTCGATGCCGGCAAGGCGGGAGTCAATGTCGATGAGCGCGGTATTATCGAAGTAGACAAGCAGATGCGCACCAACGTGCCGCATATTTTTGCGATTGGCGACCTGGCCGGTGGCCCCATGCTGGCGCACAAAGCGACCCACGAAGCGAAGGTCGCCGCCGAGGTGGCATCTGGCGAGAAGAGCTACTTCGATGCGCGGACGATTCCATCGGTTGCATACACCGATCCCGAAGTGGCCTGGATTGGCCTGACTGAACTCGAGGCGAAAGAGCAGGGCATCGACTACGAGAAAGCGCAGTTTCCCTGGGCAGCCAGTGGGCGAGCGTTGTCACTGGGTCGCGCTGAAGGATTTACCAAGTTGTTGTTCGATCCGAAGACGGACCGCGTTCTGGGTGGCGCTATTGTCGGACCCGGTGCCGGCGATCTCATCGCTGAGATCGGCCTTGCGATTGAAATGGGTGCCGATGCGACGGATATCAGCCTGACCATTCACCCGCACCCGACGCTGTCGGAGACCATCGCGTTCTCGGCGGAGGCGTTCGAGGGGACGTTGACCGATCTTTACCTGCCGAAGAAGCGCAAGCGCTGATTATCGCAAGCGTTTTCGCCGGGCCTCGGTGATCACATCGTGCGCAGCATCGGTTATGTCGTTTGGCTGATGCTCAAATAGCAACACGGATTCGGCGACATCAATGGCGTCGGCGTATCTCGCTACATACAGGTAAGCGTTCGCCAGCAACAGCCGGCTTGCCTGGTCGTGTGGTGCTGCGTTTGCTGCAGCCTCGAGATAGTCGATCGCACCCGGCACGTCTCTGCCCTTGGCGAGGTAGGCGAAACCCATGAGCGAATTGAGTTCGGGGGTGGCGTCCGAGATAGTTAATGCGCTCTCGAGCGACTCGATCAATCGAGACGCATATCGTTCTCTCGACTTTGCATCGTAGGCCGTTGAAATCCGCTGTGCCCAATACTGGGCGTAATCCATCCAGATATCGAAGTCCCACGCCATCAGTTTGATGGCCGTATCGAAGTGCTCGTTGGCACCGTCAACATCACCGCGGTATCCCAGCACCCGCCCGAGGCCTGCTTCGCCATGCGCCCGCAGGTCGTTATCGGCCAGTACTGCGTTAAACCAGAGTTCGGCGCCGGCAATGTTCTCAAACCTCAAAGCCATCTGTGCCAGCGCCAACTGCGCTTCGGCCTGGCTCAAAGCCCGAGTGCGCGTCACGAAGCCTGGCATCGCCGTATTTGCGGCTACGCTGCGGCTGATGAATTCTCTTTCGAGAAAGTATTTGAGCAGCATGTCTTCGAGAGCGTCGACATCCATACCAAAGGCTTGCTCAAATGCCGGGATCGTCGATGTGCCCGCCGAGACCAGGCGAGCGTAGTCCTGGAGCATGCCCGGCATAGCCTGATCGGCATCGGGCAGGCTGCGCAGGTAGTGAACGAGCAACCAGGACTGCGCGTAGAACAGGGCGCCTTCGTCCTCGTCGAGCGTGGATACGTCGGTGAGTGCCAGGGTTTGCCGCAGCGGTAACCAGGCCGAAAAACTGAGCGTCGCGAGGTATTGCCCGGGGGCCAGGCCGAACTCGAAGGCCTGCTCACGGAGCCGCGAGTGCGACAGGTATTCGGCATTGCCCTCTTCGTACCAGCGCGGATAGCGAATCCGGCTGCTCTGTTTGTTCAGGAAGTGGGCATATTCGTGCAGGATCACCTGAATCCCCGATGCCTTGTCGCTGTCTTCAATCAGAATGGCATTTTCACGCAGGTCCGAAAAGAAGAAGCCTGCGGTATAGGCGGGCGCGCCGATCGCGACGTAGTCGTCGTGATTGTCGACAGCGAGGATAACGGTACGCGCGTCAGAACCGGACGCCGGTGCGGAGGCGTCGCCCAGCGAGGACCGCATGATCTCGAGGTGTCGCAGCAGTTCTGTCGTGCGCGCTTCGCTCAGAACGCCATTGATCTGAAAGTTCTCGCTGCGGACCTGGCGCCATTCGCGACTCTCGAGCGTCTGCTCGGCCTGGCTTGTCCCGCAACCCAAAAGAAGAAGCGCAAGCGCCAGCAGGCGCGACCAGCGATGCGTCGTCAGTGTTGTCGTCGCGCGTAGTACCATTTCTCCACCAGGTAAAGAGCCATGCCGATCGCGAGCAGGATCGACACCTTTATCCAGTCCTCTCCCTTGGATTGTGCAACGAGCCATACACAGACGCCAAGGGCAACAACGGGTATCGCATAGCCGCCTGGGAGTCGCCAGGATTGCTCGCGTGCCTCCGGCGTTGCGTTGTTGCGAATGACGGGCAAGGCGGCGATACAGATAATGTAGCCGAGCAGCCGCACAACCGAGCTGCCGATGGCGAGGTCCACGAAGTTACTCGACAGGCCCAGGACGAGGGCCATTGCACCCATCACGAGGATCGACCGATCCGGCGTAGAATATTTCTCGCTTATATGTGCAAACCATTGAGGCAAAAGGCGATTTTCGGCAAGTGAGTAGATCAGACGTGGGGCTGCCAGCATGGATCCGGCCAGGTTGCCGCCGATGGAGAACACGGCCGTGAGCGTGATGATCACGGCGCCGGCTGGCCCGGCCAGCGCGCGGCCAACGTCGACGAGGGTTGCATCCGCGTAGCTTTCGCCGGGGATCACGGCGATAAAGACAAGTACGATCAGGAAATACAGCACGCCGGTGCCGATGACGGTGCGGACGAGCACGAGCGGCAAGGTGCGCTTCGGCTTGCTGGTTTCGCCGGCAGTCACACCGATGGTCTCGAAGCCGACAAAGGCATAGATAAGCAGCAGGGTCGTCGAGCCGAGATCAGCGACGTGGAAGTTGCCTCCCGGGATGAGCGTCTCCCCGGTGACATGCTGCAGTCCGAGTAGCACGAGCAACACCAGCGGCACTATTTTTAAGACAGTAAGAACGCCCATGGTCCGTACGCCATCCTTGACGCCGAGGACGTTGGCCCAGGTCAGTCCCGCGGTAACGATAAAGATGACCGCGAAGCGCGCGCTATCACTCGCGAATACGTCCGACAGGGAGGCAAGGTACATCGCCATGACGTTGGCGTTCGCCGCAAATGCCGTCATGCGGGCCAGGAAAATCAACCAGCCAGTGCTGAAGCCGACAAGCGGGCCGAATGCGTCGCCCGCATACAGGACCGGACCGCCTGTCTTGTCATAGTAACTGGCGAGTTCGGCAAACGTCAGCACGACGGACAGAAACAGGACACCGACGGCGAGAAACAGCCATGGGCTGAAGAATCCGGCATTGACGGCGACTTTTCCCGGCAGCGCGAAGATACCGGCCCCGATGACGGAGTTCAGCACCAGGAACGCGGCACCAAAGGATTTGATGTCGCGCTTTAGGTGAGCGCCTGGATTCATGTCGCTAGTCTATGATTTCCTGCAAACGGTTTCCGGGTTTATTTATTAACGGCTGCCGAATTTGTTGCCCAGGACGTGATCGAGGCTAAGTTTCCCGGCGCCCGCAAACAGCAGCGGGAACAACATCGCGATGAACAACAACGGGACACGGTAGTTGCCGAAGCCCTTGTCCGTAATCGCATAGCCTCTCCAGAGTTCGGCGAGACTGTTCCAGTCGTCGGGCCAGTGCACCCCGAGAATCGCCACGATCGTCAGGATGATCAGGCTGAAGGCCCAGAATCGCGTGAACAGTCCCAGCAACAGTCCCGCGGCGCCGAGGATTTCGGCCCACGTGGCCAGGAACCAGCTGATCTCGACCGGAATGACGTTGAAGGGAAAGGGGAAATTATCCTGCACATTGGCGAACCAGTTCTGGCCGCTCAGTTTCATTGTGCCGGCCTTGCCGAATTCCCAGGCCATGAGCAGGCGAATCGGAACCAAGGCAAGCCATGCGCCGGCGGGATCCAGGAGCTCGGTAACACGGTCCTGGAGCTTGTTGAAAGCGTTCATTCGATACTCCTTCAGGCTGGCAGGCGCGTGCCGGAGATGATTTCCAGTTGCCGCATTTCCAGCAGGGCATCCGCACCATGCGCAACCAGCGCATCGGCGTCGGGGTAGTCGATTTTCTCAGCGAGCGAACGCAATAACTGCTCGCCGGTGCGCTGGTCTTCATTGAATTCGATAGCGTCGAGTAATGCGGCAGTGACGGCGTTCAATTCGAGAAATCCGACCCGGCCATCGGCGCCACGGTAAAGTGCCAGGTACACCGGGTGGTCCTCGGGTTCGGTGGGCAACAAGGTCGGTGAAATTCTATGAACTGCATAGTGGTAGGCATACGACCAGGCCAGCGCGGACTTTACCGGGATATTGGCAAGCAAGTCGCCGTTCGGATCAACGCCCGTGAGATCGGTCTCTTCTTCGGATACCGAGAGGGCGAGCTCGGCATATTCGTAGTGCGCGAGCTCCAACAGGAACGGGAAGTCGTCGTCCGAGCCTGCAAACTCGTTCTGCAGGTAGCCGAGGAATTCCTCCGGGAGCTGCAGAAAATAGGGTGTCTGCGCCTGGTGATGCCGCATGAAGCCGCGGACAAAGCGGCGCCATTGGGCGTCGCTGTGAATTTTGCGCAGGACCGGAAAGAATGTCCCCAGAAGGTTGTACAGATTATTGAAGAACAGGTCCCGGTAGACTGCCATGCGACGTGGTTCGATGCCTTCCGGAGCAGGGACATTGTCCGGGTCGCGGATGTGTGCGGCGAATGCGTACTGCTGGTCCTTGAATGCCTGCGAATCAGCCATTGGCCGCTCTCTGCCCCGCGGATTCGATCTGCAGCTGCTTGATGCGGCGAACCTCGTCGAGAAGCTCATCCATCGGCGGGAAATTGAAATCGCGCTCGAGCAATGTCGGGACCGGCCCAAACCGGGTATAGGCTTCCTCGAGCAACGCCCAGGCCTGTGCGTCCACCGGCGAGCCATGAGTGTCGATACGCAGGTCTTCGTCCTGGACGAAATGACCGGCAAGGTGGAAGTAACGGATACGCTCCGCCGGCATCGCATTCAGGAACTCACTGGCGTCGTAACGATGGTTGATGCTGTTGACGACAATATTATTGATATCGAGCATCAGGTCGCAGTCAGCCTCTTCGAGAACTGCAAGCAGGAATTCGCGCTCGCTCATCGATGTGTCGATCGGCGCGTAGAAACTGACATTCTCCAGCGCCATGCGCTGCTCGAGAATGTCCTGCACGCGACGTACCCGTGCTGCGACGTGATGGACCGCTTCCTCGGTGAACGGAATCGGCATCAGGTCGTAGAGCTGGCCGTCGTCGCCGCAGTAGCTCAGGTGCTCCGAGTACATGCGAATCTGGTGCGCTGCCATGAAGTCCTTGATATCCCGGACCAGCTGCTCGTTGAGGGGCGAGGGAGCGCCGATGGACAGTGACAGGCCATGAATCACGAACGGGTAGCGCTCGGTGAAGAAGCGCAGTTTCTTGCCCAGGTTGCCACCAACGTGAATCCAGTTCTCCGGCGCGACTTCCATGAAATCCACGTCGGTCGGCGGATTGGCCATGAGCTTGTCGGCCAGCGGCCGGCGCAATCCAAGGCCAGCTCCCTGAACCGGGTATCTCGCTGTATGTCGGTGTAACTGGTCGTTCATGTTATCCCCGCGAAGCGTTATCTGATCAGACCTCGGCCGGTCATTATTTATTACAGAGTCGCTGCAGACGTTCCAGGTATTTATCTTCGTTCGGTGGCTGGTTCTGGCTCTGCGCCTCCCAGAGTGTCTCGGCCAGGCACTCGATCATCTCGTGTTCGGCCACGTGGACGTCGCCCTTGCTCGCTGCAAGGGTATGGTACACCGCGGCGATTCCGGCGGGTCGATTGGTTGCCACCTGTTCGCGAATGCCGAGATGAAGTCCCATGTGGAGAAACGGATTGGTCTGGCCGCCGTCCGGCGTAAAGTCGCGATCCAGGTCGTCGCTGGTCACCTCGCCGTGGTACTCCGGATGCATCTCGATGACGTCGGCAATCTGCGTTTCGAGCGGCGTGAGCGGCCGCTGCTTGGCGCGTTTCTGCCAGGCATCGGCATACATCTTGCGCAGCTCAGCGCGATCCTGACCGAAAATCATGGCAGTTCCTTCTTCGTGTACTCGCACCATTCTACTATCGGGCACTCGCCGCACAGCGGTTTGCGTGCCTTGCAGACATAGCGTCCGTGGAGAATCAGCCAGTGGTGTGCGTCCTTTTTGAATTCGTCGGGCGTCAATCGCACGAGCCGCTTCTCGACCTCCAGCGGCGTCTTGCCCCTGGCGAGGCCCGTGCGATTCGACACGCGAAAGATATGCGTATCGACGGCGATGGTCGGCTCGCCAAAGGCCGTATTCATGACAACGTTGGCTGTCTTGCGGCCCACCCCGGGTAGTGCTTCGAGTGCTTCGCGAGTGCGCGGAACTTCGCCGCCGTGTTTCTCGATGAGAATGCGGCAGGTCTTGATGATGTTTTCGGCCTTGCTGTTGAACAGCCCAATCGTGCGGATATAGGGCTTCAGGCCGGCGACACCCAGCGCGAGTATCGCGTCGGGCGTGTTGGCGACCGCGTAGAGTTTGCTCGTCGCCTTGTTGACGCTGATGTCGGTCGCTTGTGCCGAGAGAATCACAGCGATCAGCAACTCGAACGGACCTGCGTATTCGAGCTCGGTCGTCGGCGCGGGCATGCGGGCGCGCAGCGTGCTGTAAATTGCGGTGCGTTTCTCTCTGTTCATCCTGGCTAGCGGTTCAGCAGACGGCTGCGCCGTGGCAGTCCGTCGCCCTTGCGCTCACGTCGGCGCCGGTCGATTGCGTTCTTCGCTGCAATCGCAAGCGCAAGACTGAAGAAGGCGCCGGGCGGGAGGATGGCAAGGAGCCAGCCCATGGCGACCAACTCGCGAAACGCGCCAATCGCCATGAGGAGCAGGGCGAATCCCGTTCCCATGACGAGACCGTCAATGATGCTCGCGCCGACAGGGTTCCGCGAGGCAAAGATCTCGGCGCGCGCGACGATCGCGCAATTGGTCACGATGAGCGGGATGAAGATGCCGAGTGAGCGATCGAGCGCCGGGAACCAGGCTTTAAATATGAGCTCGGTGCAGGTGACGAGACTGGCAATGATCAGCACGTAGATCGGGATGCGTATCTCGCGACTAATCCAGCGCCGCGTTGACGAGACCAGCGCATTGGATGCCGTCAACACAGCCAGGGTGGCGATACCCAGGCCAAGCCCGTTCACGAAAGTCGAGGTAACCGCCAGCAGCGGGCAGAGGCCGAGCAATTGCACGAGTCCCGGGTTCTCGTACCAGAGTCCGGTCTTGAATCGATCGAGTAGTGACGGTCTGCTCATTGGCTCGCCTCTTCTTCTCCATCCGCGGCGGCTGCGAACACCGCTGCGCTGTTCGCCTCGAAGTAGATCAGTGTCTCCCTGATGGCCTTGATGATCGCTCTCGGCGTTACCGATGCGCCTGTGAGCTGGTCGAATTCGCCGCCGTCGCGTTTGATCTTCCAGCCACTCGCCTGGGGGTTGCCAAGCGAACGGCCATTAAATTGCATGGCCCAATCGGACTTCGTAGATTCGATACGATCGCCCAGCCCGGGCGTCTCACGGTGTGCGAGTACGTGGATGCCGGTAACGGCGCCGTCGACATCGATGCCGACCAGCAAACGAATGGCACCGGCATAGCCATCGCGCGCACTGACAACAAAAAGCGCGGCGACGGGCGTGTCGCCGGAGTAAACCCGGTAGATCACGGCATCCGATGAGCCCGGCAGATCATGCGGTGCGGGAATCGTCATTTTCGATTCGCTGACGCCGCTGTCAAAAAACAGACCCGCGAGGGCGGGTTGCAGGCTCTGCTCGAGCCAGGCCTGTTCGTTGTCGGCGATACGCTCGCGGGTCACCTGGTAGGTGAGCGCGACCAGCGTCGTACAAATGGCTGCTATCACAGCCAGTGTAAGGCCACTCTTGAGGACGGGCGCGTCAGCCATCGGCTTCGCTCCTGTCGTTATGGCCGACTATGTGCGGTCGCGTCAGGTAGTCGATTGCCGGCACCGCCATATTCATGATCAGTACGGCAAAGGCGACACCGTCAGCGTAGCTTCCCCAGCGGCGGATACACCAGATCAGGAAGCCGATGCCGATTCCATAGATCAGGCGGCCCTTCGGACTGGTCGCCGCGGATACCGGGTCCGTGGCAATGAAGAAGGCACACAGGATCGTTGCGCCAGCGAACAGGTGAAATGCGGGAATCGGGTTCGTGCCCGGACCCAGCAGCCACATGAAGGTGGCGGGCACCAGGATACCGAGGCCTACGCCGACCGGTATCTGCCAGCGAATGATCTTCTTTATCAGCAGCCAGAAACCACCGAACGCCAGGAAATTGCCGATCCACTCCCAGCCGCGACCGCCGAAGTCGCCCATGATCGGGTTGGCGCGTATCTCGGAGACCGTCGCCAGGTTGTTGAGTCCTGACTTCATCACATCGAGGGGCGTCGCGCGACTGACCGCATCGAATCCCAGCGTGTCCGGGAGATTACCGGTCAGGGTGTACGTGAGCGTCTGCACAATCGTCAGGTACTGGTAGTCGATATCACCCATACGGGGCGCCACCCACAGGTTCAGGTGCATCGGGAACGCCACGAGTATGACGACATAGCCCGCCATGGCCGGATTGAAAATATTGAAACCGAGCCCGCCATACAGATGTTTCGCAACGACAATGCCAAACAACGCGCCAGTCGCGGTAACCCACCAGGGCGTCAGCGACGGCAGCGCAAACGCGAGCAGCGCGGCGGTAACGAGCGCACTGTAGTCCGTGAGTGCAAACTCCGCCGGGCGTTTGCGTAGCCACATGACAAACGCCTCGCCTGCGATCGCGAATATTCCTGCGACCAGCAGATTGAAGATGAATCCCGGCCCGAAGTACCAGACATGCGCCAGGGCTGCGGGGACAAGCGCGGCGAGAACCTGCAACATCATGGACGCTACATTGGTCTGCGGCGACCAGTGCGGGGCTTCGCGGCGCTCAAACCTCACTCGGAGTCCCCTTTGTCCTGGTTTTGTTTGCGTTTCAGGATCTCGGCGATGGCAGCCGGTCCGGCCGCTTTTGCCGACGCCTTTTGCCTGGCCAGCTCTGCCTCGCGCTCTGTCTGTTCGCGCTCCAACCGATCATTGCGCGCTTCGAAGCGCTGTCGGGCACGCTCGGCCCGCGCCTTTTCGTCCGCCAGTTCCCGCATGCGTCCTTTCGCCATCCTGAAATCGGCCGTTAACGGGATGTGGCTCGGGCAGACCAGGTCACAGCAGCCGCATTCGATACAGTCGATCAGTCCAAACTCCCGCAGTTTCTTTTCATCGTCTGCGCACGTGTACCAGAAGAGCTGTTGCGGCAACAGTTGTACGGGGCAGACAGCCGCGCAATCGCCGCAGCGAATACAGGGCAGTTCATCATTGGCGAACGGGGTCTCTCCCAGCACCAGCACACAATTGCTCGCCTTGACCAGGGGCACATCATCGGTTGTCACCGACTTGCCGGTCATTGGTCCGCCAATTACGAGGTGCTTCGCCTGGTCCGTGTAGCCCCCGGCATACTGCACCGCTTTTGCAATCGTGGTGCCGATGCGCGCCCGCACGTTAAGCGGTGCCGCAACGCCATCGCCCGTTATCGTCGTCACTCGTGAGATCAGGGGCTCGCCACGCAATATCCAGTCGGCGACCGCGGCCGCTGTGCCGACGTTTTGCACGAGGCAACCGACATCGGTTGGCAAGCCACCACTGGGCACCTCTCGATTGGTGACGAGTTGCACCAGCTGGTCCTCACCGCCGGACGGGTAGATTGTCGGCACCTGTTTGAGAACGATCCGGGCATCGTCAAGCTCGGCAAGGGCCTCGCCAAGCCTGGCGAGCGCCGCCGGCTTGTCGCTCTCAACGGCGACGTAGCAGGCCTTGATCTGCAGTGCGTGCATGAGAATCTGTGCGCCGTGCAGGATTGCCGGTGCATGCTCGCGCATGAGCATGTCGTCACAGCTGATGTACGGCTCGCATTCGACACCGTTCAGGATCAGGTACTCGGTGTCAGAGGTCCGTGCCTGCATCAACTTCTGTGCCGTCGGGAATACGGCACCGCCGAGGCCGACAATGCCGCCATCGAGTATTCGCAGCAGCAGGTCGGCTGGCGCCTGGGACCGGTAATCGCCGACCGGATCATCAGCAATTGCCTCATCTTTGCCATCGCACTCGATAATGATGCACGGGGCCCGGTCGCCATGGCGCCTCGAGACCGGCCATTGCTCGATCGCGACGACGGTGCCCGAGGACGACGCATGCACGGGCGCACCCATTTCGCCGTCGGGTTCGGCTACGAGCTGACCTTTGAGGACACGGTCACCCACGCGGACAACCGGTTGCGCAGGTTCACCGACGTGTTGCTCGATCGGCAGGATGAGCTGGGCGGGAATCGGCAACTCCATGATCGGCTGGCCGGTCGATACGTCCTTGTACGCTGGCAGTCGCAGGCCGCCGTGGAGTTTGCCCAGATCATAGGTAGGCGCGCTCACGACAGGGCGCTCATCGTGATGCAGTCAACGGGGCAGGGTGCGACGCAGAGCTCGCACCCGGTGCACTCGCTGGCGATGACCGTGTGCATGAACTGATGCGCGCCGACGATGGCATCCACCGGGCACGCATCGCGACAGTGGAAACAACCGATGCAGGCAGCTTCATCGACAACCGCAACCGCCGGAATGACTGTTTCTGCCAACGGCATGACCTCTCTGCCGAGAAGTCTCGCGAGTCGCCGGATCGTGTCATCACCGCCGGGAGGGCACAGGTTAATCGCGGCCGAACCGTCGACCACTGCGGCAGCATAAGGCTGGCACCCGGGGTACCCGCACTGTGCGCATTGTGTTTGTGGCAGCAGTTCGTTGACCTGCTCAACGAGGTCACCGTCACTCGCCGGCAGTCGCCGTTGCGCGTAGCTCAGTGCCACGCCTGCGAGCAGCGCAATAACGGCGATTGTAATGACAGCCATCCACATACGATGCCGTCAGGGCCTGGCCATGCCGGAAAAGCCCATGAACGCGAGCGACATGATGCCGGCTGTCATGAGTGCGATCGCGGTACCGCGAAAAGGCGCAGGAATATCGGCGGCATCGAGTCGTTCTCGAATGGCAGCGAACATTACCAGCACGAGCGCAAAGCCAGCCGAGGCACCGAAACCGTAAAACACAGACTGCACAAACCCCTTGGATTGCTGGATGTTGAGCAACGCCACGCCAAGTACCGCGCAATTCGTCGCAATCAGCGGGATGTAGATGCCCAGTACCTGGTCGAGCATAGGGCTCATGCGCCGGACCATGATCTCGGTGAACTGGACGCTGGCGGCTATGACAAGAATGAACGCGACAGTCCGCAGATACTCGAGATCCAGCGGTACGAGTACGTACTGATGCAGCAAATAGGCCGTGGCCGAAGACAGTGTCAGTACGAAGGCGGTCGCCAGCGACATGCCCATGGCCGCTTCGAGATTGCGTGAGACGCCAAGGAACGGGCACAGGCCCAGGAAACGCACGAGGACGAAGTTATTAACCAGTACTGTACTGATCAGAATGACGAAAAGTTCGGTCATCCGTCTAGTTTACGGATTACTTGACGCGCATGCCCGGTTTTGCGCCGTCGTCCGGCGACAGCAGGAAGATATCTTCGCCGCCAGGTCCGGCAGCCAGCACCATGCCTTCCGAAACGCCAAATCGCATCTTGCGAGGTGCCAGGTTGGCGACAACGATCACATGGCGACCCACGAGGCTGTCTGCGTCATACGCCGCTTTGATGCCAGCGAATACCTGCCGCTGGCTGTCACCGACGTCGAGAGTGAGTGCCAGTAATTTGTCGGCACCGTCGACCGGCTCGGCTTTCTCTATGCGTGCAATGCGCAGGTCGACTTTCATGAAGTCGTCAATGCTGATGAAGTTATCGTCGGTGTCGGATTCGGGCACGGGTGTACTCTCTTTCGACTGCTCAACGACGCGTTGCACCTGATCGGCCTCAACGCGTGTAAGCAGCGGTTTGAATTTGTTGATTTTCGAACCGAGCAAGGGACTACTCGCGTCCTCCCACTGCCAGCTCTCCTCATTCAGGAATGCCTGCGCATCTTTCGCCACCACCGGAATCACGGGTGACAGGTAGATCATGAGGCTGCGGAACATGTTGATGCCCTGCGTGCACACGAGCTGTACCAGTTCCTGTTTATCCTTTTCCTTTGCCAGCACCCAGGGCTTCCAGGTATCGATGTACTGATTCGCGGTATCGGCCAGCCCCATGATCAGGCGCATGGCCTTGGAGAACTCTCGCGCCTCGTAATGCGCGGCGATCTGCTCCGACGCTTTTGCGAACGCGTCGAAGAACAGGTCCTTGTCCTGCAATTCGTCCGCCAGCTTGCCGTCGAACCCTTTGCTGATGAACCCGGAACATCGACTCGCGATGTTGACGAGCTTGCCGACGAGGTCGGAATTCACACGCGCAATAAAGTCTTCGAGATTGAGGTCGATATCTTCAATGGTCGGACCCAGCTTGGCGGCATAGTAATAACGCAGGAACTCGGGGTTGAGATTGTCGAGGTACGTGCGTGCCTTGATGAAAGTGCCACGCGACTTCGACATCTTCTGACCGTCCACCGTGAGGAAGCCATGTGCATAGACGCTGGTCGGGGTCCGGAATCCTGCACCGGTGAGTACAGCGGGCCAGAACAGCGTGTGGAAATACATGATGTCCTTGCCGATGAAGTGGTACAGCTCGGCGTCGCTGTCAGCACGCCAGTAGTCGTCGAATTCCAGACCGTCGGTGCGATCGCACAGGTGCCTGAAGCTCGCCATGTAGCCCACCGGGGCGTCCAGCCAGACATAGAAGTACTTGTCCTCGGTGCCGGGAATGCGAAAACCGAAGTAGGGTGCGTCCCGGGAAATATCCCAGTCCTGCAAACCGGCTTCGAACCACTCGTCGAGCTTTGCGACGACATTCCTGTCGAGCTTTGCCACCCGCATCCAGTCACGAAGTCGTTCCTCGTACTCGCTGAGCTTGAAGAAGTAATGCTCGGATTTACGTTTGACGGGCGTCGTACCGGAAAGCACCGACACGGGGTCGATCAGGTCTTCAGGTGCATACGTCGCGCCACACACTTCACAGGCGTCGCCGTACTGGTCTTCACTCTTGCAACGCGGGCAGGTGCCCTTGACGAATCGGTCGGGCAGGAACATGCCCTCTTTTTCATCGTAGGACTGTTCGATTGTGCGCGTGACGATGTCGCCGCGGGCACTCAGTGCCTCGAACATCTGGCCGACGAGCGCCTCGTTCTCGGGCGAGTGCGTCGTGTGGTAGTTGTCGAACTCGATGCCGAAATCGCTGAAATCGCGGACAAACTCTTTCGAGTATCCGGCCGTCAGTTCCTCGGGTGTTATGCCGAGTTCCCGGGCTTTCAGCATGATTGGTGTGCCGTGAGAATCCGACGCACACACGTAGATGCAGTCGTGGCCGCGCAATTTCTGGAAACGCACCCAGATGTCGGTCTGGATGTACTCCACGAGATGGCCCATGTGCGGGGAGCCATTGACGTAGGGCAGGGCGCTCGTAACGAGGATTTTGCGGGGGCTGTCTGACATGGGGCGCGATTATGCCAGTATTTGCGGCAGATCGCCGCCTCTAGTCCATGTCCCTGACTTGTTCGAACTTGTTCTTGTGGGTGGCCTGCAGGTAGGCCTCCTTGCCGGAGACCCAGCCCTTTTCGACGAGGTCCATCAGCGCCTTGTCCATGGGCTGCATCCCGATACCACCACCACTCTGAATGGCGGTTTCGAGCTGGTCGAGCTTGCCCTGGCGAATCAGGTTCGCAACGGCGGGCGTGTTGATCATGATTTCCAGTGCCGCAGCTCGGCCTGGCCGATGAATCGTCGGCAGGAGTTGCTGTGAAACGACGCCGCGCAGGGATGTCGAGATCATCGTGCGGATGTGCGACTGCTTGTCCGCAGGGAACGAATTGATTATTCGGTCGACGGTCTGGGCCGCACCGTTGGTATGCAGCGTGCCCATGACGAGAATGCCCATTTCAGCCGCTGTCACGGCAATACTGATCGTCTCGAGATCGCGCATTTCGCCGACCAGGATAACGTCAGGGTCCTCGCGCAAGGCGGAGTGCAGCGCTTCCGCGAAACTCGGGCTGTGGACACCGATCTCGCGCTGGCTGACCAGGCAGCCCTGCGCCTTGTGCACGAATTCGATCGGGTCTTCAATCGTCAGGATATGGCCCTTCATATTGCGGTTCATCGAGTCGATCATCGCTGCAAGCGTGGTGGACTTGCCGGAACCTGTCTTGCCGGTGACGAGAATCATGCCCTGGGTGTGTTTGCAGAGCTGATGCACCACTTTCGGCATGTTGAGCTCTTCGAGCGTCATCGCTTTTGACGGGATTGCGCGGAAGATCGCACCGATGCCATTCAGGTGCCGGAAAGCATTGACGCGAAAACGCGAGACATCGGCAATTTCGTAGGCAAAGTCCACGGCATCGAGTTCCTGGAAGGTCCGCTTTGCAGCACCATCCATGATCTCGAACACGGCCTCCTGGACGAATTCCGTAGTCAGTCTTTCATCCATCAGAATTCCGAGGCTGCCGTTCACCCGCGCACGGACAGGGTCGCCCGAGATGAAATGCAGATCGGAGGCTTTTTGCTTGAGCGCTTCCAGGAGGTACTGGTCTATCTTCATATCATCAGACCTTGGACTGATCGCCGATGTCGATGAGAGGAACGAGATCGGTGTCCGTTACGAATCGCTGGAACTTCTTCTTGTCGATTGCGAACCGGATTGCATCGTCAGGGTCGATTTCCTTGGCATTGATCGCGTCCAGCAGAGCCTGGTCCATTATCTGCATGCCCTGGTCCTTGCCGGTCTGCAATTGCGACGGAATCTGGTGCGTCTGGTCGGTCGTGATGAGTTTCGCGATGGCGCGATTGTTCACAAGAATTTCCAGGATGGCGCGGCGGCCGCGGCCGTCCGGCGTCTTGACGAGCACCTGGGTGACGACGGCTTTGAGGCTCATGGCGAGGAAGCCTTTCGTCTGTTCGCGCAACTCGCCTGGCAATGCGTCGATGATTCTGTCGATGGTCTTGACCGCACCGGTCGTATGCAGTGTGCCCAGCACGAGGTGACCGGTTTCGGCCGCGGTCATGGCCATTGAAATCGTCTCGGCATCGCGCAGCTCGCCGACGAGGATGACGTCCGGGTCTTCGCGCATGGCCGAGCGCACACCGTCGGCGAAGCTCACGACGTGCGTGCCCACTTCTCGCTGGATGACCTGGCATTTCTTGCTTGGGTGGACGAATTCGATCGGGTCTTCGAGACTGATGATATTCAGGTCGCGCGATTCATTGAGGTAATCAATCATCGCCGCCAGCGTCGTCGACTTACCGGTACCGGTACTGCCCGTGACGAGCACCATGCCCTGGTGGTAGTCGCAGAACTTCTTCAGGACCGGCGGGACGTTCAGCTGCTCCAGGTTTGGCACATCGCCGGGAATATAACGAAACACAGCGCCAATGCCGGTCGCTTTCCTGAAAACATTGACACGAAATCGCCCGCCCTCGTCTCCAACGTATGAGAAGTCGAGGTCGTGACCGCCCTGCAGGCGCTCCTTTTGCTTGTCGGTCAGAATTTCGAGCAGGTAGGTCTCGAGCTCTATGTCCGACAATTCGCGAAACTTGATTGGCCTGAGGTCGCCGTTCATGCGCAGCATGGGGGGGACACCAACGGCCAGGTGGACGTCGGAGCAGCCTTGCGCAAGGCCGAGTTTCAGGAATGCATCAATACGTGCCATGTCAGTGCTCAGAGTTTAACGGCATCGAGTGCGTCTGTAAGCTCTTCCATCGACTGGTAGCGCTTGGTCTTGTCGACGGACATGGCTTTGATGATTACCGCCGCGAAGTCATCGGGCAGGTCCTTGTTGATATCCTGGGCGCTCGTCGCCTTGCCCTGGACATGCTGGTACATCACGGACATATGGTCGCCGCGACTGTAGGGCGGTACGCCTGTGCACATTTCGTACATGATGACGCCGATGCTGTAGACATCGGCGGTTTCGTCAACTTTCTTGCCGAGAATTTGTTCGGGGGCCATGTATTTCGGTGAGCCGATGACGTAGCCCGTCTTGGTGAGCTGCGTGTCACCGCTACTCGCCGCGGCGGCAACGCCGAAGTCCACGATCTTGAGCAGGCCCTCGTCATTGACCAGGATGTTTGCGGGTTTCAGGTCGCGGTGAATGACGCCGGCCAGGTGCGCCACGGTCATTCCGGTCGCCATGTCTCGCGAGAAGCCCAGGGCTTTCTTGAGATCCATCGGCTTGTTGTCGGGAATCTCGCCGGACAGCGTGTGCGACGGGAAATACTCCATGGAGATCGCGTAACAGCCCTGCAGGTTCAGGAAGTCATAGATGCGAATAACGTTGCGGTGCGTGATCTTGCGCGAATACCGCAGCTCGTGCACGAAGCGCTTCATCATCTCTTCGTCAGAGGAAACATTGGGGTTCAGGAACTTGAGAATCAGCTGCTCGTCGACCACCTCGTCTTCCATCAGGAGCACGGTGCCGAACGCGCCTTTACCGATCTTCTCAATGTACTTGTAACGACCCTCGATGATGTCGCCCGGATTGAGCTTGGAAATATCGAGGATCGGTGAAGCCGTTGCGGCCACGGCAGGCGATGCGGCTGGAACGATATCGCCGTCGCCGTCGGCCATTGCGACCGCACTCTGTTCCTTTGCTTGCGACAGGAGCTTTTCGAGATCTTCGTTTTCGACCAGCAATGTCCTGGTGTTTTCGGCGATCTTTTCTGCCCGGACGTTTTGTTCCAGGACCGTTTCGGAGAACTTCGCGTCGATCTCCTGAAGGGCCTTGTCTGCCACGTTGATAATCGTGATGTCTTCCGACTGCTTGATCTTATTCAGCAGTTTGCGAATCGTGTCGGCTTGCGAGTCGTTGGTCAGGTGTGAGATTGCCTTGATCGCTTCAATTTGAACTTCACGCTCGGGACGCTGCAGCATCGGCAGGAGCTTGGTGATGTGCGCGTGATTACCGAGCTTGCCCAGCGCGCGCACCAGGACCGTGTCTGTCTTCGGGTTTTGTCCGAGCATCGCCTCCAGTTTGGGCAGGGCCTTCGTGCTGCCGATCTTGGTCAGCGCATCCACCGCACGTTCCCGGACCCACCAGTCCGAATCATCGGTGGCCTTGATCAGGTGATCTTCGGCACGGTCGCTCTTGGTGGCGTTGAGAATTTCGATCGCGGTGCGGCGAATCTCCTCGTCTTTTTCGCCGATCAGCTTGACGACGGCATCGACGACCCGCGGTCCGCCAATTTCGGCCAGTGCATCGCCTGCCCGGGATCGGACCCACCAGTCATCGTCCTTGATGGCTTCCAGCAGGTCCTTGACCGATTCCTCGTCGCCCAGTTCGTTCAGGACCTCGACTGCCGCACGGCGTGAGTACTCTGATTCATCCTTCAGCGCACTCACGAGATACTTGACCGTGTCCGGGTGCTTGGCCGCAATGAGTATGTCGACCGCCTTGCCCTGGACATCGAGGTCCGGGTCCGTCAGAAGAGCAGCGACCTTGTCGACGTTGATGTTGGTGCCACGCGTGCCGAGTGCGCTGAGCGCGGCGCCACGGACCATCTTGTTCGGGTCCTTGAGTTGCATTTCAATCGCGTTGCTTACGCCTTCCCTGTCGAACTTTGCGAGCAGGTTCATCAGGTGGATCTTGATGACCGGGTCCTTGCCGCCCATGCGCGCAATCAGGTCGGGTACCATGTCGGGCTTGATCATCTCCTCGATGATCCTGAAGATCGCGGCCTTTTCCTTGGGCTCGCAGTCGTAGGCGCGCTGCAACAACTCATGAACCGACAGGTCCTGCTTGTGCACGCGCAGAACCTCGATCAGGGCGGCTTTCGATACCTCATCGTCTTCAAAGAAGCTGAGCAGCGAGTTCGGGTTGTAGTCCGTGCTGCTGGAAAGCGCCCAGGCGGTGCCGGACACGACACGTTCGTTGCCATCCGCGAGGCCTTCGCGGTACATCTCGAGGTTCTTGTCATTGACCAGTGCGCTCAGGATGTCGACGAGAACCATGGTGTGCGACTTGTCGGACAGGGCGAGCGCATCGATGATCTTGGGGACGGCCTTGCTGCCCGCTTTTTTCAGCTTGTCGACGAGTTTTTGCGCGTCGGGGGAGGCGGGATCGGGTTCGGCAATGAGTTGCGACAGCACCTGGTCCGAGCGAAAAGAGGCAAGGAAGCTCATGGCCGCCTCCCTGCGCCAGACGCATTAATCGGTGTTTTCTTCGTCAACAACAAACCAGGATTCGCTCTTGCCCTAAGCAAAGTCGCGGCATTATGCCACATTGGTCCCTGCACATTGCCCGCCGATGCTGGCTTTCAGCCGATCGCGGCCTATACAATGTGCCCCCGTTCCCCGGCCGAAGCCGGCAATTCCTGGGGAAATTTTACCTAATACGAGCGTGCGAAGTGTGACCGTGTCAACAGAATCAGATCAAGTCAAGTTCTTAAATTCCATCGAATTATCGGTAGTCGGGCGGCCGTTGGGGGAGGTTGCGCGAGTGCGCGATGTCTCGGTCAGCGACGCGGCCCTGAGCGCGACCATTGAACTGGGATTTCCCTGCAAGAGTGCGCACGAGGCCATCCGGAGCGATATCGAGGCCGCGCTGCGTGCGGAGGCCGGGCTGCAGGCGGGCAAGATCGCGCTAACAACGCGCATTAGCCGCCATGCCGTGCAGCGCAACCTGAAGCCCTTACCCGGCGTGAAGAACCTGATCGCGGTCGCGTCCGGCAAGGGCGGCGTCGGCAAATCCACGGTCGCAGCCAACATCGCGCTGGCCCTGTCAGCGGAAGGCGCCTCGGTCGGTGTGCTGGATGCCGATATCTACGGCCCCAGCCAGCCGCAGATGCTGGGTATTGTTGGCCAGGTGCCGGAATCCCGTGATGGCAAGACCATGCTGCCCTTGCGTGCGCACGGACTGCAGGTGATGTCGATGGGTGCGCTCGTCGAGGCCGACCAGCCGATGGTGTGGCGAGGTCCCATGGTGACGTCCGCGCTGAATCAGCTTGCCACGCAGACCAATTGGGAAGACCTGGACTACCTGATCGTCGATATGCCGCCTGGCACCGGCGATATCCAGCTGACCCTGTCGCAGCAAATCCCCGTGTCAGGCTCGGTGATCGTCACGACGCCGCAGAATATTGCCACGCTTGACGCCCGCAAAGGGCTCGCGATGTTTCGCAAGGTGTCGATTCCGGTATTCGGCGTCATCGAGAACATGGCCACGCATATCTGCTCGAACTGCGGGCACGAGGACGCGATCTTCGGTACCGGCGGGGCTGAGCAGATTGTGGCGGATTTCGGCGTGCGCCTGTTGGGAAGACTGCCGCTCGATTCGCGCATTCGCGAACAGGCGGACTCCGGCAAGCCGACGATGGTGGCCGAACCTGATTCGGCCATCGCCGCGGCCTATCGCCAGGCAGCCTGGAACCTCTCAGCGGCACAGGCGGCAGAGCGCGTGGATCACAGCGCCAAGTTCGGGAGCATCGTCGTCGAGGAAGCCAAGTGAGTATCAAATCCGATCGCTGGATCCGCCGCATGGCAGAAGGCCAGGGCATGATCGAACCATTCGAGCCGGGCCAGGTCCGGGAGAACGAGCAGGGCAAGATTGTCAGCTATGGCACCTCGAGCTATGGCTACGACGTGCGGTGCGCGGACGAATTCAAGATCTTCACCAACATCAACTCGGCGATCGTTGACCCCAAGGCTTTCGACGCGACGAGTTTCGTCGACCTGAAAAGTAACGTGTGCGTGATTCCGCCGAATTCCTTTGCGCTGGCGCGCACGGTCGAGTACTTCCGCATTCCGCGCACGGTCCTGACGATTTGCCTGGGTAAATCGACATACGCGCGCTGCGGCATCATCGTCAACGTGACGCCGCTTGAGCCTGAGTGGGAAGGGCACGTTACGCTCGAGTTCTCGAACACAACGCCATTGCCCGCAAAGATTTATGCGAACGAGGGCGTGGCCCAGATGTTGTTCCTGGAGTCGGATGAGCCCTGCGAGACCTCTTACAGGGATCGCGGCGGCAAGTACCAGGGGCAGACGGGAGTTACCCTGCCGAAGGCGTGATTGGTCTCTAGGGCGCGGCGCGGAGTACTGCGCGTTGCATCATTTTGTCGCGGAGCCGGCGCAGTGCCTTCCGGCTATCGTTATCAAGGTCTGCGGGCATTGCCGAAAACGCTCTCAGCATGGCGATATCATTCGCTTCAGCCAGGTTGACATTCATTAACCGCAATTCCTGCTCGATGTTATCCAATGTCAGGTTCGACAAGTCGTTCTCCAATGGGGTTAGCGGATTCGAGTGTAGTCCCTGTTCTCCCCCCAAGCGAGAACGCAAGTCGCACATTCGCTTGAGGTCAGTAGCGAGCGCTTGCGCGCAGGATAGAAGCTGCAGGCCTGGGTCGCGTCCGAAGCTCCGCTAGGCGCTAGCTGGCAGTGGGGTTTCCTGGCCAGGAAGAATACCGGGAGATATATCGCGTACACCGCGGCGAGCAAAAGTGGCAGCGATTCATTGCCAAAAATGTCCATGCCGGCGCCGACCAGGACCGGACCGAGCATCATTCCCGCGCCCCACATCCCGGTGAACAGGACACTGGCTGCCGCCAGTTCCGCACCGCGAAACGTCTGCCCGAGCAGGATTACGCCAAGCGCATAGATCATTCCTTCGACGCCGCCCAACGCAAACACAAATGCGGGACCGCCAACGCTGGCCGACACAACGTGCGGAAAGATCAGGAATCCCGCTACCGTGGCAACCAGGCACAGCAGCAGCAGGCTGTAGCGGTGCATATGATCGGCGAGCCAGCCAAGGGGCAGCTGCAGCAGGACGCCGCCCAATGCGAATGTGGTCAGTAACGACAGGCTGCGAGCTTCTCCGAGGCCAATATGTATGCCGAACAGCGGGAAAAACGTTATGAACGCCTCGATCGCAGCCGCATAGACCAGGTTGAGAAACATGATGTGTGGAACGAGCCGGAAGATTCGGCTCAAGCTTACTGGCGTCCCATCCGCAGCAACGGTCGCGTCATGCCGCAGCCAGAACAGTGGCAGGCCAGCCACGGCGACAATTGCGGCGGTAACCAGGAAAGGCAGGAGTCCTTCCGTTCCCGTTGCCAGCAACACCAGTGGGCCGAGGGCAAATCCCGCTGCGCCTGCCGATCCGTACATGCCGATAATCCTGCCGCGCCAACTGTCTTCCGCGAGTTCGTTGATCATGGCCTCGCTCGCAGACCAGAGCATGGCCGCGGCGCCGCCGAGCAGGAATCGCAGCAGGAACCAGGCGTAGACATCCTGCATCAATCCCAATGCGAGCAGCGTGACGGCAGCGAGCAGTGTGGCACGGCGCATGGCGCGCGCGGAGCCGGTCCTCATTATCAGCCGCGGCATGATCGGCGCGAGCAAAACACCGGCACTGGCCTGGGCGACCACGCTGAGGCCGATAATGGTCTTGCTAACCCCCTGCGCGTCGAGCACGAGCGACAACAACGGCAATGTCAATCCATAGACAAGATTGACGATCACCATCGACGCAATGACGGCTACCAGGCCTTGTTTGCGATCTATCGGCGCGTGACCTGGTGGTTGCAGCCGGTCACCCATACGATTGAACGAACGGTTCCTCGGCTATTCTTCCGTCGACCCAGGACTTGCCGTCTTTGAAGACGACGCGACCCGAGCCGACAAGGCCCGCGGCTTCCGGATAGATGCGGTGCTCGATCGCCTGGACGCGCGTCTGCAGTTCATCGGCGGACTCCGCAGGGTCTACACGCAGGCGGCCCTGCAGGATGCGCGGTCCGCCATCGAGTTCCTCGGTGACGAAGTGGACCGTGCTGCCGTGCCATTCTTCGCCTGCATCGAGCGCACGCTGGTGCGTATTCAATCCCGGGAACTTGGGAAGTAGTGCGGGGTGAATGTTCAGGATCTTGCCTGCGTAGTGCGCCACGAACGCCGGGCTCAGGATGCGCATGAAGCCAGCCAGGATGAGCAGGTCCGGCGCGAACCTGTCCAGTTCTGCAATGACAGCTCGATCAAAGGTTTCGCGGTCCGGAAAGTTTCCATGCTCGATACATGCCGTCGGAATTCCGGCTTTTCGGGCTCGCTCCAGGCCATAGGCCGCCGGCTTGTTACTGAAGACGACGCACAGCTCGAGATCGAGTTCACCGGCTTCTACCGCATCGATGAAGGCCTGCAGGTTGGTGCCCGAACCGGAGATCAGGATCGCGGCTCGGCAGGACATCAGACGTACAACACTTCCTGCTTGCCGGGAATAATCGTGCCGAGTTGCCAGGCCTGTTCACCGTGGGCATTCAGCAGGTCAATGGCTGCGACGGCGTGAGCGGGATTCACGACGACGACCATGCCGACGCCGCAGTTGAACGTGCGGCGCATCTCGGCGGTGTCGATTTTGCCGTGCCGCTGCAGGAAGTCGAATACCTCGCCCTGTTCCCAGGACGTGGTGTCGATTGCGGCGCAGAGATCGCCGTGCAGCACGCGCGGGATGTTCTCCGTGATGCCGCCGCCCGTAATGTGCGCCAGGCCGTTCACCTTGATGGCTTCCAGGAGGCTGAGCACAGGCTTGACGTAGATTCGCGTCGGTGTGAGGAGTCTCTGGGCAGCCGGTACACCGTCGATCTGTGCGTCACCCGCGCGCTCGAGCACTTTGCGAATCAGGGAGTAGCCATTGGAGTGCGGGCCGCTTGATGCGATGCCGATGATGATGTCGCCTTCGGCGATGGCGCTGCCATCAATAAGATCGTCGCGCTCGACCGCACCTACCGTAAATCCGGCAAGATCGTACTCGCCGGGTGCGTACATGTCCGGCATCTCTGCCGTTTCGCCACCGATCAGAGCCGCGCCAGCCTGCAGGCAGCCATCGGCGATGCCGGCAATAACATCGCTTGCGACATCATTATCGAGCTTGCCGCAGGCAAAATAGTCGAGAAAGAACAGCGGCTCTGCACCCTGGACCAGGACGTCGTTGACGCACATGGCGACCAGGTCGATGCCGATGCTGCGGTGCTGATTGAGTTGCTGCGCCAGCATGAGCTTGGTGCCCACGCCGTCGGTCCCGGAGACCAGTACGGGCTCCGTGTAACGGCCCGGTGGCAACGCGAACAGCCCGCCAAAGCCGCCGATGCCTGCGAGCACTTCGGGACGTTGGGTACGCTTGACGAGTGGCTTGATCCGCTCGACAAGTTCGTTGCCAGCATCAATGTCGACGCCAGCATCTTTGTACGTTAGTGGTTTATTGCTCATTATGGAGTGGCATACTCTGCGAGGGCGATATAATAGTGCCTAGTACCAACCGGGGAAACCACCCTTGTGAAATCTCGTAGTTCAAAATTGGTCGGCTGGTGCCGGCGCGCAGTTCTGTTGATGCTGGTTCTCGGCCTGCCGGCCGGTGCCGTCGAGGTGCCAACGCTGTTCACGGCCGAGGTGCCCATTGACGAGGAAGCCGACAATCCGCGCGCGGATGCCTATGACGCGGCGCTCAGGGAGATCCTGATGCGTGTGTCCGGTTCGGCAATTGCAGAGAATGACGACGCTGTCGCGGAGATGTTTCCCGATCCTGCCGCGTATGTCATGCAATTTCGCCCCGGCACGGAAGACAGCCTGTGGGTCTCGTTCGACGGGGAGGCAATTGAGCAGGTCCTGCGCAATGCGGGGCAGACTTTCTGGGGGGCGGAGCGCCCGCTGACCCTGGTGTGGCTGGCCGTTGACTGGGGGCAGGGCACGCGTGAAATCATCGCCGCCGGCGATCCGGATCGCTCGCAGGACGAGTCGCGCTCCATTGACCGCAATCGGCTGATTCGCGAGAGGTTGCTGGAGATCTCGGAGCGCCGTGGTCTGCCAATCGTATTCCCGTTGCTGGATACGACGGATCTGCAAAGCGTGACCTTCTCCGATATCTGGGGTGGCTTCGATGAGGCCATTCTCTATGCGTCGGAGCGTTACGATACGAACTCCATCCTGATCGGCCGCATCCGTCCTTCGTCGGGCCAGCGCAGTCGCTGGACCTATTACTTTGCCGGTGCCCAGTCGGAGTTGACCGGTGCGCCCGAGGAGGTTGTCGGCCAGGTCGCGGACCTGTTGTCCGCGGAATTTGCGGTCGGTGGAAACGCGCCGATAGAGGCCGTCGTTCTCAATGTTTCAGGCGTCGTATCCATTGATGCGTACGGCAGTGTCCACAAGATTCTCAAGGACATGTCGCTGATCGAGAGCTTTGCCGTGACAGAGGTAGCAGGAGATCGGGTCAGCTACCTTGTCGAGATTCGTGGTGGCGCCGACCGTCTGAGTCGCGCGCTGCGTTTTGGGGGCCTGGTCGAACAGGAGCCTGCGGAACCCCGGGATCCACTGCTGGACTCCGATACTCTCGAGTTCTACTTCAGTCCCTAGAGGACTTTGGCAATGTCTCTGAGCTGGTTACCGAACGCGATCTCACTACTGCGCATAGCGCTGGTCGCTCCCATCCTGATCCTGATACTGGACGGACAGTATGGCTGGGCGCTGTTGCTTTTTTGCGTGGCGGGTTTTTCCGATGGCCTGGACGGCTATCTCGCGATGCGCTTTGACTGGCGCACGCGGCTCGGTGGCTTACTGGATCCTGCGGCGGACAAGCTGCTGGTCACCGGCCTGTTTGTCACGCTCGCCTGGATCGGGCTGATTCCGGTCTGGCTGGCCGCGATCGTCATTCTTCGTGATGTGGTCATCGTCGCCGGAGCCATCGCCTATAATTTCATCGTGGAACCGGTGCCCGGTGAGCCATCGCGCATCAGCAAGCTCAATACCGCGCTGCAGATGTTGTTCGTGGTCTTCGTTCTCAGTCACGCGGGTTTCAATTGGCCCGACAAAATCACGCTAACGGTGCTCGGCGCATCGATCCTCGTAACGGTTGTCATCAGTGGTGTCGACTACGTGTGGTCATGGTCTCGTCGCGCCCGCCAAGGATGATGGTATGGAAACTGGTCGACGCCTGAACTGGCTCATCGCAATTGCCCTTCTGGGGTGGTTGTTCTACATGCTGGCACCCGTCCTGACGCCGTTTGTCGCTGCTGCGTTGCTCGCTTACGTGGGCGATCCACTGGCCGATCGATTGCAGAGGCTGAGGTTGCCGCGCACGCTGGCGGTTGCCCTGGTATTCCTCATCACTTTTGTGCTTCTCGCGCTGCTGATCCTGCTCATCGGCCCGCTTATTGGTGCGCAGGTGGGCGCGCTGTTCGATGCGCTGCCGGACATCGTGCATCGGGTCGAGCAGGAGTGGCTGCCGTCCGTGTTCGGCTGGTTGAACATCGATGCCGGTGCCGACGTCGGCGTTGGGCCGTTTCTTGCGAAGTACGGCGAGATGTTCGGCAGCTGGAGCGGCAAGGCACTGGTGTCTGTCAGCAAATCGGGTGGGGCGCTTGCCGCTGCGGTACTCAGCCTGTTCCTGATCCCGATCCTGACGTTCTACATGTTGCGAGACTGGGACTCGATTGTTGTGCACCTCGGCGCACTGGTTCCCGAGAGCCAGCGCGCCACAGTCATCGAACTCGCTCGCGAGTCCGACGAGGTTCTTGGGGCCTTTCTGCGCGGCCAGATTCTCGTCATGCTCGCGCTCGCGATTATCTATTCGATCGGGCTGAGCCTGGTCGGCGTCAAGTACGCGATTGCCATCGGCGTGGTCGCCGGACTCGTCAGTTTCGTGCCTTACCTCGGATTTGTCTTCGGCATTGCGCTGGCGGGCCTGACCGTTGCACTGGAGCCGAATCCGCTCTGGAACCTGGTTGGTGTCGTGGCCACGTTTTCAATTGGTCAGTTGATCGAGGGCTCCGTCCTGACGCCGAAGCTGGTCGGCGACCGGATTGGCCTGCACCCGGTGATCATCATCTTTGCGGTGGCCGCAGGCGGGCAGCTCTTCGGCTTCTTCGGCATTTTGATGGCCTTGCCGGCGGCGGCCGTTCTCTCGGTCCTGGTTCGCTTCGCGTTCCATCGCTACCTGCAGGAACATCCGGAAGCCCGGGTGACGATCGACCTCGAATGACCCAGCTGGTTCTCCCCCTGCGACTCGCAGACCATGCAGTCTTCGCGAGTTTTCTCGACCATGGCAACGAGGCGCTGGTTGCGACGCTCGCGAGTCTGTCGTCCGGGGATGGCGGGCAGGGCTGTTGGTTGTGGGGTGGCGCGGCAACCGGCAAGACACACCTGTTGCAGGCAGTCTGTGACCAGGCGGGAGACCGCTCCGTCTACCTGCCGCTCGAGATGCTGGCCGCTGCCGGCCCGGAAGTCCTTGAAGGACTGGCCAGCCGCGGTCTCGTTTGCATCGACGACCTCAATCGGATTGCCGGTCGAGACGCCTGGGAATTGGCGCTCTTTAACCTGTTCAATGAACTCCAGGAAGCAGGCGGTCAGCTCGTCGTGGCCGCGCGCGCGGCGCCACGGGATTGCGGCATCGTGCTCGCCGATCTCGCCAGCCGTATGTCCCGGCTCCCCGTATTTCAAATCCATGCGCTGGACGAGCAACAACGAGTCGCCGCCCTGCAGTTGCGAGCCAGGCACCGCGGCCTCGAGCTACCGGACGAGACTGCGGCCTACCTGCTCAAGCGAAGTCGGCGGGATATGGCAAGTCTTTACGGATTGCTGGACAAGCTTGACCTTGAAGCACTGCGCGCGCAGCGCCGCCTCACGATCCCCTTTGTCAGGGGCGTGTTGCAGCAGGACACAGACAGCTAATCAGCAAGGCGTCTCGCGATGTCGGCAACCCGCTTGCCGAGCGCCCGGGCCAGTATCTTCTCTTCTTCCGACAACGAGTCCGGATTGCGATTCCAACTGACATGAGTCGGGCCGTAAGGGGTGCCGCCAGATCGCGTTGTCGACAGGGCTTCTTCCGAATACGGAAGACCGACCACGATCATGCCGTGGTGCAGCAGGGGAATGGACATGCTGATCAACGTCGATTCCTGGCCGCCGTGTAGCGAGCCCGTCGAGGCGAACACGCCCGCCGGCTTGCCGACCGCAACGCCTCGAAGCCAATCTCCAACCGTGCCATCGAGAAAGTGCTTCAGCGAAGCGGCCATATTGCCGAAATTGCTCGGGCTGCCCATGATCAACCCGGCGCATTCTTCAAGATCGGCGTTGCTTGCATAGGGCGGGCCCGAGTCGGGTACCGCATCCTCAACCGCTTCGGTCACCGCGGAGACCTGCGGTACGGTGCGCAGACGAGCAGACATGCCGCTGACCGCGTCGACGCCCTTGCACACTTCCCGGGCGAGGGCTGCGGTTGCGCCACCGCGGGAGTAGTAGAGAACCAGGATATCGGCCATCAGGACAGCAACGCTTTGACGTTCTCGGGTGGGCGGCCGACCACCGCCTTGCCGCTGTCGGTATCCACGACAATCGGGCGCTCGAGCACGATCGGGTGAGCCGCGACCCATTTGGCCAGCGCCATATCGTCGGCCAGGTCCGGAAGATCGGTGGCCTCCCTGAACTCACTTTCACCCTTGCGCAGGAGGTCAGCGACGGTCAGTCCCAGTTTCTCGGCTATGGCAGCGATTTCTCCCGCAGACGGTGTGTCCTCGAGGTACTGCAAGATCGCTGGCTCGACCCCGGCATCTCGGATTATTTCCAGGGTTTTCCGTGACTTGGAGCATCGGGGATTATGGTAGATCGTGAGTGACATGAATGCCTCTTGTGGTCAGGTCATCAGGGTGGCGAGGGATTGTGGCAACAGCCAAACTCTAGCAGGCTCTGGCAGGCGAGTCAGTCCCGGCACAGCTTGACGGCATACCTGCCTGTTGCTAATTTGTGCGGCCGGGATATGCTCCAACCACAGTAAGAACTATAATAAGAAACATTGTGCAACTCACCGAAATCAAAACATTAATCAGGAGCCTGCTGCAGGCTGTAATGGTCGCCGCCATGCTGTCGGTGTCCGCCTGTGAAACGGCACCTCCGGTTCAGGAAATGAGTGACGCGCGCCAGGCGATCGCTGCGGCGAAAGAGGCGGGAGCCGCCGAAAAGGCGGCATTTCATTTGAAGGCCGCCGAGGATTATCTCGAAAGCGCGGAGAAGGCACTTAACGAGCAAGCCTACAAAGAGGCGCGGTACGACGCCAGGCAAGCCAAGGCGAAAGCGCTGGACGCATTGAAAGCCAGCGAAGATTCCAAGTAGTCATCCCGGCATGACCAGAACAGGCCCGACAGTTCACGGTGCATGGCCGTGTGCAGGGCGTGTGGTTTCGTGACAGCACCCGGCGTGAAGCGGAGCGCCTCGGCATAACCGGGCATGCGATCAATTTGCCGGACGGTAGCGTTGAGGTGCTGGCTTGCGGTACCGGTGAGGCTTTGACTGCGCTCGAAAACTGGCTGCAGGAGGGACCGCCCCTGGCATCAGTGAAGCGGGTCGAGTCGCGCAGGGTTGAAGTTGTGGAGGCCGCTTCTTTCAGGATCGGGTGATCGCGGCCCAGGCCGCATGGACTCGCCCGTGCCTAGGCCTGAAACCACTTCTTGCTGAGTTTATCGATGACCTTGTTCGGGTATTTGCGCTGCCCGAGGCTGCCGTTGTAGCGGCCCAGCGCGCGCCGCAGGTCACCCTTTTCCTTGTCGTAGTAGAACCGCAGGATGGTGCAGCCGTAGCGCAGGTTGGTCGTGGTGTGCAGCAGGTTGTCGTCAGGACGGCCAATTTCGTCGATCCAGAATGGCATGATCTGCATCAGTCCCAGGGCGCCCGCGACGGATACGGCGTAGCGGTCAAAATTACTTTCCACCTCGATGACCGCGAGAATCAATTCGGGCGGCAACTGGACGCGCTTGGCTTCCATGTGCACGAGGGTGAGAATCTCGATGCGTTCTTCCGGATCCGCGACCTGTCGCTCGAGTCGCCCGGACATGTCGGTGAGCCACACCTCGGCCTCGAAACGGTCCGCGAAACTGGGACTCTCACCCGCCGCCTCGCGCAGGACTTCGCGAAGCTCCGGGTCCGGCGTTCTTTCGGCCGCGCACGCCAAGCCGGCCGCCAGTAGCAGCGAAACAGCGATGAATGTACGGCCCAGGTTCATGATCCCATTATGCCATCAGATATAGCCTATAAGAATCATTAGCTTATAGATGATTCCTTCAGCAATTCGAGAACTTCTTCACGTTTCAGGTCGCGCGATTCGGTATCGCGACGGTGCCGATACTCGAGTTCACCCCTGGCCAGTCCACGGTCGCCGATCACGACCCGATGAGGAATGCCAATGAGTTCCGCGTCCGCAAATTTAACCCCCGGGCGTACGTCGCGGTCGTCCAGCAGGACCGCCATTCCGGCCTCAGTCAGCTCGGAATACAGGGCCTCAGCGGCTTCGCGGACATCCTCGGAGCGATGCATGTTGATCGCGACCAGGACGACATCGAACGGCGCCAGCGGTCCGGGCCAGACAATTCCGTTCTCGTCATGGTTCTGCTCGATCGCCGCGCCGACAATTCGGGTAATCCCGATTCCGTAGCAGCCCATTTCCATTGGCAGGTTCTTGCCATCGGATGTCTGCACCGAGGCGTTCATCGCTTCGGAGTACTTTGTGCCAAGCTGGAAGATGTGCCCGACCTCGATACCGCGCGCGATGCTCAGCGTTCCCCGGCCGCCCGGTGTCGGATCGCCAGCGACGACATTGCGCAGGTCGACGGTCTCGGGGTCCGGCAGGTCACGTCCGAAATTCACGCCCCTGTAATGGAAGCCGTCCTCGTTCGCGCCGCACGTAAAGTCTGACAACGCCGCGACGGCGTGATCGAAGTACACCGGCAAGGCCATGCCGACCGGGCCGAGCGATCCCGGGTTGGCCCCGATCGCTTTCCAGATGGTCGAGGGGTCGGCCATCGTCAATGGTGAAGCCACCCCGGCGAGCTTCTGCGCCTTGACGGCATTGAGCTCGTGGTCGCCGCGCAAAATGAGTGCGACAGGCCCGTCGGTGCCCTCGACAACGAGAGTCTTGACCGTCTGCTCTGCCGCGATGCCGAGCAACTGGCAAAGGTCGTCGATAGTCTTGATGCCCGGCGTCGGGATCTTTTGCAGTTCTTGCGTGGCTTCTGCGCGCGCTACCCCAGGTTTCGACGTCGCTGCGGTCTCGACATTGGATGCATAGTGATCCTCGTCGCAATAGGCGATCGCGTCCTCACCGGAGTCGGCGAGTACATGAAATTCCTGCGAACGGCTACCGCCGATCTCGCCGCTGTCAGCGTCGACAACGCGAAACTTCAGGCCAAGTCGCTCGAATATCGCCGTGTAGGCGGCGTACATGCGATCGTAGGATTTCTGCAGGCCCTCCTTGTCAATATCGAAGGAGTACGCGTCCTTCATGATGAACTCGCGCGAGCGCATCACGCCGAAGCGTGGGCGAATTTCGTCCCGGAACTTCGTCTGGATCTGGTAGTAGTTCACCGGCAGCTGTTTGTAGCTGCGCAGCTCGGAGCGGGCGACGTCGGTAATGACCTCTTCGTGCGTCGGTCCAAAGCAGAACTCACGAGCATGACGATCCTGCATGCGCAACAACAGCGGGCCGTACTGGTCCCAGCGCCCCGATTCAATCCACAGTTCTGCCGGCTGGACGGCCGGCATCAGCAGCTCCAGCGCGCCCGCGCGATCCATTTCTTCGCGGACGACGTGCTCGATCTTGCGCAGCACCCGCAGCCCGAGCGGCATCCAGGTGAACAGCCCCGATGACAAGCGGCGAATCAGGCCGGCACGGAGCATGAGTTTGTGGCTGACAATCTCCGCGTCGGCAGGGACTTCCTTGAGCGTTGTCAGCGCAAATTCCGAGAATCGCATTTCTTTTCAAACCTAAGTATCGCCAAGCCGCGCATTCTAACCATTTCTGCCTGTCTTTGTAGGGGAATACGGCCAGCGTATTGACTCGCGGCCCGATCCAAGGGATGGTCCTCCCTCTTTGTACCGAGGGGTTCGTCAATGCGAGGTCAGCGCAATCCGTTTGTCGCACGGGAAGGCTTGCCTTACCTGGCGCTTGCCGCGGCCCTGATCGCGTATTTGCTGCGTTTTGCGGACCCGGCACTCGCGCTGTTTCCCGCTGTGGCACTGCTTCTCCTGTTCCTGTTGTTCCGCGACCCGCGCCGTGGGAACCCTCCCGTAGCGCTCGGCATCGTCAGTCCGGTCGATGGCGAGGTTGTAGAGGTCGAAACGACCGATCGATGTGTTGTGCAGGGCCGGGCCTATCGCGTCCGCATCCGCATCAATGCGCTGGGTACTTACACGGCGCGCAGCCCGATCGAGGGCCGCATCATGGACCTGCATTCCCACGTTGAGGGCGTTGGCAAGGAGTGCCCCGCCAACGCATTGTGGATCGAGACAGACGAAGGCAGCAGCGTCGTGCTGCAATTCCAGGGCTATCGCCTGGGCATTCCGCCAAAGGCCTTGGTCCGGTATGGCGAAAGGGTCGGCCAGGGCAGTCGCTGCGCCTATATTCGACTGGCACGATTCGCCGAACTCTACCTGCCCATCGACGGCAAAGTGCACGTCAAGCCGGGCCAGCACGTGCTCGCCGGAGTTGACTTGATTGGTGCGGTTCCGCATCCATAGTGGCAAACTAGCGCCTTTACCAGCGCAGCCGGTCCCAAAGAATGATTCACCCTGAACATCAACGACGTGCCTACCTTCAGGCTATGGGCATTGATGTCTGGGTGCCGCGAGACGCGCCGGAACCCGTGGAACCGGCCCTGCAGGAGAACATTCTTGCGCCTGCGGCGGGCATGGACTGGACGGAACTTCGCGATTGCGTTGCCAACTGCACGCGCTGCGAGCTGTCTGCGAGCCGCACGAACACCGTGTTTGGCGTCGGTAATCCCGAAGCGGACTGGCTGATCATTGGCGAAGCGCCAGGAGCGGAAGAGGACCGTCGTGGCGAACCCTTCGTAGGCCGCGCCGGGCAGTTGCTCGATCACATGCTGTTCGCGATCGGGCAAAGCCGGGAAAAGGTCTTTATTGCCAACATTCTCAAGTGCCGCCCGCCGAATAACCGGGACCCGAAGCCTGACGAGGCAGCCGCGTGCCGCGCCTACCTGGAACGACAGGTCGAGTTGATCCGGCCGAAGATCATTCTTGCAGTCGGCAAAATCGCCGCACAGAACCTGCTGGGCACCGACGATCCCGTCGGTCGCCTGCGCGGTCGCCCCCATCAGCTGGGAGGCATTCCGCTGGTCGTGACCTACCATCCGGCCTACCTGTTGCGCAGTCCGTCCCAGAAGCACAAGTCCTGGAGCGACTTGTGCCTCGCTGCGCGGCTGGTGGCGGAGGGCAGCGCATGATCATGCCGATGGCTGAGCCGCCGACCGCGATCAGGGAGATGAACCACAACGATCTCTCGATGGTCTCAAGTATCGAGCGTCGCAGTTATGAATTTCCATGGAGCCACGGCGTGTTCCGGGATTGCCTGCTGGCCGGGTATCAGAACATCGTTTTGATCCGCGACGAACAGGTGGCCGGTTACGGGGTGCTTTCGATCGCGGCAGGTGAGGCACATATTCTGAACCTTTGTGTTGATCCGGCGCTTCGCTCCCGTGGTTACGGAGAGAGGCTGCTGGATGAAATGTTGTTTCGCGCACGCGCGGCCTCGGTGCGCGAGGTCCTCCTGGAAGTTCGGCCCTCCAACAAGCTGGCGATAGAGCTCTACAGGAAGAAGGGCTTTCACCAGATTGCCAAACGCCCGTCGTACTACCAGTCGCACGAGGGTCGCGAAGATGCGGCCGTGCTCTCCAAGAAATTCGTCACAGAAGACTGACCCAATGCCTGACATACAAAAAGAAGTCCGCAGGCGGCGGACTTTCGCAATTATTTCGCACCCGGACGCCGGCAAAACGACGCTGACGGAAAAGCTGCTGTTGTACGGCGGTGCGATTCAGCTTGCCGGCACAGTGAAGGGCCGCAAAGCGAGCCGTCATGCCACGTCGGACTGGATGGCGCTGGAACAGCAGCGCGGCATATCGGTGACGTCATCGGTGATGCAGTTTCCTTACAAGGACTACGTCGTCAACCTGCTTGATACGCCGGGGCATGAAGACTTCTCCGAAGACACCTACCGGACGCTGACGGCCGTTGACTCTGCGCTCATGGTCATCGACTGCGCGAAAGGTGTTGAGCAACGAACCATCAAGCTGATGGACGTTTGTCGCCTGCGTGACACGCCGATCATGACGTTCATCAACAAGCTTGACCGCGAAGGGCGTGAACCGATCGAACTGCTCGATGAGATCGAATCCATACTCAAGATTCAATGCGCGCCAATTACCTGGCCGATCGGCATGGGTCGCCGACTCAAGGGTGTCTATCACTTGCTGCAGGATCGCATTTACCTGTACGACAAAGTCGGTAGAGAGAAGGCGGCGGCGATTCGGGCGATCGATGGAATCGACTCGGATGAGGCCACCAAAGTGCTCGGCGAGATGGCCGACGAATTTCGCGAGGAGATTGAATTACTCAAGGGGGCCTGTCCCGAATATTCGCGCGAAGACTATCTCGCGGCGAAGCAAACGCCGGTGTTGTTCGGTTCTGCCATATCGAACTTCGGTGTAAAGGAACTCCTTGACGAATTCGTTGCGAATGCACCTGCGCCACTGCCGCATGAAAGCGAACAACGCGAAGTGGATCCGCTCGAAAAAGACCTGACAGGATTCATCTTCAAGATCCAGGCGAACATGGATCCGGGCCACCGCGATCGCATCGCGTTCATGCGAATCTGCTCCGGCGAATATCGCAAGGGCGTGAAGACTTTGCACGTTCGGTCCGGCAAGGAAATGAAGATACCGGAGGCAATCACGTTTCTGGCAGCGGATCGCCAGCATGCGGAGACCGCCTACGCCGGCGATATCATCGGCATTCATAATCATGGCACGATCAACATCGGTGACAGCTTCACACAAGGCGAAGAGATTCGATTCACCGGCATTCCAAATTTTGCCCCGGAGATATTTCGTCGTGCTGTCCTCAAAGACCCACTGCGACTCAAGGCGCTGCAAAAAGGCCTGGCGCAGTTGTGCGAAGAGGGTGCGACGCAGCTATTCAAACCGCTGCGCAACAACGACCTGATTCTTGGCGCCGTCGGTCAGTTGCAGTTTGATGTTGTCGCGCATCGCCTGCGTGACGAATACAACGTTGAGTGCCAGTTCGAGACGATCAATGTGGCGACTGCTCGGTGGGTGGAATGTGATGATCCGAAGATGCTGAGCGATTTCGAAAGAAAGGCACACGATAACCTCGCGCTGGATCATGGTGAGAGTCTGGTCTACATTGCTCCAACCAAGGTCAACCTAAGTCTCACAGAGGAGCGCTGGCCGGAGATCGTCTTCCGCAAGACTCGTGAACATTAAGGCACTCAATCGCAGGACCGTGGCCTGGGCGTTTTACGACTGGGCCAACTCTGCGTTCGCCCTGAGCGTGCTTGCCGTGCTGTTCCCCCTTGTACTTGGCAATTACTGGAGTGTCGGCGTCGATGGCGCCACGGTGACTGCAAGGCTGGGATGGATTACTTTCACAGCGAGTGTGATTGTCTGTGTAACGGCACCGCTTTTTGGCACGATCGCGGATGCCGGCGGGTATCGAAAGCGTTTCCTGTTTTTCCTCGCGTTGCTGGGCGCCACGTCGACTGCGGCGCTCGGCTTCATTGGCGCGGGGCAGTGGCCTCTCGCCCTGTTCGCGTTCATGCTGGGGTCAATTGGCTATTACACGTCGGTTGTCTTCTACGACTCCTTGCTCATCGATGTCACTGAACCGCGCAACTACAGTTTCGTATCGACGCTTGGTTTCTCGCTGGGTTATCTCGGTGGTGCGGTGCTTCTTGCGTTGCACTTGTGGATGCTGAAGTCGCCGGCCACCTTCGGTCTCGAGAGTACAGCCGAGGCGTTCAGTCTTGCTTTCATTTCGGTTGGTGCATGGTGGCTCATCTTCCTCGTGCCACTTTTGTTTCTCGTTCCCGAGCGGCACAGCGCGATCGAGGTTACGAGTGGCGCAATTCAGGCGGCATACGCGGAACTGCGCGACACGTTCCGGGAAGTCAGTAAATATAGAAACGTTGCCGTATTTCTTGCGGCGTACTGGTTGTACATCGGGGGTGTTTTTACCGTTATTTTCATGGCCGTCAACTACGGCCAGCGTCTCGGTTTCGCAGATGAGGACCTCGTTTTTGCATTGCTGATAACGAACTTCGCCGGATTCCCTGCGACACTTCTGTATGGTCTCGCAGCACATCGTTTCGGTCCGAAGAAAGGAATCTATTTCGCATTGCTTGTGTACATCGGTGCCTGCGCGTGGGCACTGCAGATGACCACCGTTCGCGAGTTCTACGTCATGGCCATCATCATCGGTTGTGTGCAGGGCGGTGCGCAGGGCTTGAGTCGCTCGCTGTATGCAGCGCTCATTCCGCCGGAACAGCCGGGCGAGTTTTTCGGTTTCTACAACATGACGACAAAACTCGCGCACGTGCTTGGTCCGGCAATGGTTGCAATTGCGGCGATGCTGACTGACGAACCCAGGTGGATACTGTTGGTTTTGATGCCGTTGTTTCTTGCCGGAGCGTTTATGCTGATGCTGGTTCGGGAACGACCGGTCAACGCATAGCGTCGACGGCTGCCCGCAGGCGATCACGTGCAACTTCGCCGCCACACCCGTAACGAGTATCCATATACGCTTCAGTGATCTCACTGACCAAGCGGTCCGGTGCGGCGTGAGACGCAAGTACGCGTTGGGCGAACAGATGCGCCGTCTCGCCGATTTCCGGATGCATTCCCGTCTTCCTGACGAAACGGTGATAGAGTCTTGCCGCTTCGTCTTTCCGGGGCGGCCGATAGCGGAGCATGAGCAGCAGGCTGATGAGCATGATAAGGCCGATCACCAGGCCGATCAGCGTCAGCATCATTTTGCGCCAGGACGGATTGTCCATGCCAAGCCACTCCATGAAGGATTTCTGCGTGTCGGGCCCGTAGCCGAGAACCCACTCATTCCATTTGGCGTTCATGGCATCCCAGGTCAGCTTGACCTGGTGAAGCAAGCGCGACGGGGCGGCCAAACCCCAGGCCTGACCAACGCCGGAGAACGCGGCGTCGCTCGCGCCAACATCGATACGTTCCGGTGCAACCGCGGCAGTAGGGTCAATGCGGTACCAGCCAAGATCATCGAGCCAGATTTCTGTCCAGGCATGCGCGTCGGACTGGCGCACGATGAGATGCCCGCCCATCGGGTTTACCTCACCGCCCTGGTATCCGAGCACGACGCGCGTTGGAATACCGACACTGCGCATCATGACCGAGAACGCCGAGGCATAGTGTTCGCAGAAGCCACGCCGGGTCTCAAACAGGAAACGATCGACGGGATTGCGGCCAAGCGGCGGTGGCTCGAGCGTGTAGTAATACTCTTCACGATTCAGTTTCTGCAGGACTGCATCGACGAAGGCCCGGTCCGAACCCGCTGCCGCCCGCATTTCCCTGGCAAGCTCCGCAGTGCGCGGGTTGCTGTTGTCAGGCAAGGATGAATACCAGTTCCGGTAGAGTGCCGACAACTCGGTCCCGACCCGGAAGCGGGTGTATGACGTGACCTGGTAGGCAACACGTTGATCGATCGGGGTTATGCGGGCGAGTTGCTGCTGCGGGCCCATGAAGGTCCGTTGGAGCGACCAGGCGGTCGGCATATCAAGCGCAATCACCCACTGTTGTCGCGTCGGCTCGAGCGTGACCTGGTAGTTAATCGGGTCTCCCTCAACCTCGATCTGGTCGAGCGCGGAGCGGCTGATACTCGGTTCGCGGCCCGACCACGTGCGGCCATTAAAGCTGGTGAGCACGAGGCCACGCCAGTAACGGTCGCGCGGTGCCGGAATCTCGCCTTCGAACGCGACGCGGAATGCCACTTCGTCCGACATCGACAGCGACGTAATGTCGCCGGGGCTCATGGTATCGCTGAGTCCGGAGCTGGCCTGGCTCGTGTCTATAGGCACGGCCCAGAAAGGCGATGAGAGGCGCGGAAAGAAAACCCACATGACAATGGCAAGTGGCAAGGCGTACAGCAGCAGGCGTCCTCCGGTCGCGAAACTCTGGCGTGCCGACTGGCTCTCGCCGGCAGACATGCGCAGCCAGGCCGTCATGATGACCAGCAGGCTGAGGGCCATGTATGGCACGGACCACAGGAACTGTTCGCGGAGCAGTGACGACATGACGAGGAATATCGACAGGAACAACAAGACGAACTGGTCGCGACGCTTGCGTGTCTCGAGGAGCTTGAGCGCAGCCATGACAGCCAGCAGCGCTGAACCCGGGCCGACACCACTGATGGACGAGTACGTCGCGAGAACGCCAAGGAAGCAGGCCAGCGCGAGTGCGGCACGCAACCAGGTAGCGGGCAGCACGTGGCGTCTCTTCTCGATGACGTAGCGCCATGCGGCACAGCCAAGGAATGTCGCGGTGATCCAGATCGGCAGGAACGGAACGTGCGGCACCAGGGAGATCGTCAAAGCGGCCAGCGTCCAGGGGAGGCTGGCAAGCAGGGAACCATCTGTACCTCGTGGTTTGCCCATCAGGAACTCCTGCCACCATCGAACAGGGCCAGCGTCTCGAGGCAGGCCCGGCGATGCGGTTCGCCGTGAGCCGGTGCAAACTCTGCCCCGGGGACACGCAGACCGTAGTCCTCGAGAGTTCGATCGGTGTCGACGATCCAGCGCGTGAGTACCGAGAGGCGTTGCTCGACGTCGAGTCCCGGGATTTCGTTGAAGTCGAACCACTGGCTGCTGGTGTCGGCCCCGGCGAACTGCTTGGAGAGAAGTTGGCCACTCCGGGCGAAGGCCTTCCAGGCGACATGGCGCGGTGAATCACCGACGTGATACTTGCGCAGGCCGGCGAAATCCTCCTCGCCCCGAGCATCATGTTGCCGGTGACCGTGCGCGGTCATCGTGGGCGGCGGCTCGGGCGCGGAGTCGGCCGGTGCCGGATAGACCAGTCCGCTGATGTCCATATGCAGCCAGGCCCAGGAGCGAAACAATTCGAACGGAAACAGGGTGCGCACACCGAAACGGTCGAGGCTGATCAGGCCGCGTTTCTCCGTTGGCAGCGGGAGCACAAAGACCTTGCTCTCGCCGGGCCTGAGGTCGTGAGTATCGCTGTTGGTTCCCGTGGCATACAAGCGAATGCCGTAACGTGGGCTCTTCGACTGGTTCGTCACTGCGATCCTGATGCGGATTGCCTGGCCGGCGAACACCGGGTCCGCGCCGGCGAAAGATAATTCCAGGCCGACGAGATTGCGCTGGCATTGATGCATCGACACGAAACCGACGCCTATCAGGATAAACGTCAGAACGAACGACAGGTTGTTGTTGTAGTTCATCGACCCCAGAAGCATCGCGAATGCCATCAGGCCGAATATGAGTCCGACACCGGTCGGCAGTATGTAGACGCGCCCGGGTCCGAGGCGCGTCGTTGCCGGATCGCGGCCCTGGCGCTTGCGCGCCCAGCGTTTCA
This sequence comes from uncultured Gammaproteobacteria bacterium, assembly GCA_963698415.1. Classification (GTDB taxonomy): domain Bacteria; phylum Pseudomonadota; class Gammaproteobacteria; order Steroidobacterales; family Woeseiaceae; genus UBA1847. Next base: position 97,714 of record CAVOQS010000001.1, on the reverse strand, counting down.
CCCGCGCGTTGACGCGGGCTGTCAGGGAAGAGATCAGGTGGCGCGGGCTCTTCAGGCGAGTCTTAGGGAATGGCCACGGAATCGAGGACATGCTGGCAAAGCTCCGCCGGGCTGCGGAAGCGTGTGCTGCCCGCAGGTTTTAGTCGGTGGCCCGCGATTGCAGCGAATACCGCCTGCACGTCGTCGGGATAGACGCCCGAGTGTTTCGCAACGTAGGCAAACGCTCGCGCTGCGGCGACGAGCGCCTGGGCGCCACGGGGGGACAGGCCGATTTCTATGTCGGCGGATTCGCGCGTGTGGCGAACGAGTGCCTGGACATAGCTCACCAACGCGTCGGAAACGGGTACGGCGCGTACCGCCTCCTGCAGCAAAATGAGCGTCTCGGGACCCGTTACTGCTTCAATCTCCTGCAGCATCGAGCGGCGATCCTGACCGACAATCAGCTCGCGCTCGCTTTCCTCGTTCGGATAGCCGATCTCGACGCGCATCAGGAAGCGGTCAAGCTGCGATTCCGGCAGCGGGAAAGTGCCGATCTGGTCTCCGGGGTTTTGCGTCGCCACGACAAAGAATGGTGAGGGCAAGTTGCGGGTGTTGCCATCGACGGAGACTTGCTGTTCCTCCATGGCTTCGAGCAGTGCGCTTTGCGCTTTCGGCGTGGCGCGATTGACCTCGTCAGCGAGAATGAGCTGCGAGAATACCGGGCCCGGCTGGAATTCAAACTCGCCGCTTTCCTGGCGGAATACCGACACACCGATGATATCGGCGGGCAACAGGTCGCTGGTGAACTGGATGCGGCGATAACTCAGTCCAAGGACACGAGCAAGCGCCTGTGCGAGCATCGTCTTGCCGAGTCCGGGCAGATCTTCGATTAGCAGGTGGCCGCGAGCAAGGAGGCAGGCAAGTGCCAGCGAGATTTGGTCGCTCTTGCCGAGGATAATCTTGCCGAGAGCGTCGCGCGCCTGTTCGATGACCGCATGCTGGGCATTGCGGTCAGTCGGCACTTTCTCCAGAGTTGTCGGGCGCTGCATACGATGGTCCTCGATTTGATCGGGCAGTGGTCACCATATCGTGACCGGGTCGCGCGTCAAGCAAGCTCGTCAAGTTTTTGCAGCTGTTCCGTCAATTGCGTGATGGTTTTCTCAAAATCGGCGACGCGCTCACGTTCCTGTGTGACCACGGCGGGCGGCGCATTGTTCACGAATTTCTCGTTTCCGAGCTTGCCCGTGGCCTTGGCAAGTTCTGCACGGACCTTGTCCATCTGCTTGTCGAGCCTTGCCTTTTCGGCCTCTACGTCGATCAGGCCCTTCATTGGCACCAGCAGGCGCAGGTCACCGAGCAGTGCCGTGGCCGCCGCCGGCGGTTCTGCGCCGTCGGCAATGGCCTCGATGGACTCGACGCGCCCGACGCGCTGCAGAAGGAGGGTGTAGCGGTCTGCCCTCCGACGGTCCTCAGCGCTCGCGTGATGCAACAATACGGGCAGGGTCTTGCCGGGCGAAATGTCCATTTCTCCGCGGATCTGGCGAATTCCAAGGATGAACTGCTTGACCCATTCAATGTCGGCAATCGCGGCATCATCGGCAGCACTGTCGTCAGCTTCGGGGTAGGGGCGCAACATGATTGTGTCGCCGTCGATGCCGGCGCGTTCTCCAGCCTGGTCCCAGATTTCCTCGGTGATAAACGGCATGAGCGGATGTAGCAGGCGCAGAATCGATTCGAGCGTATCGATCAGCGTACGGCGCGTGCCGCGCTGCAGCTCCGGGGAAGACTCGTCCGACTGCAGGACCGGCTTGGACAGCTCCAGGTACCAGTCGCAAAACTCGTGCCACGTAAAATCGTAAACAGCCTGCGCCGCCAGGTCGAGGCGATAAGACGCGAAATGCTTGTGCATCTCGCGAGTCGTTTCGTCGAGTCGTGCACGTATCCAGCGATCCGATGCGCTGAACTCAACATCACCCTCGTCGAGTGTTTCGGTATTCATGAGAACGTAACGAGCGGCGTTCCAGAGCTTGTTGCAGAAGTTCTTGTAGCCCTCGATACGGCCGAGATCAAAGCGGATGTCGCGTCCCGTCGTCGCCAGAGAGCCAAACGTCATGCGCAACGCGTCACATCCATAGGCATCGATGCCATCCGGAAAGTGCTTGCGAGTTGCTTCCTCGATCTTCGGCGCCAGATGGTCCTGCATCATGCCGGCCGTGCGTTTTTCGACAAGTGCCTCGAGATCGATACCGTCAATCAGGTCCAGCGGATCGAGGACGTTGCCTTTCGACTTCGACATCTTCTGGCCATCCTGGTCGCGGATAAGGCCATGGATGTACACCTCGCGGAAGGGTACGTCGCCCATAAACTTCAAGCCGAACATGATCATGCGCGCGACCCAGAAGAAGATGATGTCGAAGCCCGTTACGAGCACGTTGCCCGGGTAGAACTCATCAAGTGCCCTGGTCTTTTCGGGCCAGCCCAGGGTGCTGAACGGCCATAATGCGGACGAGAACCAGGTGTCGAGTACATCGTCATCCTGGCGCAGGGCTACGTCTGCTCCGAGGGCATGTTTCTCGCGCACGTCATCTTCCGAATGCCCGACATAGACGTTGCCCGCATCGTCGTACCAGGCAGGAATACGATGCCCCCACCAAAGTTGCCGACTGATGCACCAGTCCTGGATGTTGTACATCCAGTCGAAGTAGGTCTTTGACCAGTTTTCGGGGACGAACTTGATCTTGCCGGTTTCGACTGCCTCGATCGCCGGTTTTGCCAGGGCTTCGATTTTTACGTACCACTGGTCGGTCAGGTACGGTTCGACGACGGCGTGCGAACGATCGCCGCGCGGGATCTTGACGGTGTAGTCCTCGATCTTTTCGAGCAGGCCCAGGGATTCGAACTCTGCGACGATCCTGTCACGAGCGACAAAGCGGTCGAGGCCGCGGTAGGCCTCCGGTACTTCGTCATTGAGCGCAGCATCGTCGGTCAGGATGTTGTAAACGGCCAGGTCGTGCCGCTGGCCGATTTCATAGTCATTGAAATCGTGTGCTGGCGTGATTTTTACACAACCGGTGCCAAACTCCGGGTCGACGTAATCGTCGGCGATGATCGGAATCCGGCGGCCAACGATCGGCAGCTCGACTTCCTGGCCCACAAGATCCTCGTAGCGTTCGTCATCCGGGTGTACGGCGACCGCGCTGTCGCCAAGCATGGTTTCGGGGCGTGTCGTTGCAACGACAAGGTGCCCGTTGCCGGAAGCCAGCGGATAGCGGAAGTGCCAGAGCTTGCCGGCCTCGTCATCCGCGAGGACTTCCAGGTCGGACAGCGCGGTGTGCAGGACGGGATCCCAGTTGACGAGGCGTTTGCCACGATAGATCAGGCCCTCGTCGTGCAGGTCGACAAAGACCTTGCGAACAGCGTCCGAGCAACCCTCATCCATGGTGAAGCGATCCCGGCTCCAGTCGACGGAGGCTCCCAGCCGCCGCGTCTGCCTGGCGATCTGCCCACCGGACTGCTCTTTCCATTGCCAGACACGCTCAACAAATGCTTCGCGCCCCAGGTCGCGCTTCGATTGTACCTTCGCTGTTGAGGAGGCGTTCCACGACCATCTGTGTCGCGATCCCCGCGTGATCCATGCCCGGCTGCCACAGTGCTCGATCGCCTTTCATGCGATGGTAGCGCGTGAGCGCGTCCATGATGGTGTCCTGGAAGGCGTGGCCCATATGCAGTGTGCCCGTCACGTTGGGCGGCGGAATCATGATGCAATACGGTGTGCCGTCGCCTTGTGGGGCGAAATAGCCTTGCTCTTCCCAGCGCTCATAGAGCCGCTGTTCGATGTCCTTGGGTTGGTAGGATTTATCCATCAGAGATTGTGTGTGTTGAGTTCGTGGCCCTGGTCGCGATACGCGGCATAGCGCTTGCGACTTTTCTCGCGGCAGTCTGCGTCGGAGGTTACAAGCTCTGCGACGCGTGGGAAAGCCTCGGCGAACGAGGGAATCTCGTCACAGAGATTGATCAGCAGATCACGCGGATCGACGTTGTCGCTCTCGGCACCGATCATGATCGGCGAGGACTCCGTGCCGTCATTGCGACCGGCGAGGCCATGCGGTACGAAACTCCCGTCCCGGTAGGTCCATAGCAACTGGTCCAGGTGCTCGGCGTCAGCACGCGAGCTGGCATGGATATAAACAGTGTTATCGAGCCGCCAGGCCTTCTCGGCGAGCTTGCACGCGAGCAGGTGTCGCGCGCGCTCGTCGGCCTGCGCGAGAACGTAGAAATCCACTCTGGCCATAGATCGGCTTGTCTCCGCAACGCCGCTTACGGCAGGGCGCCACTGCGTGCCAGCAGCAGCTGCGAGAGCATTGCGACGGGTCGGCCGGTCGCGCCCTTCTTGGTCCCCGACTTCCATGCGGTACCCGCGATATCAAGGTGCGCCCAGTTCATGCCGTCGGTGAATTTGCCGAGGAAGCAGCCAGCGGTAACGGCACCCCCTCCGGGTCCGCCGATATTGGCCATATCCGCAAAGTTGCTCTTGAGCTGGGCCGCGTACTCCTCGCCCAGCGGCATCGGCCAGCCACGGTCTTCAGCGGCCTCGCCAGCGGCGAATATCTCGTCGCGCAAGGCATCGTTATTGCTCATGATTGCGCTGCGATGGGCGCCGAGCGCGATCACGCAGGCACCGGTCAGTGTTGCGACATCGATGATCGCGGCCGGTTTGAAGCGTCGCGAATACGTCAATGCATCACAGAGAATCAGGCGGCCTTCCGCGTCGGTGTTGAGAATCTCAATCGTCTGACCCGACATGCTCTTGACGATGTCACCCGGCTTGGTAGCTACGCTTCCAGGCATGTTCTCGACCGCGGGTACCACGACGTTGACATTGATGGGCAACTTCATGGCCGCGACCGCGGCCATCGTGCCGATGACGCCGGCGGCACCGCACATATCGAACTTCATCTCGTCCATTGCAGGCCCGGGCTTAAGCGATATGCCGCCGGTGTCGAATGTGACGCCCTTGCCGACGAGCACTACGGGCTTGTCGCTGCCGGCGTTCTTGTACTGCATGACGATCAACTTGGCGGGCTCCGCCGTGCCTGCGGTCACAGACAGCAAAGACCCCATGCCGAGGCGCTTCATCTCTGCTTCGTTGAGAATCTTGGTCGTCAGTTTGCCGTTTCCTGCGGCAAGCTTCTTCGCCGTACGGGCCAGATAGCTCGGTGTGCAGACGTTGGCAGGGAGGTTGCCCAGGTCTTTGGCGAGCGCTACTCCGGCCGCAATGCCTTCACCATGTTCGGCGCCGCGCATGCTCGCTGCGGCGTCGCCGCGCTTCGCTACCGCCAGGCCGATTTTCCGCAACGGACTGCCGGCCGGCTTACGTCCAGTTTTCATCTGGGTAAAGCGGTAAAGCACGTCGTTTGCGGCTTCGGCCGTGTGGCGGGCAAGGTAATACGGGCTGCCACCGTCCACTGCTTCCAGGGTCAGGCAATTGAGTACCGATTTTGCCTTCGTCTGCGAAATTGACTGGAACGCTGCGGTGAGGGCTTTCCTGAAGGTCGTCGCATCGAGCTTCGATAGCTTGCCAAGACCTACGACCGCAACGCGATTCGCGCCAACGCCAGGTACGTTGGTAAGGATCGTGCAGCGGCCGACGGTCGCAGACACGTCGCCGCTCTTGATCCTTTTCCTGATCTCGCCGCCGCTGGCGGTGTTGATGTCATTTGCCCCGGCGCTGAGCTTGTTCCGCTCATAGACTCCGACGATGACACAATCGACCACGCGGCGAGACGCATTACTCGTAGTTGTGAAATATTCCATAAATCCTTCGATGCCTTATTATTTTTCGGGGCTGTCACGGACAAAACAATGCGGTAGTCTAACTGTTTCAGCCTAGCGCAGCTACGCCATTCCCTGACCCGTGAAACGCATCCTCGACCGGTACATTTTCCGCGAAATCGCCGTGACCTGGCTTGGGGTCACGCTGGTTTTGCTCATGATCCTGCTGACCAACCAGTTTGCCCGGGTGCTGGGGGATGTGGCCAAGGGCAAACTGCCGAGGAACGCCGCTTTTGACGTTATCGGCCTGTCCGCTGCTCAGTACCTGACAATCCTCGTGCCGATCGGCTTGTTTCTCGCTGTCATGCTGGCGCTGGGACGCCTGTACCGTGATAGCGAGATGCCTGCGATGATGGCCTGTCGGGTAGGTCCGTCGGGAATCTACCGGCCGCTGATGTGGTTATTGGGGCCGCTGGCGCTGGGCGTCGCCTGGTTGTCGCTCGTGGGCTCGCCGATAGCACTGCACAAGATCGCCGCAGATCGCCGCGGAAGCGAAGCGGGAAGCCGATCTCGCAAGCATCGAGCCAGGCCGCTTTACGGTCGTCGGCCCGAATCGTGCCGTAGTCTATGGCGAACGAATCTCCGCGGACGGCGGCATGGAGAACGTGTTCCTCGAGCGCCAGCTGGCAGATGACGTCGTCGAAGTCGTGGTCGCCAAGCGCGGCGCGGAAGTGGAGGCGGATGATCCGAATACGCGGCTCCTCGTACTGTACGAAGGTCGTCGCTACGAAGGCGTACCGGGTACCGCGAGATTTCGTGTGGTCGAGTTTGCCGAGCACGGCATTCCCTATCAGCTGCCGAGCCTGGGTGCTACGAATCCGCGACCTCGAGCAATGCCATTCAATAGCCTGCGCAAATCGGGTGAGCTGCAGCACATCGCCGAGATGCAATGGCGTCTGAGCGTACCGATTGCGACCATTCTTCTCGCACTACTCGCTGTGCCGCTATCGCGCAGCCAGCCGCGCGAGGGCCGCTATGGGCGTATTGCTATCGGCTTGCTGGTGTTCATCATCTATCTGAACCTGCTGAGTGCGGCCAAGGCCTGGACGGAGGAAGGGGCGATTTCACCGCTGCTTGGCGTTTGGTGGGTACATGGGTGCATCGTGCTGCTGACGCTCACTCTCCTTGGTCTGCAGAACGGCTGGCTGCGAAGGATTCTGCGGTGAGTCTGCTGAGTGCATACATGATGCGCACGATCCTCGCGAGTACCGCGCTGGTGCTGGTCGTTTTGCTCGCGCTGGCCGGGTTATTCGAATTCATTGGCGAGCTCGACGACGTCAAAGGCGATTACCAAACGCCACAAGTCATCCTGTTCACGGCGCTGCGCTTGCCGAACCTCGCGTTTGAGATGCTGCCGGTTGCTGCGCTCATCGGATCGCTACTCGGGCTTGGCGCACTTGCAGGTAACAGCGAAATTATCGTCATGCGATCGGCGGGTCTGTCCGTCACGCGTCTCGCCAGCATGGTTGCTGTGTCGGGTGCCGTATTGCTCGTGCTAACCGGTTTGCTCGGCGAGTTTATCGGCCCGCCGCTCGACTTCTACGCACGAGATATGCGGATGGAAGCTCGCTATCAAAAGGACGACGACCTCGGTAATGATACGTGGGTGAAAGATGGTCCCGTTTACCTGCATCTTGAGCGCGTCAATTCGGAGTTCGAGTTCGGCTCTATCTTCCTGTTCCGGTTTGACGACGAAAATAAACTGGCGTCGATTGCTCAGGCTGCAAACTCCGGCATCGACGATGAGGACAACTGGATACTTGAGAATCTGCGCGAAACGAGATTCAAGGACGACGGTATTCAGGTGGTCGAGTCATCCGTCGCCGTGGAGTCGTTCGAGGTCAACGCGGAACTGCTTGGTAATTCGCTCGCGAAACCATTGAGTCTGTCCGCACGTGGATTGCTGGTGTACATCGACTACCTGAAGCGCAACAACCTGGATGCATCCCAGTACGAATCGGAAATCTGGTATCGAGCATCGCGCACGCTCACGGTGCTGATCATGCCAATACTCTCACTGGCGTTCGTATTCGGTTCGTTACGTAGCGGTGGGGCAGGTGGACGACTCATGATTGGGGTCGTCGTGGGCCTGGCTTACTACCTGGCAAGTGAAACGCTGGCCAACTCCGGGCAGGTTTTCGATCTGAATCCGGCCATTGTTAACTGGCTGCCGCTGCTGGTGCTGTGCATGATCACGGCGATCGCGCTGCGGCGGGTCCGCTAGGGCAGAAGCTACTTCCCGGGTTTGGGGTAATACACGACGTGTGTGCCGCTGATGCGATCGTGCCAGGTGAGCTTGTCCTTGTCCCAGAGTTGCCACAGGAAGCCCAGCCCGGCAGGCGCCCATGACAGGATCGCGGCAAAGAAACGCACGCTGTTGGTGGCAAGAGTGGGCCGGCCACCATCCTGCGTCTCGAGTTGCAGACCCCAGGACTGCATGCCGAGTGTGCGTCCCGATCGGGTCCAGAAGCCGACGAAAAATACGTAGACAACAAGCACCAGCACGAGGCGATAGACCAGGTTGTCGCCGATTTCAACCGGCTCACCGCCACGAACCGCAATGAAGGGCGTTGTCGCCAGAAACAGCAGCGCGCCGATCAGGAGCGAGTCATAAATGATCGCGGCGAGGCGACGAATCAAACCGGTGTTTTGCACTTTCCTGGACTCTTCTCAAAGATTTTCAAAGTACTCAGCCATGCGGTTGCGCATTGCGGCATCCGGTAATTCACCGAATCCGGCGCCGAGGTTATCAGCCATGTGATGTGGCTTGCTAGTGGCCGGTATCGCACAGTTGACGGCAGGGTGGCTTACGACAAACTTCAGAAAGAACTGCCCCCAACTTTCCGCAAAGTCACCGGCGAATCCTGGCAGTTCCCTGCCCGCGACGGCACGGAAGAGGCGACCAGCCTGGAACGGGCGATTGATCAGCACTGCAATGCCGAGTTCCCTGGCCAACGGCAGGACATCGCGTTCGGCTTCGCGTTCACCCAGCGAGTAGTTGATCTGGATAAATTGTGGCTTGAATGTCCGCATTTCCCTGGCAAGGGCGGCCTGCGCGTCTGCCGTGTAGTGAGTCAGGCCACTGTAACGGATGCGCCCGTCTTCCTGCCACTCCCGAATGGAGGTCATGTGCACCGCGGTATCGCGCAAGTTGTGCACCTGCATGAGATCGACAACGTCGGTGTTCATGAGCGCGGCAGACTGCTCCATCTGCGCCACTCCGGCTTCCCGGCCGTCGGTCCAGACCTTGGTGGCAAGGAACAGCTCGTCGCGGTGAGCACCTGCTTCGATCACATCACCGATGACCTTCTCCGAGCGGTTGTACATGGGTGAAGTGTCGAGCAAGCGGCCACCGGCTGACACAAGCTGCGTCACGATATCCTTCCGCGTCGCAATCTGCGCCGGAGTGCTGTCAACATCGAACACGTTGTAGGTGCCAAGGCCGATGACCGGAAGCGCCTCGCCAGTTGCAGGTATGGGTTTGCTAATCATGCCGCCCGTTGCCTCACCCAGTGCAAGTCCGGGCAAGGCACCCAGTGCGGCGCCGGCCTTGATGACATCGCGCCTGTGCCATTTCTTCATTCCACACCTCGTGCTCTAAGTGTCGTCGCCCTGCGTTTGTATTCCCGGCCAAGCCAGAGTGCGACACTTGCTGAAATGGCTGCGATGGGCAGCATGACCGCTGAGATTGCTGCCATGCCCATGCCAACTACTGACAGCATCTTGATAGTCCAGGTTCCGACGACATCACCTCCCCGGTACACGGCTGTTTCGATCGCGTTCTTGGTCTTGTACTTCTCCTCCGGTGTGACGACCGAATAAAGCATGTCCGTCGAGGGTTTGGCAAAACCAAAGCCGAGCCCCCGCCGCACTACGTCAAGAACTGCCACACCAATCAGCGTGGGCTCCAGTGCGAGGATTCCAAATCCGATAATCGATGCCAGCGGGAACAGAACCAGGGAGCGACCAATCCCGAAATGAACGACAACCTGTTTGACCAGGAACATCTGTGCGAGCAGGGCCAGCGCATTGGCTGCAATATTCATGTTGGAGAAGAACTGGATCCTCACATCGGGATCCAGAATCGCCGACTCGATCAGTTCAGCCCGGAACATGTACAAGGCGGTGCCAAGAAGGCTGGCCACGAGCGACATGAACGCGATGCCAAGAAAGTACTTCGATGAAAACAGGTGGGTTATTCCGGCAAACGGGTTGCCACCCAGCGGTTTGCTGCCACCAACGGTCGCCTCGATCTCATCATCGTGCTCGTGGGATACCCAGTCCTTCAGCCGGCCGATGCAAAGCACCGCAAACAGCAGCAGGGCGGCGGAGATGGCAAACAGCTCCTGAAATCCGATATTGGTGACCAGTGCGCTTGTTATCACACCACCCAGAAGGGCACCGATACTGCCACCAGAAGTGATAAACCCGAACAGGCGGCGGCCCTGTTCGCGGGTGTAAATATCGGCCATGAAGCTCCAGAACACGGACACGACAAACAGGTTGAACACGCTCAGCCAGACGAAGAACACGCGCCCCAGCCAGACGTAGTCATCGCCGGAGTCCCTGGCCTGAGAAAACACGAACCAGAAAATCAGGATATTGGAGATAAAGAAAAGGTAGACCCAGGGCAGGAATACACGGCGTGGAAAGCGAGAGGCGACCCAGCCAAAAACAGTGGTAGCGAGTATCATCGCGATGAATGTCCCGATGAACAAGTACGGTATGGTGTTAGGACCGCCGCCGACGGCCATCTCCTCACGGACCGGCCGTATGATGTAATAGGACGACAGCACACAAAAGAAATAGAGGAAAGACCAAGCCACCGCGACAAACTCGTGGCGCCTCGGTCCGAAGACTTTTGTGAGGAGGCTATTGCCCTGAAGCGCGGTTGGGATGGATGTCATAGCGCCGATCATATCAACAACAAGGGGAAGAGGATGGAAGCGACAGTAATTGTCACCGTATTGGCACTGCTGCAATTCACACTATTTGGGATCCAGGTGGGCTCGATGCGCGCCAAGCACGACGTCAAGGCGCCTGCGACGACCGGGCCGGACGAGTTCGAGAGGATGAACCGGGTTCATCTCAATACGATGGAGCAGCTCGTCGTATTCCTGCCAGCGCTCTGGATGCACGCGCAGGTCGCAAACCCGATGTGGGGTGCCCTGATTGGTCTGGTGTATATCGCCGGCCGCTTTATCTATCGCGCTGAGTACCTGAAGGACCCGTCGTCACGCAGCCCGGGATTTACCTTGTCGTTCATTCCGTCTGCCGTGCTGTTGATATGGGCGCTGGTTGTCGTCGTTCTCAGGCTGATCTAGCTGGGAAAGTACAAGGGCCCGCCGTGTGGACCCTGACAAACTGACCTGGCGGCACTGACCTCGCAGCTCAACGATACCTGAGGTTCTGGCGCGAAAGGTCCGCAATCGATCGTGCACCCATCAGTTTCATGCCACGCTCGATTTCCGCACGGAAATTGGACAAGGTCTTTTCGACGCCCGCCTGACCGGCGGCGGCCAGCGCGTACAGGTAGAGGCGGCCGCCGGAACAAGCCTTCGCACCCGCTGACAGGGCCTTGAGCACATGTGTTCCACGCTTGATGCCGCCATCACAGATCACTTCGATCTCATCACCAACGGCGTCAACAATCTCCGCAAGCTGGTCAAACGGGGAACGGGAACCATCCAGCTGCCGGCCTCCATGGTTCGATACCATGATCGCCGTGGCCCCAATGTCGACAGCGCGGCGAGCGTCCTCGACGGACATGATGCCCTTGAGGCAGAACTGCTTGCCCCATTGCTTGCGTACATCTTCGGCGGCTTTCCAGTCCATCGATTGATCCAGCATGGTCGAGAAATAGTCCGAGACTGACAAGCTGACATTGCTGCCTTCGTCGACATGGTCCTTGAGGTTGGACAGTTCGAAAGTGGGGCGGAACAGGTAGTTGAAGGTCCACCTGGGGTGTGTCGCGAAACTCAGTGCGCTGCTTAGCGTCAGGCGCGGCGGCGACGTAAAGCCCGTCACGAGATCGCGCTCCCTGTTTCCCCCGACGATGGTATCCACCGTCAATGCAAGCGCGTCGAAATTCGCGTCCTTGCAGCGCTCGATCATGCTGTTCGTCAGGCCTTTGTCCTTGTGGTAGTAGAGCTGGAACAGCTTCGGCGATTTAATCATCGCACCGACTGTCTCGATGCTGGCAGTCGCAAGCGAGGAAATGCCGAACCAGGTGTTGAACTTTTCTGCAGCGGCACCGACTGCTGCTTCTCCCCGGTGATGGAACAATCGCTGCAAGGCGGTCGGCGACAGGAACAACGGCAGGTCGACACGTTTACCCATGACCATGGTAGACATATCGATCGTCTCGACGCCCGCGAGGACGCTCGGGACGAGATCGCATTCCTCGTACGCCTCGGTGTTGCGCCGATACGTGACCTCATCGTCGGCGGCACCATCGATATAGTGGAAGATCGGGCCCGGCAGCCGGCGCCGGGCGAGACGACGGAATTGCTCCGTGTTGTAGCATTGATCCAGGTTCATGAACGTACAAAGCTCGAGTGCAGAGGTTCAATTGTCGCACCGGAAAACCGCAGGGTCACTCGTGACAATGACCTACGCCGGGGCCTGCGGTCCGAACTCGCACCGCAATGGACACAACAAAAAAAAGAGGCCGCCAGGGCCTCTTTTATTTTATTTGGCACTCCCTAGGGGATTCGAACCCCTGTTACCGCCGTGAGAGGGCGGCGTCCTGAACCACTAGACGAAGGGAGCGTAGTGGCACTCGACAGGTCGAGCGGGCGGCTATTATACGGCTCTGGGGCGTTCGCTCAAGCCAAAACTGAAACAAATTGGCGGAATCTGGGGCAACGGGCGCAGGACTGCTATGATACGGCGCGAATAGTGACCTCCAGACGGAAATATCTTTGAATAAGAACCCGAATAACGGGTCCCGAGAACCAAGAATCATCCCTCGCGCCCAACACAATGTTACCCGGCGTGAGTTCTCCGACAGTGCTCTCAAGGTCCTGTACCGACTGAACAAGGCGGGCTACCAGGCTTTCCTGGTGGGCGGTTGCGTGCGCGATGCGATGTTGGAGCTCCACCCCAAGGACTTTGACGTTGCAACCGATGCCACGCCTGAAGAAGTCAAAGCGCTATTTGGCAATTGCCGCCTGATTGGTCGCCGGTTTCGACTCGCGCATGTGCGATTTGGCCGCGAGATTATTGAAGTTGCGACGTTCAGGGCTGCGGCGATCAGCGAGCACGACGATCACCACAGCGACGATGAGGGTCGCATCCTGCGCGATAACGTCTACGGTTCGATCGACGAAGACGTCTGGCGTCGTGATTTCACCTGCAATTCGCTTTACTACAATATCGCGGACTTCAGCATCTGGGATTACACCGGCGGATTTGACGACATCAAGGCGCGACGCATCGTCCTGATCGGTGATCCGGAAATGCGCATGCGCGAAGATCCTGTGCGCATGCTGCGCGGCATTCGTTTTGCGGCAAAACTTGGTTTTGAAATCGACGATGCCGTAATCAGGGCGATAGACCATCACTCGCACTTGTTGACCAACGTGCCGGCCGCCCGTCTGTTCGATGAGTTTCTGAAACTGTTCCAGGCGGGCAATGCAGAACGCACGTTTGATCTACTGCATGACCACGGTCTGTTCCGGGAGATATTCCCGGCGACCGACGAAGAGTTGGCGAAAGATGAAGACTTCATGCGCTTCACTCGGGCCGCGCTGCAAAACACGGACCGAAGGGTGCAGGACGGGAAGTCTGTCACGCCGATGTTCCTGCTGGGTGTCTTCCTGTGGGCACCGGTCGAAAAGCTGGCGGCGATCCGGCGCGCGGAAGAGAAGATGTCCGAGTCGCAGTCGCTGAGCCTCGCATCCTATGAAGTCGTCGCGCAACAGCAACGGCGCATTTCCATTCCGCGGCGATTCACGGTGCCGATGCGCGAGATGATGTCGCTGCAACCGCGTTTCGAACTCATGCGCGGCAAGCGTGCGATGAAATTGCTCGAGCACCGACGTTTTCGCGCGGCCTATGATTTCATGGTGTTGCGGGCGGAGGTTGGGCTGGAAAGCCAGGAGACAGCGCATTTCTGGACCGAGGTGCAGACACTGTCCGCCGCGGAGCGTGCCGAACGATTCCAACTCGGCCAGCCGGGAGGCAAGAAGCGCCGGTCGTCGCGCCGCCGTCGACGCAAGAAGCCCGCAGAAGGGTCATGAGCGCCGCCGCGCGCTGGTTTCCTGCCTACATTGGACTTGGCAGCAACCTCAAGAAGCCGGTGCAGCAGATTGAGGATGCCCTCGGGCTGCTCGCGGAAATGCCCGAAACCCGGCTCGTCCTGGCGTCATCGCTTTACCGGACAGCCCCGTTCGGGGGCGTCGAACAACCCGATTTTGTGAATGCCGTAGCGGCTGTCCTGACGAGGCTTACGGCCCGGGATCTGCTGGCCCAATTACAGCAGCTGGAGGACCGGCAGGGGCGGGAGCGCGGCGCCACGCGCTGGGGACCGCGGGTACTCGACCTGGATCTGCTGGTGTATTCGAGCCAGGTGATTCGTGAGCCCGAACTTTGTGTGCCGCACCCGGGCATTGGCGAGCGAAATTTTGTATTGTTGCCACTTGAAGAAATCGCCCCGGATCTTGGGATCCCCGGTCTTGGTCGGGTTGCCAGCATCCCGGTCAACAAGGACGAACCAAGCATCTCGCGCATCGCCTGAAGGAATCCAGTGTCCGTTAGCCCGCTGAAAACGTCAGCCAATTCATCTCGCTACATCGCCATCGAAGGACCGATCGGCGTGGGCAAGACCGCGCTCGCCAAACGCCTTGCGGAGAGCCTGTCGGCGGACCTGGTGCTGGAAGAGGTCGATGAGAACCCGTTCCTTGAGCGTTTTTACCGGGAAGGCCGTTCCGCGGCACTGCCTGCACAAATGTTCTTCCTGTTTGCGCGCGCGCGCCAAATAGAGGACTTGCGCCAGTCAGACCTGTTTTCGAATGTGCGCATTTCGGATTACCTGTTTACGCGTGACCGCTTGTTTGCAGAGCTGAATCTCGATGCCGAAGAGCTCAAACTCTATGACCAGATTACGGATAACCTCGCAGTGGAGGCACCGGTTCCGGACCTGGTGATTTACTTGCAGGCTTCGGTCGATGCATTGCTACAGAGATTGATGCGACGCGACTCGGCTCATGATCGCTTTGTTGATCGAGGCTATCTCGAGAAGTTGACGGATGCCTACGCACGTTTCTTTCACGACTACGACGACGGACCGCTTCTGATTGTTAATGCGTCGCAGATCGATCCGGTTAATAATGATGCGGACTACGAACAGCTATTCCAACAAATCGAGCGCACGACCGGTGGCCGCCACTTCTTCAATCCCGTGGCGGCTGCGCTCGCCTGACAGAGTGCCTACATGTACACCCAGCTAGAACAACGCGGCATGCCGGAGCCTCCGGTCAATGTCTCGACCTTACATACGATGAAAGCAGCCGGTGAGCCGATTGCCTGCCTGACCGCCTACGATGCCAGCTATGCGGTTCTCGTCGACGCGGCCGGAACCGACCTGGTGCTCGTCGGTGACTCCCTCGGCATGGTGATCCAGGGACACGACACGACGGTACCGGTCACCGTCAACGACATTGTTTATCACTCACGCATTGTTGCTCGCAGACTGCGGCGTGCATTTCTCGTTGCCGACATGCCTTTCATGAGCTACACAAAACCCGCGCAGGCGTTGGACAACGCGGTCCGCCTGATGCAGGAAGGTGGTGCGATGATGGTCAAGCTGGAAGGCGGCGATGACCAGGTCGAAATTGTCGAGCATCTTGCGCGCCACGACATTCCGGTATGCGCGCACCTTGGCCTCAAACCCCAGTCAGTCCACAAGATCGGCGGGTTCAGGGTGCAGGGCAGGGAGCCCGACAAGGCGAAAGAAATGCAGGCATCCGCAAGACGCCTGCAAGATGCCGGCGCGGATATCGTGTTGCTCGAGTGCGTACCTAACGAGGTCGGTAAAGCAATCACTGAAATTCTTGACGTGCCGGTTATCGGTATTGGTGCCGGACCCGACGTCGACGGACAGATACTCGTCCTGTACGACATTCTCGATATCACGCAGGGGCGCACGCCGCGCTTCGTCAAGAACTTCCAGGCTGGCTGTGACTCACCGCTACTCGCCATCGAGGCTTACGTTCAGGCGGTAAAGAGTAAGGCCTACCCTGAGCCTGAGCATTGCTTCTCATAGCAGGATAAAACATCAAGTGATCGTAGTTCACAGCAAACAGGAACTCGCCGAGCACATCGCCGAGTGGCGGCTTCATGACGAACATGTTGCGCTTGTACCCACAATGGGCAATCTGCATGCGGGCCACCTGGCGCTTGTGGATCTGGCCCGCGAGCATGCCGAACGCGTGGTCGTCAGCATTTTCGTCAATCCGACCCAGTTCGGGAAAGGCGAGGATTTCGACGACTATCCGCGGACGCTTGAACGCGACAAGCTTCATCTCAAGAAGACGTCCGCCGACCTGATATTCGCGCCGGATGTGGACACGATGTATCCGTTCGGACTGGATAAAGCGACCAGGATTACCGTACCGGGTCTGACCGAGGATTTCTGTGGCGCATCGCGCCCCGGTCATTTCGACGGCGTTACGACCGTCGTCGCGCGGCTATTCCTGCTGGCGCAGCCGGACGTTGCGATTTTCGGTCAGAAGGACTACCAGCAGCAGCTCGTCATTCGGCACATGACCGAAGACCTTAGCTTTCCGATAAGCATCATTACCGGTGAGACTGTCCGCGATGACGACGGGCTTGCACTCAGTTCTCGTAATAGCTATTTGACGGATGCAGAACGCGCGGTTGCTCCGGTTCTTTACGAGACACTTTGCTCGACCGGGCAGGACCTGCAAAACGGTCGACGGGACTTCGCCGAACTGGAAGCCGCTGCGCTTGAACGACTGGTTAAGGCCGGATTCGAGGTCCAATATTACTCGATTCGACGTGCACTCAACCTGGAAGTCCCGAATCGCGACTGTGACGATCTCGTCGTATTGGCCGCGGCGCGACTTGGCACGGCAAGGCTCATCGATAATATCGTGGTGACGACCTGAGAATTCAGGTTGAGACCCTGTCACGGCCAGCGTGCTTGGCCCGGTAGAGTGCCTGGTCCGCGGCCCGGATCAGCGTCTCAAGTGTGCCGCGAGGTTGCAGATCGGCAACGCCCATCGAGATCTTCAGCGGAATCTGGATCAGCGAGTCCGAGCCATCGGCTGTTGAGCCGCTAACTGCCTGGCGGACGCGCTCACCGATGACGATAGCCTGCTCGGTGGCGACGTCGGGCAGCAGAACAGCGAATTCGTCACCGCCGTATCGCACGAGCAGATCACGTGGCCGGAATTGTGTCCGCAGCACCTTTGCCACGGCAGACAAGGCCCGGTCGCCTGCTATATGTCCGAACATGTCATTGAACTGCTTGAAATTGTCCACGTCGATCATCATCAGCGAAACCGGTTTTTCTTTTTCGGCACACCGTGCGATTTCACGCGGGAAGGTGTCTTCCATGGCGTGGCGGTTGGCAAGGCTCGTCAGGGCATCGGTCGTCGCGTGGCGTTCAAACTTCTGCAGCTCGCCGTAGTTATCGGCAATAACCCGGTTGTGACTGCGTACGCGTTCAGACAGGACGACGAGCAGGTTCTTGGCAAACTCGTGCGACGCGTCGACCATGTCCCAAAGAACAGACTGGTGTATCACGAGCAAGTGTGAATTCTCGGCACCGATAACGTAAGCGGAAGGATCGCGGTCCTCGATAATTGACATTTCACCGACGCAGGCGCCGGATTCCATTGTCGCAATGATCGGTGTCTCCGGTGCACCGACATGAACGTTCAGGCAGCCGGAAAGTACGACGAAAACGTGCTCGTTCTTTTCTTTGGGCGACAACAGCAGCTCGCCGGCCACGATATCGCGCCGATCACATCGTTGCAGCAGCTTCTGGATGTCGTCGGGATAGACACCCTTGAACAGGTCGAGGCTGTTGAGCAACGAGCGCTTGTAATCCGAATTGACTGCGAGTGTTTCCTGCATCCGATCATTGTCACGCGAATCGCAGGGCAGGACTGCCGACCAGCCCACACTCTGTGTGTGAACTGTGTCACTAATCGTCGCTACACAACTCGTCCCGCGCCGCGGCGAATTCGGCCCTGTCGTCTGCAGAGGGTTCGGGATATTTGAGCCCGATACTTTGCAGCGTACTGATAATGACGTCAGCCACACGCGCCCGCATGTAGGGTTTGTCGTCAGCGGGGATGGCGTACCACGGGGCCCAGGGGCGCGAGGTTGCATTGAGCGCGTCTTCGTACGCGCTCATGTAGTTATCCCAGTATCTGCGCTCCTTGACATCGTTGGGTTCGAATTTCCAGTTCTTGTCGTATTCGTCCAGTCGCGCCAGGAATCGTCGCTTCTGTTCATCCTTGGATACGTTGAGCCAGAACTTCAGGATAACGGTGCCGTTGCGCGCGAGGTGTTCCTCTTGCTGTCGAATGGACGTAAGGCGTTCATCCCAGATCGTGTTGAGATCGATCCCGCCGGGTAATTTCTGGTAATCGAGGATTTTCGGATGGACGCGGACAACGAGTACCTCCTCGTACTGGCTGCGGTTGAAAATACCAATTCTGCCGCGTTCCGGCAGACGAATGGTCGTGCGCCAGAGAAAGTCATGATCGAGTTCCAGGCTTGATGGCTTCTTGAAGCTGAAAACCTGGCAGCCGGATGGATCTACACCCTGCATGACAGAGCGAATCGTGCTGTCCTTGCCGGCGGCGTCCATCGCCTGGAAGACGAGCAGTACGGCATGTTTGTCACCCGCCGCGAGAACTCGCTGCAACCGGTTGAGTTCTGCAGTTCGCGCACGACGAAACTTGCCCTTGTGAGGGCTGCCATTCGTCAGCGGGGCGGTGCTGGCATCGGCAACACTGAACGTGCCGTCGAACGGAACCAGGTAAGGTGATTCAGGTGCCTCAAACATTGTGGTTCTCCGCTTTTGCTTGTGCGTGTTGATTGAGCGCCCAGTCGACATGCAGCGTCACCAGGTCTGACTCGCCATGCTGCCGTGACCTGAGCGCAGCGACAACCTCGGGAGAGGATTCCGCATTACCGAGTGCGACAGCGATATTGCGCAGCCATTGTTCGTGGCCGATGCGGCGAATAGCGCTGCCCTCCATGCGGCTCAGCCACGTTTCCTCATCCCAGCTGAACAGGTCGACGAGTTTCGCGCTGTCGAGATCGTGGCGTGGCGCAAAGTCCGGTTCGCCAGTCAGTTTGGCGAACTTGTTCCACGGACAGAACAGCTGGCAGTCGTCACAACCGTAGATCCGGTTGCCGATTGCTTTTCGAAACTCGACAGGAATCGGGTCCTTCGACTCGATCGTGAGGTAGGAAATGCAGCGGCGGGCATCGAGTTTGTAAGGCGCGACAATCGCGTCCGTCGGACATACGTCAATACAGGCTGCACAGGTCCCGCAATGCGACTGCTCTTCGCTGTCCGGCTGCAAAGGCAAGTCAGTAAATAGCTCACCCAGGAAGAACCAGGATCCGTCGTTCCGGTTGATGAGGTTCGTATGTTTGCCAATCCAGCCAAGACCCGCCTTCTCGGCAATGGCTTTCTCGAGAACCGGTGCGCTGTCGACAAACACGCGGTAACCGTATTCTCCGACCCGCTCTTCGATGCGCTTCGCCAGCATGCCCAGGCGCCGGCGCATCAGCTTGTGATAGTCGCGACCGAGCGCGTATCGAGATACGTAGGCGCGCGACGTGTGGTCGAGCAGTTGTTTCGCAGCGTCTTGTGGCTCGGGCAGGTAGTCCATGCGCACGGAGATCACGCGGACCGTACCGTGCACCAGCTCCTCGGGATGACTTCGCTTGCTGCCATGTCGCTCCATGTAGTGCATGGAGCCGTGAAAACGCGCGGCCAACCATTCGTTCAGGCGGTCTTCCGCCGTCGCGAGATCGATGTCGCTGACGCCGGTCTGCTGAAACCCGAGCTCGCGGCACCAACTGACAATCTCTTTCTTGAGCGCGGCCATAGCGGTATTGCCGTATTGGTTCGGGTGGGTCGTCAATGTAATTTTCCAGAGGAAGTTCCTGAGGCCGGACCAGTATAATCGCCCAGATGCAAAGCTTGCCTGCCAACATTTATTCAGTTGCCGCCGTTCGTGAGACCGACCGAACGACAATCGAAGACCATGGCGTTCCCGGATACACGCTGATGACGCGTGCCGGCGAGGCCGCGCTGCGCGAGGCGGTTGAGTGCTTCCCGAATGCGAAGCGCTGGCAGGTTGTCTGCGGTGCGGGCAACAACGGTGGTGACGGCTACGTGCTGGCCCGGCTGGCCTCGCACCAGGGAATCCTGGTCTCGGTGCTCGCGCTCGTGGATCCGGAGACTCTCACGGGCGATGCCGCGACGGCCTGGGGCGATTTCGCGGCTGCAGGCGGTGTCGTCCTGCCCTGGTCGGGCGACCTCGACCGCGAAGCCGAATTGCTGGTCGACGGAATTCTGGGCAGCGGCCTCGAACGGGACGTGAGTGGTGAATTCGCCGCTGCGGTTGCCGCTTTAAATCGGCACGCCGCGCCGGTGCTCGCGCTGGACATTCCAACCGGCATCAATGGTGACACCGGTGCTGTGATGGGGAGCGCTGTCCGCGCTGATGTGACGGTTACGTTCGTCGGCCTGAAACAAGGCCTGTTCCTTGGGGATGCACCGGCTTACTGCGGCCGTGTTCGCTTCGCCGGGCTCGAGATACCGGAGAGCTATCGCGATGGCATCGATGCCGCCTACCGGCGCATGGACGATGAATTACTTGCCAACGCACTGGGGCCACGTTCCCGGGCTGCACACAAAGGCGATTTCGGACACGTGCTGGTCGTGGGAGGTGGCGAAGGCATGCCCGGAGCCGTGCGGCTGGCCGGTGAAGCGGCACTGCGGGCCGGGGCAGGGAGAGTCAGTATTGCGACACACCCGTCGCATGCCGCAATAATCGTGGCATCACGCCCGGAGCTGATGTCACACGCAATCTCGTCCCCGTCTGATCTCGAACCACTTCTCGGCAAAGCGGACGTCGTCGCCTTCGGGCCAGGGCTGGGGCAGTCGGATTGGGCCAGGGCGCTCTTTGCGGTGCTCGCCGTCGACGACCATCCCGCTGTGTGGGACGCAGATGCGTTGAACCTGCTTGCCCAGGCGCCCGCTGCAGCGCCGAATCGAGTGATCACGCCGCATCCCGGGGAGGCCGGTACGCTGCTGGGCATCGGTACGGCAGATGTCCAGGGCGACCGCCGGGCGGCGCTGACCGCGTTGGCCGAAAGATACGGCGGCACGGCTGTCCTCAAGGGGGCCGGAACGCTGGTCTCATCAGCGCAGCATGCGCCAGGGCTTTGTACATCCGGGAATCCAGGGATGGCCTCGCCCGGCATGGGGGATGTGCTGACCGGGATCATCGCGGCCTTGATGGCTCAGGGCCTCGCCCCGGAGTCCGCCGCCGCCGTGGGAGTGGAGGTGCATGCGCGAGCGGGCGACCGCGCTGCGACCGGCGGCGAGCGCGGTTTGATCGCCTCCGACTTGCTGTCCGAACTCAGGACGGTCCTCAATACATGAAGCGATTTCTGCCCGATGAGGCCGCCACGATCGCGTTTGCCCAGGAAATGCTGGACGCCTTGCCGGACGATCTTGCCGGCTGGACGCTGCTGCTGACCGGGGAACTGGGCGCCGGCAAGTCGACCTTTGCGCGGGCGTTCATCAGGGCGGCCGGTCATACCGGGCCGGTTCCAAGCCCGACCTACACGCTGGTTGAGCCCTACGACCTTCCGCGAGGGAGTATCTATCATGTTGATCTATATAGGGTTTCCAGCGAAGACGAGCTCCGGTACCTGGGCTGGAACGAACTCGACCGGGGCTGCCGCCTCGTCGAATGGCCGGACCGGGCGCCGGGCCTGACAAGCCAGGCCGATCTCTCGCTGGTCCTTTGCTATGAAGGCGAAGGCCGGAGTGTCGAGGTGACCGCGCTCAGCAACCGCGCCCAAAAGGTGTCAGTCACCTTAAATCGGGTCTAAAGGTGACTGACACCATTAATTGAGTGGGTGAAGAAGGGGTGGTATCTCCATAATATTTCAGAGAAATCTCTTGGTTTTTCCCGCCAGATTCGTATACTCACCCAACATAATCCGGAAATCTGGCTTCGCGATTTTTCTTCATGCTTCGATTGAGATTCACAAGCTCTCTACTGCTTCTGCTGCTGTCATCGGCAGCATTCGCGGGCTCAACGGTTGAGAACGTCCGCATATGGTCAGAAAGTAACAAAACACGCGTCGTGCTCGATCTGAGCCAATCCGTTCAACACAGTATTTTCACCCTGCGTGGTCCCGATCGCCTCGTTATCGACCTGAAAGACAGCCGCCTGGCAAAGTCCCTGGTAGCCATGCCGCAGGGTGCAGGCGCCGTGCGATCAATTCGCAGCGCCGTGCGTGCTGATGGCCAGTTACGCGTCGTTCTGGACCTCAATACCGCGGTTCGGTCCCGTACGTTTACGGCCGGACCCAATGCCACGTACGGCGACAGGCTGGTGATTGACCTGCAAAACGCGGGTGGGCCCGCAACGGTGAAGCGGGCGTCAGAGGAATATCACCCGGGCCGGGACATCGTCATCGCCATCGATGCGGGCCATGGTGGTCATGATCCGGGTGCGATCGGCAAGCGCAAGACGCGCGAAAAAGACGTTGCCCTGCAGATCAGTCGTGAACTTGCCGCTCGCATCAATGCGGAGCCTGGCATGAAAGCCGTGCTCATCAGGAACTCGGACGTCTACGTTGATCATCGTGAGCGCACGGCAATCGCCCGGCGTAACAAGGCCGATCTCTTTGTATCCATTCATGCCGACGCCGTTGACGATCGTCGTGCACAAGGCGCGTCGGTGTACGCGCTCTCGCTGAAAGGTGCGAGTGACGAAGCCGCGCGCCAGCTCGCGCGTCGTGAGAACGCGTCAGTTGGCGGCGTTTCGCTCGAAGACAAGGACGACGTGCTTGCCTCGGTACTGCTGGATCTTTCGCAAAACGCGTCGCTTAGCGCAAGCCTCGATGTAGGCAACAAGGTGGCTGCGGAGATGGGCAGGGTCTCGAAGATGCATCGGACCTCGGTGCAGCAGGCCGGGCTCCTCGTTCTGAAATCTCCGGATTTGCCCTCTATCCTGGTAGAGACCGCGTTTATTTCCAACCCGACGGAAGAGAATAACCTTCGGGACAAGGGGCACCAGGGTCGTCTCGCAAACGCGATCCTCGCGGGCGTGCGCAATTACTTCTATACGAATCCGCCGCCCGACACGCAGATTGCGATGGACCTAAGGCGCGAGCCGGCCAGGCAGGTTCGCTATGTCGTGGCGCGCGGCGATACGGTTTCGGAGATCGCCGAGCGCTACAACGTGAGGGCTGCCGATATCCGTCGCGCAAACAAGCTTTCCAGCGACAAGATTCGTGTTGGTCAGACACTGAGCATTCCAATCTTCGCGGGTGGCTGATATTCCGGCATAATCGGCCGGATGCCTATCCAGCAGCTCCCCAGTCATCTCATCAACCAGATCGCCGCCGGCGAGGTCGTCGAGCGTCCATCTTCCGTGGTCAAGGAACTCGTCGAGAATAGCCTGGATGCCGGTGCGCAGTCGGTGCAGATCGACATTGTTGCGGGTGGGCAGAAGCTGATTCGAATTCGCGACGACGGCAAGGGCATCGACAAGACGGAGCTCGTGCTTGCTCTGTCGCGACACGCGACCAGCAAAATATCCAGCCTCGAGGACCTCGAGGCCGTGGCGTCTCTCGGTTTTCGTGGCGAGGCACTGCCAAGCATTGCCTCGGTCGCACGGCTTGTCCTTCGTTCCCGTTCGCTCGATGCGAGCGCTGCCTGGCAGGTAGAGGCCGATGGCGGCGAGGTCAGTTCACCGTCACCGGCCGCGCATCCGCAGGGCACCACCGTCGAGGTTCATGATCTCTTTTACAACACGCCGGCCAGGCGTCGTTTCTTGCGCACCGAGCGTACCGAATTTGGTCATATCGAAAAGTGGGTGAGGCGTCTCGCGTTATCGCGACCCGGTATTGCTTTCACACTGACCCATAACCAGCGCACGGTCTTACAGCTTGTTGCTGCGAAGGACGAGGCGACGCAACGGCAACGTGTGGCGAAAATCTGCGGCGACGCGTTTGCCGAGCAGTGTGTCTACCTCGAACGAGAAGTAGAAGGTATCGCCTTGTCCGGCTGGATCGCGTTGCCGACGTTTAACCGCAGTCAGCCGGACTTGCAGTACTGGTTCGTCAATGGGCGCAGCGTAACGGACAAGACTCTCGCGCACGCCGTCAAGCACGCCTACCGCGATGTCCTCTTCCATGGACGCTACCCGGCCTATGTTCTGGATCTGACCATGGACCCGGCGGGCGTGGACGCGAATGCCCATCCGGCGAAACACGAGGTCCGCTTTCGGGACGGCCGACGCGTTCACGGTGTCGTGTCGCAGTCTGTCGAGACGGCTCTCAAGGACACGCGTCCTGGCGGGCACAAGGTCACGCCAATTCCGATGACGCGCGATACGGTCTTCAACCAGGGGGCAATGCCATTCGCTACCGGACCATCAAGAGCCGCAGTACGCGAAACGCTCGCGACCTACCGCTCAATGGCCACAGCGCCGTCGTTCGCGGACGTTCCGGAGCATGCAGCCGAGGTGCCTCCGCTGGGATTCGCGATCGCACAGCTGGCAGGCGTCTACATTCTTGCCGAGAACAGGGACGGACTTGTCGTCGTTGATATGCACGCCGCGCACGAGCGCATTACCTACGAGAAGCTCAAGAAATGCTACGAAGATCGAGATCTCGTGCGCCAGCCACTGCTGGTTCCCGAGACCCTGTCGGTGGCCGAAAGCGAAGCAAACCTGGTGGAGCAGTCCGGCGAATCGCTGGAACAGCTTGGACTGGTGGTCGATCGCTCCGGACCGACGACGCTGACAGTTCGCGAAGTACCTGCATTACTCCGGGATGCCGATGTCGAATCGCTGTTACGCGATGTGCTGTCAGATATGTCCGAGTCGGGCCACAGCAGCCGCGTTGACAACGCGAGCGACGATTTCCTCGCGACCATGGCCTGCCATCATTCGGTACGTGCGAATCGGCTTTTGACAATCGATGAGATGAACGCGCTGTTGCGCGAGATGGAAGCGACCGAGCGCGCGGATCAATGCAATCATGGGCGCCCGACGTGGACGACGATCACCCTGCCGGAACTTGACCGCCTGTTCCTCCGCGGCCGCTAGCCCCCGACTATGAGCAGGACAGCCATATTGCTGATGGGCCCGACCGCGTCAGGGAAAACCGACCTCGCCATTAGCCTCTGCAAGCGTTTCCCCTGCGACATCATCAGCGTGGATTCCGCGCTGGTCTATCGCGGCATGGATGTTGGCACCGCCAGGCCGGATGCGGAGACGCTTCGCCGCACACCGCATCGCCTGATTGGTTTCCTGGATCCGGAAGAGAGCTACTCGGCGGGGGAATTCGTTCGCGACGCCTGCCGCGAGATGGACGAGATATTCGCCGCCGGGCGTATACCCCTGCTGGTCGGCGGCACGATGATGTACTTCAGGGCACTGACCGAAGGTATTGCATCGCTACCGTCCGCCGACACCGATATTCGGCGGCTTATCGATGCTGAGGCAGAAGAGCGGGGCTGGCCGGCGCTGCATGATGAATTGCGGCAGGTCGATCCGGAGGCCGCGGGGCGCATCGAGCCGAACGACCGGCAACGTATTCAGCGGGCACTCGAAGTCTATCGGGCAAGTGGCACGCCACTCTCGGTTTGGCAGCGCAATTCCCGGCCACCGCGCGACGATATTCGCTATGTGAAGATCGGGCTGAATATTGAGCCGCGCAGCCGCTTGCACGAACGCATCGCCCGGCGACTCGATATTATGGTCAACAGCGGTTTCATCGAAGAACTGCAGCAACTGCGTTCGCGGCCGAACCTGGTTGCGGATTGCCCGGCCATGCGATCCGTGGGCTACCGCCAGTTCTGGCGCTACCTCGACGGGGAGTATTCGCTGGAAGAGGCGAAGGACCGGGCATTGTTCGCCACGCGCCAGCTCGCGAAACGGCAGATTACCTGGCTGCGTTCGGAGAAGGACGTATTTCTGCTTGATCCCCTTGAAGCGGGCGTAATTAATGCCATATCCAGTTTTCTGGCGCAGTCCCTGTGATAGAATTTTTTGCACGCTTTGGCTGAAATCCGCTTCTTGGGCATCCCGGCGCCACCGGGACGCGGTTTTCATGCAAACAAATAAGAATAAGGAGACCCAATATGGCTAAAGGGCAGACACTGCAAGACCCCTTCCTGAATATCCTGCGAAAGGAAAAGGTTCCTGTTTCGATTTACCTCGTCAACGGTATCAAGTTGCAGGGGCAGGTCGATTCGTTCGACCAGTTCGTGGTTCTGCTCAAGAACAGCGTGAACCAGATGGTCTACAAGCATGCGATCTCAACGGTGGTGCCGTCTCGTAACGTGCGCCTGCCGTTGCCGGATGACGAAGCTGGAGACGGTGACGAGTAGCTTCACACGGCGGTTACCCCGGCAGGAGGTCGTGATTGTTTGAGCGACCGCAGAGTGGCGAGCGAGCGATCCTCGTCCACGCGAGTTCCGACGGGTTGCCTGAAGAGTCCGAACGCGAGGAGTTTGCCGAGCTGGCCCGGTCCGCAGGAGCGGAGATAGCGGGCGAGCTTCTCTGTTCGCGTCGCAAACCCGACCCGCGCTTTTTTATCGGCAAAGGCAAGCTCGATGAGCTGCGAGTTCTGCTCAGCGACAGTGACGCCGAGCTCGTTATTTCGTCGGCTTCCCTGAGTCCGAGCCAGGAACGCAACCTCGAGAGAGAGCTCAAGTGCCGGGTGCTGGATCGAGCCGGGCTGATCCTCGATATTTTTGCGCAACGCGCGCGGAGCTTCGAGGGCAAGTTGCAGGTCGAACTGGCGCAGTTGGAACATCTGTCGACACGTCTCGTGCGCGGCTGGACTCACCTCGAACGCCAGAAAGGCGGTATCGGTCTGCGTGGTCCGGGTGAAACGCAGCTTGAGACTGACCGTCGCCTGGTTGGCAAACGAATTCGACAACTCAATGAGCGCCTCGAACACGTCGATACGCGCCGCACCATGAATCGGCGCAATCGCATGCGGGCTGAAATTCCAACGGTGGCCCTGGTCGGTTACACCAACGCGGGCAAATCGACCTTGTTCAATGCGCTGACCGATGCGGGCGTGTATGTCGAGGATCAGTTGTTTGCGACGCTCGACCCGACCGTTCGCCGCCTCGATCTTCCGGAGGGACAGCATGTCGTGCTGGCCGACACAGTGGGCTTCGTCCGCGACCTGCCCCACGAGCTCATCGCCGCATTCCGGTCGACGCTGCAGGAGGCCAGGGAGGCGGATCTGATCCTGCATCTCATCGATGCAAGTGATCCGAATCGCTGGCAGCGGGTGCGCCAGGTCAACTCGGTGCTCAAGCAGCTCGATGCTGACCAGA
This sequence comes from uncultured Gammaproteobacteria bacterium, assembly GCA_963698415.1. Lineage (GTDB taxonomy): Bacteria > Pseudomonadota > Gammaproteobacteria > Steroidobacterales > Woeseiaceae > UBA1847. Next base: position 70,299 of record CAVOQS010000001.1, on the reverse strand, counting down.
TTCCGCAAATCCGGGTGTACAATAAAATCGACAAACTGGACCGCAAGCCGCGCATGACCCGTGATCGTGAAGGCGCGGGCCGTGCTGTCTGGATATCGGCAACAACGGGTGAAGGCCTGTCGTTGCTCAAGGACGCCATCGCCAGGCGTCTCCAGCAGAAAACTGTACACCGCTACATACAACTTGGTTCCGCCCAGGGACGGCAGCGCGCCAAACTATTTGAGCTTGGCGCGGTCCTTAATGAGGAGGTTCTCGAGGGAGGCGGCTGGCTGCTGGAACTTAAAATGGCGGAAAAGGACTTGCGGCGGTTCCTAAAGCATGAAAATCTCGCCGATGATCAACTGGTAGCGGTCCCGATTAGACAGTCGGCGCCGGCCGCAAATGAGTGAATAAAATTATGGCATGGAACGAAAACGGTAATGGTAAGGACCCGTGGAAACGTGGCGGGGATGAACCCAATGACCTGGATAAAATCGTACAGGACTGGCAGCGACGTTTTGGCAGCATCCTGAGTGGTGGTGGCGGTGGCGGCGGCGGTGCTGGCGGCATTGTCCTGATCGTGGTGCTGCTGATCGCGTGGGGTCTCACGGGCTTCTATCGTGTGGATGAGGCAGAGCGGGGTGTCGTGCAACGATTTGGTGCGTACACCGAGACCACGATGCCCGGTCTGCACTGGCATCTCCCGTACCCGATCGAGGTTGTCGACGTCGTGAATACGACGGCGATCTCGAACTACGCCTATCGTACCGAGATGCTGACAGCCGATGAGCAGTACGTGTTCATCGACATGGTCGTGCAGTACCGTCGTACGGACCCGGTTAAATACAGTTTCGAAGTGGTCGAGCCGGACCTGACACTGCAGGACGTCACAGAAAGTGCGTTGCGCGAAGTGGTAGGCACCAGCACCATCGAGTCGTTGATCACAGGCCGTCGCGATGAGATTGCGTCGCGCACCCAGCAGGTTCTGCAGGCAACGATTGACAGCTACGGTAATGGGGCCGGACTCACGGTGACGTCGATCTCGCTCGAGACTGTCAATTACCCGCAAGCTGTGCAGGCGGCTGTTGACGATGCACAAAAAGCGCGCAACGACAGCGAACGCTATCGCCTGGAGGCGGACACCTATGCCAATGAGGTTGTCCCGCAGGCGAGCGGTAACGCCGAGAGAGTTCTCGAAGACGCACGGGCTTATCGCGACCGCATCATCGCGGACGCGCAAGGTGAAGCTGCACGTTTTGAGGCACTGTTGACCGAGTACAAGAAAGCGCCTCGGGTCACGCGCGAGCGTCTCTACATCGAGGCGATCGAAGAAGTCTATGGACGTTCAGCGAAGATGATCCTGGATACACAGGGCAGCGGTAACCTGCTCTACCTGCCGCTCGACCAGATTCTGAATCGCTCGGGAATCCAGTTGCCGAGTGCCGACGGCAGTCGTGCGTCGGATTCGCAGACGCCACAGGCCATGCAGGAAGCAAGACAGGATCCTCGAGATCCGCGTGAAAGGGGAGTCCGCGAATGAATACCGTAAAACTGGCAGTCATGACGCTGGTAGGCGCCGCGATTATCGTGATCGGTCTCAGTGCGTTCACGGTCAATGAGCGTGAAATGGCGATCAAGTTGCAGCTGGGCGAGGTTGTACGAGGCCGCATACGATCCGGGCCTGCACTTCAAATGGCCACTCGTGCAGAACATCCGCAAATTTCCACGCCGCATATCTGACGATCAGTGATCGGCCGGAGCGAGTGTTCACGGCCGAGAACGAGGCGGTGCAGGTGGATTTCTTCGTTAAATGGCGCATCGTCGATCCGGTTCGGTTCTACACATCGACCGGTGGATCGCTGGACGTTGCGAATGGACGCCTCTCGGAGATCATCAAGAACGCCGTCGTAACCGAATTCGGCAAGCGCTCGGTGTCGGATGCCATATCGGTGGAACGTCAGGAGCTCATGCGTGACATGTTGAACCTGGCAGCGCCGACAGCAGACGATCTTGGCGTATCGCTCGTCGATTTCCGCGTCAAGCAGGTCGAGTTCATGGATGAGGTGCGCAACTCTGTGTACCAGCAGATGGCCGCGGAACGTGCGCGCATTGCCACTGACCGCAGGTTTACCGGTCGAGCCGAAGCTGAAAAGCGCCGCGCAAGCGCGGATCGCCAGGTCACGATTATTCTCGCCAACGCTTATCGTGACGGGCAGATCATTCGGGGTGAAGGCGACGCAATAGCGGCGGAGATCTATGCGCTGGCTTATAACAAGGATCCGGAGTTCTATTCGTTCTACCGCAGCATCGACGCGTACAGAAAATCGATCGGGCGGAATGGCGATGTCCTGGTTCTTGATCCGAACAACGAGTTCTTCCGTTATCTTAATCAGTCGGATGGTGAGCAATAGCCACTGAGGTCTTCACGGCGATTGCCCTTGTGCTCATTATCGAGGGCATGTTGCCGTTTATCTCACCGCAGAAATACCGTCAGATGGTGGCGGAAATATCTCGCCTGAGTGACAATCATATTCGCAACATCGGTCTTGTGGTCATGGCCATCGGGGTCGCGGTTCTGTTTTTTGTGCGCGGCTAAGCGTCGTCGCTTTTTGATGCGGGAAGCTCATGGGTAAGAACGTAGTTGTCATCGGCACTCAATGGGGTGACGAGGGCAAAGGAAAAATCGTTGATTTGTTGACTGACCGCGCGGCGGCCGTTGCGCGCTTCCAGGGTGGTCACAATGCAGGTCATACACTGGTTATTGGCGGCGAAAAGACCGTATTGCACCTGATCCCGTCGGGGATTTTGCGTGATGGCGTCGAGTGCCTCATCGGTAACGGCGTCGTGCTGGCCCTTGATGCGCTGGTTGCGGAAGCGGATGCGCTGATCAAGAAAGGTGTACCGGTCTACGAACGTCTGCGTATCAGTCCGGGATGCCCGCTCATTCTGCCTTCCCATGTGGCTCTCGATGTGGCCCGTGAGAAAGCTCGCGGTGCAAGTGCGATTGGCACAACCGGGCGTGGCATCGGTCCGGCGTACGAGGACAAGGTGGCTCGTCGCGCGTTGAAAGTATCCGATCTGTTTGTTCGCGAGAAATTCGCGGCCAAGCTTGGCGAAGTGCTCGATTATCACAATTTCCTTCTGAAGAACTACTTCAAGGCGGATACCGTTGACTTCGCGAAGACCCTCGACGAGGCCATGGCCTATGCGGAAATCGTTGCGCCGGTGACCGCGGATATCACACAGGTTCTGCAGGACCTCGCCAATGCCGGCAAGAGCATTCTCTTCGAAGGGGCGCAGGGCAGCTTCCTGGACGTCGACCACGGCACCTATCCATTTGTCACCTCGTCAAACACCGTAGCCGCGGCCGCCAGCACCGGCACCGGCATCGGCCCGCGGAACCTCGACTACATCCTGGGAATTGTGAAGGCTTACACGACGCGCGTCGGCGCCGGGCCTTTCCCAACCGAGCTGTTTGATGATCACGGCGCGCATCTGGCCAGGGTCGGCGCGGAATTCGGCGCGACGACCGGCAGGCCGCGTCGCTGCGGCTGGTTTGACGCAGTGGCACTGCGCCGTTCCATCGTTAACAGTAGCGTTTCCGGCCTCTGTGTCACAAAGCTCGACGTTCTCGATGAACTGGAGACTATCCAGATTTGCGTAGGCTACGCCATCGACGGCGAGCCGATCGCCGGACTTCCCGTTGTCGTCGATCGATTCGCCGAGTGCGAACCGATCTACGAAGAGTGGGCGGGCTGGCAGGAATCAACGGTTGGCGTGACCAGCCATGATGACTTGCCCGAAAAAGCGCGTGCTTACCTGGCGCGTATCGAAGAACTCGCAGGCGTACCCGTCGACATCATTTCAACGGGACCGGATCGCGAGCAGACGATTATAAAAACCCATCCGTTCGAGTAGCAGCACCACCAGCAGCCAGAGCGAAATCGCTCCGCCACCGCCTCCGCCTCCGCCAGATGGAGGCGCCGCCGTGGTTACCGTGATGGCGACGGTTGCGGTATCGCCCAGGCCGCCCGGGTCAGCGACAGCCAGTTGAAATGCGAGCAGCGTGTCCGAGGTAATGTCGGGCGCAGTAAACGAAGCGCGCGCCGTATCTGCATTGGATAACGCTACGGCGGGCCCCAATGTCTGGGTCCAGCGGTAGGTCAGAGTGTCGCCGTCCGGGTCGTTCGAGTTACTGCCGTCCAATGTCACAGTCCCGCCTCTGACGACCGAGCGGTTAGGCCCGGCGATGGCATTTGGCGCGGCATTCGATCCGCTGCCATCGAGAATATCGACGCGCAGGATAGCGTTTGCCGCAATGCTGCCTCCCGCCGCATTGCCCAGCGTCAACTCGATGAATTCATCGGTTTCGCCAGTGCCATCGTCGATGATTCTGTATTCAATGGACTTTGGATCGGCGTCGCCATCGGCCCAGCTCAGTGTTCCGCCGGATGGTCCGACGTAGTCGGTCACGGGTGACGCTGTGGCGCTCGTGATCGCAAAGTCGACGGATACCGCGCCCGAGGCGCTGCCGCGCCGCTGCACAACTGCAACGGCGGTGCCGAAGCCGCGTTCCGGGACAAAGAGGCGGCTGCTCGAGAATTCTACGGTCGCCGCATCGCCGGGATCGCTGATGTACAGGCTGGCGATGCTGGGCGACGACAGTGTCGCGCCGCCGGACGGGGCAGTGAGCCGGACCAGCATCCGTTCGATGCCCTCACTTGTACCGTCGTTGCTTATTGGCAGATCGATGGTCTTGCTCGCCGCATCCCCGTTGGCCCAGCTCAATGTGCCGCGCACCGCTTCAACATCATCGAGCGATCCGCTAGCGGCGATCACTTCCCAGTTGACCGCAATGGCTCCCGCCGCATTGCCAACGCGTTGCACCGTCAACGCCGCTGTTTGAGTCTCGTCCGTACCGAAAGAAGGGGCAACGAACGAGAGTGAGCCGGCGGCAGCATCCAGCGTGTTGTCGTCAACGATGTAGAAGCCGCTGTCGATATCACTGATCAGTACATTGCCACTCGGGAGGAACGGGTAGGTGCCCCAGGCCCCCGGGAAACCGACGGTATCCGATGACGGGTAACTGTCGAAGCGACCTGCCGCGGTCGGATTAGCCGGGTCGCTGATGTCGAGAATGCTTAGTCCGCGCGCGTAATTCGACATGTAATACCGATTGCCGCGTACGAAACCGTTGTGATCGATCGCGCGTGTGGGACCGCTCCAGGTGCCGACCAGTACCGGGTTGCGGAGATCGCTGATCGAGAATGTACGCAGTGTTGTAGATAAGCCGCGGTCACGCTCATCGAGTTCATCCTGGACGAACAGGTACTGCTTGTCCTCCGACCACCAGCCCGAGTGGGTGTAGCGACTGTTGGAGTACGGTACGTGGCTGAGACGTACAGGATCTGACGGGTCCGTGACATCCCAGATATCGACAGTGGACTCGTTGAAGTCGAAGAGCACGTCGCAGTAGCTCGATGAAGATGCGTTTGCGCACTGTGTGTCCTTGCGTGAGTCAGTGACAATCATCGATGCGGCATCGTGCATATAGAGACGGTCACCACCAGCCTGTCCTGCCGGAGTGGCCGGTGCGGCGATGAATACCGGCGATTCAGGAACGTCGAGCGAGTAGGTGCGGAAACGACCATCGGAATTATTCGACCCGGCGATCACCAGCAAAGGGCTGTCGGCCGTGAGCGGCAGGCCGGTCGCGAAATCCGTCTTTGTGATGTAAACGTTGTGCGCTTCCCGGAAATCGCTGGCATAGGACACGCGTGAAACGCGGTGCGGCAGCTCCGTCAAATCGATGATGAACAAGCCGTCGGAGGCGTTGTCCGCCGTAACGTAGGCGTATGCATTCCAGCGATTGTCGCCGGCGTTCCAGTACTGGTAGATCTTGATGTCGCGCCAGGTCGTGCGCTGGCCATCAATAAAACCGACTTCGCGCGGATCTTCCGGGTCGCTCAGGTCGTAGACCGCCGTCCCCGTGCTGTAGCCCATGATCGCGTACTCGCGATTGGTGTTGAGGTCGAGAAATCCCCAGATATCGGCGCCATCCGCGCCGCGCATACGGTCGGCAACGTGAGCGAGGAGGTCGACGTTGCTGCACGGGTAGATTTCGGCAAATCCGCCTGCACACGCGGTTGCCGCCATGCTGGCTTGAAGGCTGGCGCGAGTGTCGACCAGTTTTTGGGTTTCATCGCGACCAAGGCTCTTGCTATCAACAATAGCCCGGATTCCCTGTGCGCTGAGATCACCGGCAAATTCCTGCGGCACGCCAATAAGGGTCGTTCCTGCTTCGGCTCTGACATCGATTGCGCCACTCACGAGATAGAAGATGTTCTCCGGCGTTTCGAGCGCGTAGTCGCCGGCCTCGATGACGATGCGGCCATTCTTGCCGACGCGCCGCAGCGCGTAGTCAATGCTACGGCAGGGCGAGGCCGCGTCCAGGCAGTCACCGGCGTCGGCGCCTTGTGTCGATACAAACAGCGGCGGCCCGTCCGTGTCGGCGAGCAGCGCGGAGCTGAAAGTCAGGATGGCAGTGGCCGCCACAGCGGCCAGGATGGAACGAGACATAATTAGAGCCGGATACCAGGAGAAGGCCCTATAATAGCTGTTCATATCGTTCGCTGGCCCCCTAAACCCTGGAAATGTGAAACCGTTCTCTTTGACCTTCAAAGCGGGCACAGGTGCCCTGAAATCTGTGCGCCAGCACGGATTCGACATATCGTCGGTCGGAACGTTCGCGGGAGCGTCGGGGGGTGCGAAATGGCTGGTCCTCAGCCAACTGGACCGTGCAATCCAGAGCAGCGTCGTTCCGCAACTTAAAGGCCCCGTGCATCTTATTGGCAGTTCGATCGGGTCCTGGCGGTTCGCCTGTTATGCGCAGGCCGATCCACTCGCGGCAATCGAGCGCTTCGAGGCGGCCTATCTTGAGCAGTCCTACAGCGAAAAGCCCGGTATCGCCGAGATTACGGCGAAGAGCAGGGAGATACTCGATGTCGTCCTCGGGGCAAACGGCGTATCGGAGATACTGGCTAACCCGGTATTTCGAACCCACGTGATGACCGTCCGAAGCCGCCATATCCTGGCATCCGAGAAGAAAGCGATTCTTGCCACGGGTTTGATCTCGGCGGCGCTGCTGAATGCGGTGAGCCGGTCGACCCTGGGATGGTCATTCGAACGCGCCTTGTTCTATGACGGGCGAGAGATACCGCCGTTCTTCGATGCGACCGGCTTTCCGATGCAACGCGTGCAACTGACGGCGGAGAACTTGCAGGATGCAATCGTGGCGACCGGCTCGATACCGCTGGTCTTGTCAGGGGTACGTGACATTGCCGGGGCGAGACCGGGTGTGTATCGGGATGGCGGCGTGATCGACTATCACCTGGATCTCCCGCACAGCGCTGGAGAACGCCTGACCCTGTTTCCCCATTTCTATGGGCACATCGTTCCTGGCTGGTTCGACAAGAAACTCAAATGGCGCCGACCGCAGCCTGGCAATGTCGACCGGACGATCCTGATAAGCCCGTCGGACGAATTCGTCGCAAAGCTGCCGCATGGCAAGATTCCGGACAGAAGCGATTTTCTCAATTACGAGCCAGGTGAACGGGTACGCATATGGAAGCACTGCGTCTCGGCCTGCGAGGCGCTTGCGGACGAGTTCCTGGAGGTGATGGCGAAAGACCAACTGGCGGCACGTCTCGAACCACTATGATAATCTTGCGCGCAAATAACAACAGGGGAGTAGGGTGGAAAACTCACCAGCAACGGTTGCCCGGCCGTATCCGGAGTTAACCTGGGTCGCACTCGTCGTCGGTTGGATTATCGGCTGCGTTATCGCCGTTTCGATCGGCTATGCTGCCCTGATACTCGGTTTCTCGATCGAAGGCTCGGAACTCGCGGCGATCCTCGGTTTCGGTATCTTGCGCGGCATGCTCAGGCGCAAGAGCATCATCGAAAACAACATCGTGCAGACGATCGCCAGCGGCGTAAACGGCGCCTCGTCCGGGATGATGTTCTCGGTTCCAGCGATATTCCTGCTGGGTTTCGGCGATCGGTTCGACCCGGTCCTGCTGACGTTCGGATGTATTGCGGGCGCATTTCTCGGCATCGCGTTCATCATCCCTTTGCGCAAGCACATGATCGACTATGAGCGCCTGACCTACCCTGGTGGTGTCGCCGTCGCGACGATCCTCAAGTCGCCGGGCGCCGGTGTTCGCAAGGCCGTTATTCTCGTTGCCGCCGCGCTGATCAGTGCGGGCGTCCACTTCACCACAATTGAGACGGGCGTATCCAACTGGAATCTGGGTGCGTTGATTGGCATGCCCGAATACATGAACGGTATCTGGTACCTGTCGCTCATGACCATCGGCGTCGGTTTTATCGCGGGACGCGGCGGCATCGCGTTCATTATCGGCGGTTTCGTCGCCTACTGGTTTCTTTCGCCGATGCTCTCATTCACGGGGTCATTTCCGCTCGACGCTGCCGGGGAGACGATCAATCAGCCAGGTCCGCTGCGGCTACTGCTGTACCGGCCGTTTGGCATCGGGATGCTCATCGGTGGTGCCATCATGGGCGTCATTCTTGCGTCTCCCCTGATCATCAGCGCCATCAAGTCGATGCAAAAGGCGGCACAGGTAGAGACGGGCACGTCGCAGGACGAAATGCCCATCAAGTTGCTGTACTTCGCAGTTGGCGGTGCAGCGATCCTGTTGTGCGTGATGGCGGCATCGTCAGCCGAATCTGTGGGACTCGGCCGCGGCATTGGCATGGCGCTGCTCGGAACCCTGTGGATCTGGATGGCCGGCATTATTCTCTCCGAAGCCATCGGTCGAACCAACTGGTCGCCGTTGTCGGGAATGACGCTGGTCGGTATTACATTGCTGATCGTATTGACGCAGGCATTTGGCATGGAGCGCAGTGATTCGATCATTGCGGCTCTCATGGTCGGCGCCGCAATGTGCGTCGCCATGTCGCAGGCGACGGACCTGATGCTCGATCTCAAAACAGGCTACCTGGTCGGCGCGACGCCACGCATGCAGCAGATAGGGCAGTTTGCAGGAGCGTGGCTCGGACCGATCGTCGTCATTGGTGTCATCTTTATCCTGAATGAGTCACACGGGCTCGGCAGCGACAAGCTGCCTGCGCCGCAGGCGCAGGCCCTGGCCAGCACGATTGACGGCATTATGGGTGGCGACGTTCCAACGCAGAAGTACGCCGCCGGTGCCGTGATGGGCGGCATCCTGTCTGCGATGATGGGTGGCCTGGGCATTACGGTGGGTCTGGGTTTCTACCTGCCGTTCAACATTGTCTTGACCTACTCACTCGGAACGCTGGGCCGCGAACTGTCTGACCGCATGAAGGGCCAGACGTGGAGCGAGGAGGTAGGCATACCCATTGCCGCCGGTCTTATTGTTGGCGAAGCGCTTGTCGGCGTCGGTGACGCCCTGCGAATAGTCATGTCAGGGTAGGGGGAGACTATGAAAAATATCGGATTTCTCTTGTTGATCGCCGGCTTTCTCGGCGGCGCCTATGCGACGGCCCTGGATGTTCAGAACGTCAATTGGCCATTCTTTGCCGCTTCCGCGCTCGCGGCGATTGTGGGACTGTTCGTTTTCAAACGACAGGCCTCGGCGCACGCGCGTTCAGACACGGTGCTCGAACTGAACCGGGGCGAACTGCGCGAATCGATCAACAACATCGTGACGGACCTGAACGAATTAACCAGCGGCGAGTCGCTGCGTGGCGATGCATTGCGCGATCGCATCGACCTTCACTTGCGCGAGGATCTGCGTCGGTTTGCCGACGCGCGGGGGAGCATGGTGCACCTGTTCGGCCTGCAGACTTACGCGGACATCATGAGCAGTTTTGCGGCGGGAGAGCGCTACATCAATCGCGTGTGGTCGGCCTCGGCCGATGGCTATGATGAAGAGGCCGAAACCTACCTTGGCAAGGCGAGTCAGCAGTTTATGGACGCACAGCAGCAACTGCAGCAGGCGGCGCAAGGGACGACAGCCTGAGGGAAACTACTTGCGCTGGCAGCGCGCGGTGAGTTCCTTTTGCAGCAAATCGACATCCTCGTTCATGAGGTAGTCGGACTGGTCCTTCCAGCCGCGCAACATTGCGATTGTGCGCTCGTTGACGAGCAGGTGACGTTCGCTTGCCTGGTTTCCAATGTCCCATCCCGGGACAGCAATGACCGAGCGCACGCGTATCTTGTGTCCGAGCAGCTTGCAGATTTCTTTCTCGAGTCGTGCCGTACTCGCGGTTACGTCGACAACGGCAACTGTGGAGTCACTGCTGGCGAAATGCAGGTCACTGTCATCTAGCACGGCGCTGCCATTCTTGCCGCCCCGGCGCGCGACCACATTCACGGCATAAACGCCCGTCTGGCCGACGAGAACATGATCGACGACCCCGGCGCTCGTCTCGACGTCGTGAAAGACACGGTTTGCACCGGTAGCGATCCTCTGCAGTTGATGCCCAACAGCAACATTTGCGTCGCGGACGAACTTGACTTGCCGGCGAGCCAGGATCGTTCGCCCCAGCCGCCAGGCTGCGATGACCGCGGCAAACGCCAGGAATCCGATCTGCAGCCATAGCTGCCACGACGGATAGCCCTCGAAAAGGTGTTCGGCCTGCAACAGGTAGGCGGCACCGAAGAGCACGACAAACACCAGCGCGCCGCTCAGGTAGATAGCCTGGGAGCTGGTCAGGCGTTCAAGTTCGTCTCGAAAGCGCTGCGCGGACTCGCGCATGATGCTGTCCGCAAAACTGGGCGTGGATCCGACCGTGCGGCTGAAAGCAGACCAGGACTTGGCGACCAGCAGGAACAAGATCGTGCTGGTCAGCGCCACGGTTGCGGCACCACTGATCGCTTCGATGTCCATTTCCACACTTCCGGGGTTTGCCTGGTCAATGCCAGCGTATCTCCGGAGACCGTGTCGGCTCTGTGAAGCAGGTCACAGTGGGATGCTCAAACCACCGAGAACGTCTCGTTTTTCAGGGTTCATTCAGCTACAGGCGTGTAATTGTGAATGTCATCACGGCATGCACCGGGATGCAGGAATAGTCTCGGATTATGTCTACCAACGGCAAATGGACGGATTGTGCGATGAATGCAAAATGGAAAGTGATAGGGGCAGCCCTCGCCGCGCTCGCGATAAGCGGCTGCGCGTCGATGAGCAGCGATGAATGCCTGATGGCGGACTGGAATGCGATTGGCTACGAAGACGGTGCGCGCGGCTACACGACCGAGCGTTTTTCAAACCACCGCAAGGCTTGCGCCGATCACGGCGTTACGCCGAACTTCGCCGACTACCAGGCCGGTCGCGAGCAAGGGCTCGTGGAATACTGCCAGCCAGGGCGCGGCTTTGACGTCGGTGCCAGCGGCGGCCGTTATTATGGCGTCTGCAGTGTCAACCTCGAGCCAGACTTCCTTGATGCCTACAACGTTGGGCGCCAGCTCTACACGTTGCGTGCCAATGTAAATAGCGCGAACTCGCAAATCAGTTCCAAGGAAGCCGAGATGCAGCGCGTTGACGAGGAAATTCGCGAGAAAGAGGCTGCTCTGATCGCCAGAGAAACGACCACCGAGCAACGAATTCTGCTGCTCGCGGATCTCAAGGACCTCTCGGAGCGCACCGGGACCCTGGCCGCCGAGATCGAGTACCTGTACGACGAGCGCGCCCGGTCCCGTGTGGAGCTCGAAAACTACCAGGCGGCTATCGTCGACTACGGCTACTAGGCGGTAAATTCAGAGCAGGCTGTCCAGATCGTCGCTTTTGCGGCGGTCTGAACGTTCCCGTCTTTCCTGCTCGTAGGAACCCGTACCGCCGGCAAATCCGGAAGCTGCGAACGGGCTGCGTCGATCCCGAGGGGACCGCCGGTCGCTGTGATGCACAAAGTGGCAGCGACATTCCAGGGCGTTGCACTCGGGAAGCGGCAGCCGCGGCGCTGCGCTGGACAGGAAGCGCCGTCCTTCCATTTCTTTCGCCGCTTCGCAGGCGTACTTCTCGAACTTGATGGACACGGCATGGTAGGCCGTATTGCCGGTGTCCTGGAGGCTTGCAGGTTGTTGTTTCTCTTCAGACTTGCCGCGCTTGCGGACGAAAAGCCACACGATCAACAACAGTACCGCTAACCCGAGTAAAGTCGTTTGCATCTGTGCTCCCCAAGCCATATACGGGACGAGTGAAACACTTTAGTCGTATTCATGGCAGTTCGTCTACCGCAATCCGGGCCATTGAGCGACATCCCGGGCGGAGATCCGCCATTGGCTGACGCTTCGGTGGGTCGTTTCAGCGTCTTGCTGCCAGGGCTATACAGGAATGGGCGGCACGCCGAACAGCCGCAGGTGAAAGTGTGCGACGACGGCAAAAACGATGCCGCCGATGACAACGGCGAGCGCGTCGAATTTGCCCGAGGCTGCGCCAATCGCCTTCCCGGGGACCCTCTCGTCGGTTAATCATGACGATCTCGAACAGTGCCCAGAAGGCCATGCCGCCAAACAGGGCCAGAGAACGGCTATCCCCGTTGGTGAGCAGGTGCGCGGTGGCCCAGGCGAGTGTCCCCAGCATTTGTGGGTGGCGTGTGATGCGCCTGATGTTGCCGTTCACCTGGGATGCGACGAACAAGACCAGTCCCTGCGAGAACCAGGACGGATGGCAGGATACCCGGTCCCATCGGCGGGACGTAGACCGCGCCAGGCACGGCGGTTTTCCACCCAAATACGATCATGATCAGCGCGGCGATAATGCCGAGAGAGAACAGGCCTCGATAAGGCTGTTCACCGAGTCTGGCGACGAGTGCGGCACGCTTGGCGGGTGCTACGGCCGGAAAAGAATGGACCACGAACCAGAGGATCAGGCCGGCGAGTAATAGTGACATCGGTGTCTCCGCATTAGGGCTACTGCCCACCAAGTATACTGCGAGTGGAAAAAAGGGGAGCGTGTTCAATGAATAGTGCGGTTCAGTCTATTACCTGGCAGGGCCTGGCGCTGGCCCTGGTACCGACATTTAGTCGTCCTGGCAATCATGTGGAGATGGGCCGCCGGTATTGGCACCGGTCTGTACGCGACGCTGCGGATGCTGGTGCAATTGCTGCTCATCGGCTATGTACTCGTGTTCATTTTCGAGACCGGTGAAGCAAGCGTCGTACTCGCCATCCTCGCCGCGATGCTACTCATAGCCAGCTGGATCTCTATTCGTCCTCTGGCACACAAATCGAGGCGCCTGTACCAACACGCGTTGGTGTCGATATCAGTTAGTGGTGTGCTGACCCTTGCGCTGGTCAGCCAGGTCGTCATCGGCGTCGATCCGTGGTTCAGTCCTCGTTACCTCATTCCCTTGGCCGGCATGATCTTCGCGGGTGCAATGAATACCATCAGCCTGGCAGGCGAGCGGGCGTGGGCGGAGGCCGGTCGTGGCGTCAGCTACCGGGAAACCCGGCGCATTGCCTTGCAGGCCGCACTCATTCCGATGATCAACTCGCTGTTCGCTGTTGGCCTGGTATCACTGCCCGGCATGATGACGGGTCAGATTCTCTCTGGCACCTCGCCGCTCGTTGCTGCCAAGTACCAGATTGTCGTGATGTCGATGTTGTTCGGGGTGTCAGGGGTATCGGCTGCGATCTTCCTTCACCTGGAGCGTGGCGAACTGGAGCGATCAGGCGTAGCCACCGAGTAGTTTTTTCAGGTCCGCAATCAGCATTCGCAGCGTGCCCGTGATCATGACGAACTCGGCATCCAGTCGCGCCAACGGATCGGTGTGACCCTCGTTGTCGTCATCCATGCCGAGAAAGCGTATTTTCGTAATGACACCGTTCTCGTCGAGCACGCAGCTCATGACATTGTCGTACTCGATTCCAAGGTGTGTCAGGTGCATGCCGTGCGCGACGTGGTCACGAATGGACCTGTCCGTCAGGTCGAAGTCGGACCACCGAACGATAGATCCTGGGTCGCGTGCATCCTGCATGCGACATTCCCGGCCCACAACGATCTGACCCGGCGCGTCACCGAGGAAGATCCTGGTCAGTAACTCCGCGACCGGCTGGCGAAAATTCAGTGGTTTGATGTTGAGGTCACCGAATGCGGCTCGAAGACGCCTCAGAAAGCGTTCTGCCGCGGCATTCTGCGCGGCATCGATCCCGATGAGTTTTTCCTTGAGGTCGACAAAGCCCCATATCCTGTCGGACTTGAGCAGAGCTTTCGGCATGAGCTCATCGCGAACTTCGGCTTTGAGGCGTTTCTTCTCGCGAGCGCCTGGCGCCTCATTCATGCGTTTGCTGTATTCATCGATCCGCGATTCGAGTTCCTCGTTGACGACAGTCGGAGGCAACAGTCGGGACTGGCTACGCAGTTTAATAAGGTCGGCGCCATTCAGGCGACGCGCGAGCAATTCGCCGGCGTCGGGATAGACCGGAACCCAGCCGGAGCTGCGTTCTGTCAAGGGTCCGCAGGGCTCGAACGCCGCGTTCTGCAGGGCTCCTGATAGTGCTTCTTCGCTCTCGGGCCAGGTGTTGTCGAGGCGATAGTAACGGATGTTTCTGAACATGGATTCTCGGTGGCGTGAATGGCGACGGCGCAGTATCAGTATTTCGTCCAGCAATGTCACCATTGACTATCATGATCTTTGGGAAAATCCGATATGATGCGGGCGACATATCCACGCATTTCGAGGGACTTACGTTGAGTCTCGACGCTTTTTGGTAATTGGCCAGGCCACCATGCTATTTGAACCCACGACTCTCTCGAGCGTAGCCCGGCTAATCGGTGAGTCTTTGCTGGAAGACTACGGCATTGATCCCCGGCCTCTGTTTGATGAACTGCAGGTCGACACCGGGAAATTTCTCAGGCCGGGCGCCCGTACTCCGTATGCCAGGATGGATGCGCTTTGGCGACGCGCCGTAGAGGTCACGGGCGATCCCTGGTTCGGATTCACGGTTGGTGAGCGAGCGACTCCGAACGACTTCTTCGTGTTCGGTCATGCGTGGCTGGCGAGTGCAACTCTACGCGGAGCACTCCTGCGCTTATGTCGCTATGGGCAGGTGATCAGCAATGTGAATGACGGTCCGGTCCTGCATCGGAAAGGCGCACACTACGCGTTGACATACCCGAACGTGGAAGGCCAGGTACGCCTGACAAAGTATGCAAAGGATGCGGGACTTGTGGTGCTTGTCAATTTCATCGACATTGTAACCTCGCCGGACGTTCGACCGCGAGCACGTGTCGCTGACTCTTGCTGAGGAGCACCGGTCAGAACGTTACAACAAGCTGTTTGGATGCCCGGTTACGTTTGGTTGCGACGAAGAAGTGTGGTTGTTTGCCGCCGAAGATCTCGACCGGTCGTTGCCGGGTTCGGTGCCGGATATCACCGAAGCGACCGATCGCATTGCCCGCAATTACATCGATGGCCTCGACAGCTCGAAAGTCGCAACGGAAGTCTCTCGTCTCCTCGTGCAGATGCTGCCGTCCGGTCGCGTCGACCAATCCGAACTTGCAGCCCGCTTGCATCGGAGCAAGAGCACGCTGCAGCGGCAGCTGAGTGCGGAGGGCACGAGTTACCGGGACATCCTGGAATCGACCCGCCGACTCCTGGCAGAACGTTATCTTGAAGAAGGCGAACACACCCAGGCGCAAGTCGCATTCATGACGGGGTTTTCCGACCAAAGTAATTTTGCCCGGGCGTTCAAACGCTGGACCGGCATGAGTCCCGGTAAGTTTCAAAAGGCGGCCAGGCATTGACCTCGAAACCGCGGCGACAATGCCATAAATTTCGACAAATTCTCGCAGCGGTATTGCCGTGCCAGACAGTGTCGGGCACATAGTCATGAAATTGCAGATCAAGAACAGGCTGTGCGATCGCTGCACGCCGGTGATTCGAAGTACCCTTGACGAGATGGGCGTGCAACCGGCGCTGGTAAAGCTGGGCGAAGTCGATCTTGGTGACCAGGCGATGGATAGTGCTATCAGGAGACGCACCTTTAGGGAGCTTCGCACATGAATACCACTCGCTTGTCATTGTCAGGAATGAGCTGCGCCGGTTGCGTATCACGCGTCGAAACGGCCCTGAACAATGTTGCCGGTGTCGTTTCCGCTACTGTTAACTTCGCCGAGCATACGGCCACAGTGGAGGGTGATGCGCCTGCAGATGTTCTGGTCAAAGCCGTCAGCGATGCGGGTTATGAAGCCGCGGAACTCCGTGGCGCAGACGACGAAAGCGAAAAAGAGGCCGCCGAGATGGCCCACTACCGCAAGCTGTTGCGCAAAGCGTTCGTTGCCGGCGCCCTGGGCTTGCCGCTCTTTGTCTTCGGCATGGCCGGGTTGCTCCCCGATCTCGAAAGCACGAATAGCCGACTGTTCTGGCTGGCGGTTGGCCTGGCGACAATCGGCGTGCTCGCTTATTCCGGAGGGCATTTTTTTAGCGGTGCCTGGAAGTCGGCAAGGAATCACAACGCCAACATGGATACGCTGATTGCCCTGGGTACTGGCACCGCGTGGGCGTTCTCGATGGTCATCGTTGCATGGCCGGAATGGGTTCCTGCCTCCGCGCGCCATGCCTATTTCGAAGCGGCGGCAATAATCCTCGCCCTGATCAATTTCGGAGCCGCACTCGAAATGCGAGCACGTGGCAAGACCTCGGAGGCCATCAAGCGCTTGATTGGACTGCAGCCAAAGACGGCCCGCGTCGTTCGAAATGGCACCGAGATGGACATACCGATAGAAAATGTCGGCCTGGACGATACCCTGAGGGTACGGCCCGGCGAACGCATCGCGGTCGACGGAATCATTATCGACGGGCACTCCAGCATCGACGAGTCCATGCTCACCGGTGAGCCTGTCCCTGTACAGAAGCGGCCGGGCGACAAAGTCGTTGCGGGGACGATCAACAAACAGGGGACATTTCTCTTCCGTGCCGAACGTATCGGCAAGGACACTGCGCTGGCGCAGATCATCGAGATGGTTCGCGTGGCACAGTCATCCAAGCCCGCGATCGGGCGCCTTGCGGACAAGGTCTCTTCCATCTTCGTGCCCACCGTCCTGATTATTGCGGTTGGCACGTTTCTCGCGTGGTTCAACTTCGGCCCGGAGGAGCAGGGAACGACGCTGGCTATTGTGACGACAATGACCGTGCTCATCATTGCCTGCCCCTGTGCGCTCGGTCTGGCCACGCCGATATCCATCATGGTTGGCGTGGGCAAGGCCGCCGAGTTCGGAGCGCTGATTCGTAACGGCGATGCGCTTCAGCAGGCAGGGCGCCTCGACACGATCATCCTGGACAAGACCGGCACCGTGACAGAAGGCAAGCCCAGTGTGACCCGAATCATCTCTGCGGGTAGCTGGGGCGAGGAAGATATCCTGCAGTGGAGCGCCAGTCTTGAGAAGGGCTCCGAACACCCGCTGGCGGAAGCGATTGTCAGTGCGGCAAGTGAGAGGCAGATCCCCCTACTGGCGGTGGAACAATTCACGGCGATAGCAGGCCACGGCGTGGCGGCAAGTATTGAAGGTCAACAAGTGCTTCTTGGCAATCGGCGTCTCATGCGTGAGCGCGATGTCGACATTAGTGCAATCGAAGATCTTGCGGTTGCACTGACGCAAAAAGCAGAAACGCCCATGTTCATGGCTGTCGCAGGACTGGCGGTCGGGATTGTCAGTGTTGCCGATGCGATAAAGAAGGATTCGAAGGAGGCCATACGCCGCCTGCATGATATTGGATTGAAGGTCGTTCTGTTGACAGGCGACAACGAGGCAACAGCAGCCGCGGTTGCGAAAGAGGTTGGAATCGATCGGGTTTTCGCCGAGGTCCTGCCGCGAGACAAGGCTGACAAAGTCGCTGAGCTGCAGCGTCAGGGCGAGCGAGTCGGAATGGTTGGGGACGGCATTAATGATGCGCCCGCGCTCGCCCGGGCGGATGTTGGTTTTGCCATCGGTACCGGTACAGACGTGGCGATCGAAAGCGCCGACATAACCTTGATGCGCGGCTCACTGCACGGCGTGGCTGACGTGATCGACATCTCGAGACAGACGGTTCGCAATATCAAGCAGAATCTGTTCGGGGCATTTATTTACAACACGCTGGGCATCCCGATTGCCGCGGGAGTGCTGTTTCCGTTCATTGGTGTTTTGCTCAACCCCATGATTGCGGGAGGGGCCATGGCAATGTCATCGCTGACCGTCGTAAGTAACGCGAATCGCCTGCGCCTTTTTCGGGCGAAGAGGTAAATCATGACTGTCATTCTCGTGAATCTGGCAGGCGTCATTCTGGTTGGCCTGATCGTCTGGTGGTTCTGGATGACGAAACCGAAAGAGAAGTGACGCTGAGGTTTTTTCGAAAAGACGCCAGCCCCTGTGCCCAAAGGGTCGTCTTCGATGAGCTTGGAATCAATGCCGAATTGCCGCTCAATGAGCATACGGACGTCGTTGTCACACCGAGTGCAACCGGTGAGTTTGCATTTACTTGTCAGATGCAGATGTATCGGGGCAGCCTGCTCGTAAAATAAGTGCGTTGGCGGCAGAACCCGGGAGGCGTTTCGCAATCGGGAAATAAAAAAGCCCCCTGAAAAGGGGGCTTTGGCTTGTATGGTGCCCAGGAGAGGACTTGAACCTCCACTACCTTTCGATAACTAGCACCTGAAGCTAGCGCGTCTACCAATTCCGCCACCTGGGCAGGCGAGAACCGCGTACAATTGCAGTTCCTACGGGTGGCGCACTGTACTGAACTCGGCCGCCGCCTGTCAATCGACAATTTGCACAATTCCCGGAGTTACGACACTTGCCACGCAAGCCAAAGAAAGACAAACAATCGCACCAGGGAAAGCCCTACAAGCACCCGATCCCCAGTGAAAACAAGCTGATTGATTTCCTCACCGAAGAAGGCAAGCCGCTTAAGGCAGAGGCAATCCTCAAGGCCTTCGGTCTCAAAGGGCAGCGCATGCGATCGCTGCTGGCCGACAAGCTTTATGCAATGGTGCGAGCCGGCCAGATCCTTGAAAACCGACGCGGCGAGTTTTGCCTGACGGCCAAGCTGGACCTCGTGACCGGCACAGTCACCGGGCATCGTGACGGGTTTGGCTTTGTTATTCGGGATGACGGTGGGCCCGACGATGTTTATCTGTCCGCTCGTGAGATGCGTTCGCTGTTTGATGGCGACCGCGTTGCCATACGTGTCGCCGGTCTCGACAGGCGAGGGCGGGCCGAGGGCGAGCTTGTCGACGTCCTGGAACGTGGGACACGAGAAGTGACCGGGCAGTTTATCCGCGAGCGGGGCATCGGGCTCGTCATTCCGGATAATTCGAAGATTACGCACCGTATCCTGATTCCCAGGAAGGAATGGGGGAACGCGAAGCCTGGTCAGATGGTTGTTGCCGAGATCCTCGACTATCCAACCCGCATCGAGCAGGCCACGGGCCGCATTATTAACGTGATCGGTTCGCCGGGTGATAAGGGCATCGCGACAGACATCGCAATCCACTCGCACGCGATTCCGGACAAGTGGCCGAGGACAGTACTCAATGAGATCGAGGAGTACGGCGACAAGGTCCTGCCGAAGGCGAAGCAGGGCCGAACGGATCTGCGCGACGTCGATCTGCTGACGATCGATGGCGCGGACGCCCGGGATTTCGATGACGCGGTTTTTTGTGAGCGCTCCGGAAGTGGTTGGCGTTTACTTGTGGCCATTGCTGACGTTTCTCACTACGTCCAGGTCGGTACGGCACTGGACACGGAGGCGGTACGTCGCGGTACGTCGGTGTATTTCCCCGATCGCGTCGTGCCAATGCTTCCCGAGGTCCTGTCAAATGGCCTGTGTTCGCTGAACCCGAAAGTCGATCGGCTCTGCATGGTCTGCGATATGCAGGTCAATACCGAGGGCAAAGTCACTCGCTCCACCTTCTTTGAAGGCCTGATGCGCTCCAAGGCACGCCTGACATACAGCCAGGTCAACGAGTTGCTCACAGGCCATTCGAAGACCTCGGTGCCGAAGGCGCTGCATAAACCGGTCCTTGAACTGCATGCGCTCTACAAGGCGCTGGCGCAGGCGCGCGGTCGCCGCGGTGCTATCGAGATCGATATGCCGCAGACCAAGTACGTGTTGAACGATGACGGTGAGATTGACCGGATTGAAGTTGTGCCGCGAAACGACGCGCATCGCTTGATCGAGGAATGCATGATTGCGGCGAACGTGCAGGCGGCCAGGTTTCTCAAGCGGCACCGCATTCCGGGACTGTACCGTGTGCACGCCAGGCCCGACCCGGATCGCTTCGACGAATTACGCCTGTTCCTGGTTTCGCTGGGCCTCAAGGTTTCGCATTCCGAGCACGTCCAGCCCCGCGACTTCACGAAGATCATTCGGCAGACGGCCGATCGACCTGATGCGACGGCTATCATGATGACGATGCTGCGGTCATTAACACATGCCGAGTATTCGCCCACGAACATTGGCCATTTTGGCCTTGCACTGGAGTCGTATGCGCACTTCACATCACCCATTCGTCGCTACCCGGATCTGCTCGTTCACCGCGCCATCCGGCACATCGTCGGCGGTGGCAAGCCGGGGCGTTTCGATTACAGTGGCCGTGACATGGAACGGCTCGGGACAATCACGTCCGCCCACGAAAAACGGGCCGAAGAAGCGACCCGCGAAGTTGAGGCGTGGCTCAAGTGCCAGTACATGGAACAGCACCTGGGCGACGAATTCGACGGCGTCATCACAGGTGTGACCAATTTCGGCGTCTTTGTCCAGATCACGTCCCTGTTGACCGATGGCCTCGTGCATGTCACGAGCCTGTCGAACGACTATTACAAGTACGATCCGGGAACCCAGAGCCTGGTCGGGGAAAGGACCGGCAAGACGTTCCGGCTCGGCGAGGCGATGCGCGTCAAGGTGCAACGGGTCGACATGGAAACCCGCCGGATCGACTTCCGGCCAGTCGAGAAAGGGCGATGAGCACGTCGCGTTACATCACTGGCCTGCGCGCTGTCGAACAACTCCTGGCGTCGGAATCGCCCGAGATACGACGCATCTATGCCGAGTACCAGACGGCCAATCCACGCGTTGAGGCCATTATCAGGACTGCGCGCCAGGAGGGGATCGAGATTCAGGCCGCGAACCGGGCGCGCCTGGCGCAAATTAGCGGCGAATCGCGCCACCAGGGTGTCGTGGCCGAGGTCCAGCGGAGTACGGTGATGGACGAGGCGGGGCTGCGAACGCTGGTTGAGGAGCGGCTACAGGCCGGTCAGACCGTGTTGCTGCTGGTCCTCGACGGTGTGCAGGATCCCCACAATCTCGGCGCCTGCATGCGTACCGCCGATGCTGCCGGCGTCGATGCGGTAGTGGTGCCGCGACACGGTGCGGCAGGGCTCAGCCCGACCGTCAGCAAGGTGGCCGCTGGCGCCGCCGAGCAGTTGCCATTCGTGCCCGTGAGCAACCTCGGGCGTGTTCTCGCCTGGCTTCCCGACTATGGGATTCGCCGCGTGGGCACGAGCGACAAGGCCGATGGCAGCCTGTTCGAGACCGATTTGGGCGGCTCGGTGGCCCTCGTGATGGGCCGCGAACACACCGGGCTGAGCAAAGGAATAGCAAGTCGTTGCGACACGTTGGTGAGCCTGCCAATGCAAGGTGTCGTCTCGAGTCTGAATGTCTCGGTGGCCACGGGTATCTGTCTCTACGAGATCGTCCGCCAGCGAGGCGCCCGGGAATAACGCCCCAGATCGGCAAGCGCCCTTGAAAATCGGGCATTTATGGCTTGCGCAGCGCTCGCAGCTTGGGTAGCATGCGCCTCCCCGTCAATAACGGCGGGATTTAACCTCTTGCTGCACCGTTTTGACGGGTAGCTGTGGTCTCCTGGAATAAACCAGGCGATCTCATCCAGAAGGGAAGACAATGAGACATTACGAAATCGTGTTTCTGGTCCATCCGGACCAGAGCGAGCAGGTTCCTGCCATGGTCGAAAAATACCACGGCATGGTTACCGAAGCCGGCGGTCAGATTCACCGCTCTGAAGACTGGGGTCGCCGCCAGCTGGCACACCCGATCCACAAGATTCACAAGGCACACTACGCCCTCATGAATGTTGAGTGCCCGTTCGGCGTGATCGCCGAGATCAAGAGCGCATTCAAGTTCAATGACGCAGTGCTGCGCAGCATGGTACTCGCCCGCGATGAGGCGGTCACCGAGGCATCGCCAATGGCGGTCGCGGTCGCAGAAGAGAAGGCCAAGGAGAAGGAAGCTCAGCAGCGCCGCGAAGCCAAGGCAGCTGCCGAAGCAGCGCAGCGTGCCGATGAAGAGGCGGCCGCAGAGCGTGCAGCAGCAAAGGCCGAGGAGTCGGCTGCTGAAGCTGCTCCGGCTGAAGAAGCTGCAGCTGAGGAAGCGCCGGCCGCCAAGGCGGACGAGGCTGACGCTGAAGTTGCAGCCGACAAAACAGAAGACGCTGCAGAGGGCTCTGATGAGCCGGCTGAAGCGAAAAGCGCCTGAGGAGATAGTTTATGAGTCGTTATTCACGCAGGCGTAAGTATTGCCGTTTCACAGCCGAGGGTATCAAGGAGATCGATTACAAGGATCTCAACCTGCTCAAGGCGTATGTCACAGAGACCGGCAAGATCGTTCCGAGCCGGATTACGGGCACGACAGCGCAGTACCAGCGCCAGCTGGCCACAGCGGTAAAACGTGCACGTTACCTTGCGCTCTTGCCGTATACCGACCGGCACTAAGGCGCCGTCGGAGGATTTTCCGTGCAGCGTTTAGCCGCGTGGCTGGTTGCCAGGCCGCAAAACGCTGTAATGGGACTGGCCGTAACTTTGCTGCTGCCTGCGCCGCAGCTGACCAGTGGTGTCATCATGGTGCTGCTGGTCCTGGCGCAGGGAACGCGGCAGGCGGTCATCGAGGCCATGGTTGCTGCAGCGGCGCTGCTGACGGCATCGTTGATTTTCGGCGTTTCCATGCCTTCGTTGTTGGCGCTGATGGCAGGCACCTGGGTGCCCGTGTTGTTGCTCGCGGTTTTGCTGGTCAATTCGCGGTCACTGACACTGACAATGCAGGTGACGGTGATCGTCGCGGTAGTGGGGTTGACGGGGTTTTATGTTGTCGTTGCCGATCCGGTTGCATTTTGGGCGCCGTATCTCGCAACAATGGCCGAAATCGCCCAGCAGAGCGGCCTGGAACTGAACCAGGAGTTGCTCAGTGCCGAGGTGATGACAGTTTCGGCAACATTGGCATTCTGGATGCTGTACGTGGCCGGTTTGCTGTTGGGGTACGGGCTGTACAGAAAGCTGCCAATTGAAGCCGGAGAGTTTGGCCGGTTTCGGGATTTGAATTTTGGACGTGTCATTGCGTTCACTATGGCGCTGGCATCGCTGCTTGCGCTTGTAGTTGACGGGACCTGGTTGCAGAACGTTGCGTTCGTGGTTTTCGCGATGTTCTGGATACAGGGACTGGCAATCGTTCATTGGTTGCATGCGGAGGAAAGATTGCCGCTGGGAGCCGTGGTTGCGGTATACGTGTTGTTGCCGCTCTTGCAGGTGCTGGTATTTACCGCACTCGCAATTATTGGATATATGGACGCCTGGTTCGGATTCCGGCGACGTATGAAAAAAGCGTAGAAGGTTCTAGAACATGAACGTTATTTTGTTGGAAAGCGTAGAAAACCTCGGCGGCATTGGCGATCTGGTCAAGGTCAAGCCGGGTTATGGCCGTAACTACCTTTTGCCGCAAGGCAAGGCGGCTCTGGCGACGGAAGCCAATATGAAAGCGATCGAGGCGCGCCGCGCAGAACTCGAGAAGGCTGCGGCTGAAGAGCTGGCAAAGGCGAAGGCCCGATCAAAGGCATTCGAAGGCCTGGAAGTGATTATTCAGGCGAACGCTGGTGCGGAAGGCAAACTGTTCGGATCTGTCGGTCCGGTCGATGTGGTTGAAGCGCTCGGTGCTGTCCAGGTTGAGGTCGAACGTGCGGAAGTTCGCATGCCGGATGGCCCAATCCAGGAGATCGGTGACTTCACTGTCGGCATTCATCTGCACTCCGAAGTGAACGCAGAAGTGCTGGTACATGTCGTCGGCGAATAGTCGATAAATGCAGTCGGCGGGGTTCTGCCGGCTGTGATACCTTTGAGCCAGGGCAAACACTGGCAGGGGAATTTAATCGATGGTCCGAGCGCTGGACGATGGCTATCCAGACGGAGGTGCTGAAAAGCGCCTCAAGGTCCCGCCTAACTCCATAGAAGCCGAGCAGGCCCTGATTGGTGGCCTGATGCTCAACGCCCAGGCATGGGACAAAGTCGCCGATGTCGTTTCGGCCAGCGACTTCTATCGCAAAGACCACCGCCTTATTTTCCAGTCAATTGGCCGCTTGATCGAAGATGGCAGCCCATGTGACGTCGTCACCGTTTCCGAATTTCTCGACAGTCGCGGTGAACTCGAGCAAGCGGGTGGTCTCGAGTACCTCGCCACGCTGGTAAACGAAACGGCCGGTGCGGCCAATGCCCGTGCCTACGCAAAAATTCTCAGAGAGCGCTCCATGTTGCGGGCGCTCATCAACGCTGGCAATGAAATAAGCGGCAGCGCCTTTGCGACCGACGGTCGTTCGGCCGTCCCAGGTCCTGGATGACGCCGAACGCATGGTGTTCGAGATTGCGGAGAAGGGCAGTCGCGGCCGCAAGGGATTCAAGGCGCTCAAGGATATCCTCCCCGATGCCGTAGATCGCATTGACGAGCTCCACCAGTCCGACGGCAGCATCACGGGTATCTCGACCGGGTTTAACAAGTTCGATGAGCTGACCGCCGGGTTGCAGGGTGGCGATCTCGTGATCATTGCCGGACGCCCGTCGATGGGCAAGACGACGCTCGCGATCAATATCGCCGAGAACGCCGCCATTGGTTCAAAGAAGGGCACGGCCATTTTCTCGATGGAGATGCCGTCCCAGCAGCTTGCGTTTCGTATGATTTCTTCGCTTGGCCGCGTTGACCAGACGCACCTTCGGACGGGTAATTTCCCCGACGAAGACTGGTCGCGCATTAACACGGCTGTGCAATTGATGTCCGAAGCGCCGATCTATATCGACGATACCCCCGGGCTGTCGCCCACCGAGATTCGAGCCCGGTCGCGTCGCCTGCAAAGGGAACACGGACTGGACCTGATCGTTGTGGACTACCTGCAGCTGATGCAGGTTGAAGGCACCAAGGAAAATCGTGCGACAGAGATCTCCGAGATTTCCCGCGGCCTGAAAGCGCTCGCCAAGGAACTGAACCTGCCCGTGATCGCCTTGTCGCAGCTCAATCGCAGCGTGGAGCAGCGTACGGACAAGCGACCCGTCATGTCAGACCTGCGTGAATCCGGCGCGATCGAGCAGGATGCCGATTTGATTGTCTTCATCTATCGCGAAGAAGTGTATAACCAGGATACGCCGCGCAAGGGAATTGCGGATATTACGATCGCCAAGCAGCGCAACGGGCCTATTGGTGATTTCCCGTTGACGTTTGTTGGTCGCTACACGAAGTTTGAAAACCTGGTCCCCGATGCCTACGGAGATTTTCCGAACGACGGGTACCAATAGGCCGGGCCTGAAAGGCCCGGACAGGCGGTATCAGGTTTGGAGGCGCGGCGTGGTCAGGCCGCGAAGAACCCCATCTTCACACCCGCAAGCTGCACGACATCGTTGTCCGTCAGTTTGCGCGCCTGGGCTCCGATCGGCTTGCCGTTCACGAGCGGGAAGTCTCCTTCCTTGCCCGATTCAACATGCACAATGTAGTAGCCCTCGGCACGGCGTGTGATAGCGGCTACCTGCACGCCCGGGCGGCCGAGAGTTGTCAGCGCCTTGGTCAGTTCGAGCTCACGTCCGGCAAATGCGCCACTCAGAACCTGCAATTTGGCCAACGGCAAAGCGTTTGGCGCGTTCGCGGGATCGATGCCGGTCATGGTCGAGGAATGCCTGGGCTCCACGCTTTCCTCGCGTCGCCGGGGCGGGGGAGCCTTGTCCTCAAGGGCAGCGGCTTCTTCAGGGTCGAGCTTCACAGAGGCGGCGATGTCGTCCTGGACGCTGGATACTTTGGATACCGCGCTGGCAACCGCTTTTTCCGCGGCCTTCTCGGCTCTCGCCAACGTTGCTGCATTCTGCTGCCCCGTCGGGATGACCATCGTCTTCTCGAATTCGTCCTGTTCGGTTTCCGGCGCTTGCTGGTCCGAGAACCGCAACTGATGGTGGCCGATCGTAATGACGTCGCCATGCTGTAAGGCATGTTTCTTGATCAGCTTGCCATTGACGTAAGTGCCATTGGTGCTGTTCAGATCCTCAAGGAAGGAATCGTTGAGAATATTGATGATGAGCGAGTGGTGTCCGCTCACTGCCGGGTTATCGATGCGTACATCGTTGTCCGGCAGACGACCGACGGTGTACCGCTCTTTGGTCATGTTGTATTCGGCCAGGACCTGGTTGTCCAGACTCAAAATTAGACGTGCCATGTTTTCTCGCTCTTTGACCGGTGCATCGCTTTACGAACGGAACAAGCCAGTGATTCTCGCCAGCAGGCCTCTTTTTGCCGGGAAGGCTTCCTTAACCTGGGCAAGCATTACTGACACGTTGTCGCGTCCGCCGTGGTCGTTGGCCAAGTCAATAAGCTGTTGACCAACCACGTCAAGACTAGCATTAAAAGTACTGATAGTTAAGTGAATATCGTCATCTTCGACCATGTCTGGCAGGCCATCGGAGCACAGCAGATAGACATCGTCGGGCAACACGTCGTACTCGTGAACCTCAACCTCGACGGTTGGCTCCACACCCAGCGCACGAGTGACGTAATTCCGATTCGTTGAGCGCTGCGCTTCTTCCTCGGAGTAGAAGCCGCGATCGACGAGCTCCTGCAGGAGCGAATGGTCCAGGGTCATCTGGTCAAGCTGGCCGCCGCGCAGGCGGTAAGCCCGCGAATCGCCAACGTGAGCTATCGAAACCTTGTTGTCATAGAACATGCAGGCAACGATCGTGGTTCCCATGCCTTCGCAATGCGTCTGGCTCTGGGCTGTCTGGAATATGATCTTGTTCGAGCGATAGACGGCGTCTCGCAGGATGATTGACTGCCGCATCAGCCCACTGTGGGGGTCAATGTCGTTCAGTTCCTCGCGCATGGCCGCCTCGGAGGCAAGTTCCGTCACGATTTGCACGGCGATGCCACTGGCGACTTCCCCGGCGTTGTAGCCGCCCATGCCATCTGCCAGGACCATCAGGCCGATATCGGGATTCGTGCCGATAGCGTCCTCGTTATGGTCCCGAACCCGTCCAGTGTCGGTCAGCTCGGCAAAAATGATTTTTCCGTTCAGGCTCATGGTCAGGAATGTATCGCTCTTGTTGGCTCAGGAGACTCGAGCGCAATTCCTGAGTGCGATAGCCATTTCGGCTCCACAGGAAAAGCGGTCGCTCGGACGCTTGGCCAGTGCTTTGGCCAATACGGCATCTACGCTGGGGGGTATCCCCGCACGGCGTGAAGAGACAGGGGCAGGGTCTTCAGTCGTAATTTTTGTCATTAGTACGGCGATGTTCGTAGCGCGGAACGGCACCTCTCCAACCAAGAGCTCGTATAGGGTAACACCAAGCGAGAACAAGTCCGATAGCCCCGTCAGGTTTTCTGCGCCCAGCTGTTCCGGAGACATGTACATGGGTGTTCCGAGGACAATGCCTGTCTTCGTGTTGTTGTTGTCGGTCATTCGCGCGACGCCGAAATCGCTGATCTTGAGTGAGCCCTCTTTTGGGTTGTAGAGCAGATTTGCCGGCTTGATATCGCGGTGAATCACGCCCTGGTTATGCGCGTAATCAAGCGCCTCGGCTGTTATCGCCGCGAGCTCGAGGGCACGTTTGGGCGCCAGGAGTTTCTTGGGGTCCGTGTAGTTCCTGAGCGGAATGCCGGGAACATACTCCATGGCAATGTAGGCAAGGCCTTTCTCTTCGCCCGCATCGAACACGGTGATGATGTTGGGATGCGTCAGTCGTCCCGCGGACTCAGCTTCGCGATAGAAGCGCAGACGCGCTTCCTTGAGTTCTTCGTCTTCAAATTCCTTCTCGATCGGGATCGCCTTGAGTGCAACCGGTCGATTGATTCGCGGGTCCTTCGCGAGATAAACCGCACCCATCGCACCCCGACCAATGCGTTTTTCGATGACGTAGCGACCGAGTCTTTGTGGCGCCCCGTTGAGTTTCCTGGACGTCAGCGTGTCGTCAGACTTCGGACCGCTCTGGGTTCTCTTCATCCATTCGAGCACGGCCTCGGCCCGTTCCGGCTTCGCCTGTTGTTCAAATGCCAGGGATAGTTTGTACATGACCGCCGCCACCGTCTCCGATGGATTACAGCGGCGAAATTCGGCAAATGCGGGCTCGAGCCGGCCGGCAGCCAGGAAATCAGTGCCTTTCTTGAATGCGTCGACGGATGCTTTTTTTACATCGGCAACAAGGTAGGCGCTCAGCGCCCCGACGCCGACAAACATCAGGATCGGGCGCCCGAGGTCGATGCGCAGATGCAATCCCAACAGCATCAGGGCCTGGAATAGCAGCAGGCCCAACACGCCGGTAACGGTCAGCACAGCAATTTCCTTGCGATTACGCTCCGGCATGAACAAGGTAGCAACGATTGCCAGCAACGCAGGCAGGAGGACTTCCATTGCCCGTACCCACGAAGGAGCAATGATCATGCGGTTGTTTTCGATGTCGGCCAGCAGGGCGGCCGTGATTTCCGAATGCGTCACGAACTGGCCTGACGGGATGACCGCAGCTGCGCCGACGATGGCGGGATCCGAGTCGACGAAAACCGTTGCACCCCTCAGCGTGTCCTCGGCTTCCGACCTGAGCAGGTCGTCGACAGCGATGCGCGGAATTTCAGCATAGCTCGACAAATACACGGCGTCGTCACTGCCGGACAGGCGCGGTGCTGTGGCAGTCGCCGATGCCGCGAACGCGATGGCCAGTGGCAGAGACGGCGACATGACGCCACCGTTGAGATGCCAGAGATTCGAGCGGCGCAAGACACCGTCGTTGTCGACGGTCAGTTGCACAAAGCCACTGTGCTCGGAGACTCGTGCAAGCGCATGCCGCTCGGGCACAAATACGGGCGTACCGGCCGTGAGCACTGCGGCCCAGGCGGGCAGGTCTTCAGCGGACGGAATTTCGGGTGGGTTGCTGAGGACGATACGGCTGACGTCACTGCGCTGCAGTTTCTGCACCACCTCACCGTAGCGATCGACAATCGCCCGCGTATTGGCTCGTTGCGGGTCGATGCTGACAATATAGGCGTTGGCAAGCGGTAACGCCGGGCGTCCACCGGCGAGCTGGTCATAAAGAACACGGTCGGCGGCAACGAACCACTGCGCGAGTGGCCCGTACATCAGCAAAAGAAGCACGCTGACGAAACTCAGCGCGACGATTCTGTTGCGTTTTTGTTTATCTGCTCTTTGCAAAGTGAGTCAGGTCCCTGTTTTATGGACGAAATTATAGGGAAATGCCTTCGCACGTAATGAGATAGGGTTGGCACTTTTTATGTAATACCCGGTCCTGAACGCGGTGCTATCATTGGCCTTCAACGAATCGCGCGAATTTAACAATAATCTGGATTGCGGTCGCGCCCGGTCAGGCTCGAAAATCCGGAAACCTTTTAAAAACAAAGATATAGAGCCTATGGCCAAGGCAAAGACTGCCTACGTTTGCACAGAATGTGGCGCGCACAGCGTGAAATGGGCGGGGCAGTGTCCCGATTGCTCCTCCTGGAACACGTTAACGGCGACGACAATCAGTGTCCCGAAGGCCTCGAGGAACGCGGGCAGGGCTGCGACAACGCTCGCCGAACTCCCCGACGATATAGAGGCGAGGTATGGCACCGGTTTCGATGAATTCGACCGGGTACTTGGCGGCGGCCTGGTCCCCGGAGCCGTGGTATTGCTGGGTGGCGATCCCGGCGTGGGCAAGTCCACTTTGTTGCAGCAGGTATCGGCGAATCTCATGCAGGACTTGCCCATCTGCTATGCGACGGGTGAAGAATCATTGCGCCAGATTGGCCAACGCTCCCTGCGCCTCGGACTTCAGGCGGCAGATATGAACCTGCTGGCCGATACGTCTCTCGAGAACGTCGTCGAGCAGGCGCAAGCCTGCAACGCGCGCGTCCTGGTCATCGATTCGATCCAGACAATGACCTGCGAGAATCTGCCGTCTGCACCGGGCTCGGTCGCGCAGTTGCGCGAAGGCGTCGGTCGAATTGTTCAATTCGCGAAACAGCACGAAGTCTCGGTTTTCGTGATTGGTCACGTAACAAAAGAGGGGGCCATCGCAGGTCCGCGCGTGGTCGAGCACATGGTCGACACCGTGCTGTATTTCGAGAGCGACCCGTCCAGCCGCTACACGATGATTCGGTCGGTCAAGAATCGGTTTGGCGCGAGCGGCGAGATGGGCGTATTCGCGATGACCGAGACGGGCTTTCGCGAGGTGCGCAACCCGTCGGCGATCTTCCTCTCGCGTGAGTCGGTCGATGAGCCCGGTAGCGTTGTGTCGGTTGCCTGGGAGGGCAGTCGACCCTTGCTGGTGGAGATCCAGGCGTTGGTTGCCGATGGCAGTGGTAACTATCCGAGGCGGCTCGCACAGGGCGTCGACCAGAATCGGCTCGCGCTTTTATTGGCTGTACTGCAGAAACACGGGGGCCTGTCAGTCAGTGATGAGGACGTGTTCGTCAACGTCGTGGGTGGCCTGCGCATCGCAGAGACAGCGGTCGATCTGCCGACCCTGCTTGCGATCGTCTCCAGCTTTCGGGATCGTGCCGCGCCCGAAGCCCTGGTTTGTTTTGGCGAGATCGGACTCGCTGGCGAGATTCGGCCCGTGCGCTTCGGTACCGAGCGTATTGCCGCTGCGGCGAAGCAAGGATTCACCAGGGCAATCGTGCCAGTGGGGAATGTCCCGAAACGGGCGCCGTCCGGATTGGAAGTGATCGGTGTGCGGCGTTTGTCCGAAGCGCTCGACGCCGCCTGGTAACTCAGTCTGGAACCACTGGCTTTGCGATCCGCTGGCCGACGCGAGCGGTACGGACGCGGTTGTCGTCAGTCTCCACTATTTCGATTGGGTAGCCATTGACCTCGAGACGTGTGCCAGGCGCCGGGATCGTCTCGAGAAGTTCAACGATCAGTCCGTTAAGCGTCTTCGGCCCATCGGTGGGCAATTCCCAATCCTGCGAGCGATTGAGTTCGCGAATATTTGCCGTGGCATCGACGAGGAAAAAGTCCGAACCCTCACTCACAACATCGCTGCCTTCATCGGCCGGATCGGTCGTAAACTCGCCGACGATTTCCTCGAGAATATCCTCGAGCGTGACGATTCCCTGGATGTCACCGTATTCATCGACCACCAGAGCGATGCGCTCGCGGCGCCGCTGGAACTGGACGAGCTGTCTGCTCAACGGTGTGCCTTCCGGCACGAAATAGGGTTCCTCGAGAAGCTGCTGTAACGAGTCCTTGGCCAGTGCCCGTGGCGCGAGGTTCGCCAGCGTGCGCAGATGCAAAATGCCGACGACCTGGTCGATGTTGTCGCGGTAGACCGGCAGCCTGGTGTGTTGGCTGTCGGAGATTATCATCTCGATTTCTTCGTCGGTCTTGTCGAGATCGATACCGACAATCTCGTTGTGCGGCACCATGACATCGTCGACTGTGACCATCTCAAGGTCGAGAATACTCAGCAACATGGAACGGTAGCGCGAGGATATCCGCGCGCCAGCCTCGTGCACGACAGTCCGCAGTTCCTCACGTGTCAACGACTGCAGTTCGGAGTGGCTCGAACGTACGCCAAATAGGAACAACACGCCGTTGGCGCAGGTATTTGTCAACCAGACGAACGGGTACGTGATCTTCAGCAACGGGTAATATACTAATGCGGCGGGAAAGGCCACGCGTTCCGGGTGTAAGGCCGCGAGTGTTTTTGGAGCCGTTTCCGAGAAGACCAGAACCACCAGTGTCAGCAATACGGCACCGAGCGCTACGCCCGGTTCACCACCGAGCTTGAACGCAATGATTGCGACCAGCGAGGCGGCCGAGAAATTGACGAGGTTGTTGCCGAGGAGAATGAGGCCAATCAGCCTGTCGGGCCGTTCGAGGAGCTTCTCGGCAAGTCGCGCACCGCGATGCCCTTCACGCACCTTGTGCCGCAATTGGTAACGGTTGAGGCTCATGAGGGCCGTTTCCGAGCCAGAGAAAAATGCGGACAGCAGCAGGAGCACTGTAAGCAAGCCGACAAGACTCGCTAAAGGAACGTCATCGCCCAAAGAAGGGCACCTCCGAAATCATTAGATAGCATCCAGTTCAACAGGCACCCGTCGAGGTGTCAAGAACATGGGGACTCAACCCCAGCTGCGATTGAAGATCTCTTCCAGAATAAGGCGGCTGCCGAAATAGGCGAGGCAGAGTATCGCGAAGCCCCCAAGATAAAGCCGGACAGCGCGTTTGCCACGCCACCCCCGGAAATGGCGGCCGATCAGCAGAATGCCGAAAACCAGCCAGGCGAGTACCGACAGACCAAACTTGTGGGCGAGGTGCTGTTCGACGAGATCATTGACAAATGATGACCCGGACAGGATCGCCAGGGTGAGTCCGACAAAGCCCGCTGCAGCCACACCAAACAGCAGTTTCTCGGTGGTTTCGAGCGGTGCGAACAACTGGTTGACCGGTGATAGTCTCGCTGCCCGCAGCCGACGTTCCTGCACGAGAGCGAACAAGGCGACAATAGTCCCGACGGTCAGGAGTCCGTATGACAACAGTGCAATCAGGATGTGCGCGCGGACCTGCCATGTCAGCGCGTGTCCAGCCAGCGCATCGCCCGATGGGCTCATCAGCAACACGGTCAACGACGCCAGGAAAATGAGCCCGCCGCTGATACCGCGCAGCGTTGGTTCAATTGCCGCGACCAGACCGATCACGGCCAGCTCGAAGCCGATCAGGGAGACGGCATTGCCGACAGTCAGGTTGAAGCTGGTCGCCAGGTGAATCAATCCGAACAGTTCATCGCCGTGAATGACGATGCCGATGGCAACCAGGATGACAGCGACAAACAGCAGACGGTCGTGCAAGTGCGCTGAACCGTGGCAGTCGGCTAGCCGTGAAAGCCGCGGCTGCCAACAGATAGAGCAAAAGAATTGTGATTTGAGACACAGAAACCCGGCAGGCAATAACCTAGCGT
The DNA here is from genome assembly GCA_963698415.1 of uncultured Gammaproteobacteria bacterium. Taxonomy (GTDB): domain Bacteria; phylum Pseudomonadota; class Gammaproteobacteria; order Steroidobacterales; family Woeseiaceae; genus UBA1847. The sequence goes on along the minus strand of CAVOQS010000001.1, from coordinate 37,144 downwards.
TCAATCATCCCATAAGCTCAAGTTTAAGAGAACCCTTCTCTATGCGAATTCGTGTACTTGGATGCAGCGGCGGCATCGGTGCCGGAGCACGCACGTCTGCGATGCTGATCGACAACGACGTGTTGATCGACGCCGGAACCGGTATTGGCGATCTCGACCTGGCCGATCTCGATTCGATTCGACACGTATTCCTGACGCACGCTCACCTGGATCACATCGCGGGACTTCCGATGCTCGCCGATCGCGTGTTCGACGAAGATTTCGATGTGCCGCTAACCGTGTATGCAAGAGAGGAAACACTGCGGGCTTTGCAGGACCACTTGTTTAACGACGTCATCTGGCCGGATTTCTCGAGGTTGCCGACGGCGGAGAATCCTATGCTCCGTTACCACGTATGCTGCCCCGGCGACACGATCACGATTGGCCACAGGGATTTCTACGCTGTGGACGTGATGCACAGCGTTCCGTCCCTGGGCTTTACCGTACAGAACTCCGGCGGTGCATTCGCGGTGAGTGGTGATACCAAGACGAACGAGACTTTGTGGCCGGTTTTGAATGCCTGCGACGATCTCAGGGTCCTTGTGATCGAGGTCTCGTTTCCGGATGAAATGGCAGGCCTTGCCATGGAGTCGGGACACTACACGCCAAAAACCTTGACCGAAGATCTGAAGCGACTGCGACATGAGCCCGAAATCTGGTTGACCGGTATGAAGCCTGGTGAGGAAGGCAGGATTTTCGAGCAGGTCCGCAAGGCCGCGCCGGGGAGGAACATCCAGATGCTGTCGCGCGGCACCATCCTCACCGTCTAAATGGGTGTCAGTCACCTTATTTCGAGTCTAAGGTGACTGGCACGTTTAGACTCGAAATAAGGTGACTGACACCGTATTATCCGCCGATGTTTGAGAATCTGACCGGCCGTCTGTCTGACGCTGCCCGACAACTCACCGGCAAGGGCCGGCTGACCGAATCCAACATCAAGGACACGCTTCGGCAGGTGCGGCTTGCTCTGCTCGAGGCAGACGTCGCCTTGCCCGTTGTAAAGACGTTTGTTGAGCGCATTCGCGAACGCGCACTCGGCGAGGAGGTTGGCAAGAGCCTGACGCCAGGGCAGGCCCTGGTGAAGATCATCCACGCCGAACTGGTCCAGATTCTCGGCAGCGAATCGGTACCCCTCGACCTTCGCGCGCAGCCGCCCGTCGTCATCCTGCTGGCCGGCTTGCAGGGCGCGGGCAAGACAACAACTGCGGCCAAGCTCGCTCGGCGCCTGATCGAACGGGACAAGAAGAAGGTCATGATGGTCAGCGTGGATGTGCACCGGCCGGCGGCCATCCTGCAGCTGCAGACACTGGCCGGTGAGGTCGGGGCGCTCCATTGCGAGAGCAGTGCTGACGAGAAGCCGGTTCGGATTGTTGATCGAGCCCTGGATGAGGCAAAACGCTCGCACGCGGATGTCCTCATCGTCGATACGGCGGGTCGCCTTCACATCGACGCCGACATGATGCAGGAAGTGCAGGCTGTGCACGCCAGGGCAGCCCCGCACGAGACCTTGTTCGTGGTCGACAGCATGGCCGGTCAGGACGCCGTGAATGCGGCGACATCATTTGGCCAGAGTCTGCCGCTCACCGGCATTGTGCTGACGAAAGCGGATGGCGATGCGAAGGGTGGCGTCGCACTGTCTGTCCGGGAAGTCACGGGCAAGCCCATTCGCTTCATGGGCGTTGGCGAGAAAACAGACGCGCTTGAGGCATTTCACCCTGACCGGATGGCGTCACGGATTCTTGGCATGGGTGACGTCCTCTCGCTGGTCGAGGAAATCGAGCACAAGGTCAGCAAGGACAAGACCGAGAAGCTGGCGAAGAAGCTTCAGAAAGGCAAGGGCTTCGACCTCTCGGATCTGAAGGACCAGCTTGAGCAGATGATGAACATGGGCGGCATTGCGTCGATGCTCGAGAAGCTGCCGTTGCCGGGCAACGTGAACCCGGCCGCGCTGCGGGACCAGGCAAATGAACAGAAGATCAAACGGCAGATCGCGATCATAAATTCCATGACGCCAGGCGAGCGGCGTTTCCCGAAGACGATCAACGGCTCGCGCAAGAAGCGCATTGCCGCCGGTGCCGGACAGCAGATTCAGGATGTGAATCGACTGCTAAAGCAGCACGTGCAGATGGAAAGAATGATGAAGAAGATGTCCAGGGGCGGCATGAAAAAGATGCTGCGCGGCCTGCCGGGCGGTGGCATGCCCCCGGGTGGAATGCCCCCGGGATTTCGCTGAAACAGTCTGTTTCGGGGCGATTCAGGGGCGAAAACAGCCCGGAATCGCCCCGGTCGACGGCCCCCGCCAGCACCGCACTGCCAAGCCGCTGAATTTCTTGGGTATTTTCGCCGCCAAAACGCTTCACATTTGGCTCAAAACCCGTACAATGCGCCGTCTACTCGGGCCAGCCCGAGCCAAGGCATGTCTGCCTTCCTTTGAATTTAATACGGAAATGTAATGGTTAGTATTCGACTTTCGCGCGCTGGCGCGAAAAAGCGTCCTTTCTATCACCTGGTTGTCACCGACTCGCGCAATCGTCGGGACGGCCGGTATATCGAGCGTATTGGCTTTTTTAACCCGGTTGGTCGTGACCACGAGGAAAATCTTCGGATTGACGTCGAGCGTGTGGACTACTGGATTGGTCAGGGCGCACAGCCGTCTGATCGCGTTGCCTCTCTGCTGAAACAGCATCGCAAGGCAGCCGCGGCGAACTGATTGGGCGTTACAACTCAACCCGTAGTCCTGGGCCGGATTTCGGGCCTGTTCGGTGTACGGGGATGGGTCAAGGTGTATTCGTACACCGAGCCGCGTGAAGCGGTACTGGATTACGAGCGCTGGCTGCTGTCTTCGAAAGACGGATGGCAGGAGGCGACGGTCGCTGAAGGTCAGCGACACGGCAAGACCGTTATCGTGCGTATCGATGGATACGATGATCGGGACCAGGCAGCCAGGCTGATTGGAACCGAGATCGGAGTTCCGCGAGACGAGCTGCCGGAGACAGGCGGCGACCGGTTTTACTGGTCGGACCTGGAAGGGCTAAGCGTCGTCCATCGTGATGGACGCGAGCTCGGCAAGGTGGACCACCTGTTGGAGACGGGTGCTCACGATGTGATGGTGGTGAAAGGTGATCAGGAGCGCTTGATTCCTTTCGTCTTGAACGAAGTAGTACTCGGCGTTGATCTCGCCAATGGAGAGATCAGGGTCGACTGGGAATGGGACTGAGCGATGCATTTTTCTGTCGTCAGCCTGTTTCCGGAAATGGTAGCGACGATTGCCGAATACGGCGTCGTGGGACGCGCGCAGCGCCGCGGACTGGTTGCACTGGATGTTGAAAATCCTCGCGACCACACCAGCGATGTGCACCGCACGGTGGATGACCGACCGTACGGCGGCGGGCCTGGCATGGTGATGAAATACGAACCACTTGCCGGTGCACTGACTGCCGCAAAGAGGCGGTCGCCGGAAGGCTGTCCTGTCGTGTACCTGTCACCGCAGGGCAGGGTGTTCGACCAGGCAACTGCGAAACGTTTCGCGGGACTGCCAGGTTTGATACTGCTGGCGGGACGCTACGAGGGCGTTGACGAGCGATTCATAGAATCGCAGGTTGACGAGGAAGTATCGCTGGGCGATTTCGTGCTTTCTGGCGGAGAAATCGCGGCGATGGCAGTAATTGACGCTGTAGTGCGTTTGTTGCCCGATGTGCTGGGCGATGATGAGTCAGCCACACACGACTCGTTCATGAGTGGGCTGCTGGATCACCCGCACTACACGCGGCCGGAGGAAGTCGACGGTCGCAGCGTGCCGGATGTGTTGTTGTCCGGTGATCACGCGGCGATCGCGAGATGGAGATTGAAACAGGCGTTGGGCCGAAGCATGTTGCGACGCCCGGACCTGGTTGAGAAACTGGATTTAACCGACGAGCAGCAGACGTTGCTCGACGAATTTTTGAAAGAGCAGAAACAATGAGCAAAATTATTGAAGCGATCGAACACGAGCAGATGGAAAAGGAACTACCGCCATTTGCTCCGGGCGACACCGTCGTTGTGCAGGTCAAGGTCAAGGAAGGTGATCGCGAGCGCCTGCAGGCGTTTGAGGGCATTGTGATCGCCAAGCGCAACCGCGGCCTGAACTCGTCGTTCACGGTTCGCAAGATTTCCCATGGCGAAGGCGTCGAGCGCGTTTTCCAGACCTACAGCCCGGTCGTTGATTCGGTCGCGGTGAAGCGCCGTGGTGACGTACGTCGTGCCAAGCTTTACTACCTGCGCGGACGTACGGGCAAGGCCGCACGTATCAAGGAAAAAATCTAGTTTCCATCAGGAAATCATCGCCCCGGTGCGCATCGGCCCGGGGCGGTTTTCGATATACTACGGCCCACTCAACTAGAGCTGAACCATTTCGCTTCAGCGGGGTCCGTCATCTAATGAAGAATGCATTGCTCATTGGCGTATTTGCCTTTGCACTAGGTGGCTGTTCGTCACTGATGTCGTCGGCGGCTAGCGGCCTGTCCGACAGCATTTCCGACTCTATCCTGAACCAGGATGACCCCGAGACAGCCAAGGCGGCGTTGCCGACCTTCATGGTGCTCATTGACGGGTTTATCAGCGACAACCCCGACAATCCCGACATTCTCGCATCGGGTGCGACTCTGTACGCATCCTACGGTGCGATTTTCGCCGACGACGAGGCGCGCGCATCGCGTCTGACGACACGCGCGCGCGGCTATGCGCTGCGCGCGATGTGCGAAGAGTATGCGCCGGCCTGTGACTGGCCCGATGCCAATTACGACGAGTTCGTGGCTTCGCTTGATGGTATCGGCCCGAAACAGAGCGAGTATCTTTATACCTATGGGTTTGCGTCAGTGGTCTTTCTGCGGGCACACAGCTCGGACTGGAATTCTCTCGCTGAGCTCCCGCAGATCGAGGCACTGTTCAATCGGTATCTGGACATAAGCGGCGACGCAGTTAACAGCGCCGTCTATACCTATATGGGAGCATTGTTAACCCTGCGCCCGCCGGCGCTCGGTGGAGAGCCTGAGAAGGCTCGCGAGTATTTCGAGAAGGCGATTGCGCTAACCGATGGCAAGGACCTGAGCGCCAAAGTCGAATACGCCCGCGGTTACGCCAAATTACTGTACGAACGCGAATTGCACGATCAACTGCTTAACGACGTGATGGCGGCGGATCCCTACGAGGACGGTTACACGCTCAGCAACGTCCTTGCCAAGGAACAAGCCGCAATACTGCTCGCTGAAGCGGATGACTACTTCTGAATGGAAAGACAATGAAAAAACTGTTTTTTACTATCCTGATCCTTGCGACAGGTCTTTCGCTGGGTCTGCCTTTGCAGGCGGCAACCCTGAAGATCGCAACCGTGACGCCCGAGGGCTCGCAGTGGATGAAGGAAATGCGAGCCGGTGCGAAAGAGGTCAAAGAGCGCACGAATGGTCGAGTCGATATCAAGTACTATGGCGGCGGTGTCATGGGCAGCGACCAGAAAGTTCTGAGTCGTATTCGAATTGGCTCGCTGCAGGGCGGTGCATTTACGCCGACCGCGCTTTCCAGCCAGTATTCGGGCCTTAATCTCTACGGCCTGCCAATGGTATTCGACTCGGCGGAAGAGGCGTCCTACGTTCGTGCTCGCATGGACAGCAAGATCAGCGCGGGCCTCGAAGAGGCAGGGTACGTCAGTTTTGGCTTTTCGGCCGGTGGCTTTGCCATCCTCATGTCCAATACGCCCATTTCGAAATTCGAGGACCTGAAAGGCAAGAAGGTCTGGATTCCCGAAGGCGATGCGATCAGCCGCCAGGCGATGGAAGCGCTGTCATTGTCTCCGGTAACCCTGCCACTGACCGATGTGCTGACCGGGCTGCAAACCGGGCTAATCGATATCGTTGGCATGTCACCCATCGGTGCGCTCGTTCTGCAGTGGCACACCAAGATCAAATATGTATCGGACCTGCCGCTCCTGTATACGCTCGGATTCATGGCTGTCGACAAGAAGGCCTTCTACAAGCTCAGCGAGGAAGACCAGGCAATCGTTCGCGACGTCATGGGTCGGATATACGAGAATTTTGATCGTTCCAACCTCATCGACAATGCGGGCGCGCTGGAGGCGATGCTCAACACCGGAATCGAAACCGTGACACTGGAAGTCGAGGACTATGAAGAAGTGCGCGACGCCCTCATGGAGTTGAACGGAAACCTGGCTGAGCAGGGCGTATTCAGCAAGGAGTTGTATGACGAGATGTTGGGCTACATTGCCGAGTATCGCAGTGGGGCGCGCGATGAGGCCGGATCGGCGAATTGAGGAATTTGCTCGATAAGCTGGATCGAGCCGGAAGGTTCGCCGAGAACACGGCGCTCGTCGTCCTGCTCGGGACGATGATCGGAGTCTCTGTTTTCCAGATCATCAACCGCCAGTTGCTCGGCGGCAGCTTTAGCCTTTCGTGGGCCGATGAGCTCGTCAAGATTATCGTGCTGTGGCTGGCGATGGTCGGGTCGATCGCCGCGGCACGCGACAACAAGCACATTCGTATTGACCTGATCACGCACGTGTTGTCCGGTCCAGCCGTGGCCTGGGCAAAGGCGATTGTCGACCTGTTTGCCGCAGCCGTTTGTGCCGTCATTGGCTGGAATGCCTATCGCCTGATTCGCGAGGAGATCAGTTGGGGCGATACGATTTTCACAGACGTTCCGCTGTGGCTACTGCATGCAATCGTACCGCTGGCATTCGTCCTGCTCAGCTACCAGTTCCTGCTGCGCACCGCCAAGTTGCTGATCGGCATTTTTGAGCCGGCCAAAGAAGAGGCTGCGTCGTGATTGTCGTTAGCTTCTTCCTGGTGTTGCTTGCCATCCTGGGAGCACCCTTGTTCGCGATTATCGCGACCAGCGCGATGGCCGGTTTCCTCAGTACCGATACCGACCTGATGACCATTGCGCTCGAGTTGCTGAGTATTTCGCAAATGCCGATTCTCACGGCGATTCCGCTGTTTACCTTCGCAGGGTACCTGCTGAGCGAAAGCGACGCGCCGAAGAGACTGGTGCGGCTCACCAACGCGATGTTCGGGTGGATGCCGGGTGGGCTTGCGCTCGTCTGCCTTGCTGCCTGTGCGTTCTTTACCGCATTTACCGGGGCGTCCGGCGTAACCATTATCGCGCTCGGTGCCATTCTCTATCCCGCACTGAAGCAGGACGGGTACGGGGATCGCTTCAATCTTGGATTGGTGACGTCGTCCGGAAGCCTGGGCTTATTGTTTGCGCCGTCGTTGCCATTAATTCTTTATGGTGTCGTCGCCGAGGTCAGTATCGACGATCTTTTCCGTGCCGGCATACTCCCGGGTCTCACGATGCTGGCGATGTTGTCGGGATACAGCATCTGGGTGAATCGGGACAATCGCAAACCGATCAGCAATTTCTCCTGGCGGGAAGTCGGCGGCGCTCTGCGCGAAGCGATCTGGGAATTGCCGTTGCCGATAGTCGTACTCGGTGGCATCTATTCGGGCTACTTCGCAGTATCGGAGGCGGCGGCAATTACTGCGATGTACGTGTTCATCGCGGAAGTCCTGATCAACCGGGAAATTCCGTTTAAGGAACTGCCGCGAATCGTGCGGGAAGCGATGGTGCTTGTTGGCGGTATCCTGATGATCCTGGGAGTGTCACTGGCCTCCACCTACTACATGATTGATGCAGAGGTGCCGCAGAAATTGCTCGCGCTGGTCGCGGAAATGGTCAGCAGCCAGACATCATTCCTCATCCTGCTGTTGCTCTTCCTGCTGGTGCTCGGGGCGATTCTCGATATCTTCTCGGCCATTGTTCTCGTGGTTCCTCTGATTCTGCCGATCGCTGCCGGTTTCGGTGTTAACGAAGTGCACCTTGGTATTGTCTTTCTCGCGGCGATGCAGCTTGGCTATCTCACTCCTCCGGTGGGCTTGAATCTCTTCATCGCGAGTTATCGATTCGAAAAGCCGATCATGCACGTCTATTCGGCAACGTTTCCCTTCCTGGTTATCCTGTTGCTGTCAGTCATCCTGATCGCATTCCTGCCAGAGTTGTCGCTGCTGTTCCTGTCTGGTGATTAGTAACGAGGTGTAGCGTGTTTCGCAAACTCTCCGCATTTCTTTTCTTGACGGTCTTCTGCTCATCCGTTTCGGCTTCGCTTGATGACGTCCGGTTGCCGCCCGGATTTGTCATTGAGGAGTACGCGGATGTGCCGAACGCGCGATCGCTCGCGTTGGGGGAGGAGGGCACGCTGTTCGTATCCAACCGGAAGGGGCGCTCTGTGTACGCGGTCGTGCAAAACGAGGATGGCTCGACGCGCACGATCGAACTGCTCAGGGGGATGAGCACACCGAATGGCATTGCCATTCATGACGGTGACCTGTACGTCGCCGAAATCGACCGGGTAATTCGCTACGCCGACATCGAAAACCACCTGGAAGACGCTCCGCCTGGGGAGGAGCTTGACATCGAGCTGCCTTCGGATCGGCATCACGGTTGGCGCTACATTGGATTCGGGCCAGACGACAAGCTTTACATCAGCATTGGTGCGCCCTGCAATATTTGCGACGAGTACGGTTACGCGCAGATAATTCGAATGAACGCAGACGGCAGCGATCGTGAAACGTTCGCGTCGGGTATTCGGAACTCTGTCGGTTTTACGTGGCACCCCGCCACTGCAGAGATGTGGTTCACCGACAATGGCCGCGACATGCTGGGCGATGATCTGCCGCCCTGCGAACTCAACCATGCTCCCCGCCAGGGTTTGCACTTCGGTTTTCCGTATTGCCACGGTGGGGACATCGCCGACCCGAGATTTGGGCTGCGCCGGGACTGCGCCAACTATACGCCGCCCGCGCAGAAGCTCGGGCCGCACGTCGCTCCGCTCGGTGTGAAATTCTACACGGGCGACGTATTTCCGGAGGAGTACCACAACCAGGTGTTTATTGCGGAACATGGCTCGTGGAATCGGTCCAAGAAGATAGGGTATCGAATTACGCTGGTTCGACTTGAGGGTAACAAAGCCATCTCTTACGAGCCGTTTGCGGAAGGCTGGCTGCAGAACGAGCAAGTCTCAGGCCGGCCGGTAGATCTTATGGTGCTGGAAGATGGATCGATGCTTGTAAGCGACGATTTTTCAGGCAAGATCTATCGAATCAGCTACGTTGGCGACAAGCACATAGGTTCAGTCCATAAGGGTTTAGGCAATGAGTAGCAGTAACCTCCTGGTTCGATTCTTTCGTGCGATCTTTCACGGCCTCGATAGCCTGCGCAAGATTTTGCACCTGTTCCTGCTGCTTTTCATTTTCCTGATTGTTCTTCGGTGCATTGTCCGGCGGCCCACCGCAACTGATTCCGCAAAAGGCTGCCCTGGTCGTGCAGCCGGTTGGACAACTGGTCGAACAGATCGCAGGCGACCCCTATGACCGGGCCGTTGCCGAGTTGTTTGACGACCCGCCTCCCCAGACGCTGGTTGCAGACGTCGTGGAGGCGTTCCGCCTGGCCAGCACTGATGATCGGATCGAGGTTGTGCACCTGGAACTCAGTGCTCTTGGTGGGTCGGGTCTCAGTAAGTTGCAGCGCATAGCGGCCGCGATGGAGAGCTTTCGTGAATCTGGCAAGCGCATCATTGCCAGCGGCGACTATTTCTCCCAGCAGGGCTACTACCTCGCCGCGCACGCGGACGAGTTGTATATGCATCCCGAGGGCATCATCTACCTGCAAGGTTACGGTTCGTACCGCAATTACTTCAAAGACGCGATCGACTTGCTGCGCATCGACTGGAACGTGTTCCGCGTCGGTACGCACAAGTCCTTTGTCGAGCCTTACACGCGCATGGATATGTCGCCCGAAGACCGTGAGTCGCGCAGTCGCCTGATCGAGCAGTTCTGGACGATGTACGAAAACGACGTGGTTGCCGCGCGCGGACTGCCTGAAGGGGCGATCAACGATTACGCACAGAATTTGGTCGCGTACACGCGGAGTGCGAACGGGGATCTTGCTCAGGCTGCACTCGACCGCGGCCTGGTGGATGAATTGCTGGGGCGTGCCGAACTGCGGGAACTCCTGCAGGGTTATGTTGGTGTGGATTCGGATGACGACTCGATGTACTCGGCAGTCCACATGTTCGACTACCTGGACCAGATGAACCTGCTGCACGGACCACGACTGGAAACTGAAAACATCGCCGTGATCGTCGCAGTAGGCGATATTCTCGATGGTTCGCATCCACCCGGAACAATCGGTGGCGATTCGACGGCTGCATTGCTGCGCCGTGCCCTTGCCGACGAATCCGTCAAAGCTGTGGTGTTGCGCGTCGACAGCCCGGGCGGGAGCGTATTCGCCTCCGAGGTCATATCCCAGGAGGTCGAGGCATTGCAGGCGGCTGGAAAGCCGGTCGTGGCATCAATGGGCAGCGTTGCGGCCTCTGGTGGTTACTGGATATCGGTCGTTGCGGATCGCATCATTGCGAGCCCAGCAACGGTCACAGGTTCGATTGGCATCTTCGGCATGGTGCCGACTTTTCAACGTACCTTGAGAATGGCAGGTATCGGCACCGACGGCGTGGGTACCACGCCCTGGTCGGGTGAGTTGCGGCCGGACCGCGAGATGGCCGAACACACGAAGGAACTTTTTCAGCTGGTTATCGAAAATGGGTACGACGATTTTATCTCGGGCGTGGCCGCGCATCGCGAACTCGACAAGGACTACGTGGACTCGATAGCGCAGGGGCAGGTCTGGACGGGCGACGACGCCTTTGAGAATGGGCTGGTCGATCAACTAGGTACTTTTGACGATGCTGTTGTGGCCGCTGCGGAATTGGCCGGACTCGAAGAAGGCGAATACGGACAGAAACTGATTGAGCGGCAACTGACGCCGACTGAACAGATGATCCTGGATCTGCTCTCGGTCTTTCGGGTGACTGGCCTTGATCCGAGCGCCCTGGTCGATGCGCCGACACCGGTCGAGGTGTTTGCCGGCCAACTGCAGAAGCTGATCGCACACGCCGGGCGCTTCAATGACCCGAAGAGCATCTACTCACACTGCCTCTGTGAGATCGAGTGACGGTAAGCATTTTTCCGGATTGACCACGCGAATCGGTGTTGGATAATAAGATCGCGGAAAGGCAAAGCTGACGAAAGTCAGTGACGCAAAGCCACGGGTCCTCGCCTCCTCCGCGACGCGTTTTGCTACGCCGCGAAGGACTCAGGATCGCCGGGCTGCCGCACCGTGAACGGCTACGTCAAAGGAGGATCGTCATGCTGTTCTTGCAGAAAATCCCGGTATCCCTGGTGCTGATAGCGCTGCTCGTTACGTTCTGGGTTGCAACAGGCCAACTAGGGTAGGAGGTTTAATAAACCAGTAAGCTCGTCCCGCTGGATACGACCGCGAGGGATACGCGTGCCAACAACGTAGACGCGTACCCTCAGTTCCAGTGGAGGACCACTTTACCCGACTGACCGGATTCCATGAGTTCGAACGCGGGCAGGTATTCGTTTATGTCGAAGTGGTGGGTGATGATCGGATCCATGTTCAGCCCGCTCTGCAGCATGCTGGACATCTTGTACCAGGTCTCGAACATCTCCCGCCCGTAGATTCCTTTAAGCACCAATCCCTTGAAAATCACCTCGTTCCAGTTAATCGCCATGTCACCGGGTGGGATACCCAGCATCGCGATCTTGCCCCCGTGATGCATGGTGCGCAGCATGTCGCGAAAGGCCTGCGGGTTACCTGACATCTCCATGCCAACATCGAAGCCCTCTGCCATGCCGAGTTCCTTCATCGTCTCATCGATGCTTGTCTTGCCGACGTTGATGGCACGTGTCGCGCCCATCTTCCGCGCGAGATCGAGGCGATAATCGTTGACGTCCGTAATAACCACATGGCGCGCGCCCGCATAACGGGCGATGCCCACGGCCATGATGCCGATTGGCCCGGCACCGGTGATCAAAACGTCTTCGCCAACGAGGTCGAACGACAGCGCCGTGTGGGTGGCATTACCGAGCGGGTCGAGAATTGACGCCAATTCGTCGGTGATCGCATCGGGAAGTTTGAATACGTTGAAGGCGGGCACCGAGATGTACTCGGCAAACGCCCCTGGTCGATTGACGCCGACGCCGACCGTATTCATGCAGAGATGGCGGCGGCCGGCACGGCAGTTGCGGCAGTGGCCACAGGTAATATGCCCTTCGGCCGAAACGCGATCGCCGATCTCGAATCCGCGTACTTCAACGCCCATTTCCACGATCTGGCCACTGAATTCGTGTCCAACGGCCATCGGGACAGGAATCGTTGCCCGGGCCCAGTCGTCCCACTTGAAAATATGGATATCGGTGCCGCAAATAGCCGTGCGGTTGACCTTGATGAGCACGTCGTTGTGCCCGATCTCTGGCGCTGCTATGTCTTCCATCCAGATGCCGCGTTCGGCTTTCGCCTTGACCAGCGCTTTCATGAGATCACTCCAAGTTCGCGGCCAACTTCCGTAAATGCATCGATCGCCTTGTCGAGCTGCTCGCGTGTCAATCCCGCCGACATTTGGGTGCGAATGCGTGCCTGTCCCTTGGGAACGACCGGGAATGAAAAGCCGATAACGTAGATGCCACGTCTGAGCAGCCTATCGGCCATTGTCGTGGCGAGCTTTGCGTCCCCAAGCATGACCGGGATGATCGGGTGTTCGCCAGGCTTCAGGTCGAAGCCACGTTCTGTCATCTTGCTGCGGAACCAGGCGGCATTTTCGTGCAGCCGTTGTTGCAGCGAGTTGTCGCGCTCGAGCAGATCAAGTACAGCGATTGATGTCGCGGCAATCATCGGCGCTACCGAGTTTGAGAAGAGGTAGGGGCGCGAGCGCTGCCGCAACCATCCGACGATTTCCTTGCGTCCCGACGTGTAGCCGCCGGATGCGCCACCGAGCGCCTTGCCGAGGGTGCCAGTAATGATATCGATGCGGCCCATTACGTCCCGGTACTCATGCGTGCCCCGACCGCGCTCGCCGAGAAAGCCCGCCGCGTGGCAGTCGTCGATCATCGTGAGTGCGTCGAATTCGTCAGCGAGCTCACAAATGCCCTGCAGATCCGCGATGGTCCCGTCCATGGAAAACACGCCATCTGTAACGACCAGGCTGACGTTGGCATCCGTGGTTGCCTCGAGCTGTTGCCGCAGGTCGCTCATATCGGAATTCGCGTAGCGATGGCGGCGTGCTTTGCACAGCCGAATGCCGTCAATGATGCTCGCATGATTCAGCGCATCGCTAATCACGGCATCTTCAGGTCCAAGCAAGGTCTCGAAGAGGCCGCCGTTCGCATCGAAGCATGATGGGTAGAGGATAGTGTCCTCGGTGCCAAGAAACTCACTGATGCGATCCTCCAGCGCCTTGTGGATCGTCTGCGTCCCGCAAATGAAGCGTACTGAAGCCATGCCATAGCCGAACTCATCGAGGGCCTTGTGCGCGGCGGCGATGACATCGGGGTGGTTGGCCAGCCCCAGGTAGTTGTTTGCACAGAGATTCAGGACCTCGTCTGTGCCGCCGTTTGTACGGACCCTGATGGCAGCTTGTTGCGGGCCGGCAATCAGTCTTTCCTGTTTGAACAGGCCCTCGGATTTCAGCGCCTCGGTTTGAGCCGCAAGCGACTGGAGAAATGGTGCTGGCACGGGGATTCTCTTGGTTTTTTTAGAGGGCGAAATTATATCGCGAATCCGGGCGAATACCGATGCCTGTAGCGGTATTTATGAGCTATTATCGCCCGCCACGGACCCGTCATCGGGGCGCTAATACGAATCCACGATAAGTGGACGAATGGAGTTTGAGATGAGTTTCGTCGACCAACCGGCTGCTCGTGAGAGCAGCATCTCCTTTATCAATGAAAACTACCTGGCTGACGAACAGGAGATTGTCCGGAAGCTGGCGGCAGAGGCAGACCCCGGGGAATCCGCGCGTCAGAAGATCATGAACACGGCCGCTCAGCTGGTGCGGGCCGTGCGCAAGAACTCGAAAGACGAGGGCGGCATTGAGGCGTTTCTGAAGCAGTACGACTTGTCGTCCGACGAGGGCGTCCTGCTCATGTGTATCGCGGAAGCGCTCCTGCGGATTCCGGATGCGGATACGGCCGATCGGCTGATCGCGGACAAGATCACCGCGGCCAGGTGGCAGGATCATGTAGGCACCAGTGACTCGGTATTCGTCAATGCGTCGACCTGGGGTCTGATGCTGACCGGCAAGATCCTGACGCTCGATGAAATTGCCACAGGCAACCCGACGAGGATGCTTGGCAAGCTCATCAGTCGCGCAGGCGAGCCCGTGGTGCGGACGGCAATGCGCCAGGCAATGAAGATCATGGGGCACCAGTTTGTCATGGGCCGCAACATCGGCGAGGCGCTGAAGCGCGCATTGAAGAGCACCGATCTGCCCTACCGCTACTCGTTCGACATGCTGGGCGAGTCGGCCCTGACTGCCGCGGACGCGCAGCGCTATCTCGATAACTACCATAAGGGCATCAAGAGTATTGGCGACGCACGGGTCGAGTCAGCCGACGTTTTCTCGGCGCCCGGGATCTCGGTCAAACTGTCCGCACTGCATCCGCGCTACGAATATTCACATGAAGATCGCGTCATGGCTGAGCTCGTGCCGACTGTGCTCGAACTGGCAAAACACGCCAGGGAAATCGGCATCGGCCTGACGATCGATTCCGAAGAAGCGCACCGCCTCGAGATGTGGCTCAATATCTTCGAGCGCGTATACCGTGACCCGGCGCTGGACGGCTGGGACGGCTTTGGCGTCGCGTTGCAGACCTACCAGCGGCGCGGACGCGACAGCCTGCGCTTCCTGATCGACCTGGCCGGTGCTGTCGGCCGTCGCATTCCGGTGCGCCTGGTGAAAGGTGCTTATTGGGACAGCGAGGTGAAATGGGCACAGGAGCAGGGGCTCGAGAGCTACCCGGTATTCACGCGCAAGTCGCACTCGGATGTTTCCTACCTGGCGGCCGCGCGTGCCGCACTGGACGCCGGCGACAAGATCTACGCCCAGTTCGCTACGCACAACGCGCACACCCTGGCGAGCGTTTTGCACTATGCCGGCTCACGACGTGACTATGAGTTCCAGCGGCTGCATGGCATGGGCGAAGAGTTGTACGCGGAAGTGGTTGACCCCGAAAAGCACAATCGGCCCTGCCGCGTGTACGCGCCTGTCGGCAATCACGAAGACCTGTTGCCGTATCTCGTGCGGCGTTTGCTCGAGAATGGTTCGAACACGTCCTTCGTTAACAGGATCGCCGACGAGACGATCGAGGTGCAGGATATCGTTGCCGATCCGCTCGCGACGGCGGCCGCGCACGATTACGCGGCCCACGACCAGATCCCGAGGCCGGTTGATATCTTCCAGCCCGAGCGCGAGAACTCGCATGGCATAAATCTGCCGAACCGGTCTGTCAGCAAGGCGCTGCTGGAGGGACTGGAGGTCGCAAGCAAGAAGACGCGGACAGCCAGGCCGATCATCGGTGGCAAGGAGGTGAGCGGCAAGGAAGAACCGTCGGTCAATCCCGCCAACATTTCCGAAGTTGTCGGCGTCTGTCACCAGGCGTCAGGCGAGCATGTCGACAAGGCCATCGAGCTGTCCGTTGCCGCGCAGCCTCGTTGGGATCGCCTGGGAGCGGACGAGCGTGCCCGGATCCTGAATCGCGCAGCGGACCTGTACGAGCAACATCGTGACGAGCTGATCGATCTTTGCGTTCGCGAAGGTGGCCGGACAATTCCAGACTGCATCTCGGAACTTCGCGAGGCGGTGGACTTCATGCGCTACTACGGCGCGCAGGCAAAGAAACATTTTGGTGAGCCCATCGTGCTGCCGGGCCCGACTGGCGAACGCAATACCTACAGTATGCGTGGCAAGGGCGTGTTCATTGCGATCAGTCCGTGGAACTTCCCGCTGGCGATCTTCACCGGCCAGGTAACGGCAGCGCTGGCTGCCGGAAACGCCGTGCTGGCGAAGCCGGCGGCGCCGACCACAATCATTGCCTACCGGGCGATCCAGCTGTTGCACGAAGCCGGGGTTCCGCCCGACGTATTGCATTTCGTACCCTGCGGCGGTCGTCTCATGGGCGAACGCGGCGTTGCAGATCCCCGCATTGCCGGCGTTGTATTCACCGGATCGACCGAGGTGGCGCAGACCATTAACCAGACGCTGGCGCACCGCAATGGCCCCATTGGCACGCTGATCGCCGAGACGGGTGGCCAGAACGCGATGTTTGTCGACAGTTCGGCCCTGCCCGAGCAGGTTGTGCACGACAGCATCTACTCCGCGTTTAACAGCGCGGGACAGCGCTGCTCGGCACTGCGCCTGCTGTGCGTACAGGAAGAGATTGAGCCGCGCACGCTCAGTCTGCTCAAGGGCTACATGGAAGAGCTTACGATCGGTGATCCGCGGCACCTGTCGACTGACGTTGGACCGGTAATCGATGACCCGTCAAGGAAGATCCTGGCGGCGCACGTCGAGCGCATGGGCAAAGAGCAGAGAATCGTACACCGTCGCGCGTTGCCCGACGGAACCGAGGCAGGCACGTTCTTTGAACCAACGCTGGTCGAGATCGACGACATAAGCGCATTGACCGAGGAACAGTTCGGCCCGGTGCTACACGTGGTCAAGTTCAAGAGCCGGCACCTCGACAAGATGGTGGCTGCAGTAAATGGCACTGGCTTCGGGTTGACCATGGGTCTGCACAGTCGTATTGATTCGCGTGTCGCTGGGGTTGCGGCAGATTGCCGCGCAGGAAACCTTTACATCAATCGCAACATGATCGGCGCGGTCGTTGGCGTGCAGCCTTTCGGCGGGTGTGGTTTGTCGGGTACCGGTCCGAAAGCGGGTGGTCCGCACTACGTGCAGCGCTTCGGCACGGAATTCACGCTCAGCAACAACATTTCGGCCGTCGGTGGCAACGCGAGCCTGCTTACTCTAGGCTCTGATTGATGGCAGCAATCAGTGTCTTCGATATCTTCAAAATAGGAATCGGCCCATCCAGTTCACACACGGTTGGACCGATGAAGGCAGCGCGGGCGTTTGTTGCCGGGCTCGAGGGCCTGGAGGCCGCGAGGATTCGGGTCACGCTGTTCGGGTCGCTGGCCTGGACCGGTAAGGGGCACGGTACCGATACAGCTGTCCTGCTCGGCCTGGCCGGCCATGAGCCGGAGACCATCGATCCCGACGCCATGCGACGATATCCTCGCAAGTATTCGTAGTGAAGGTCGATACGAAATCGATTTCAATTACCAGCGTGAGCTGGAACGGCATACCAACGGCATGACATTTGCTGCGCTGGATGAGAATGGCAACGTCCTTCGGGAAGAGGACTATTTCTCCCTCGGTGGAGGTTTCATCGCCCGCGGTGACGAGCCGGAGCCTGGCTCGCAGGGCAAGGAGCCGCCATTTCCGTTTACGACCAGTGAGTCCCTGCTCAACCTTGCGGCGGCAAACGAATTCAGCATCGCGGAACTGATATTCCGCAACGAGCTGACCTGGCGGAGCGAAGAGGAAGTCATTGCTCGCTTGAACGCCATTCATGATGCGATGCTCGCCTGTATTGATCGGGGTCTGCGGACCGATGGCGTCCTGCCAGGGAAAATCGCGGTAACGCGTCGCGCAGCCAAGCTCAGGCGCCGTCTTGAGAACCGGGGCGAGCCGCAAGCACTGGACGCAATGGAATGGGTCAATACTTATGCTATTGCGGTCAATGAAGAGAATGCCGCAGGCGGACGAGTGGTTACGTCGCCGACGAACGGCGCGGCAGGAATCATTCCGGCCGTACTCAAGTTCTACGAGCAATTCGTCCCCGGCGCGAATAAGGACGGGGTGCGGACATTTCTCCTGACGGCCGGAGCGATCGGTGTCCTGTACAAGATCAACGCGTCGATCTCTGGCGCTGAGATGGGCTGCCAGGGCGAAGTAGGGGTAGCGTGCTCAATGGCAGCAGGCGGCCTCGCCGCGGTATTCGGTGGCTCGAACGACCACATCGAGGAGGCAGCCGAAATCGGCATGGAACACAACCTGGGGCTCACCTGCGACCCGATTGGCGGTCTCGTACAGATTCCCTGTATCGAGCGCAACGCAATGGGTGCCGTGAAAGCCATCAACGCGGCGAAGCTCGCGATGCACGGTGACGGGACACACAAGGTGACCCTCGACCAGGTTATCGAAACCATGCGCCAGACCGGCCTTGATATGTCGTCGCACTACAAGGAAACGTCCAGAGGCGGCCTGGCTGTCAACGTTCCAGAGTGCTAGTAGCCGGCAGCCACGCCGTCATAGCGCATCTCGGATGCGCCATGATAGACGCCGGTCTCCGGATCCCGCCAGATGGCCTGGTAACCACCGTAGGAACCGACGTACCGACGCTTGCCGTGCACGACCGTGTGACCCATTTTTCTCAGTTCATTCGGCAACGCTTTCCGGGATGCCTGCCTCCATGTAAAGCGTGCCCCCATCGCTCATGCTGCCGCCCGTCGGTTGTGACGCCGCAGAGTGAACCGCCCGGGCCGCGTCACCGGCTTCCTGCACATTCATCCCGAAGTCGATAATGTTGATGACGATCTGGGCATGCGCCTGCGGTTGCAGGTAGCCGCCCATCACACCGAAGGCCATCAGTGGAATGTCGTCCTGCATCAGGAATGCAGGAATAATCGTGTGAAAGGGGCGCTTACCGGCCGCATAAACGTTAGCGTGACCGGGCTCCAGGGAAAAAGTATAGCCGCGATTCTGTAGCGCGAATCCCGTGCCGTCTGCGACGATGCCGCTGCCGAACTCCCAGTAGTTGCTTTGAATAAACGACACCATCATGCCGTCGGCATCGGCTGTGACCAGGAATGTCGTGTCGCCATGTGGCGGCGGACTTCCGGCGGAAACAGTCAGGGCCGCCTGGCCGGGATCGATCAGTTCACGCCGCATGTCCGCGTAGTCGTCGGACAACAGGTAATCCAGCGGCACCTCTGAAAAGAGCGGGTCGGCATAGAATTTCGCGCGATCCTCATACGCGAGCTTCTTGGACTCGACGAACAGGTGCCAGAATGCGGCACTGTCGCGGCCCATCGTGGCCAGCGGATAGGCCTTGAGGACGTTGAGAATCTGCAGCGCCGCAATGCCCTGCGAGTTTGGTGGCAGCTCGTAGACATCATATCCGCGGTAGTCCGAGGAGACGGGCGTCACCCACTCGCCCTTGTGCCGAGCCAGGTCCGACAATTGCAGCTTCCCCCCTCTGTCGTGGATCGCCTTGATGATCCGTCGGGCCGTCTCGCCCTGGTAGAAGCTCTCACGGCCTCCGGCCGCGAGCCTCTCGTAGCTCTCGGCAAGGTCCGGGTTCCTGAAGATCTCGCCGGCGGCAGGCGCGCGGCCGTCAATCCGGTAGGTCCGAAACAGTTCTTGCAGCTGCGATTTCGGCAGGTCACTTTGTGAAAATTCGGTCAGGGCCTCGTCCCACAAAGCCGCATCGACTTCGGTAATAGCGACACCTTGCCTGGCATACTCGATGGCCGGTGCCAGGATCTCGCGCATGGGCAGTTTGCCGTAACGCTCGTGCAGGGCAAACCAGCCATCGACAGCGCCCGGGACGCTGACCGACAGAGGGCCATAGAGTGGGATGTTTTCCGCGTCGCCCAGCAATGCACGCAGTTCTTCGTACTCGAGGCCGGCCGGTGTCCGGCCACTGCCGTTGTAGCCAGCCAGCTTTCCTGTCTTTGGATCCCAGACGATGGCGAACAGGTCGCCGCCGATGCCGCAAGCATGTGGTTCAACCAGGGCCAGCATCGCGTTCGCAGCAATGGCCGCGTCAATCGCGCTGCCACCCTTTTTCATGATGTCGACAGCGATGGACGACGCAATCGGATGCGAAGTGGCCGCCATGCCGTTCCTCGCGAGTACCGGGCTGCGGGTTGAGAAATGTTCCCCGGTGTACCGAGAGCCAGCATCGCTTGCTGTTGCGGCGGTAACCCAGGTAATGCATACGGCAAGCAAGCCGAGCCTCTGCAGATTCAACACCTCGGTTTGTCTCCAGCGTGTACGGATGATGGATTGTAGCGCACTGTCGGCCTGGCGAAGCGCGTGGACATCGGTCCAACGTGCTATAACGCAGGTACCTCAACCAGGAGAAGAGACGTATGAAAAACCGCTTCAAGGCACTGCTTGGATTGCCCGTGATTGGACTGTTTGCTATCGCAATTGCAGCGCATCATGAAGAAGAGGGCGTACATCCCGCGAAGATCAGCAAGGAGGATGCTGCGGGAGCAATCTTCGAGCGTGAAGACATCACCCAAACCCGGCACGACAATGGCAATGTCACGCTGGACGTCACTTCGCTGCTGAGCAGTGACAAGAAGTTCGCCTCCGGCATGTACAAGTCTGGCAAGACTCGCTCGGAAATTACCGAGCCCTATGGCGTTGACGAGTTCATGTACTTCCTCGAAGGTGGTGTAACGCTGACCTCCAGCGACGGGACGGTTACCGAGATTGGCGCGGGCGAGGCCGTCACGATCCCGAAGGAATGGACCGGTATCTGGGACACCGACGGTTACACAAAGATCTGGGTGATCTACTCGGCGGACGGCTCCGGGCTGGAGTAATCCGGCTCGCCGAGCCGAGGTGGGCTATTTCTTCGGCCAGTCGTGGACCAGTAGTTCGGTTTTCGGCCGCTCGTAGAGATTCCAGTCATCCTGGTCAACCTGCACGGACACCACCCCGGCGGTCGGCAGGTTGTGGGTCAGGCCCGGCTGCAGGAAATTCACGAGGTCCGTGAGCCCGGGGTTATGGCCAACCACCATCAGGCTATTGAAACCATTTTCCTGGGCGACGATGACGTCGAGGATGCGGTCGAGTGACGCGAGGTACAAATGGTCCTCGCGTTGCAGGAATTCCTTCGGGTAGTTGAGCTCGCGGGCAATGATCTTGGCCGTTGTCCAGGCGCGCGTGGCCGGGCTGGTGATGATCAGCGAGGGCCGTATGCCATGGTCGAGTATGCGCTTGCCCATGATCGGGGCATCCCGCTCGCCTCGTTTGTTCAGAGGCCGCTTGCGATCCGGCAGGCTCGTGTGCTTCCAGCTGGACTTAGCGTGACGAACAATTGTTAATACTTTCATAAGCTTATTACCTAAACCTAAAGCTTACATTAACCCCGTCTGTAGCCTGGCTTCGTCGGTCATCATGCCGACGTTCCATGGAGGATCAAACACCAGATCAACCGTGACATCCGAGACTGTAGGGATAATAGCAATCTTCTCCCGTGCATCCTGGACCAGGACGTCGCCCATGCCGCATCCCGGCGCGGTGAGTGTCATGTCGACGCTGACGGAGCGTTCGCCGTTGCCCAGCGACTTGACCTCGCAGCGATAGACCAGCCCAAGGTTGACGATATCGACAGGGATCTCGGGGTCGTAGCAGGTCTTGAGCTGGTCCCAGATCACGCCTTCGATATCTTTGTCGGTTGCGTTTTCCGGGATTGCGGGCGGCGGAACAGGGTCTTTTCCGAGCGCGTCTGCGTCCGTTCCCGATATCCGGAACAGGTTACCTTCGACATACACCGTGAAGCTGCCGCCGAGCGCCTGGGTTATAAAGCCTTCGGTTCCCTCGCGCAGTGTTACGGTCTCGCCGACAGGGATGATGACCGCGCTGACATCGCGAGTGAGATTAACTGGTTCGTTTGAGTGGCCAAACATCGTGCGTCCTACTCCGTGGTAGCCGGGGTTGATTCGTTCTTGAGTGCTGAGTGCAGCGTATGCCAGGCCAGCGTGGCGCATTTCACACGCGCCGGGTGGTCGCGTACGCCGTCGAGCGCCCGCAGCTTGTCGAGGCTCGAGTCACAGCGGTTTCCGCCCGCATCGCCTGTCAAACGATGTGTGAGTTCTTCAATAAAAGCTCTCGGCCTGCCTGACCGGGAGCCCGGTCACGGTGTCAGTCAGCAAAGACGCCGACGCCACTGAAATTGCGCATCCTGATCCCTCGAAACTCGAGGATTCGATGCATCCCTGCTCGTTGACTCTCAGGTAAAGCCTGAGTTTGTCGCCGCACAGCGGGTTGATGCCGTCGGCCGTGTGGGTTGCATCGCTCAGGCGGCCAAAATGCCGTGGATTTCGTGAGTGATCGAGAATCAGCTCGCGATAGAGGTCCTGCATATCGTTCTGCGGCTCACTCACCCGAAAATCTCCCGGGCCTTGCCCAGCGCGGAGATCAGGCGATCGATGTCTTCCCGGTTGTTGTAGAGGGCGAGTGACGCGCGCGCCGTCCCGGAAATCCCAAAGCGCTGCATCACGGGCATTGCGCAGTGATGACCGGTGCGAATGGCGACACCCTGATGATCGAGGATGGTGCCGAGGTCATGCGAGTGAATGTCGCCGAGCAGGAATGACTGCGCGCTTGCCTTGTCGCGCGCTTCGCCGATAAGACGAATACCGTCGACTTTCTTCAGTTCGCTGACCATGTAGTCATGCAATTCGTGCTCGTAGGCTGCGACGCGTTGCATTCCGATGGCTTGCAGGTAGTCGATAGCGGCACCGAGGCCAATCACGCCCGAAATATTGGGAGTGCCCGCCTCAAATTTGTAGGGCAGTTCGTTGTAGACCGTCTTCTCAAAGCTCACTTCGAGGATCATGTCCCCGCCGCCTTGCCAGGGGGGCATTGCATCGAGCAGTTCCTCGCGTCCCCAGAGCACGCCGGTGCCGGTTGGAGCGAACATCTTGTGACCCGAAAACGCATAGAAATCGCAGCCAAGCGCCTGCACATCGACCTCGAGATGCGGCACTCCCTGGGCGCCATCGACCAGTACCGGGACTCCACGTTCCCTGGCATGCTCGACAATCGTGCGGACCGGGCAAACGGTGCCGAGTGCGTTTGCTACATGTGCAACCCCGACGAGGAAAGTCCTGTCGTCAATCAGGTCCAGCATCTTGTCGAGCTCGATTTCGCCTCGATCATTGATCGGCGCGACGACAAGTTCGGCTCCGGTCTGCTCGCACACCAGTTGCCACGGAACGATGTTGGCATGGTGTTCCAGGTGCGTAATCACGATCGTGTCCCCGGCCTGCAGGCGAGGGCGGCAAAAACTCTGTGCGACGAGGTTAATGGACTCGGTCGTGCCACTCGTCAGCACCACTTCGCTGCGCGATGCGGCATTGATGAAATCGCGGATCTTGTCACGCGCACCCTCATAGGCCTCGGTCGCGCGGTGACTCAGTGTGTGGACGCCACGATGCACGTTGGCATGGTCCTCGCGCTGGTACCTGGCAACCGCATCGATCACGCTCGCGGGCTGCTGCGCGGACGCTGCACTATCGAGGTACACCAGTGGTTGGCCCTGGATAGTCTGGTGCAAGGCTGGAAAGTCCGAGCGCCAACTCGCAGACGCGGCAATGTGTGCTGGAGCGCTCATCAGGAGAAGTCGTCGTCCGACTGAATCATGTTCGCGAGTCTTGCCTTGACCAGCCGTGTTATTTCGTCTTTCGCCGCATCGACAGGCGAGCGCGCCACAATGCCGGCCGCGAACGCGTGCGTCAGGACCTGGGTCGCGTGCTCTTTGTCCAGCCCGCGCGATCGCAGGTAGAAGAGCGACGTTTCATCGAGCTGGCCAACCGTCGTGCCATGGCTGCACTTGACGTCGTCCGTGTAGATTTCGAGTTCGGGCTTGGTATCGATCTCGGCTTTGTCCGACAGCAGCAGGTTGTGATTGGCCTGGTCGGCATCGGTGCCATCCGCGCCTTTGTGCACGATTGCCTTGCCGTTCCAGACGCAACGGCTGTTGGCGTTCAGAATGCCCCGATACTCCTGTTTGGATACCGCCGGTCCGACGCGATGATCAACTCGCGTGTGGTTGTCGATATGCTGGCCTTCGCCCGCCAGGTACAAGCCATCGAACGATACGTCGGCGCCGGGGTTTGCAATGTCGATAACGATGTCGTTGCGGATAAGTCCGCCACCGAGGTCGAAGCCTGCCGAACGGAAACGAGCATCCTTGCCGACACGCACGTCGGTCCTGCCGGTCTGCACATGATTGCGGGCCCGGTGCTGAACACGAACGTGGCTTGCGGATGCGCCATCGCCCACCGTAAGGGCAACGACCGTGTTCGCATACTGGTCCGCATCGCCGAACGATGCGTGGTACTCGATGACACTGCCCGTCGCATTCTGTGCAAAACCGATGTCGATATACGCCTGTGACACCGAAGTGTCCTGCGTGCCATCGATGACGAGTACGCCGATTGGCTTGTCGATCGTGGCTTCAACGGTGATACGCAGGCCTTCCTTCAGCAGGGCGGCGTTGAGTTCCGCGAGGGCGTGATGTCCTGCTGGCGCTTCGCTGATTCTCTCGACGGTCGCACCCGATACCGTGGGCAGGTCGCGAATCTCCCCATTGGCGATTACGAACCATGAGGCATCGATGCTGCTCGTGATGCGATCGATCTCTGCAGCGAGCGCGGCAGAGGGCGCGCCATCACCCGTGCCAAGCCACCGTGATGAAATGTCGCGCGCGCGCGCGAGATCGGTGTACTTCCAGTCCTCATCGCGCGTCGTTGGCAGGCGGGCAACGATGGCTTGCAGTTGCTCTGTGGTGAAACCTGTCATGCGCTGACCGCCTCGCGCACCCAGTCGTAGCCCTTTTCTTCGAGTTCGAGAGCCAGTGACTTGTCACCCGATTTAATGATCTGTCCCTCGGACAGCACGTGCACGAAATCGGGCTCGATGTAGTCGAGCAGGCGCTGATAGTGCGTGACGAGTACAATCGCCCGATCCGGACTGCGCAGCGCGTTAACACCGTTGGCAACCGCCTTGAGCGCGTCGATATCAAGGCCTGAGTCCGTCTCGTCGAGAATGGCAAGCTCTGGTTCCAGCATGGCCATCTGCAGAATTTCGTTGCGCTTCTTTTCGCCGCCCGAAAACCCTTCGTTGACGCCACGGTTCAGGAATTTCGGGTCCATGCCCAATCCCGCCATCTTCTCGCGCGCCATCTTCAGGAATTCAAAGGCGTCGATTTCATCGAGCCCGGCATGCTTGCGCTTGGCGTTGAGTGCGGCCTTGAGCAGATAGGCGTTGTTTACGCCCGGGATTTCTACCGGGTACTGAAAGCCCAGGAAGATGCCCTCGCGCGCACGTTCTTCGGGCTCGAGTTCCAGCAGATTCTGTCCCTTGAACGTGACCGTGCCGCCCGTGACTTCATGGTCCTGGTGCCCCGCCACAACCTGCGCAAGCGTGCTCTTTCCTGAACCGTTCGGCCCCATGATCGCGTGCACTTCACCGGCATTGACCGCCAGCGAGAGGCCGCGAAGGATTTCGGTATCGCCAATGCGACTCTTGAGATTTTTGATTTCTAACATTCTGTTTTCCATTTCGCGCCCCTGGACGCCCTTGCATCACGGCCCAGGGCCGTTCCTATCCGACGGCGCCTTCGAGGCTGACGTTGAGTAACGCCTGGGCCTCGACGGCAAACTCCATCGGGAGTTCCTTGAAGACTTCCTTGCAGAAGCCGTTGACGATCATGTTGACGGCATCTTCTTCCGAAATGCCGCGTTGCCGGCAGTAGAACAGCTGGTTGGCCGATATCTTCGACGTGGTTGCTTCATGTTCGACTTTGGCCGATGGGTTCTTGATTTCCATGTACGGGAAGGTGTGTGCGCCGCAGTCCTTGCCAATCAGCAAGGAGTCACATTGTGTGTGATTACGCGCGCCGTGTGCCTGCGGCATGACCCGCACCAGCCCGCGATACGACTGCTGCGCCTTTCCGGCGGAGATGCCTTTCGAAACAATCGTGGAGCGTGTGTTTGGCCCAATATGAATCATCTTGGTGCCTGTATCGGCCTGCTGCATGTTGTTTGTAACGGCGACAGAATAGAACTCGCCGACGGAATTCGCGCCCCGCAACAGGCAACTTGGGTACTTCCACGTGATGGCTGAACCGGTTTCGACCTGGGTCCACGAGATTTTCGAATTTGTGCCGCGGCAGTCGCCACGTTTGGTGACAAAGTTGTAGATGCCGCCGACGCCATTTTCATCTCCCGGGTACCAGTTCTGCACCGTGGAGTACTTGATTTCCGCATCGTCCAGGGCAACGAGTTCGACGATAGCCGCATGCAGCTGGTTCTCATCGCGCATCGGCGCCGTGCAACCCTCCAGGTAGCTGACGTAGCTACCTTCATCGGCGACGATCAGGGTCCGTTCAAATTGGCCGGTATTGGCGGCGTTGATGCGAAAGTAGGTCGACAATTCCATTGGGCAACGCACGCCTTTCGGGATGTAGACAAACGACCCGTCACTGAAGACGGCAGAGTTCAGCGCAGCGAAATAATTGTCGCGGCGCGGCACGACCGTGCCCAGGTATTTCCTGACGAGATCCGGATGCTTGATGACCGCCTCCGAAAAAGAGCAGAAGATCACGCCGGCATCGGAAAGTTTTTCCTTGAACGTCGTGGCCACCGAGACGCTGTCGAACACGGCGTCAACGGCAACGCCCGCGAGGCGCGCACGCTCGTGCAGGGGAATGCCGAGTTTGTCGTAGGTCTCCAGCAGCTTCGGATCGACCTCGTCAAGGCTCTTGGGGCGATCGTCGTCCGATTTTGGTGCGGAATAATACGAGATCTCGTCGTACTTGATCTTCGGGTAGTGCAGGTGCGCCCATTCAGGCTCTTCCATGTCCAGCCATTGGCGATAGGCCTGGAGGCGCCATTCCAGCATCCATTCGGGCTCGTTCTTGCGGGCCGAGATGGCGCGAACAACACCTTCGTCGAGGCCGGGCGGCAGGCTGTCCGCGGCGATATCCGTCACGAAGCCGTGCTCGTAACGTCGATTGACAAGGCTCTCAAGGTTTTCTGATTCAGTCGCCATTTTTCTCTACTGTGATAGGGAGGCCTGCGAAGCGGAACGTCGGCACAGGGCTGTTGGTCCGAATGAGGTCGTTGAGGGTCACATCCTGCAATGCGCGGTGGATTGCCATATTGACCCGTTGCCAGGCCCCGCCGACGCTGCAGACGCCTTCGTGCGCGCAATCGCCGTCGAGGGCGCTGCACTCGGTAATGGATACGGGCCCATCCAGTGCGTCGATTACATCCGCTGCGCTGATGTGCTGCGGGCCGCGAGCCAGCCGGTAGCCACCGTTAGCGCCGCGTGTGGAGGTTACAAGTCCTGCCCGGGCCAGTGATTTGAACAGTTTGCTCACTGTTGGCAGTCCAATGCCGGTCGCCTGGGCCACGTCGGCGGCACTGCAAACGGTCGACTGGTTTGCCGCCAGGTGAGCGAGCAGAACCGTTCCGTAATCGGTGAGTTTGCTGATTCTGAGCATGGAGAGGTACGATTGGCTTGATAAGGTACCATTTTAGTCCTATTTAATGCTGCAGGCCAGACTTTCCAGAGAATTCCTCCCTTGGTTGGGTGGCTTTCTTTGTTATCCTACGCCGCGACAGCCGGACCAAACGACCACGCCTTGGACAAATCCAACGACATTCTGATCAAGATACGCGACCTCAAGTTCTCGCGAGGCCATCGTGTCATCTTTGACGGGCTGAATCTGGACATCCGGAGAGGCGAAATCACGGCGATCATGGGCCCCAGCGGGACTGGCAAGACGACGCTGTTGCGCCTGATCACGCGTCAGCTGATCCCCCAGCACGGTGATATTCATATCGATGGCGTGGATATCTCGATGCTGACGCTGTCCGAGCTTTACCAGCTGCGACAACGCTTCGGCATGCTGTTTCAAAACGGGGCGCTGCTGACGGACCTGACCGTGTTCGAGAACGTTGCATTCCCTCTGCGGGAACACACGAAACTGAGTAATCGCTTGATTCGCCACATCGTGCTGACCAAACTGCATGCCGTTGGCCTGCGTGGGGCGGCTGACCTGATGCCGGCCGAACTCTCGGGTGGCATGGCGCGTCGCGTTGCATTGGCGCGAGCCATGGTTATGGACCCGGACATACTGATCTACGACGAACCCTTTGTTGGCCTGGATCCGATTTCGATGGGCGTTATCGTGAGACTGGTGCGACGCATGAATGATGCGCTGGGTATCACGAGCATCATCGTCAGTCACGACGTGGAAGAGATCGCAACGGTTGCCGATCGAAGCTTCCTGTTGTCTGAAGGAAAAGTCGCGGCATCGGGTAGTCCGGATGAGCTTCGCACGACTAACTCGGATCTTGTGCGGCAGTTCATGCACGGCATGGCTGACGGGCCCGTCGCGTTTCACTACGACGCACCGGATTATGCCGAGCAATTGCTTGGGCGGGACGCCGAGTGAATCGGGTCCTGGGCGACATTCGCAATACCGCGGTCGAGTTCCTGAGGACCTTCGGCGCGTTTCAGCTGTTCTTCCTGCGCCTGCTCAGGTTCTCGCCCGGCGTGCTTGTCGGGCGCTTCGACCTGGTGGTCAAACAGGTATACAACACCGGCGCCTTGTCGCTGGTCATCATTATGGTTTGCGGCTTGTTTGTTGGTGCGGTCCTGGCCTTGCAGGCTTACTCGAACATGTCGATCTTCAATGCCGAAGACTGGACCGGCGTGGCGGCGGCATTTGCCCTGGTCAAGGAACTTGGCCCGGTAATGACCGCACTGCTGTTCGCCGGGCGAGCCGGCACTGCGCTGACGTCGGAAATCGGTCTCATGAAGGCCACGGACCAACTGTCCGCGATGGAGATGATGGCGGTGAACCCGGTGCGCCGGGTGCTCGTGCCACGCTTCCTGGGAGGCGTTATTGCCATGCCGTTACTGGCAGCAATCTTCAGTGCCATCGGTATGTTTGGCGCTCACCTGGTGGGTGTGGAGTTGTTCCAGGTGGATGTCGGTTCGTTCTGGCAGCAAATCCAGCTAACCGTCGAGATATCCGATGTGAACGAGGGAATTATAAAAAGCGTCGTTTTTGGGGTCGCGGCCAGCCTGATCGCGGTTTGGGAAGGATATAATACGATTCCGACAGCAGAAGGTGTCGGACGAGCAACCACGCGCACGGTCGTGATCACAGCAATCGCGATACTTGTTTTCGACTTCATGATTACAGCGGCGCTGATTTGAGATTTGAGGGAATAGTATGCGACAAACTCGTTCTGTAGAAATTGGCACCGGCCTGTTCGTCCTGCTGGGGATGACGTCGTTGTTCTTTTTGACAACGCAGACCACTGGTGGTGACGACTTCAAGGCGGAGAGCGTATTTTCGGTCGAGGCTCGCTTCGAGAATGTGGGCAGCCTGCGCGAAAGGGCGCCGGTAACGATGTCTGGTGTGACGATCGGGCGTGTTACGCAGGTGTCTTTCGACCCCGAAACCCTGGAAGCGGTCGTGGCATTCGTGATCGACGCCAAGTACGACCAGATACCGGACGATTCGGACGCCAGTATCCTGACGTCGGGAATCCTGGGCAGCCAGTATATCGGGCTGCAGGCAGGTGGCTCCGACATGTACCTCGATGATGGCAGCGAGATCCTCTTTACTCAGTCAGCTATCGTGCTGGAAAACCTGATTGGCAAGTTTCTTGTCAATTCCGGGTCTGACGACAAGGAGTAAAGCGGTATGGCTCGTTGGCTCATAGTCTTGTTAGCGCTATTCGTGTGCGCGTCGGGCGCGACTGCGGCTGACGATTCGCCCAACGCGGTGATCGAGAGCGCGGTTATCCAGTTCGCGGAGCAACTCGAAGGGCGCAGGGAGGAATTGTCCGAAAACCGTGCGGAACTCTACGCAATCATCGACAGTATTCTGCTGCCCAGGTTCGATCAGCGGTTTGCCGCACAGGTGGTGCTCGCCACGCACTGGCGCACAGCGAGCAAGGAGCAACAGACGCGCTTCATCGAGGCGTTCTATCGAGCGCTTCTGCGGCAATACTCGGATGGTATCCTGGAGTTCGACCCCAGCAAGATTACCGTGTTGCCGTATCGGGGCGATCCAACCAAGAGACGGACGAAGGTTCGCAGCACGGTTTTGCTCGACGACGGCAGCAAAGTCGCGGTTGATTACGACCTGGTCCAGCGCCAGGCCGGGTGGCTGGTTTTCAACGTGGTCATCGAAGGCGTGTCCTATGTCGTTAATTATCGGGCTGAGCTCGATTCTGAAATTCGCGCCTCGAGCCTCGAAGCCGTAATACAGCGCCTGGAAGGCGAGGCGGGAATTTCCACGGTTTCGCAAAACGCCGATGAGTGAATTCACATTTGAAGACCTCGGTGAAGGGCGTTTCGCCGTCAGCGGCGAAATGACGTTCGCCACTGCCGAGAAGATGTTGCGCGCCAGTGAGGATCTGTTCGACGATCATACGCAGATCGACGTCGATCTCACTGAGGTTACAGACAGTGACTCGGCCGGACTGGCGCTGCTGCTGGAGTGGGTGACCTGGGCAAATCACAGTGTCCGCGAAATTCGATTCACCGGCATGCCTGAGAAAATCCTCGCAATCGCGAAAACGACCGAAGTCGAACCGCTGCTCTCGAAAGGTGAGCGGTGGTCAGGATTTATCGACGCGCCGGACGGCGCCTAGTAGTCCTCTTCCTCGAGGAACTCGTCGAAGAACTCGTCTTCCTCGATCGGCGGGTCGCCGTCGTAGATTTCAAACTCCCGGTTCTGCAAATAAGACTCACGCATGGTCACGTAGGGATCTGCGGAGTCCTGAATCATTCCCTCCAGCGGCAACAGTCGTGCGCGGACGTCAACCAGCCGCAGTAACCACAAAGACATCCGGATTGTATCGTCGTCGTAGTAACGCAAAGGATCGGCGCCGATGTCGAGGGGCAGGGTTGCTGCATCCCGCAACGTGCGCGGTCCAAGGAAAGGCAGCATCACAAACGGGCCGGACGGTACTCCCCAGACGGCCGCGGTCTGGCCGAAGTCCTCCGGGTTTGCTTCTACGCCACTGCGACTCGCGATGTCGAACAGACCGCCAATGCCAATCGTACTGTTTACGAAGAATCGGGCGAGCTCCTGGACCCCGTGAGCAGGCTTGCCTTGCAGGAAGTTGTTGAGCGCGGAGCCCGGTGTCGCCAGATTGCGGCTGAAATTCGTGACGCCTCTGCGAACCGGTGTGGGAATGACCTTCACGTAGCCCTTCGCAAGCGGCTTGAAGCTGATCTTATCGATGCCCTGGTTGAATGTGTACAGGCCGCGGTTCATCGACTCCCAGGGGTCTGGATCGGCCGGTTCACCTGCCGGCGCTGAGGCGCAGCCCGCAGCTGCGACCGCTACCAGCAACAACGGGCAGAGGAACCTCATCGCGAGGGGTCATTGCGCGCGACACCGGGCGGGCGTGTCGATTGCATGCGCTTCAGTTGCTCCTCGGACATGAACTCGCGAATGAAATCGATCCGGGCCTCAAATCGGGCGCGCTGAATTTCCTGCAGTTCCGGAAGCCGCAAGGCCTGCTGTAAATAGCCAATGCCACCCCCCAGGTCACCGATCATCAGTTGGTACTCCGACAGGTAGTAGTACGCTTCGGCTTCCTCGCCGGCCTGGGCAGCCGCACGGGCGATCAGCCGGACCTGTTCGGGAGTCGGGGGTACATTGTTCAACAAGTCGAGCAGCAGGGCGTGGGCCTTTTCCGCCTGGCCGATTTCGAGGAGTCGATCGCCGTACTCGATGACGAGGGGTACGTTCCGGGGAAAGAGTTCGAGAGCGCGCTCGAAGGTCTCGATCGCCTCCGGGTACTGATCGAGTGCGACCAGCGTCTCGCCCAGACCGATGTGATAGGCAATGACCGACTTGTCTTTTTCCAACAGGTCTTCAAAAATCTCGAGTGCGCCGTAGTAGTCCTCGGCGCGCTGATACGCGACGGCCCGCCCGTATCGCTGGATGTCATTCTGGTTTTCGTAATCGCGCCCCTCAAAATAGGCAACGGCCTCCGCGGCCGTGTCGAACTTGGCGACAATGACGCGCGTGCGGGCAATGCCGTAACTGGTTGAGTCATCGCTAACCACGGGCGGGTATGCGCGGGCCCGGTTTCGGGCTTCTGCGATTCGAGCCGTTGTGACCGGGTGTGTGCGCAGGAACTCCGGTGCGCGCGACTCCGGGCTGCTGGTGTGTTGCCGGGACATGACATCGAAAAACGACGCCATTCCATACGGGTCAAACCCGGCATCAGCGAGCGCGGCAATGCCCACGCGATCCGCCTCGTACTCGTTGGTGCGCGTGAAGTTGATCTGCTGCTGAGCCGCTGTTCCCTGCGCAACCGCCATCGCGCCTTGCACGGCATCGCCACTCCCGCCAGTGGCGGCAAGAATCAGCGCGCCGAGCATCATTGCCGTCGTCAACAGGTTTTGTCGCGAGTTGGCATGAATTGAACGGGCAATGTGGCGCTGCGTCACATGCGCCACCTCGTGGGCAAGCACGCCGGCCACTTCGTCC
The DNA here is from genome assembly GCA_963698415.1 of uncultured Gammaproteobacteria bacterium. Taxonomy (GTDB): domain Bacteria; phylum Pseudomonadota; class Gammaproteobacteria; order Steroidobacterales; family Woeseiaceae; genus UBA1847. The sequence continues at coordinate 4,796 of CAVOQS010000001.1, read as the reverse complement.
TCATTGCGGCTCGCCTCGAGCAAGCCGGTGTGCACGCCGATATAGCCGCCGGGCAGTGCAAACGCATTGATACGCGGGTCGTTGACGGCGAAAAACGTAAAGCTATGCGCACCGTCGTTGGTCTGCGCGGCGATGCGGCCGCCAATGTCATTCAGGTACTCGGTGACGAGCGGATCCTCGACGACCAGGCCGCTGGCGCGAATATCGCGCATGATCATGCGGCCGATTTGCGCTTCCTCACTGGTGTTAAGAATGGTATCGGCCGGGCTCCCCATATCGGGTAGCTTGATGTCATCCGCACCGGCACCAGCCACGAAGACCAGCGCGCCAAGCAGGGCGGCAAGCAGGATGCGTTTAATGGGAGCTGAATACATGTGATGTCTGCTGAATATCTACTGTAGTTTCCGACTGGCCCCGTGGCTCGTTGTTCCCCTGCTTAAAGGGCCTTGACGGCCTCGAGTACCTCCTCGGCGTGCCCCTTGACCTTCACGCCACGCCATTCCTGTCGAAGTTTGCCATCCGCATCGATCAGGAAAGTGCTGCGCACAATGCCCATGAACTTGCGTCCGTAGAGCGTTTTCTCGTGAATAACGTCAAATTTCCTGCAGAGGACCTCATCGGGATCGGACAGGAGATCGAACTTGAAGCCCTGTTTCTCCCTGAACTTCTCGTGAGATGCGATGCTATCCCGAGAGACGCCGAAAATGACCGTGTTTTGTTGCCTGAACTGTCGCGTGCAAGGCACTGAAGTCACGGCCTTCCGTCGTGCAACCTGGCGTACTGTCCTTTGGGTAGAAGTAAATAACGACGTTCTTGCCGCGCAGGTCTTTCAGGTTAACGATCTTGTCGCCGGTCGCGGCTGCTTTGAAGTCGCCAATCACTCGATTCATTCGCGGTGCACTCAATGGATATCTCCTGGTTTGGGTCCGGGTCAGGCCTTTACGGGTTCCAGAATGGCGTCCAGATTCAACTGGTCGCAGAGCTCATGAAACTCCTCACGCAGCTGCGATACCTGCTGTGTCGAGGGGACGTTGATCGCCATTTGCACGGCAAACATCGGCGCACCCGTATGCGCGGCCGCGTAGCTGCGCGTGGCGACATCAGCGATCTCGACGTCTCTCGAGGTAAAGAAATTCGCAAGGTTGAAGACAATTCCCTGCTGGTCCAGCGCAACGATATCGACGGCGTAGGGCATTCGATTCTCTCCTGCCGGCTTGACGTCCGTCTTCCGGATCGAGACCTGCATGTCGCCGTCGACGCAGAGCTTGTCGAGGCCCTGTTCGAGGCGGCTCAAGGTGTGCCAATTGCCGGAAACCAGCAATAACATCGCAAACTCCGACCCCAGCGTAGTCATACGGCTTTCTTCGATGTTGCCACCGCAGGCCAGAACAACCTTGGTCAGATCCTGAACAGCACCGGTTCGGTCTGTTCCAATTGCTGAAATTACAATAAGTTGTGACATTTAGTTAAAATCGTCCTTATAAATGTTCCGGCGCATTTTCAGGCAGCTTTGGCCACCAGGTGCGCCGCATGGTACCTGCAATATCAGTCCTTGCCAGCACCGGACTTGAACAGTAACATCGCCGCCTTATTTAAGGCGAGGATCAATCGTGATTCACGGTAGTCTGGTCGCGCTCGTTACGCCGTTCGATGGCAATAATCGGGTCGATTATGCGAGTCTCAAGCGGCTGATCGACTTCCATGTCGAGCAGGGCAGCAGCGGACTGGTGATTGCCGGTACGACGGGCGAGTCGCCAACACTGAAGCGATCCGAGCATATCGAACTGATCGGCCGGTCGGTCGAGATTGCGGCCGGGCGGATTCCGGTGATCGCCGGAACCGGGTCGAACTCGACGTTCCAGTCGATCGAGTTGTCGCGCGCCGTCGCCGACCCGAGATTGACGGCGTTCATGGCGGTCGTGCCGTACTACAACAAGCCAACGCAGGAAGGCATTTACCAGCATTACACGGCAATCGCGGATGCGATTGATAAACCGCTGATGATGTACAACGTGCCCGGAAGGACGGTGGCGGACATGCTCCCGGAAACGGTTGCGAGGCTTGCCCGGCACGACAATATCTTCGCCCTCAAGGAGGCGACCGGAGATATTGAGCGGCTGAAGCAGATCCAGGCATTGGTGGACGACGATTTTGGGCTCTACAGCGGCGATGATTTTACCCTGCGGCCGTTCATCGAGCAGGGCGGACACGGTGTTGTGACCGTAAGTGGTAATGTTGTGCCGCGCCAGGTCGCAACATTGTGCGAGCTGGCAATGGCAGGCAAAGCGGACGAGGCCAGGGCACTTGACGACCGTCTGCAGCCGCTGAACAAGGCGCTGTTTGTCGAGTCAAACCCGATACCCGTAAAATGGGCCGTCAGTGCTATGGGACTGATGGAGCCACATATCCGGTTGCCGCTGACGCCGTACTCGGATCGGTACCACGAAGAAATGCGATCGGCGATGCAAAGGGCAGGCGTGGATCTGGAGGAAAACGCATGACCAAAAGCCAATTATTGGCTGTCTTGTTAGTCAGTGCGTCGCTTGCGGCTTGCGGCGGTAACCGGACCAAGGAAGTCGACTGCGAAAAGGACCTGCGATTTCAGAATCGGGAGGTAGGCAAGCGAGTGGTCGCGCCGGAAGGACTGGATCAGCTCGACGAGTTTGCCGAAATGCCTATTCCCAAGGCTGACCCGGACGCCCCGCCGCACCCCGGCGGTGCATGCGCGGACATGCCACCATCAATTACCAGCGGCGGCTAGACGAACGACGAACGTTGATCAAACTGAATTCGGAGAGGTGGCTGAGTGGTTTAAGGTGCTCGCCTGGAAAGCGAGTGTACGGTGATACCGTACCGGGGGTTCGAATCCCCCCCTCTCCGCCAGATTTCAAGAAAGGTGTCAGTCACCCTATTTCCGAGTAGAAATAGGGTGACTGACACCTTTTTTGCTATTCGGCCGAGCGCGGTTGAGGATTAGAACCCTGTTCGACGGGCGCAGCGGCAGAGCCGCATGCCCGGTCGCGAAGCGGCCATCCCCCCCCTCCAACCGGCCAATTCTCGCATCGGTTCTTTCCGCGCCCACTGCTTGCCAGGTCATTGACCCGATTGCTTTTCGCGTTGCTTGAGACGGGTCAATCCGGCGTGCAAATCTACACTGACCCCTCAGGTGCCAAAGAAGCTGAGCAGCGCCGTCACCGCCATGACCACAGAGAACGGGATGACCAGGGTCACCATGCCCAGATCCTTGTAGGACTGGCGATGGGTGAGTCCACAGATGATGAACATCGTGATGACGGCACCGTTATGCGGCAAAGTATCGAACCCGCCCGACGACATCGCCACTGCACGATGCAGCCATTCGAGGCTGATGCCGTTGGCTTTTGCGAGTTCGATGTAGGTATCGCCAAGGGCAGCCAAAGCGATGCTCATGCCCCCCGAAGCGGACCCGGTGATCCCTGCCAGCACATTGACGGCGATCGAGGCAGAAATCAGGGGATGACCCGGCGCAACATCGACAACCGCCATCTTGATCAGCGCAAAGCCGGCAAGTGACGCGATTGTCACACCGTAACCAACCTCTGATCCCGTGTTGAACGTCGGCAGCATCGAGTTAATGGCCCCCGTACTCAGCGTCCGATTCAGGTTCTGCAGACGATGGAGGTTGAGAAGAGCGGTGACGAGACTCGCCGCAAACAGTGCTGCGATCATGGCCCAAAGGCTGCGCAGGCTGCCTACGCTGGTCGAGCCGAACTTCTCTTCCGACAGGTAACTGGTGTCCCACGCCGGGATGAAGAACTCCGAAAAGGCGTAATTGGCCGCGATAACGCAGACCACCGGTGCCAGCGCGATCCAGAATGGGGGCAGTTGGTCCAGATCGAGTGTCGTCGGCTCGTTCAAATGGTTCTCACCGTACCCCTCCTGGGCGTAGGCGATCGATTGCCGCTTGAGCCACTGCAACCCGCCCAGCAGCATCAGGACACCACAGGTTGTCCCATACAGCGGTGCCGCATAAATGTCCGTACCGAAGAACGTGGTGGGAATGATGTTCTGGATCTGGATCGCGCCGGGCAGGCAGGTCATGGTCAGCGTACCGCCCCCAAGAGCCAGTGTCGCCGGGATAAGTCGCTTGGGGATATTCGCCTCGCGAAACATAACGGCAGCGATCGGGTACACGGCAAATACAACGACAAATACCGAGACACCGCCATACGTCAGGACGCCGCAAGCGACGACTACGGACAAGAGAACGCGCTTCGTGCCGAGTGTCGCGGCGATCGTATGCGCGATTTTCTGTGCCGAGCCCGAATCGTCCATCAGTTTGCCGAAGATCGCGCCGAGCAGGAATACCGGGAAGTACTTGACGACGAACCCGAGCACGCCGTACATAAATACTTGCGTATAGACAGCGAGCAACTGGCTGCCGCCGCCGGAAAAGAGTACGGCGAGGAGGGCAAGGGCGGGTGCGAGGATGATCACGCTGATACCCCGATAAGCCAGTGCTATCAACAGGATCAGCGATACGAAAATGCCAGCTATTCCGACAATGTCCCCCATAACGACGCACCCTATCATGACCCGCGGCGTACGAGCATAGTCTTTGCACGGCGGGAATGACCAGGGAGAATCCTCCGTTTACATCTCGCCTCACCGCCATAACGCCAGGACAGGGCTCACGAAGCCCCATTTTTGATTTCTCGCCGAACGTGGTGGAAGATGAGAACGCGGTTCGACGGGCGCAGCGGCGCAGCCGCAGGCCGGGTCGCGAAGCGACCATTCCTCCCTCTCCGCTCATCGTG